>CBIHNU010000029.1:0-59678 GCA_966211585.1 uncultured Noviherbaspirillum sp. | reverse complement strand
AGAAAGGGAGTGGCCCGCCGGGGCCAGTCCCGGCAAGCCTCCACGAAGTGCCAACGGTATTGCATCACCAGAGTACAAACCGTATCGAAGCACCGGGGTACAAGCCGCATCGAATCACCAAAGCGCAAACCCCACCACATCGTCCCCGGAAACTTCACGCTCCTGCAACGGTCTTCCCCTACATGGAAAAGAACGTCTCGATAGCGGAACAAAAATGGCCGCAACAACTCTGGATCGTGCGCCACGGACAGAGTGCCGGCAACGTCGCACGCAATGCGGCCGAAGCCGCAGGATTGCCACTGATCGACATTGCCACGCGGGATATCGACACACCGCTGTCGCCGCTCGGCGAACGCCAGGCCGCCGCGCTCGGCCACTGGATCCGCGACATGCCGCTCGAGCAGCGGCCTGCCGTCGTACTCAGCTCGTCGTATCTGCGTGCGTGCAGCACTGCGCGCATCGCGCTCGACGTCGCCGGGATTGATCCCGACGGGATTACCTTCATCGCCGACGAGCGGTTGCGCGAAAAGGAATTCGGCATCCTCGATCGCCTGACCCGAGTCGGCATCCAGCAGAAATATCCGGAGCTGCACGAGCAGCGCGCGCATGTCGGCAAGTTTTATTTCCGGCCGCCCGGCGGCGAAAGCTGGTGCGACGTGATCCTGCGCCTGCGCAGCGTACTTGACACCATCTGCCGCGAGTACCGGCGCGAGCAGGTGCTGATTGTCGGCCATCAGGTGATCGTCAACTGCCTGCGCTATCTGCTGGAACGGATGGACGAGCGGCAGATACTCGACATCGACCGCAACGGCGAGGTGCCGAACTGCGCGGTGACCTCGTATGTGTTCGATCCGACGCGCGGCAAGCACGGCAAGCTGGTGCCGGAACTGATCAATTTCGTCGCACCGCTGCACGAAGCCGGCACGCCGATCACCGCCGAGCCCGACGTGCCGGCCGCACCGAAATCCTGACGGAGACCGCGCATGAGCCATGATTTCTCCGCCGCGCAACTGATCGCGCTGACCGATGACACGCTACGCAATTGGCCGTTGCCGATGCCGGCTTTCGACGGCGACAAGGATGAACGGGGGCGCGTGCTGGTGATCGCCGGTTCGCGCGAAATGCCGGGTGCGGTGATCCTCGCCGCAGTCGCCGCGCTGCGCGCTGGCGCCGGCAAGCTCACCATCGCCACCGGCGCCAGCGTCGCGCATCTGGTCGCGCTCGCGATTCCCGAGTCGCGCGTGATCGAGCTGCCGGAAACGCCGGGCGGCGGCATCGCGGCATCGGCCGCGGATGTGCTCGGCATGCTGATGCCGCGTTTCGACGCGGTGCTGGTTGGGCCCGGCATGCAGGACGAAGCGGCGACCTGCGCGTTCATCCTCGCGCTGCTGCCGCATCTGTCCGACACCAAGCTGGTGCTCGACGCCTGCGCGATGAGCGTGGTGCGGCGCCAGTTGCAGGCGGTGAATGCGTGCAACCACGCGCAGCAAAAATACATTTCCAGTTTTCGCTCGCCGGTGCTGCTGACGCCGCATGCCGGCGAATTGGCGCACCTCACATCGGTCGACAAGCAAACAGTGCTGGCCAATCCCTGTGATGCGGTGCGGCACGCAGCGCGGCGCTGGAATGCACTGGTCGCGCTGAAAGGCGCCACTACTTATATAGCGGCGCCGGACGGCCAGATATGGCGCCATCAAGGCGGCAACGTCGGCCTCGCCACTTCCGGCTCGGGCGATACGTTGGCCGGCCTGATCGCCGGTCTCGCCGCGCGTGGCGCTACACTGGAACAGGCGGGCGCGTGGGGCGTCGCGTTGCACGCGCGCGCCGGAGAAAAACTGGCGCAGCGCTTCGGCCCGCTCGGCTACATGGCCGGCGAGCTGGCGGCCGAAGTGCCGGCGCTGATGCACGCGCTGACGCCGCGTTAGCGACAGCGCAGCAACGAACCGTGCCTGCGCGTGCATTGCATGCTCAGGCAGCCGCAAGGCGCTTTCCAAGAACGCCTTCCTGCTCGATCACGAACTGTCGCAGCAGCGCCGGATAATTGGCGCCGACCGCCACGCGTACCGATGGACGCTGCGCCAGTGCACTGCGCCACGCCTGCACTTTCGGCGTCTGCGCGAACGGATCGACGCCGCTGACGCGATCGAATACATCGAAATAACGGAATGCCGGCGCGAACGCCGCATCGACCAGGCTGAAGCGTTCGCCGGAAAAATACGGGCCTTCGCCTTCTCCCAATGCCTGTTCGAGCTGCGCGAAGCGTGCGGCCAGTGCACCGGCCGCGGATTCATAGGCGGCGTCGTTCCGTGCCGTGTACAGGGCCCAGATTTGATTCAGCGTCGCGGAGGCGACTTCGATCCAGGCGCGATGCCGCGCACGCTGCAGCGGGCCGGCCGGATGCAGCGCCGGCGCGACGGTGTCTTCCAGATATTCGCAAATCACCGCGGACTCGAAGATCGCATGTTCGCCGACTCTCAGCACCGGTGTTTTTCCCAATGGAGAAAGCGCCAGGAACCAGTCCGGCTTCTGCCGCAGATCGATGTCGATCCGCTCATGGTCGATGCATTTTTCGCCAAGGGCGATCGCGGCGCGTTGCACGTAAGGGCAGAGCGCGTGGCTGATCAAGCTGAGTTTCATTTTGAATTTCCTTATGACTGACAGGGGAGCGGCGCGCCGGGCGGCCATCCTCCGATTGCAACGCGTGCTACTTGCTCAGGCCTTCCGCATGCAGCGCCGCCTTCACCGCCGGCCGCGCGGCGACTCGTCTCCGGAACTCCGTAATCGCCGGCCACTTCTGCAGATCGATGTCGACAAAGCCGGACCAGCCGGTGGTCACGAACAGGTAGGCGTCCGCGATCGAAAAGCCGCTGTCGAGCAGGTAGTCCTGCCGCCCCAGATGGCGCTCGACATGATCGAAGCGCGCGGCGAGCAACTCTCTGAAGCTGCTCCTTGTTTCCGCCGGCGTGCCCGGCTTGAACAGCGGCGAGAAGCTTTTATGTATTTCGGCGGTGATGAAGTTCAGCCACTCCATGAGCCGGTAGCGTTCGAGGCTGCCCGCCGCCGGTGCCAGCCGCGCTGCCGGCGCCTGGTCGGCGATGTATTGCATGATCGCCGGCCCTTCGGTCAGGATCATGCCGGCGCCAATTTCCAATGCCGGCACATAGCCGTTCGGGTTGATGGTCAGGAAATCCCGGCCGGCATCGATGCGCTTGCTCGCCGCATCGACTTTTTCCAGAGTGAAGTCGAGCCCGGCTTCACGCAATGCGATATGCGGCGCCAGCGAGCAGACACCGGGAGAGTAATAGAGTTTCATCACGATTTCCTTTTAAAACGGGTTGGCAGTGGCGATAATGTAGATGTGCATGAACGCAATGAGAATAGGCATATATGAAATCAACGTATGCAAACACGCAATCGACGCTGAGCCACGGCGACCTCGAACTTCTGTTGGCGCTGACGCGGGGCAGGACACTGGCCGGTGCCGCCGAACGCCTGAAGCTGGACACCTCGACCGTGTTCCGCTCGATCAAGCGCATTGAAAAGCAACTGGGCGAGCTGCTGTTCGAACGCGGCCGGCAAGGCTATGTGCCGACCGATCTGGCGCGCGAACTGGCGCTTCACGCGGAACGCATCGAATCGCAATTGCAGGAAGCGCGCGAAGCTGCGTCGCGCAGCGGCAGCGAACCGTCCGGCATATTGCGCATCACCACCACCGACACGGTGCTGCACGGTCTGCTGCTGCCGGTACTCGCGCGCTTTTCCGCCGCGCACCCGAAGATCGACCTGGAGCTGGTGGCGATCAACGCGATCGCCGACCTGAGCCGGCGTGATGCCGATGTGGCGATCCGCGCCACGCGCAAGCCGCCCGAGCACCTGGTCGGCAGCCGGCTCGGCACCATCTCGGCCGCCGTGTTCGCCAGCCGTTCCTTCCTTGAGCGCGGCATGCAGCCGCTCGCGCTGGAGCATGCCGACTGGATTGCGCTCGATGACTCGCTGGCCGATCACCCGTCGGTCAAATGGCGGCGCCAGCGCTATCCGAAACTGGTGCCCAGGTATCGCTGCAACAGCGTGCTGTCGGTTGCCGGCGCGGTGATGTGCGGACTCGGCGTCGGCGTGCTGCCGCTGTTCCTGATGCAGCAAAATCCGCAGGTGGAAATCGTCGAAGGTCCGCTGAAGGAACTGGACACCGATCTATGGATACTCGCGCATCCGGATACCCGCCATCTGCGACGGGTGAAGCTGTTGTTCGATTTCCTGAAAGAGAACATCGCGTTGTAGCGCAGATCCGAAGCGGGCCGGTGCGGCAGGCTGCGCTAGAATCGCAACAGTTTCCGCCAATCGATCCCGCCATGACCACACCCCTTGCCCGCTGCGCCTGGGCCAGTCCCGCCAACCCCCGCTATCTCGCGTATCACGATGAAGAGTGGGGCGTGCCCTGCCATGACGAGACGCGGCTGTTCGAGATGCTCAACCTGGAAGGCGCGCAGGCCGGCCTCAGTTGGGAAACGGTGCTGAACAAGCGCGACAACTACCGCGCCGCGTTCGACAACTGGGATGCCGAAAAAATCGCGCGCTACGACGCCGCGAAAGTCGCCGCGCTGCTGGCCGACCCCGGCATCATCCGCAACCGGCTGAAAGTCGCTGCCGCGATCACCAATGCGCAGGCCTACCTGCGCCTGCGCGACGAGGTCGGCGGCCTCGATCCCTTTCTCTGGTCATATGTCGACGGTGAACCGATCCGCAATGCGTGGGCGCATACCAGCGACACGCCGGCCAGGACGCCGCTGTCCGATCGCCTGTCGAAAGACCTCGCCAAGCGCGGCTTCAAGTTCGTCGGCTCGACCATTGTGTACGCGTACATGCAGGCGACCGGCATGGTGAACGATCATTGCGTCGAATGCTTTCTGCATCACACCAGGCGGCAGCGATAGGAGACGTCGTGCTCGCACTCAAGCTCTTCCTGGTTCCTCTGTTCCTGGGCCTGGTCTCGCTGGCCGGCAAACGCTGGGGGCCGGGCGTCGCCGGCTGGCTGGCCGGCTTCCCGATCGTCACCGGGCCGATCCTGCTGTTGCTCGCGCTTGATAAAGGCGCTGCCTTTGCCGCGCAGGCAGCGACGGCATCGCTATCGGCGGTGTTCGCATCGGTCGCATTCAGCGTCGCCTATTGCTGGATATGCTTGCGCAAGCCGTGGCCGCATTCGCTGCTCGCGAGCCTCTGCGCATGGCTGCTCGTCGCCTGCCTGCTGAATCGCATTCCGCTGTCGCCGTGGCTCGCGCTGGCAATCGCACTGGGCACGCTGCTCGCGGCCCCGCGCTGTTTTCCGGCTGTTGCGGCGCCGGCCTTGTCGACCGCACTGCCGAAGCAGGAGCTGTTGTTGCGCATGCTGGCCGGCGCCTTGCTCACGCTTGCCGTGACATCGTTGTCGGCAGTGATCGGCGCTTCATGGAGCGGGCTGCTGGCGGTATTTCCGCTGCTCGGCATCGTGCTCGCCGTGTTCTCCCAGCGCGCATGCGGCGCTGCATTTGTGGTGGCGATGCTGCGGGCGATGGTTTCCGGGCTCTATTCTTTCGTCACCTTCTGTTTTCTGCTGACGCTGTTGCTGCAGAGCCGGGGCATCGCCGTATCGTTTGTCATGGCAATCGCTGCTGCGGTCGTGGTCCAGTCGGCCATGAAGGTGCTGTTGACAAGACGGCCGGCGCCCGGTGCGGCGCCGACCGCGTAAGCCGTCAATCGGTTTTTACGTCATGGATACCGGCGAAAGGGTCTTTCCGACAGTTGCGGGGGTAACAGTGACACAGTGAGTTTTGCAACGAGTGAATTTTTTTATTGTATTTTTGTCCGTATTTGTTGCCGCCATACTTTGATTCTCCATGCCAGCCCCTTATCGCATCCTTTTCATCGGCAACAGCTACACCTCCCGTAACGATTTGCCATCGCTGGTGAAGGCGCTCGCGTCCGGCGCCGGCGTCACACGGCCGGTGGAGACGGAGCTGGTCGCGTTCGGCGGCGCGTCGCTGGCGGCGCACTGGAACAGGGGCGTGGCACAGGCCTTGCTGGAGCAACGGCGGTGGGATGCGGTGGTGCTGCAGGATCAGAGCACGCGTGCATTGCGCGCGCTTGCCAGTCTGCACGAATATGGCAAGCGGTTCGCCTGTGCGGCGCAGGCGGCCGGCGCAAAACCGTTTCTGTATCTGACCTGGGCTCGCGAGAACGATCCCGACTCGCAAGCGGCGATCACATCCGCCTATGAAGAATTGGCGCGCGACACCGGCGCTGCGCTGGTGCCGGTCGGCCGCGCGTGGCAGAGCGTGCGCGCGATCGCCTCCGCACCTCGGTTATACGATGCCGATGGCAACCATCCCTCGCCCGCCGGGTCGTACCTGAGCGCCTGCGTATTCTGCGCCGTTCTGTTCGGCGTCGCGCCGCGTACGGTGCCGGAAGCGCCGGCAAAACTGGATTTTTCGACGCTCGACCTGATGCACCGTATCGCATCGGAATTCATCGAAAGGAAATCATCATGTTTGAATCAAGAACCCTGAACACCCGCATTGCCTGCGCTCCATGGAAAGTGGCGGATTTCGTCTCCGATCCGCGCAACCTGCCGCGCTGGGCCAGCGAATTCTGCAAATCGGTGCGGCCCGACGGTGACAACTGGATCGTTGAAACGCCGAATGGCCCGATCGGATTGCGCTTCGTCGCGCATAACGCGTTCGGCGTGCTCGACCACTACGTGACGCCGGTGCCCGGTGTCGAGATTTATGTGCCGATGCGGGTGATCGCGAACGGCGACGGCAGCGAGGTGCTGTTCACGCTGTTTCGCCTGCCGGGGGTGCCCGAGCAGGACTTCGCGCGGGATGCGGGAATGGTCGAACGCGACCTGGCGGAGTTGAAGCGGGTGCTGGAAACGCAAGGCTGAATTGCACTGGCGTTGCCCGCTCTTCCTTTGAGGGGCGCGCGTATAATGCGCAAGGCTTTGGGCGTCTTTCGCCACTTCAAAAATCTGCATGTCGCAAAAGCTTGATGCAACCTGTATCTTTTCCAATCCAAGGCCATCGACAAGGAGACTCTCGCGATTCTGGATGCCCAGCGACGAGCGCAGCAGACAGCTTGGTTTCAAGGGGAAATATATGGCCACACCGGAAGCACGCGCCAGAGAATTGATCGATCAAAAGCTCGCATTCGCCGGCTGGCTCGTGCAAGACATGAAGGATTTCAACCTCGGCGCCAATCTCGGCGTTGCGGTACGCGAATACCCCACCGATACAGGCCCCGCCGATTATGTAATGTTCGTCAATCGCCAGCCGGTCGGCGTGATCGAAGCCAAGCGCGACGAAGCCGGCGAAAATATCACCGCAGTCGAAGAGCAGACCTTCCGCTACGCCAGCGCCACGTTCAAGTGGCGCAAGGACGCGGCGCCGCTGCCTTTCCTGTTCGAGAGCACCGGCCAGATCATCCGCTTCACCGATGGCCGCGACCCGGCGCCGCGCTCGCGCGAAATCTTCCACTTCTTCAAACCCGCACAAGTCGCCGAATGGCTGAGCCAGCCCGACACGCTGCGTCGACGCCTGGTCGATAAAATGCCCGCGCTACCCGAACGCAATCTGCGCGACTGCCAGATCAGCGCCGTCACCGGCCTCGAACAATCGCTCACCAGAAACAAGCCGCGCGCGCTGGTGCACATGGCCACCGGCGCCGGCAAGACCTTCACCGCCATCACCTCGGTCTATCGCCTGCTCAAGTACGGCGACGCGAAGCGCATCCTGTTCCTGGTCGATACCCGCAACCTCGGCAAGCAGGCGCATCAGGAATTTATGGCCTACACGCCGCCCGACGATACGCGCAAGTTCACCGAGCTGTACAACGTGCAGCGCCTCGCTGGCGGCACCATTGACCCGCATGCGAAGGTCGTCATTTCCACCATCCAGCGCATGTACTCGATGCTGTCCGGCGAGCCGATCGACGAATCCGCCGAAGACATTTCACTCAATGAAGTGCGGCAAACCGCGAAGCAGGGAAAGCAGGTCCGCTACAACCCGGCCATTCCGGTCGAGAGTTTCGACGTCATCATCATCGATGAATGCCACCGCAGCATCTACAACTTGTGGAAGCAGGTACTCGATTACTTCGACGCCTTCCTGATCGGCCTCACCGCCACGCCCGACAAGCGCACTTTCGGCTTCTTCAATGAAAACATCGTTGCCGAATACACCTACGAGCAATCGGTCGCCGACGGCGTCAATGTCGGCTATGACGTATACGAGATCGAAACGGAAGTCACCAAAAAAGGCGCCGCGCTCAAGGCGAAGGAATGGGTCGATCACCGCGACCGCCAGACCCGCAAGAAACGCTGGGCCGAAACGGAAGAAGATACCGCTTACACCGGCAAGGAACTGGACCGCTCGGTGGTCAACCCGAGCCAGATCCGGCAAGTGATACTGGCGATGAAGACCGCGATTGAAACGCGGATTTTCCCAAGCCGCAAGGAGACGCCGAAAACGCTGATCTTCGCCAAGACCGACAGCCACGCCGATGACATCATCAACATTGTGCGAGAGGTCTACGGTCAGGGCAACGCCTTCTGCAAGAAAGTCACCTACCGCACCGAAGAAGACCCCGACACCATTCTCGGCAACTTCCGCAACGAGTACGACCCGCGCATCGCCGTCACGGTCGACATGATTGCCACCGGCACTGATGTGAAACCGCTCGAAGTGCTGCTGTTCATGCGCGACGTGCGCAGCAAGGGCTATTACGAACAGATGAAAGGTCGCGGCGTGCGCAGCCTCGGCTTTGATGACTTGAAGCGCGTCTCCAACAGCGCCGACAGCGCCAAGACCCGCTTCGTGCTGATCGACGCGGTCGGCGTCGAAAAATCGTGCAAGACCGAAACCCGCCCACTGGAGAAAAAGCCCGGTATTCCGCTGAAAGATCTTCTGCAAGGCATCGCAATGGGCAGCCGCGATGACGACACCGTGCTCAGCCTCGCCAACCGTCTCGTGCGGCTGGCAAAGCAGCTCGACCCCAAGGCGCAGACCCGCATCGAAAAGCAATCGGGCGGCATACCGGTCGGTGAACTCGGCAAGGCGCTGATCGTCGCGCTCAACCCCGACCGCATCGTCGAGGCCGCGCTCGCCAACGCGAAGGCGCAAGGCATCACCCGTAGCGAAGACACGCTGACCGAAGCCGAACTCGGCGCTGCCCGCGCCCAGCGCGTGGCCGCCGCCTGCGCACCGTTCGACCAGCCCGCACTGCGCGAAGAGATCGAATCCGCCCGCCGTGAACGCGAGCAGATCATCGACACCGTCAATCTCGACAAGATCATCACCGCCGATTTCAGCAAGCAGGCCGACGCACAGGCAAAGATCGTCATCGAAACCTTCGCCGACTACATCCGCCAGCACAAGGACGAGATCGCCGCGCTCGGCTTCTTCTACCAGCAGCCTTACCAGCGCCGCGCGTTCACCTTCGACATGATCGAGGAACTGCACGACGCACTGAGCCGCCCGCCGCTGATGCTCACCACCGAACGGCTGTGGAGCGCCTATGCGCGTATCCAGGCCTCGCAGGTGAAGGGCGCCGATACACGGCGCCAGCTTACCGACCTGGTTGCGCTGGTGCGCTTTGCGATCGGCCTCGATGCGGAACTCAGGCCCTTCAGCGAACAGGTGGACAAGCGGTTTCAGGAATGGATATTCCGGCACAACGCGCAGCGCGGCACTGCGTTTACCGCCGAGCAGACCGAGTGGCTGCGAATGATGAAGGAGCATATCGCGTCGAGCTGCCGCATCGCGCGTGAGGATTTTGATTATGCGGAGTTTGCGAACAAGGGCGGGCTGCAGAAGGTGTGGCAGGTGTTTGGCAAGGAGCTGGATGCGGTGATGGGTGAAATGAATGAGGAGTTGGTGGCGTGAGTAAGAGAGCGGTGCTTCCAACAATTTGGGCTCTTTCCAATCTTGAGGAGATATCAATTTCGGTCGGAGGCGGGACGCCTTCCAAAGAAGATCAGTCTTACTGGGACAAAGGAACAATTCCTTGGATTTCTCCGAAGGACATGAAATCGTTCATTGTTCAGTCAAGCCAAGACCAGGTGACAGAGAAGGCGCTCGGTCGACTATCGCTGATTCCTCCAGATAGCATTTTGGTCGTTGTTCGCTCAGGAATTCTGTCTCATACATTTCCTGTAGCGCTCAATACAATGACGGGAACAATTAACCAAGATATGCGCGGCTTTATCCCGGAGTCGGGCATTCACGAGCGCTATCTCGCATGGCAGTTAGCCTCTGCGGGACAAGATATTTTGCAGAAATGTTCCAAGCATGGAACCACCGTAGCCAGCATTGAAGGTCCCGCGCTGGCGCGGTTTCCTCTCGCGATCGCGCCTACCGCCGAACAAACCCGCATCGTCGAAAAACTCGAAGAGCTGCTGTCCGACCTCGATGCCGGCGTGGCCGAACTCACGGCTGCGCAGAAGAAGCTGACGCAGTACCGGCAATCGCTATTGAAAGCGGCAGTGGAAGGGGGGCTCACCGCCGAATGGCGCAAGCACAATCCGCCGCAGGAAACCGGCGCGCAACTGTTGGAGCGCATCCTGAAGGAACGCCGCACCCGATGGGAAGCCAAACAGCTTTCCAAGTTTGCGGAACAAGGCAAAGCGCCGCCCAAAGACTGGCAAGCCAAATATCCCGAGCCGGTGAAACTCGATACCGGCAATTTGCCCGAATTACCGCAGGGATGGACGTGGGCAAGTGTAGAGCAGATTGCATCGGATGAACAATATAGCCTAGCGATTGGCCCATTCGGGAGCAATCTGAAGGTTTCTGATTATCGTGACTTCGGTGTGCCTTTGGTCTTTGTTCGCAATATCCGTTCTCGGACCTATGGTGGGTTGAATACCAGGTATGTTAGTGTCGAAAAAGCGATAGAGCTTAGTGCCCATAGTATTCAAGCCGACGACGTATTAATTACAAAAATGGGGGAGCCACCAGGAGACGCTGATGTATATCCATCAGACCAGCCGCATGCCGTCATTACGGCTGACTGCATCAAAGTAAGGTGCTGGAAAGAGTTAATGCGTTCCGAATTTCTTGCAGCAGTAATCAATTCCAACATTGGTAAGCGACAGATCGGTCCTATTACTCAAGGCGTCGCGCAAAAGAAAGTAAGCCTTGGAAGATTTTCATCTCTTGCCATACCTGTTCCACCGATTGCAGAGCAGACGGCTATCGTTGAGTTTCTTCTTGCAGCGCGCCGGGATATATCGGATCGAGAGGCGCTTACTGAACACTCTATAAAACAATCCGCCGCCCAACGCAAAAACATCCTCAAAGCCGCGTTCTCTGGCCAACTGGTACCGCAAGACCCGAACGACGAACCGACGTCCGTGTTACTGGAACGCATCCGTGCCGAGCGCGCGGCACGGAACAGGCAACCGAATGCTCGCAAGACACGCGCCGTGAAGGAAGCCGCATGAGTCAAGAAAGCGTCTATTTGCAAAGCCTCGTGCGGGAGCTGATTGCGCTGCCGGCGGAGACCGAATGGCTGGAGCTCAAGCACAATAACGGCGACCCGCAGCAGATCGGCGAGTACTTGTCCGCGTTGTCCAATGCGGCGGCGGCATGCGGCAAGGCATTCGCCTATCTGTTGTGGGGCATTGATGACGAGAGCCATGCAGTACTCGGCACATCATTTGATCCGCATGCCGCCAAGATCGGCAACGAAGAACTGGAAAGCTGGCTGTTGCGCCAACTGTCGCCGAAAATCGATTTCCGTTTTCACACCGTCGATATTGATGCGGGACGTGTGGTGCTGCTGCAAATCGGGCGGGCGTTCCGCCACCCGGTGCAGTTTGCAGGGCAGGAGCATATCCGCATCGGCACGTATAAAAAGAAGCTGAAGGATTTCCCGGAGAAGGAAAGGGCCTTGTGGCGGATATTCGACGATACGCCGTTCGAGGATATGCCGGCGCTGGAAAAAGCCTCGGTGGAGGACGTGCTGCGGCTGCTTGACTATCCGGCGTATTTCGATCTGCTGGGGCAGCCGTTGCCGGAAAATCGTGACGGCATCCTGCGCGCGCTGACTGCCGATGAGTTGATCGAGCCAGTAGATGGCGGGCGCTGGAATATCCGCAATCTTGGCGCGATTCTGTTTGCGAAGCGGCTGGCGGACTTCAGCACGCTCAAGCGCAAAGCGGTGCGGGTGATTGCCTACAAGGGGGGCGGGCGCGTGGAAACCATTCGCGAGCAGGAGGGGGCGCGCGGTTATGCCGCGGGTTTTGAAGGATTGATTGGTTTTATTAATGGCTTGTTGCCAAGTAATGAGGTGATAGGTCAGGCGTTACGCAAAACCGTGCCGATTTATCCGGAACTGGCCTTGCGCGAATTGGTGGCGAATGCACTTATTCATCAGGATTTCTTCGTTACCGGCAGTGGGCCGATGGTCGAAATTTTTACTGACCGGATGGAGATCACCAACCCGGGTGCGCCTTTGGTGGATACCGCCCGGTTTCTGGATAACCCGCCGCGCTCGCGCAACGAGGCGCTGGCTTCGCTGATGCGGCGCGTCGGGATTTGTGAAGAGCGCGGCAGCGGGATTGACAAGGTAGTCTTCGAGACGGAGACCTATCAATTGCCGGCGCCGGCATTCGAGACACTTGGCGACTATACCCGAAGCACTTTGTTTACACCCCGGCCCCTGCAGAAAATGGAGCCGTCCGATCGTATTCGCGCGGTGTATCTGCACGCCTGTCTGCGCTACGTCCAGCGCGATTTCATGACCAATACCAGCCTACGCGAGCGCTTTGCGATCGATCCGAAAAACAGTGCTGTTGCATCGCGGCTGATCAAGGATGCACTGAATGCCAAGGTCATCCGGCCCTACAATGAAGATGCTTCGCGGAAGTTCATGAAATATGTCCCGGCGTGGGCTTAGCGTGTTTGACGGTTATTTGATAAATCCCCCTCCTCCTTCTGTAAAATTTTGAAAAGCACTTAAAAATCAATATGTTGGGATCGATTGTTTTATTTGACGGCTATTTGATGGCGCCCCCACGACGAACGGTTCGCGGAAGCCGTCGGGCATCAATACCTCCAGAGCTTTTTGCCTAACCTCCATAGCTTGAATTGCATCTCGGCACTAACGCCGCTACCCCTGAAAAGATTTGCCCGCATGAATACCTCGACCCTAGTCCAGAAAGTCTGGAATTTCTGCCACACGCTACGCGACGACGGCGTTGGCTACGGCGATTATCTGGAGCAGCTCACTTACCTGCTGTTCCTGAAATTGGCGCATGAGTACGCCCAGCCGCCTTACGGCCGCAACACGCATATCCCGAAGAGCTGCGACTGGGCCAGTCTACGCAGCAAGAGCGGCGAGCCACTGGAGGCGCATTACCTGACAATCCTGCACAAGCTCGGTCAGGAACCCGGCATGCTGGGTGCGATTTTCTTCAAGGCGCAGAACAAGATCCAGGACCCGGCCAAGCTGGCGCGGCTGGTGCAGATGATCGACGCGGAGAACTGGATCAGTCTGGACACCGATACCAAGGGCGACCTGTATGAGGGCCTGCTGCAGAAGAATGCGGAAGACACCAAGAGCGGCGCGGGCCAGTACTTCACGCCACGCGTCCTGATCGAGGCAATGGTGACCTGTGTGCGGCCGGAGCCGATGAAAACCATCGCCGATCCGGCTTGCGGCACTGGTGGATTTTTCCTCGGCGCCTACAACTGGCTGACCAGGGAAGGCAGCAAGCTGAACTCGCGGCAGAAGGCCTTCTTGCGCGACAAGACGTTTCACGGGAACGAGATCGTGCCGAATACGCGCCGCATGTGTTTGATGAACCTGTTCCTGCACAACATTGGCGAGCTGGATGGCGAACCGTCGGTGGATCGTTCTGACGCGTTGATCAGAAGTAGCGATAGGCTCTTCGATTATGTACTGGCCAATCCACCGTTCGGCAAGAAAAGCAGCATGACCATCACCAACGAGGAAGGCGAGGAAGACCGTGACGCGCTGACCTACGAGCGGCAGGATTTCTGGGAAACCACGTCGAACAAGCAGCTCAACTTTTTGCAGCACATCGTTACCATCCTCAAATCAGATGGCAAGGCGGCGGTGGTCTTGCCCGACAACGTACTGTTCGAGGGCGGCGCCGGCGAAAAGATTCGCCGCAAGCTGCTGGAAACCTGCGACGTGCACACGATCCTGCGTCTGCCGACCGGCATCTTCTATGCGAACGGCGTGAAGGCCAACGTGGTGTTCTTCGACGCCAAACAGAAAGACGGCAAGGTGCATACCAAGGGTGTCTGGTTTTACGACCTGCGCACCAACAAGCATTTCACGTTGAAGACGCGGCCGCTCAAGCACGACGATTTGCAGGACTTCATCGATTGCTATCACCCGGAGAACCGGCACGAGCGCAAGGAGAGCGAGCGCTTCCGGTTCTATCCGTATGCGGAGCTGATCGCGCACGACAAGGCGAGCCTGGATATTTTCTGGCTCAAGGATGACAGTTTGGATAATCTAGACGATCTGCCGCCGCCGGACGTGCTGCAGCAAGAGATCATCGATCATCTGGAGGCAGCGCTGCTGGCGTTTCGGGATGTGGCCGCTGGCCTGCCGCGATCCAGCGATGAGCAAGCCGGTACGGCAGTTCTGAAGTAGGTCCGCTCGCGTATCTTCCACAAAGCAGCGTTCCTTATTTAACCCGGAGCGCTTTCTCGTTTTTCAAGCAGGTTGTTATTTTGCCGGGCCTCCCCCGGCTTGCCCGCTTTTCCCGTTACGTCGCCATTCTCTTTCCCCGTCCTTCCGCCACTGAATCTTCTTAGCACGACAGCGCAACTTTCCGCATTTTCTCTTGTGCCGACGCTGCTACATTCGTCGTGGGCAATCTCCGCCCGTTGGCAGTGCGAGGAGTGCGGTATTAGTGGTGCCGTTGCTCCGGCATCCGACCAGGGTGCTTGGTACTGTATTTCCTCAGTGTCTCCTGAGGTTTGGAGTGGAGGCCGGACGGCCTTCACTCCCTTTTTTCTTGCCCGCCGGTGCGCCGCGCTGTATTTTTCCCCCGCATATTGATATAACTGGTTTACGTGCCCGCGTGCGGCCTCCCGGATGTTCGCCGCCGCGCACGTCCTTCGTCCGGTGAATGCAATGCCAATCAACTACCTCGCTTCACTCACGGCGACGGAGCGAACCGCTCGCGCCAATCTGCATCTCGGCGCTTCGCTTGCGTTCGTCGCCGGCGCGGTGAATGCCGGCGGCTTTCTCGTGATCGGCCGCTATACCTCGCACATGACCGGCATGTTGTCTTCGGCGGCCGACAATCTGGCGCTCGGCAACCTGCCGCTGGCGATCACCGCCTTCCTGTCCATCCTGTCCTTCATGTCCGGCGCGGCGTCGACCGCGATCATGGTCAATTACCTGAAACGCAACGCCAACCGTAACCTCTACACCGCACCGCTGCTGCTGGAGGCGGGGCTGCTGCTGATCTTCGGGCTGGTCGGCGCGAACCTGCAGTCGCGCGAATTCATCAGCCTGTCGCTGACCGCGATCCTGCTGTGCTATGTGATGGGCCTGCAGAATGCGCTGATCACGAAAATCTCCAACGCCGAAATCCGCACCACGCATGTCACCGGCTTGTGCACCGATATTGGGATCGAGCTCGGCAAGCTGTTCTACTGGAACCGTGAAGCGGACAGCGGTACGCCCCTGTTCGTCGCGGCCAACCGCAAGAAGCTGCGCGTGCATGTGCAACTGGTGGTGTCGTTTCTCCTGGGCGGAGTGGTCGGGGCGCTCAGCTTCCGGCATGTCGGCTTTTCCTCGACCATTCCGCTTGCGATCGGGCTGGTCGTGATGTCGTCGGCGCCGATGTTCAAGCCACAGCGCTAGAGCAATGGGATGGACGCCCCCACCCGTAACGGCATCGAATGTGCCAAAGTGGAAGTGTCGAACAACCCTTGAACCGAGGGAGGCGTCACCATGAAGATTACGACAGTTGGCATTGATCTGGCAAAGAATGTGTTTCAGGTCCACGGTGTCGATGCACAAGGCAAGGCGGTGCTCAAGAAGCAGCTCAAGCGCGACCAGATGGCAACGTTCTTTGCGAACCTGCCACCATGCCTGATCGGCATGGAAGCCTGCGGCAGTGCCCACTACTGGGCACGCAAGCTGCAAGGGTTCGGGCACACGGTACGACTGATCGCGCCGCAGTTCGTCAAACCTTACGTCAAGACCAACAAGAATGATGCGGCCGATGCCGAGGCAATCTGCGAGGCGGTTGGTCGCCCGAACATGCGATTCGTGCCGATCAAGAATGTCGAACAGCAAGCGGTACTGGCGCTGCATCGGGTGCGGCAAGAGCTGGTGAAGGCGCGCACCGCGCAGGCCAACCAGATCCGTGGGCTATTGGGCGAATTCGGGCTGATCCTTCCACAAGGCATCGCGCACCTGCCTCAGCGTGTGCCGGGAATGCTCGATGATGCGGGCGATGCGCTGCCGGGCGCATTCCGGGAGTTGGTGCGGCGCATGCTGGATCACCTCAGGGATCTGGACCGGCAGGTCGGTGAACTGGAGGGACAGATCCAGGCATGGCACCGTTCCAATGCGCTCAGTCGCAAGCTGGAGAAGATTCCTGGCATTGGTCCGATCACGGCCAGTGCGCTGATTGCCGCCATTGGCGATGCAGGGAATTTCGCGAATGGCCGGCAACTGGCGGCATGGTTGGGCCTGGTGCCGCGGCAGCATTCGACCGGGGGCAAATCGAACTTGCTGGGCATTAGTAAGCGAGGCGATTGCTATCTGCGCACCTTGCTCATTCATGGGGCCAGAGCCGTGATCCGACATGCCGAGCGCAAGCTCGATGCGCGTGGGTGGCTACACCATCTGTTAAGCAGGCGCCATAAGAACGTGGCGGCGGTCGCGTTGGCCAACAAGAATGCGCGGATGGTATGGGCATTGTTGGCGCACGACCGGGAATTCCAGCCCGATTACGCTGCCACCTGATCAGGCCGGTTCATGAAAAAACGGAGGCAGTAGTACCGACAGGTTGTTGATTCCACCGATTGCACAGGCAATCATGCAGTGATGGCAAACAGGTCAGACCGTGGTTGGTCAACCCCGGAAAATCTGCGGCACGCAAAGTGCGATAGAGCGATTGAGGCGCCAACCAGCACATCCCATCAGGGACAGTGGCAAACAGCCACATGCAAAGTCCGAATGTACGGGTGCAATCTTTACCTTCGCGTCATCATGAATTGAAAGCTTGGCAAACCGGGGGCGTCCATGTACAGATTTGGCCTGACTGGCTCAGTCGAGGCCGAGGCGGATTGCCCTTGGCACAAGGCGCGGCGACGCGGCATGGCGGGGCCATGACAAGAAGCCGCAACGCCGTGCCGGGGGCAAGGCGGCCGGCATCGGCGAGCTGGTCAGGCCGAATCTGCTCTAGCAGCCGGCCTGGGCCGATCTGACGTAAGATGGATCGGTCATGACCATCATTGCCATCTTCAACCAGAAGGGCGGCGTGGGCAAAACTACCACCGCGCTCAATCTCGCGGCCGCCATGGCACGACGCGGGCGCTCGCCTTACGGCATCGATCTCGATCCGCAGGCCCATTTCAGCGCGATCGCGGGCGTCGATGCCGAGTGCGGCGATGACACCGTGCTGAGCCTGTTCCAGCGCAACCGTCCGCTGCGCGAACTGGTGCGTGATTCCAGCAGCGGCATTCGCGTGATTCCATCGCACATGGAACTGTCCAAGGTCGATACGCTGTTCGGCAAGGGCTATAACGTGGTGAACCGGCTCAATACCGGATTGCGTGCGGAAGCATTGAGTGACCGCGACAGCCCGGTGCTGATCGATTGCTGTCCGCTGATCGGCGTGCTGTCGCTGAACGCGCTGTTCGCCTGCGATTGCCTGATCGTGCCGGTTTCCGCGGATTATCTGTCTTACAAGAGTGCGCTGCAGGTGGAAAAGACACTGAAGGCGCTGGAGCCGGTGCTGAAGCGCCGCGTCACGCGCCGTTATCTGCTGACCCGTTTCGACACACGCCGGCGCATGGCGCGCGACCTGCATGCGCTGCTGGACCAGCAATTCGGTGGCGAGGTGTGCCGTACGCACATCGCGGAGAGCGTCAGCCTGGCGGAGAGCCCGGCGTTCAACAAGACGGTGTTCGAACATGCGCCGTCCAGCCGGGGCGCGCAGGATTACGACGCATTGCTGAGCGAGCTGCTGGCAGGCGGTATGTTCGAATAGCGGAGATTAACAAAATGCCATGCCGTGATCGCGCCACGGCCGGCGACCGAGACAGACGCTTACTTCGAGATCAGCGTCAGCAGATCTTCCATCGACGCCGTCTGCCGTCCTTTTTCACCCGGCTGCCATAAATCGCAACGCAGTATCTCGCAATGGCGGTACATCTGGTACAGCTTGCGTTCTGCATCGGCCTGGTCGCGTCCCATGATGACGATGCTGGCGATCTTCTGGCCACTACGCGTGCGTACGGAAAAATCGTACTTGAGCATCCTGCCTCCCCCAGTTGATTATTTTTTTATTCCTCACGTTATAGGCAACATCGCGGCGAATGTCAAAGTAACACTCTGCGTGTCTCTTTTGGCACGTTCCCTGGAAGTTCGAGGCGTTGTTCAGGGATGCGGATCAGGGTGCGCGCCACGGAGGCAGACTGTTAATGAAACAGCAATGGCAATAACCATCGGCGCGTGCGCGATACAAGCGTTCGAACTTGCGCCAGACGCTTTCGCTCGGCCTCGTCCGCGTATGGAACAAATGGGCGGAGTTCTTTCTTTTAAGGTAATCTCGCCAACGAGTAATTTATGAGCGCACCGTCAGACGGGGCCGATGCTCCCTTCGTCTGTACAAATGCATCCATCTTTTTTGGAATGCCTTGTCGATACTTCGGCCACAGGCCATTTCGGTATTGCAAATGCAATACCTCGAAAAATTATCAAGGTGCCGTGACGCCAGCAGAATTGTTCAGGAAAAAGGGAAATAAAAATGGGAATGATGAATACTCGGGTAGGAACGCGTCTGACCATCGGGTTTGGCATCGTCGTTGCGCTGCTTGTTGTCGTGAGTGCTGTGGGTTTGCTGCGCATGTCGCAAATCGAGGGGCGGCTTGAGCGGGTGGTCAACGTCAATGTCCACAAGATGTCCCTGCTGACCGAAATGTCGGAATCGGTCCATATCGTGCAGCGGGTGATGCGCTCGCTGGTACTGCTGAAAACCCCCGAGGATATTCTCCACGAAAGCAAAAAAATCGATGTCGCGCGGGCCCGTTATGATGAGGCGTCCGCGGCCCTTGAAGCCATGACTGCCAGCGAAAAAGGCACTGCGCTGCGAAAACAAGCGCAGGCGCTCCGGGATGCGGCACGTGCGGTCAATACGCAATTCATCGAGCTGGCCAAGGCAGGAAAGGAAGCCGAGGCGAGCGACATGCTGCTGAAACAGGTGGTTCCGCCAAATCAGCAATGGCAGGATGTGCTGAGCGAAAACATGCAGCTTCAAAAGGACGTCATGGCCGACGACGCCCGTGACGCCAGCGTTACCTATGAAAGCGCCCGCCTCAGCACTCTGGTGCTGGCTGTCCTTGCCGCGATCAGCGCACTGATCGCCGGCTTCCTGATTACCCGCAGCCTGACGCGCCAGCTTGGCGGAGAGCCATCCTACGCCGCGGAGGTGGCCGACCGCATTGCGGCCGGGGATCTGTCCACGGAAGTGCGGTTGCGGCAAGGCGACCAGTCGAGCATGCTGTTTGCGATGCAGAAGATGCGCGACAGCCTGGCGAAGATCGTGGCCGAGGTGAACTTCGGCACGGCTGCGATTGCCTCCGCCTCCGGCCAGATTGCCTCGGGCAACCTCGATTTGTCGTCGCGCACCGAACAGCAGGCCAGCTCGCTGGAGGAAACTGCTTCGTCGATGGAGGAGCTGACATCGACGGTCAAGCAGAATGCCGACAACGCGCGCCAGGCCAACAGCCTCGCGCTGTCCGCGTCGGACGTCGCCGGCAAGGGCGGAACCCTGGTTGCGGAAGTCGTGACCACGATGGACTCGATCAATGCATCGGCCAGGAAGATCGTCGACATCATCGGCGTGATCGACGGCATTGCGTTCCAGACCAACATTCTCGCGCTGAATGCGGCCGTCGAAGCGGCACGCGCCGGCGAGCAGGGGCGTGGTTTTGCGGTGGTGGCGGCGGAAGTGCGCAACCTGGCGCAGCGTTCTGCTGCGGCGGCCAAGGAAATCAAGACGCTGATCAGCGATTCGGTGGAAAAAGTCGATGCCGGCAGCAGGCTCGTCAATCAGGCCGGAACGACGATGCAGGAAATCGTGGCAAGCATTCAGCAGGTGACCGACATCATGGGCGAGATTACCTCTGCCAGCCAGGAGCAGACTTCAGGGATCGAACAGATCAACCAGGCCATCGCACAGATGGATCAGGTGACCCAGCAAAACGCTGCGCTGGTCGAGGAAGCGGCCGCGGCTTCCGAGGCGATGCAGGATCAGGCGAAAAAGCTGTCGGATCTGGTCAGCGTATTCAAGCTCGCCGGGCAGCAGGCGGGATCGGTGTGGCAGCACGCCACGCCGGCAACGCGCGTTGCCGGGCCGGCTGCGCCTGTCATTGCCATGCCATCCAGGGCAAAACCGGCCAGGCCAGCGCTGCGCGACGGCACAGGCCCGGCTGCGCCGAGGAAATCGGTTGCGATCGCGCATTCCGCCAAGGAGTGGGACAAGTTTTAAGATCTTGCGCGGCAATGCGCAGCCGCGGCAGGATCAGGCTCGTGCCTGCCGCTTCCATTTATCCAGCAGGCCGAGCGCCATCGCGGTCGCGCACAGCACCACCGCGATGCCGGCCACGGTGCCGGCAGTGATCGGCTCGTCCAGCAGCAGCCAGGCCCAGATCGACGCGGTCGCGGGAACCAGGAAAGTCACCGTGATCGCCTTGCTTGCGCCTTCGGCCGCGATCAGATGGAAGAACAGCGCATATGCGATGCCGGTGCACAGCACGCCAAGAACAGCGACCGCGATCGTGGCGCTCGGCGTGGCGGCGACCAGTGCGTGCGGCACGCTCGGCAATGCCAGCGGCAGCAGCGCAAGCGACGCCGCCAGCTGGCTGCCGGTGGCGGTTGCGAGCGAAGGAATGCCGGACGCGTTCATCCGCGTATACGTCGCCGCGTAGCCATAGCAGACCGCCGCGCCGATGGCGGCCAGCACACCCAGCACCACGTGCAGGCTGATTGCCGTCGGCCCGACGCCGACCAGCACCGCCACCCCCGCCAGCCCGAGCACGAAGGCGCCGATGCGCGCCGCCGTCAGGCGCTCGCCGAGCAACAGGAAACCGAACACGCCGGTGAACACCGGCGCCAGCGAATTCATGGTCGCCATGTAGGCCGACGGAATATACAGCGCCGACCAGGCGAACAGCGCGAACGGAATCGCGGTATTGAACAGGCCGATCACGAGATAGGCGCGCGCATTGCGGCGCCAGTTGAAATCGATGCCGCGCGAGCGCGCGAACAGGTAGAGCGCGATCGCGCCCAGCAGCGCGCGGCCGAAGGTGGTCAGCAGCGGGCCGAACACCGGCGCGGCGATGCGCATCAGCATGAAGCTGGTGCCCCAGATGGCGCCGAGCAGGAGCAGTCTTAAAATATTGGCAGTGGACATGGACAGGATAGAGAGGGAATCGGGCGTGCGCGTGGGTCAAGCCCTGATTCTATTCGGCCGGCCGATATCGCGCTAACGACATTTATTGACACGCGATGTAAGAAAAACTAACAATGCCATATGAAACCCGCGCCCCTCAATGCCCTGCATGCGTTCGAAAGCGCCGCACGCCACCAGAGCTATTCGCTGGCCGCCGGCGAGCTGCACGTCACGCATAGCGCGGTCAGCCAGCAGATCCGCACGCTGGAAGCCGCGCTGGGCGTCGCGCTGTTTGTCCGGCAGGGACGGCAGATGTTGCCGACCAGGGATGGCGTGCTGCTGCTCAACCGGATTCAGCCGGCGCTGCAGCAGATTCGCCATGCGATGGCGGAAGCCGGCGCGCAGCGGCGCCCGCCGTCGATCACCGTGACCATGCTGCAGTCGTTCGCGAATCGCTGGCTGCTGCCGCGCATCGGCCGCTTCCAGAAACTGCAGCCGAATGTCGTCGTGCATATCCAGGCCTCTTCCGACCTGAAGAACCTGGAGCGTGCCGAGGCCGACCTCGCGATCCGCTACGGCCATGGCAGCTGGAAAGGATGCGACGCCGAAAAGCTGCTCGACGAATGGCTGTTCCCGGTCTGCAGTCCGGCATTCAACAAGGGCCGGCTGCCGAAGTCCGCCGCGAACCTGAAGCGCTACAGAATACTGAACGACGAATGCCCGCTGGAGTGGAACGTCTGGGCGCAGCAGGCCGGCATCGATACCGCCGAGTTCAATCATGAAACCACTTACAGCGACAGCAACCTGATGCTGGAAGCAGCCATCGCCGGACAGGGCATCGCGATCGGGCGCAGCGCGCTGGTCGCGGCCGACCTGAAAGCCGGCCGGCTGGTGCGCGCCTCCGGGTTGCTCGTGCCGGGGCCGTATGCCTATCATCTTGTCAGCGCCGCCGGGCGCGGCAAGCCGGCGCACCTGCTGGCCTTCGAACAATGGCTGCGGCAGGAGGCAGCCGCATTTACACGCAAGGAACTGGAACCTCTGGCCTCGCAGGCGCGGCGGAGGGCGGCGAGCAAGGCGCAGGCGCGATGAGATCGACCTTTCGCGACGCCGCCCGTTACTGGCGCAGCCCGCTGCTGCCGGACGCCGAACTGCTCACTGCTGAATACTATGCGCAGGAATTCGCGCCGCACTGGCATGACGGCTATTCGATCCCGGTGATCCAGTCCGGCGCGCAAACCTACCGCTATCGCGGCGGCCTGCGGCTGGCGAATGTCGGCTGCATCGCCGCCATCAACCCCGGCGAAGTGCATACCGGCGAGCGCGCCACCGAGCACGGCTGGGCTTACCGCGCGTTCTATCCATCGGCCGACTGGATGCAGCGCCTGGCGAGCGATGTCGCCGGACGCCCGGTCGATGCGCCCTGGCTGCCCGACGATGCGATCGCGGATGCAGAAGTCGCGGCGCGCCTGGCGCATGCACATCGCATGCTGGAAGCCGGCGCCGACCTGCTGGCCGCGGAAACCGCGCTGACCGCGGCGTTTGCGCTGCTGCTGACGCGCCATGCGCGCTCCCGGCCGCAAGCGCCGAACTTGCGCACGGACGGCGCCCGCGTTGCCGCAATGCAGGCGCGGCTCGCCGAAGAGCTGTCGGCGCCGCTCACCTTGAGCGAGCTGGCGGCGACGGTCGGGCTTTCGCCGTTTCATGCGGCGCGGCTGTTTTCCACGCAGGTCGGCATGCCGCCGCACGCCTGGCGCAAGCAGTTGCGGCTGAGCCGTGCGCTCGGCTTGCTGCGGCAGAACATAGCGCTGGCGGAGGTCGCGGCAGCCAGCGGGTTTGTCGACCAGAGTCACTTCACCCGGCATTTCAAACGCGCGTATGGCGTCGCGCCGGGCCGCTGGCGCAGCGGATAACGGATACAACAGACATGCGCGTTCGCGACGCGAGGCCGCGCAAGAACGTACAAGCGCGTCGCCTGGCTCCGCATTACCATGGCATCCGAAAGGATTTCGCCATGCATCCCACCCGTTTCTCCAGCCTTGCCGCCGGCGCGCGCGATACCTTGCCGATGATGGTCGGCGCCGCACCGTTCGGCGTCATCTTCGGCACGCTGGTCGCCGCCGGTCCGCTCGCGCCGTGGCACGGCCAGTTGATGTCGCTGAGCGTGTACGCCGGCTCCAGCCAGTTCATCGCGGTCGGCCTGGTGGCCGCGCATGCCGGGCTGCTGGTGATCTGGTTCACCACGCTGATCGTCAACTTGCGCCACATGCTGTACGCGGCCGCGCTGCTGCCGCATGTGGCGGCGCTGCCGGCGCGCTGGCGCTGGGCGCTCGGCTTTCTGCTGACCGACGAAACCTTTGCCGTCACCAGCGCCTATTACCGGCGTCATCCGGGCGCGCCTTTCGGTCACTGGTATTTCTTCGGCTCCGGTCTCGCGATGTACGGCAACTGGCAATTGTGGACGCTGGCCGGGCTGCTGTTCGGCGCCGCGTTTCCGAAACTGCAGTCGCTCGGCCTCGATTTCGCAATGGTCGCCACCTTCATCGCGATCGTGGTGCCGCAACTGGCGCGGGTGCCGCATTTTTGCGCCGCGCTGGCGACCGGCACTGCCGCCTTTTTGCTGAAGGATTTGCCGTATCAGCTCGGGCTGCTGTCGGCGGTGCTGATCGGTGTCGCGGTCGGCATGGCGCTCGGGCGCCGCAAGACGCACAGGAGGGAGGCGGCATGAACTACACGTTGATGATCATCGGGATGGCAGTAGTGACGGTCTGCGTCAAGGCCATCATTTTCATACTCGGCGAGCGCGCGGTGTTTCCGCCGCCGGTGCAGCAGGCGCTCGGCTTCGTGCCGGTCACCGTGCTGACCGCGATCATCGTGCCGATGGTGCTGGCGCCGCATGGCGCCGGGCTTGAACTGAGCTGGCGTAATCCGCAACTGGTGGCGGCGATCGCCGCGGCGCTGGTGTGCGCGGCGACCCAGCGCCAGTTGCTGACCATCGCGGTCGGGCTCGCGGTGTTTTTCGGCTGGCAGTTCGGCGTGCTGTCCTGACAGCCTGTGGTCAGGCGGCCTTCTTTTTGCGTTTCGGCGCCAGCATCGTGTGGCGGCAACTGGCCGCGCCGCACAGGCACGCATACGCGCGCTTCAGCGCCGGCGTATGCCGCTCTTCCATGATCAGGCCGTAGTCGTAATTCAGTTCTTCGCCGCGCGCGATGTCGCGCAGCGCGTAGATGAACACCCGGCCGTCTTCCTCCTGCGCTTCGCAGTTCGGCTCGCACGCATGGTTGATCCAGCGTGCGTCGTTGCCGCCGCTGCCGCCGTCGATGATGCGGCCGTCTTCCAGGCTGAAGAAAAAGGTATGGTAGGAATCGGCCGGCTTGGCATTTTCGCGCCGCACCGTTTCCTTCCAGTCGATGCGTTCGCCCTTGTATTCGACGATGCGCGTGCCGGCCGGAATCTTGCGGGTCGCGAACACGCCCTTGCCATGGACTTTCGAGTCGCGGACGACGAATGCGATATCTTTGTTGCGATTCATTTTTTCGATCAGTGATGTGGGTTTGTAATTCGTGCCAGCAGGGCGGCACAGCCGCGCATTATCTCAGGACGCGGCAGGATCGGCTTGACGTTTACGCAAACTCTGGCGCGCATGCACACAGCCACTGCTCTGAAATGAAGTACTGGCTTTTCAACCCCGGCCTTCTTGCGCCGCACCTGGTCTCGCTACAATGAGACGTCTTCCATCGATTGCCGTCTTCATGCCCCTTCATCGCCTCGTTCCCGCCACGCTCGCTCACCTGGATGGAATACCGTTCGCGCCCGCGTTCGGTGATGTTTATCACTCGGCCGACGGCGGGCTGGCCCAGGCGCGCCATGTTTTTCTCGGCGGGAACGGCCTGCCGCAGCGCTGGCGCGCGCAGCGCCGTTTCGTGACTCTCGAAACCGGCTTCGGGCTCGGGTTGAATTTTCTTGCCACCTGGTCAGCGTGGCGCGCAGATCCGGCGCGATCCGCGCAATTGCATTATGTCGCGCTCGAAAAGCATCCGTTTCAGGCGGCCGACCTGATGCAGTTGCATGCGCAGTGGCCGGAGCTGGCGTCGCTGTCGCAGCAGCTGCTTGCCGCGTGGCCGCCGCTGGTACCGGGTTTTCACCGGCTGCTGCTCGATGAAGGACGCGTGGTGCTGACGCTGGTGTTCGGCGACATCGCCGATTGCCTGCCGCAGGTCGATGCGGCAGCCGATGCGTTCTATCTCGACGGCTTTGCGCCGTCGAAGAATCCGGACATGTGGTCGCCGGCCGTCCTCGCGCGGCTGGGCCGGCTGGCCGCGCCGCAGGCCACACTGGCAACCTGGACAATAGCCGCCGCGGTACGCAAGGGACTGGCACAGGCCGGTTTCGTCTGCGAGCGGCTGCCGGGTTTCGGCCGCAAACCGGAAATGCTGGGCGGCCGTTTCGCGCCGCGCTGGCAAGTGCCGCCGCGTCGTGCTGCCGATGCCCGCGAAGCAATCGTGATCGGCGCCGGCATCGCCGGCAGTGCCGCCTGCGAACGGCTGGCCGCGCGCGGCTGGCAACTGACGCTGATCGAGCGGCATGCGGCGCCGGCGCAGGAAGCGTCCGGCAACCTGGCCGGCATCGTGATGCCGCTGCTGTCGCGCGACGACAACCTGCCGTCGCGGCTGGCGCGCGCCGCCTATCTGTTTACGCTGCAATGGTGGCGCCGGCTTGGCGGCGTCGGTGATGCGTTCGCCGGCGAAGCCTGCGGCGTGCTGCAACTGGCGCCCGACGCGGCGCAGGCGCAGATGCAACGCGCGCTGATCGACGAGGCCGGCTATGCGCCGGAATTCGCGCGCTGGCTCGACGCGGCGGCGGTAGCGCAACTGACCGGCAACGACGGCGTACATGGCGGCTGGCTGTTTCCACAGGGTGGCTGGGTTACGCCGGCGAGCCTGTGCGACAGGCTGCTCGCTGTGTGCGGCGACCGGTTGCAGCGCCGCTTCATGCATGAGGCGGCAACCCTGCAATGCAACGCCGGACGCTGGCAGGTGCGCGACGCCGGCGGCGCGGTGATCGCCGATGCGCCGGTGCTGATCGTTGCCAATGGAACCAATGCCAGGCTCTTTCCTCAAACACAAGACTTGCCGCTGTCCGCGATCCGCGGGCAGGTGTCGCACCTGCCTTCGTCCGCGTTGCCGGCGCTGCCGCTGGTGATCTGCGGCGACGGTTATCTGACGCGGCCGGTGAACGGTCTCTGTTGTGTCGGTGCGTCATATGATTTCGATGCCGATCCGCAGCTGCGGCGCGACAGCCACGACGGGAACCTGGCGCGGCTTGCGCAAATCCTGCCGCAGGCCAACGGCCTGGCCGGCTTGCCGCTTGCCGGCCGCACCGGTTTTCGCTGCGCGGCGCCGGACCGCTTACCGCTGGTTGGCGCGCTGCCCGATCCCGCCGCAACGATCACCGGCAGCCGCCTGCGCGATGTGCCGCGTCTGCCAGACATGTACGGCCTGCTCGGCTACGGTTCGCGCGGGCTGATCTGGGCGGCGTTCGCCGCCGAGCTGTTGGCGGCGCAACTGGAAGGCGAGCCGCTGCCGGTCGAAAGCGCGCTGGCCGCGGCGCTCGATCCCGCGCGCTTCGCACTGAAGTCGCATCGGCGAGGCGCAAGCACGGCAACTCCTTCCCTGAATCAGGCGGATTGATATGCAAAAACCTCTTAAATACATCCTGATCGCCGTCGCCGTTCTGCTCGCGTTGCTGCTGGCCGGCGCCGCGTTTCTCGCCGCGACCTTCAATCCGAACGACTACAAGCCGCAGATCATCCGGCTGGTGCAGGAAAAGACGCATCGCACGCTGACGATTCCGGGCAACATCAAGCTCAGCTTCTTTCCGAAGATCGGCGCCGATCTCGGCAAGCTCGCCATTTCCACGCCGGACAGCAACGCCGAGTTTGCGTCGGTCGAGCATGCGAAAGTCTCGCTCGCGCTGCTGCCGCTGCTGTCGAAGCGGCTGGTGGTCGATCGTGTAACGATCGATGGCCTGCGCACCAGCGTCACGCGCTTCAAGGACGGCAGTACCAGCATCGACGACCTGATCAAGCCGGCCGGCGGCGCGAGCAGTACTACACCTGCAGGCAGCACAAGTAACGGCGGCAACGCCGGCAAGACCGGCGCCGAAAGCAGCGGGCCGTTTGCGTTCGACATCGACAGCGTCGATATCAACAATACCCAGATCCTGTTCGACGACCGCGCGCAGGGACGCACTGTCGAACTCGCGAAACTCGATCTGCAAACCGGCAGGATCGCGGACGGCGTGCGCAGCAAGCTGCAGCTGAGCGGCGCCATCAAATCGAGCAAGCCGGAAATCAACGCGACGCTCAATGCGAAAACCGGCTTCATGATGGAGCTGGCGCGTAAGCACTATGTACTGGACGGACTCGATGCGCAGCTCAAGGGCAGCGCCGCCGGCTTCACCGATCTGGTCGCGAAGATCGCCGGCGATGCCGACTTGAAACCGACGGACAAACGCTTCGCGCTGAACGGCATCAAGTTGAGCATCAGCGGCAAGCGCGCTGGGCAGCCGGTCGACATCGCGTTCGACGTGCCGCAACTGGCGGTCGACGATACCCGGGTTAGCGGCGGCAAGCTGAGCGGCAGCGTGACGCTGACCGAGAGCGGCCGCACGATACGCGTGAACTTCGCCGCGCCCGCATTCGAAGGTTCGCCGCAGGCGTTCAGGCTGCCGAATCTGGCGCTCGACGCGACAGTGAAGGGCGGCACGCTCGATGCGAAAGCCAATATTTCCGGCGCGCTGGCCGGCGATATCGACAAGCTGCTGCTGAATTCGCCGCAACTGACGCTTGCCCTGTCCGGCACGCAGGACGGCAAGGCGCTGTCCGGTTCGCTGACGACGCCGATGTCGGCCGACCTGCACGCGCAGCACATCGCGTTTCCGAAAATCGCAGCCGGCTTCACGTTGCCCAATCCGGGCGGCGGCACCCTGCAGCTGAAAGCCGGCGGCAACGCCGACCTGCAGCTCGGCAAGCACATGTTGGCAGCTGCGCTGAAAGGCAGCCTCGACGAAAGCGCATTCGATGCGAAGTTCGGCATGAGCAGTTTTTCACCGGCGGCGTATACATTTGATATCGGCATCGACAAGCTCGATCTTGATCGCTACCGCAGCAAGCCGGGCAGCAAACCGGCGGCCGGCACCCAGACAGCCTCCGCGCAAACCGAAAAATTCGGCGCCAAGCCCGCCGACAAATCAAGCGATAATGCCGCCGAAAAGCCGATTGACCTTTCGGCTCTGAAAAACCTGCAAGCCAGCGGCAACGTCAGGATCGGCGCGCTGAAAGTGACCGGCATCCAGGCATCGAGCGTGCGCTTCGGCGTGCATGCGGCCGGCGGCAAGCTCGACATCGACCCGCTGTCCGCCAGCTTGTATGGCGGCAGCGCGAGCGGCGCGCTGTCGGCGGCCGCGAGCAATCCGGCACGCTTCACGCTGCGCCAGACGCTGTCCGGCATCAACCTCGGCCCGCTGCTGAAGGATGCGATCGGCAAGCAGCCGATCGAAGGCAAGGGCAATGTGCGGCTCGATGTGGCGACCAGCGGCGCCAGCGTCGCGCAGATCAGGAAGGATCTGAACGGCAGCGCGCGCCTCGAATTGCGCGACGGCGCGGTGCATGGCGTGAATATCGCGCAGACGGTGCGCAGCGCGAAGGCGCGCATCGGCGCGTTGCGCGGGCAGGAGGCGCCGCAAAGCGGCACCGCGAGCGCGGATGAAAAGACCGACTTCAGTGAAATGAGCGGCAGTTTTCGTATCGTCAACGGCGTCGCGCATAACGACGACCTGAACGTCAAGTCGCCGCTGGTCCGCGTCGGCGGCGCCGGCAATATCGACCTCGGCGCCGAGCGCATCGATTACCTGGCGCAGGTGACGGTGGTGTCGACCCTGCAAGGCCAGGGCGGCCCCGATCTGCAGGCGTTGAAGGGGCTGACGGTGCCGGTGCGATTGTCCGGGCCGTTCTCGTCGATAGGCTGGCGCGTCGATTTCGCCGGCCTTGCGAATGCATTGGCGAAGCAGAGGCTCGACGAGAAAAAGACCGAACTGAAATCAAAGGCCGAGGAAGCGCTCGGCAAGCAAAAGGGCAAACTGCAGGAGCAGTTGCAGGATAGGCTGAAGGGTCTGTTCGGAAAATAGCCGGTACGCTCCGATCGTATGGAGTCCATCGCGTTGCGCATTGCCTTGTCCGCAATGCGCAACGCTTCCTATTCACGCTTCTTATTCAATATAGCGCGGCATGCGCGGATTTGCACGAATTGACAACGCGACAGGCATTCTCTTGTCGATGCCGGCTTCACACCTCCCGCGATACATTTTCTTCATCGCATTCGCCAGCCATCGCCATCGAATGAATTGCGCGCGGTTTTGCGTGCAATTCATTCGATCGACCATGGGGTCGGCAGCGTTATAAAAGAAATGCGGCCGCACCATTTTTCATCATGATCACGCTGCGGCATTTGCGCTGTCTCTTTTTCGCACGCATGTTGCACCGCGATGTCGTTGAAAAGCCGAAAGCGCGACAACAATCACGTCAAAAAGTTTTGCGCAATCGTGCCTGAATTTGCAGAAAACACGAATGAAATATCGCTTTGAAAAGAGCAAATGGATACTCTATGTTTCAACATTTTTCTCCTCTGAAAAAAAGCCCAAAATTTCCTATGGGCTAAGGAAAAGAGCGCGTATTATTAAATTGCGGAGTGGAAATTTACACTTGAATCCGACCCAAAAAAATGACCGGTAGGTTTACATCAAAGGAAGCCAAATGAAGATCTTTGACAACTACGCAGCACGGTATGAGCGGACTCGGGAAGAGGAATACTCCCTGCAGGAATATCTGGAATTGTGCAAGCGCGATCGTCTCGCTTACGCGTCCGCCGCCGAACGCATGCTGCAAGCCATCGGCGAGCCGGAACTGATCGATACGCGCCATGATTCGCGGCTCTCGCGAATCTTCGCCAACAAAGTCATCAAGATCTATCCCGCGTTCCGTGAGTTCTACGGAATGGAGGAAGTGATCGAGCAGGTCGTATCCTATTTCCGTCATGCCGCGCAAGGCCTCGAGGAGCGCAAGCAGGTGCTGTATCTGCTCGGCCCCGTCGGCGGCGGCAAATCCTCGATTGCCGAGAAACTCAAGCAATTGATGGAGTATGTGCCGTTCTATTGCATCAAGGGTTCGCCCGTCAACGAATCGCCGCTCGGCCTGTTCGACGAAGGCGAGGACGGCGCGATCCTCGAAGAAGATTACGGCATCCCGCGCCGTTATCTGAAAACCATCCCCAGTCCGTGGGCCGTGAAGCGGCTGCATGAATTCAACGGCGACATCAACCAGTTCCGCGTGGTGCGGCGCTATCCGTCGGTGCTGAAACAGGTCGCGATCTCCAAGACCGAGCCGGGCGACGAAAACAACCAGGACATCTCTTCGCTGGTCGGCAAGGTCGACATCCGCAAGCTGGAAGACTATTCGCAGGATGATCCGGATGCGTACAGCTATTCCGGCGGCCTGTGCCTGTCGAACCAGGGCCTGATGGAGTTCGTCGAGATGTTCAAGGCGCCGATCAAGGTGCTGCACCCGCTGCTGACTGCGACCCAGGAAGGCAACTACAAGGGCACCGAAGGCTTCGGCGCGATTCCGTTCGACGGCGTGGTGCTGGCGCACTCGAACGAATCGGAATGGAAGGCATTCAAGAACAACAAGAACAACGAGGCTTTCCTCGATCGTATCTATATCGTGAAGGTGCCGTACTGCCTGCGCGTATCCGACGAGATCAAGATCTACGACAAGCTGGTGCGCACCTCGTCGCTGTCGCAGGCGCCGTGCGCGCCCGGCACGCTGAAGATGATGTCGCAGTTCGCGGTGCTGTCGCGGCTGAAGGAGCCGGAAAATTCCAGCGTCTTTTCCAAGATGCAGGTGTACGACGGCGAGAACCTGAAAGACACCGATCCGAAGGCGAAGTCCAAGCAGGAATATGCGGACTACGCCGGCGTCGACGAAGGCATGAACGGTTTGTCGACCCGCTTCGCGTTCAAGATCCTGTCCAAGGTGTTCAATTTCGACAATACCGAAGTCGCGGCCAATCCGGTGCACCTGTTATATGTACTGGAACAGCAGGTCGAACGCGAGCAGTTCCCGCCGGAAACCGAGCAGAAGTACATGTCGTACATCAAGGAGTACCTGGCGCAGCGCTACGTGGAGTTCATCGGCAAGGAGATCCAGACCGCCTACCTCGAAAGCTATTCCGAGTACGGGCAGAACATCTTCGACCGCTACGTGACCTTTGCCGATTTCTGGATCCAGGATCAGGAATTCCGCGATCCGGACACCGGCGAGAGCTTTGACCGCGATGCGTTGAACAACGAACTGGAAAAGATCGAGAAGCCGGCCGGGATTTCGAACCCGAAGGATTTCCGCAACGAGATCGTCAACTTCGTGTTGCGCGCGCGGGCGCAGAACAACGGCAAGAATCCGGCATGGACCAGCTATGAAAAGCTGCGCACTGTGATCGAGAAGAAGATGTTCTCGAATACCGAAGAACTGCTGCCGGTGATTTCGTTCAATGCGAAGGCCAGCGCCGACGATGCGAACAAGCATCAGGAGTTCGTCGAGCGGATGGTGGCGAAGGGTTACACCGCGAAGCAGGTGCGGCTGTTGTGCGAATGGTATCTGCGGGTACGGAAGTCGTCGTAATCGCTGCCTTGTTCCCTCCCCCTGGCAGGGGGAGGGTTAGGGTGGGGGGTGAGTGGTCGGGCAGGCGTTTGCGGTTGCTTGACGCGCCGTACCCCCATCCTAACCTTCCCCCTCACAGGGGGAAGGGACCAGGCAGGTGGCAAGTTAATTCGTTCGTGGCACTTGGCACCTTTTGAAAGCGCAGCAACGAATCAGATTTTGATATGAAGTGAACCGAGGCAGTCTGCCATCGCAGTTCCATCAGCAGGAGGCAATTTGGCTTACCTCATCGACCGGCGTCTGCAGGGCAAGAACAAGTCCGCTGGCAACCGTGAACGCTTTTTGCGGCGTTACAAGGGCCAGATCAAGGATGCCGTTACCCGGGCAATCAAGGGCCGCTCGATCACCGAGGTCGAGAAGGGCGAGAAAGTATCGATCCCGGTCAAGGACATCAACGAACCCAGCTTCGGCCATGCGCATGGCGGCGTGTGGGAAACCGTCCGTCCGGGCAACAAGGAATACCAGAAGGGCGACCAGGTCCAGCGGCCGAAAGGCGGCAGCGGCCAGGGCAAGGGCAAGGCCGGCAACAGCGAACAGACGTCGGAAGACGATTTCACGTTCGAGCTGACCCGCGAAGAATTCATGAACGTGTTCTTCGAAGACCTGGAACTGCCGAACCTGGTGAAGACGCAACTGACGTCGATCACCGAATTCAAGCAGCAGCGCGCCGGCTACACGCTCTCCGGCACACCATCCAACATTCACGTGCTGCGTTCGCTGCGCGGCGCGCTCGGCCGTCGCATTGCGATCGGCGCGAAATCGAGCAAGCGGCTGAAGGAAGCGGAGGACGAGCTGGCGCAATTGCTGCTGACCGCGTTCGAAGACGATCATCGCGTACGGGCGCTGAAGAAGGAAATCCACCATCTGCACACCAAGCTGTACGCGATCCCCTTCCTCGATCCGATCGACCTGCGCTACAGCAACCGCATCAAGGTGCCGAAACCGACTAGCCAGGCGGTGATGTTTTGCGTGATGGACGTGTCGGGCTCGATGGACCAGGCGAAAAAGGATGCGGCGAAGCGCTTCTTCATCCTGCTTTACCTGTTCCTGGAACGCGCATACGAAAAGATCGACGTCGTGTTCATCCGCCACCACACGCAGGCGACCGAAGTCAGCGAGGATGAATTCTTCAACTCGCGCGAATCGGGCGGCACCGTGGTGTCATCGGCATTGCACCTGCTCGGCAAGGTGATGCATGAGCGCTATTCGAGCGCCGACTGGAACATTTATGTCGCGCAGGCGTCCGACGGCGATAACTGGGACAACGATTCGATCACCTGCCGCGAGCTGCTGATCGATACCATCATGCCGGCGGTGCAGTATTACGCATATGTCGAAATCACCGAAGGCGAGCCGCAGAACCTGTGGCATGAATATACGCAGATCCCTGACATCCATCCGCACTTCGCGATGCAGAAAATCGAGTCGCCGGCCGATATCTATCCGGTGTTCCGCGAACTGTTCAAGAAGCAACCGAAATGACGACAACCGCGATCAAGAAGCCGGCAAAAAAGCCGGCGCGAAAAAAGACGGCGAAGCCGCGCCGGCTGCCCGAGCAATCGGAGTGGACCTTTGACCTGATCGAACAGGCACACGAGGAAATCCGCCGCGTCGCCGAAGGCTTCGGCCTCGATACCTATCCGAACCAGCTGGAGATCATCACCGCCGAGCAGATGATGGATGCATACGCGTCGGTCGGCATGCCGGTGTCGTACGCGCACTGGTCGTTCGGCAAGCAGTTCCTGTCGACCGAGAAAAGCTACCGCCGCGGCCAGATGGGGCTGGCGTACGAGATCGTGATCAACTCCAATCCGTGTATCGCCTACCTGATGGAAGAGAACAGCCTGACGATGCAGGCGCTGGTGATCGCGCATGCGTCGTACGGCCACAATTCCTTCTTCAAGGGCAATTACCTGTTCCGCACCTGGACCGACGCCGACGCGATCATCGACTACATGGTGTTCGCGAAAAACTATCTCGCCGATTGCGAGCGACGTTACGGCATCGAAGCGGTCGAGCTGCTGCTCGATTCCTGCCATGCGTTGCAGAATTATGGCGTCGACCGCTACAAGCGGCCGGCCAAACTATCACTGGCCGAAGAGCGCGAACGGCAGGAAGAGCGCGAGCGCTACCTGCAGTCGCAGGTGAACGACCTGTGGCGCACGGTGCCGAAGAAGGAAGAAGCGGTGCAGCAAAACGCGCCCGATCGCTTCCCGGTCGAGCCGCAGGAAAATCTGCTGTACTTCATCGAAAAGTTTGCGCCGCTGCTGCAGCCGTGGCAGCGCGAAGTCGTGCGCATCGTGCGCAAAATCTCGCAGTACTTTTATCCGCAACGTCAGACCCAGGTGATGAACGAAGGCTGGGCCACGTTCTGGCATTACACCATCCTGAACCAGCTGTACGACGAAGGCGTGGTCGGCAACGGCTTCATGATGGAATTCCTGCAGAGTCACACCAATGTGGTTTACCAGCCGCCGGTGACCAGCAAGTATTTCAGCGGCATCAATCCCTATGCGCTCGGCTTCGCGATGATGCGCGACATTCGCCGCATCTGCGAAGACCCGACGGACGAAGACCGGCAATGGTTTCCCGATATCGCCGGCAGCGACTGGAAGAAGACGCTCGACTTCGCGATGCGCAATTTCAAGGATGAGAGCTTCATCGCGCAATACCTGTCGCCGAAGCTGATCCGCGATTTCCATTTCTTCTCTGTGCTCGATGACGACGAGAAGGACAAGCTGACGATCTCGGCGATCCATGACGATGCCGGCTACCGCTATATCCGCGAGCAGCTCGCCGGCCAGTACAACCTCGGCAACCGCGAACCGAACATCCAGGTGTGGTCGGTCGATACGCAGGGCGGCCGTGCGCTGACGCTGCGCCATCTGCAATACCTGCGCCGGCCGCTGAACCAGCAGACCGAAGAAGTGTTGAAGCATGTCGCGCGGCTGTGGGGGTTCGATGTGCTGCTGGAAACCGTGGATGCGGATGGTACGGTGATCGACAGCATCGAGTGCAAGTGCGAGAAACGACAGCGCGGCAGTTAACCAAACTGCCGCGGCTGTCGCATTGGTCTGGTTTGCGGGGACGCTGCTCGAAAAGGGGAGCGCCTCACGGCGCAGCGGCGTCCTTCGCAAACCGCCTGTTTTGCGCCCCGCGATGCGGGCAAGACGGGCGGGATTGAATTGTTCTTCATGGGTGCTTGTCGGCGCAAGCCGGCAGGAATTGGCCAAAGCAATGCTTTGGCATTTTTTTGCGCGCCGAAAGCTTGCAATGGCACATTGTTTTTCGGTATGCCGCGCGCTGTAATTTTTTCCGCCTCTCTGTAGTCTCTTCCACTAGCTCCTTGCACCGGATGCCGTTTTGCACGCCGCATGGCCTTTGGCAGCGCGTTATGCATCTGGCACGTACATTGCCTTCTGCTGTCAATACATCCACTTGATGTAATCCGATGGCGGCTGCCATCCATTTCAGAAGGAGAATTCATAATGTCAAAACGCAAAATTCTGAACCGCATGCTTGGCGTTGCAACGCTGGCGATGATGTTCGGCTCCGTCTACGCGCAATCCACCACTGCACCCGATGCATCCGGCAAGACGCCCGCCAACAAGGCCGGCGAAATGAGCACCACCGGTCAGAACGCCACCTCCAGCGTTGCGCCGCCGCCGGCTTCCAGTTCCGATACGTCCGGCGCCTCCGGTACTTCCGGCAGTTCGGCCTCGGGTAGTTCGTCTTCGATGGGTGGCGCCGCCGCAAACCAGGAAAACGCCGCCGGCCAGACGCCCGCCAACGAAGCCGGCAAGATGAGTCCGACCGGCCAGAACGAAACCTCCAGCGTCAAGCCCCCGACCAGCGGCGCTTCCGGTACCGCGGGCAGCAGCGCGAGCGGCGCCGCTACAAGCGGTCCGCTCAGCAAGTCGGACCAGAAGATGATGAAAGACCTGGCCCAGGCCAACATGGCCGAGATCGAAGCCGCGAAACTGGCGCAGCAGAAAAGCAGCAACGAAGAGGTGAAAAATTTTGCGCAGAAAATGATCGATGACCATACCAAGGCCAGCGACCAGCTGCAGCAATTGGCGCAAGCGAAAAATGTCACGCTGCCGACCGACCTCGACAGCAAGCACAAGTCGGAAATCAAGAAACTCAGCGCGCTGTCGGGCGACAAGTTCGACAAGAGATACATGTCGCAAGGCGGCGTGAGCGACCATCGGCAGGCCCATGCTCTGCTGAGCCGTATCGAGAAAAGCGCGAAGGACAGCGATCTGAAAACCCTCGCGTCGAGCCTGACGCCGACCGTCGATGAGCATTGGCAGATGGCAAAGCAGATACGGAGCGGCAAGGCTTCCACGGCGACCGGCAGCTCGGGCACGAAAGGAGGCTCGGAAAGTTCGGGCGCGCCTTCCGGCAGCAGCGGCACATCCTCCGGTTCCAGCTCCGGCAGTAGTCCGTCGGGCAGCAGCTCGTCGAGCGCCAGCCCGTCAAGCGGCGGCAGTTCGGATAGCAGCTCCGGCGCCAGCAGCACCGGCAAGTAAGCGCCGCGTCGACCTACCGGCTGTCCGGCCGCGATGCGACCGATGTGCTGCATGCGGCCGCATCGCCTTCGCAGGACAGTCCGGCGCGATAGTCGTAGTGGAGAACCGTGATCTTCTTCTTTCCCGGGAGCGCATATGGACAGCGATGAAGTGATTGCGACGCTGAACGATTTGATCGAGACCAGCAAGGACGGTGAAGAAGGATTCCGCAGCTGCGCCGACGCGACCAGCGATGCGCAGCTCAAGGTGTTCTTTTCCAATCGTGCGCAAAGCTGCACCGCTGCGGTGATCGAATTGCAGGATCTGGTGCGCGCTTATGGTGGCGACCCGGAAACCAGCGGCGGCCTCGGCGGTGCGCTGCATCGGCGCTGGATCGACATCAAGTCGGCGATCACCGGCCACGACGACAAGGCGATATTGAACGAATGCGAGCGCGGCGAAGATGTCGCGGTGGCGAGCTATCGCCGGGCGCTGGACAAGAACCTGCCGCCCGATGTGCGTACAACCGTCGAGCGGCAATACCAGGGCGCGCTGCAGAACCATGATCAGGTGAAGAGTCTGCGCGATCAGTATCGGAGCGCGTAGCACGGCGGCAGGCGTGTGCCGCGCACGGCGAGTTTTGACGGCCGGGGTTCAGCGATCCAATGGGACACGCTGATAAAAGAAGAACCCGGCGATCACGAGAAGGATGATGCTAAACAGTTTGCGCATCGTCGGAAGCGGCCGGTTGCAAAAAGTAGGCGCTTGATTTCGGCAGGAAGAGGATGGCCGCAACGACCAGGAAAAATACGAAGCCCGGAATCATGGTCGTTGTTATCGGCGAAGTGGCAAATCCGATGGTGAATCCGACAGTGTTCCAGATCAGATAAAGATAACGGGGCCAGTTGCGACCCTTGAGGAAGCCGATGCCCGATACAATCATGACCAGCATGCCGGCATAAAACATCGTCCATTGCAGCGGGATCGGAAGAGGGCTTCTGTGCATCTCCGTGAGCACGGTTGGGTTGTTGCTCATCATGGTCGTCGAGATCGCCGATATGCCGCCAAGGATGATCAGGATCCACGCAATGATGGTTACCGAGACAGGTCGTTTCTGCATTTCTTTCCCCTTGTTATGGATATTCAATGTAAAGCAGGCCGGTGGATCGTGGCGGAAAATCCTCAAATCCGGCAACAGTCAGCTCCGGCATGACTACATCACGCCATTCGTCCCATTCGCGCCATGCGACCGTGATGTGGTCGAGTCGTGTAGATGATGATGCAGATCGGCCAGCTTCAGCTTGCTGCCCATCTTGTGCCGCAACTGCTTGAGTTCGGCCTGCACCGATCTCAGTTCGTCATCGGAAGGTCGGAGAGGGGCGAGGCACTTTGCCAGAACGGGAATGATCTGGCGGCGCATGAAACGCCCACCGGCACCGATCCCCTGCCAGAGCACCATCAGAAAGCCCATCGAGAGCGAGGTCAGCAGCACGGCCCCTTCCGAATCGGGCGCCACGGCACGACCGAGAGCGGGGCCGACCATCAGCAGCACGACTGCGCCGATCAACGCAAATCCGATCTCCCTGTCGATATGCGTCGATGCAAACCGCTTCTCCACCTTCGGTGACAGAATCAGGAAGGGGCTTCTGATGAGGGCATGCCGCTCTTCCCGTGAAAGCGACAACGGGGCGTGCCGCACTTTTTCTTCCAGTGCCAACCGCTCTTGGAGCACCTGGTCGAGGTTCGGAAATGTCTGTCGCGTCAGTTCGGCCAGCGGCGCCGTGTTTTTGCAGATCGACGCATATGTGGTTGGCTCGGTCTGCAGCGACGTGCCGCATTCCTGACAGGTGCGTTCGTAGCCCACCAGTTCGCCCTCACCGGAACTGATGTAGTAGACATGCCCGGCCGATCCTACGCGTTTCAATGCAAACGGCCTCGGTACGCGGCAGATCGGACAGAAATCCGCCACATGGCCGAGCTTGCGATAAACAAGCTTCTTTCCCCAGATAATGAACATGCGCTCTCCCGTAACGGTTGTTGGTTTAAGGTGATCTGATAGGGTAAAGCCGCTTCGGTCGGCGCCCCCCTGTGCGCCACAATATCAAGCGATGTGCCGCCTGGCTGTCATCGCGTGCCGGAAGCGCACTGGAAATGTTATCAATTTGAAATTGATAATTTAGCATGATATCGAGGTGTTTCATATTCAAAACCGCGGCGCCATGCAGCCGCCAGCCAACGGCTTGTTTACGCTGCGGGCGGCTGAATCGGTAGAGTAAAATAGCGCGCTGCCCGCACCGGGCATTCTTCCCGCATGGCCCGACAGCGCGCTTCGCCTGTGCCCATCGCCTTCATCCGGAAACCTTGCGCATGCTGCGACTGACAGACGTACAACTCCCGCTCGACCATCCCGAAACCGATCTGCCGGCCGCCATTCTGGCGCGGCTGAAGATCGCGGCCGATCAACTGGTCGGCTACACCATCTTCCGTCGCAGCTACGATGCGCGGCGCAAGAACGCGATCAAGCTGATCTACTCGATCGATGTCGAAGTGAAGAACGAAGCGGCGCTGCTGGCGCGCATGCAAGGCGTGCCGCATGTCGCCATCACGCCGGATACCAGCTACAAGTTCGTCGCACAGGCGCCAGCCTCGCTGCCGATGCGGCCGGTAGTGATCGGCTTCGGGCCTTGCGGCATCTTCGCCGCGCTGATCCTGGCGCAGATGGGATTCCGCCCGATCATTCTCGAACGCGGCAAGGTCGTGCGCGAACGCACGAAAGACACCTGGGGCCTGTGGCGCAAACGCGAGCTGCATCCGGAGTCGAACGTGCAGTTCGGCGAAGGCGGCGCCGGCACTTTCTCCGACGGCAAACTGTACAGCCAGATCAAGGACCCGAAGCATTACGGCCGCAAGGTGCTGACCGAGTTCGTGAAGGCATTCGCACCGGAAGAGATTTTGTACGTCAGCAAGCCGCACATCGGCACGTTCCGGCTGGTGAAGATGGTGGAGGAAATGCGCGCGACGATCGAATCGCTGGGCGGAGAATTCCGCTTCCAGGCCAAGGTCACCGATCTCGATATCGACAACGGACAAGTTCGCGCCGTGGTGCTGGAGAACGGCGAGCGCATCGCCAGCGAGCACGTGGTGCTGGCGGTCGGCCATAGCGCGCGCGACACCTTCCAGATGCTGTACCAGCGCGGTGTGTATGTGGAAGCGAAACCGTTCTCGATCGGCTTTCGCGCCGAGCATCCGCAGTCGCTGATCGATCGCGCGCGCTTCGGCAAGTTCGCCGGCCATCCATTGCTCGGCGCCGCCGATTACAAGCTGGTGCACCATGCGAGCAACGGCCGCGCGGTGTACAGCTTCTGCATGTGCCCCGGCGGCACCGTGGTGGCCGCGACTTCCGAGTCGGAGCGCGTGGTCACCAACGGCATGAGCCAGTATTCGCGCAACGAGCGCAACGCCAACAGCGGCATCGTGGTCGGCATCACGCCGGATGATTATCCGGGGCATCCGCTGGCCGGCATCGATTTCCAGCGCGAGCTGGAATCGCGCGCGTATGTGCTCGGCGGCCGTAACTACGACGCGCCGGGCCAGCTGGTCGGTGACTTCATCGCCGGCAAGGCATCGACCGAACTGGGTTCGGTGACGCCGTCGTACAAGCCCGGCGTGCACCTGACCGATCTCGGCCCGTCCTTGCCCGACTATGCGATCGACGCGATTCGCGAAGCGCTGCCGATGTTCGACCGGCAGATCAACGGTTATGCGATGCACGACGCGGTGCTGACCGGCGTCGAGACGCGCACCTCGTCGCCGATCCGCATCAAGCGGCAGGATAATTTCCAGAGCATGAACACGCGCGGCCTGTATCCGGCCGGCGAAGGCGCCGGCTATGCGGGCGGCATTCTGTCGGCGGCGGTCGACGGCATCAAGGTCGCCGAAGCGGTGGCCTTGAGCATGATCGGCGCCGCTGATATCCGTGGCGGCGCCAGTGCGGGCGAGCAACTCTACTAGAGGGATTGCGTATTAGTGTACGAGCACTGCGGCTTTTTAATTGCGACGGCTTCAATCCACTTCCAGCATCTGCAGCCTCGCCTTCGGCACGCCGTCTGCAATGTCGAGAAAGCCGAGTGAAATCGGCAGCCGGAAACGGCGCGGTCCGGCGCTGCCGGGATTGATGAACAGCACGCCGCCATCCATTTTCAGCGACGGCCGGTGCGAATGGCCCGAGATCACCACGTCGATGCCGACCTGGCGCGGATCGACGGCGAGTTCTTTCAGGTCGTGCACTACATGCAGGGTTACGCCGGCCAGCGTCAGCGTTTCGGATTTCGGCAACGTTTCCGCCCACGCGCCGCGGTCGTTATTGCCGCGCACCGCGACGACCGGCGCAATCTGCGCCAGCTGGTCGAGCACCTGCGCATTGCAGATGTCGCCGGCGTGAATGATGCGCTCGACGCCGGCCAGCGCCAGCCGCGCTTCCGGTCGCAGCAGGTTGTGGGTGTCGGAGATGAGGCCGATGCGGATCGTATTCATGGGCGCGAGATCAGCAAGGTGCGCGTGATGGCCTGCGTGATACAGCGCAAGCCGGCGTCGGCAACGCAGCACCGGAATTGTCGAAATATGCTTAAATAAGACATTCGATAAACCGCTTTTTCCGCTTTGACCAATGAAGCGCCGACCCGTTTCCCGCAAAATTGCATTGCATGCATGTTGCCGCAGGCCGGAGGGATTTGCGGACTAGTGTTATTTTCATGCATTCCCGATGGCCGCAGCGCATACCGCCTGCGGCTTTTTTTTTCGGCGCAAGAGCCGGCTTGTGGCTTGCAGCTTGCCGCCGCGCAAATGGAGTAGAGCATCATGACCAGAGTCAAACCGCAGCTTGCGCCGAATCCGCCGATTCCTGCCGTCCAGCCCGGCCTGCCTGAACGCCGGCTGCATGTCGCCGCGAGCGCGCCTTTGGCGCCGCATGCGCAGGCCGGCGACATCGAACGCATCTGGCAGCAGGTGCGCGATACGGCTGCGGCGGTTGCGCAACGCGAGCCGTTGTTGCGGCACCGGTTGCAGCCGCTGCTATCGACCGACCGCAGCCCGGCGGCGATGCTGGCGGCGGTGCTGGCCGGCCGCCTCGCCTGCGACGACCTGCCGCAAGCGGCGCTGCAGTCGCTGATGCAGACACTGTTCGACGATGACGCTGCCGTGCTCGACCAGGTCAGCACCGACCTGGCCGCGGTCAAGGAGCGCGATCCGGCCTGTCCCGATTATCTGCATGTGCTGCTGAATCTGAAGGGCTTCCAGGCGTTGCAGACCTATCGCGCCGCGCATCTGCTGTGGCGCGCGGGGCGCAATGAACTTGCCTTTGCGCTGGCCAGCCAGGCGTCATTGGCGTTCGCGGTCGACATCCATCCTGCCGCGCGCATCGGCGCCGGGGTGATGCTCGATCATGGCACCGGTATCGTGATCGGCGAAACCACGGTCATCGAAGACGATGTGTCGATCCTGCAGAACGTGACGCTCGGCGGCACCGGCAAGCAGCATGGCGACCGTCATCCGAAGATCCGGCGCGGCGTGCTGATCGGTGCCGGCGCGACCATCCTCGGCAATATCGAAGTCGGCACGATGAGCAAGGTCGCGGCCGGCAGCGTGGTGCTCAAGCCGGTGCCGCCGCATTGCACGGTCGCCGGCGTGCCGGCGAAGATCGTGCGCCAGCATCAGGACAACAGCTGTCCGTCCACCGACATGGATCAGACGATCTGAACCGCGCTGCCGGCCGGATCGCCGGCCGGTTTCGACGCAACCGCATGTGTCATTGCCGCAGATTGATCTTCGCGCCCTTCAGCAAGCCGCCCTGTTCCGAAAATATCACCGGACAGTTGACCACGATGCGGGTCGGCGTCACTGCTACTTCGCCATTGTCGGCCGCAGCAAGAATCGCTTCCTCCGATTTCAGCACGCGCGGCGTGTGGCCCGGCAGCCAGTTCACCTTGTGCACCAGCCAGAGCGGTGAATAGTTGCGGTCGCGATTGCCGGCGCCGGCCGGCGTCGGGATCGCCGGCAGCACGCCGCCCTGCTTGAAATTGCCGAACGAATAGATGTGCTCCACCGCCGAACGCTGGCCCGGGTAGGGCGGCTGAGAGGGAATCGCGTCGGCCAGCCGCGGCACATAGTTGGCGCCCATTGCCTGCGCAGCCTGAAGATCCGACACGTCGGTGGTCACGTAATACACCGCGCGCCCGTCGAACCAGCCCGCCACCAGCGGCAGTTCGATGCTGCCTGCCGGCGAACGTGTTTGCGCAGCCGCCATGCCGGAGGCCGCCAGCAGCAGCGCGGCGGCGCAGGCGCGTAACAGCACTACGAGCACTGCGAAAACTGGATGGCGTTGGGTGTTCATTGGATACGGCCCTTTCCCTGATGATGCCGCTTGGTCTTGGTCGTTGCGGCGTGCGTAACCTTACCGTGAATCGGCCGGCATGCAAGCATAGAGGATAAGGGAAATCTCAGGCGTGTGCCGTGCGTTCGAGCTGGCGGCGCAGCAGTTCGGTGAAGTCGTCCGCCGCCACCGCTGCGCTGTAGTAATAGCCTTGCGCCGACAGGCAGCCGTGGGTGCGCAGGAATTCGATCTGCTCCGCGGTTTCCACGCCCTCGGCCAGCACTTTCAGCCGCAGGCTCTGCGCCATCGAGATGATCGCGGTGACCAGGGCGGTGTCGTTCGAATCCTGGCCGATGCCGCTGACGAAGGAGCGATCGATTTTCAATGCGTCGACCGGAAAGCGCTGCAGGTAGGACAGGCTCGAATAGCCGGTACCGAAGTCGTCGATCGACAGCTTGATGCCCATGTCGGACAGCTGCTTCAGTGAGCTGACATTGTCTTCGCTGCGCTGCATCAGGATGCCTTCGGTGATTTCCAGATCAAGGCAATGGCCCGGGATGCCGGTTTCGTCGAGTATGCGTTCGATCGCGCCCTGGAAGTCGGGCTGGAAGAACTGGCGCGGCGACAGGTTGACCGCGATCACCATCTGTTTGAAGCCGAGGTCGTGCCATGCCCGCAATTGCCGGCATGCCTCGCGCAACACCCATTCGCCGATCGGCAGGATCAGGCCGGTCTCTTCGGCGATCGCGATGAATTCATTGCACGAGATCGGCGGCTTGCCCGGCTGCCGCCAGCGCAGCAGCGCTTCGGCGGAAAAAATGCGGCCATCTTCCATGTCGACCTGCGGCTGGTAGTACAGCATCAGCTCGTCATGCACCAGGGCTTGCCGCAGCGCGTTGCTCATCGCGTGGCGCCGTTGCGCCGCACGGTTCAGCGCCGGGGTGAAGAACTGGTAGTTGCCGCGCCCTTTTTCCTTGGCGAAGTACATCGCGGTGTCGGCGGTGCGCATCAGCGTCTCGACGTCGGCGCCGTCGTCCGGGTACAGGCTGATTCCGGCGCTGCCGCTCACGTGCAGTTCGTGCCCTTCGCACAGGTAGGGCGCGTCCAGCGCGTCGAGCGCCTTTTGCGCGACCAGCGCGGCATCGGCGCTGCCGTTCAACTGGGTCAGCGTCAGCACGAATTCGTCGCCGCCGAGGCGCGCTACGCTGTCGTCTTCGCGCACGCAGCGCCGCAGCCGTTCCGCGACCTGTTGCAGCAGGCAGTCGCCAACCTGGTGGCCGAGCGAATCGTTGATGTGCTTGAAATAGTCGAGATCGATGAACAGCACCGCGACCTGCGCGCGGTTGCGATGCGCATGCGCCAGCGCCTGCTTCAGGCGGTCCTGCAGCAGCGCGCGGTTGGGCAGCCCGGTCAGCGCGTCATGATCGGCCATGTAGCGGATGCGTTGTTCCGCCGCCTTGCGCTCGCTCAGGTCAAGCACGAACGCGACGCCGTCCTGCTGCAGGTCGTCGATGAAGGTGCTGCCGATCAGGACCGGCACGCGCGAACCGTCCTGGCGCACATATTCCTTTTCGTAGGGCGTGCAGCTGCCGCTGCGTTTGAGTTCCTCCATCGCTTGCTTCGATTGCGCCTGGTATTGCGGCAGATTGATGCGGTCGAACTGCACCTTGCCGCTCGCGAGATCGTCGTGGGTGTAGCCGAGCAGCTGCAGGAAGGCGTCGTTGGCTTCGGTGATGGTGCCCGCCGCGTTCCAGAAATAGATGCCGATGATGTTCGAATCCACCAGCCGGCGCAGGCGCGATTCGCTGTGCCGCAGCGACTGCTCGACGCGTATGCGCTCGGCCACTTCCTCGGTCAGCTGCTCGTTGGTGCTGGCCAGCTCAGCGGTGCGCTGGGCGACACGCTCTTCCATTTCAGCATACGCGCATTGCAGATAGGCATCGATCTGCTTGCGCAGCCGGATTTCCTTTTCCAGCAGCGCATTCTTTTCGCTCAGTTGCTGCTGCGCGGCGCGCAGCGTCAGGTGGGTTTTGATACGCGCCAGCACCTCGTCGATCTGGAACGGCTTGGTCACGTAATCGACGCCGCCGGCCTGAAAGCCGGTCACCTTGTCGCTGCTGTCAGCCAGCGCGGTCATGAAGATCACCGGAATGTCGGCCAGTTCCGGCGTCGCTTTCAGGCGGCGGCAGGTTTCGAAGCCGTCTATGCCGGGCATCATCACATCCAGCAGAATCAGGTCGGGATGAATGAAATGCGCACGTGCGATCGCCTCTTCGCCATCCTGCGCAACCGCGATATCGAAACCGCGCTCTTCGAGCAGGCGCGCCAGCATGCCAAGATTGACCGGCGTATCGTCGACCATCAGCAGGACCGGCCTGGACGTCGACTGTTCCACAGTAGGGATCATGCGCCGGTCCTTGCTTCGCCGGTCGGGCCGGCACACCGTAACAGAGTGGGGCGAAAACGCGCTGGGCGTTCAAACGACCATGACAGAAAAGGGTTCAAAGATGACAGGTACCGTCCGATTGTTGCTTGCATCGGGCGTAACAAGCATGAAGTAATTCGATATTAGATACCTCATTCGGCAATGAGTTCAGCAGGCAAGCCAGGATTGCTTGCCTCGCGTTACTGTTCCTGCGCCGGCCTTGCGCCGATGACCGCGGTCAGCATGCTGATGGATCCGGCTTCGATGCCGTCGACGGCAATCGAAATGGCTTCGTCGTCGTGCTTTGTGCCGGCAATGGTGAGCAGCGGTAAAAAATGCTCCGGGGTCGGCACCGACAGCCGCGCGTCGTCGCCCCACTGTGCGAAGTCGGTCAGGCTTTCCGTGTCGCCGCGCAACAGGCAGTCACGCACCCGGTCATTGAAGCGCTGCGCCCAGCCATGCGCGGTGCCGTTCCAGCGCATCGCGCGCAGGTTGTGCACCACGTTGCCGCTGCCCATCAGCAGGATGCCATCGTCGCGCAGTGCTGCGAGCTGGCGCCCGAGCGCATGCTGAAATGCATGCGGCTGCGTCGCATCGATACTGAGCTGGAGCACCGGAATGTCGGCCGCCGGAAACATTTTCACCAGCACCGACCAGGCGCCGTGGTCCAGGCCCCACGCATGATCGAGCTGCACCGCGACCGGCGCCAGCAGATCGCGTACCCGCGCCGCCAGCGCCGGCTCGCCCGGCGCCGGGTAGCGCATATCGAACAGCGCTTGCGGAAAGCCGCCGAAATCATGGATCGTCTGCGGCGCGGCGCTTGCGGTGACGGCGGTGCCGCGCGTGAACCAGTGCGCCGAAATCACGACGATGGCCTTCGGTTTCGGAATCGCCGCGCCGAATTGCCGCCAGGCGCGGGTATAGACGTTTTCTTCCAGCGCGTTCATCGGGCTGCCGTGACCGACGAAGATCGCTGGCATGCGGGTGGAGGGAGTCGATTCCATGTGTTTCTCCTGAGTTGACGGAGATTCAGGCCCGCGCGTTGATGGCCGCCGGCCGCAGACGCGCACGCTCCAGCGCAAATGCGCCGGCGCCCTGCAACGCCACCGCGATCGCGCTGATCACCAGAAATACCGGATATTCCCAGCCGCCTTTCGGGCTGTTGAATACCCAGCCGTTGCCGGCATGCACCGACAACGCGCCGAGCAGCACCGGCAGTGCCGCAACCGCCGCCAGCCTTGCCTGCCAGCCAAGGACCAGCGCCGCGCCGCCGAGGATTTCGATCATCATCACAGGATACGCGCTCCAGCCGGGAAAACCCTGGCTGGCAAAAAATGCGACCGTGCCGGGCAGTGTGAAAACGAAAACTTTCATCAGCCCATGGGCCACTAACGTGATACCGAGCGTGACACGCAGCAGGGCAGCGGCATAGCCGGCGGCGGAGTTCTGGTTGTTCATGTGCATTCCTTTCGAGGTTGGTGATCGGTCTGCGCATCGTTTGGCGTCGACCATGGACCGCACTATAGATTTTTCCGATTGAAAGAAAAATGATGCTGTAAGAAAATGATTATTCCGAATTACGGAAATATGAAAGCAAGGTAGCCATGGATCTGTTCCAGTCGATGAAGGTATTTGCGAAAGTGGCGGAAAGCGGCAGCCTGTCCGGCGCGGCGCGTGCGCTCGACATGTCGAACCCCTCGGTCACGCGCCATTTGTCCGATCTGGAGGCTTATCTGAACGCCCGGCTATTCAATCGCAGCACGCGGCGTCTGAGCCTCACCGAAACCGGCGCCGCCTATCTGGAACGCTGCAAGCGCCTGCTGCTCGATCTGGAAGAGGCAACGCTCGCCGCCAGCATGAGCGCGCTCGATCCGAGCGGCAGCCTGCGCATCAATGCGCCGCTGTCGTTTTCGATCAATCATCTCGGCCGCGTGCTGCCGAAATACGCGCAGCGCTATCCCAAGGTACATCTCGACGTCACGTTGTCCGATCGCGTAGTCGATCTGGTCGAAGAAGGCTACGACCTCGCGATCCGCATCTCGCGCATCCAGGACAGCACGCTGGTAGCGCGCAAGATCGCGCCGGCGCGGATACTGCTATGCGCCGCGCCGGCCTATCTCGAAACCCACGGCACGCCGCGCACACCGAAGGATCTGGAACAGCATGTCTGCCTCGGCTACAGCTACATGCCCAACCGCAACGAGTGGCAGTTCACGCGCGACGGCAAGACCCAGGCGGTGCGCATCAAGGGGCCGCTGCAGGCCAACAACGGGCATCTGCTGCGCGACGCTGCGCTGGCCGGCATGGGCATCGTGCGCGAACCATCGTTCAATGTCGGCGACGACATCCGCGCCGGCACGCTGGTCCGGCTGCTGCCCGAATACCAGATAAACGATCTGGCGATCCACGCGGTCTACCCGAGCCGGCAGCACCTGTCGGCAAAGGTGCGGACCTTTGTCGATTTTCTGGTCGAGCAGTTCGGCGACGATCCATACTGGGATCGCGGGCTGTAAATTTACCGATGAGGAGAATGCACCATGTCCACCCGAACACTGAACCTTGACGACACGCTGTACCGCTACCTGCTCGACGCCTCGCTGCGCGAGCATCCGGTGCTGGCCGAACTGCGCGCCGCCAATCACGGCCATCCGCGCGCATCGATGCAGATCGCGCCGGAGCAGGGCCAGCTGATGGCGCTGCTGGTGAAATTGATCGGCGCGCGCCGCACCATCGAGATCGGCACCTTCACCGGCTACAGTGCACTGGCGGTCGCGCTGGCGCTGCCGGAAGACGGCCGCATCATTGCCTGCGACGTGAGCCGCGAATACACCGATATCGCGCGCACTTACTGGCGCAAGGCCGGCGTCGAACACAAGATCGATCTGCGCCTCGCGCCCGCGCTCGACACGCTCGATGGCCTGATCGCGCAGCACGAGTCGGGCAATTTCGATTTCGCGTTCATCGATGCCGACAAGACCGGCTACGACGGCTACTACGAACGCTGCCTGACGCTGCTGCGGCAGGGCGGCCTGATCGCGGTCGACAACGTGCTGTGGGGCGGCAGCGTCGCGCGCAACGCCGAAGATGCGGACACAGCCGCGCTGCAGGCGTTCAATCGCAAGCTGCATCACGACGAGCGGGTTGACCTGTCGCTACTGCCGATCGCGGATGGATTGACGCTGGCGCGCAAGCGGTGATCTGTGTGCACGGGCGGGATCGGCGGCAGGCGCCGTCATATGCAATGGTGGTAATCCGGGAACAGGCAGCGCTCGCAGGGCGGAAAAGCGAAGTGCATTCCGTCGCATGCTTACTCGGCCCTGTTCGAAGCAAACAAGTCTGTTATCTGCGGAAGGCGTGATGCTTTTCCGCCCTGCGGCACTGAATCAGCTGCGGTTGAACTATGGGTAGAGTTTTTCACCCTTGGACAGCATGTCGACAAACTGCGCAATTTTCCTGGCGCGAGTCTCTGCTTTTTTCACGTTTTGAATTCTGAACAGGATGGCATAACGATTCTGGCTGTTGAGCGTGGCGAAGAACGCGTTTGCCTTCCTGTTTGCATCGAGTGCCTGCTGCAAATCCTCCGGAACCACCGAGTTGCTTGCCGACGAATAGGCTTTTTCCCAGCGGCCATCCTCTTTTGCGAGGGAAATCTGCCGCATGCCTGCGGGACGCATTCTTCCAGCGTCAATGAGTGCAAGTGCCTTTTGCCTGTTGATCCTGGACCAGATGCTCTTTGCCGTGCGAGGGGAAAAGCGCTGAAGCCAATACTGTTCGTCTTGCGCCTGCTTCTGGCCGTCGATCCAGCCAAAGCAAAGAGCGCTTTCCAGCGCTTCGGCGTACGTCACGGTGGTATGTACTGCCGACTTTTTGGCGACTCGCAGCCAGACCTCGGAACTGGTCTGGCCATGTATTTCCAGCCAGGCCTCCCATTCCTCTTGGGCGGAAAAAGTCAGGATCGGGTCTGAATGGTTCATGTTCCAGGGATGTTCGTTGATGTGCCCAACTTCAAGTTAGCCGGCGCACTTACGCACTGGCGTACGAAGACGCTTGATGCTCGGCGCGGAGTTGAAGCGCTTGTGCGGCTTTTCGAGAGCCCGTCCCGAACCTAGGTTTCATTCACGTAGCCTCGCTCAAGCGCTTGATCCTGATTTTCAAAGATCGCCATTGCAGTAGTCATGCGTTTGAAGCCAAGCTTCTTGTAGAACGCTTCCTTCCCGGGCACCGCATAGAGGATGATTTTCCTGTGTCCGTCAGACATGCTCATAAGCCTGGCGACGATCTGCTTGCCAAGGCCGGTGCCCTGATGACTTGGAAGGACGGCGACATCACAGATATACGAGCAATCAATGCCATCCGCGAGCGCCCTGCCTGCCCCGATCATTTTTCCGTCTTCGTATACGAAGCATTTGAACATGCTGTTTGTGAACGCTGTCTTCAAATCTGCCGGACTCTTGTTGCCGAGAGGCGCAGCACGATAGAGCTCTGAAAGTTCGTTCCAGTCGAGATCAGCAATGGAATGGGACCAGATTAGTGGCATGGTTACCTCATTATGAAACCTGACGCCGGCATTGACCGGCGCCGAATGACGTCGGGGCCGAATTGCATGTTCAATCCGATAAATCTCAAATACTCAATCGTGATGGCCATCTGACCAGGACGTTGCATGCCCATCGAGGTTGTACCTGTCGGTGTGCTCAATGGAGTCCTCTGCTCTTGCAGATCTCCAAGGCTCTTCGTTCAGAAACAAAAGAATTGCAATAGAACCCAAAAGTGGCATCGCCCAGATCAACACAACCTGAATGATTTTTTGTCTCTTATCGTAAAAATTGCTTCGGTACAGACGGATGGACGCGAGCACGTTCAATGCGCCTATCAGAGAAAGAATGCCAACCAATATCGCGACAGGAGCTTGCATGATTTAACGAATAGAGATTGTAGAGCGTGTAGCTCGTAGGGCGGAAAAGCGAGGCGCATTCCGTCGCACGTTCGATCCAAGGCAATCAGCCATCGACGGCGGAAGATGCTACGCTTTTCCGCCCTACGGCCCCAGATTTTTACAGCTTACAGGTGTGGGGCACACCATCAATCTCGACGACTACACACGCACTGGTGTGACTCAAAATCTTTGCTATGCCATAGTGAAGTTGCCGATGATGGTTGGCGCAGACTACCAAAATATTCTTTGAACAGTCCAAGCCTTCGTTCGCGAGATGTTCCAAGTGGTGGCATTCGACATACCTCTTGCCATCAGGCGTTAAAAAGTAATGGCCACATATTTGGCAGGCTTCACCGCGCACAAGCTTGATTAGCCTGCCTAGCTCTTGGTCTCTTTCATAGGACTTGGCCAAGAGTTCTTTGCTCGTTGTGCCCATTGCTTCGTTGATTGCATCCAATTCTTGAATGCGGCGAAGCATTGAATTTTCCGCAAGAACCTTTTCTTCCAATAGAGCACGCAAGGGTGCCTGTGTAGACAGTTCGAGGCTCAACTGAGTTGATACCTCATCGGGAGAAAGGTGCATGCCATCAGCAACGAATTTAGACTTACCTGTAGCTGGGTCGACGAACAGTTGAAGCTTAATCATTGGAGCATGCTCTTTCAGGAGCAGACGCTCAAAGGTGGACCACTTCAAGGAGAGCGGAAAAGGCCAGTGTCCACTGGCCTGTAGTTCTACTGTGGCGAAGCTCTTTTTGCTGATACGACGTTCGATCAGTAACCTTCCGTCTATAACTTTGACTCCCACTGTGCCTTTTGACTTCTCTTCCAAGGCGTTCAGCTGGCGCAGGCATGACGCAAGCTCGTCGCCACTAAGATTTAGTACGTAGTGCTCATGCTGCATAGAAAAAGCCTAACGTGAATTAGCCAGAAAAAATTCTCTCCAACTTCGTAAACTGTGCGTCTATCAAGACGCGGCAATTCGTGCGAGACCATTGGTACGCTTAGCTTTCAGCCTCCGGCTGTAAATGCATCCAGCACTAAATAACTGGGAAGGCAGACAGTTGCTATAGCTACCGAGTGTATGGTTTAAATGGCAATTTCTCAATCTATTCCTATCGGTCTCGTTGCCGAATAGCGGCTTAAAGGTACTCCTCATACAGCTGCTTCTGGCCAAGCCTGGATGGCCGCTTGCTGAACTCGGTATACGTTCACGAACGTGACCTGCCTCTGCAACAGATCGAAGTGCTCCCTTTGCCCGCCATCCTTCCAACAGCGCTGTTGTGATAAATTGGCTGCGCAGTGCACGCATCCAGGCAATGCATTGAAGCTCTGTCCGCGTGCAAGCGTAAAGCCTCTAACGGAGACACCATGAACCTTGAAGAAGCGCTGGCAAAAGACGCCGAAATGAAACCGAAACTGCTCGCGGCAATCGCGGGAAAACATCAGCTCGATGCGAAGGCGGTCGCAAAAGTCGACGCGTGCGTGCTGGGCAACTGGCTGCACGGCGAGGGAGAGCGTCGGTTCCCGTTCGTGAAAAGCTTCACGCCCTGCGTGGAAGCGCATGACGCCTTTCATGCGGAGGTGGAGAAGGTGGTCCGGCAGATCAATCTCGGCGAATATGAACAGGCGCAAGCGATGCTGGCAAACGGCACGCCTTGCACCAAGGCGTTTGTCACGCTGGTTGGCGCGCTGCGGCAGTTGAAAACGGACGCCAAGCTGTAACGGCGACAGCGGATTCGCAGGCGCAATGCCCGGCCGGCTCCGGCCAGGATGCAGGTTCAGGATTGCGGCACGAACAAGCGGTAGCCGACCGCCGTTTCCGTCAGCAGGTACGCCGGCTGGGTCGGATCATCCTCCAGCTTTTGCCGCAGATGCCCCATGTAGACGCGCAGGTAATGGCCGTTGTCGGTGTTCGACGGCCCCCACACCTCGCGCAGCAACTGGCGATTGGTGATGACGCGGCCGGCACCGGCGACCAGCGTCGTGAGCAATCGATATTCGGTCGGCGTCAGGTGCACCGGCTGGCCGGCCTTGGTCACCAGTCGCGCCTGCAGATCGATTCTCACGTCGCCGAACCGGGCAATGCCATCGCTGTTCGTTCCCGGCTGGCGTTGACGACGCAATGTCGCGCGCACGCGTGCCAGCAGTTCGCCGACGCCGAAAGGCTTGATCAGGTAGTCGTCGGCCCCGGCGTCGAGCGCGGTGACCTTGTCCGCTTCGTCGACGCGCGCCGACAGCACGACGATGGGCACCGTCGACCATTTCCGCACGTCGCGGATGAAGTCGACGCCGTCGCCGTCCGGCAGTCCGAGATCGAGAATGACCAGGTTCGGCTTGCGCGTGCCGGTGTCGATCAAGCCGCGCTTCATCGATTCCGCTTCGCATACCTGCCATCCCTCCGCCTCCAGCGCCATGCGCACGAAGCGGCGTATCTGCGGCTCGTCCTCGACCAGAAGGGCAATGGGTAGCGGTTCGCTCATGATGTCGATTGCGTCGGTTGGGTGTCATCGTCGTCGCCCGCGGGCAGCGCCGGCGGCGTTTCGAGCGGCAGCGTGAATACGAAGCAGGCGCCGCCTTCCGGCGGGCTGAATGCGCGTATGGTGCCATCGTGCGCCGCCACCAGCGCACGGCAGATCGCCAGCCCGAGGCCGACGCCGGATTTCGACGATTCGCGTTCGCCGCGGGTAAACTTTTCGAAAATCGCTTCTTCGCTGCCGGCCGGAATGCCCGGGCCGGTGTCGCGCACTTCGACACGCATGAATACACCATCGGGAGCGGCGGAGATCGTGATGCCGCTGCCGGCCGGCGTGTATTTCGCCGCATTTTCGAGCAGGTTGCACAGCACGCGTTCGATCAATGCCGCATCGAAGCGCAGCAGCGGCAAGCCGGCAGGCAGAGAGACGCGGATATCGTGCCCGGCCAGGCAGGTCTTGCGGGCGCGCAGCGCGCTGCCGATCACTTCTTCGAGCGGCTGCCATTGCCGGTTCAGCCTGATCTGCCCGCTCTGGATGCGCGCCATGTCCAGCAGGTTCGATACCAGGTTGCTCATGCGTGTCGCTTCGTCGTGCAGCGCCTCGGCCAGTTCGTGCTGCGTCGGGCTCAGCGATGGCTTGGACAAGGTCAGCGCTTCCGACAGTCCGACCAGCGAAGTCAGTGGCGTGCGCAGATCATGCGACAGCGCGGCCAGCAGCGAATTGCGCAGCCGCTCGGACTCCATCCGTATCAGCGCGTCCTGCGCCACGTCCACGTAATGCACGCGCTCCAGCGCAATCGCCGCCAGCGCGGCGAACGCATCAAGATGCTTGCGTTGCTCGGGGAGCAGCGTCCAGTGCCTGCTCTGCGGTTGCAGCACCAGCACGCCGCGCGTGCGCATTGGCGCGACCAGCGGCAGATAGAACAGGCTGCTGGTCGGCAGCGTAGCGGTGCCGGCACCGGCCGGGGTTGCATGATCGAACGCCCATTGCGCCATGCCCATTTCCAGCACGCTGATGTTGAGCGCCTTGCCCTTGTCTTGCTGCAGGGGCGACGGATACTGCAGGCGCCCGTCGCTGTCCGGCAGCAGCAGCGTGGCGCCGGCGTTCAGGGTCTGCTGGATCGACGTGCGCGTGATGTCGAGAATCTGCTCCACCTGCAGCGTGCCGGACAAGGCCCGCGCGAACTGGTACAGCGCGCGCGTGCGCGATTCGCGCAGCGATGCGACCTGCGCCTGATAGCGCAGGCTCGCCGTCAGATTGCCGGTGATCAGGCCGACCATCAGCATCACGAGAAAGCTGACCAGGTATTGCCAGTCGTCGACGCCGAACGAGAAGCGCGGCGGCACGAAAAAGAAATCAAAGGCAAGCACGCTGGTCACCATCGTCACGATCGCCGCGCCGCGTCCGTAGCGGACCGATACCAGCACGACCGGCACCAGGAACAGCATGGCGATGGTTGCCGGATGGAGAAAAGCGTGCAGCGGCGCGGCGACCACCACCGTGACGAGGCTGGCGCCGGCGCCGTACAGATAACGGACCGGATCGTCTTCTTCAGGCAGCTCGTCGGAGATTTCCATGGATGGCAGGCAGTCGGAGTCGCATTCAGGCAGAAGCTTACTCCGACGCCTGTAAAAATTCCGTAAAAACACAGGCGGCGCCGGCGAGCACCGGGCATGCGCCGATTTTTACATTCCGTTTACACCGGCCGCCGCGGTATTTACGCCGTTTTTACAATCCGTTCCCTACACTGACTTCGTGCCGGTTCGATTCGGCCGCCATGTTTTTTTCATTTACTCACAGGAATCGACGTGTCCAACCCATCCATAAAAAAAGGCGCGTTGCCGGCCTTGACGCTGGCGGCGCTCGGCGTCGTCTACGGCGACATCGGCACCAGTCCGCTGTATACGATGAAAACGGTTTTTTCGCCGGAATACGGGTTGGCGCTGAACCAGGCCAATGTGCTCGGCGTCGTCTCGCTGATCTTGTGGGGACTGACGCTGGTCGTTACGCTGAAGTATGTCTCGCTGATCATGCGGGCAGACAACCATGGCGAAGGCGGCATCATTGCCTTGCTGGCGCTCGCCTTGTCTTCGGTGGAAGGCCGGCCGCGGCTGTATCGCGTCCTGATGATCGTCGGCCTGATCGGCACCGCGCTGTTCTTCGGCGACGGCATCATCACGCCCGCGATTTCCGTGCTTGGCGCCATCGAAGGATTGGAAGTCGCCACGCCGGCGCTCGCGCATTTTGTCGTTCCGATTTCGGTCGTGATCATTACCGGGCTATACCTGCTGCAGAGCAAGGGCACGCAAAAAATCGGCCGCTGGTTCGGCCCGGTGATGATCGTCTGGTTTGCCGCGCTGGCTGTCATGGGCGTGATCGGCATCGCCAAGGCACCCGTGATTCTGCAGGCCATCAATCCGCTGCACGCGATCTATTTCATGGCGGACCACGGCTGGCTGGCGTTTGTCGCGCTTGGCGCCATCGTGCTCGCGTTTACCGGCGCCGAGGCGCTGTATGCGGACCTCGGACATTTCGGAAAATCCCCGATTCGCCTCGCCTGGACCGCCATCGTCTTTCCCGCGCTGGCGCTCAACTATCTCGGCCAGGGGGCGTTGCTGCTCGCCACGCCGGCCGCGGTGCAAAACCCGTTCTACCATCAGCTTGGCGCGTGGAGCGTTTATCCGCTGATGGTGTTGGCAACGATCGCCGCAGTGATCGCTTCGCAGGCAACGATATCAGGCACCTATTCGATGGTGCGTGAAGCGATTGCGCTCGGCCTGTTGCCGCGCATGCGCATCGTGCATACCTCGGACCAGACGATCGGGCAGATCTACGTTCCGGTGGTGAACTATCTGCAATTTGTTGCCGTGGTGCTGGCCGTCATCGGTTTCGGCTCGTCCGACAGCCTTGCGTCGGCTTATGGCATTGCGGTGACGATGACGATGCTGGCGACCACGATACTCACGTTCTTCGTGATCCGGTTTCGATGGAATATCCCTCCGCTGCTGTGCTGGGGGGCAACGGCATTCTTTGCCGCGATCGACATTGCGTTGCTGTCCGCGAATACATTGAAAATCTTCAGCGGCGGCTGGTTCCCGCTGCTGGTCGGTATTGCGATGCTGGTGCTGATGACGACATGGAAAAGAGGCCGGCAGCTTTTGCGCAGCAGCCTGCGCAGCGACGCGATTCCGCTGGAGGATTTCCTGCATGCGCTGTTCATGGAACCGCCGACGCGCGTTCCCGGTGTTGCGGTATTCCTGCGCGGCGAAGATGACGGCGTGCCGCATGCGATGCTGCACAATCTCGCGCACAACAAGGTTCTGCATGCACAGAACATCTTCGTCACCGTGTTGAATGCCGACGTGCCGGTGATCGCGCCGTCGGAGCGGGTGACGGTGAAGGCGCTCGGCAACCAGTGTTTCCAGGTCTATGTCCGTTACGGCTTCAAGGAAGCGCGCGACATACCGGCCGCGCTCGAAGCCTGCAAGGAATACGGCTTGATGGGCGAGGCGATGGAGACTTCGTATTTCATCTCGCGCCAGACCGTGATTCCTACGGTCGGCACAGGCATGGCGCTATGGCGCGAGCAACTGTTCGCGTTTCTGTCGCGCACGTCGCGAAGCGCCGCGGACTACTACGAGATTCCATCCAATCGCGTGATCGAACTGGGGACGCAGGTCGAGATGTGACGGCGCGGCCCGCAGCCGCGGGCACGGCCGCTCAGTCGACCCAGTTCAGCTTTTCGAACTTGCGATAAAAGGCTTCCGGCATCGGCACCACCTTGCCGCTTTGGTAGTTGAAAAACACAAAGCCCGATTTCGCCATTGCCACCAGCGTATTGTCGGCGGGCCGGGTGATGCGGAAGGTGATGTCGCCGCCGTATCGATTGAAATCCATCACGCCGACTTCGAACAGCAGATGATCGCGCGCATGCGCTTCGGTCCGGTAGGTGGTGGCAAGGTCGGTGACGATGGTGCCGACGCCTTCACCCTGGGCCTCGGCGATGCCGATATCGAACAGGAAGCGGGCGCGCGCTTCGGAAATCATCGAAATCATCGAATCGTTGCCGAGATGGTTCGCACCGTTGATGTCGGTCACGCGGACTGTCAGCATGGTGGAGTAGTAATACTGATCTTCGGGAAATTCCAGTTTCAGGCGAGCCATGGTGATTCTCTTGGGGACAGGGATGCGCCGCGATGCGGCCTGCGGGATTTTACCCGTTCGCTCCCGGCGCCGCGCGTCCCGGCTGCCGTGGGCGAAATCAAGTATTCTCTTACGTCCCGCGCGCCGTGCGCCGCCGACCGCTTACGATTGAACCGCAATGAATCGCCAGATAACCCCGTCCACCGCATTGATGCTCGTCGTGCCGCCGCTGCTCTGGGCCGGCAATGCCGTCGTCGGGCGCATGGTGCATACGCTGGTGCCGCCGATCACGCTGAACTTTCTGCGCTGGGCGATCGCGTTCGTGATCCTGCTGCCGCTGGCCGGCGCGGTGCTGCGCCCGGGCAGCGGATTGTGGGCGCAATGGCGGCGCTTCGCGGTGCTGGGCCTGCTCGGCGTCGGCCTGTACAACGCACTGCAGTATCTGGCACTGCAAAGCTCGTCGCCGATCAACGTGACGCTGGTCGCGGCCAGCATGCCGGTCTGGATGTTGCTGATCGGCTGGATGTTCTTCGGCGCGCAGGTGTCGCGCCGGCAGGTGACCGGCGCCGCGCTGTCGATCGCCGGCGTGCTGTTCGTTCTCAGCCGCGGCCAGTGGAGCCAGCTGCTCGCGCTGCGCCTGGTGCCGGGCGACCTGTTCATGATCCTCGCCACCATCGCGTGGTCGGTCTATAGCTGGCTGCTGGCGCAACCGGACAAGGACAGCGGCGCGATCCGGCGCGACTGGGCCACCTTCCTGCTGGCGCAGGTGACCTTCGGCGTGGTCTGGTCCGGCGCGTTCGCGGCGGGCGAGTGGGCTATGCAGCCGCGACACATCGACTGGAGCTGGCCGCTGATCGCGGCGCTGCTGTATGTCGCCGCCGGACCGGCGGTCATTGCGTTCCGCTGCTGGGGCGCCGGCGTGCAGCGCGTCGGGCCGAACATCGCCGCCTTCTTCAACAACCTGACGCCGCTGTTCGCGGCGCTGATGTCGTCCGCGTTTCTTGGCGAGCTGCCGCACCTCTATCACGCGATCGCGTTCGCGCTGATCGTCGGCGGCATTATCCTTTCGTCGCGCCGCTGAAAGGTCGCGCCACGATGCGCGCCGCTTTCAGCGGAAATTGTGCACTCGCCGCGTTATGCTACCTGTTGTCCGCCCGCCCGTTTTCTCAATGGAATTGCCGATGAATATTCCGCAGCTGCAAGAAAAAACCTTCCTGTTCCTGCTGATCGCGGTCACGCTCGCCTTTGGCTGGATCCTGTGGCCGTTCTACGGCGCGGTGTTCTGGGGCGCGGTACTGGCGATCCTGTTTGCGCCGTTTTACCGGCAGATGCTTGCCAGAATGAATCAGCGGCGCAACCTGGCCGCGCTTGCGACGCTGCTGCTGTGCCTGATCATCGTGATTTTCCCGCTGGCATTGATTACTGCTTCATTGATAAAGGAAGGCGCGATCGCATACCAGAACATCAAATCCGGCCAGCTCGACTTCGGCGCCTATTTCCAGCAGGTGCTCGATGCATTGCCGCCGTGGCTGGTCAACCTGCTCAACCGTTTCGACCTGGGCAACATTAGCGCGCTACAGGACAAGCTGTCGGCCGGCGCGGTGCGCGGCAGCCAGATCATCGCGACGCAGACCCTGAACATCGGCCAGAACACCTTCCAGTTCATCATCAGTTTCGGCCTGATGCTGTACCTGCTGTTCTTTCTGCTGCGCGACGGCACCGAACTGTCGGCGCGCATCCGGCAGGCGATACCGCTCGACATCGAGCAAAAGCGGCGCTTGTTCGGCAAGTTCACCACCGTGATCCGCGCAACCGTGAAGGGCAACATCGCCGTTGCCGCGACCCAGGGTGCGCTGGGCGGCGCGATGTTCTGGTTCCTCGGCATCCAGGGGGCGCTGCTGTGGGGCGTGTTGATGGCGTTCCTGTCGCTGCTGCCGGCAATCGGCGCGGCGCTGATCTGGGCACCGGTGGCGGTGTATTTTCTCGTGACCGGCGCGATCTGGCAGGGCGTCACGCTGTTCGTGTTCGGGATCGTGGTGATCGGGCTGGTCGACAACATTTTGCGGCCGCTGCTGGTGGGGAAGGACACGCAGATGCCGGATTACATGGTGTTGATTTCAACGTTGGGGGGAATGGCGGTTTTCGGCTTGAATGGGTTTGTGATCGGGCCGGTGATTGCGGCGCTGTTTATTGCGGCTTGGGATTTGTTTGCTTCGGCGCGGGAGGGAGAGTAGTTGGCGGGGGCTTGGTGGTTTGGTTTTGCACTTCGGTGTTTCGATGCGGTTTGCGCTCTGGTGATGCAATGCCGCTGGCACTTCGTGGTTAGTAGCCGGGACTGGCCCCGGCAGGCCACTCCCTTTCTTTGCTTCGCCAAAGAAAGGAAGCAAAGAAAGGCGACCGCG
>CBIHNU010000028.1:0-60914 GCA_966211585.1 uncultured Noviherbaspirillum sp. | reverse complement strand
TTGGATTAGAGAAAATTCTACTTTCAATGCCGCTTAATTTCCGGGGGGATTACCCCCTCGCATGTTGTTTGCTATCTGGATGAGCTATATGTGCAAATCATGCTGGCAGGAATGTGTTTTCAAGGCAATACCAGATATATGGGACATGTGGCCGGTGGCTATCAGGCTAAGCTGCGTAAAAACTTGAACTTCCCCTATTTTTTAGAGTTCTCATTATTACTGGCCCGTGAGAAATTGAAGACACTGGGAGTGGTGGAGTGATTTTTTGACCAATTTTTTAGCCTGCGCTGCTTGCCGCCTTCTCCAATTCAATCCCTTCCAATCAACAACTAAAATCAAACTATCAAAAAATATTTTGGCGTGGGAGAGGCATTTTTTGTGGAGGTAAAGTGATGAGGCAAATTTGGGTGCTCTCATAGGGGGAAGTAACTACCAAAGTGCATCACTTTGGTCGCCAAAATATCCTTTATTGTCAATGGCTTACGATAAATGTGCCCGATTGACAACGCATTAATTCTTACTTACGCTTGGGTTCAAACAGATAACTGATTCTGGTCACCATGAGCCCGTTTTCGCACTTCCTTCACGAACTACGTCTTCGGCATCAAATTCGGCAGTCAGAGCTGGCCGAGTTGCTCGGCTACGAGCAAAGTTACATTTCCGCACTGGAAATTGGGGCAAAAGGGCCGCCTACAGAAGAGTTTGTTGAAAAACTCATTGTGGCCCTTGGTCTGCCGCCAAGTGAACAAGAAGAGATTCGTGAAATCGCAGCTGCATCGCAACGAAAGCTCGTCTTGTCATTGGACAGCCCGCAAGATGTGTACTGGCTGTTAAAAGGTCTTCGAGAGCAACTGGATACCTTGCATCCAGGCCAAATAAAGCTCATTCAGGACGCATTGAACTTGAAGGGGGCCCTTGTAGATCGTAAACCGGAACCACTCCGCCGCATCAAGCGGCGTCGTAGAGAGGAGGCCACAATGTAAAAACGGGACAACCCTTTCGGCTTGCCCCGTTGGCCAGAGCATCAAGCGATACCCCAGACCGGCATCTTCAGTATCGCGAAAGCTCCCGCCAGCGTCAAGCCCCCTACATCTACGCATCTGTCCATCACTGCACGCGCTAACGTGCGGTGCGGGCGTTCTTACGCCCGAAATCAGATGTTCCTATTCCCTAAAACGGTGATAGAGGAGGCGCGGTGCCGACTCTCACCGAGGAGGCGTTTTCATGCCTAATTTTTTGTGGCGAGGCCGTTGGAAAGGCCGAGATCCAGATGGCGACATCCATCAGCGCGCACGGACGATTGTGCGTCCAACGGGCGGCATTGTGCGGGGCAAGTTCCCCAGCCGAAAAAACGGTCGCATGGTTCAGCACGAAGGCTTGCTTGAACTGGACGCAATCTATCTGTTCGAGACGAACCATCGGATCGTTCGTTATCGCGAACAGCCAATGACGTTGCATTACCCGGATGGCACCCGCCTGCGACGTTACACACCCGATTTCGAATTGGTGCTTGATAACGGTGAAGTTGTGCTGGTCGAAGTCAAACCGTCCCGCAGCCTGCGTAATCCCGAAGTGCGACACAAGTTGGATTGCGTCGCCAATCACATGCAACGTATCGGCTATTCATTCGTGATACTTGACGAGGAACGCATTCGCCACGAGCCACGCCTGTGCAGTCTTCGCTGGATGTACCACCAAGCGGCGCGCATACCTCCCACCGACGAGGCCATATGCGCAGCAATTGCGAAATGTCGCGCGGATTTTCCCATGTCGCTCCGAACTGCGAGCGCGCGACTGTCAGCGAGTAACGTCGACCCATACAGCTTGCTGCTTTCGGGTTGGCTGCACTGCTCGCTTGAAACTGCCATGTCACCTGAGACATCCGTTCAACTTATTGAGGAGACCTGCCATGTCTGGTTTTGGATTGCGAAAGAATATGGTTTTTGAGTGGAGCGGCGCGCGTCATCGGATTGAACGTGTCCAGCCGAACGGCGAAATTCTGCTTGAACGAATGGAAGACGGTTGTCTGTCGATTGTCGGACGCGCCGTGCTACTTCAAGCCTATGCTGACGGAAAAATTAGTGCGGTGCTCACTGATGCCGACGCCGACCGCAAGGACGGGATGGTTTTCTCCAGGCCGCTCGACGAATTACCTGAGTCGGTGCGTAATGAGGTCGCTCGGCGCCGGCAGTATCTTCAAGCGGTCCAGGAGCTCGGCGATGTGGCATTTACCAAGACCCACTTACACCCGGTTATTTGTGAAGTCGCGGCCCGAATTGGCGACGCTCACCCACCATCACCAGTCACACTCTGGCGCTGGTGTCGACGATATAAGACCACACAGGACGCGCGCGCCCTGATTCCGAGAATTGACCGGCGCGGTTCGTCTAAGCTCAAACAGAGCGACCGCATTCTTCAGCTTGTGATGGAGGCCATTGAAGAAGCGTTCAAGCTTTCGCCTCGGGCGACGGGGGCGTCCATTTACACTCGACTGCGGGCAAAGATCGATGCCGACAATCGGCAACTGCCGGCGGCGCTGCAACTCAGTAGGCCAGCACTTCGCACCTTGTACCGTATGCTCCGGCGTGTCGAGGCATATCAGCAGGTTGTGTTCCGCGAAGGTAAGGCGATTGCTGACAAGCGATTTCGCTTAGTGAAGACGAGTACGCGCACATCGCACATTCTTGAGCGCGTCGAAATCGACCATACGCCCCTTGATCTGTTCCTGATCGACGAGAAGACGGGGCTGCCACTCGGTCGGCCCACGCTAACGGCCATCATCGACCATTTCAGCAGAATGCTGCTCGGCTATTACCTCAGCTACAGCGGCCCCTCGGTGGCCGCTGTCATGGGAGCATTGCGGCATGCGATCCTTCCGAAGACGCCCGTCGTCGAAGTCCTCCCGAAACTCCATGTCGAACATGCCTGGCCGTGCTATGGAAGGCCGGACCTTATGGTTGTCGACAATGGCCTTGAGTTTCATAGCAATGCGTTGGAAAGCGTTGCATTCGATCTAGGGATCAGGATTCTGTTTTGCCCTAAGTTCGAACCACGTTTCAAGGGAGCCATCGAGCGCTACCTCGGCACATTGAACCGCTTCTTTTCGCACCGGCTTCCCGGTACGAGTCTCGCCCACCTGCATGAACGTGGCGACTATGATCCTCAAAAACATGCCGTATTGACGCTGGCTGAGTTCAACCAGATTTTTCAGAAATGGGTATTGGACGTATATGCGCAGACGGTCCATCGCGGTATCCAGGAGACGCCTTGGAGTAAATGGCATGAGGGACTGAAGTGCCGAGAACCTGAACTTCCCGGCAGCGTTCAGGTTTTGCAGCGCCGTATCGGCCAAGTTGAAGAACGTGCGTTACGTCACGACGGCATTGTTCTGCATGGGATTCGCTACAACAGCGCGCAGCTGGCGCCTATCCTCTGCGCCTACGGCGTAGGGACGAAAGTACGAGTGTTGTACGACCACGAGGATTTGGGTGACATTCAGGTATGGGGGCCAGACGACGCGGAGCCCATTTGTGTGCCGGCCTTGGACCAAGGCTATGCACGTGGCCTGACTGGATTACAGAACAAAATGATCCGCGACCTTGTTCGGGAAAAAGGAAACTCTCAGCAAGACCCGGTGGCACTCGAACAAGCAAAGCGCGAGCTAATTGCTGTGGTGGACGAGTTAATGGTCAGTCGCAAGCAGCGCGATCGACGCCGTGCGGGAGCGATTCGTGGCGTTAGCAGCAGCAAACCAGAAGCGACGTTGGCCGTCGACACGAACCACGAGCAGCGGCAACGGGTTCGAAATACCACTCAAACAGCGCGAAAGAGCGTGCTCAAGACGCCAGTCTCTGCTGATCTTGATTCGCCGCCCTCCGCCGCTTATGCGTTGTTCCGGCCGAACGGAAAAATCAATGATGGAACAAAAAAATGAGCCTCGCCCTCTATGACGCTGTAAAGCAATTGCAAGGCGCGTACTTGATGTTTCCGGCGTTTCGCACAGCATTCGAACAAATTGACGCCAATCTCAAGCTGTACCGGGCGACAGGCGTCGCACAAAATTTGCTGATCCTTGGCGAAAGCGGTACCGGGAAAACAAGTCTGGCGCGGCTTTTCACTGAGCAGTATCCGAAACAAGTTTTGCTTGAACGCGACATGATCCCGGTCCTACACGTCACCGTTCCACCTGCCGCGACCATCGCGGGAACGGTTGAAGCCGTACTGGCAAAACTAGGTGATCCTGAACCAGAACGGGGAACCGTGTCAGTCAAGACCGCCCGCGCAGTGAAAATTGCGCGCGGCTGCAGTGTTGAGATGATGCTGTTTGACGAGGCTCAGCATATACAGGACCGTGGCCGAACCCACTCCCAATATTTTGTTGGTGACTGGTTGAAATCCTTCATGGACGCACTTGGGTTACCGGTTACCTTGATGGGACTTCCTCGAACTCAGGGGCTATTGCAAGTCAACGAGCAGCTTCGTCGACGCTTCACTCATCGTCTATCGCTCTCAGTGCAGCAGGCAGGATCTACGACTAGCGACGACAACAGTTTAGAATTGTTTACGTCCTTGGCTGACGCGTTGCCTCTGCCTTTGGACCCTCGGCCATATGACTGGCAGGAACTTGGCATGCGCCTCTATTTCGCGACGGATGGGCGAATTGCCTATGTAAAGCAGCTGCTTGTGAGTGCATATAGCCATGCTGCCAACCAGGAATGCACGCGGATCTCGGTTCAGGAGATGGAACATGCATTCACCTCTTCCATTTGGCCGGCAGGTATCGGTGCGCTAAATCCCTTTCATCGGGAGTTTTCTTTCCGTGTATTGGATCGAGCCGGAGAGCCGTTTCAGACAGGCGAAATGGCCAGCGGCATTTCAAGAAGGAAGACGCGATGAAGCCACTTCCGTTGCGCCCCTTACCAATTCCGACCGAGCCCCTAACAGACTATCTAGAGAGGCTTGCCATCGCCAACGGTTACCGCCGTCGTGAACTCTGGGACGTCTTGGAGAAGGGCGAACTCTCTCACGATCAACTTCTAATACGAGCCTTAGGCGGCGGCCTGCCACTCCCGCGCTTTTCTGGACCCGCAGACCCGAGGATCGAAATCCCTGTGGAACTCTTCGGGCTAATGCCTGAGGATTTTACGCACGTGCATAGGCGCTGGTGCCCGATCTGCATCAATGAAGCTGCATGGTTCAGACCAGTTTGGCGCTTGAAGGTGGCGACCCATTGCAATACTCACGGTGTTCAGCTTCTGCAATCCTGTCCCAGATGTTGCGCCTACCAAGCACCTCAAGCAATTTTGAACGGGAGGTGTGAATGTGGCGCTCGTTTTGCATGCGAAATTCCTAGGGCGACTCGCCAAGGGGCACTGATCAACCGTGCGTTGGAAGAATCCTTAGCCGGCACGACGGTGCTCGATTTGGGAGAGTCGACTGTTCAGCTGACCACATCTCAGTTGGTGCGCTTGATTTGCTATGTAGGCCGATTCATTGAAGGACCGACGCTTCGCCGCCCAGGACAAATCCGTGAGCTCGAAGACATCAAAGTTGCGTCCGGTCTTGTCGCCGGGACGGCCGCACTCTATTCGGATTGGCCCGCAACCTTCTGGCATTGCCTTGGGCGCTTCGTCGAAGCAGCGCCGGTGGATGCAAGTATTCGGCGGGTGTTCGGTCCTTTGTATCGCGTCCTGTACCAGGACCTTAGGGATCAGGCGTTTCAATTCATGCGCGATGCATTTGAGCTCTTCTTGCTTGAGCACTGGCGTGGTGAACTGTGTGGGCGGCACCGCCTATTCAGCGAGAAGACAATCAAGAATCATCGTCATCAGGGGCTTGCGAGAGTTGCACGGGCCGCTGGCATGAGCAGTAAGCGCCTCAGAAAAATGATCCATCAAGATAGGTTCCCCGCGAATCAATTTAATCCGGATTCCCCTAGAAATATCATCACAGTCGACAAAGATTTGCTCGCCCGTCTCGTTCCTGCTCCAACGGAATATTTGGACCTGCGCGCCGTCTCGCGCATGCTGGGGTTAAAGCGAACTCGCCTGCGGCAACTTGTTGCGCACGGGGCTATCTTGGCGGACGCCAAGCCCGATTTCAGGATAAGCAATCGCTGGCACTTTCGACGCACGGACCTCGAAGGCTTCATGGATGAAGTCCGACAGAGGGCCTTGCTTGGCCAACTAGAGAGGGACACGGTGACACTGACCCATGCCCTTCAGTTCTGGCGCGTCTCTTCTGTAGAGTTGAGCGAATTGATTAAAGCGCTCAAGCGTCGAGAAATCCCGTTTACCGCACCATCAAGTTGCAGGCTCGGCGACGTGACTTTCTGCAAAGACATGCTTCGCAATTGGCTTGCAGAGCTTCGCGCCGCGACGGTCGAATGGATTTCCGTTGCGGACGCATCGGAGCGTCTCGGCTTGAAGGAACAAGTTGTGTACGAACTCGTCTCCAAGAACTATATCGCCGCAGATGTAATTTCAAAGAATGGACACGCGATGCGCCGAATTTCGCTGTCAAGTCTCGATCAGTTTAGACAGGCCTATGTGTCTGCCTCCGAACTTGCTCAGCTCCATGGAACCTCAACGACGGCGCTACTTAGGTGCATTTCGGTAAAGCCGATAACCGGACCAAGAATCGACGGCGGGCGGCAATATTTCTTCAAAAGAGATGACGTTGCCGCCGCCGCTCCGCTGTCGACAGGTGCTTGACACGTGCTATCACCCACGCCCGTATCCGGGTGATAACACGTGCTTTCAGCATTAATGAATTAGTTTGCCTACAAGCTAATTTCAAATTTCTTTTCGTCTTCCGGTCACCGTGTGGGGGCCAAACAACGAGATTGCCTTGATTTCACGAAAATCACTTAATCAATTGAAACAGCTTGCCGCCGAACTTCCAGCGGCGATGGCGCACGCCCATGTTGTGTATCAGACGCTGGAAACCATGTTGACCGATTTGGAGCGTCAAGGACTAATTCATGCAAAGGGATACTGGCGGCAATGCAAATATTTCTGCCTCTATTCCCCATCGCAACAAGGTGAACGACGAGTGTTTCGGTATGTCGGCTGCAATCCAGAAAAGATCAGAGCAACTCAAGCCGCCATGCGCAGGGCAACTGAATATGAAGAACTCGTTGCCAAAATGGCTCGCTTGGAAGGCTTCGCGGAGCAATGCAGTCGTAATTTGGCTGACGTGTTGTGTACCTTGCGGGCTTTTGAAGCCATCAATTCGTCAAGCACGTTCTTAGCGACTCGACGCTAAGCCGGTGACTGGTCCACGAATTGACGGTGGGCGTCAGTATTTCCTCAGACGAGAAGGTACTGATGACTTCCTCGTCTGAATGCATAAAGATTCGTCAAAGACGTTTCGCAGGATAATGCTTGTCTCTGCACGTCCGCTTCTAGCGCTATCGAAAAGCTCACGGCCTGACAGCACTCGAAGGCCTGTGCGCGTCAAGCACTGGGGCGACGTTGACGAGGGAGGATTCGGAATTGCTGCAATCTTTGCCGATGACGCGAAAACTTTGGGACGTACACTTGAGCCGGAGAAGATGAACCCGTTCGATGTCCCCGAAGATGCCCAGCGTCCGGCTTCGGATGACACAATTTGTCGAATGCGCAAATATGCGACGCATGCTGGATGGCTCGACCTTGCTGATGCCATTCAAGAAAAAACAATTACCGTATAACAAGAAGCTTTGTAGCGAAGAGGCTAAACATGAGTGGTACGAGCTGCGCCCGAAGAGCGAAACGCAGCGAATGCTTCTATCATTAGCTCAATCATGTACTCTGAGACTAGGCCTCCAGCGGACAGGTGTGTGACCGACGGACGAAGTGCCAGTTACACATAAACGGCCGGCGTTTACGTATAACTGGCAATGACGAAAGGATGTCCCAATAATGCCAACCTTCATCGAACGACAAGATCTTGCCAAGCAATTTGCCGACAATGTCGTCCGCATGCGGCGCTGCCTGCACACGGCGGGAAAACAGGTCGACGATGATGATATCGTCGTTGCCTGGGCCGCTTACTCCGATGGCTTGTGCGCCGGCTGGCGAATACTGCCGGAGAACGAGGATGAGTTGCTGGCGATCCTGTTGAAGCATTTGCCACCATCGGGACAGCGCGTGACAATTCAGGACGCTGGCGACGGCAGTGGGGATGGCATGCTTGAATTGCCTGACGACTTGATCGTCCAACTGGGATGGAAGGAAGGGGATACGCTGAGCATCACCAATGACGAATCTGGTGCCTTAATCCTGCATCGCGCGGAATAAGTGGGGAATTATGCCCAATCATGTTGACTATATAAATGCGGCAGCAGGCAAACGGCGGTGCGCAAGGGCCTTTACATAACGTTCGTTTGCAATTCAACAGTTTGTGCTCGTTTTCAACAAACCGCACGGTGTATGTGATCAATGACCTCGAAGCATTGGCTCTGTGGCAGTTTTGCTGGGGAGCCCACGCATTAGTAATTTCAGAAGATGCGACATTGATATGCCGCCGCATGCTCTGTCGCCAGAAGTTTGACACGTGCTATCACCTATGCTCATGTCCGAGGTGATAGCACAGTGCTTTCTGCGCTCTTAGGCAGAAAGGCATGTATTCCAAGGAAGAGATCCGGATTCAAGTGCCCGTATCTTTCTTGGGGTTTTTGTCTGATTCGTCAGAAATTCCAAGAACCTCATTTCCGAATGCCCGTAACTCGTCCGCATATCCGCGCATTCTCTGATTGACCTTTCTTGTACGTTTTTGAGATTGCTTCAAATCCCACATAAATGCGAGCGCCGAGTCTTCGGCATTATCTACCCCACCTTGATGTGTTGACCCAACGGTCACGATATTTGAACGCTCCATAAGCGTTTCATACAAACGATCGTCATACGTTAGACCCATCGTAATTTCCGGGGAATTGTGAATTGTTTGACTTGTGAGATCGCAATAGGTAAGAAGCTCGATATCTCCGAGCCCTTCCAGACCTACATCCTTAGATTTGATTATAGAAAAAGTCGTTTCGTTCCCAAGGTGCATCAACGCCCGTGCCTTTGGCTGATTTTTATTTTCACGATACATCTTTTTTTCAATCATATGCATGAAAATCCATTTCACGACCGAAGGACGAAAATACGTCAATCGAATATCGGGGCACTCTTCCTCAGCAAGGCTCAACGGTATGCGCATGCCGCCGTATTTAGACGCAGCAGAAAAATCACATTCCCAGCGACGGGCAACGACCTTATCCATAGCCATTCGAATTTGGGTTTCGTCATAAGAAATTTTTTTGAACAGATTCAGCAGATCAGATGTTGAATCGAAACCAACCAAATGGGTTGCCAGCCCGACCTCCGCCATAGCATCGACGATACTTGCCACGAGTTTTTCAGCTTCCGAGAGCGAATGATTGTTGCGTTTTCCACCCGCTTCAAATAGCACTGCCGGCGAAATGCACGCAAACACGTCAATCAAGTAATAATCTTGAGCTAGCGTAAGGGCAGCTAAGAAGGAATAAAACCGCCTTTTGCGCTCAGGGTAAATGTCGCGCTTGAGAATATCTTGAATAATATTGTTATCGATGAATATCAGAAGTCGCTCAGACACAGTCGCATAATGTGTCAGCATCGATTCAAGCTTGAACATATCTGCTAGAAATATTCTCTTTTCTTGTTCGTTAATAGATCCAAGAAAGGTTTTTATCCGCACAGCGCGCTTCGCGCGGCTTATTTTTATTGTCTTTTCCAATGCAGTTTCATTGCCAAAGAGCATGATTAATTTTCTTTCAAGCAACGATTGTTACGTTGTAAGATTGCCTGTGTCAGTTAGCTAATCCAAGCCACTGCTGTCCAAGCAATCCCACGTAAGTGCTCATCACTTGGTGGCAACAATCAGACGCCAACGGATAGTGCCTTGGCTTTGATTATGTTGATGGTGATTTTGGGGAGGCAGGGGATGCCCATACGTGGAGACTTCGTTTTCCCCGCATCCTTCACACCGATAAATTCCGCTGTAAGGCGTTGCGGTGCCAGGACGGTAAAGTTGATCAAACGCCTGATGGCCAGATGCTTCTAAATAATTCTGGTATTTATAGACTGCCATGCTCTTTCCTTGATAATTATTTTCCGATGAAGGGCAATGAACGTCTTGTGCAGGCGTCCAATGCAAGATGGACGAGATATGCCCCTCCTGCAATAAGAAGTAGATGCCGCAGAAGCCGTCCACGATCATCTTGCGGAATCCATTCGTATGCTCGCTTCATTCCATAAGCAATTCCACCTGCAAAAACCAGGCTATGGAAAAATTGGCGATGGTGCGGATTTGTCGCAGGCTCGATCCAGTCTGGCAAATTGGTCAGGACGGTGGCGAGCCCACCAGCAAGAATTGGGTGAGGTAAATCGCGGATGCGTTCATCATTCGCACTGATCGAAGTTGCTGCAAATGCAATAGCTGCAGCGGTTAGGCGGTGGGTTGGACCGGATGACATTTATTTTTCCTTTCTGACGCCTTTGAACGGAGCAGGGTCGGATTTTTGGTCAATAAATCTGCCGGTATCTGTGTCGCGTTTGACCCAGCGGTCATTAGTTGGATTAAAGGTCTGGGAGCGTTGACGAACTTGCCCTACGCGATGCCCATCGCCAATTGGTGGATTCTTTGCCATTTTGAGCCTTTCGGTACGAGGTTGATTTGCCCCAGAAGTACGCAAAGCGTTGACTTCTCAGGTATTTAGAGCGACACTTCTGTCTCGCTTGTAAGACAGTGTTTCACATGCTGTTTCTCTTGTCAAACACTTTGTCTTACTCATAAGACATTCTATTCGTGGAACCTATGAACATAGATGCTTTAGCAGAGCGAATCCAACAGCGTCGCCTTGGAAAAGGCATTAGGGAGGCGGCAAAGGAAGTCGGCGTGAGCTCCGCCACCTTGTCCAGAGTAGAAAACGGAAAGGTCCCCGACCTAGAAACTTTTGGAAAGATCTGTGCTTGGCTTGGTGACGATCCTGCGGTTTATTTAGGATTGAGGCCGCAAGTAACAACGCCTCCTCGCGCGCAAGTCCATTTTAAAAAAGGCAATGCTATTGAACAGGACAGCGCGAAAGCGTTAAGCGAAATGATCTTATTGGTCCAAAAGGCCCTATTAGAAGAAGAATTTCAGGGCTGATCAGTGTTCGAGCGAGGCTTCAAAACATGGTGCGAAAAGTACGCAATTGATACACGGCATGAGCTCAATCTCAAGCCAAGCGATCCGCTCGACCCACGTGAGCTTGCCTCAAAACTGAACATTCGTGTTTGGACACCGGAACAAGTACCTGGGCTGAGCCCTGAGGCGCTTCAGATACTACTTCGCAATGATGGCAAGTCGCCCAGTTGCTGGTCAGCTGTAACGCTGGTGGTTGGGACGCGTATTGTGGTGGTACTCAATTCATCACATTCAAAAGGCCGCCAATCAAGTGACCTAATGCATGAACTGTCACATCGAATTCGCGGTCATGCGACTCACGACATGGAAGCGTCATCTGCGGGAATCATGTTGTTGAACGCCTATGACAAAAAACAAGAAGAAGAAGCGGATTGGCTTTCTGGCTGCCTGCTACTGCCACGCGAGGCTTTAGTCTGGATTAAAAATAATCGCGTCGATCCCCACGAAGCCGCGCAAATGTTCGGAGTAAGTAAGAGGATGCTGGACTACAGACTGGCTATGACTGGAGTCAATAGACAGTACGCGTAGGCATTTTGTATTTTTTCACTAACCGTGGCACAACCTTCTGATCTTTTCATTATTCGTGACACTACGTCGAAAATTAGTGACGCAATAAATGAAAAAATCCTTTGAAATCAGAGGGCCGTCTTTCACTTTTCGTGTCACACGACAAGCCTGTAGGTTCTCATTGAAGTCTGGATTTGTCCAAAAAACTAGATTTCGTGAGACGAGATGTTTCAGCACAGACGAGGGCTACTCAATGTCGAGTAAGCCTTTTCATTAATTTTCCAGTGATTGAGTCTTGAGCATAGCTGATCAAATTCTTCTTAAAAAGCTGCAGATCCTTCTAGAAAAATCTCCTGGGCAAAAGGCTAGGACGATTGCGTCTCAGCTTAATGAAGATAGATCTGAAGTCAGTCGGGTACTGCATGCCCACAAAGATATCTTCGTTCAAGATCAAGAAGAATATACGTGGTCATTAGCAGCGCTGAATATCGACCTAGGAAGCAATTGTTGGTTAACTACCGAAGACTTTGAAGACGCGTTGCTGCAGGTGGGATCACCTCTAGATGCATCAGAGGAACGGATAACATTTGTTGTCGGTGAACGTTGCCAAATCATGTTGGAAGCTCTAGCTCGACTTCTTGCAATTTGCAATCAGCTAGTCGATGCTGATAAGTCCGTTACGATAGATTTCTGTGCATCCGGTGCAACGCTCACCTATCTAAATCGCATTGGGTTCATTGATTTACTGCGAACTGATGTAAAAATTTTGCCAAAGCGGCCAAAGGTTTCTGCAGCTGCCATCTATGAAGGCAATAACGAGGGTGTGGTTGAGCTAAGAAGCATAGATCCTGTACAACCCGATGATGGCATTGCTGATTTGCTTAGAGATAGCTTTGTCTCATGCGCAGGTACTCAATACCACGTGGCTGCTCACACAGTTATAGGCGAGCTCTTTGATAACGTTAAAGAGCATTCGGGAACTAAGGTAGCGGCTTTCGCTGGCCTGCAAAATTACGCAGGCCCTAAGACGCGACGAAAGCATATCCAGACAGTAATCTCCGATGGAGGTCACGGGATTGTCGGAACAATAATGCCAATACTGGATCATTACCCCGGCTTAGCAAAGAAAATCTCGGGCTCACGGCTCGATCCGCGGATTGCATTACTAGAGGCGGTATTTTCAAAAGGGGGCATTAGTCAGACAAAGGATTCTGGTCGAGGGCTAGGGCTTAAAAGGTCAAGCGAATACGCCCAGAAGTACAACGCGCTTATCTCTGTGCGGCAAGAAACCTTTGAATTGAAGATTGAGCATGTTGGAGAACGCATGAGTTTTACTCATCGTTTGGACTTAGCTAGGATTGCGGGCACGCACATCTGTTTCGATTTTCATCTTGACTGAGCTGCCAATTCTGCTTAAATTACCGGGATGAATCAGAAATCAATGCTCGTAAAGCTTCGCGACTTTACGAAAAATGCCCATCCCTTCGGCAACAGTGAGGGGAAAGAGGTCTTCAGTAAGCTCCTAGATATCGTTGGGGAGAATCCCTATGTTGAAATATTCGGGGTTTCGTTGGAAGGGATAGAAGCAACGGATGCATCTTTTCCTCGGGAAAGTGTTATTTCCGTAGCGAAGCAGCTTAAAGGCGAGAAGGGTTTCTACCTCTCTAATCTGACCAACCGAGACCTTATTGATAACTGGAATTACGCAGCGCGAGCAAAAGAGCAACCGCTAGTAATCTGGAACGGCAGTGACTTTGAGATCATTGGACCTGAACTAAACAATTCCACCCGTGAGCTCGTTGAGTATGTTCTTTCTAAGGGCTCAGTGTTGGCTTCCCAAGTAGCTAGTGATCTGGGATTATCAGTACCTAATGCTAGTACGCGCCTGAAGAACCTTGTGGCGCAAGGTTTTATCCACCGTACCGAAGACGTGGCTGATACAGGTGGGATTGAGTACCGATACTCACCCATAAAATAATCTGGTTAAACAGCTTGCATTAACGAGAATTCTTGTTATATACTGCAGTTGCTCCTGGGAAGGGTTACTTCGCCATCCGTTAAACAGGATATTTTAACCAGATTTAAAAGGCCTAGGCTTATGAATGCTAAAACCCAAACCGATCGTGAAGACGGTCACAAGAGCGACCATGGTAACGATGACAACCAAGGTCACGGCAACAACGGCGGTCACGATAATCATCCTCGCATCGTTGAGGTGTTCATCGACGACAAGCCCGTCAAGCTCGCAGCTCAGCGTTACACGGTTCCCGAGCTGAAGACAAAACTCGGCGTCCCGCTGGACTATGAGTTGGAACTAATCACCAAGAAAGGCTTTGAGCCTTTGAAGGACGGTGAAACGTTCCACGTTAAAGGGGAAGAGAAATTCCTGTCGCATATCCCCTGCGGAGGTTCGTCGTGAAAATCAACAGCCACCAGCTTGCTGAGGTGGCTGCGGTCCTGCCCGGTACCCTCGTGGTACCGGATGCAGGTATCGACTACCTCCTCATTCCGAATCTCGAGGTGCTCGTCGGTGAAGACCGCGTAGTACTTGATGGCCTGCTATGCGCAGCACAGTATGGCGGCTACACCACGCGTCTTTTCCTTTCAGCGCCTATCCCTAATCGCTGTGCGAACTGGACTCAGCACAGCATTGCCGGTCGGCTCTGGCACACCTGGTCCTGGAACAATGTTCCGGCCTCGTTGCCGTTGCTACAGATTTTGGCTGCACATGTGAGGGCGCTGAAATGAAAATTCGCATGCGTATCCCACAAGGGATCTACTGGCAGATCCACACTGACCTTGATAGACAGCACGACTTCGCGTACGAGCGCGTCGGTTTCATGGCTTGTGGTGCTACCCGATTGTCTGATGGCGGAATTTTGCTGCTGGCAGAGTCCTACTATCCGGTCGCTGATGGTCATTATCTGCCGAGCGACGATGTCGGCGCGATGATCGGACCCGATGCAATTCGGGCTGCCCTGCACTTGGCATATACCCGGAACATCTCGATGTTCCATGTACACCGCCATGAAATGGTTGGAGTTCCACGATTCAGTCGCGTCGATTTGAAAACCAACGATCGGCTGATTCCTGACTTCTTCAAGGTCAGGGCGACAATGCCTCATGGCGCGATCGTCTTCAGCCAAGACGCCATGTATGGCGTCTGTTGGCTGACGGCGACCGAGCGGTCTCCGATTAGCGAATGCGTCGTAGTCGGAAATCAATCACCTGGCGTGAGGGCAATCGTATGAGCACGAGTAACCAGTACATTCGCCAAAGCTTCTTGGGGCAAGGTAGCGAGCATAAGTTTCAAAAGCTCAAGCTCGGCGTAATCGGCCTATGTGGTGGCGGTTCCCATATTTGCCAACAGGCAGCCCATGTCGGTATTCGGAACTTCGTGGTCGTCGACTTCGACACCGTAGATATACCGAACCTGAACCGCATGATCGGCAGCCAGCCGGAAGACGCCGAAATCTCTAGGCTGAAGGTGGACGTCATGGAGCGCATGATTCTCGCAATCCAGCCGGGAGCTAACGTTGAGAAGTGCAATGGTGCGTGGCAAGGGTTCACCCAAACTCTGCTGGATTGCGATGTCATCATTGGATGCATAGACACCTATGAAGCTCGGGATCAGCTCGAAAGGTTCTGCCGGCGCTTTCTGATTCCCTACATCGACATCGGCATGGATGTGTACAACAGTGCCTACGTGTTCAGCATCAGCGGGCAAGTCATCACATCGCTTCCCGGCGGGCCCTGCATGCGTTGCTTGGGTCTGATAACTGACGCAAGACTTGCTGTCGAACAGGAGAAATACGGCGCAGCTGGTGGCAAGCCCCAGGTAGTCTGGCCCAACGGAGTCTTGGCGTCGGTCGCAGTTGGTCGAGCGATAGCTCTAATCACACCATGGAGCCAGAACATGCCGCTATCGCCCCTGATCGAGTACGACGGAAATCGCAACGTACTCCAGGATGGCAATCGACTGAAGTATCTTCAGGATCGGCCGTGCGAGCATTTCACCTACCTCGGCGGCTTAGGTAACCCGACTTTTAAACTCTGATTGTTCGCTGCGTTTAATAAGCTCGCAACGGCTATCAATTGAAGGAGCAAATCAAATGGCACTTCATAGCAAAGGTAATCTTCGATTTGTTGACGTCATCGCATTCATGTCTTCTGCATTCGCCAGACGATGATAGGCGATGTAGATCTTGTCGTTAAATCTGATCCAGCTACGCACCAGCAAGCCGTCCGGCCTGCTTCGTCAGCCCTTCAAAAATCGGCTCAGCAACCTCGGCGGGAAAACCCTTTGGCAACTGCGCAGCTACCGTAGCGATGACGCTCGGCGTCCTTTTCAACACATCCTCTATCACGTCCTCGAAATCCTGCCCCAGCGCATTGCGCTTTGCGATGGCATTCCAGTGCCGGCGCTGCACCTCGTGCATGCGATAGTGCGCGTTCCTGGACCGCACGGCCATGGCCAGCTTGAGCTTCTGCCATTGGAACTGACGTGCGCCGCGGCCGATCGCGGGCCACGCCGACATGACGTCATAAAGTGGCGTGAGCTCGAACCGGCTTCCTGCCAGCAGGTGAATGCTGAAGTTCTTCGCATGACCATCGGGCGCAGCGAGCATCCAGAACAGGAGTTGGGCCGTCAAAAAGTGCCGCCGGTCCCGCTCGGACTGCACGCTGCCGCGCAACTTGTCCAGGATGCGGTCCATGCCGGGGCCGCCTTTTTCTTCATATTTCTGGACGGAGTTGATGCCGAAGACCTGGCAAAAGTCTTCCTGCGGCAGGCGCGCAATCCAGCCGGCGCGCATCCATTTGCGGTCAAACCGCTCGACGACCAGCACCTTGTGACGCCCAAACCGGGCGATATCGCAGCGCGCGGCAGGCAGGCCGTATGCGCGCATGAGTTGAGCACACAGCCATTCGTTCTCGACCGAGGTGGAAAAGTCGGCGCGTACCGTTCCAACTTCGCCCATGGGCAGCTTGAGGATGTCGGTGGTCGGGGTGGCGCCTTGCGGCAGATGCCAGCCGCCCTCATGGTATAGAAGCCCCGTTTTCTCCTGCGCGCCGGCGATGGAAATGCGCAGCTCGTCCTCTGGCGGCACGCCAAGATTGGTTCCCGCGACGGTAGCGTCGAGCAGGGCTTCGACATCGGTGTCGGTCAGGGGCCGGCCGGTCACCGTTGTCACGTCCGGAGCCGGGCTTCCCGCTGGCAGCAGCTGGACCGCGCCAACACAGTCGCGTCCGACCTTTTCCAGCAGATCAAACGCTTCCGCGGAGGCTGTGCCGTAGCGGCTTGCGATCCGGTTGCGGATGGCCAGGCTGTCCGGCAGCAGGTTGTCGAAATAGGCGGCGACTTGGGCTCCCGACTCGTTGCGGGTTCCCTTGGTCAGAGGCAAGGACAGCGAAAGCGGCCGCCCGGCCGGGTTGTCGAGCCACGTCGCGTCGTAGGCAAAGCGTTGTGCGCCGGTGGTCAGAATGCTCCATTGCCCGACCAGTTCTCCGTTCATCCAGACGTCCAGGCGCCGCGTTTTAGACGGGCGGCCGGCCATTACCACGTATCCTTTTTGCCGATGGTCAGGTCGTCAGAGGCAGAGGCGTGCGCGGACGGCGGGCGCTGCGGCGCCACCGTCAATGTCGCTTCCAATGCCATCAGCAGCGTCAGTATCTGGTCGAAGGTGACGGCTTCTGGATGGCTCTCGATGCGCGAAATACGTTCCTGGGACAGCCCGATTTTCTTGCCAAGCTGGGCTTGCGAGAGCCCGCGCTGCGCGCGTAAGTGCTTCAGGAATGGGCCGAGTTGCCCCGAAGTCGTAATGTGAGTTTTCATGGTGCTGGCTTCCTCTGGCGTCCTTATGCTTAATAAGGAATAAAATTGAGGTATGCGTTATTTGGAATAAATACATTATATGCACAATAAAGCATAAATCAAAGGTATGCAGCAAGAAGCATAAATCGCAGCAACAAGCCGACGTTCAGCCGGCGTTCCTGCGAACATCAGACCCATCACACCTATCAACGCAGCTTCATCCGGACCGGCTTGCCCACGCCGAGTCGTTCATCGCCTCGCTAGACGAAAATCCGGTCGAAGGCGACGCCCATATTCTTGCGATATGGCGCGTTTGCGGAATCCTGTTTATCGACGCGGTTCTGTTGGAATATAAAGAGATGGCATTGCGGGCCGTCGCGGCAGTAACCGATCCGGCGTTACAGCAGGTAAAAAGGCGTTGTCTTGCAGCTTCGAAGCACGCACAGGTTGAAAGCGAATGCGGAATCGGCCATCACGAAAATCAATGATGAAATAAAGCGATACTGCCCGCACCGCTGCTGCTCCGCAATCCCCTCAATACTGGAAAATCTGATCCAGCTGCACCCGGTCCGTGGTCGCCAGCCGCGCATCGTCGATGCTCACCCGCTTTTGTGAAACCAGCGGTTGCAGGTGCGTGTTCATCGCATGCGATTTGCCGTCGCCGCCCTTGTTCAGGAAGGCACGGATGCCGTCGTAGTTGCGGCCTTCGATCAGGTCTGCCGCTGCGCGCGTCACCGACAGGCACTCGGTGACCAGGAAGCTGCGTTCGCCGTCGACCGAGGGCACCAGCGCCTGACACAGAACGCCGCGCAGCGAATGCGCGAGCGCTTCGGCGGCGGTGTCGGTGCCGCCCAGCAGCCGGTGCATCTTGGCGATGGCGAAATCGACCGAGCGCGCGTGCAGCGTGGCGAACACCAGCGGTCCGGCTTCGGCCAGCGCGACCGCTTCGCGTGCGACTTCGGCTTCGCGGATCTCGCCGATCATGACCACGTCCGGTCGTTCGCGCAGCGCGTCCAGCGCACCGAGATAGAACGATTCGACATCGCCTTCGGGGCCGACTTCGCGTTGCGTCACCAGCGATTTTTTCGGCGTCAGCAACTGCTCGATCGGGTCTTCAAAAGTCAGGATGTGTGCCGCGCGGGTGGTGTTGATGTGGTCGAGCATGGAGGCGATGGTGGTCGACTTGCCTTGCCCGGTGTCGCCGACGACCAGCACTAGTCCGCGTCGCGCGCCGACGAATTCGAGCGCCTCGGAACCGAGGCCGAGCTGCACCAGCGGAATCGGCGCAGCCGGAAAGCGGCGGATGACGCAGCCGAACTGGCGGCGTGCGCCATAGGTGAAGCAGTTGGCGCGGATGCGGGCGCTGTTCAGGTCCACCGCCTTGTCGAATGCGCGCTGCTGTATTTTCGATTCCCAATCCGGGTCCAGTGCCTGGTACAGGTCTTTCATGTCCGCCGCCGTCACCGGCTCGCTGGAAAACGGTATCAGGCGCCTGGGCTGCTTGAGCATGATCGGGCTGCCTTCATGCAGGAAGATGTCGCTGAACGGAATGCCGGCATTGAGGACCTGGATGATGCGCTCGATCATCGAAGATGAATCGTCGAAGTTCGATGCGCCGGCGGCGGGCGCGAGCATCTCGATCTGTTCGGTGACCTGCCACTCGGGTCCTTTGGATTGCGCTTTCATGTATTGCTTCCCCTTTGTCGTTCTTGCCGGTTCAGTGCAAATGCGTACTGCCTGCGACAGCCATCAGACACATGCTCGCCGCCAGTCGAAGACTTCGCATCGGCAAGTTTTAATGCGGTCAAGTATTCCATATTCGAGGGATTTCTTGGTAGAAATTCCTGGCGGTTGATGATTTTTCGGGGCGCGCGTCACGTCCGGATTGTTACCCATCCAATAACGATTCGATCGGTATTGAAATGTGTTTTTCGCAAGGAGTTCGACAAGGTCGGACCGAGGTCCGCATGCTCCGTTTTTACTCGTGCAAAATGCAAAGGCGTTTCCATCACGCGACAGGAAAGCGGCATCCTGCAGATGCCTTGACACACTTTTTTGCCACGCGTGTATTCTGTACGGAATCGTGGAGAAGATTCAGATTCGTTCCGTGCCGTCTGACAAGTGTCGGCAATCGCATGGGGATGCCCAGACGTTGTTTCCCCTCCCCACTGATGCACGAAAGACAAAAGATGACCTTGATTGAGTTCGAATGTCGAAGTCACCGGTTTGCGCTGCCGCTTGGCTGCGTGCGTCGCGTTGTTCCCAGTGCCAGACCAACACCATTGCCGGGTGCGCCGGACATCGTTGCCGGCATCCTGAATGTCGGCGGGGAACTGGTTACCATCGTCGATTTTTTTTGCCGGGCCGGCCTGCCTCCTTCCCCCATCCATCCCTCGCAACGTCTGCTGATGCTCGATATGGCGGGTTTCCTTGTCGGTTTCATGGTCGATGAAGTGCATGGCGTCGCCGTGCGCGAATTGGACGAGAGGCCCGGCGTTCCCGAACAACTTGCCGGTGCGGATTTCGTGGAAACGATAGTCCGGCTCGATGACGGTTTGTGCATCATCGTCGATCCCGAGAAATTCCTGTTCGACGAGGAGCGCATCCAGCTTGGCGAGGCGTTGGAGAAGGTCGGCCATGAAAAGCACTGAATGCATTTTGCCGCCGCAGTTGATGGACCGGCTGGCCGAACGGATCGAGGCGCAGCTGGGATTGTTTTTTTCCGCCGCAAAGCGACGGGATTTGCATAAGGCCTTGCGCCGCATGGCGGAGTCGAAGGGTTTCGACGATGAAGAGGCCTGCATTGACTGGCTGCTTTCGGGAGACTGGGACAAGGCGAAAACAGATTTGTGCGCGCTGCACCTGACAATTGGGGAAACCTATTTTTTCCGTGAGCCGCGCGCCTTCGACCTCGTATGCAACTACGTCAGGAAAAAAATGCAGGCGCCGGACGCGCATCGGTCCATGCGGATATGGAGCGCCGGCTGCTGCACCGGCGAAGAACCGTATTCGATCGCGATGGCGCTGGCGATGGCACTGCCGGAAGCGGACCGGGGCCGGATATCCATCCTGGCGACAGACATCAACAAGCGCAACATTCAGTTCGCCCGCGCGGGCGTGTACCGCCAGTGGTCGTTTCGCAAGACCGATACGGCGTTGCAAAGCCGTTTTTTTTCGGAACACGACGAGACTCGCTTCCGGATCAATGACGACATCCGGGGCGCCATCAGTTTCGCCGAGCTGAATCTCGCGAGCGCCGATTATCCATCCGTCGCGACCGATACCCATGCGATGGACATCATCTTCTGTCGTAACGTGCTGATGTACTTTTCGCGCGAGCGGGCGAAAAAAGTCATCGAACGCTTTCGGCGGTGCCTGGTGGATGGCGGGTGGCTAGTGGTCAGCCCCAGCGAGGCGTCGTCGGAATTGTTTGCCGGGTTCGATGGCCACTATTATCCGGATGCCATCTACTTTCAGAAAAAGACTGGCGGCGAAGCCGCGCCGGCGCCGGCAAGACCCGCATTGCCGCCGAATCAGGTTTTCGTCGAGCATGCAGGCATCCGGGCACGCCCGCCTGTTCCGGCCAGGCCGAAGCAGTCGAGGCCCGGGCGACCGTCCGCGCAAGGACAAGCACCTGTCCCCGCCGCGCCGCGCAAGCACACTGAAGCTGATGTTGCCACTGTGGCTACGGCTCGCGCACTGGTCAACGACGGGCAGGTGGACGCGGCTCTGGGCTGCCTTGAGCAGGCGATACAGGTGGCCCCGACCAACGCCGAACTGCATCAGGCAAAGGCGCTGATCGCGATGGAATCCGGCGACCGCTACAGTGCCATGCAAAGCCTGAAGAACGTCGTCTATATACAACCCGATTTCATCCTCGCGCATTACCTGATGGGCGTTATCCAGGCGAGCCTGAACCGGATTGACGAAGCGGCCCGGCGGTTCGAGGCGGCGGACGAACTGCTCGCGGCGCTGGCGGATGACGATATCGTTCCCGGTTCCGACGGGCTGAATGCCACCTACCTCCGCGAATCGATGCACGCCTGGTTGCGCAGGGAGGACTGATGCGAGCGAAACCCGAATCACGCGGCATGCGCAATATCGACTGGGACGAAGTGCACAAGCGGCTCGACCAGAGCCGACAGGCGATGGACAGGCTGGACGGCACCGACAGCGCAGTTCAAGAGCAGATGCTGTACGAGCGCGTGGCGGTACTGGCGCAAACGGGGACGGGGTCGCAGACGGCGCCGCAAGCGGTGCCCGAAGAACGAATCGAAGTACTTGCATTCCGCGTCGCCGGCGAGCGTTACGCGTTCGAGACGAGCCGTGTGGCGCAGGTCTATCCGATATCGTCCATTACGGCCATCCCCGGCGTACCGGATTTCGTTGTCGGTATCGTCGCCATCCGTGGTGAGGTGCTGTCGGTGATCGACTTGCGGTCATTGCTCGATTTGCCGCTGGCGCGCCTGGCCGATCCGGCCGCGATTGTGGTGCTCCAATCGGAAACGATGGAATTCGGTATCCTTGCCGAAGAGATACTCGGCGTCGAACGGTACCCGTTGCAGACGCTTGAACGTTCGCTGCCGACCTTGAGCAATATCGAGAAGACCTATTTGACGGGCGTGGCTCCCGACCGCACCGCGATTCTCGACGCGGACCGGCTGCTCTCCGATGCGCAGCTGGTGGTAGAGACCTGATAACCATGAATATCCTGTAAAAACGATTGGAGAAAGCATGAGTACTTTTCTGAACTTCAGTACCCGTGCGAAGCTGCTGTCGGGCTTTGGACTGATGATTGCACTGCTGGTTGTTGTCAGCACGCTCGCCTATCGCAATATCGAGCGCTTGAAGACCTCGCAGCAGACGCTGTTCCGCGATGATTTCCAGATTGCGTTCAGCCTGATGAACCTGCGCAATGTCATCAATCGCGAACGCGTGGTGCTGTTGTCGCTGGCGGTTGCCGGCCCCACGGAGCAGCAGGCGCTGCTGCAGCAGCTTGAGCAGGAGGTGGCAGCAAGCACCGCTCTCGAAGGCAAGCTGGCAACACATAACGCGACAGACGCGGACTTTGCGCGCGGCCTCGGCCGGCTCGTCGCGGTACGCACGGAACTGGGCGCGATTCGCGATCGTGAAGTGCTGCCGGCGCTGCGCTCCGGGAACCGCGACAAGGCAAGCGCCGTCATCCTGGGCCCTCTGAAGGACAGGTTTCAGACGCTTCGGGGAATTGCCGACGAACTCGGCGACCAGCAATTCGGCCAAGCCGAAACGCGCATGCGCGAGGCGGAGGAATTCGTCAAGGCTGCGCAAACGGCATTGATCGTCACCAATATCGTCGCGATCCTGATCGGACTGGTGCTGGTGTTCTTGCTGGAACGCGTCATCGCCACGCCGCTGCGGCAAGCGACGACCGTAGCCCAACGGATTGCGATCGGCGACCTGAGCGTTACGGTACCGACCTCGGGCGGCAAGGACGAAGTCGGGCAATTGCTGCATGCGCTGGAAGCGATGGTGAACGCCTGGAAGCAGCAAGTGAAGGAAACCAACGCGGGTATCGTCACGCTCAGCAGCGCTGCCAGCGAAATCCTGGCCGGCACCATGCAAAGCGCCGCGGGCGCGACCGAGACTGCTGCCGCGGTCAGCGAAACCACGGCGACCGTGGAAGAAGTCAAGCAGACGGCACTGCTGGCCAGCCAGAAAGCGCGCACGGTTTCGGATGCGGCACAACAGGCAACCCAGACGGCCGATAACGGTCGCATGGCGATCGAAGGCGGCGTGGAGGGCATGGAAAACGTGCAGGAGCAAATGGAATCGATTGCCGAGACCATCGTCCGGCTGAGCGAACGCAGCCAGGCCATCGCGGAAATCATCGCCACCGTGGGCGGGCTGGCGGAGCAATCCAATCTGCTCGCGGTGAATGCGGCGATCGAAGCCGCCAAGGCCGGCGAACACGGCAAGGGCTTTGCGGTCGTTGCGCAGGAAGTCAAGGACCTGGCCGAGCAATCGCGCCAGGCAACCAGGCAGGTGCGCCAGATTCTCAGCGAGATCCAGAAAGCCATCAGTGCTGCTGTCATGACCACCGAACAGGGATCGAGAACCGTTTCCAGCGGCGTGGTGCAGGTGACCGAAGCCGGCGAGACGATCCGTATCCTGGCCGCCAGCATCGCCGATGCCGCGCAAGCGGCGGCGCAGATTGCCGCCTCCAGCCAGCAGCAGCTGGCGGGCATGGACCAGGTTGCGATGGCGATGGAAAACATCAAGCAGGCCAGCGCGGAAAATGCCGCCAGCTCCAAGCAATCGGAAGCGTCCGCGCAAAATCTGCATGAACTGGGGCAGAAACTCAAGCAAATGAGCGAGCGCTTCAAACTGTAGCAACGATGATGCGTGCGTCAACGGTGACTGCGTCACCTGTCACTGAACGCCCATGGGCAATCCGATGACCGACCCGAGCAAAGAATTTTTGCACAAGCTGCAGGCGACATTCCGGATCGAGGCGGAAGAGCATCTGGCCGCCATCGTTTCCGGCATTGTCCAGCTGGAGCAAGCGAGCGACGGCGCACGCAAGGAGCTGGCGGATCGGGTTCTGAAAACGCTGCATACGCTCAAGGGCGCTGCGCGGGCGGTCAATCAGTCTCACCTGGAGTCGTTGTGCCATGCGATGGAAGGTGTTTTTTCCGCGCTCCGCGCCTCCGGTCACGCGCTGGCTGCCGGCGAGTTCGACTTGCTGCACCAGGCCGGTACGCTCGCCACCCGGCTTCTTGAGCAACCGTCGGGAAGAACCGCCAATCAGGCGGCGGTATTGATCGACCGCTTGAACCAGTTGAGCGTGCGTGTCCCGTCCCGCGAACCGGTTGCCGGTGTTGCGGCGGCAGCCGCCGATGCGGAAAAAACCGATACGGAAAACCCGGATACGGCACAGCAGGAAGATCAAATCGGCCGTGCCGACGACGGCATCGCCGAAGCGCTGGCTGCGGCAAAGCCGGATGCCGCGAAGGCAGACGTGATCCGCGTGCGGGGACGGAGCCTGGATGCCATCCGTTATCAGGCGGAAGAACTGCTGTCGGTGGAACTCGGCCTGCGGCACCATATCGACGATGTGCTGGAGCTCGCCGATCGTATCGCCGCCCAGCGGACGGAGCAGCAGATTGCCGAAGCCGCTCCACGCCGCAAGACAAAAAGACAGCAGGAAGCGCGCGCGGATAGCGATGCCGCAAACCGGCCGAAGGAAGAGGCCGCATCCAGCGAAAGTTTCGAGTGGCAATGCCGGCGTATCGCGAGCGCCTTGAGCCGGACCCGCCGGCAATTCGAGCTGACCCGCTCCAAGCTGATGGACGCGATGCTGGAGACGGCCCTAGTGCCGTTTGCGTCCGCACTGGAGCAACTGCCCGGCCTGGTCAGGAACCTGGCGCGCAGCCGCGACAAGCAGGCGCTTCTGCATATCCAGAACGACAGCATCCAGATCGATCGCCGGGTGCTGGATATCGTGCGCGAGACCTTGATTCATCTGGTGACGAATGCGGTAGACCACGGCATCGAACCGGTCGAGCAGCGCCTGGCGCGCGGCAAGCCGGCCGATGGCGCAATCCGCATCCGGGTGATGCAGAGCGGCGGCGGCCGTGTGGCCGTCATTGTCACCGATGATGGCGCCGGCATCGACATTGCCGGCCTCGCCAACGCGGCGGTCAGGGACGGCAGCTTGAAAGAGGCGCAGATTTCCGGTCTCGACGACCGGCAGAAACTGCATCTGGCTCTGCAGGCCGGCATTTCCACCGCTGCGCAGGTGACGCCGGTATCCGGACGAGGCATGGGGCTTGCCATCGTCGCGGAAAAGGTGGCGTCGGTCGGCGGCGACCTGACGATCGATAACATGCCCGGCAGCGGGTGCACGTTCAAACTGTTGTTGCCGGTGCGCCTGTCGACCTTGAACGGCCTGGTGTTGCAAGCCAGGGGCGCGCAGTTCGTGTTCCCGCTGTCGGGCCTGGAGTCCGTGCGCGCACTCAAGGAAGGCGATATCGAAACCGTTGAAAACCGCGAAACGCTGCTGCTCGCCGGACGGGTGGTGCCGGCGGTCCGCCTCGGGCATCTGCTCGGCATAGGGCGTGCGGACACGGCACGCGGCGGCGAAAGCATTGCGGTGATCGCGCGTGCCGCCGGCAGTACGTTTGCCCTGCTGGTGGACGAAATCGTGTCTGAACAGGAGGTGCTGCCGAAAAGCCTGGGCAAGCAATTGCGCCGGGTGCGCTGCATCGCAGGCGCGACCCAGCTCGGGGACGGCACGCTGGTGCCGATACTGGCGCCGGACGACATCGCCCGCTACGGGCTGGGGTCGGGAGATACCGGCACTTCCGAGGTCCGCTCGCAGATCAGCGCTGCACGAACGAAGCGGGTGCTGGTGGTGGAAGATTCGATCACCTCGCGATTGCTGCTGAAGCATATTCTGGAAGGCGCCGGTTATCAGGTCGATACCGCAGTCGATGGCCTCGATGCGTTGTCGCGGTTGCGGCAGGAGGAATTCGACGCGGTGGTCAGCGACGTTGAAATGCCGCGCATGGACGGGCTGGCGCTGACCGAACGCATTCGCGCCAGTCAGAAGACGGAGGATATGCCGGTGATCCTGGTTACGTCGCTGCAGTCGCCGGAAGAAAAGGAGCGCGGCCTGCGGGTCGGCGCGGATGCCTATGTCGTGAAAGGATCGTTCGATCAGGATAACCTGTTGAAAACGATCCGCCGCCTGATCTGAAAGGGAGTGCTGCAATGACGCGCGTGATGGTGGTGGACGACTCTCCGACAGTGCTGGATCTGCTGGTCCACATACTCGGTTCGGACCCGGGCATCGAGATCGTCGGCTGCGCCGCCGATGGCGAGGAAGCGGTACGGATGGCGCAGGAGAAAAGACCCGACGTCATCACGATGGACCTGCACATGCCGAACATGGATGGTTTCGAAGCCACACGCTGGATCATGCAGGAATGTCCGACGCCGATCGTCATCGTCAGCGGCAGCACCAACCCCGGCGAGGTGGATGCCAGCTTTCATGCGATCGAAGCCGGTGCGCTGGTAATCGTGCAGCGCCCTTTCGGGCCGGGCCACGAGTCGTACAGCGAAACGGCGGCTGCGCTCGTTCGAACCGTGAAGTCGATGGCGGAGGTCAAGGTGGTGCGCCGCTGGCCGAAGGCGGCGTATCAAGGCAGGGCCAGGGCAAGCGCCGCCAGCGTAACGCCAAACGATGCCGGCGCGGGTGACGCAGCCGGCGCGCGCAGGCAGGCGCGCCAACTGATCCTGATTGGCGCATCTACTGGCGGCCCTGCCGTCATCGCCGAAATTCTGACGCAGCTGTCGCCACGTTGCAGACTGCCGATCGTCATCGTGCAGCACATGTCGCCCGGTTTCGTGGCCGGCTTTGCGAACTGGCTTTCTTCCGCCAGCGGCTTTGCGGTCGTGGTCGCGGAACACGGCGATTATCTTGCCGGCGGTCGTGCTTATCTCGCGCCCGACGGATTTCAGCTGGCGATCACCAGGGATTTGCGCGTCGCGCTGCTCCGGGGCAAGCCCGAACACGGGATGTGTCCATCGGTGTCGCATCTGTTTCGCTCGATTCCCGAAACCCTGAGCAGCGGCACGGTGGCCGTGTTGCTGACCGGGATGGGCAAGGACGGTGCGCTGGAGCTGCGAAAGCTCAAGGAGCGCGGTGCCGTCACTATCGTGCAGGACCGCAGCAGTTCGGCCGTGTACGGGATGCCGGGCGAAGCGATCAGGCAGGATGCGGCGCGGCTGATTCTTGCGCCTGCGGCAATCGGAAAAATGCTGTGCGTAATAGGGGAAGATCCGTCGTCGGATTTGCCATTTTTCAGTAATTGAGAGAGAACAATGATCAAGCATAGCCATCATTCGGCTCCCGATAACGAGATCCTGATCGTCGAAGACAGCGAGACGCAGGCGGACCAGCTCGTCTATTTGCTGTCCACCCATGGTTATCGTGTGCGCGTCGCCAAAGACGGCAAGGCGGCGCTTGAGCAGGTCCGGGCGGCGAAGCCGACCCTGATCGTAAGCGACATCGCAATGCCGGAAATGGACGGTTTCGAGTTGTGCCGGCAGTTGAAAAAGGACGAGGCATTGCGCGATGTGCCGGTCATTCTGCTGACCGCCTTGACCAGCCTGTTCGACGTGATCAAGGGGCTCGATTGCGGGGCCGACAATTTCATCCGCAAACCGCTGGACGCGAAATACCTGCTCGGACGCATCCGCTTCATCCTCGCCAACCGGGAACTGCGCAGCAACGAAAGAGTGCAGCTGGGCATGCGCATCAACCTGGGCGGACAGACGCATTTCGTCACCGCCGAACGGCAGCAGATATTCGACCTTCTGATATCGACCTATGAAGAAGCGATACAGATGACCGAAGAGCTGCGCGCGCAGCAGGTCCGCATCGCGCACTCGTATCAATCGCTTGAAGGTTTGTACAAGATCGCGGAAGCGCTGAATCCGGCCATCACGGAAACGGCGGTGTCCGATATGGCACTGGAAAGGGCACTCGAACTGCCCGGCGTGCTCGGCGGATGCGTGAAACTGCTGGATGCCGACGGTAAATTCTATTTGGCGGCGGTACGCGACTTTGGCGGAATCCGGGATACCTCTGCATCGTGCCCGGATTGTACTTGCCAGAAGCGACTGCTTTCCGGCGAGCTGCGTACACCGCAAATCATCGAGAACTGCGCGCTGCTCAGCGGGTCGCCGGAAAACGACCCGTTGGTCAATGATCACGTCAGCATTCCGCTGGTGGTGGGCGAGCGGACGCTGGGTGTGATGAACCTCGCAGCCGCCTACAAAAAGGGGTTTGCCGGTGACGACTTCCAGGTGCTGGAAACAGTAGGAAACCAGATTGCAATTGCATTGGAGCGCGCCAGCCTGTATGCCAACATGGAAACCCTGGTCAATGAGCGTACCGAAGCCTTGCGCACCGAACGCAACCGCTTGTCGGCCATCATCGACACAACCGGCGCGCTGGTGTTGATTACCGATCCGGACGGCCGCATCGTGCGCTTCAATCCGGCCTGCGAGCGTAGTCTCGGCTGGACCGCCGACAAGGTGCAAGGACGCTTCTACTGGGAAGTTTTCCTGCCGCGCGAGCAAGGAATGAATATCAAGGACATGTTCGACAAAAGCGATCATGAGCCGGTGAACGTGCAAACCCAGCAGGAATGGTTGGCCCGCGACGGCAGCAAACGTGCCATCGTCTGGTCCACCTCGGTGCTGAAGCGGCCGGACGGGACGATCGAGCGGCTGCTGGCAACCGGCATCGATGTTACCGAACTCCGGCATGCGGAAGAAAAGGTGCAATACCTCAGCAATTTCGATGTCCTGACCGGCTTGCCCAACCGCGTGCTGTTGCGGGACCAGGCCAGGCTGGCGATGGAACGGGCGCTCGCCGGCGGCAAGATCGTGGGCTTGCTGCTGATGCATTTCCCGCGATTGCCGCTGATACGCGAAAACCTCGGCGAGAACGCGGAGCAGGCCTTGCTGGGCCAGATCGCCGGACGGCTGAAAGAGTGGGCCCGGACAGGAGATAACCTGGCGCGCCTCGGCGACAGCCGCTTCGCCGCTCTCGCGCTCAGGCAATCGCCCGCCGAGCTATCGGTGGCCGCGCGGCAGATGCTTGCGCTGTGCGACGAGCCGTTTCTGTTCGAGCAGCAGGAATTGCACATGGATGCCGGCATCGGCATCACCATTTTCCCCAACGACGGCGACGATTTCGAGTTGCTGTGCCAAGGCGCGGAAGCGGCCATGCACCGCTCCGTGGCTGGACAAATGGAGCGTTACGAGTTCTATCGGCCGGAACTGAATCGGGGCGCAAGCGAGAGATTCAAGCTGGAAAGCGCATTGCGCCGCGGGTTGAGCCGAAACGAGTTCGTGCTGCATTACCAGCCGCAGGTCGACCTGAAAACCGGAAAGATCATCGGCATGGAGGCGCTGCTGCGATGGCAACATCCGGAATTGGGCCTGATCGCCCCTGGACGTTTCATCGGGCTGGCGGAAGAGACCGGCCTGATCCTGCCGATAGGCGAATGGGTGCTGCGCAAGGCATGCGAGCAGAATTGCGCCTGGCAGCGCGAGGGTTTGCCGAAGATCCCGGTAGCCGTCAACCTTTCTGCCAAACAGTTCTCCAACAGAATCGCGGACCTGGTCCAGGAAGTACTCGACGAAAGCGGTCTAGAGCCGAAACTGCTCGAACTGGAACTGACGGAAAGCCTGTCAATGGAAGATCCGGAAAACACCATCGGCATCCTGCGCAAACTGAAGGAAATGGGCGTCGGGCTGGCGATCGACGATTTCGGCACCGGATACTCCAATCTGAATTATCTGAAGCGTTTCCCGGTGAACCGCCTCAAGCTTGATCAGTCCTTTGTCCGCGACCTCACTTTCGACCCGGACGATCTGTCGATTTCGCGCGCGGTGATCGCCATGGCCCACAGCCTTCGCCTGACCGTGATCGCCGAAGGCGTCGAAACCGAAGGGCAGCTCTCGATTCTCGGACAGAACGGTTGCGACGAGATCCAGGGTTATCTTTTCAGTAAACCGATGGACGCCGATGCGTGCGCGACGATGCTCAGGAAAGGCAAGTCGCTGAGCATGAAGGTAGCGATGCCGCAACCCGACGAGCGCACGTTGCTGGTTGTCGATGATGAAATCAATCTCGGCGCGGCAATCCGTCGCACACTGAGAAACAAGGGATACAAGGTATTCGTCACGAACAAGACCGCCGATGCGTTCGAGATCCTGGCGACATCCAACGTCCAGGTTGTCCTTTGCGACCAGCGCATGCCGGGCATGAGCGGCACCGAGTTTCTGTCACGCGTGAAGCAGATGTATCCGGCAATCATTCGCATGGTGCTAAGCGGCTATACCGATCTGCAATCGGTGACCGATGCAGTCAACCATGGCGCCATCTTCAAGTTCCTGACCAAGCCTTGGGAGGAAGAGGAGTTCCTGACGGCACTTGCGGATGCTTTTCGTGAATATGAGTTGCATCAGGACGCGCGCCCGCAACTGATGATGCCGGTGGCGCGCTGATCTGCCGGCGCTCAGGAAAAGACCGCCTCGTTGTGGCATGGCCGCCGCTGGAGGCGTTGAATAAGTGAGGCCGGCGGCCTCACTTATTCTTCAGCTCTTTCCTCTCCTACGGCAACGCCGGCGCAATCGCCTCCACCCCGATCACCTTCTGCGTTTTCGTCGCATCAAAGATCAGCCCCATCGGCCAGGTCGGCCATTGCACGCCCAGCGCGTCGTTGTTCGGGTCGCCGCGACGGGCGAAGGTGCCTATGCTGTGCATCATCGCGTTCGAGAGTTCGAGCCGGCCCGGCTTGTTGGCGCTGGTGTTCATGATGTTGGCGAACAGCGAGGGACCGAAATTGCCGAAGACGAAGGGCAGGTCGAACAGGTGGGCGGCGCCGTAGATGTCGTTCCACGGGGCCGGCTCCTCGTCCCAGTCGAAGCGGTAGTACCAGACGTCCGGTTGCGCGTTTTTCAGCGCGTTGAGGATGTTGTCGCGGCTGGCGAGGAAGAAGATGCGGTTGAACTGCTCGGCGCGGGCGGTGAAGCCGGTGACAGGCTGGTTCACCGGCAGGTAGCCGGGCGCGATCCATTCTTCCACTGTGGTTTGCGGCGGGTCATTCGGACGGTAGTTGAAGTGGTTGGCGAACAGCTGCGCGTCGCTGACGATGCGGGCGCTGCCGGGGATGCCGCTCACCAGCGTGAGGAAAGGTGGGAACAGCTTGCCTTCGTCGTGCGTGTTGCCGACCAGGACGGGCACTTTCACGTAGCGGTTCTGGGCGATCGCGTTGATCGGGTTTTCGGAGACGACGTGTCCTTCAGGGATCGGGCCGGAGCCGGCCAGGCCTTGCGGCGCGAGCCGGGTGAGCAGCGTGGCGAAGAGTTCGGACGGCTGCTTGCTGCGCAGGTAGGCTGCGACCTGCGGGTCGCTCATGCTGGCGGCCTGCACCTGTGCGGCGGGGATGTTGGCGGCGCTGCCGTCGGCGACCAGCAGGTTCCACAGCAGCGCGTTGCTTTGCGCGGCATAGGTGGAGGCCGGCGACATGGTCGGAATCGTGCCCGGCGGCAGGTTGGACGCGAGCGAGAGGCCGCCGGAGAGCGACACCGCGCGGTGGAACAGCTTGGTCGCCGCATCGGCGAGCTTGGGCGAGGTGAGCAGCGCATCGACATTGATCGCGCCGGCGGACTGGCCCATGATCGTAATGTTGTTGCGGTCGCCGCCGAAGTTGGCGATGTTCTGTTTCAGGAATTCCAGCGCCTTGATGTTGTCGAGAATGGCGAAGTTGCCGCTGGCGGTGTCGGCGTCTGCGCCGCTCTTCAACTGTCCGAGGTTGAGGAAGCCGAGGATGCCGAGACGGAAGTTGGGGGTGACGACGATGGAGTTGGTGGCCTTGGCGAGGTTGGCGCCGTCGTACACCGGGTCGGCGGTGTAGCCGGAGACGTTGCTGCCGCCGTGGAAGAACACGATCACCGGCAGATTCGGTTTGGCATTGGCGGGGCGCCAGATGTTCAGGTACAGGCAGTCTTCGCTACCGACGGCCTGGTTCAGCGTGGTGCCGATGGTTGCGTCATAGCGGTTGTTCGCACCGGGGCCATAGATGCGGCCGTATTGGGCGCAGGCGGGGCCGAACTTGGTGGCTACGCGCGTGCCGTTCCATGGCGCCAGGTCCTGCGGCGCGCGCCAGCGCAATTCGCCGACCGGCGGCTGCGCGAAGGGCACACCCTTCCAGGCATAGGTCTGGGAGTCCTTGTCCCAAGCGCCTTCGACCCATCCGTATTGCGTGATGCGCAGGGTCTTGTCGCTGCCCTGACTGCTGGAGGCGTTGTTACCGACGTTGTTGTTGGCGTTATTGCCGTCATTGGCAAAAGCGGAAAGCAGAGGGAGTGACAGGGCTGCAATGGCAAGCCATCGCACGGCGTTTCTGGGCATGATTGTCTCCTGATGACGAGGGTGTTTTTGAAGGGTGACGCAGATCAAAGATTTCACGCGGCTGGTGGGAGGAGGTCGCGCTGCATCAAAGGTGGAGTTGTGCGATATCAAGGGACGACACAGAGCCGGGTTCCCGGGCCCGCGATCGCCGTCTGAAAAAATCCGCATGCATTGTGTCGTCGGCAAGAACAGCGGCGAGCCGCTTCGCGCGGCCGCCGCCGTTCAATCTCACGGACAACTTCCATACGCATAATAGCCAGCCGAAGTACGCCGGACATCGGTATAGGCAAACGCCGAGTAATAACCGAGGTACTGGTTCGAATTGGTTGCATACACGTTGCCGCCAGAGGTATAGGCGCGGCCGTAATAGACGTGGTCGACGTTGCTGTCGTACCAGTGCGAGCAAGTGTAGGGCGCGGCATTGTCGCCGCTGACGATGCGGTCGATCATGGTCTTGACCGCCACCATCTGGCCGCCGCTCTTTGCCGGGAAATTCACGTCGTCGTAGCCCCACCAGTCCCAGCAGCCGTTGGGATTGGCGGAGGTCGTGTTCGCCTGCGGATACAGGATGATGATGTTGTTGGTGTCGGCCCAGCGGTTATAGCCGGTGTTCTTGTAGAACTGCGATCCCACCGTCGCAACATTCTGCTTGCAGCCGTGGAACACCACGTGCAGCTTGCATGCCTGGCCGGCGGCGCAATTGGCCGGCACATAGGCCCAGCCGTCGTTGGCCATGCCGTGACTGGTCGGGTCGAAATTGCCCCAGAACGCTTTCTGGTTGAAATTGACAAAGGTGCCGCCGAGCGTGCCGACGTTTTTCTGATTCAGCGATCCATAGAGCCATTTCAGGATCTCGCCGGCCGCATCGAAGTTGCAGTTGTTGATGTAGGGATCGCCGTTGACGCTGCATGGATTGCCGTAGTAATCGGTGGGCAGCGAATGCTCGGCGGCGATATTGTTCTTGTAGACGATGTTCGTGCTGCTGATGTAATGCTTGTACATCGTGTCTAGGTCGTTCATCACCGGCTGTTTGACGGTGGAATCGATGGTGCCGGAAAAGAGGTAGACCTTGGAGTTCGCGAGGTTGGAGGTCGGATCGATATAGCCGTTGCCCGACCAGGTGTCGATGACCGAGATCAGGTAAGACAGATCCCGTGAACCGGTATCCGCCATGCATGGGCCGGTTGCGATGAAGACGTTCCCCTGCGAACAATAGACCGGTCCGCCGGCGATGACACCGGCGCCCTTCCGGATAGTCTTGGAGTAGGCGAAATGCATCTGCGCGGCCATGTAGCCGCCCGATGAAATACCCGACACCGAAACGGTGGAAACGCTGACGTTGTATTTCGGAAGGGTGACGACGGTTGCGAAAACCGCCGAAGAGAGAAGTGCGCCGCCGACCGCCAATACGGTTCGGGCGGCAATACCAAGGGTAAATGCCATTTTTGTCTCCGTTGATGTTTTTTTGGGCTGCGTCCAGACGTCTCGGAATTCACAGACGCAACTGTTTGAAACATAGAAATGGCTTGGGTTATTGTCAAGAAACCTCGTAGTTTTACTAGTTTCCAGGCGGCATTGCATTCCAGCTTGTTTTCTCAAGTCTGAATCGCCACAAAATTCTCCGGGTGCTGCAGGATATGCTGCTTGATGGTGCTGCGCGCATCGATCACTGCGCGGATTTCGCCATGGTTCTTGTTCCACGGACGATGGACTTGCTTTGTGAGGAAGCGCCTCAAGGGCGCGAGGTGCTCGTTGAACTATTTGCGGTCGCTGTCGCCTTCTTCATGCCGAGCATGGCAGGCTCGCTTACCTGTTGCGGAAAGATCGGCTGTCGCTCTTGTATGCATTGCTGTTGATGCAGCGCATGCGCGCCTGCCTTTCGGCGTCTGCTCATACCCATGCAGATGCGAGTTGTCTTTTTTTATCCAACACGGCACAGCGAGAAGCGGCTTGCGTGGTTGCCGAAAAAGCATGGGGCGCGATCATGCTAAAGCAGACGGCTGTGGCGCGGCAATCTTGCGGCGAGATAATCATGCTGATCCGCCAACACGTTTCTACCGCTCAGCAGATAGTGCTCCGCGCGGCACGGCACATACGGCACGTACAACAGCGGGCGGAAATGATCGACCAGCTTGTCGCCTTTTTCGTGATTGCAATCCAGGCACGCGGTGACGCAGTTCATCCAGGTATCCTTGCCGCCGCGTGACTGCGGCAGGATGTGATCGCGCGACAACTCCTTGTGCGTGAGGCAATCGCCGCAGTACGCACAGGTATAGCGATCGCGCTTGAACAGCAGATGGTTCTGGTTCCCGAGCGGCAGTTCCTTGCGCAGCATGCGCGCCATGATTTCGCTGCCGGCGATCGCGATGATCGGCTTCACCGCAATGCGCGACTGCACGCCGAGGCGCGAATAGCCGCCGCGGAAAACCAGTTCGCGCTCGCCCAGCTCCCACGCGACTTTGCCAGCCGCGTAATAGAGCACCGCATCTTGCGGAGCGATCCAGTCGAACGGATTTCCTGCGATATCGAGCGCCAGAATGTGGGCAGCCATTACATCACCTGTGTTTCAGGATTGAATGAAAACATCTTACCTCTCGCAAGGTGTCTTGCGTATATGAACGCAAGAAACTGCAAATGTTTTTGCACAGCGCTGCGATCCGGATTGAAGCCGGCGCGAGCCAATTCGACGCGGTCGAAGCGAGTTGTCCAAGTAATATTTTCTGTTGACACAGCGAGAACGATCAACACAAGGTGAACGTCTCCGCTTCTGCCGTGCATGGGATCAATATCCGAATGGGCATGCTGGCCAAGCTGTTTGCATGATCCATAACAGCGCAAGCATGTCGACAATTTCCTACACTTAAAACACGGAAGCGCATGAAACACACTCCAGCCCATATCCCCGCCCGCCTCGACCGCCTGCCCTGGTCGTGGTGGCACTGGCGCGTCGTGATCGCACTCGGCGTTGCATGGGTGCTCGACGGCCTTGAAGTGACGCTGGTCGGCTCCATCGGCAGCGTGCTGCAGCGCGCCGATACGCTGGCGCTGAGTGCGACGCAGGTCGGCTGGACCGGTTCGCTGTATATCGGCGGCGCCGTGGTCGGCGCCCTCGTGTTCGGACGGCTGACCGACCGCCTCGGACGCAAGAAGCTGTTCATGATCACGCTGGCGGTGTACATGCTCGCGACGCTCGCCACGGCTTTTTCCACCAGCTTCACCTTCCTCGCGCTGTGCCGGCTGATGACCGGCTTTGGCATCGGCGGCGAATACGCGGCGATCAATTCCGCGATCGACGAGCTGATTCCGGCGCGCGTGCGCGGCCGCGTGAATCTGGCGATCAATTCCAGTTTCTGGATCGGCGCGGCACTTGGCGCGGGACTGAGCCTGCTGCTGCTCGATCCGCGCGTGCTCGGGCCGGCGCTGGGCTGGCGCGCCTGCTTCCTGCTCGGCGCGGTACTGGCGGCCGCGATCGTGCTGGTGCGGCGCCATGTGCCGGAAAGTCCGCGCTGGCTGTTGATGCACGGCAGGGGCGACGAAGCGCATCGCATCGTCAGCCATATCGAAACGCAGGTGGAGCAGCAGCATGGAACGCTGGAACCGGCGATGCGCGGACTGGCATTTGCCGGCCACGGCATGCCGTCGTACCGCAAGGTGGCCGAAGTGCTGTTGCGGCGTTATCGCGCGCGCAGCGTAGTGGTGATGACGATGATGGTGGCGCAGGCGTTTTTCTACAACGCGATCTTCTTCACCTACGCGCTGGTGCTCACGCGCTTTTACGGCGTGCCGGAAGTCAGCGTGGCGCTTTATATTTTTCCGTTCGCGCTGGGCAATGTGCTCGGCCCCTTTTTGCTGGGCCCCTTGTTCGACAGCTTTGGCCGGCGGAGGATGATTGCGTTCACGTATGTGTTCACCGGCGTGGGCCTGGCATTGACCGGCTGGGCTTTCATGCAGGGCTGGCTGACGGCGCTGACCCAGGCGCTATGCTGGTCGGGCGTATTTTTTCTCGCATCGGCCGCCGCCAGTTCCGCCTATCTCACTGTCAGCGAAGTATTTCCGTTGGAGATGCGGGCGCTGGCGATTTCGATTTTCTATGCCATTGGCACCGGCACCGGCGGTTTTGTCGCGCCAGCCCTGTTCGGTTGGCTGATACAGGGCGGCAGCCGCGATGCGGTGGCCGTCGGTTACGCGATCGGCGCCGCGCTGGCCATGCTGGCCGGTATGCTGGCGTTGCGCTTCGGTGTCAATGCGGAGCGCAAGTCGCTGGAAGAGGTGGCGACGCCGCTGGGCATGCGGGATTCGAAAAACTGATCCGGTTGCGGCGGCCGCTTCTCGTCGCCGGCCCTCGCGCTATCCGCCCTCCGGAAAAAGCAACTTCCCGCCTGTTTCTCCGTCCAACGTCATGGCCTGCGGCCGCCTCCCTGTTACTGCAAACCCAATGAATGGAAAAAGCCATGAGTCTGACTGTACAAAACTCCTCCGGAAACGCTCCCATGGTCACCTTGTTTGGTGAACTCGACGACGGCACCTTTGCCGCGAAAACGATGAAGGAAGACGAAGTGCCTTATTCGAAGTGCTGGGATAATGCGATCGACCAGGCGATGGTGTATGTTGCGCCGAATGATGCGCAACTGGACGCTATCGTGCAGGCCTTGAATGAGGGAAAACTGCACTTCTCCGCATTGCAAAGCTATGGAAGCAGCGAAGGTGGCACATCGGAATTTCCGATCTAGCCTTTGCCGTAGCAGCTTTCCGGAAGCAGGTAATGCCTGATCCGCTAATATTCCCGGGCTTCCTGAAAACAACGAAAGATACGATGATGGCAAAGAAAGAAAAACTCGACCCGGAAACCGAGGCACTGATCAAATGGTGTACCGAGGTGGAAGGTTTTCTGGTAGCCGGCGGCGCCACCCTGGCGCAGGCGCAGGAACATATCGAAGAACAGGTCGAGTGGTTCACCGATCAGTTCTATGACGGCTTGACGCCGGAACAAGCGGCGAAAGCGGCGCTGAACGACTGAACTGTGCCGGCAGCCGGCGAGCCCTGTATGCGTCGGGGCTGCATCGGCATTGCCTTGTTCAAACCCCATTTCCACCTCGGCAATGTCGACGACTATCGCCGTTCGCTGATGCTGCTGTATGGCGCCGATACTGTGCGTCAGGCCGAGGCCTTGCTGGATCGCAGCGAGCGCTTCTTCGGGCTGGATACGCTGAGCCCGGACATGCAGGGCAGTGCAATGCACCGACGCTGCTGGCAGCATACGACAAGCTGTTTGCCCCGGATTCTGTTCTTGACGCTGTGAAAATGGGGTAATATTCGCGGCATAAAAATCCAGTTCAGGATCGAGACAGAGGGACACAAGCCCGCCGCGCTCCAGTGCGGCGGGCTTTTCTTTTCTGTGCGGGAACAAGTTATTCAAATTTGGAATAACTGTTATTCCAAATCAAAAGCTGCGTTATTTGCTGCAACGCGGTAATATTCACCTGTCTCCTCCAACTCTCTTGAATTGGATTTACCCGCGAACCGCAAGGTCCGCGGGTTTTTTTTTTGCCGTTTCCGGGGATCAGCATCGAGTGGAAAATGGCTAACGCAGGGCCTCCGTCAGCTCTTTGTCCATGGCCGGGATATGGAGCAGCAGCCACTGCGGCAGCAGTGCAACTACCTCTCGTCCCGCCCCGAAATCGCCTGCCAGAACCCGCGATGCCGCATGGTGCAGTGCACTAAGCACACGCGCATGCTGTTCGAGATGCGACTGGAACGAGGCTAGTCCAACCCTTTCCATCAGCAATTCTTCCTCGCGGAAATCGCGTTCGATCGCGGCCACCAGCGACGGATAGCTATTCGCGAACTCCTGGTCGGAAACCCGCGCCAGCTCGGCGAGCGTGTTCAACAGCGCGCGATGTGCGCGATCCACGGAAGCCAGTCCGAGTGCCGGGTATTCAAAGTCGGTATCGTTTTGCATGGTGTGATCCAGTCAGGGTAGGCGGCGCGGATCTCATGGCGCCGGACCGGCGGCGGGAGGGGCCGTCGACGTGCTTCGATAGCCGCGTACCGCCCAGATCGTCCAGCCGCCGACACCGGCGACCAGCGCTACGAACACGAACAGCCAGCCCAGCACCGGAACCGCGCCGGCGAGCGACAGAACCAGCAATGCGGCGGCGAGAAACAGCGCCTGCTTGCGCTTGTTGAATTCCGCTGGCTGCCGGAAGGCATCGGCCAGTTTGCGGCCGATGAAGAATGCCGCCGCCAGATAGCCGAGCATCAGCAGCAGCGGATACAGCGCGAACAGGCCGAGCCCGATAGGCAAGCCGATCAGTGTCAGCATCAGGATCAGCGCGACCGGTGGCAGCGTGAACAGCAGCGCCAGGCCGACCAGAATGCTGCGCAACGGCGCGCGCGCAATGCTGTTGCGTGCGCCGTTGACCGCGTTCGGGAACAGCAGGTAAAGCACGAAGCCGCTGGCCAGCATGCTGAAAAAGAAAATCGGATGAAGCCACGAAGCGGCATCGTTCGTCGTGCGCTCGCTCCAGTTCGCCGGCGTCCCTTCGCGCAGCACGCGCCCGGATACCTTGGTCAGCTCTTCTTCGGGCAAAGGCGACACGCTGGCATAGAACAAGTTGCCGTCGATTCGGGCACGCGGCCCGAACATGATTTCCTGCGCATGGAAATGGGCATCGCCATCGATCTCACCGTTGAACACGATGCGATTCGCATAAATCCTGGTACCGCGTCCCAGCCTGCCGTCCACGATCACATTGCTGCCGGCCAGCAGCGACGAACCGGAAACGACGCCGCTGTCGGCGAGATGCACGGTGCCGCCGGCCGCCAGCAGCTCGCCGCCGATCTGGCCGGTGATGCGCACATTGCCGCCCGCCGCGCGCAGATCCTGGTTGACGTCCGAACGGATATCCACGTTGCCGCCTGCGACTGCCGCATCGGCGCCGACCGGCTGTGCGAGCGTGACGTGGCCGCCGGCGGCAAACAGATCGCCCTGCACTGGTTCGTTTACCGTCAGCTCGCCGCCGCTGTAATAACTGTTGCCGGCCTCGGTACGGGTAACCGCGCTGCGCACGGCGAATGCGCTATCGGCAAGCAGCGCAAGGCACAGACACAGTAGGCAACGGCGGATGACGGAATGCATGGGCATGTCCTTTTTTGGGCAAGCGCTCTGCGCCATTGCGACAGATAACCGCCGCCGATCGGATAGCAGGAACCGGTCGCAAACGATGCCTTGTCCGGACCCGGCCACAGTTCGTCGATGCGTGCCGCGATTGCTCTCTTCGATCGCGAATGGCCGATCACGGCGGAGCAGGTGAACGATGGAAATTGCGCGCATGCGCCGGCTGCCGCAAAGGCGCTACTGATGGTAGGGCGGGCACCGGAATCCCCGATTGATACAGGTCAAAAATTTCGGGATGCTGGCCGCAGAGGACCGATTCCGCCGACCACGCCGAAGCCGACGGCTGTGCCATGGCCACCGGCTATTGGCGAAAGCAGCGCCCAACGCGGCGGCGTCGCACGCAATACTTTTGATCGATGGCAAAGCAAGGCGCTGCCGCAAGGAATTTGCGCAATGCTGTTGGGCCGCTACGGCAATGGCGTGCTTTTCGCGCATCCAGGCCGGCTGCCTGTTGTGGGGCAGATGAGACGGAGGGGCAGGGAAATTGCCGATTACGGCGTGACTTTTACGGCGACAAAACAGCCCGCCGCTCCGCGAGGGATGGGGCTTTCCGGTTTCCAGTTTGACCAGCGCAATCGGGGCCGCATCATCCGCGAAAAACGGACCCGCTTGCGCAAATCAATCATGCGGATGCTTGTGGATCGGGTCCACCCAGTGCACCTGTTCCGGCTTTTCGACTGCGGCGATATCGAGATTGATGACCACCGCCTCGTTGTCGCTGCGCACCAGCACGCACTCCAGCGGTTCCTCGTCGCTGGCATTGATTTCCTGGTGCGGCACATACGGCGGCACGTAGATGAAATCGCCGGGGCCGGCTTCGGCGGTATATTCCAGCGCATCGCCCCAGCGCATGCGCGCGCGTCCGCGCACCACATAGATCACGCTTTCCAGCGCGCCGTGATGATGGGCGCCGGTTTTCGCTTTCGGATGAATGGTGACCGTGCCGGCCCACAGCTTTTGCGCGCCGACACGCGCGTAGTTGATCGCGGCCGCACGGTTCATGCCGGGCGTCTGCGCGGTATTCGTGTCGAGATTGTCGCCGCGCACAACGCGCACGCCGTTGTCGCGCCAGTCGCCGTGGTCTTTCGTTTCGCTCATGTCGTTCTCCTTCTCTCCAGCCATCGCAAGCAAGGCGCTGCGGATCCGCTGGCGTCGCGGCGCAACTCAGTGCTCGTTCTTTGCCAGCAAGGTCGCGAATTCTCCGGCCGGTACCGGCCTGCTGAAATAATAGCCCTGCATTTCGGTGCATGCATGCTCGCGCAGGAACGCTTCCTGTTCCATCGTCTCGACCCCTTCCGCGACCACGGTCAGGCTCAGCGTCTTACCCATCGCGATGATCGCTTTGGTGATTGCCTTGTCTTCCGCATTGGTCGCGATGTCGCGGATGAAAGAGCGGTCGACCTTCAGCGTGTCGATCGGGAAGTTCTTGAGTTGGCCGAGCGACGAATAGCCGGTGCCGAAATCGTCGATCGCCAGCCGCACGCCCATTTGCTTGATGGCGGTCAGCAGCTTCAGCGCATGGACAGGATTGTGGATCACCATGCCTTCAGTGATTTCCAGTTCGAGCAATTCGGCCGGCATGCCGGTGTCGCGCAGGATGTCGGCGATGTCGTTCAGCAGGTGGGTGTCGGCGAATTGCCGCACCGACAGATTGACCGCCATGCGCACCGGCGGCAAGCCTGTGCGCTGCCATGCCATGTTCTGCGCGCAGGCGGTCTTGAGCACCCACTTGCCGATCGAGACGATCAGGCCGGTCTCCTCGGCAGCCGGGATGAAGCGGTTCGGCGGCACCGAACCCAGCTCCGGATTGTCCCAGCGCAGCAGCGCTTCGACGCCGGTGATGGTGCGGCTGGCGAGATCGAGCTTGGCCTGATAGTGCAGCGAGAACTCGTTGTTTTCCAGCGCGCGCCGCAGGTTGGCTTCCAGCGTCAGGCGCTCCAGTGATTGCGACTTGATGTCGGTCGAATAGAACTGGAAATTGTTCTTGCCTTCCTCCTTCGCGAAATACATCGCGATGTCGGCATTCTTCATCAGCGTCTGCTCGTCGTGCCCGTTGTGCGGATAGAGCGCGATGCCGATGCTGGCGGTGACGCGGCATTCGCGGCCCATCAGCATCATCGGCTTGATCGCCGCCGAAATGATCTTGCGCGCCACCGCCGCCGCCTCCGCCGCGTCGGCCATGTCCTGGATCAGCACCACGAATTCGTCGCCGCCGAGGCGCGCCACGACATCGCTCGCGCGCAGCACTTTCTTGAAGCGGGTCGCGATCTCTTTCAGCAGCGTGTCGCCAGCCTCGTGGCCGAGCGAATCGTTGATGAACTTGAAGCGGTCGAGATCGATGAACAGTACGCCGAGGCCGCGCTGATGCCGCTCCGTGACCGGAATCGCGGTGGTCAGCAGATGGCTGAACATCACGCGGTTGGGCAGGCCGGTCAGCGCGTCATGCGTCGCCAGATGCTGGATCCGTTCTTCGGCGATCTTCTGCTCGGTGATTTCACGCGATACGCCGCGATAGCCGGTGAAGTTGCCGCGGCCATCGAAAATCGGCTCGCCGCTGACGCTGATGTAATACGGCCGGTCGCCGGACAGCATGCGATGCATCACGATGTCGCGGAACGGCCGGCGCGCGATCAGCATGTCGCGGTGCGCTTCCCAGCCGCCACTGGTCTCGATGTCGAGCTCGGTCTCCCACGGACATTTGCCGAGGAACGACGCCTGTGTCGAATCGGCATTCTTGTGCCGGCTTTCCATGCAGATGTAGCGGAAATCGGCATCCTGTTCCCAGTACCAGTCGGACGACAGGTTGGTCAGCGCGCGGAAACGCGCCTCGCTTTCGCGCAACGCCTGCACCACTTCGCGGCGCGCGGTGACGTCGCGCAGGATGCCACGAAATCCGACCGGCTCGCCGCTCAGGTTGCGCACCAGTTGCACCGAACCTTCGTTGGTCAGCCGGGTGCCGTCCTTGCAGATGGTTTCCCAGTCGAAGCTGGTGATTGGCGCGCCGGTGTCGTAGACGGTGTTGAAGGCCTTGAATATTTCGGTCGACACTTCCGGCGTATGCAGGTGCCGGTGGTTGGTGCCGATCAGCTCGCTTTCGGTATAGCCGAACATGCGGCAGAACGCGCCGTTGCACAGCACGAAATTGCCTTGCAAATCCACTTCGTAATACGCGTCTTCGATGGTTTCGAGGATGCTGCGGTATTTCTCTTCGCTTTCGCGCAGCGCCTGCTCGACCTTGCGCCGTTCGGTGACGTCGCGCAGGATGCCGCGGAAGCCGGTCGCCTCGCCCTCAAGATTGCGCGCCAGTTGAACCGTACCCTCGCTGACCACGGTGCTGCCGTCCTTGCGAATCATCTCCCAGTCGAAGCTGTGCGCGGTGACGCCAGTGCGGTAAACCTCGTTGAAGATCTTGAACACGCGGGCGGCCATCTCGGGCGACTGAAGGCGGCGGTTGTTGACGCCGATCAGTTCGCTCGCGCTATAACCGAGCATGCGGCAGAGCGCGCTGTTGCACAGCAACAGGTCGCCGCGCAAGTCCACTTCGTAATACGCATCCTCGATGGTTTCGAGGATGTGCTGGTACTTCTCCTCGCTGGCGCGTAGCGCCTGCTCTGCGTGGCCAAGCGCGTTCTCGGGCGTTGCGTCGCGCGCGACGGATTCTCCCTCTGTTGTGCCAGGCAAACGATGCTTGTTCATTCCGGGATTCCTGACGATGTCCATATGCCCACTTGTGGGTGCGGGCTTTTTCCAGTCATTATCACATTATGGAAAGCAGTCTGCAGCGGAGAATTCGGCACGGCGATGGGATATCAAAAGCGCAAGCCCTGCTCAAATGCTGCTCAAATCTCGATCACCAGTCGCGGATCGAAATGCGGGTTTTCCCACTCCAGCTGCGCCGATGTCGCCGCGCTGCGGCGGTTCGCGGCATAGCCGCGCGGATTGGCGATCACGCGCGTGCCGGCCACCGAATAATCGAAACTGTCGTGCACATGGCCGTGGATCCACAGCGCGGCCTTGCCCATCAGCGGCGTCAGGTCGCTGGTGAACGCCGCGTTCAGCGGCAGGCCGGCAAAGCGCGGATGTATCGAGTTCGGATGCGGCGCATGATGCGTGACGACGACGGTGCTGCCGGCGAAAGGCTGGTCCAGTTTTTTCTGCAGCCATGCGCGCGATTGCCGATGGATCTGCAATGCGTCCTCGGGTGTGAATGCGCCGTGTCCGGTGCCGATCACCTGGTGGTCGCGCAACACCTGCCCGGCTTCGCGCATCGCGGCGGCCGGATCGGTGCCGGGCAGTTGATAATCGGTCCACAGGCAGCAGCCGAGGAAGCGTACCTTGCCCGCCACATACTCGTCGCATTCGAGGAAATGCACGTTGCCGCGCGCGCCCGCGATACGCAGTTCGCCAATCAGGTCCGGGTACTGTTCGTGATAAAGCTCATGGTTGCCGTGCACGTAGACGACCGGCACCGGCCAGTCCGCAAACGTGGCGATCGCCCTCGTGCTGCGATGGATGTCGCCGGCGATCACCAGCAGGTCGACATCGGCCGGCTCGATCACGCGGTAATCGGGGAACCGGGTTTGCAGAATGTCCAGGTGCAGGTCGGAAGCGATTTGGATTTTCATACGCTGCAAGAGTGTGTGCAGGTCTGCCGGATGTCCGGCCGTCCGTCATTGGCAAGATTACCACGCGCTTGACGCCGCCGCCGCGCGCATGTGGCACGGATACACGACGCATCGATTGTTGGTATTTGGAGATATCAAATTTCCAATAGTGTTTTTACCGTATCCGCTCGCTTGACATCGTGCCGTAGACTTGAAAAGCTTTAGTGGCTTATTATTTGGAAATCGTCCGCAATACAACAATACATAATCTGGATCACCACGATCCGGCGGCACGATTTCATTACATTCCGGACCTTGCGACCGGGGGGAGACAACAATGAACTTGCGTACCGTGAGAATCGGTTCCCGGCTGGGTATCGGTTTCGGCATCATCCTGGTCATGATCCTGTGCGTGCTGGCCGCCGACATCATCATCACCACCAATTCCCGACATGAAACCAACCGTGGTCTGCAACGCGCCAATGCAAAGGCGGTGCTGGCCAACACGATGCGCGGTGCGGTGCTCGAAGGCGGCATCGCGATGCGCAACGTCGGCCTGCAATACAGCACGCCGGACATGATGCGCGAAGAAGCGAAGGCGGAGGCGCAGCGCAAAAAATTCCTCGCTGCACAGGACAAGCTGCTGGAACTGCATCTGAACGATACCGAGAAGGCGCTGGTCGCGAAAATCGCGGCGCTGAACCAGGCGACCGACGCGCCGTTCAAGGAAGCGATCGAGATGGTCAAGAGCTACTCGAACGAAGGCGCCGGCAAGCTGATCTCCAGCCGCATCGATCCGCTGAACCAGCAGGCGATCCACGAGATCGACACGCTGGTCGACATGCAGCATGCGGACGTCGCCGGACTGCTCGACAGCACCGAAGCACAAGGTGTGCGGATGACTTGGCTGCTGGTGCTGATGGGCGCACTGGCGCTGGCCACCGGCGGTCTGCTGTCGTGGCTCACGACGCGCAGCATCACAAAACCGCTGCATGATGCGGTCGCGGTCGCGAAGCGGGTGGCATCCGGCAAGCTCGGCGCGCAGATCCAGGTCAGCGGCAAGGATGAAACCAGCGAGCTGCTGCTGGCGCTGAAAGAGATGGACGAGAACCTGTCCGGCATCGTCGGCGACGTGCGCAAGGGTACGCAGGAAATCGCGCTGGTGTCACGCGAGCTTGCGGCCGGCAACATGGACTTGTCCGCCCGCACCGAAGCGCAGGCCAGCGCGCTCGAACAGACCGCATCGGCGATGGAGCAACTGACCTCGACCGTGAAGCACAACGCGGAAAATGCGCAGCAGGCCAACCGGCTGGTCGGTTCCGCATCGGAGAGCGCGGTGCATGGCGGCGAAGTGGTGGCGCGTGTGGTCGGCACGATGGGCTCGATCAAGGAGAGTTCGCAGAAGATCGTCGACATCATTTCCGTGATCGACGGCATCGCATTCCAGACCAACATCCTCGCATTGAATGCGGCAGTCGAAGCGGCACGCGCCGGCGAACAGGGCCGCGGCTTTGCGGTGGTCGCTACCGAGGTCCGCACATTGGCGCAACGATCGGCGCAGGCGGCGAAGGAAATCAAACAGCTGATCGGCGACTCCGTCGATCGCGTCGAAAACGGCAATGCGCTGGTCACGCAGGCCGGCAAGCAGATGGAAGAAATCGTCAAGTCGGTGATGCAGGTGGCCACTATCATGAGCGAAATTTCCATTGCCAGCCAGGAACAGAGTTCCGGTATCGAGGAAGTCAATCGCGCGGTCGCGAAAATGGACGAGATGACCCAGCACAATGCCGCGCTGGTCGAACAAGCCGCGTCTGCGGCCAGCACCATGCAGGAGCGCGCCGCATTGCTCGGCGACGCGGTGTCGGTATTCGAGCTCGGATCGACCGAGCCCCAGCTGATATTGGATCCGGCACCGACGCTGGCCGCAACGCCGGCGCCGAAAGTGGTGCACTTGTCGCCGGACCGGCGCAAGTTGCTGGCGCATTGATCAATGGCGGCTGGGCGCGGCCGCCAGCACGCCGCGTCGTTTGAATCGATAATAGCCTTGCCGTGCTTCCAATCGGGAAGACGGGCCGCTTTTATCGGGATTCGACCATGACCCAAGACCTGTGTTTCCTGAGTGCCAACGCGATGGCCGCGGAAATCCGCGCCGGCCATTTATCCGCGCGCGAACTGATGCAAGCGCATCTGGCGCGCATCGCCGATGTCAATCCGAGGCTGAATGCGATCGTCACGCTGCATGCGGAACAGGCGCTCGCGGCCGCCGCTGCAGCGGATGAGGCGCAGGCGCGCGGCGCGGCGCTCGGTCCGCTGCACGGCCTGCCGGTCGCGCACAAGGATCTGCTGCTGACCCGCGGCATGCGCACCACCTTCGGCTCCAGGGTATATGAACACTTCATTCCCACCAGCAGCGCGCTCGCCGTGGAGCGGCAGCAGCAGGCCGGCGCGATCAGTATCGGCAAGACCAACACGCCGGAATTCGGCGCCGGCTCGCAGACCTTCAACGCGGTGTTCGGCGCAACGCGCAACCCGTACGATCTATCGAAGACCTGCGGCGGTTCCAGCGGCGGCTCGGCCGTCGCGCTCGCCGCCGGCATGGTGCCGCTGGCCGACGGCACCGACATGGGCGGCTCGCTGCGCTGTCCGGCGAATTTCTGCAACGTGGTCGGCTTGCGGCCATCGGTCGGCCGCGTGCCGCAGCTGCCGACACTCGACGGCTGGGGCAGCCTGTCGGTCACCGGCCCGATGGCGCGCAACGTGGAAGATCTCGCGTTATACCTGTCGGCAATGGCCGGACCCGACGCGCGCGATCCGCTGTCGATCAGCGAAGACGGTGCGCGTTTTCGCGAACCGCTGGCGCGCAGCTTCAAGGGCGTGCGCATCGCCTGGAGCTCAGACATGGGCGGGCTGCCGGTCGACAGGCGTGTGAGCGGCATCATCGACACGCAGCGCGGCGTGTTCGAACAGCTCGGCTGCATCGTCGACGATGCCTGCCCGGATTTCCGCGACGCGCATGAAGTGTTCATGGCGTTGCGCGCGTTCAGTTTCGAATTGCAGCTCGGCGCGGTGATGGACCAGCATCCGGGCGTGCTGAAGGACACCGTGGTCTGGAACATCGAGGCCGGCCGCAAGCTGAGCGCATTGCAGCTGGCGCGCGCGGAAAAGCTGCGCACCGCGCTGTTCCAGCGCATGCATCAGTTCATGCAGCAATACGATTTCATCGTGCTGCCGGTCAACCAGGTGCCGCCATTCCCGGTCGAACAACCATACGTGACCGAGATCGACGGCGTGACCATGGACAGCTATATCGACTGGATGCGCTCCTGCTACTACGTGACCGCGAGCGCACATCCGGCGCTGTCGATACCCTGCGGGTTTACCGATGACGGCTTGCCGGTCGGCATGCAGATCGTCGGCCGCCATCGCGGCGAATTCGCGCTGCTGCAAATCGCGCACGCGTTCGAACAGGCGACCGGCATCGGCCGGCGCCGACCTGCCATTGCGATGTGAGCGCGCACGCCGCGAACCAACTTGGTCGCCATTGCTCAGACGATAACGCCGGCGTCGCAAATCCTCCGCGCCGGCGCTCTTTCAAATCGACCGACAAGGAGTATCCCCGATGAAAATATTGATGGTTCTCACCTCGCACGACCAGCTTGGCGATACCGGCAAGAAAACCGGCTTCTGGCTGGAAGAATTTGCCGCGCCGTATTACGTGTTCAAGGATGCCGGTGCGCAGATCACGCTCGCGTCGCCCAAAGGCGGGCAGCCGCCGCTCGATCCGAAAAGCGATGCGCCCGACGCGCAGACCGAGGCGACGCGCCGCTTCAGGCAGGATGCACAGGCGCAGGCCGCATTGGGCGCGACCGAAAAGCTGGCCACGCTTTCTGCCGACGATTACGATGCGGTGTTCTACCCGGGCGGCCACGGCCCGTTGTGGGACCTGGCCGAGGAGCGCGCATCGGTCGACCTGATCGCCGCAATGTACCAGGCCGGCAAGCCGGTTGCGCTGGTGTGCCACGCGCCGGGCGCGCTGAAAAACGTGAAGGCGCAAGACGGCACGCCGCTGGTCAAGGGCAAGAAGGTGACCGGCTTCAGCGATGCCGAGGAAGCGGCGGTCGGCCTGACCGATATCGTGCCCTTCCTGCTGGAAGACGAACTGAAGAAATGCGGCGCGCTGTACTCGAAGGGACCGGACTGGCAGTCGTACACACAGGTCGACGGCAACCTGATCACCGGGCAGAATCCGGCATCGTCGGAAGCCGCGGCACGGCTGGTATTGAAGCGCTTCAAGTGACGCTGGCTTGCTCCGGCGTACAATCGCGGCCATCATCACACGACAAACACAGGGAGTAGCGCATGGCAGGACAAGTCGAAATCACCAACATGGCGCTGTTCTGCGACTTCGAGAACGTGGCGCTCGGCGTGCGCGATGCGAAGTACGCGAGCTTCGACATCCGGCGCGTGCTGGAACGGCTGCTGCTGAAAGGCAGTATCGTCGTCAAGAAGGCGTATTGCGATTGGGACCGCTACAAGGACTTCAAGGCGCCGATGCACGAAGCGTCGTTCGAGCTGATCGAGATCCCGCATGTGCGGCAGTCGGGCAAGAACTCGGCCGACATCCGCATGGTAGTCGATGCGCTTGACCTGTGCTACACCAAGTCGCATGTCGACGCGTTCGTGATCATCAGCGGCGATTCGGATTTTTCGCCGCTGGTGTCCAAGCTGCGCGAAAACAACAAGTATGTGATCGGCATCGGCGTCAAGGATTCGACTTCCGATCTGCTCAGCGCCAATTGCGACGAGTTCATTTTCTACGACGACCTGGTGCGCGAGCAGAAACCGAAGCGCAAGCCGGCCGAGAAAAAAGCGCCGACGAAGAAAGCGGCTGCCAACGACGGCGCCAAGACGGCGCCGGCCAAGGCCGACGACGACCGACGGCAGGAAGCGCTCGATTTCGTTGTCGAAACCATCGAAGCGCTGAGCGCCGAACGCGGCGATGAAAAGATGTGGGGTTCGATGGTGAAGCAGACGATGAAGCGGCGCCGCCCCGGCTTCACCGAATCGGCATACGGCTACCGTTCATTCAAGGAGTTGGTGGAAGATGCGCAGCGTCATCACCTGCTGCAGATGACACGCGACGAAAAGACCGGGCAGTACACGGTGCGGCTGCCGGCTGGCGAAGAATAGTGTGACCGTGCACCGCAACGCGGGCACGATCGGTAGGGTGCGCTCTGCGCACCAGCGACGGTATCTACGGTGATTCGAAAAACTGCTTTAGTGGCAGTCAGGCACGTCCTGATCGAGATACACCTCGAATGCGATGCTGCGCACCCGCTTCTTCATCAGCTGATCCAGAAAGCCGGAGGTACGCCAGTCGCTGGCGACCTGCTGTAGGAATGCGGCGCTTTTTGCATCGCCGGACGGCACCGCGAATACCAGCGGCGTGCGACGGGCAGCCGGCAGCCGCGCGGAAAACTTTTTCCATTCAGGCAGCTTCAGCAATTCTTCCAGCATCGCGTCGTCATGTACTGCGGCATCGCAGCGGCCAGTGCGCAGCGCCAGCAGCGAGTCGGCCGGCGCGCGGAACACTTTCTCGATCGCGCCGTAACGCGCAGCAATGGTGCCGATATAGCGGCCGCCTTCGGACAGGCAGACCGTGCGGCCTTTCAATTGCTCCCAGCGCTTGATATCGGTATCGCTGCGCATGATTGCCATCGGTCCGGCCATGTAGCCGGTCGGCACGGCAATGGTACCGTCGACTGCGGCGGCCGAGGCCAGCAACAGGTCCGCGTCGCCGGCGGCGAGCACATGCGTCGCTTGCCCCGGCGCGACGCGGACCGCAGCGGGCGTGGCCTGCAGCCGCTTCGCGACCTCTTCCGCCAGCGTGCCGTCCATGGTTTCCGGCGTACGGAATTTTGCACCCACTTGGTATGCCGGCGCCAGGTAGCCGATGCCCGCCACCAGCTTGCCGCGTTGCTGCGCGCGTTGCAGCGCGCTGTCGGCATGGGCATTGGCGCCGACAAACGCCAGTGCCAGCACGGGTGCCAGAAACAGCGGGCGAGTCGGCATGTTCATGGTCAGACGTATTGGTAGCGCAGCAAACGGTGCTTGAGGTTTTCCAGGATCAACTGGTCGATCAGCGGCGCCAGGATCGCAATAGTCAGGATGTTGGTCATCACGCCGACCATGTCGGCGGTCTCACCGGCGTAGGCCAGCGTGCGGCCCAACCCCTTGCCGAAGCCGATCAGCATTTCCGCCGAAATCAGCGCGCGCCACGCATTGCCGAACGCGAGCTGGGCGCCGGTGATCAGTTCCGGCATCACCGCTGGCAGATATACGCGCTTGAGCATGTCCCAGTGCGACGCGCCCATCACGCGCGCCGCCGACACGTGCACTTTCTGCACGCTCTCGGTCGCGTTCATCACCGACAGCGCGGCCGGAAAGAACGCAGCCAGCGCGACCACGACGATGATCGGCAGGTTGCCGAAACCCATCAGGATCAGGAACAGCGGCACCCATGCGATCGACGGGATCGACTGCAGGATGATGATGGCCGACTTCAGCACTTCGCGGAAGAAGAACAGTATGCCGCCGATCAGGCCGAAGCCGATTCCGAGCAGCAGCGCCGTGCCGTAGCCGGCGCCGAGCCGTACCAGGCTGCCCCACAGCGAAGCGCGGAACTGCGCAGTCTGCACGTCCTGCCACAGCCGTACCAGCACGCTCGGCACCCCTGGCATCAGGAAGCCGGGCAGCGACCAGGCGGCGATCTGCCAGCCGAGCAGGATCAGCACGATCGCGAGCAGCATTGCGAGTTTTTTACGGGTCGGCGAAAGGCGGGTATTGGTACTCATCGTGGTGTCAATCGGGTTGCGTCGGATAGCTGGAAAAAACGTAGGGCGGGTCCCGCCCGCCGGTCTCTGCGCGAATGCAGCGATGGCGGACGGGACCCGCCCTGTGAGACAGATCCGCAGTATAGCAACCGTTGCGCCGCCGCACTTTCCGTCAGCCGCGGCGCAGGTTGCGTTACAGCTTGCGTTCCTTCTGCCAGCTCAGGTCGAGGATGTCCTTGACTTCGAACGGCTTGCCGTCCCGTGTCTTCAGCGAACCCTGCTTCTGCATGATGTCGGCCAGTTCCTGCATCCGTGCCTGCTGCTTGTCGGTCAGCGCGGCGTTGAAAGTCTGGCTCTTGATCGCGGCAGTGATCACCTGGTCGCGCGGCACTTCGCCATGCTTCAGCGTCTTCAGCGTCGGCTCGGAAATGAAGTAGCTGGCGATCAGTTTCGAGGCCTCGGCCGGTTTTTTCTGCAGCAGCGTGATCGCGTCATGCTGTGCGTCGAGCGATTTCCAGACTGCGTCCTTTTTCTTCTTCAGCGTTTCGCCGGAAGTGATGACGACCATGCACGGGAACGGCCATACTTCGCCGATTTCATAGACCTGCTTGACCGGCGCGATCAGTTGCGCGATCGACGCCTGCGGTTCGAACAGGAAAGCCGCATCGACCCGCTTGCCGACCAGCGACTGCACTGCGATCTGCGGGCTCACGCCCATGATGTTGACGTCGTCCGGTGTCAGGCCGGCGTTCTTCAGCACCACGCCCTTGAGCACGGTGTCGGCGGTGCTGCCTTCCTTTTGCGAGGCCAGCGTATGGCCTTTCAGGTCGGCGACCTTGTTGATGCCCGAATCATCGCGCACCACCAGCGCGTGATAGCCCTGCTGCGCGCCGCCCACCACTTTCAGGTCGGCGCCCTTCGACGCCCACGACACCGCGTTGGTGAAACCGAGCACGCCGGTATCGAGCTGGCCGCCGACGATCGCCTTGATCAGGTCGGTGCCGGACTTGAATTCGACCAGTTCGACATCCAGCCCCTGCTTCTTGTAGAAGCCGCCTTCATACGCGGCGATTGCCTGCGCATCATCCATCACGCGCAGATAACCGATCCTGAACTTGTCGGCGGCCGCGGCCTGGGTTGCGATCGCGAACATCGCCAGCGCGGGGATCAACAGTTTCGACAGCTTTTTCATACTTCCACTCCTTCCAAAGACCTTGCCACTTCATCCTGCTCGGCGTGAATGCCGAGCAGTCCCAGAATCTGGCGCCGCATCGCGGCGAATTCCGACAGGTCATGCGTCTTTTCGCAATGCGCCAGATTGAATTCCTTCAGTACCGTCGCCGGACGCGGGCTGAACACCAGGATACGATCGGCGAGGAACAATGCCTCGTCGACATCATGCGTGACCAGCAGCACGGTCGGCTTCGATTCGCGGATCAGGTCGCGCAACGCATCCTGCAGCGTCATCCGCGTCAATGCATCGAGTGCGCCGAACGGTTCGTCCAGCAGCAGCACTTTCGGCTGCGAGATGAAGGCGCGCGCCAGCGCCGCGCGCTGCCGCATGCCGCCCGATACCTGGTGCGGGAAATAATCTTCAAAGCCTTTCAGGTTGACCTTCTCCAGCCACGCGAATGCCTGCTGGCGCGCCTGGGCCTTGTCGACCTTCTGCAGCTCCAGCGCGAACGCAACGTTTTGCGCCAGCGTCAGCCATGGATACAGCGCGTTTTCCTGGAACATCAGCATGCGTTCCGGGTTCGGGCCTGTGATTGCGCGGCCATCGGCGAGCACACTGCCGGCGCTCGGTTTTTCCAGGCCGGCGGCGATATGCAGCAGCGTCGACTTGCCGCAGCCGGACGGCCCGACCAGCGCGACCAGCTCGCCCTGTTCGATGTCGCGGCTGAAATTCTCGATGACATGCAGATCGGAAAATCGCTTTTCGATATTCTTGAAAGACAGGTTCATGGGTATCCGTTGTCGACGCGGCCCGGGTTGCTGCGTGTGCCTGCATCTTTTCCGCACAGGCGTTTGATTTTTTGATCTATGCGACTTTAATAAGCCATGCGCAACAGCACAACAATTTTTACCGCTTATGCTTATACGGATACTGTATAAAGCAGGCCAGCAGACGCGCTGCGCCTTGCATTGCACGAATGACAGTGATTTTTTTGCAATAAAAAAGATGCGGTCAGGCGGCGATGAATGTCGCGGAACTTGCCGGGCATCGCGCTGCCTGTGGAGATGAGACAGCTGTTGCCGCATTGCCGTCAAACCGTGGAGTTGCCCGATGCGTTATGAACTGTATTACTGGCCCGGCATACAGGGACGCGGCGAATTTGTTCGCCTTGCGCTGGAAGAAGCAGCGGCCGATTATGTCGATGTTGCACGCCGTTCCGAACGCAGCGGCATGGGCATGTCCGCGATGGTAACGCTGATGGAAAGCGAGTCGGTGGCGCATCCGTCGTTCGCACCGCCGTTCCTGAAAGCCGGCGAGCAAATCATCGGCCAGACCGCGAACATCCTGCTGTTCCTCGGCCCGCGACTTGGGCTGGTGCCGGACGATGAGGCCGGCCGCCTGTGGGTGCATCAATTGCAGCTCACGATCGCCGATCTGGTGACGGAAATCCACGATACGCATCATCCGATCGCGAGCGGCCTGTATTACGAAGACCAGAAGCCGGAAGCGTTGCGCCGCGCGGCTGATTTTACCGGCGCGCGGCTGCCGAAATTTCTCGATTACTTCGAAATGGTTCTTGCGCGCAATCCGGATGGCGACAACTGGCTGGCCAGTGCCACGTTGAGCTATGCCGACCTGTCGATGTTCCAGGTGATGGCCGGTTTGCGCTATGCATTTCCGCGCACGATGAAACGGCTGACGCCACGCTATCCGCACCTGGTCGCATTGCATGACCGCGTCGTTGCGCGCAAGCGGATTGCCGCCTACCTGTCATCGGCACGGCGGCAGCCATTCAACCAGCAAGGGATTTTCCGGCATTACAAGGAACTCGACGAATAACGACATGCCGAGGAGGTGACCATGAGCATTACGCGCATCAATGAATTCCGGGCGCACGCAGGCGGCGGCGATGCATTGCGCGATGGCCTGCGTGCATTCGTGCCGACGATCCTGGCTTCGGCCGGCTGCCTGTCCTGCCGGGTTCTGCAAAGCAGGAAAGACCCGGCGCATGTGATCGTGATCGAGGAGTGGGAAAGCGTCGAGGCGCATCAGACGTCGCTGCATTACATTCCGCCGGACGCGTTCGGCGACACGATGAAACTCGTCGCGGCGCCGCCGACCGGCGAATATTACGATTATTACGACTAGCCGATGCCGGCGCCGCGCTTCAGGCCACCGCGAGCTGCGAGCCGGGCGCGCGTTTCGTTGCTGTTTCCACCTTGGCGCGCGTGCGCGATGGCGGCAGGCGGCGCAGTGTCCGGAGCGTGGTGATGTCGTGCATCACGATCGCGCGCTGATCGACCGAGATCAGGCCGATCGCATTGAACGCAGACAGCGTGCGGCTCACCGTTTCCAGCGTCAGGCCGAGATAGTTGCCGATTTCCTGGCGCGTCATGCGCAGGTTGAATTGCGTGCCCGAATAACCCATTTCGGCGAAGCGCTGCGACAGGAATACCAGGAAGCGGGCGACGCGTGCTTCGGCGCTGAGCGATCCGAGCGTGCCGACCATCGCCTGCTCGCGTACCAGTTCGCGGCTCATTACGCCGTAGATCGCCGCTTCCAGTTCCGCATGGCTGCGGCCCAGTGTGGAAAAAATCCTGAACGGAACAAGAATGACGTCGCAGTTGCTGAGTGCCACCGTCTCTGTCGTGTACTGCCTGCCGTGAATGCCGTCGATGCCGAACATGTCGCCCTTCATCGGAAAGCCGAGCACCTGCTCGTTGCCGAACTCGTCGATCATCACGGTCTTCAGGAAACCGGAATTGACGATGTACAGCATGTCGAACGGCTGGCCGATCGTATGCACGCGCTGGCCGGTCTTGAACTGCATGTGCTGGAACTGGAAGTCGTCCTGTTGAAGGGCAACGGGAATGCGCAGCAGTTCGCACACGTCTCTCAGGCTGGACCAGAGTTTGGCCTGGCGTTGCCATGCCGCTGGCGACATTGCTTGGGAGGACCGGGAGCCGGATCGGATCGCAGACGTTTGGGAAGTCAACATTGAGTCACCTTGTAAAAAATTATTCGGGTTGTTTGTTCAGTGCAGTTCCGTTTGCGGCGAAGCAATCGTTGATTGAAGTATGTCTTTTCATTCGCTTGCAAGAAATCAGCGATGGATGAAACGACCTGTCGGATCGGCTGCAATTTCATTCAGCGTTTTCCTACAGAAAACCATTTGGCTACCGTTTGACTACCGATAGTCAGTGGAGATTTTCTACTGCTACATCAATTGCCGGAATGCCTTGATGTTGAATGCATGCAGGTCGCTGTCGAGTGCGCGGCCTGCGTCGAGATCGAACCATTGCGCGCGCGTTGGCCCGTCGATGCGGACCCGTTTGATCACGTGCTGCTCTTCCCCCGCATGGCGGATCTTGCCGAAGGCAATTTCGTAGATATTGCCTTCGACCGGTGCGAATTCCTCGTCGATGATCCATCCGGTTTGATGAGCCGTTGCTCGCTCCGGATGCATCGTCGGCGCTTCGATGCCGAGTTCGGCGAGTATGCCGTGCAGTGTTGCCATGACTGATGCCTGTGTTTATTGAATGCAGCATGCGGCCCGTTGCGGGTTGCGGATCGATGTGACCGCGCTACGCAGGGCCTGTTGTTGCAATTCGTGAATTGTCGTTTTTTCATCCGGTTAGACGTGAGTGCAGGTAACTGGTTCACTGCGGACAGTGTTTATTCGTCAAGAAATGTAACGGCGCTGTCGCCGACGTGCTCAGGAGCGAACGCTTAAAATGACGCGTCAATGCACGAAAGAAGGAAAAACAATGTCGGAACGCAAGCCGCTGGATGCCTCCGCGATGCTGTTGTTGCTGGCGCTGTGTGTGCTGTGGGGATTGCAGCAGGTCGCGGTGAAGGCCGCCGCACCGCACATGAATCCGATCATGCAGCTCGGCCTGCGTTCGGCGGTTGCCGCGCTGCTGGTCTATGGATTGATCTGGTGGCGCGGCAGTATATTCTCGCTGCGCGACGGCACATTCTGGCCAGGCATCGGCGCCGGCGTCCTGTTCGCAGTCGAATTCCTATGCGCGGCGATCGGCCTGCAGTACACCACCGCGTCGCACATGTCGGTGTTTCTGTATACCGCACCGATCTTCACGGTGCTTGGATTGCATCTGTTCATTCCTGGCGAGCGTCTCGGATGGCGCCAGTGGGCCGGTGTATTGGCCGCGTTTGCCGGTATTGCGCTGGCGTTTTCCAATGGCTTTGCCGGGTCGGCGCGTGCGTGGACCGACGTGCTGCTCGGCGATGCACTCGGTGTGCTGGGTGGCCTGTTCTGGGCGGCGACTACGGTGCTGATCCGCTGCTCGGCCTTGTCCGAAGCGCCACCCGCCACCACGCTGTTGTACCAGCTCACCGGTTGTGGCGTAGTGCTGCTGCTGATCGGCGTTCTGTCGGGCAGCGCGAGCGGCATCTCGATGACCGGCATGGTCTGGACCAGCCTGTTCTTCCAGTCGGTGATCGTCGCGTTCGTCAGCTATCTCGCCTGGTTCTGGATGCTGCGCCGCTACCTGGCATCGCGCATCACGGTGTTTTCTTTCCTGACGCCGCTATTCGGCGTCGGCTTCGGGGTATTGTTGCTGCATGACCGGATCGACTTGCGTTTCGCGTTCGGTGCGTTGCTGGTGTTGACCGGCGTGGTGATGGTGAACCTGCGCGGCCGCCCGGCGGCGATGAAAAATTAGCCGTGCCCTTCTGCTGCAATGGTCGCGCCGGCGGCAATCTTTCGCTTTCGCAATCCGTGCTGCGTTGTATGATGTAATTGTAGTTCGTCTGCATCGGCCGCTTCAGGCCATGCGTTGTATCCTTTTTGATGAAGGAGAGCCGCATGTACCGCAAAATCCTCGTTGCCTATAACGGCACACCGGAAAGCCGTCTCGCACTGACCGAATGCATTCGCCTCGCACCCGGCCCATCCGCCGAAATCCATCTGCTCGCTGTCATTACCCCGGTACCGTTTCTGCTTGCCGGCGAATTCGCGGCGGCAGTGCCGACCGTCGAGGAAGAGCAGGCCGAACGGGAGGCGATGGAGAAGGTGCTGGATTCGGGGCGCGCGCTACTCACCGATGCGGGCCTCAAGGTCATCACGCATCTGGAAGTCGGCGAACCGGCGATCGTGATCACCGACATGGTCGCCAGGGCGGAGATCGAACTCGTGATCGTCGGGCATTCGCGGCACAAGCCGTTCGCCATGCGCTGGTGGCGCGGTTCGATGGACGCAGTGCTGGTCGAGAAGGTGCGCTGCAGCGTGCTGGTGGCGGCAGATCCGCAGCACGCGTCCTGACCGCCCTTTCTGGGTCGGCACTGTGGTCCCTCGGGTGCACGGCATCGTCCGGCCGATATGCAGCAACGAAAAAGATTCTGCTTGAGCAAAGTCGTTGTCGCGCGCATGCCGAGGTTTTACAGTTTGCACATTCCCCGCAATAAAGTGGAAGCGCGATATCGTTGTTGATGAATCCGCAACGATACGGCGCTTGATGCTCTTTTGCGGCATCATTACGTTATGCAATCCGCATGGTTCGCTGTGCATCACCGTTTTTATTGACAGGAGCAAGCTTATGTTGACATCGAATATCAAGACCGTAAGAAACGACATGAAGACACTGATGCGCGACGCGCAGGAACTGTTTCGCGAAGCAAGCAACGCGACCGGCGAAAGGGCCGAGGATTTGCGCAGCAAGGGGCTGGTCATGCTCGACGCCGCATTGGAAAAGGCGCACGAGGTGCAGGCAGTTGCGCTTGAAAAGGGCAAGGTGGCGGCACAGAGTACCGATGAATTCGTCCGTGAAAATCCATGGAAAGCGGTCGCGATGTCGGCCGGTGTCGGCTTGCTGCTCGGCATGCTGATTTCGCGCAAATAGGCGCCGGCGGATGAGTAATCGCGAGACGGACACGCCCGATCCCGAGCACGGCATAGTCGCGGGACTGGCCGGCATCGCAAAAAACCTGTTCGGCTTGCTGGTGAGCCGGATCGAACTGGCGGCGCTGGAGCTGGGCGAAATCCGCGATAACCTCGCCCGGATTCTGCTGATCGGCGCGCTCGGCGTCGTCGTGCTGTGGTTCGCCGTCGCCTGCTGGACCGCACTGATCGTGGTGCTCGCGTGGGATTCGATGGGCTGGACCATTCTGCTGCTGATTGCGGCTGTCTTTACGCTGGCCGCCATCGGCATTCTTTTTCATCTGCGCTCGCTGCTTGGTGCCGACAAGCTGTCAATGCCGGCCACCATGACCGAATTGCGCAATGACCGCGACGCCTTGCTGTAGGCGTCAGGTGAGGAAACCGATTGTGAAACCCGCAGACCGCAAGAAACAGTTGATCGCACAAGGCGCGGTATATCGCGCCGAAGTGCTGCACGCAAAACAGATGACGCGCGCCGGCTTGCATCCCGATTCGCTGGCTCGCGGCGCACTCCACCAAGTTGCCGGTGTCGCCCTGTCGATGATCGGCAAAAAGGCCGGTATTGGCCTCGCCGGCACGGGCGCGCAAACACTGTTGCCCTTGCTGTTGAGTGCCGGTTCCGCGTTGTTGCGGAAAAAGTCGCTGCTGAAGCCGCTGCTGCGCGGTTCCCTGATCGCCGGCGGTGTCGCGGCGGTCGCCGTGTTCTTCGCGAAAAAGAAGAAAGTCTCGCCTGAGAGTTTCGACGCCGGATCCTGAGCCCCGGTCAAGAACCTGCGGGAGTTTGTTCATTTGCAAGCTCTCGAACTTGCGTATCGCCTTCGTGTCCAAGCTTTGTATTTTTATCCACACGAGGAAATGTCAATGCGCAACCAATTCACCGTAATCTCGCTTGCCGCATTGCTGGTGCTTTCCGGTTGCGCCAACATGAACGAAGTCCAGCGCGGCACCGCTACCGGCGCGGGCGTCGGCGCCGGTCTGGGGGCGGTATTCGGGGCGGCAACCGGTGGTGGTGGCGGGCGCAGGGCCGCGACCGGTGCCGCAGTAGGCGGTGCTGCGGGTGCGGTGATCGGCAATATCTGGTCGAGCCGCATGGAGCAGCAGAAGCGCGCAATGCAGCAGGCCGCGGAAGGGACCGGGGTCCAGGTGACGCAGACGCCCGACAATCAGCTGAAGCTCGATATCCCGACCGATATTTCGTTCGATACCAACAAGTCCGATATCAAGCCCGACTTCCGCCCCATTCTGGATAAGTTCGCAGCCAGCCTGTCGGAAAATCCGTATGCCAAGGTCACCATTGTCGGCCATACCGACAACACTGGCGGCGATGCGATCAACGACCCGCTGTCGCTTAATCGCGCCGCGCGTACCCGCGATTACCTGACCACGCGCGGCGTGGCATCCAACCGCATCACGGTCGAAGGCCGTGGCTCGCATGAACCGGTAGCCGCCAACGATACGGAAGCCAATCGCGCCAAGAATCGCCGCGTCGAGATATTCGTTGCGGAACCGCAGGCAACTGCGCAAGCGCCGCAGCCTAGATGACGCATCTGCAGGCGTAAAAAAACCGACCCGCAGGTCGGTTTTTTTTTGCGCCGAAGCGCGCTTACTTGGCTGCGGCAGCCATGTAATCAACAGCGGCCTTCACCTCTTCGTCGGAAGCGGCAGAGCCACCCTTCGGCGGCATTATCCCAGACTTGCCCTGAAATCCCTTGATTGCGTGCTCATACAGCGTCGCCTTGCCCTCCTTCAGGCGCGGCGCCCATGCCGCCTTGTCGCCGAATTTCGGTGCACCTGCCACGCCGCTGCCGTGGCAAGCTTGGCAAGTCGATTCGAACAACTTCTTTCCTGCGTCGGCGGAAGCTGCTGCCGGCGCGGCAGGAGCTGGGGCGGGTGCCGCCGCTGCCGGAGCAGCAGGCTGGGCTGCTGCAGGAGCGGATGCTTCCGTTGCGGCCGGAGCTGCTGCCGGAGTGGCTTTTACTTCAGGCTCCTTGAACTTGGCGCCCGACTGGTTGGCCATGTAGACGATCGCCCGTTCGACTTCGACATCGTCCAGATCAGGATTGCCGCCCTTGGCCGGCATGGCGTGGAATCCCTTGAGTGCATGGGCCACCAGCGTGTCGAAGCCCTGGCTGATACGCGGCGCCCATGCGACGGTATCGCCGACCTTCGGTGCGCCGGCAGCGCCGGTCGCATGACATGCGGCGCATACGGATTTGAACACGGCTTCACCCGATTGCAATTGCTTCGGTGCGTTGACATCCTTCAGCGTGAAGCCTTCGTCCGCCACAGGTTTCAGGCGTTCGGCAATTGCTTCCGGAGTCTGGCTCTGCGAACCGGAGCCGCTTTGGTCGCTACTGGCGACATACTGCACCAGCAAGATGATGCAGATGATCGGTACCAGAAAGCCTGCGACTACCGCAGCGATAAGCTGTTTCGGGGTTTTGATCACGGAGTCGTGTTCGTTGTGTGCGTCGCTCATTATTCCCTCAGTGCAATTTTCGAAATCGATGGGGCGGATGCGTGGATCGGGCCTGCGACTTTTTTATGCTGCGGCGCAATACCTCGCAAAACCCTTGATTATAGTCGGAAAGGCAGGGCTTTGGAATGAAATGTCCATGTTTTGCATGGACGCCAACCGGGAAAAACTGTATCCTTCATGCCTCTTCACCGTTCCTTGCGAACATGCGGCTGTAGCTCAGTGGATAGAGTATTGGCCTCCGAAGCCAAGGGTCGTGGGT
>CBIHNU010000027.1:0-64527 GCA_966211585.1 uncultured Noviherbaspirillum sp. | reverse complement strand
GGCAAGTGGCCGATGCGCGCAATGCGCTCGTGACCGGGATCGGCGTGATCCCGTACGCCAAAAACTGGGGCACCAGCTCCGCGATGATTCTGGAGGCATAAGACATGTCAGCAACGACCACAGCAGCACCGGCAACGCGGCCGATCCCGAGGCAGAACGCGTATGTCGATACGCGGCCCTTCTGGGAAGGGGTAGAGCAGGGCAAGCTGGTGCTGCAGTACTGCACCGAAGCAAAGAAATTCCAGCACTACCCGCGGCCGGTGAGCATCTTCACCGGGCGGCGCACGCTCGAATGGCGCGAAGTGGCGGGCAACGGCGTGATCTATGCATTCACCGTGGTGCGCATTCCGGGCCCGGGCCTCGACGGCCGGCTGCCGCTGTGCGTGGCCACCGTGGAACTCGATGAAGGGGTGCGGATGATTGCCAACATCCTCGACTGTGCGCCGGAAGAGCTGGCCATCGGCAAGCGCGTCAAGCTGGCCTGGGACACGATTGCCGACGGCCAGCGCTATCCCGCCTTTACCCTGGCTTAGGAGCTGCAATGCGACAGGAAAAAGTACTGGCCGCGCACGCGGTGCGCATGCCAGAAAAGACCGCGCTGGTGTTCGGCGAGCGCCGCGTCAGCTATGCCGAGTTGTACGAGTCGTCGCAGGCGCTGGCGGCCGGGCTGCATCGCAGCGGCGTCAAGCCCGGCGACCGGGTGCTGGTCTATCTGCCGAACGGCATGGAATTCGCGCAGACCATTTTCGCCGCGTTCGCACTGGGCGCGGTGGTGGTGCCGGTCAATACCCGGCTGACGCCGAAGGAGCTCGCGTATTTTGCACAGGACAGCCAGCCTTCGGTGATCGTCTATCACTCCGACAGCATCGGCGCGCTGCAGACTGTGCAGTCCGATATTGCCGCGATCACGCAGGTCGTAGTCGGCGACGCGGTCAAGGGCACGCTGGCATTCGCTGACCTGGCGGCGCCGAGCGACGAATCGCTGCCGGAAGTTCCGCTGGACGCGGAAGACTGCATGATCATGTACACCTCCGGCACCACCGGCAAGCCGAAAGGCGCGGTGATCACGCACGCCAATTTCATCGTGCAGCACGGCTTTCTGAACGCGATCGAATGGAGCATTTCGCGCGAGGATCGCATCATGGTGACGACGCCGCTCGCGCATCGCACTGGGCTCGCCCGCATGACGAATGCGCTTCTGCTCGGCGCGACGCTGGTCATCATGGATCGCTTCGATCCCGAGGCGGCGATCGAACTGATCGAGCGCGAAGGCGTCACCGCCGTCGGCATGGTGCCGACCGTTGCACGCATGCTGATGCCGCATCTCGAAAAGGACTCTGCGCGCTGCGCCAGCCTGCGCCATGTGATCGTGACGGGCGAAGCATTCCCGGTCGATCTCAAGCGCCGCCTGATCGAACTGTTGCCGAACGTGCGGCTGCATTCTTTCTTCGCGATGACCGAAGTCGGCTCCGTGAGCAGCCTCGAACATGAAGAGCAGTTCACGCATCCGACGTCGGTCGGACGCCCGACGCCCGGCGTCGAGGTCAAGCTGGTGGACGATGCGGGCAAGGAAGTGTCGGTCGGCGAGGCCGGCGAAATGCTGGTGCGCTCCGGCATTCCGGGCCGCTTCACGACCATGCGCGGCTATTACAACCGGCCCGAGGAAACCGCGAAGGCCATCGTCAACGGCTGGGTGCATACCGGCGACATGGCGCGCTTCGATACCGACGGCTACCTGTACATCGTCGATCGCAAGAAGGACATGGTATTGAGCGGCGGCTTCAACATCTACACCAAAGAGGTCGAGCAGGCGCTGCTCGAACATGCGGCGATCGTGGATGCGGCGGTGGTCGGCGTGCCGGACGAGATTTTCGGCGAGGCGGTTGCCGCGTTCATCGAAATGCGCGCCGGTCAGACGCTGACCAAGGCCGACGTGGCGGAGCATACCAAGTCGCGCATCGCCAGCTACAAGAAGCCGAAATACGTCTATTTCGTCGATGCGCTGCCGCGCAACGCGCTCGGCAAGATCCTGAAAAACGAACTCAGGGAAATCGCGGTAACCAAGGTCAAAACAGAAGAGGCAGCCTGATGGAAAAAATCGTCGCCAGTCACTGGATCAACGGGGAATGGCTTTCCTCGTCTTGCGCCGGCACCTTTGCTTCGGTGAATCCGGCAAATGGAGAGGCGCTCGGCCAGGTCATGCATGGCAGCGCAATCGAAGCGCGCGCGGCGATCGCCGCCGCACGCGACACGTTCGACGCCGGCGAGTGGGCTGCGAGCCCGCGCGTGCGGGCAGCGGTGCTGCTCGATTTCGCGCAGCGCCTCGAAGCGGACGCGAAGCCGCTGGCGGCGCTGCTGACCGCCGAAAACGGCAAACTGCTGCGCGAATCCGCCGGCGAAGTGGACGGCGCGGTATCGGAGCTGCGCTACTACGCCGGCCTGGCGCGCACCCTGGCGGGACGCATGATCGAGATCGCGCCCGGCGTCACGTCCTTGCTCGCCCGTGAAGCGGCGGGCGTGGCCGCCATCATCGTGCCGTGGAATGCGCCACTGATCCTGCTGGTGCGCTCGCTGGCGCCGGCACTGGCGGCCGGGTGCACGGTCGTGGTCAAGGCTGCGCCGCAGACCGCGTTGTTCATGTGGCGCGTCATGCAGCACCTTGCCGCGGTGCCGCAGCTGCCGCGCGGCGCCGTCAATCTGGTATTCGAGCAGGGCAGCGAGGCGGCGGAAGAACTGGTGCGCTCGTCCGATGTCGATGTGCTCAGCTATACCGGCAGCACCGCGGTCGGCAAGAAGATCATGATGGCGGCAGCGCCCACGCTCAAGCGGCTGTCGCTCGAACTCGGCGGCAAGGCTCCCTGCGTGGTATGCGACGATGCGGACCTGTCGAAAGCCGTTCCGGAAATTCTTGCCGCCAGCACCATTCTTGCTGGCCAGCAATGCACCGCCGCCACGCGCGTCCTGGTGCAGCGCGGCTGTTATGAACAGTTCCGCGAGCGGATGGCCACGCAGATGAAAGCGCTCAAGGTCGGTCCCGGCGATCGGCCCGACAGCCAGATGGGTGCGCTGATCGATGTGGCAAATCGCGACCGCATCTTGCAACTGCTTGACAGCATCGGCGACCGGCACCGCTTCGCGGTGCGCGGCGGCCTGGTTTCCGGCTTGCCCGCGAGCGGCGCGTTCGTGTCGCCATCGCTGGTCGAAGTCGACGATCCGTCCAGCCCCATGGTGCAGAACGAACATTTCGGGCCGGTGCTGACGCTCGAAACCTTCGACGGCGATCGCGACGGCACGGCACTCGCCAACGCGACCCGGTTCGGACTCGGCGCAAGCGTGTGGACGCGCGATCTCGCGCGGGCGCAGCGGATCGCGCGCGGCATCCGTTCGGGGACAGTCTGGATCAACGCGCACAACAAGCTGTTCGCGGAAGCGGAAACCGGCGGTTACCGCGAAAGCGGATTCGGCCGTCTGCACGGCGTCGAAGGCATGAACGACTTCCTCGAAACCAAGCACATCTATCAGGACGTCGGCACGCTATAGCCGCACCAATCGGAAGAAAGTGAGAATTCCCATGTTGCGAAAGGAATCGGACGCGGATGCGCGCTTCCGGAAGGACGTTGCCGACTGGCTGCAGGCGAACATTCCCGCCGATCTGCGCTACCTGACGTTCCGGCCGCGGCCCGCCGAGGCCATGGCCTGGTACAAGAAGCTCTCGCAGCGCGGCTGGATCGCGCCGCACTGGCCGCGCGCGCACGGCGGCATGGATGCGACCCCGGTGCAGCAGGTCATCCTGATGGAAGAGATGGCGCGCGCCGGCGCGCCGGACCTGCCGACGCAGGGGCTGAATCACATCGGCCCGATCCTGATCAAGTGCGGCACGCCCGCGCAGCGCGAGCGCCATTTGCCCGCGATCCTGGCCGGCGATGCAATCTGGTGCCAGGGTTATTCGGAGCCGGGCTCCGGCTCCGACCTCGCCAGCCTGCGCACGCGTGCCGAAGTGCGCGGATCGAAGCTGGTGATCAACGGTCACAAGATCTGGACCACCTGGGGCCACCATGCCGACTGGATGTTCGCGCTGGTGCGCACATCGGAAGGCGCATCGAAACAGCAGGGCATCACCTTTGTGCTGATCGACCTGAAGACGCCCGGCATTACACGGCGCCCGATCAATACGATCGCCGGCGACGACGAACTATGCGAAGTGTTCTTCGACGATGTCTCGGTGCCGATCGAGAATGTGGTCGGCGAGATCGATCGCGGCTGGGCGGTTGCGACGGCGCTGCTGAGCGAAGAGCGGCTGCGGATCGGGTCGCCGGCGCTTGCATTGAAAGCACTTGAACGCTTGCGCCGGATGGCGGCTGACAGCCGTTTCAGGGCGGTCGATAATCCGTTGTTCAGGGAGCGGCTGGCGCATGCCGAGATCGAAACGGAAACGCTGATCGCGTCCTATCTGAATGTTGCCGAAGCCGAACAGCAGGGCGGCAGCGCCGACAGTTCCTACCTGAAGATTCTTGCGACCGAGACCGTGCAATCGATCCTCGACACCTTGCAGCAGGTGGCCGGCGAAGCGGCACCGCTGCGCCATCCGGTTCGCTCGGGCGAGGGTTTGCTTGATTACTCGGAGATGTTCCTGCAATCGCGCCGCCTGACGATTTACGGCGGCACCAACGAAGTGCAGCGAACGATCATTGCCACGCGCGTGCTGGGGCTGCCGGTGGCGGCGAAAGGAAAAGCATGAGACAGGGTGCAGAGGCGGATGACGCGAACATGATTGCCGACAGCGCGCGCGAATTCGCGCAGGGCGCCGGCGGCCTTGCACGCGCTCGTGCGGTGCGCGACAAATGGCCGCACTTCGACCACGCAATCTGGCAGCAGATTGCCGAACTCGGCTGGCTCGGGATCACGGTGCCCGACGCGTGCGGCGGGGTCGGACTGGGTGCGTACGACATGTGCGCGCTGCTGGAAAGCGTGGGGCACACGCTACTGCCGGAACCCGTTGTGGCAGCGATGGCAAGCGCCGGTTTTCTGGCCGAGTGCGGTATCACCGGCTCGACCGGCATCCTCGGCGATCTGATGGCCGGCAACAGCTTCTGGTTGATGACACGGGTACCGTCAACTGCATCATTCCCGCTGCAGCTCATGCATGTGCCGGATTGCCACGTGGGTGCCGGCTTGCTGCTGGCATATGGCGAAGAAGGCGCATTCCGGGTACGTGCGCTGGACACGAGCGTGGAGGGAGTCGAGGTACATCGTGCGGAATGCGTCGACGGCAGTGTGCTGGCAGACGTGACGATAGCCTCGTCGGCATGGCTGCAGGCGACGGTACTTGCTGAGGGAGCGCTCGCGCAGGCGACCTGGGACAAAGCGCACGACATGATGCTGCTCGGCTATTCAGCCTATCTGACAGGCTTGATGGAAGAAGCGCTGCGATTGACCATCGACTACATGAAGATCCGCAGCCAGTTCGGCACGCCGATCGGCACGTTCCAGGCGCTGCAGCACCGCGCCGCGAGCTGCCATGTTGACGTCGTTGCGTCCAGGGCGCTGGTGTACGAAGCATGCAATGCGTTCGAAACGGATTCGCGCAGGCGGGCGGCATGCGCGGCAAAGGCCAGGACATCGGCCGCGGCCTTGCGCGTCGTGAAGGAATGCGTGCAGTTCCACGGCGCGATCGGCTTTGCCGACGAGCACGATATCGGACTGTATTTCAAAAAAGCGATGACCATCGCCGCGCGGCTGGGTGGCGAGATGACGCAGAAACTGCGCCTTGGCACGCTTGCGGCAGCAAGGGAATAACGGCGGGAATAGCGGCGCTCAGCCCCTGCCTTGCCGCTGCGGTTCGGCGCGATTCTTTTTCGCGCTGATCTGCATCTGCGCCGTCAGCATGCCAATGAAGGTGGTGGTCGCCGAGTTCAACGGCCTGCGTGGATGGGAAATCATCACCACTTCGCGAGTCAGCCGCGGCGACACGATGGAATGCGCCTGCAGGGTGCCCTCGCTCAGGCGCCGGTGTACCGAGATGCGCGGCACGATGGTGGCGAGTCGGGTCTGCTCCACGAGCTTGAGGGTAGTCACCAGAGAGTCGACCTCGAAGCTCGGGTTCAGATCCACGTCTTCATGCGCGGCGAAGTTGTCCACGATGCTGCGCAGGCCGTGGCTCGGCGTAGGCAGCACCAGCGCCAGCCCGAGCGGCGGAATCTGCTTGAGCGTCAGCCGGTCCGGGATCGCCGCCGGATGTTTGGCGCTGGTGACGAACACCAGATCTTCATCGACGATATGTTCCATGTTGAGCGCGAGGCTGCGGCGCGGCTTGTTGATGATAGCCGCGTCGATCTTTCCGCCCAGTACCCAGTCGGCCAGCGTCGTGCTGTATCCATCCGCCACCGTCACGCCCAGATTCGGGTATTTCGCATAAAACGCGGCAAGGGTGTCCGCCAGCACGCCTTCCGTGATGGAGGCGATCAGGCCGATATTGACGTGGCCGCTGATCTCGCCGTCGGTCGACATCACTTGATCGCGCGCCTGCGAAAAGTCGCGCAGCACAGGCATGAAAAGGCGATACATCTGGCGCGCAGTAGCCGTTGGCATCATGCCTTGCTTCGTGCGCTCAAACAGTTTCTGCCCCAGCTCTTCCTCCAGCTTGGCGATCTGCATGCTCAATGCCGGCTGAACGATGTTGAGGCGCCGCGCCGCGCCGGTTACCGTGCCATCCTCAAAGAGGCAGACGAAATACTGGATCTGTCGAAACTCCACTGCGAATCCTTGCTCTTTTCAACGTAATCGACATGCCAGACAGGCTTCGATAGACGATGCATCATGCTATCGGAAAATTATCGCGCCGGCATGCATGCTTCGCACATTGTCCATGGCATCGAGCCGCCAGAGACCCGGATCGATGCTGGTCTCCGCGCTGGAATTTATGTTTCCCCTGAATTCACGATAAATCGAGCTGCCTCATTGATGAGCATCTCCGGCTGATCCCGGTGCGGCGAGTGGCCGCATCGGGGGAGGATGAGCAGGCGCGTTTGCGGCGCTTGCCGCTGTATGCTGCGGATATGCGCCAGCGAACCGTACTCGTCGTCTTCACCCTGCACTGCGAGCACCGGGCAGCGTATCTGCGATAGCCGGTCTTCGATGCTCCAGGCGCGAAACGCCGGATCCAGCCAGATGTCGTTCCACCCCCAAAACGCGGAATCGGGATTCGTGTGATGGCGGCCCAGCCTGTCGCGCAGGTCGCCGGACAGGTAGCTTTCTCGGGCCTGCTCGATACTGGCGATCGTGATGTCTTCGACAAAGATATGCGGCGCGGCGACAACGACCCCGCTCACCGCGTCCGGGAAGCGTGCCGCGTGCAGCAGCGCGATGGAGGCGCCATCGCTATGGCCGAACAGCCACGGATTGCGCACGCCGAGCGCGGCCAGGAATGCCGGCAGCACCTCGTGCGCCTGTGCATGCATGAAGCTTGTCGACCAGTGTTCCGTTGCCGGGCGCGGCGTCGACTGGCCGTAGCCGTAGCGCGAATACACCAGGCCGGTAAAGCCGTTGCGGGCGCACAGTTGCTCGGGAAAGTCTCTCCAAAGGCTTACCGAGCCCAGCCCTTCGTGCAGAAACACGATCACCGGATAATCGGATGTGGTCGCTCCGACCCACTGATACTCAAGGCGGAGCGGTGCGTCGCGCCAGTCAAGCGTGACGAATTCGGTTTTTGGTAGGTGCAGGGGAGCAATCATCTTGCCGGGCCGGTACTGAGTCGATCGTCGTTCTGGTGTTGGAGGGCGCACAGCTTAAAGCGCTGGAACCGGTGGGATATCAGCCATCATGGCTGGCCCCTCAATGATAGTGCAGTCACATTGAATTGAAACGAAAAATGAGACGACGGAAACGATCGAGCGTTCCAGGGGAAATTCGCGCGCGAGAGCGTCCGCATGGTTGAGTTGCGCGGCGGAGCGGCATCGCCATTGCCGCGCCTTGTGGCACATGGGCTGGCTTGCGGTTGTCTGCGAAAGTCATCATCTGATAGGCATCAGGTTTGACCGAGATAATTGATGGCGCAGGCATAAGACCGTCAATGTCCTAAGGTTGCATTTCTGAATCCCCGCAACCAAATACAAAAAAAGCGCAAAAATCCCCTTGCGTTTAACTATATAGGACTATAGTATTAAGTCAGATGGCGCTTGATGCATTGCTGACGGTTTCAGGAACCCAATCTGGCGGGTAATCCTGGAATGGTCAGCAAAAAATTTTCCTCGATACAAACTATATAGTTCTATAGTAATTGATATCTCGGTGAAGCGCCGAATTACCGGCAGTCCGGACCGGGATTGTCGTCGTCGTTTAACCAGGCGCAGTGATTTAACCAGGAGCGAAATTCCAATGAAGAGTCGGATACATGAATGCATGAGCGGGAGGGCGGTATGAACTCGACCTATCTGCCGTGGCTGGGCATGCTGATCGACGGCGAGTGGCAAGGCGGGGCAGGCCGTGAGATGCGCCCGGTGATCAACCCGGCGACCGAAGAAGTGTTGGCCGAACTGCCGCTCGCTTCGGCGCAGGATCTGGATCGCGCGCTGCAGGCGGCCGAACGCGGCTTCGCGACCTGGTCCGCGGTGTCGGCCTGGGAGCGGGGCGGAATCATGAAGCGGGCCGCGGCAATCATCGATAGCCGCAAGCGCGACATCGCCCGCATCCTGACCCTCGAGAACGGCAAGCCGCTGGCCGATTCGGTCGGCGAGCTGGACCGCGTGATCGAGACCATCTGCTGGTGTGCAGAAGAAGGAAAGCGAACTTACGGTCGCACCATGGTGCCGAGAAGCGCCGGTGTCAGCGAGATGACGTTCAAGCGCCCGGTGGGTCCGGTGGCGGCGTTCGCGCCGTGGAATTTCCCGGCGGTGCTGGTGGCGCGCAAGCTGGCCGCTGCGCTGGCGACGGGCTGCTCGATCGTGATCAAGCCGGCCGAAGAAACGCCCGGTGCCTGCATCGAGATTGCGCGCGCATTCCAGGAAGCGGGCGTGCCTGCCGGCGTGATCAACCTCGTGTTCGGCATTCCTGCACAGGTGTCGGAACACTTGATCCGTTCGCCGATCATCCGCAAGGTCACCTTTACCGGCTCGGTTCCGGTCGGGCGCTTGCTGAGCCGGCTGGCGGGCGAGCAACTGAAGCCGGTCACCATGGAGCTGGGCGGCCATTCACCGGTGCTGGTGTTCGACGATGTCGATGTGGCGAAGGTCGCCCAGGCCTGCGTGCGCTTCAAGTTCCGCAACGCCGGTCAGGTCTGTCTGTCACCCAATCGTTTCTATGTGCACGAACGGGTCTACGACAGCTTCGTGACGGCTTTCGCCAATGCCGCGAAAAACATCGTGGTCGGCAACGGCATGGTCGAGACCAGCGAGATGGGACCGCTGAACAATGCGCGCCGGCTGAGCGCCGCGCAGCAGTTCGTGGAAGAGGCCAGGGAGCGCGGTGCGAAGGTGGCTGCCGGCGGCCGCCGCATTGGCACCCGCGGCTATTTCTTCGAGCCGACCGTGCTGACGCATCTGGATGAGCGCTCATCCATCCTGCATGAAGAGCCGTTCTGTCCGGTGGTGCCGGTGATGCCGTTTGCAAACATCGATGACGCCATCGCCAAGGCGAACAGCGTCGATTTCGGGCTGGCCGCCTACGCCTTCACCGGCTCGCTGAAGAATGCCGCGCAGGTGACCGAGCGCTTCGACGCCGGCTGGATCGGCATCAATTCATTCACGCCGTCGCTGGCCGATGCCCCCATCGGCGGCTTCAAGCAGAGCGGCATCGGCTACGAAGGCGGCCCCGAGGGGCTGGACGCCTATCTGCACATCAAATTCGCGAGCCAGGCGCTGCCGCTGTAAGCACGCCTGCCAATTACCTGACTGACCAAAAGAGGAGAACGAGCATCATGAGCCAGACTGAAAAGCAAACCGTCTTGAAGCATATGCCCTTCGGCGGCTACTACAAGCGCGACGTACCGGGGCCGGATACCGAGCTGACCCACACTAATCCCGGCACGCCGATGGGCGAATACATGCGCCGCTTCTGGCAGCCGGTCTGCCTTTCGGAAGAGCTGACCGACCTGCCGAAAGCGATCCGCATCCTGGGCGAAGACCTGGTCGCGTTTCGCGACAAGAGCGGCCGCATCGGCGTGCTGCACCGTCATTGCTCCCATCGCGGCGCATCGCTCGAATACGGCATCATCACCGAGCAGGGCATACGCTGCTGCTATCACGGCTGGCACTACGATGTCGACGGCACGCTGCTGGAGACGCCGTGCGAACCGGCCGAGAGCCGTATCAAGGATTCCATCTGCCAGGGTGCGTATCCGGCATTCGAGCGCGACGGCCTGGTGTTCGCGTACATGGGCGCGCCCGACCAGAAGCCGGAATTCCCGGTGTTCGACACTTACCAGCTACCGAAGGGAACCCGGCTGGTGCCATTCTCGAACGTCTATCCGTGCAACTGGCTGCAGGTGTTCGAAAACATCATGGATCACATGCATACCGCGGTGCTCCACAATCACATGACAGTGGAAGGTGTCGACACCGAAGTGTCGGCCGGGGTCTCGCTGGAAGGGTTTGGCGACATGCCTGTCATGCACTGGGAACCGACGCGCAACGGCAACGGCATGGTCTTTATCGCCACGCGCCGCCTGCCGCACGACAAGGTCTGGGCGCGCATCACCGAAATGGCGTTCCCGAACTACCTGCAGATCGGATCGCTGGTGCCGACTGCGGCGCGCGAGCGGCATTCGACCACGGCGATGACACGCTGGCATGTGCCGGTCGACGACACCCACATGATCATCTTCGGCTGGCGCCATTTCAATGACGTCATCGATCCGGATCACCTCGGCTCGGAGCAGGATTGCGGTGTCGACAAGATCGATTTCCTGGTCGGCCAGACCGGCAATCGCAGCTACGAGGAAGGGCAGCGCGCGCCGGGCGACTGGGAAGCGCTGGTCAGCCAGCGGCCGATCGCCGTGCATGCGGCGGAAAACCCGGGGCGCTCGGACCTCGGCGTCTACATGTGCCGCAAGCTGCTGCGCGAAATGGTGCGCGGCCAGGGCAAGGCCGACACCACGCGTGCGGCCGCCATCGCGGCCGGCGATGCGTTGCCGATCTATGCGCAGGACTCGGTGCTGAGCATTCCGAAGTCGGCCGACGACCGTGCGCTGCTGGCGCGCGTCGGCAAGCAGGTGCTGGAAATCATGAAGGAGGGCGACGCCTTGCCGAGCGGGCAGCGCGACGCGCATGTGCGGCGCCGCCTGGATGAACTGGACGGTAGCGCCGGGCAGGCCTCCGCCAATGAACCGCGCTTCGCGAATGCTTCATAGCGCTTCATGAGCGCTGCCCGTATCCGATAGTAGAAGGCCAATCATGTTAGAGCTCCTTGTCAAATCCATTACGTATGAAGCGGCCGGCATCAATGCATACGAACTGGTCGATCCCGCCGGCGGCGAACTGCCGCCGTTCGCGGCGGGCAGCCATGTCGACGTGCACATCCCGGGGAATTTCATCCGCCAGTACTCGCTGAGCAACGATCCGCGCGAGCGGCATCGCTACGTGATTGGCGTATTGCATGTCGCCGACGGGCGCGGCGGTTCCGCGGCGCTGCATCGCGAGGTGCGGGCCGGCGATTTGCTGACGGTGTCGGCGCCGAAAAACAATTTTCCGCTGATCGAAACCGCCGACCGCTATGTGCTGCTCGCCGGCGGCATCGGCATCACGCCGATCATCGCGATGGCTGCGCGGCTGGAGGCCATCGGCGCCCGCTATGAACTCCATTACTGCAGCCGTTCGCCGGAACGGACCGCCTTCCGCGAGCGGCTGGCGCCGCTGGTGGCAGCCGGCAAGGCAGCGCATCATTTCGATCACGGCAATCCGGAAAACGGCCTGGCGCTGGCGGACCTGCTGCGCGAGCCGGCGCCGGGCACGCATCTCTACTACTGCGGACCGGCCGGCCTGATGGCGGCGGTTGCAAACGCGTCGGTGCACTGGCCGCAGGGAAGCGTGCACAGCGAATACTTTTCGGCGCCGCTGGCGGCCGCGAACAGTGGCGCGAATATCGCGTCGGCCGGCGATGCATTCGACATCCGGATAGAAAGCACCGGCGAAACCTTGCATGTACCGGCGGATAAATCGATTGTCGAGGTATTGCGCCAGGCCGGCGTGCCGTGCGAAACCTCGTGCGAGGCGGGCATCTGCGGCACCTGCCGCACCCGCTATCTCGGCGGCTGTCCGGCTCACAACGATTTCGTGCTGGACGAAAGCGAGCGCGAGCAGTACCTGCTGATCTGCTGTGCACGCGCCAATTCCGAGCTGTTGGTGCTGGATCTGTGATGCCGCTTGCCGCGGTCAAGGAACAAGGAGATTTCAATGCAGGAATATGACTATGTGATCGTCGGCGCCGGATCGGCCGGCTGCGTATTGGCCAACCGTCTTAGCGCCGATGGAAAATATTCGGTGCTGCTGCTGGAGGCCGGGCCGCCGGACAAGAACATCTGGATCCACATACCGATCGGCTATGGCAAGACCATGTTCAATCCGAAATACAACTGGCAGTTCCAGACTGCGCCGGAAGCCAATCTGAACCACCGCAATATCTACTGGCCGCGCGGCCGCACGCTGGGCGGCTCCAGTTCCATCAACGGCCTGGTCTATGTGCGCGGGCAGGCCGAAGACTATGATCGCTGGGCAGCACTCGGCAACAAGGGCTGGGCCTGGAAAGACCTGTTTCCCTACTTTCTCAAGGCGGAAACGAACACCGGCATCGCCGACCGCTATCACGGCGCGAAAGGGCCGCTGCAGGTCTCGCCGATCCGCGAAAAGCACGAGCTGGTGGATGCCTTCATCAATGGCGCAGCGGAACTCGGCATTCCTTACAACGACGACTTCAACGGCAAGACCCAGGAAGGGGTCGGCTATTACCAGCTCACGTCCTGCAACGGCTTGCGCTGTTCGACGGCGAAAGCCTATCTGAAGCCGGCCCGCGGAAGGCGCAATCTGAGCATCGAAACCGAGGCATTGGCGTCGCGCATACTTTTTGAAGGCAAGACGGCGGTCGGTGTGCGTTACCGGCAGCGCGGCCGCGAGCTCAGCGTCAGGGCCAGGAGGGAAGTGCTGCTGAGCGCCGGTGCGGTCCAGTCGCCCCAGTTGCTGCAGCTGTCCGGCGTCGGTCCCGGGCAACTGCTGAGGCGCTTCGATATCCCGGTGGTCGTCGATTCGCCCGGTGTCGGCGAAAACCTGCAGGATCATCTGCAGGTGCGCCTGATATACAAATGCACGAAGCCGATCACCACCAACGATGACTTGCGCAGCCTGTGGCGGCAGGCGCGTATCGGCCTCAAGTGGGCGCTGTTCCGGAAAGGGCCGCTGGCGATCGGCATCCAGCTCGGCGGCATGTTTACGCGTGCGCTGAAGTCGGCCGCCACGCCCGATATCCAGTTCCATTTCGGCACCATCAGCGCCGACATGACGGCCGGCGCGCCGCACCCGTTTTCCGGCTTTACCACGTCGATGTGCCAGTTGCGGCCGAGCAGTCGCGGCTCCATCCATATCCAGTCGGATGACCCGGCGGTGCCGCCTGCCATCCGAGCGAATTACCTGGCAACCGAACACGACCGCGAAGTCATGGTGGCAGGCATGAAGGTGGCCCGTGCGCTGGTGAAAACCCGCAGCATGACACCGTATGTTCAGGAAGAATATCGGCCGGGACCGGAGATCGAAACCGACGAACAGATACTCGAATTCATTCGTGCCTCGGCGACGACGATCTTTCATCCGGTAGGTACCTGCAAGATGGGCAACGATGCCGGCGCAGTCGTCGATGAGCGGCTGCGCGTGCGCGGCGCCCGCCATCTGCGGGTGGTCGATGCCTCCATCATGCCGACCCTGACTTCAGGCAATACCAATGCGCCGGCAATCATGATCGGAGAGAAGGCCGCCGACATGATCATCGCCGACGCCAGGGTTGAGGAGATGGCCGGAGCTGTCGTTACGGCGCCGCAGGCGCAGCCGGAAGTCCGCGTCGGCGAGGCGGTCATGGCCAGCCAAGGGCAGCAGGCACTGTGAACGTGATGGCAAAATATCGGCAAAGGGTCGGTGCCGGAAGGCGTTTTGCAGCAGCACCGGATGGCCGGGAGCGCGCCGGCAGGCGGGCGGCTGGTTTTTGCCGCGCGTCTCCCGTATCCTTGCTGCGGAGGACCGGCGCATTCCCCGCATGCAGGAACAAGATGCGCGATTTTGGAAAAATCATGGCAAACGCAACAGATCATTCGACGATATTCGAGCAGCTCAAACGACCCAACCGGAGCGGCCTGCCCAAGCACGTGCTGCTGACCAACGCCTTGGTCGAAGGAATCAAGTCCGGTTACTGGAAAGCCGGCGACAAGCTGCCGACCGAAGGCGAGCTGGCCGAGATGACGCCGTTCAGCCTCGGCACCGTGCAGCGCGCGTTGCGCAGCCTGGTGGAGCAGGGCATCGTGGTGCGGCAGCACGGACTGGGCAGCTTCGTCGCCGAACTGGACTTGCGGCTCGAAGACCCGTGGCATTGCCGCTTCATGGCCGACGACCGCGAAAGCTTTTTGCCGATCTATTCGAAGGCGATCAAGCGGACCAGCGTGAGCAAGCCGGGCGAATGGTCCTATTATCTGCCGGACGTGAGAGGCAGTGCGATCCGCATCGACCGCATCATCAACGTCAATAACGAATTCAATGTCTTCACCCAGTTCTATACCGATCGCCATATGCTGCCGGCCTTGTGGGAGCGGCCGCTGGAAAAGCTCAACGGCCTCAACTTCAAGAAGCTGATCACCCGCGATTCGAATGTGCCGATCACGCACATCGATCATTTCGTGCGTTCCGTCATGCTGAACGAGGATCTCAACGAGGTATTGGACCTGAAGGAAAGCACGATGGGCCTGTTCCTGCAGGCGGTTGCCCGCATGGGAAATACGCCCGTGTATTACCAGGAATTTTTCATTCCGCCGACCAAGCGGATGCTCAGCATTCCATCCGAAAGTGCCGGCGCAATGGCCGCGAAAATGCAGCGTTGACACGAGGGGAGCGGCCCTCATGCCGGCCGCTCTCCAATTTTTTTCGCGATTTTTTACTATATAGCTTTATATTTAAGGAGGTATCGTGGCCAACAACCCAAAAAACCTGCTCGTCATCATGTCGGACGAGCACAACCCGAAGGCGCTGGGCTGCTATGGGCATCCCTTCGTCGAAACCCCGAACCTGGATCGACTGGCCGCACGCGGAACCCGTTTCAGCTCGGCGTATTGCACCAGCCCGGTGTGCATCCCGGCGCGCGCTTCCTTTGCTGTGGGCAAGTACATCTACCAGATGGGCTATGCCGACAATGCGGATGCCTATGACGGCCGGGTGCCGAGCTGGCATCACAAGCTGCGCGGCAAGGGCCACCAGGTGGTTTCCATCGGCAAGCTGCATTTCCGCCAGCCGGGCGAGGACCACGGCTTTTCCGAAGAAATCATCCCGATGCACATCATCGAGGGCAAGGGCGATCTGATGGGGCTGGTCCGCAGCGATCTGCCGGTGCGCAAGGGCGCCTACAAGATGGCGAACCTGGCCGGCCCCGGCGAGAGCCAATACACCTTCTACGACCGCGAGATCGCGGCGCGCGCGCAGGTGTGGCTCCGCGAGACGGCGAAGCAGCACGCGGACAAGCCATGGGTGCTGTTCGTCTCTTTCGTCGCGCCGCACTTTCCGCTGACTGCGCCGCCCGAGCATTTCTACAAGTACTACGATCGGGACTTGCCGCTGCCCAAGCTGTATGCGCAGCACGAGCGGCCCGATCATCCCTACCTGAAAGACTATCGCGGCAGCTTCAACTATGACGATTACTTCGACGAGGCGAAGCTCAAGAAGGCACTGGCCGGCTACTACGGGCTGTGCTCCTTCCTCGACGAGAACATCGGCCATGTGCTGCAGGCTTTGGAAGACGCCGGCCTCGCCGACGATACCCGGGTGCTCTATACCAGCGACCACGGCGACAACCTCGGTTCGCGCGGCATGTGGGGCAAGTCCACGATGTTCGAGGAAGCGGCCGGAGTGCCGCTCATCATGGCCGGCCCCGACATTCCCGCCGGCCGGGTGGTGGATACGCCGGTCAGCCATGTCGATGCCTATCCCTTCATTCTGGAAGCAGTCGGCGAGGCCGAACCGGCATTGCTGAAAGGCTATCCCGGCGTGTCACTGAACGCGCTCGCCCAAGGCGAAAAGCCGAAGCGCAACGTACTGGTCGAGTATCACGGCATGGGTTCGACCACCGGCGCCTTCATGATCCGCGAGCGGCAATACAAGTACGTGTTCTACGTCGACTATCCGCCGCAGTTGTTCGATCTCGCTGCCGATCCGGAAGAGCTGAACGACCTGGCTGCGAATCCGCAGTATCGGGGCATCCTGGACGAATGCCATCAACGGCTGCTGGCGATGTGCGACCCGGTGGCGGTCGACCGCTGCATCAAGCAGCGCCAGGCGGAACTGCTGCAGGCGCATGGCGGACGCGAAAAAGTCATCGAACGCGGCGACCTCGGCTTCAGTCCGCCACCGGGCGCTGCCATCGTATTCGACTGATTTTTGAATCATCAATGCCGCTGTCCGGGGCCCGGGCAGCGAGCATCGGGCTTTCATGAAAAACGCGGCACAAAGTGCGGCACATCCAGCCAGAAAGGAGAATCAAATGCGGGAATAATCAAGGGAGGCGAAAGCGACATACACGCGTGACAACAAGAACAAATTCGCGACAGCAAATTTGCAACAGCGCAGACATCAATCGGGAATGGAGGAAGACATGTTCCGCAATATCCATCAATCGGGCCGCTTCCGGCTCCGGTACGCAACAGCTTCACCTGGACGACACCACGCCGACCCGGCATCGGACACCGAGCGGCACATTGCCGCCGGTACAGGCTTGCGGTCAGCTTGTGCAGCAGGCATTCGACAACGCATGCAGCATCACGTCATGAACTTTTTCTCCAGGTGAATCTTATGTTACGTACCTCTGGCGCCGGCACACGTGCCTGGCTCATTACCGTCATGCTCGCTCTGTTCATGACGCTCAACTTCATGGACAAGGCCATCCTCGGCATCGTCGCCAAGCCGCTGATGGCCGAGCTGAGTCTTTCGCCGGCCGAGTTCGGCATGGTGGCCAGCAGTTTTTTCCTGCTGTTTTCACTGTCGGCCATCGGCTTCGGCTTTTTCGCCAATCACTTTTCCTCGAAACGCCTGCTGCTGATCTGCGCGCTGGTCTGGGGCTTCGCCCAGTTTCCGCTGGCATTCTCCGCTTCCGTGCCCTTGTTGTACTTTTCGCGGATCCTGCTCGGATTCGGCGAAGGGCCGGCCTATCCACTGGCACTGCACGCCTGCTACAAATGGTTCCGTGACGACCGGCGCAACGTGCCGTCCGCGGTCATTTACCAGGGCGTGACGGCAGGCCTGCTGCTGTCCGGCCCGGTCCTTACCTTCGTGGTGGTGCGCTGGGGCTGGCATGCCGCCTTCCTGGCAATGGGTATCGGCAGCCTGGTATGGGCGGTGCTCTGGATGATCATCGGGGCGGAAGGAAGCATCGCTACCGAACCGGAAGTCACACAGCATGCCACGTCGCATGCTGCACTTCCAGCCGAGCGCGTGTCGTACTGGATCCTGCTATCCGATCCCACGTTCCTGGCGAACATGCTGCTTTACTGGACCACCTACTGGATTTTTTCGGTGATGTTCACCTGGACGCCTTCGTATCTCAGCACCGTGATGCACTACGACCCGACCAGCACCGGCTGGATGTTCATGTTCTTCACGGCCTTCGGCACCCCGGTCGTGCTGGGCGGTTCCTGGTTGTCGGAGCGGCTGTTGAAGCGGGGCGTTCCCTCGGCCAGGGCACGCGGCGGCCTGGCCTGCAGTTTCGTCCTGCTGGGCGGCGCAACCACGCTGTTGGCGGTCTACGGCGTGCAGCAGCCTTTGCTCAAGGTGATACTGCTGGCCCTCGGCTGCAACCTGCCGCAAATCACCTTCGTGCTCAGCTCGACCATTATTGCAGAGATCATTCCCGACAGCCAGCGCTCGGCAATGATGTCGATCAGCAGCGCGCTGGCGACCACCGGCGGCCTGGTGGCGCCGGCGCTGATGGGACGCTTTATCCAGGGTGCGGCTACGCCGGCGCTCGGCTATGACCACGGCTTCATGGTGGCCGGCGTGCTGTCGATCGCGGCCAGCGTGATCGGGTATCTGCTGATCAATCCGGAGCGCAGCAAGCGCCGCTTTGCTTCGCGCCTGCGCGCGACCGCCCCGGCGCCGGCACCAATGCCGCGCCGGGCTGCAGCGGCGGAGTAGTGTCAACGTCGATGCCGTTCAGCTCGCGGCTGAACGGCATTCGCCGTCATGGGGTCGATTGAAGGTCCTGCAGCACGACGCTCAACTGGTACACGTCCGGCCTCAGGTAATGGGTGTTCATTTCCACGGCACGGCCTTGCTTGTCGCGGGTGATGCGGTCGAGGACGAGCAGGAAAGAACTGGGCGAGATGTCGAGCGCGGCGCTGATCTCGGCCGTGGGCTGGCGGCAGCTGACCAGGAATTCGGCACGGGTAAGTTCAAGCCCTAGCTTCTCGTGCAGTACGGTGTAGATCGGCGACGACTCCGCATCGTGGCGCGAGATCTTGCGGCCGATGCTCAGCGGCACCGAAATTTGCGTGACCGCATGCGGCACACCGCGCGACCGGTAGAGGCGGCGATAGGTCAGGACCGGCCGTTCCCAGTCGGCCAGCTCTTTCGGCAAATAATCCGGATTGTCGTTCCACGAAAAATCGATGATGTCGGTGCTGAAATCCTCGCCCGCTTTTCGAAAGGTGTCATAGAAGGCGGCCACGCGGTCGATCGAATGCACGATCTTCGGAATGGCGCGGGCGACAAACGTGCCCTTTCCCTGCTGCCGCACCAGCACAGCTTCGCGCACCAGGCTGTCGACCGCTTTCCGAATCGTGCTGCGGCTGACCGCAAAAGTTTCCATCAGCGCTTCTTCGGTGGGGAGCTGACTTCCGGCCTGCATGGTGGAAACGATGCGGTGCCGCAGCCGATCGGCGATCTGTTCATAGAGCGGACGCGCGCTTTCTCTCTGGAGCAGGGCCGGCGCGCGCGGCGCCGGTTCTGCTGCGGTTCCCATGTTCTTGTCATTCATGTCCGTCATTTATTTGATCCCTTGGCGGAAAAAGCGGTTGCAATCCAATTTAAACGTATGCTAACGTATGCATACGTACTCGGTCAACATAAGGTAATTAAGGATGATACCGGTTCATGATGCAAGTTTAAAAAAGGACAGGCGGTAATCGATTCCTTTTGGCGATGAAGTGCATCGCAGAGTTGCTGGTTGATGCAATGCATTGCGAGGCTGAAGCGACATGCACGTTGTCCCGGTCCCGGGTCTTTGGCAGGCCGGAAAAGCCGGATGCCGGTACGGATAATAAATAGGAAACAGACAGGAGACACGTTTTGATGACATCCCCCACCACTGGAGAGCGCCGGAAGCCGGTCACTGCTCCTGCCGGCAACCTGCGACGGAAACTTGCCGACGGGCTGGAAAAACTGGGTGGCGTGATCAGTTGGGTCGCGATCACGCTTACCTGCCTGCTCCCGCTTCCCATTCTGTACGATGTGGTGGCGCGCAGCGCCGGCCAGCCGACTGATTGGGCCTTCGAATATACGTTATATGCATTGATCGGCGCCGGCTTTCTCGCCAATGCCTGGGCCTGCAAGCATGGCAGCCATTTCCGCGTCACCACGCTCCTCAACATGTTCCCCAACGGGAAGAAGGCGCTCGACCGCTTCGCTTACCTGGTGATGCTGGCCTTCAGTGCCATCGTCACCGTCGCGGGAGCGATGCTGGCTTCCTATTCCTTCAGCAACGACATCCACGCGTCGTCCCTGCTGGGCACGCCGCTCTATATTCCGCAGGCGCTGATTCCCCTGGGTGCCGGGGCGCTGTTCCTGCAGACCCTCGCGCTCCTGCTGCGCGACGAGTATCCCGAATCGCACGAACTCATCTGACGGCAGAGGTAAACCATGTCAGAAAACATGATAGGCGTCGGCTGCATCTTTCTGCTGTTCGGCCTGATGATCCTCAGCGTACCGGTGTTCGTTTCGATGGGAATCGCCGCCTTTGCCGGCTTCCTGCTGATCAATTCGCCGATGCAGGCTCTCGATACCATGGGCCAGGTCATCTGGCAGTCGAGTTCGATGTTCGAGCTGGTGGCCATACCGCTCTTCATTTTCACCGGCATCCTGATGGGCCGGATCGAGGCCGGACGCGACCTGTTCAACGTCACCAAGGCCTGGGTCGGCAACGTGCCGAATGCACTGGGTGTCGCCACCATCACCGCGTGCGGCATTTTCGCCGCCATCTGCGGCTCCTCGATCGCCAACGCGGCGACGGTGGGACTGGTCGCGATTCCGCTGCTGCTGGAGGAACGCTACACGAAAGCGCAGGCGGGCGGCTTCGTCGCCGGCGGTGGCACGCTCGGCATCATCATCCCGCCGTCCATTCCCTTCATCCTGTACGGCGTCCTCACCGAAACATCGGTCGGCAAGCTGTTCATGGCGGGCGTGCTTCCGGGCATCGTCATGATGCTGCTGTTCGTCATCTACGTCACGCTAAGCCGCCCCTCCGTGCGCCAGAAGCACAAGATGTCGCTGGCGGACAAGATCGCGGTGACGCGTCGCGGCACCGGCGTGCTGCTGCTGCCGGTCATTATCATCGGCGCGATCTATTCCGGCATTTTTACGCCTACGGAAGTCGCCGCACTGGCCGTCGCTTATGTCGTCGTGCTCGGCCTGGTCCAGCGCCGGTTGAAGGGCAGCGTCTTTCTCGCTGCCGCGAAAGACGCGACCAAGACCACCGCGATGCTGCTGATGCTGATCGTGTTCGGCCAGTACTTCTCGCATTTCCTCACCTTCGAGCAGATACCGCAGAACATGGCGAGCTGGATCACCGGCCTGAGCGACAACCATTTCATCATCGTGACGGTGATGATCCTGGTGTACATCCTGCTCGGCGTGTTCCTCGAAAGCGCCGCGATGCTGCTGATCTCGGTACCGATCTTCTTTCCGATATCGCAGTCGATCGGGATGGACCCGATCACCTTCGGCGTGTTCTGCTGCATCGCGATGGAGATCGCGCAGATCCATCCGCCGATCGGCATCAACCTTTTCACGATCCATGGCATCTCGAAGATTCCCTTGTGGGATCTGTCGAAAGGAACGCTGCCGTTCCTGCTCATCCAGATCGTCATGCTGTACGCCGTGTGGCTGTTCCCGCAGCTATCGCTGTGGATTCCCCACCATATGGTGCAGCGCTGATCCGTATCCGGCAAGCCCGGTTGTAGACCAACCAGTAAATTTTGAAAGGATAAATTCGATATGAGACTTACCCCTGAAGAAGAGCAGATGCGCCAGGGAGAGATGGGCCCCGCAGTGCGCGATGCGATCGAACTGCAGATCAAGGTAGGCGAGTTCTGGGGCGCCGAGCGCTTCGTGCCGATTACCAATGCGCACATGATGGGCGACATCGAAGTGATGGGCGAGGCCGGCAAGGGATTCCTCGAACGCCTGACCGAAATGGGCGGCCACTGCCGCACCATGACCAGCACCAATGCGCGCTGCGTCGATTTCGGCTTCGCCGATCGGCTCAAGCAGAATCCTGCAGAAGTCGGCAAGGAGCACCAGGTGATCCGCTTCCTGCGCGACCTGAATGTCACCACCGTCGATACCTGCATCAATTACCAGACGGTCTATCAGCCGCACCTGGGCGAGCATGTAGCGTGGGGCGATACCGGTACCGTGATCTACGCCAACTCGGTGTTCGGCGCCCGTACCAATTTCGAGGGCGGCCCGGTGGCGCTGGCAGCCGCCATGACCGGCCGCACGCCAGAGTACGGCTTCCACCTGGACGAACACCGGCGCGGCACCTTCATCGTCGAACTCGATCTCGATCTGGATGACTACGCAGACTGGGGCGCGATCGGCAAGCTGGTGGGCGAACCGAACCAGAACTATTTTTCGGTACCGGTATTTACCGGCGTGAAGCGGGCGCCGACCTCCGACGAATTGAAACACCTGGGCGCTGCGCTGGCGAGCTACGGTTCAATGGCAATGTTCCATATAGTCGGTGTCACGCCCGAGGCGCGCACGCTGGAAGACGCGTTCGGCGGCCGCAAACCGACCCATACGATGAAGATCACGCGTGCCGACGTGGACGCGATCTATGCCGGCTTCAAGGAGGATGCCGCGGCCTCCAACCTGTTCGTGTTCTCGGCGCCACAGCAGTCGATCTATGAGATGAAGCGGCTGGCAGAACTGTTCACCGGACGCCGCGTGAAACCGGGGACCACCGTGATCGTCACCACCAGCCACGGCGTGAAGTCGCAGGCCGAGCCGCTCGGCTACGTACAGACGCTGCAGGAAGCGGGCGTGCTGATTCTTGAAGGCGTCTGTTTCTACATTCTGCAGAACCTGCCCCAAATGCGGGTCGAGAACGGCTGGAGCAACCTGGTCACCAATTCCGCCAAGCTCGCCAATATCATCAAGGCGCATAAATTCAATCCGATCCTGCGCCGCACCGACGACTGCGTGGCCGCAGCGACCTTGCCGGGAGCACAAAAATGAGTGAGATCATCAACGTCAGCCGGGCATTCGGCGAGACAGTCGAAGGCGTTGCCGTCATTTCCGAAGAAGGCTTTTCTCCGCGCTACGACCTCGACCGCTGGTCGGGAGAAATTTCGCGGCCGGGCCACAAACTGGAAGGCGTCAATATCAAGGACAAGATCCTTTTCTTCCCCACCGCCAAAGGCGGCATCGCGGCCGGCTGGGCATTCTATGACATCAAGCACAAGGGGATTGCGCCGAAGGCGTTCATCTTCGGCGTGACCAATCCGGTAATGGTGCAGGGCGCAGTCTTTGCCGGGATCACCATCACCGACGGCTGGTCGCGCAATCCGTCCGACATCATTCGCAGCGGCGATATCGTGCGCGTAGACCCGCAGGCGAAAACCATCGAACTGGTAAGGCGCGGCCAAGGCCTCGCCTGATTACTTCACTGGAGGAGACATCATCATGAAGCACCTGAAAAAAATTCTGGGCGTTGCATCGAGCGTGTTGTTGCTTGCCATGGCCGGCTGTCCCAATGCGCAGGCAGACGACACTTATACCTTGAGCCTGGCAACCTGGGGCACTTCCACGCATCCGCAGGTAAAGATATTCGCGCACTCCTTCATGGAGAAGGTGAAAAAGGATAGCAACGGACGCATCAAGTTCAAGTTTTTCCCGGACAACCAGATGGTGAAGGAAGCCTTCGTTCCGAACGCGGTACCGGCGGATACCGTCGACATCGCATTGACGACGACGGAAGGCTGGGCCGGCCGCACGCCGGACCTGTCGGTGACCGCCTCGCCGCTGTGGGATCTCACCATGCAGGAGACGCGCGAGCAGCTGGTGCCCGGCAAGCCTCTGTTCGGATTCTTCGACAAGACGTTCCGCAAGCAGGGCGTGGTGACGCTGGCACTATTCGATATCGGCTCGCCGATATTTTCCACCACCTTTCCACTGAAAACCCCGGCCGACATAGCAGGCAAGCGCATTCGCTCGGTTTCCAAGGGCACGGCCGAAACCATCCAGGCACTCGACGCTTCGCCGGTGGTCATGAGTGTCGGCGACGTGTATTCGGCACTGAAGCTGGGGACCGTCGACGGCGCCATCGGTGGTCTGCAGGGCGCATACGGACTCAAGCATTACGAGGTGGCAAAGCATGTGCTGGCCAGCGGCGGCGTGCTCGGCACTTTTATCCATGGCTACATCATGAACAAGCGGAAATTCGACTCGCTGCCGAAGGATTTGCAGGACGTCCTGATGAAAGATGCGCTGTCGGCCAGGAATGAGACGCAGGATGCGTTGATCAATACCTATCCGGGCTATCTCGAAAAAATGGAGAAGGAGAACACCACCGTCACCCGGCTGGAAAAGGGCAGCGCGCTGTGGAATCAGTGGTCCGCCAAGCTGGCCGCGCTGAAAAAGAAAGACAGCCAGCGCTATTCGCCGGAGTTGATCAAGCTGCTGGAAAAATGAGCAGTTCTTCCGGAAGCGCCGGCTTCGTTCGAACGGCCTCCCGGAGGGCGCGAGTCCTTGCCCAAGCTGAGTTGGGCGACGAAGAGTCAGGGCGTATCTGACAGCAAGCTTTGACAGCAAAGCAGCCACGGAGGGCACAGAGAAAATCCTTCCTGTTCCCTCTGTGGCTGCCGCCATGATTTCCGGCTTCTGTGAAGCTGTTCATGCGCGACCCCTTGGCAGTTTTTGCCGCTCGTTTCACTCCGGTGCAAACGGCGCACTTCCTCGCAGATTCCATGCATATCATGTTGATTGAATTTTCCGCGACGGCTTGCCCGCGCATCTGCCGTTCGGCATCTGCAATCGGGCATTGTCCATGCTGAGCACTCTTCTCGGCTTGCGCCTGCGGCTGTTGCGGCTGCTACGTTTGTCCGACATGCATACGATGCTGCTGTGGGCGGCGCTGGCCGGCGTCGCCGGCGCGCTCGTGACCACCGCCTTCCGCGACAGCATCGGCATCGTCGAACGCCTGCTCACCGGCCGCGAAGGCTCGCTGGTCGGGATTGCGCGCAGCCTGTCGTGGCCGGCGCGCCTGCTGCTGCCGGCCGCCGGCGGCGCCGTCGCCGGCCTGTTCCTGCTGGCCGCGCAGCGCTTTTCCAAGGGCGCCGCCTCCGATTACATGGAAGCCATCGCCATCGGCAACGGCCACCTCCCGGTGCGCCAGAACCTGTTGCGCAGCATTTCCTCGCTCGCTTCGATCGCCTCCGGCGGCTCGATCGGACGCGAAGGCTCGATGGTGCAGCTGTCGGCCCTGGCCGCCTCGGCCCTGGGCCGCGTGCTGCACTTCGATACCGCCCGCCTGCGCCTCCTGGTCGCCTGCGGCGCCGCTGCCGGCATCACCTCGGCTTACAACACGCCGCTGGCCGGTGCCCTGTTCGTCACCGAAATCGTGCTCGGCACCATGGTGATGGACCACTTCGGCCCGCTGGTGGTCGCCTCGGTGTTCGCCAACGTCACCATGCGCGCCTTCCCCGGCTACCATCCGACTTACGAAATGCCGCTGTTCCCCGACATTTCCGGGCTCGAAGTCTTGCTGTTCGTGCTGATGGGGGTGGTCGCCGGTCTGATCGCGCCGTCCTACCTGCACCTGCTCGACACGGCGCGAAAGCGCTTCCGCCAGACCGGGCTGCTGCTGCCGGCGCGGCTGGCGCTGGGCGGGCTGCTGGTCGGCGCGATCTCGGTCTGGGTGCCGGAAGTCTGGGGCAACGGCTACAGCGTGGTCAATTCACTGCTGCACCAGCCGTGGGTGTGGTCGGCGGTGCTGCTGGTGCTGGTGGCCAAGATCGCGGCCACCGCCCTGACCACCGGCTCGGGCGCGGTCGGCGGCGTGTTCACGCCGACCCTGTTCGTCGGCGCCGCGCTGGGCTGGCTGTTCGGCGCCGCCATGCACGGTATCGTCCCGCACGTGATCTCGGCGCCGTTCGCGTACGCGGTGGTGGGCATGGGAGCCTTCCTCGCTGCGGCCACCGGAGCGCCGCTGATGGCGATCCTGATGATCTTCGAGATGACGCTGAGCTACCAGGTGGTGTTGCCGCTGATGCTCGCCTGCGTGCTCGCGCATCTGGTGGCGCGCTCGCTTGATGAGCGGGCAATGTATGAAGTGACCAGCCGGCGCAACCGGGAAGAAAAGGAACGGCTGCGACTGCGCGGCATGCAGATGGGAGACTTCGTCAAGCCGGCCGAGACGGTGCTGCCGCTGACGGCGAGTGTCGAGCAGATGACGCGGATGTTTGCCGCACATCCGGTGAAATATATTTACATAGTTGACGATGCGCAGCGCTATCAGGGAGTGGTGGCACTGCAGGATCTGGCACCGGTGCTGTCGGACAGAGGCGGGGCGCCGACCCGATGCGCGGCTGATTTTTTGCGGCGCGAGCAATTGCATGTGCTCACGCCGGGCATGTCGTTGGGCGAGGCGTTACAGCATTTCATGCAGCATATGGGCGAACGCTTGCCGGTGGTACAGAGTACCGCCGAGCCGGTGCTGCTGGGGGTAGTGTACAAATCGACGGTGCTCGATGCCTGCTTTCAGCTAAGCCGGTAAGGATGCCGTTGCGGCTGTAAAGCATTCCCTTTATTGCGATATCTTCACAGTAGAAGGTTCAAATCGCTTCTCACATAGGCTGTTGCGGTGTATACGTCGCACACCAAAAAACGCCGAGAAGGTAGGCGTCTTGAATTTGCTTTCTCTTGAACACGATGCGCTTCAGCAAGTAGGCCGCCGAGAAACAAGCGTCAAAAGATGCTGTGATATACCAAATTGCTGGCGGGCTGCTGTGCGTAGCGAGAACGGGAGGGGAAGGGGAATCTGATCAAATCTGGTCAAGCGACCTGGGTGAAATCGGTATAATCAAACATCCTCATCTATACCGAAACCCTGTAATTTACTGGTGCCGAGAGCCGGAATCGAACCGGCACGCTGTCTCCAGCGCGGGATTTTGAGTCCCGTGCGTCTACCTATTCCGCCATCTCGGCGACACAGCCGCGATTATCGCCGATTTGCGACATTCGAGCAACAGAGTCAAAACCGATTGCGTTGTCACGGCGGAATCGAAAGGCGTATCATCGCCTACTTTGATTAATTCGGTTCGCATACTGCCAGCATACTAATGAAGCCCGCAAAGATACGCGAGATCGTTCTCGGCAAGGCCCTTGATCCGATGAAGAGCGATACCCGCCATTCGCTGGCGCTGGTCGCTTTTCTCGCCTGGGTAGGCTTGGGGGCGGACGGACTGTCGTCGTCCGCCTACGGTCCGGAAGAGACGTTCCGTGCGCTCGGAGGACATACCCACCTCGGCCTGTACATGGCGCTCGCAACCGCGGTGACGGTATTCATCATTGCACTCGCATACAACCAGGTGATCGAGCTGTTTCCCACAGGCGGCGGCGGCTATCGGGTCGCGTCGATTCTGGTGGGGCCCTACATGGGGTTGATTGCCGGTTGTGCATTGATCCTGGACTACGTGCTGACGGTATCGATTTCGGTCGCTGCCGGGGTGGAGGCGCTGGCGTCGTTGCTGCCGCTCGGATTCCATTCGTACAAATTGTGGGCGGAAGTGGTCGTGGTCGCCGTGCTGATCGTGCTGAACCTGCGCGGCATGAAAGAAGCGATCCGGGTGTTGCTGCCGATTTTCCTCGGCTTCGTTGCGACGCATCTGGTGTTGATCGTGTACGGCATTTTCATTCATGCCGCCTATCTGCCTGAACTGCTGCCCAACACGCTGCACGATACCGCCGACCTGGCCGGTGACATCGGCTGGATCGGCGTGGCGGGCATGCTGCTGCTCGCGTACTCCCAGGGCGGCGGTACCTATACCGGCCTGGAAGCCGTCTCGAACAATGTCAATATCCTTGCCGAACCGCGTGTGCATACCGGCAAGATGACCATGCTGTACATGGCGCTTTCGCTGGCCTTCACCGCCAGCGGCATCATTCTGCTTTATCTTCTGTGGGACGCCAGGCCGGTCGAAGGGCAAACCCTGAATGCGTCGACCTTCCGTGCGATCATCGAGAGCATCGGCATGGGCGACTGGGTCAACAAGATCATCCTGACCGTGGTGCTCGCGTTTGAAGCGGGCCTGTTGTTTGTCGCCGCCAACACCGGCTTTCTCGGAGGCCCTGCAGTGCTGTCGAACATGGCGGCCGATTCCTGGGTACCGCACAAATTCCGCTACCTGTCGACGCGCCTCGTTACCCAAAACGGTATTCTGGGAATGGGAGTCGCCGCGCTTGTGATCCTGTTCTGGACCGGCGGCAGCGTGACCCTGCTGGTCGTGCTGTACTCGGTATCGGTGTTTCTGACGTTTGCGATTTCATTGTTCGGGTTGTGCCTTTACTGGTGGCAGCATCGGCGCGAGCGCGATCACTGGCTGCGTCGTTTCCTGCTGTCGCTGACGGGCTTCGTGATCTGCGGCGGCATTCTGGCGGTGTTGCTGGTCGAAAAGTTCGGGGAAGGCGCCTGGGCCGCGGCGATGATCATCGCCGCCATCGCCGCGCTCTGCATCTATATCCGCAGCCACTACCGGGAAACCAAGAACGCGATCCATTCGGTCGACCAGGTATTCGCCAACCAGCCGTTCGGCTCCCATGTCGGCCCCGTGGAGCCGAACCCGGAAGACCAGACAGCCGTGTTCATCGTGGGATCGTCACGCGGCGGCGGCCTGCACGCGCTGCTGTGGGTCCAGCGCATGTTTCCGGGACATTTCAAGAACTTCATCTTCGTCAATGCGCGCACCGTCGATTCGCATGCATACGGGGGCGAGGGCGCCGTCGAGCAAATGCGCGCCGAGGCAAACGCCACGCTCAAATTCTTCGTCGATTTCTGCCATAGCCACGGTATGGCATCAGCTGCCTACCTCGGGTTTGGCACCGACGTGGTTGATGAGGTGACCAAGCTGTGCGAGACCATCAGCAAGGAATATCCGAGTTCGATCTTTTTCACCAGCAAGCTGATTTTCGAGCACGACAACTGGTTTACGCGCCTGCTGCACAACCAGGCGGCGCTGGCGATCCAGCGCAGACTGCATTTCGAGAGCTTGCAGATGGTGATCCTGCCGATGAAGGTGTAGCGAGCCCGACAGGTGCTGCCTATGCGGTCAGTTTTTTAGCGCGGCATATGTTTGCTGCCGTGCAGCGCCAGAAAGGCGTTGACCTCGGCCCGGTCCGGAATGCCTGCGCGGCCGCCGCGACGGGTGCATTTCAGCGCCGCAACAGCGCTTGCGAAGTGCATGGCGTCGGGCACGCTACGACCTTCGCCGAGTGCCAGCGTATAGGCGCCATGGAAGACGTCGCCGGCTCCCGTGGTATCGACGACATTGACGGTAAAGGCCATCTGGAAATGGATGCCCGTGTCGTCAATCCAGATCGTGCCTTCGGCGCCGCGCGTGACCGCCGCGACGCGACAGCCAAGCGCACGAACCCGTCGTAACGCTGCAAGGCGATGGGCATCGTTCTCGATCAGTTGTTCACCAAAAAACGCACGCAGGCCTGCTTCGGAAAAAATCGCGTGGTCCGCCAGCGGCAGTGTCGCAGCAAATGCGGCATCGGTTGCAATTTCGCAATCGATTACGGTCGGTATACCGGCCGCGCGTGCGGCGGAAAATATCTTGCAGGCGCCTTCCACCCAGCGGACATCGGCCAGCACTGCGTCCGCTTCGCTCACCTGTTTTAGCGGCAGCCAACCGGGCTCGTCGGGAATCCCCGATCCACGAAAATTGATGATTGCCCGTTCGCCATCGCCGGTGACGAGAATCGCCGAGGTCGATGAGCGCGCGCCGGGAAACAACCGGAAGTGCGATACGTCGACGCCGTATGACGCCATTTCGCTTTTCATCGTCTGGCCAGCCGTGTCGTCGCCGGCACGTCCCCAATACGATGTCGCGCCGCCCAGCCGCGCGGCGGCCACCGCCGCATTCGCGGCCATGCCGCCGCCCACTTCGAGATAGTCACTGGCACGGTACTTGCCGCCAGTGGTCGGCAATTGTGCCACGGGCCAGACCTTGTCGAGCGTCGTATTGCCCAGGCAAATAATGCGGGTCGTCATCGCGGTGTCGGAAGTGAACTTTAATCAACATGGTACGCCCAATGCATCGGTCGTACTAGCGCCCTGAGCCTGAGTAGTAACGCTGTCTATTCGGTGTGCGATGCGTACCGCTGCACCTTACGCAGATACCAGAGCAGAGCGGCCGCCACCAGTGCGAGACTTGCGCTATTGCCCATCCAGAATCCTGCCGCGCCGCGGAATATCGCAGGACTGAAGCCGAAAGGATCGAGCCCCAGTACGTAACCGCCCCCGAGGCCCGCACCCCACAGTGCGATCGCATACATCACGGTCGGAATGACAACCACCTTGTAGGCGCGCAGCACGAATGCGGTAGTAACCTGTATCGCATCGAACAATTGGTAGAACGCGATGTACACAAAGAGCGGCAGCGCGGCTTGGGCAATTGCCTGGTTCGGGGTATAGGCGTGCACGATGGCATCGCGCGTGAGCCAGACGATGCAACCGATGCTGGCCGACAGCACGGCTGCCAGCCGGATGCCGGTAAAGCCGACGCGGCGCGCGCCATCCAATCGGCGCGCGCCGATCTCTTGTGCGACCAGCGTGCCGGTGGCGCTCGCAATCGCCAGCGGCAGCATGTACAGCACGGTGCCGAAATTGGCGGTGATCTGGTGGCCGGCGACGACGGTATCGCCGAGTCGGGCGATGAACAGTGCCATGAAGGTGAACGCGGTCACTTCGATCAGGTAACTCAAGCCCATCGGAATACCCAGCTTCAGCAACTCGCGTTGCGCGGCCCATCTGGGTGCGACAAGGCCGGTGCCGAACAGGCCGAATGCGCGGTACGACGGACCGTAGCGCAGGATCGCGATGCAGACCAGGAAATCGATCCACGCGATGCCGGCGGTCGCTATCGCACAGCCGGGACCGCCCAGTGCCGGCAACCCGAAAGCGCCGAAAATGAACAGGGCGTTCAACGGTATTTTCAGCAGCAGCGAAGCGATTTGCAGCACCATCACCATCTTCGGCCGGCCGATCGCAGTATTGAATGCGGCGTAGATGCGGAATCCGAGTGTTGCCGGAAGCGCCAGCGCGAGAATGCGCAGGTAAAGCGTCGCTTTTGCGGCCAGCTCCGGCGATGCATGTGCCAGCGACAGCAGCGGTTGCGGGAATGCGAGCGCCGCGCAGCCGGCAATCGTCAGGAACAGTGCGAGCCATGCGCCTTGCTTGAGTTCGGCGCCGATCGCGCCGAAGCGGCCGGCGCCGAACAATTGGCCGATGACCGGTGCGATCGCCTGCAGCACGCCGTTCAGTCCGACGAATATGCTGACGTAGATCGATGCCCCGATGGCCAGCGCGGCCAGGTCGGTAGCAGAGAAGCGCGAAGTCATCGCGGTATCGATCACGCCGTTGGCGATGACCGCCAGCTGACCGATCAGTATCGGCCAGGCCAGAGCGACGATGCGGATGGCGTTATTGAGGAAGGCTTGCAACGTCAGCGTATGCGTTGATAGAGGCGATAGCGCTCGTCGCGGTCGGACGGACGGCGTCCTTCCCATAACAGGCGCCATTGCGCATTCGAACGGGTGATCAGCTTCGCGTCCTTTTTCCCGCGATTGTTATCCTGCAACAGCAGCAGATCGCAGCTTGTTGAGCCGAACCGGGCGAACGGCACCTTGCCGTAATAGGCGAATGATGCACGTTGTGCAGCGCCGACATCGGCGCTGACGCAATCGGCGTCGTTCGGCAACTTGCGTGCGATCTGCCGAGCAACGCCGGCATAGCTCTTGCCATAGTCGAGCCAGGGCAGCCACAACGTCATCAGCAGCGTCCAGCACAGGATGACGCCGCCGGACGACAGCACCACCGCCCGCCACAGGACGGACGGACGGCGCGAGACACGCCAGTGCACGAGGATGAACCAGCTGATGGTTGCCACTGCGGCAATCAGCAATGCGATCAGGTTGAATTCGGGCTTGAACCCGGGAGCGAGCTTGAATGCATTGTGCGCAATCTTCGGCGGCCAGCCGGTCTGCTTCGCGACCCAGCCAACCCAGATGAAAGCGGCGCAGGTCGTCAGCGTCATTACCGAGAACCAGTCGACTGCATTGATGGCACTGCGCTTCATCGTCGGCAGGCCGAATGCGGCCAGCATCGCCAGCGGCGGCAGCAGCGGCAGCAGGATGCCTTCTTCCGAGTGCGGATTGCAAAGCGCCAATATCGTGAAGGCAAGCAGAAAGGTGAGCGGCAACGTGATGTGCGGCGCCTGGTATTGCCGGCGCCATGCATACACAGCCCATCCGGCGAACGGCCACGCCGGCCAGGCAAACCACATCTGATTTTTCAGGAAGTATTTCAATCCCGCCCATGACGGCAGGGCAAGCTGCGCGAAGTTCCACTGCATCCAGGCATCGACAGGAGAACTATTGAACGGGTGTACCAGATAGCAGGCGAGTGGCCAGGCTCCCGCGATCAGCAGGGCGACAGGCAAGGACAGCAGCACCAGCCGCAAGATCAGTGCTCTATCGCGGAGCGAGGCCAGCAGGAGCAAGCCAAGCCATACGGCAAGTGGGACCACCCAACCGCGCGTCAATGTCAGCAGACCGAGCGCAATGCCAAGCGTCGCTGCGGCGCGCAGCGAATGCGAATCGAACAGGCGTGCCGCCGCGTACATCGAAAAGGCGATCAGTGACACTTCCAGCGCTTCGGCGCTGGTGCTGTGGCTATGCAACAGCAGGCCGAGGCAGCCGAGATAGATCAGCAGCGCCCCGTCGGCCAGCGTGCGACCATAATCGCGCGGTTCCGGCTGGCCACCAAACGCGAGCCTGAGTGGCTGTGCTTCCGATCGCCTGCCGAGCAGATAAGTGGCGTACCAGAGGGCAAGACTGCCGATCAGGAAGAAACCGATGGTGGCGATGCGGGCGGCGGTCGCATCGCCGAGCAATCCGCCGAACAGTTTGATGCAGGCGGCACCGAGCCAGAAAGCCAGCGGACCCTTGTCTGCCATCGGCAGGCCGGCGACATGCGGCCAAAGCCAGTCGTTCAGCCCACCGTGCGCCATGCTCCACATGATGCCGAAGCCGGCGGCATCTTCGCTCTTCCACAGGTCGCGTCGGATCAGACCCGGCAGGATGTACAACATGCATAACGCGAGCAACACCCAGCGTGGAAGCGGATTCGTCGCGGAAGCGGGGAGGCGGACTGGCTTCATGTAGGGTGGCGGAGCGGCTTGTTCTTATCGAGTTCGGCGTTATTGTGCCGCAAAAGTTTGCAGCGCACGTATCGATAAACAAAAAAGGCAGCCGCAGCTGCCTTTCTGGAACACGATTGCAGGATCAGCCTGCAGCCTGGGTCTTGGAACCGCGATTGCCGAACTTCTGGCGGAATTTCTCCACGCGGCCAGCGGTGTCGACGATCTTGTGCTTGCCGGTATAGAACGGATGCGATTCTGCGGAAACCTCGATCTTCACCAGCGGATAATCCTTGCCTTCGAAATTGATGGTTTCCCTGGTCTGGATGGTCGAACGGGTGATGAATTTGAAGTCGTTGGACATGTCCTGAAACACGACTTCGCGGTAACCTGGGTGAATGCCTTCTTTCATGTTTTTCCTTTGGATTGTCTGGTAGCCAATCAGCACTTCGTCGGTCGTACTGCTTCTTGACCCGATTGCCGGTCACTTGCCGGGGTGAAAACCCGAGATTATACAATGGAATCAGTGGTTTGCGGCAGGCCATAAAACTGCCGCCGCTGCCGCCGTAGCGCGATCAGCTTCCGCCGCGCCGCATCATGTCGAAGAACTCCGCATTGTTCTTGGTCGACTTCATCTTGTCGAGAATGAATTCCATTGCTTCGATTTCATCCATGCCGTACAACAGTTTGCGCAACACCCAGATCTTCTGCAACTGATCGGGCTTGATCAGCAACTCCTCGCGGCGCGTACCGGATTTGTTCAGATTGATCGCCGGGTAGACGCGTTTCTCGGCCAGGCGGCGTTCGAGATGCACTTCCATGTTGCCAGTGCCCTTGAATTCTTCATAGATCACGTCATCCATGCGGCTGCCGGTTTCGATCAGCGCGGTCGCGATGATGGTCAGCGAGCCGCCTTCCTCGACGTTACGCGCGGCGCCGAAGAAGCGTTTCGGGCGTTGCAGAGCGTTGGCATCGACACCGCCGGTCAGCACCTTGCCCGATGCAGGAATCACGGTGTTGTAGGCGCGTGCCAGGCGAGTGATCGAGTCGAGCAGGATCACGACATCGCGTTTCATTTCGACCAGGCGCTTGGCTTTTTCCAGCACCATCTCGGCCACCTGTACGTGACGCGTTGCCGGTTCGTCGAAGGTCGAAGCGACCACTTCGCCGCGCACCGAGCGCTGCATTTCGGTCACTTCTTCCGGACGTTCGTCGATCAGCAGCACGATCAGATTGGTGTCCGGATGATTGGTGGTGATCGCATGCGCGATGTGCTGCAGCATCACCGATTTGCCGGACTTCGGCGATGCCACCAGCAGGCCGCGCTGGCCGCGGCCGATCGGCGCGATCATGTCGATGATGCGGCCGGTAATGTTTTCCTCGCCGCGCATCTCGCGTTCCAGTTGCATGACCCGGTTCGGATGCAGCGGCGTCAGGTTCTCGAACAGGATGCGGTGCTTCGATGCCTCCGGCGCTTCGCCGTTGACCTTGTCCACCTTCACCAATGCAAAATAACGCTCGCCGTCTTTCGGCGTGCGGACCTCGCCTTCGATCGAATCACCGGTGTGCAGGTTGAAGCGGCGGATCTGCGACGGCGAAATGTAGATGTCGTCGGTCGATGCCATGTAGCTGGCGTCCGGCGAACGCAGGAAGCCGAAGCCGTCGGGCAGCACTTCGAGTGCGCCGTCGCCGAAGATCTGTTCGCCGCCTTTCGCGCGTTTTTTCAGGATCGCGAACATCAGTTCCTGCTTGCGCAGGCGTGCCGCGTTGTCGATTTCGAGTCCGATGGCCATGTCCAGCAGGGCCGAGACGTGGAGCGCCTTGAGTTCAGATAAATGCATAGTGAGTGTCCCGGGATGGGAAAAAATAGGTGGGGGAGGGAACTGCGAGGGTGGTAAAAAAATTCGAGTGTGCTGCAAGCGGCGGTACGAACGTACCGCCGCGCGAAGTTCAGATATTGCTGTCGATGAAAGAGGTGAGCTGACCTTTCGCCAACGCACCGACCTTTTGCGCCGCCGGCACGCCGTTCTTGAACAGGATCAGCGTCGGGATGCCGCGGATGCCGAACTTGGCGGGCACCGCCTGGTTGGCGTCGACATCCATCTTCGCGATCTGCAGCTTGCCGTCGTATTCCTTCGCGACTTCTTCGAGGATAGGCGCGATCATCTTGCAAGGGCCACACCATTCAGCCCAGAAATCGACCAGGACCGGTTTATCGGATTTCAGCACGTCCAGTTCGAAGGATGCGTCAGTGATGTATTTAATGTTTTCGCTCATGGTTTCCTCGACAAGAGGGGAAAAGGAGGGTCAATTGGTGCCCGCAGGTTTACGATTCTTGCACAATCCCTGCGACAACATGTCCAGGATTGCAATATGCAAGTGGAGATGCCGGACGTAAATTCAAGACTGTTGAAGGTGCTGCTTAGAGGTAACGCGGCGGGGTATTGGATAAATCATAACCGATTTTCGGCAAAAGTGTAGTTCGTCCACCGAATTTTAACCCGACTCAATAAAATGCGTGACTGGTTTCGAGCGCGACCGGCAAAGCGTCTTGCGCTATTCTTTAGCCAGCCCTCCCTTTCCTATCTTCGAGCCAACATGCTGCATAGCCCCCTGCTGATTCCGCCGTCCGCTGATTTCTGGCCCCAGGTTGCACGCACGTTGATCGAAAATCCCTTGTTGTCCGCAAATGGAAATCCCCATGACCTGTCGGCGCTGCGGGTCGTGGTGCCCGGCTTTGCGCATGCCCAGCAATTGAGAACAGCGTTGGACGCGCAATTGCAATGCGCCTTCCTTCCGCCCCGCATCACGACATTGTCCGCCTGGCTGGCCATGCTGCCGCCGGATACGAACGACAGCGCCGGCACGACGCATGGCGAACGGTTGATGTCGCTGTATGCGGAACTGCGCCAGCATGCATGGCTGAAGAAACTGTTCACCGCACGCCGCAATACCGACCTGCTGCCGCTCGCGCAGACTCTATTGACCTTGTTCGATGAATTAAGCCGAGCCTTGCTGCCGTCGATAAGGATTGCGCCGGACGCCGCCGAAGCGCGCTGGCAGGCAGCGCTTGAGCAATTGCCGGCACCCGCACGCAGCATGCTGTCGGACGAGGCGCAACTGGTGTGGTCGCTCTGGAAAAGCCAGCTTGATGCAACCGACCCGGCCGCGGTCTGTTTCATGCAGATGATGCGCGTTGCGAACGAGTCCGATGCGCCGCTGATATGGATCGGCCCATCCGAGCCGGAGGTGCTGGAGGACGCATTTTTGCGAGCGTATGCGGAGCGTGAAGAGGTGTGGCCGATCATGCTCGACTGGCGAGCCGGTGCAGTCGGCGGCTCATATGCGATTGCGTGGGCCGAGGCGCTGGAACAGTCGAATGCGGACGACCCGGTTTCCGATTCGGCCGTCGCGGCCCCCGCCGGCGTATCGCTGTATGCAGCGCGCAGTCTCGAAGACGAAGCGCAGTGTGGCGCGCAAACCGTCATCAACTGGCTGCAATCGGGGAAATCCAGCGTTGCCGTCATCGCGCAGGATCGTGTGGTCGCACGCCGCATTCGTGCGCTGCTGGAGCGCGCGCAGGTGATGGTGACCGACGAGACCGGCTGGAAACTGTCGACCACCCGTTCGGCGGCATCGGTCGCCGCATTGCTCGATGTGGTTACCACGCGCGGCGAAACGGTGGCGCTGCTCGACTTGCTGAAATCGCCGTTCCTGTTTGCCGACCTCCCCGATAAATCCGAGCGCGTCATGGCGATCGAACATGCACTGCGCCGTTTCAACGTGCTTGGCGGTTGGGAGGCGGCAATGGCGGTGCTGCGCGATGCGCCATTGGCAAGAGAGTCACTGGAACAGATCGCGCGTCAGGCAGCGTTGTTTGCTGGCCGCAAGAATCTCGCCGAATGGGGGGAGCTGACCAGCCGCGCACTGGATGCGCTCGGCATGCACGCGGCACTGGATGCGGACGCAGCCGGCACGCAAGTGATCGCGCTGCTCGACATGCTGACCCAGGACTGCAGCACGGCCGCGCATCCGTTTTCGTTCGCCGAGTGGCGTGCCTTCCTCGGCTTGCAAATGGAATCGACACCTTTCGTGCCGCCGGTCGCGGACCGGCGCGTCACGATGCTGCAATTGAACGGCGCGCAATTGCGGACCTTCGACGCTGTGCTGATGGTAGGCGCGGATGCCGATCACCTGCCTTCGCAGTCGACCGAGACACTGTTCTTTGCCAATGGCGTGCGAAGCGAGCTGGGTCTCGTCACACGCGAACTGCGCCAGCGCATGCAGTTGCGCGAGCTCATCGAACTGCTGAGCGTCAACCCGCAAGTCGTGCTGTCATGGCAGTCTTGCAAAAACGGCGAGCCGAATGCGGTCAGCGCCTGGATAGAGCGTCTGCAATTGACGCTCGAGCGTGCCGGTGCGGGCGTGCTGCCGCTGCATCAGGTCGAGATCGGGGCGCGGCGACTGACACCTGCGCCGCCGTCCATGCCGGCGCCATCGGCGCCGCAACTGATGCCGCGCAAGCTGTCCGCGAGCGGCTACAACAGCCTGGTCGCTTGCCCGTATCAGTTTTTTGCGACCCGCATGCTGGGCCTGAGCGGACTGGATGAATTGTCCGACATGCCCGAGAAGCGAGATTACGGCGACTGGCTGCATGAAATACTCAAGCGCTACCACGAAGCGCTTCGCGATCACAGGATCGAAGTTGCGGATCGCCAAAGCCTGCTGCTGCAGATATCGGAAGACATCTTCCGCGGCACACTGGCACGGAGCGCGGCTGCGCTTGGCTACTATTCCCGCTGGCAAAAAGTCATTCCCGCTTACCTGGAATGGGCCAACCAGCGTGAGGCCGACGGCTGGAAATTCGTACTGGGCGAGCAGCGCTTCGAAAAAACCTTGCACTGGGACGAAGGCCAGATCACGCTGCATGGCTGCATCGACCGGATCGATGAAAACGATGTCGGCGAGCGGGCCGTGCTCGATTACAAGACCAGGAGCGCGCAGGCATTGCGCGACAAACTGAAGGAAGGCGAAGATCACCAGCTCGCGTTCTACGGCGTGCTGTCGGACCTGCCGGTCGCTGCCGGCCACCTGGTCGCGCTGGAAGTTACGAAGGACAAGACCGGCGACGCAGCGGCCGCCGATTATGACGAATGGCAGCGCTTGCTGGAGACGCAGATCGTGGCAAACATCGGCGCGATCCTGCAGGGCGCGGCACTGCCAGCCGCCGGCATCGAACGGGTCTGCGTCTATTGCGAAGTGCGTGGGCTGTGCCGCAAGGGAGCATGGTGATGCGGCCGCCCGAGTCGGTGCCGCGTGCATACGAAGCCAACGGCGAAGCAGTCGATGCACGCCTGTTCATCCAGGTTGCCTGCGACCCGGCGCGCTCGGTGGTGGTCGAAGCCTGTGCCGGCAGCGGCAAGACCTGGCTGCTGGTGGCGCGCATGCTGCGTCTGCTGCTGGCCGGCGCGGAGCCATCGGAACTGCTGGCGATCACGTTCACGCGCAAGGCGGCGCAGGAAATGCGTGAGCGGCTGATGCAGTTGCTGCATGATATTGCATTGCTGCCGGAATCGGGCGCGCGCACGCTGCTGCTCGAACGCGGCGTGGCCGAACACGAGCTGCCGCGCCTGCTGCCGCTGGCGCGCAGCCTGTACGAACGGGTATTGTCGAGCCCGCAAAACCTGTCGATCGATACCTTCCATAGCTGGTTTGCGCGGTTGCTGCAGATCGCACCGCTCGCGTCGGGCGTACCGCACGGTTACATGCTGACCGAAGCCAGCGGCGAACTGATGACCGATGCGTACAGCCGCTTCATGCAGGCGCTGAACGACGACGGCAACGAAGCGGTTCGGGGCGCGCTGCTGTCGCTGTACGACATGGTCGGTGACTGGAACGCGAGAAAATTGCTGGATGCATTTGTCGACAAGCGCGCCGAATGGTGGGCGGTGACACAAGGCGGGCAGGACCTGCCGCTCGCGTGGCTGCGCGAATTGTGCGGCGACGACGGCGAACACGATGCGCGCCTGATGTTATGGCACGACGACGCGCTGCTGGCGCGCCTGCGCAACATCGCCTGGCTGCTCGGACGCGGCGCCAAGCGCAACCAGGAACGCGCAGTTTGCATCGAAAGCCTGCTGACCGCAGGTGCCAGCATCGACGGCTTCGCGCAATTGCTGATGCAGTTCCGCGACGACAAGGGCGCACCGCGCGGCAACGATCATCGTCGCGGCAAGCTGCTGGCCGCGATCGAGGAAAATCTCGGCGCCGATGGCGCCAGCGCGTTCGAACAGGAATTCAATGCGGTCGGCGACGCCTTGCTGCAATTGCAGCGCCGCAGCCATGAGCGCCAGGTGCTTGCACTGAACGAAGCGCTGTTCGTCGTCGGCGCCGCCTATCTCGAACATTACCAGGCGGTGAAGGTCGAGCAGCGCGTATTCGATTTCAGCGATCTCGAATGGCACGCATACCGGCTGCTGGCCAACGAGGAGCACGCGGCCTACCTGCAAAGCCGCCTCGATGCGCGCTATCGGCACATCCTGCTGGATGAATTCCAGGACACCAATCCGCTGCAGTGGAGCATCGTGCGAGGATGGCTGAATGCTTATGGCGACGATGCGCAGGCGCCGAGCGTGTTCGTGGTCGGCGACCCGAAGCAATCGATTTATCGCTTTCGCCGCGCCGAGCCGCGCGTGTTCACCGCGGCGCGCGACATGCTGGCGGCGCTCGGTGCCGATGTCCTGCGTACCAACCAGACCAGGCGCAATGCCACGGCAATCATCGACATGCTCAATGCCGGTTTCAGCGCGAACCGGATTTATTCGCCGCAGACCACGCTCGCCGTACAAGCCGGCGCAGTATGGCGGCTGCCGCTGGTGCGTGCGCAGGATTCTGCGCCCGTGGCCTCGTCCGTGTTCGTATTGCGCGATCCGCTGACCACGCCGCGCGACGAACAGGAAGATGCGCGCCGTCTCGACGAAGGTCGTGCGGTCGCGCAGGCGATCCTGCGTGCGCGACGCAGCTTGTCGGAAGCCGGCGCACCAGAAGCGAAATGGTCGGACGTGATGCTGCTGGTGAAAAAGCGCAGCTACCTGACCGCCTACGAAAGTGCGTTGCGCGAAACCGGCATTCCGTTCATCTCCGACAAGCGGGGAGGGCTGCTGGAGTCGCTTGAGGTGGCCGACCTGGTCGCGCTGCTGAGCTTTCTGATTACACCGGGCGATAACCGGGCACTGGCGCATGTGCTGAAGTCGCCGATCTTTGGTGCGGCCGACGATGACCTGATTGTGCTCGCGCAGCGTGCCGAGACGACGTGGTGGATGCGGCTGCAGGCGCTCGCGGCCGACGGCGCCTCCGCTTCGCTCAATCGCGCCGCCACGCTGTTGCTGCGCTGGCTGAGCGAAGCGCCGCACCTGCCGGTGCACGATCTGCTCGACCTGATCCTGCACCAGGGACAGCTGGTCGCGCGCTATGCGCAAGCGGCGCAGCCGGCGATGCGCGCACAGGTGGTCGGCAATATCGAGGCATTCACCGAACTCGCGTTGAATCTCGACGCGGGCCGTTATCCCAGCCTGCCGAAATTCATCGATGCGCTGCAGCGCTTGCGCAATGGCGCCGATAGCGACGCGCCCGACGAAGCGGCGGTCGACGCCGCAGTGGATGCGGTGCGCATCCTGACGATCCACAGCGCGAAGGGGCTGGAAGCGCGCATCGTCGTGCTGGTGGATGCCAACCACAGCGAGCCGGCGCGTGACGATAGCGGCATCCTGTGCGACTGGCCGCAGGACGCGGATGCGCCGACGCATTTTTCCTGCTTCGGACGCAAACAGGAGCGCGGCGCGGCGCGTGACGCGCTGTTCGATGCGGAAGAACAATTCCGGCAGCAGGAGGACTGGAATCTGCTGTACGTTGCCGCGACGCGCGCGAAGGACATTCTGATCGTCAGCGGCGTTGCCGGCACGCGCAATGCGCTGCCAGATGGTTCGGTGGAGGGAAGCTGGTACCAGCGCCTGCTCGCGGTACCGGAAATGGAGGCGCACGCAAGTAACGATGCGTCGATCGACCGTCCGCCAGCCCAGACCACGTTCGACATCGCCATCTTCGACCCTCCGCTGCTGGCGCCGTCCGAGACCTTGCCGCCGCCGCTGCGCAGCCAGGCGATCGAAGAGGGGATCGTGCTGCATGCATTGCTGGAACGGCTGACCCAGGCGCCGGTCTGGCCGATCGAGGTGCCGGATACGAGGCGCATCGCGCGCTGGCTGCGCTGCCCGGCGGCAATCGCCGCCATTGTCCGCGAACGCGCGCTGGTCATCTTGCGGCAGCCGCAACTGGAGCGCTTCTTCAACCCGGCGTATTTCGAGTTCGCACGCAATGAGCTGGAAGTGCTGCATGCGAGCGAATTACTGCGTTTCGACCGCGCGGTCGCATGCGCCGACGAGTTGTGGATACTCGACTACAAGCGCGATTTTCTGGACAGCGAACGGGCCGCCTATCAGGCACAGCTTGCGCGTTACCGGCGCGCGGCGCAGGCGGTGTTCCCCGACAGGCGCATGCGCACGGTATTGATTACCGCCGACGGACGGTTGTGGGAGATCGAGTAAGGGCGAACCGTTTCTGATCAAGCGGCCTGCCTGTATCCGGCACGCCGGAACTACACCGGCCGTACCGGATGATGGTCGGCAGCCATTGCATGTAGCGGTACGCTTCCCATGCGCAGCAGTGCTGCGCATTCGTCGGCACACACCGGTTCGCCGAAAAAAAATCCTTGCACCTGGTCGCAGCCGCAAGCGGTAAGCAATGCAACCTGGCTCTCGGTTTCCGCCATTTCGGCGACAACCTTCATGCCGAGACGATGCGCGACGGATACGATCGCGTCGGTGATTGCGAGGCTGCCCGGATTGGTCGCGATCTGGCCGATGAAGGATCCGTCCAGTTTCAGTTTTCCAACCGGGAAGCGCTGCAGATACTGCATGTTCGAATAGCCGGTGCCGAAGTCGTCGATCGACAGGCTTACGCCCATTTCCCGTAGCGCGTGCATCAGAGGCAGAATCTTGTCCGGATCGTCCATCGATGCGCTTTCGGTCAGTTCCAGCTCCAGATAGGCCGGTTCCAGTTCCGCTTCCGACAGCGTTTGCGCGATGCGGGCGGCCAGGCCGGGCCGCGCCAGTTCGCGTGCCGATACGTTGACCGCCACTCGCACCGGCATCAGACCGTCGCGCTGCCAGGCCTTGTTCTGCCGGCACGCCTGCTGGATTACCCAGGCGCCGATACGATCGATCAGGCCGGTCTCTTCGGCGATTGGAATGAAGCGCGCCGGTTCGATATTGCCGAGTTTCGGATGCCGCCAGCGCAGCAGCGCCTCGATGCCGATGATCGCGCCGCTGCGCAGATCGATCTGCAGCTGATAGTGCAGCGCGAATTCGCCGCGATCGAGCGCGTGACGCAATTCGGTGGCAAGCATCACGCGTTCGTCGAACCGCTGGCGCAGATTGGCGTCGTAATGCTGCATGTTGTTGCGCCCGATTTCCTTGGCGCGATACATCGCGGCATCGGAAAAACGCAGCAGCGCCTCCGGGTTATCGCCATCATCCGGATACCTGCAGCAACCCATGCTGCAGGTGACGCTGATTTCATGCCCGCTCAAGGCGATCGGCATCGATACGCAAGCGACCACCCGATTCAAAACCTGCATCGATTCTTCACCGTTGCCGCTATCGCGCAGCACCAGCACGAATTCATCGCCGCCAAGGCGGGCAATGGTGTCGGATTCGCGCAGGCAGGACGACATCCGGTTCGATACCGTTTTCAACAGCAGGTCGCCCGCATCGTGACCGAAGCTGTCGTTGATCCATTTGAAACGATCGAGATCAATGAAGGCAACCATGAAACGTTCCGCATAGCGCCGGGCTTCGGCGATTGCCAGATGCAGCCGGTCGACTAGCAGGTTGCGGTTCGGCAGGCCGGTCAACGCGTCGTGCGTGGCTTGATGGTGAAGCTGCGTTTCCAGCCGTCGTCGTTCCGAGATGTCGCGCGCGACCATATGGATCGCCGGCATGTCATGGTAATGAAACGACAAACGGGTAACGGCGACATCGACCAGGGTGCCGTCGATGCACACTGCCTGTTCTTCCACCGTGCTGTACGGAGCGCCGCGCCGCAGACGGTCGATCGTCACCGCAACCTCGCTCTGGTAAGACGGCGCAGCCAGGCTTTGCAGTGTCCGGCCCAGCAGATCGGATGGCTGCCGCGCACGATACAGATACAGTGCTGCCGGATTGACGAAGACGACACGACCTTCGCTTTCGACCAGGATGGCATCGGGAGACGATTCGACGAGAACGCGATAGCGTTCCTCGCTTTCGCGCAGCGCACGCTCGCGTTCGCGCGCCTGGAGCGACATTTCCTGCGTTTTCTCCTCGACCAGCGCTTCCGCCCGGCGACGCGCCATCGTTTCGCGCTCCAGTCGACGCTTGTAGGTTTCAATTTCTTCCATCGTCAATATGCCGGCCCGGCGGCGAGGATGTTGTCGATGTTGAAACTTTGGGTGGATCTTGGGGAGCAGACGCGTTTTCCGGAGAAGCGGCAGGCGCCACGCTCGTCGAGCAAGCAGATGAGTTCGAAGAACATGATTTCCCTCGTTTTTTCCGGATCCCGGTTGTACTCGCTTGCCGTCCCGAGACGGGGCAGTGACGTGTAGCTTTGCAGTCGGAAGGGATGGATGAGGACCACTTTATATGATGTGTCTCTTCAGACAATGAGCGCGCGCAATAGTCGAGCCCGGCCGGTCGCCGAACAGTGCGGAAATCGTCCGAGTTCTTCCCGGGTGCGGTTTTCCGGGTCAGAGATGCGTAGAAGTGGCCCCGGAAATTCGGACAGCAGGATAAGTGGAGGCTTTGCTTCACAATTCCGGCTGCGAGGCCGAACAGCTTGCGTGCCGGAGAGGATGCGTTATTGGCGTCCGGATATTCCGGCGCGCAGGCCCGGCGAAGCTGCCGATATCCGCCATTACTGCGGATGTCACGCTTCGGTCGAAACCGAGAACCCCACCGTCGTTATGCCGTCATGGCTGGTAGCGAACACATTGCCGGCATGCATCGCCGCCACCGCCTTGACGATGGCCAGGCCCAGGCCATGGCTTTCCCCGCTGTTGGTGCGTGCCATGTCGACGCGGTAGAAGCGGTCGAACAGCCGGCCCAGGTGCTCGGGCGGAATCTCCGGGCCATGGTTGGATACGGAGACGCGCGCCTGGTTCTCGCCAGCCGCCACTTCGACCACGATCTCGGAGTGTGGCTGCGAATGGCGTATCGCGTTGTGAAGCAGGTTGGTGACGGCGCGCCGGAACAGCGAGCGCTCGATCGGCGCCTGCACATCACCCTGTACGCGTATCCGGACGTTTGCTTCCTCCATCAAGAAATCAAGAAACTCGACGGTCTTCTCCACCTCGACGGCGAGCGAAGCCGGCAACAGTTGCTGCGGGCGCTCGCCCTGGTCGGCGCGCGCGAGGAACAGCATATCGTTGACGATGCCGCGCAGCCGCTCCAGATCTTCCAGGTTGGATTGCAGCACCTCCACCAGTTGGTCCGCGCTGCGTTCGCGCGACAATGCCACCTGCGTCTGCCCGATCAGGTTGGTCAGCGGCGTGCGCAGCTCATGCGTGACGTCGGCGTTGAAGCTCTCAAGCTGCTTGCAGGTCGCTTCGAGCCGGTCGAGCGCGCCGTTGAACGACTGCGCAAGGTCGGACAACTCGGCCGGCAGGCGCGCGACGACCAGGCGCTGCGACAGTGCGCTTGGACTCAATGCGCGTGCTTCGTGCGACAGCCGCTTCAACGGCAGCAGGCCAAGGTGCGTGATCAGATAGCCGATTACCGCAACCAGCGACACGCCGATCAGGACGCAGATCAGCAGGACCGAGCGGAACGCGCTCTGCGTGCGGACGTACGAGCCGGAGTCGATGCCGACGATGAAGCGCAACGCCGCGTGACGGTCGTTGGCCGGGAAGTAGGCGCTGCGGGTCAGCATGGGGTCCGGCCGGTCGCCGATGCGCAGCTCGCCGACGTTGCGCTTGCCGTGGCTGAAGCTGGCGATCTCGGCCAGCGCCTCGCCGTAGCGGATCTGCGGATCGTCGCTCAGGATCCAGTAGCGGGTACTGCGGTCCGGCGGCGTGAGCGCGTCCAGCTTGGCATGGATGCGCTGCCATTGTTCGGGCGAACGCAGGCGCGTGAGGATGTAGTCGATATCCTGGAATTTGGTATCGAGCTGTTCAAGCTGCTGCCGCCGCAGCGCGGCGGCCAGCTCCCGGTCGAGCGCGTAGCCGAGCAGCGAAAACACGAGCAGCGCCATGGCGGCGAACATCGCGGCCAGGCGCGCCGCAATCGAGCGGACAGGATTCATTGGGCTGGCCGTTCTTCGAGCACGTAACCCATGCCGCGCACGGTATGCAGCAATCCGCTGGCGAACGGCGCATCGAGCTTGGCGCGCAGCCGCTTGATCGCAACCTCGACGACATTCGCGCTGGTGTCGAAATTGACGTCCCACACCAGTTCGGCGATCGCGGTCTTCGACAGGATTTCGCCCTGGTGGCGCGCCAGCACGGTGAGCAACGCGAACTCCTTGGCCGTAAGGTCGATGCGGCTGTCGCCGCGGAACGCCTTGCGCGCCAGCAAGTCGATCACCAGTTCGCCGACGCGGATCTGCCCCGTCTCGTGCTTGCGGCCGCGACGCGTCAATGCGTGCAGCCGGGCAAGCAGTTCCATGAAGGAGAACGGCTTGATCAGATAGTCATCGGCGCCGGCGCGCAAGCCTTTCACACGATCCTCGACGCGGTCGCGCGCGGTCAGCATGATCACCGGCGTGTCCTTCACTGCGCGCAGGGATTGCAGCAGCGACAGGCCGTCCAGACCGGGCAGCATCTGGTCGAGCACGATCACGTCGTAGTCGATCTCGAGCGCAAGATGCTGGCCGTCGAGGCCGTCATGCGCGAGATCGACGCTGCAGCCCTGCTCGGTCAGCCCCTTGTGGAGGTAGTCCGCTATCTTCAGCTCGTCTTCAACCACGAGAATCTTCATCGCTTCATTCCCTTGGACGGACCTGCGCCCCAGAGCGGGCAGTGTCATTCACCGCTCATCTTTTTCATCAGCACCGGCATGCGGCGCGCACTGCGCGCCTGTTTCCTGCGCATATACCAGTCATGCGCGCGGTCGAGGTAGAGATAAACCACCGGCGTGGTGAACAGCGTCATCGCCTGCGACACCAGCAGTCCGCCCACCATCGCATAACCGAGAGGACGACGCAGTTCGGAGCCGGCGCCGTGGCCCAGCATCAGCGGCAGGCCGGACAACAGCGCGCACATCGTCGTCATCATAATCGGGCGGAAACGCAGCAGGCAAGCCTGGTAGATCGCCTGGTGCGCGTCCAGCCCCTTTTCCCGCTCGGCATGCAGCGCGAAGTCGATCATCATGATGCCGTTCTTCTTCACGATGCCGATCAGCAAGATGATGCCGATCAGCGCGATCACGCTCAGATCGTAACCGCCCAGGCGCAGGATCAGCAGCGCGCCAAGGCCGGCCGACGGCAGCGTCGACAGGATCGTCAGCGGATGGATGTAGCTCTCGTACAGCAGGCCGAGTACGATGTAGACCGCGACCAGCGCGGCGGCGATCAGGTAGGGCTGCGTGCGCAGCGAATCGCCGAACGCCTTGGCGGTGCCCTGGAAGCTGCCGCTCAGCGTGGCCGGCATGCCCATCTCGGCCTCCGCTTTCTGGATCGCCTGCACTGCGTCGCCGAGCGCGACGCCGGGCGCCAGGTTGAACGACATCGTGACCGCCGGGAACTGGCCCTGGTGGCTGATCAGCAGGTAGGCGGTCTTGTTGGTGTCGACCTTGACGAACGCCGACAGCGGCACCTGCTTGCCGGTCAGCGGCGACGTGATGTACAGCTTGTCGAACAGTCCCGGGTCTTCCTGCAGTTTCGGCGTGACTTCCAGCACCACGTGGTAGCTGTTGGTCTGCGTGAAGTATTGCGCGACCTGGCGCTGGCCGATCGCGTCGTACAGCGTGGCGTCGATCAGCGCCGGCGAGATGCCGAAGCTGGCGGCGCGCGCGCGGTCGATCGTGAGCTGCGCAGCGGTCGCAGCGTTCTGCTGGTCGGACGCGACGTCGGTTAGTTCCGGCAGATGGCGCAGCCGCTCCAGCAGGCGTGGCGCCCAGGTGTTGAGTTCGTCCAGATCGGTGTCGGTCAGCGTGTACTGGTACTGGGTGCGCGACAGCCGGCCGCCGACGTTGATGTCCTGCGGCGCCTGCATGAACAGGTTGACGCCCTGCAGCTTCGCCAGTTGCGGCCGCAGCCGCGCGATCACCTCGTCGGCGGTCGCGCTGCGGCCCTCGTCCTTCGGCCGCAGCGCGATGAAGAACGAGCCGGTATTGGCGCTGGTGCGGCCGGAGAACATGCCGAAGCCGGTTACGTCCGGGTCCTTGCGCACCACCTCGGCCAGTTCTTCCATGCGCGCGTTCATCGCCTTCGACGACGCGTCCTGCGCGGTCTCGGCGAAGCCGTAGATGGTGCCGGTGTCCTGCGCGGGGAAGAAGCCTTTCGGACTGACCACGAACATCACGACTGTCAGCGCCAGCGTCGCGAGGAACACGCACAGCGTGATGAACTCATGCTTGAGCACGAAATCCAGGCCGCGCTTGTAGCCGGCCTGCATCGTATCGAAACCGTGCTCGAACAGCCGGTACAGCCGGCCGTGCTGCTTCGCGTGTTCGTTCGCCAGGAAGCGCGAACACAGCATCGGCGTCAGCGTCAGCGATACCACGACCGAGACGATGATGGTCAGCGTCACCGTTACCGCGAACTCGCGGAACAGGCGGCCGACGATGCCGCCCATCAGCAGCAGCGGAATGAATACCGCGACCAGCGACACCGAGATCGAGATGATGGTGAAGCCGATCTCGGATGCGCCCTTGTACGCGGCTTCGAGCGGCTTCATGCCATCCTCGATGTGGCGGTAGATGTTTTCCAGCATCACGATCGCGTCGTCGACCACGAAGCCGACCGCGATCGTCAGCGCCATCAGCGACAGGTTGTCGAGGCTGTAGTGGAGCAGATACATCACCGCTGCCGTGCCGAGCAGCGCCAGCGGCACCGTCAGCCCGGGGATCACGGTGGCCGGCACGCTGAGCAGGAACGCAAAGATCACCAGAATCACCGCGACGATGGTGATGATCAGCGTGAATTCGACGTCATGCACCGAAGCGCGGATGTTCTGCGTGCGGTCGACCAGCGTGTTGACGGTGACAGTCGGCGGGATCGCCGCGCGCAGCTTCGGCAGCGCGGCCTTGATCCGGTCGACCGTCTCGATGACGTTGGCGCCCGGCTGCTTGTGCACGAACAGGATGATGCCGCGCCCGTTGTGCGGCGCGCTGTCGTTCGAAGCGGCGGCGCCGGTATACGACCAGCCGCCGCCGAAGGTGTTCTCCGGCCCCTCGATCGCGATGCCAATGTCGCGCACCCGCACCGGCGCGCCATTGCGGTACGCCAGCACGATATCGTTCCAGTGGTCGGCCTGCAGCACCTGGTCATTCGTGTAGACCGCGAAGCTCTGGTGCTTGCCCTGAATGCTGCCGGTCGGCTGGCTGACGGTGGACGAGGCGATTACCGTGCGCACTTCTTCCAGGCTCATGCCCATCGCGGCCAGCTTGGTCGGATCCACCTGCACCCGCACCGAGGGCTTCTGCTCGCCACCGATGCCGACGTCGCCGACGCCGGGTATCTGCGAAAGCTGCTGCGCAAGGATGGTGTCCGCGTATTCGTCGACGCGCGTCAGCGGCAGCGTGTCGGACTGCACCGACAGCACCACGATCGACGCGTCGGCCGGATTGGTCTTGCGGAAACTCGGCGGGCTCGGCAGATTGCTCGGCAACTGGCCGGCAGCGGCGTTGATTGCCGACTGCACGTCGAGCGCGGCGCCGTCGATGTCACGGTTCAGGTCGAACTGCAACGTGATCTGGGTGCTGCCGAGCGCGCTGCTCGATGTCATCTGCGACAGGCCGGGGATCAGCGAGAACTTGCGCTCCAGCGGCTGTGCGACGTTGGACGCCATCGTCTCGGGATTGGCGCCCGGCAGGTTGGCCGAGACCTGGATGGTCGGGAAGTCGACGTCCGGCAGCGGCGCCACCGGCAGCAGAGGCCACACGGCAAGGCCGACCAGCAGGATCGCCAGCGCCAGCAGCGAGGTGCCGATCGGGCGTTTGATGAAGGTGGAAGAGACGCTCACTGGCTACTCTCCTGGCCGGCGGCCGCTGCCGACGTTCCCGGGACCGCGTTACGCGGCCCGGCGACTACATGCGCGCCGGGCTTGATCTTGTACTGGCCGTCCAGCACCACCGTCTCGCCGGCTTGCAAGCCCTTCGCGATGACCGCCTTGCCATCCTGGATCTGCAGCACGTCGATCGGCCGCATCTGCGCCTTGCCGTCGGCGCCGACCACATATGCATAGGTGCCGGACTGCGCGCGCTGCACCACCGGCGCCGGCACCGTCAGCGCCTGCGGATAGTCGCCGAGCTGCAGCCGCACATCGACATACTGGCCGGGCCACAGCACGTGCTTCGGATTGGCGAAGCGCGCCTTGAGCTGCACCGTGCCGCTGGCGATGTCGATCTGGTTATTCACCAGCACCAGCTCGCCTTTCGCCAGCGGCGTGTCGCTGTCGCGCGAGTAGGCGTAGACCGTCAGGTGCCGCTTGTCCTGCTGCGCGCGGTTGATCGCCTGCACCGTGTCGCCGGGCAGCGTGAAGACCAGCGCGATCGGGTCGATCTGGTTGATCACGACCAGGCCGTTGGTGTCGTTTGCGTGGACGATATTGCCGGGGTCGACCAGGCGCGCGCCGACACGGCCCGACAGCGGTGCGGTAATCGTCGTGTAGCCGAGCTGCACCTTGGCATAGTCGATCTGCGCGTTGTCAGTCTGCACCGCAGCGCGTAGTTGCGCCACCTGCGCGCGCTGGGTGTCCAGCGTCTGGCGCGAAGTCGCTTCCTCCTTGATCAGTTGGGTGTAGCGGGCAAGATCCTGCTGCGCGTTGGCCAACTGGGCTTCGTCCCGCGCCTTCTGCGCCTGCACCTGCTCGAGCTGGGCGCGCAACGGGCGCGCATCGAGCTGGGCCAGTACCTGGCCGGCCTTCACGTCTTCGCCCTCGACATAATCGACACGTTCAAGCTGGCCGTCGAGCCGCGACTTCACCGTCACGGTGGCCTGCGCCTGCACGGTACCGACGCCGATCAGGAAGTGCGGCACGTCCTCACGCGCGACTTTCACCAACGTGGCGGGCACCGCGGCCGCGGCCTTGGCCTTGGAAGGCGCCTTGTCACGGTTGTGCAACAGGAACCAGCCGATTGCGGCAAGCGCCAGGATCAGCACGCCTAGCAACAGCCGGCGACGTCGGGAAATGGAGGAAATATGAGAGGCCATAGGTCGATGCGTCGAAGCTAACGGAGGGATTCAGGAGCCGGCCGCGGTTACGGCACCAGGCGAGGTTCGTGCGGGAGCGCTGTTGCCGGCGGCATCGGCGAGGCCGTCGGTACTCCAGCCGCCGCCGAGGGCTTTCACCAGCGCTGCGCTGGCAACCAGTTGGCGTCCAAGCAACTGCACCGCGCTGCGTCGGTTCGACAGCAACAGTGTCTGCGCAGTAACCACCTGCAGGTAGGTCGTGGTGCCGGCGCGGTACTGCGCGAGGCTGGTACGTTCGGCAACGCGCGCGGAAGCGACCGCCGAGTCCTGCACCGCGCGCTCGGCACCGAGCACGCGCAGCGCCGCGAGGTTGTCCTCGACGTCCTGCAGGCCGGTCAGCACCGATTGCTTGTAGCGCGCGGCGGCGGCGTCGTAGGCGGCCACCGCCTCGTCACTCTGCGCACGTCGCGCACCGCCATCGAAGATCGTTCCGGCCAGTGTGGCGCCGAGCGACCAGATGCGGCCGGGCGCATTCAGCCACTGCGAAAAGCCGGTGCCGGCGTAGCCGCCACTGGCGCTCAGTACCAGGCTCGGGAACCAGGCGGACTGCACGACGCCGATCTCTGCATTGGCGGCCGCCGCGCGGCGTTCCGCGGCCGCGATATCGGGCCGCCGCTCCAGCAGTTGCGACGGCAGGCCGGCCGGCACGTCGGGCAACGCAAGTCCCAGCGCATCGGCAGGCCGCGCCGCGATCGTCAGCTCGGCGGGTGACCTGCCGGTCAGGATCGCGATCGCATGCTCAAGCTGGGTGCGCAGCACGTCGAGGTCGATCGCCTGTGCACTGGCCGACTGCAATTGCGTTTCTGCCAAAGCCACATCAGCGCGCGTGACGATACCGGCGTTGTACTGGCTGCGCGTCAGCGCCAGCGCCTTGCCGTATTCCTGCACCGTATGCGCGATCAAGTCCTTTTGCGCGTCGGTGATCCGCAGCTGCAGGTAGTCCTGCACCAGCTCGGCCTGGATGCTCAGACGTGCCGCTGCCAGGTCGGCCGCGCTGGCCTGTGCGGCTGCCTCGCCGGCTTCGACCGAACGTCGCACGCGGCCCCAGATGTCAGGCTCCCAGCTCGCGTCGAGCGCCAGCGTATTGCTGTCTGCGGTAACCGGGCCTTGCGCAGTATGCGTGCGTGCCCGGCCGGCCGAGATGCCGGCGCCCAGTACCGGTGTGAAGCCGGCCCGTGCCAGCTGTGCCGCCGCCCGCGCCTGGCGGTACTGCGCTTCGGCTACGCGGATATCCTGGCTGGCGGCGTTGGCCTGCGTTACCAGTGCATCGAGGTCGGCATCGCCGTAGCGCGTCCACCATGGATGACTCGCATCGGCCTGCTTCGGCTGCGCCGGCTTCCATGGCCCGTTCTCCTTGTAGGCCGCAGGCAGCGGCAAGGCCGGCCGCACATAGTCAGGCCCGCTGGCACAGGCGGCCAGCATCAGTGTTGCGGCGAGCGCTGACAGCGGCGCCGCATGACGAAACAGGGAATGACGGGAGCTCACGGAGAACTTTCGGAACGAGACAGTGAAGGGCAATGGAAAAGACGCAAGGGAATCGGCCGAAACCTGGTGGACATCTGCGAATACTAGGCCTGGTTTCCGGTCGTCATGCTGACTGTTGGCTGACAATTTTGTCAGCTTGCCGGGCAGCAGACCGCGATTCGTTACCGCAGGCTGGGCATGTTGACGGTGCGTCTTGCGCAGAAAATTGGAGGCGCCATGAAATGAATTGCAGTACTGCTATGGCGCCGTGAGGCGAGACGGTGCGACGTATTAACCTGGCTGATCCGGTCGATGTTGCCGAGTTCTGGAACTTGTCCGGTTCAAGCGGCCTCTGCGGATATTTCCGCCGACGGCCGGGGTAGCGGCAGCGTGAAGCAATCACTGCGGGACACTGGCCACCACCGTTCATAGACACGATAGCGATACGTTTCCGCCAACAGATCCCCCGGCTCCAGATATTCAAGCAGATCGGATAGTGGTTGCACATGAAATGACGATACCCGGCGCATGATATGGTGGGAACGGAGTTCTGACGGATGCCGCAGACCCGCTGCCTGCAGCAGCTCTTTCAGCGCATGCAGGGTATTGCGGTGAAAGTTCGCCACCCGCTTTGCCTTGTCGGGCACCACGAGCGCTTTCTGGCGAATCGGGTCTTGCGTAGCGACACCGGTCGGACAACGGTCGGTGTTGCACTTCTGGGCCTGGATGCAGCCGACCGCGAACATGAAGCCGCGCGCAGAATTCACCCAGTCCGCGCCGATGGCCAATGTCCGTGCAATGTCAAACGCGGTAATCAGCTTGCCGCTGGCGCCGATACGAATTCGGCCGCGCAGGCCGAGGCCGGTCAGCGTGTTATGCACCAGCAAAAGACCTTCCTGCAGCGGTGCGCCGACGTGGTCGACGAATTCCAGTGGTGCAGCGCCAGTGCCGCCTTCGGCGCCGTCCACGACGATGAAATCGGGTAAAAGGCCGGTCTCCAGCATGGCCTTGGCGATGCCGAAGAATTCCCAGGGTGCGCCAATGCACAGCTTGAAGCCGGTCGGCTTGCCACCGGACAGCGTGCGCAAGCGTTCGACGAATTCGAGCAATCCCTTTGGTGACGCAAACTCGGCATGGGCGGCAGGTGAAATGCAATCCTGTCCCATCGGTATGCCACGGGTTTCAGCAATTTCCGCAGTAATTTTCGCCGCGGGCAACACACCGCCATGGCCGGGCTTTGCCCCTTGCGACAACTTCACCTCGATCATCTTCACCTGAGGAGCGCATGCCCGCGCCGCAAATGCGTCAGGATCGAACGAACCATCGGCATGCCGGCAACCGAAATAGCCGGAGCCGATTTCCCATATCAGATCGCCTTGGTGCTCGCGGTGGTATGTCGACAGCGAACCTTCGCCGGTATCGTGCGCGAAATTGCCCATTTTTGCGCCAAGGTTCAATGCGCGAATCGCATTGGCCGACAACGCACCGAAACTCATCGCGGAGATATTGAACACTGATAGCGAATAAGGCTGCGCGCGGTCCGCGCCGACCGTCACCCGGAAGTCGTGGCTGTCGATCTTGCTGGGTGCCAGAGAATGACTGATCCATTCGTGGCCTTCCGCCCGCATATCGAGCTCGGTACCAAACGGTCGAGAGTCGGTTGTGTTCTTCGCGCGCTGATAAACCAGGCTGCGTTGCGCACGCGAGAAAGGAAGCTCTTCGGCATCGCCTTCCACCAGGTATTGCCGGATTTCAGGGCGGATAAACTCGAACAGGAAGCGGAAATGGCCGACGACCGGATAATTGCGCAGCACGCTGTGCCCCGCCTGCCGAAGGTCATATGCACCAATTGCGCAAACGACCAGGGGGATCAAGGTCCAACCCCAGTTGACGATGCGGAACATGCATAGGGCAGCAACGACTATCAGTGCAGCAACGGCAATGTGAAGAGCGGCGTAGCGGCGGCTAAACATACGATGTCCTCGGGCAGGATTGGGCGGGAATGGCAATGCGGATCCTCGGTTGCCTCGGTAAGAATGGCGGCGCGACCGAGTAACGAATATGCAACGCTGGATTCATTGTCAGGGCAACTGGGTCCAGCAAAGGAAATGCGGTGGCTCCCGATTCAGCAAGGCGGTGCAGCGGCTCTGGCAATTCGTTGGCTGGTTGCACCGCTTTCCTGCGAATATCCGACAGGCGGCCAGATCCCTGAATGAAAGTAGCATAGGTTTTGCCACATCGCAACACAGAGGAGATGAGGCCATGAGTAAAGGTTGCACCTGTGCAGTAGCATGAAACGAACTGCAACCGGCAAACAGGAGCGGAATCGGTTACGCAACAGTTTCGTTCTGTTCAACGCTCAGCGGGATTTGAGACGTAATGCCCGTCAAGCCGGACAATAAAGTCTGCAAAAAAAAGAAAAGCACCAGGGATCGTCGCCAGGTTTTGTTTCTTGAAGGACCGATCCCGCGCGCACTGATTACCCTTGCGATTCCCATCATCCTCGGCAATATCCTGCAAACCGGCTATCAGCTGACCGATGCATTCTGGGTCGGCAGACTCGACGCTTCGGCAGTCGCCGCCATTTCGATCGCACCGTTCACTCAGGTATCAACATGTGAAACGCGAGGCCCCCTATGCTGCAAGTCACCTTTGAATTAATCCGCCTCCACTGAAAACGGACGCTGTGATTTTTACAGTCATTTACTCTTCAATTACAAATTAGATGATAACGGACACATTCCCGATACATGAGGGGGCTCTAATATTATTCATCCTGTGAGAGGAGGGTTGCATCGCATCGAACGACCTTGATCACAAGGCAATTCTGGTCGGCGAGAGAAATCGGCATCGTACATACCGAGTACGGAGGTGAAGATGAGGCACTTTAAATGTGTTGCGCTATCGGTTTTTTTGTTGGCTGCGTCTGTAACCAGCAGCCTTGCCTATGCGGATCATTTCCATGGTCGCGCGCACATCGGCGTTGTTTATCTCGGCGAGCCGCTGATATGGCCGGGTTACTACGCGCCTTATCCACCCGGCTACTACGGCGCTTACCCTCCAATCGCGCCAATCCTGACAGTGCCTCCGACATACATCGAAAGGAATCCGCCGCCAGAGGCCAGGGAGCGGTCGAATTACTGGTATTACTGCAGGAACCCGCAAGGATATTATCCCTATGTCAGGCAATGTCCGAGTGGTTGGGAACGCGTTCCATCGCAACCTTCCGACGTCCGTTGACCACTTGAGGAAACATCATGGCAAATGTCTTCGCAAGAATTTCGTCGTTGGTTGCCGCAGCAGGAGTATTGTGCTTGCTGGATGCGTGTACCACCATTCCGATTGGCCCCAGTGTCATGGTGTTGCCGGGCAGCGGCAAGAATTTTGACCAGTTTCGCGCGGACGATTACGAATGCAGGCAATTCGCTTTTGGCCAAGTTGGCGGGCCGGCTGCTTCTTCGGCGTCCGTCGATAGCGGCGTGAGTAGTGCTGCGGTAGGTACTGTGCTGGGCGCCGTGGCTGGTGCGGCAATCAATGGCAGCCATGGTGCCGGTGTGGGCGCTGGCACCGGATTGTTATTCGGCGGGCTAGCGGGTACGGGGGCTGCCAATGCTTCGGCATATGGCGTCCAGAGACGGTATGACTTGAGTTATGTGCAGTGCATGTATGCCAAAGGTGACCGGGTGCCTGTCGCAGGAGAATTTGCAACGGCTTCCCGGCAGGCGCCTTTGTTGTCTTCGCCCTCTCCGGGAAGTCCACCGCCACCTCCCGGCCACAACCCACCGCCATCACCTCCTCCTGATCTACCGTATCAGAGGTGAGCTTGCATTGCCTCATTGGCGTGACCGAGGATCGCTTCCGTTTCAGATGTCCACCGCTTTGCGCTCTGCATACTGCAGCGGAAAGCCTTTGATACGGACTTGGACTTTATACGTAACGCTGCCGTCGGCAGCTCGATAGGCATGAATACATGCCACGATAAATCTGCTGAACAAAATAGCGGTTCATGTTGTGATTTAAAGTGGCACTTATTGATTGTTGTTGTGCCGCGTCGTGGTTCGTTGTGTCACCGATGTGTCACGACGACGATTTGAATTATCTTCAGAAGGATAACCCATTGATTCTATTGGTGGAGCGGATGAGGATCGAACTCACGACCTTCGCATTGCGAACGCGACGCTCTCCCAGCTGAGCTACCGCCCCTTGATTTGCGATTCTATTGATTCGTGCGTTTTCTTGCAAGTGGATCGCCGTCAGATGCATAGCTGAGAGCCGTCTTGAAAAAAGCGCGTCAAGTGATTGAATCTATTGACGGAAATTCGTCGCCGCTACTATAGTGGCAGGATGATTTCCGAATTTCATCAACTTTCCGAAAAAATCGACCAGCTGGCCGAACTCGCTCGCTCGCTAAGACGCGAGAATGCCGACCTGCGCCGGGCGATGGCGGCACTCGGCGAAGAGAACGCGGATTTGGTCAGACGTATTCAGCAGGCGCACGAGCGGGTAGCGGCTCTGCTCGAAAAAATTCCCGCTCCCGCAGTAGATGAGAATGAGGAGACCGCATGATTCAACTCGATGTGGCGATCATGGGGCAGTCCTACAAGCTGGCCTGCAAGGAGGGCGAGGAGGCTGCGCTGCAGGAAGCGGTCGCTTACCTGGACGAGAAAATGTGCGCGATACGCGATACCGGAAAAATCAAGGGAAACGACCGGATAGCGGTGATGGCGGCGCTCGGCATCGCAGCCGAACTGCTCGCGACAAAATCTTCCGACGGACCGTTTTCCGGCATGACGCTATCCGAAGTAAAGCAGAAAATTTCCGCAATGCATGTCGTACTCGACGAAGCGCTCACGCCACAGGAAAACCTGTTCTGAATTTCATGCAAAGTCTTTGACATGCAGCGTGATTGGGGTACACTAAATTCTCCTGCCGTGTTCGTGATTGCCATATATTCCTTGAACCATTTATGTGCATAGGTTGCGGAATTTTGTTCGATGGGCGTGCGCGTCGCTAGTCCGATGAACCCGAAATTGAACTAACTGTGACCACCTTGAACCGTAAGGTTCGGGATGCCGGTAAAAACGGCACTGGCGGGACTGATTCACGAGCGGCTGCATTCCATATGCAGCCGCTTTTTTATGCGCGTGTCATTTGCATGGCCTTGTCGTAGAGACGAGGTTGGTGCTTACTATGGACGAGGGATATGCAGTATTGGCTGATGAAATCGGAACCGGACGAAGCCAGCTTCGATGATGCGCTGGCTGCTCCAGGACGGAAACTAGCATGGGTCGGTGTGCGCAACTACCAGGCGCGCAATTTCATGCGCGACGCGATGCGCATAGGTGACGGCGTGCTGTTCTACCATTCCAGTTGCGCCGAACCTGGCATTGCAGGACTGGCCGAAGTCGCGAGCATGCCGTATCCCGACGACACGCAGTTCGACCCCGGCAGCAAATACCACGACCCGAAATCCACCCCAGAAAACCCGCGCTGGATGCTGGTTGATGTGCGCGCTGTCGAAAAGACGCGCCTGATATCACTGGCCGAATTGCGTTCGTATCCGGAACTGGCCGATATGCAGATTCTCAAGCGCGGCAATCGGCTGTCGATCACGCCGGTGACGCCTGCCGAATGGCAGTGCATCATGCGGCACATCAAATAACCGGATATGCATCGATCGATGCATCACTAGCCGAGGGACTGCTGGCGCCTTTCAGAATGATGCTTTCGAGGCGAAGCAATTTGAAGTGGTTCAGAGAGCCATCGCCGTCGCAGTCGTCGCGCCGGGCCACAGATTGCCAAACTGCTCGCGCAGCAGGTTTTTCTGAATCTTGCCCATCGTATTGCGTGGCAGCTCCGGTACAAAGAAAACCCGCTTCGGCACCTTGAAATTGGCGATGCGCGATTTCAGGAATGCGCCCACATCGGTTTCGTTCGTGGAGGCATCCGGTTTCAGGACGATGACCGCGATAACCGCTTCACCGAAGTCCGGATGCGGCACGCCGATCACTGCCGACTCGAGCACGCCGTCGATTTCGTCGATGAACGATTCGATTTCTTTCGGATACACGTTATAGCCGCCGGAGATGATCAGATCCTTGCTGCGGCCGACGATGGACAGGTAACCGTTCTCATCGAACCGGCCGACGTCGCCGGTCTTGAAATAACCGTCGGACGTGAATTCTTCCGCGGTTTTTTCCGGCATCCGCCAGTAACCCTTGAACACATTTGGCCCCTTGACCTGAATATCGCCGATCTCGCCCGGCGGGCATGCTTCTCCGTTGCCTTTCACCGCGCGAATGGACACGCCAGGCAACTGCCGTCCCACGGTGCCACCGATACGCTTGCCGTCATAGGGATTGGACGCCAGCATCGTGGTTTCGCTCATGCCGTAGCGCTCCAGGATCGTGTGACCGGTGCGGCGGTTGAATTCGTTGAAGGTATCGGTCAGCAGCGGCGCCGAGCCCGAAATGAACAGGCGCATGCGGGCGCAGGTTTTTTCGCCGAACACCGGTTCCGCCAGCAGACGCACGTAGTAAGTCGGTACGCCCATGAATATCGTCGAACGCGGCAGGCAGCGGATCACTTCGGCGCTATCGAATTTCGGCAGGAAAATCATCTTGCTGCCGTTGAGCAGTGCGCCATGCGACGCGACGAACAGGCCGTGCACATGAAACAGCGGCAGCGCATGCAACAGCACGTCGCCTTGCTGCCAATGCCAGAAATCGTGCAATACCAGCGCATTCGACGACAGGTTGTGATGCGTCAGCATCGCACCCTTGCTGCGGCCCGTTGTGCCGGAGGTATACAGAATCGCCGCCAGTTCGTCCGGCTTTTTTTCGGCAGTGTCGAATCGGCTCGACTGATGCGTCGCGCGGACCAGCAGCGAACCGGTTCGGTCGTCGCCGAGCGTGAATACATGCGCGGCCCCGCTGGAAAATGCAATCTGCGATACCCAGCCGAAATTCTGTGGCGAGCACACTACGACCGCAGGCTCCGCATCGCCGATGAAATAGGCGATTTCCGCAGCACGATATGCGGTATTCAACGGCAAGTAGACATAGCCTGCGCGGATCGTCGCGAGATAAAGGAACAGTGCTTCCGGTGACTTGTCGACCTGCGCGGCAATGCGTGCGCCTTGTGGCAGGTTCAGGTTTTTCAGCAGATTGGCGATCTTCGCTGTTGCGCGATCCAGGTCGTTCCACGAATAGTAGCGGCCGTCATGTGTTTCGATGCAACACGCGGTTCGGTTTTGCGGCAAACGGGATTCGAAAAGTGCGTACAGATTGGCATTCAACATGGGCTCGAATTTGTTCATTTTCCTGAAAATACCGGCTTGCGCCTGGCGAGAAAGCTTTGCACGCCTTCGCGATAGTCATCCGAGGCGAGAAAGGCAAATGCTTCCTGCACTTCCTGTTCTGTCAGCGTTTCGACGCCCGGCGTCAGCCGGCGTACCAATTTTTTATTCATTCGCGCAGCGAATGGCGCGCCTTCAGTGATACGTAGCGCGGTGGCGCGAGCTTCGGCGGCAACGTCGTCGACCACCCGGTGCAGCAGCCGCTTGTCCTTCGCTTCCGCTGCATCAAACACCCGGCCTTCCAGCAGGATTTCCAGCGTCGTCGCCTTGCCGACCAGTTGCAGCAGATACTGCAGCTCGCCCGGCGCAAGCGGGAATCCGAGGCGATTGACCGGAATGCCGAAACGCGCGGTTCTGGCGGCGATGCGCAAGTCGCAGGCGCAGGCGATTTCGAGCCCGCCGCCGACGCAGACGCCTTCGATCGCCGCAATGGTCGGATGCCGGCAGTCCGCGATCGCGCACAGCGCCTGCGCGATGGTTTCGGTGTGATAGCGGATGCCTTGTGCCATCGTGGCGCGCACCGCCGGGAATTCCTCGATATCGGCGCCGGCGGCAAAGTTGTGATCGTCGCCGCACACGATCACGCAACGCAGCGATTCATCCTGTGAAATCCGCGTGAACGTGGCGGCCAGCGCCCGCCACATCGCAATATCGAGCGCATTCAGCTTGCCCGGATTCGCCAATGTGACCATGGCAATCGCGTCGCATTTTTCGAAGCGTATTTCCGACATGATGAAAGCAGGGTTTAGGTTCGATGTATTCGGTAGGTAACAATCAGCATGATTGCGCCGCCCACGATCATCGGTATCGACAGCATCTGTCCGGCGGAAATGGTGATGCCTGCGAACGAGACCAGGTAATCCGGCACGCGGAAGTGTTCGGTGAAGGTGCGCGCCATTCCATACAGCATGACGAACATCGCGCCGACCGCGAGCGGCGGCCGCGCCTTGCGCGCATAAATCCACAGGATAATGAACAGCAGCAGACCGTCGACCAGCGCCTGATAGATCGGCGATGGATGGCGCGGCAGGTTGTCGACGTTGGGCCAGATCATTGCCCATGGCAGCGATGGATCTGCGACGCGGCCCGGCAGCTCGCCGTTGATGAAATTGCCGATGCGGCCCGCTGCATAGCCGAGCGGCACCATCGGGGCGATGAAATCATAGACATCGACCAGCCGTCTGCCGGCCTTGCGCGCCCACAGCCACATGGCAAGCATCACGCCGAGAAAGCCGCCGTGGAACGACATGCCGCCTTTCCAGACCGCGATGATCTCGAATGGATGGGTGAAATAGTAGACCGGGTGATAGAACAGCACCTCGCCCAGGCGCCCGCCGATCACCACGCCGAGCACACCGTAGAACAGCATGTCGTCCAGGTCCTCCTTTTTCCAGCCGGCCGCAGCCATATGGGGCTGGCGTGCGCGCACCCGGCCAAGCACGATGAACTGGATGAAGCCGACCAGATACATCAGGCCGTACCAGCGGACTTTCAGCGGGCCGAGCGCGAACGCGACCGGGTCGGGGAGAGGGTGAATCAGCATCTATCGTTTCTTTCTCAAGAGTTCCAGAAAAGTGTGCAGCACTGGCGCGGTATTGTCGCGCCGCCACGCGAGGCCGGTTTCCACCGGCACCGTTTTGCCGGACAGCGGCTTGTATTCGACGCCGGGCCGTTTCAGATTCGACACCGATTGTGGCACAAGCGCAATCCCCATGCCCGCCGATACCAGGCCCACGATAGTTTGCATCTGGATCGCTTCCTGCCCGATGCGGGGCGTCAAGCCTGCGTCCCGAAAACAGCCGAGGATGGCATCGTGGAAGGCCGGCGCGATGCGGCGCGGAAAAATGATGAGCGGCAAATCGGCAACGGTTTTCAACATGACCGAGTTTTTCCCTCTTAACGCCTTTACACCCTCCGGAGCAGCCAGGACCAGCGGTTCCGACAGGACGGTCAGGTAATCCAGTTCCACTTTGGCCTTGTCGTGCAATGGCGGAATCAGCAGTCCGGCGTCGATGCGGCCTTGCATCAGGTCTTCGATCTGTACATCGGTGGTCGCTTCGCGCAGATCGATCTGCGCCTGCGGATAGCGTTCACGGAATTCGCGCAGCAGTGGCGGCAATACACTATAGTCGGCGGTCGACACGAAGGACAGCGACAGCAATCCCGATTCGCCGGATGCCGCGCGCCGCGCCAGGTCGGGCAGGGCGCCGGCCTGCTGCAGGATGCGGCGTGCCTCCGGCAGTAGCGCGAGCCCGGCCGCCGTCAGCATGACGCTGCGTTTGGTGCGCAGGAACAGCGGCGTGCCGAGCGACGCTTCCAGCGCCTGTATCGTCTGCGAGAGCGGCGGCTGCGTCATGTGCAGGCGCGCAGCGGCGCGGCCGAAGTGGTTTTCTTCGGCGACGGCGACGAAATAGCGCAACTGCCGCAGTTCGATATTCATATGCAATTCGACTTAATGAGGAATGAATCATATATTTGACAGGCGGCTGGGCGCAAGGCAATCTAGCCTATTCATATTTCCCCGCCTTTGTCAGGGATATTCATTTCCGGAGACCGAGCACATGCCGCAATATCGTTCACGCACCACTACCCACGGCCGTAACATGGCCGGCGCTCGCGCACTCTGGCGCGCCACCGGCATGAAGGATGGCGATTTCGAAAAGCCGATCATCGCGGTGGTCAATTCGTTCACCCAATTCGTGCCGGGCCATGTGCATTTGAAAGACCTGGGCCAGATGGTCGCGCGCGAAATCGAGGCGGCCGGTGGTGTCGCCAAGGAGTTCAACACCATCGCCGTCGACGACGGCATCGCAATGGGCCATGGCGGCATGCTGTATTCGCTGCCGTCGCGCGAACTGATCGCCGATTCGGTCGAATACATGGTCAATGCGCACTGCGCCGACGCGATGGTCTGCATCTCGAACTGCGACAAGATCACGCCCGGTATGCTGATGGCGGCGATGCGCCTGAACATTCCCGCGGTATTCGTGTCCGGCGGCCCGATGGAAGCCGGCAAGGTGATCGAAGCGCTGCACGGCAAGCAGGAAGGCATGCAAAAGATCATCAAGGTTGACCTGATCGACGCGATGATCCAGGCCGGCGATCCGAAAGTCTCGGACGAGCAGGTCGCCAACATCGAGCGTTCCGCCTGCCCGACCTGCGGTTCCTGCTCCGGCATGTTCACCGCGAACTCGATGAATTGCCTGACCGAAGCGCTCGGCCTGTCGCTGCCCGGCAACGGCACCATCGTCGCCACCCATGCTGACCGCAAGGCCTTGTTCCTGCGCGCCGGCCGGCTGGTGGTCGAACTGGCGAAACGCTATTACGAACAGGATGACGCGTCTGTCCTGCCGCGCAACATCGCGACCAAGTCGGCATTCGAAAACGCGATGGCGCTCGATGTCTCGATGGGCGGCTCGACCAATACCGTGCTGCACTTGTTGGCTGCGGCCCAGGAAGCCGGCGTCGATTTCCGGATGGCCGACATCGACCGCATCTCGCGCAAGGTGCCTTGCCTGTGCAAGGTGGCGCCGGCAACGCAGCAGTATCACATCGAAGACGTGCATCGCGCCGGCGGCATCCTCGGCATCCTCGGCGAACTCGACCGTGCCGGCCTGCTGGATACCAGCGTGTCGTCGGTGCACAGCAAGACGCTGGGTGACGCGATCGCCAATCACGACATCATGCTTACCAAGGATGCGGCCGTGCATCAGCATTTCCTTGCGGCTCCCGGTGGCGTGCCGACGCAAGTCGCATTCTCGCAGGACAAGCGTTTCGACAAACTGGACATGGACCGTGCCAACGGCTGCATCCGGGATCGCGAACACGCGTATTCGAAGGATGGCGGCCTGGCCGTGCTGTACGGCAATCTCGCCGAAAAAGGCTGCATCGTGAAGACGGCGGGCGTCGACGAAAGCATTTTGAAATTCACCGGCACCGCGCGCGTGTTCGAAAGCCAGGACGCGGCAGTTGACGCGATTCTCGGCGATAAGGTGAAAGAGGGCGACGTCGTGGTGATTCGCTATGAAGGGCCGAAGGGTGGACCGGGCATGCAGGAGATGCTGTATCCGACTTCGTACATCAAGTCGAAAGGCCTGGGCAAGGCGTGTGCGCTGTTCACCGACGGGCGCTTCTCGGGCGGCTCGTCCGGTCTCGTGATCGGACATGCGTCACCCGAGGCGGCCGAAGGTGGCACGATCGGCCTGGTGGAAGAGGGCGATACGATAGCGATCGATATTCCCGAGCGGCGCATCCATCTGAAGGTCAGCGACGCGGTGCTGGCACAGCGCCGCGCGGCAATGGAAGCGAAGGGCGATCAGGCCTGGAAGCCGGTGAACCGGGAGCGTGTGGTATCGCAGGCGCTGCAGGCCTATGCCGCCTTGGCGACATCGGCGGATCGCGGCGCGGTACGCGATATTTCCCAGTTGAAGAAATAGTGCCGGCGAGGCGCAGTGGCTTTGCCGCTGCGCCGGTTTCGCGGCTATTTTTTGAATGCCTTGTTAATGCGTTTCTGGCGCGCTTTTTCCTGCAACTTGTTTTCCTTCCGTTTGTCGAGTCCCAGCGTGTGTTCGATGAACTCGAACCAGACGAATGCGGCCAGAAACAGGCCCGCGATCCACCACCACGAAAGTGCGGCGAACGGACCAATCTCGAAATATCTCAGGATTGACAATACAACAATGGTGATGATGATCGGCATGATGACGTCCTTTTTCGCAGCATAGGGCGAATGAATGTAACGGTCAATTGCAGCAGTCAACCGTAGCTTTCCGCTCAGCGTTTCAGCATGGTAATGCTCGAAGATTAAATCACGGTAGAATATTCCGAGCTATTCTTTTGGAGAAAGTAATGAAACGTTCGTTATTGGTTTGTCTTGCTCTGGGTGCGTTGGCTTCGAACGCGGCATTGGCCAATGCCGATCTGGCGAAAGCCAAGAACTGCATGGCATGCCATTCGGTGTCGAGCAAGGTGGTCGGACCTGCGTTCAAGGACGTCGCCGCAAAATACGCCGGACAGAAGGATGCTGAAGACAAGCTGACCCGCAAGGTGCTGAAGGGCGGCAGCGGCGTCTGGGGCGCGGTACCGATGCCCGCCAACGCGCAGGTCAGCGAAGCCGAGGCGCGTACGCTGGTCAAGTGGGTGCTGTCGCTGAAGTAAAGCACGCGGATTTTCAATAAAAAAAGCGCTCTCTGAGGAGGGCGCTTTTCATTTGTCTTGCGATAGTTTGGCGATAAAAAAGCCCTGGCCGAAGCCAGGGCTTTTTAACGCAACGGGGTTGCTTGTTACTTGCCTGTTACTTGGTCACGGCCAGCAGTTCGCGCTTGCCGTCCTTGTAGGTGTACAGCGT
>CBIHNU010000026.1:0-68107 GCA_966211585.1 uncultured Noviherbaspirillum sp. | reverse complement strand
GTCCCGCTTACCCAACTTTTATTTCAAAAAACCCCAACGGGGCGCCGGCCGGGGCCCCCTATTTTGTGGGGGGGGCCCCGCGCCCGGGCCCCGATTGCGTTGTCAATCCGCAACAGCATGGCGAAACCCATTTCCGCACAACTGCGGGGCGGTTTTACAGAACTTGGCAAGTTGGTTACACTTGCGCGCCTAAGTCCATGATGATATGGTGAAAGTTCCCCGGAACAATGATAAATTGGTGCGGTGATTTTGCCTCTCTCAGACATGCAAACGGAATGCCTTCTATGTCACCAAAAATGCGTTCAACGACACGCCCGACGCTCGGCTCATTCAGCGTGAAAACGCTCAGCGCGGCCATCGCATCGGTACTGCTGCTTTCCACCGCGCATGCTGCGGGCTTGGGAAAGCTGACGGTATTATCGGCACTAGGGCAGCCCTTGCGAGCCGAAATCGAATTGACTTCAGTATCCAACGAAGAGATTACTGGACTGGTTCCCAAGCTGGCGTCCATTGACGCCTTTCGCCAGGCGAACGTCGATTTCAACGTGGCATTGATGTCGCTACGCTTCGCCATTGAGCAGCGCGGAGGCCGGCAACTGATCCGCGTCACATCGCAGCAACCTCTGAACGAGCCGTTCATCGACATGCTGCTCGAACTCAGCAGTCCCAACGGTCGCCTGATTCGCGAATACACCTTCCTGCTCGATCCACCGGATTTGCGTACCAGCCAGTCCGCACAAGTGGCGCCGGTTCTTGCGCAAGGTGCGGCCAATGCACCGCAGGCAAATTCGCAATCGGCGCCGATGGCGCCATCAGCGTCGAACTCGAGGCAACCTGCATCGTCGCACAGACCCGCGGCGCCAGTATCCGCACCTAGTGGGGCCGGCGATGAATATCGGGTGCGAACCGGTGATACGCTCGCCGGCATCGCCAACCGGAACAAGGCGAACGGCATCTCTCTGGATCAGATGCTGGTGGCACTCTTCCAGGCCAATCCGGATGCGTTTATCGACAAAAACATGAACCGCCTGAAGGCCGGTGAAATTCTGTCGGTTCCGAACGCCGAAACCGCACGTAGTATTGGCAAGGCGGAAGCCCGGAGTATCGTAGTGGCGCAGTCGGCTGATTTCAATGCTTATCGCAGCAGGTTGGCTGGCCACGTCGCGACGGCAGCGCCGCGAAAGACGGCTGAGGCTGTCCAGAGCGCCAGCGGCAAAATCACGACCAAGGTGGAAGAGAAGGCCACGCCTGCAAACGAATCGAAAGACAAGTTGAAGTTGTCCGGCGCAATGGCTGCACCGGGTTCCGGGAAGGAGCAATCGGCTGCCGGAGCGGCGAGCGCCGCGGACCGGATTGCGAGCGAGAAGGCAATCGCCGAGGCGAACGCGCGCGTGAAGGAGTTGGAGAAAAACGTCAGCGATCTGCAGAAAATTCTGGAGCTCAAGAACAAGAATCTCGCAGAGCAGCAAGCCAAGGCGGAAGCCAAACCTGAGATGCCTGCAGCCAAGGCGCCCGATGGGTCGGCTGCGCCGTCAGGCGCGATGCCGGCCGAGGCTCCCAAGCCTGCGGTCGTGGCACCTGTCAAACCAACCGCTCCCGTCGTCGCAAAGCCGAAACGACCGGCGCCTGCACCGGTACCGGAGCCGAGTTTTGTCGATGAGCTGACCGGCAATCCATTGGTATTGCCTGGTTTGGGCGCGTTGCTGATCGCGCTCGGCGCGTTGGGCATTTACAGCGCAAGGCGCAAGAAGCAGAGCAAGTCTTTCGAGGACAGCATCATTACCGATTCGAGCCTGAAGGCGAATTCGCTGTTCGGCTCGACCGGTGGGCAGAGTGTTGACACCAATAACAGCGTATTCAACTCCAGCTTTGCTCCGTCGGCGAGCCAACTCGATACCAACGAGGTGGATCCGGTCGCCGAGGCAGATGTCTATATCGCGTACGGACGCGACGCGCAGGCTGAGGAAATCCTGAAAGAGGCGTTGCGTACGCAGCCCGAGCGGCACGCAGTACGCGTGAAACTGCTGGAAATCTATTCCAACCGCAAGGATCTGCGCGCCTTCGAGGTGTTGGCGACCGAATTGTACGGCATGACCAAGGGCGAGGGCGACGAGTGGGCGCAGGCCTCGGTAATGGGTGCCGCAATCGACCCCAACAATCCGCTCTATGCAGGCAGCAAGCCGCCGAAGAGCGCTGGAGTCGACGCCGGCGGACTGATCGCGCCGACCCAGCCGCTTGACGAACAGGGATTGGCGACGCTGCTGGCAACCACGCAGTCCGATGCATCACCCGAAACGGTCAATGCGCTGGAGACGGATACATCGTATTTCAGCAATACTGCGCTTGCAACCGAAACACCATTACAACCGCCTGTGCCGGAGAGCGTTCCCGAGCCAACGCCCAAGGCAACGTCGCACGATCTCGACTTTGATCTCGACGGCATGATGCAGGAGGTTGAAGTCCCGAACACGATTCAGCGTCCAGTAGCGGCGGAGCCGTCTGCGGATATGGCTTCGATCGACTTCGATTTTCTGGATGAGCCGAACATCACCCAGGCCACTGCGCCGCAAGAACCTGCCAGTGCACCTGCCGGGCTCGACGAGCCGGCATTGACGGACGACCTGCCTTCGCTTGAAGACATTCCGATGCCGGCATCAAATGAAGTGCCGCCGATGGAGTTCGATGTGTCTACGCCAGCAGAAGCTGCTGTTGATCCGCTGCAGGCGCGGGCGGCGGATCCGCTGGATTTCGACTTGTCGGACATCAGTCTCGAATTGAGCCCGCCGGAGAATCGCGTTGAACCGGATTCGGCGATTCCCCGGTTGAGCGATGAGCCGTCCGGTGGCGCGTCGCTGGCTTCATCGGATGCCGAGATGGCGACAAAACTTGATCTTGCGGTTGCCTACCAGGAGATCGGCGACAAGGAAGGTGCACGAGAATTGCTCGATGAAGTCCTCAAGGGCGGGTCTTCGGAGCAAAGCGAGCGGGCGAAAGCATTGCTGCACGAGCTGGCATAAGCCGGGATAATAGCGGGCAAGAAGCCGTAAGTAATCAGTAAAGGAACGGGCGCGGCACAATGCTTGCGCCCGTTTTGTTTTTTGGATTTTGTCGGCAAACCGACGGAGCAGATTTGAAACGTATCGCACTCGGCATTCAGTACGACGGCACTCCCTGGCATGGCTGGCAAACCCAGCCGGCCGGCGGCACGGTGCAGGACACACTGGAGGCTGCAATGAAAAAATTTGCGCTTGCCGATATTGCCACTACCTGTGCAGGCCGTACTGACGCGGGAGTGCACGCACTGGAACAGGTGGTTCATTTCGACACACTGCTCGAACGGGAGATGTTTTCGTGGGTGAGAGGCGTCAATGCATTTCTTCCGCCGTCGATTGCAGTGCGTTGGGCAAAGAATGTCAGTTGCGGTAACGCCGATGCATTTCACGCGCGTTTCAGTGCCACTGCGCGCACCTATCATTACGTGATTTACAACCACCCGGTACGTTCGCCGCTATGGTCGGGTCGGGCGGGTTGGGTATTTCGCCCGCTGCAGATCGAACCGATGCGCGCTGCCGCACAATACCTGCTTGGTGAGCATGATTTTTCGTCGTTTCGCGCAGCCGAATGCCAGGCCAAGTCTCCGATAAAGACCATGCACGATATCCGCATCGAACGCAGCGGCGATCTGATCGTGTTCTCGCTGAAGGCAAGCGCGTTCCTGCACCACATGGTGCGAAATATCGTAGGCTCGCTGATTTTCGTCGGCACCGGTAATCAACCGCCACAATGGGTGAGCGAATTGCTCGCTGCGCGGGATCGCAGCCGCGCCGCGCCGACGTTCATGCCGGACGGCCTGTATCTTGCCAAGATCGACTACGATGCACGATGGGGGCTGCCCCAGGAAACGCCGCAGGCACTGCCGTGGATAACCAGTCCCCATTGAACGTTCGATTGGCGGATAATTCAACGACTTGCTTTTCGAAACAACCGATCCATGACCAGGCGTACCCGAATCAAGATATGCGGACTGACCCGTGAAGAAGATGTTCGTGTGGCTGTGGGCGCTGGCGCCGACGCGATCGGTTTGGTCTTCTATCCTGCCAGTCCGCGTTATGTCGCGCCTGACGTTGCTGCCAGATTGATCCGTGCGATGCCGCCGTTCATCACGACCGTGGGACTGTTTGTAAATGCAACCATCGACGAAGTGGACGCTGTAGTCAGGCAGGCGCCGGTTTCTCTTTTGCAATTCCACGGTGATGAAACAATAGAGCAGTGCGCGACGATCGCGCATAAAGTGAACCGGCCTTTTGTGCGTGCGATCAGAATGGCCGCCGATGTCGGTGCCGCCGATTTGTTAAAATACGAAGAAAGTTATCGTGCCTCCAGCGCATTGTTTTCCGGCTTGCTGCTGGATGCACTGGTTGACGGTTACGGCGGTGGTGGAAAGGTTTTCGATTGGTCTCTCATTCCAAAAGAGCTCGCGCCTCGGGTCGTTTTAAGTGGTGGCTTGAGCGTGCAAAACGCGACTGAAGCGGTGTCGCAGGTACGCCCTTATGCGGTCGACGTGAGCAGTGGCGTCGAACTGTCTAAGGGCATCAAGGATGCCGCCAGAATACGTGCCTTCATCGGCGCGGTACGCGAGGCGGATGCCACACCGGAAATGACGAGAGAGAATGACCATGAAAGAACTGAACGCGCTTGAGAACTATTCCGAGCGTCAGGCGATGACCACAGCGGCGATATATCAGGCCGCAAGCTACAAACTGCCGGACGCCAAAGGCCATTTCGGCCAGTATGGAGGCAGTTTCGTCTCCGAGACCCTGACCCATGCGCTGACCGAGCTGAAAGAGGCGTATGCACGCTACCGCGACGATCCGGATTTTCTCGCCGAATTCAATGACGAACTGAAGCATTTTGTCGGCCGTCCCAGTCCGATCTACCATGCGAAACGCTGGTCCGACATGATGGGCGGCGCGCAAATCTATTTCAAACGTGAAGACCTCAACCATACCGGTGCGCACAAGATCAACAATGTGATCGGCCAGGCGCTGCTGGCCAATCGCATGGGCAAGCCGCGCGTGATCGCCGAGACCGGCGCCGGCCAGCATGGTGTGGCAACTGCAACGATTTGCGCACGCTTTGGCCTCGAATGCGTGGTCTACATGGGCAGTGAAGACGTGAAGCGCCAGGTGCAGAACGTGTACCGGATGGAGCTGCTCGGAGCGAAGGTGGTGCCTGTCGAATCCGGCTCCAGAACGCTGAAAGATGCGCTCAACGAAGCGATGCGCGACTGGGTCACCAATGTCGAAAACACCTTCTACATCATCGGCACGGTCGCCGGCCCGCATCCGTATCCAATGATGGTGCGAGACTTCCAGTCGGTGATCGGCAAGGAGTGCCTGGAGCAGATGCCGGAAATGACCGGGCGTCAGCCGGATTACGTGGTCGCCTGCATCGGCGGCGGTTCTAACGCGATGGGTATTTTCTATCCGTATATCGATCAGAAAGATGTGCAGCTGATCGGTGTCGAAGCGGCAGGCGAAGGACTGGATACCGGCCGGCATTCGGCCTCGCTGCTGGCGGGATCGCCCGGCGTTTTGCACGGCAACCGCACCTATCTGTTGCAGGATGCAAATGGACAGATCATCGAGACGCATTCCGTATCGGCCGGGCTCGATTACCCGGGCGTCGGTCCCGAACACGCGTATCTGAAAGACATTGGCCGCGCGCAGTATGTGTCCATTACCGACGACGAGGCAATCGACGCATTCCACAAATGCTGCCGCATCGAAGGCATCATTCCCGCACTGGAGTCGAGTCATGCATTGGCGTATGCGGCCAAATTTGCGGCCACGTTACCAAAGGACAAGATCATTCTTGCAAACCTCTCCGGGCGCGGCGACAAGGACATGCATACTGTGGCTGAGAGGATGAAAAACCAGCTTTGATGCCCGGTGCCATGCAGCCATGCCATCGCTCGGATGCCGGCGGCGCAAAGGGGACTCCCACTTGCGGTTACGCCAATGTCCGGCAATGAAACTATCTCATAATACCGCTCCGTTTTTTCTGGAGCGGTACTACAACAAGCGAATCCACCATGTCGAGAATTAAAACAACGCTGTCGGCCCTGGCAGAGAAAAAAAGAAAAGGCCTGATTCCTTTCATTACTGCGGGTGACCCGGCACCCGAACTGACCGTGCCGCTGATGCACGCGTTGGTGGCCGGCGGTGCGGACGTCATCGAGCTCGGCGTCCCTTTTTCTGATCCGATGGCGGAAGGACCGGTAATCCAGCGTGCCTGTGAACGGGCGCTCAAGCACGGCATCAGCATCACCGACGTGCTCGGTTTTGTTGCCGAATTCCGCAAGACCAATGCAGACACGCCCGTGGTATTGATGGGCTATGCGAATCCGATCGAGAGGATGGGCATCGATGCCTTCGTGCACGGCGCCAGGAATGCTGGTGCGGACGGCGCCATCGTGGTTGATTATCCGCCCGAGGAGTGCGAAGAATTCGCGCAGAAAATGCGCGCCAGCGATCTGGACCTGATCTTCCTGTTGTCGCCGACTTCGACGGAGGAGCGGATCGAGCAGGTGGCGAAAGTGGGTAGCGGGTTCAGCTACTACGTGTCGCTCAAGGGCGTTACGGGAGCAGGCCACATCGATACGGTGCAGGTGGCCGAGCGGATCGCTGCGATTCGCAAGCATGTGAAACTGCCGATCGGCGTCGGTTTCGGCATTCGCGACGCCGCTACTGCCAAAGCAGTCGCGGCCATATCCGATGCGGTCGTCATCGGCAGCCGGATCATCCAGGAACTGGAAAATACGCCACGTGACCGGGCGGTGCCGGCGGTGCGGGATTTCATTGCCGGAATTCGCAAGGCGCTGGATGAATAAGGCTTCAGTTATAGTGAGAAGTGCACCAGCCATTGAATATTGGCTTCGGGCAAGGCGAGCGGTACAATGCGGCAACTAAAAAATGAGAAGAGGTCACGATGAGCTGGCTTGAAAAACTGCTTCCTCCACGCATTCAGCGTTCCGATTCCGCAACACGCAAGTCGGTGCCCGAAGGCTTGTGGGTCAAGTGTCCGTCCTGTGAAGCGGTGTTGTACCGGACCGACCTGGAATCCAATCTTCATGTCTGTCCGAAGTGCAATCATCATATGCGCATTCGTGCGCGCGAGCGCCTTGATGTACTGCTCGATGCAGGTGGTCGTTATGAAATCGGACAGGAAGCATTGCCGGTCGATACCTTGAAATTCAAGGACAGCAAGAAGTATCCCGATCGCTTGAAGGACGCGATGGAAGCGACCGGCGAAACCGATGCGATGGTCGTCATGGGCGGTGCGATCATGACGCTGCCGGTCGTCGTGGCCTGCTTCGAGTTTGAGTTCATGGGCGGTTCGATGGGCTCGGTCGTAGGTGAACGCTTTGCGCGCGGCGCGAAGATTGCGCTGGAGCAGAAAGTGCCGTTTATCTGCATTACCGCAACCGGCGGCGCGCGCATGCAGGAAGGCTTGTTGTCACTGATGCAGATGGCGAAGACGACATCGATGCTGACCAAACTGTCGGAAAAAAAGCTGCCGTTCATTTCGGTGTTGACCGATCCTACGATGGGTGGCGTATCGGCATCCTTTGCCTTTATGGGCGATGTCGTCATTGCCGAGCCAAAGGCCTTGATCGGTTTCGCCGGTCCGCGCGTGATCGAGAACACGGTGCGCGAAAAGCTCCCTGAAGGTTTTCAGCGCGCCGAGTTTCTGATGCAGAAAGGGGCGGTTGACATGATCGTCGATCGCCGCAAGATGCGTGAAGAAATTGCACGCCTGCTGGCATTGTTGCAGAACCAGGCTGCGGAAGCGCTCGCTTAGTCAGCTTGCCTCTGGGATCGGAGTGCCCGGACGCCGTAATGTCCGGGCTTTTTAATTTTCAGACGTATCATCTCTTGTCATGCAGACTCTTCCCACCACGCTGGCCGGCTGGCTTGCCGCTCTTGAAACCATGCATCCGAAAACGATCGACATGGGCCTTGAGCGCGTCGCGCAGGTCAAGCAGCGGCTCGGTATCCATTTCGATTGTCCGGTGATTATCGTCGGCGGTACCAACGGCAAAGGTTCGACATGTGCGATGCTGGAATCGATCCTGCTTCAGGCCGGATACCGGGTGGGACTGTACACGTCGCCACATCTGATTGATTTCAATGAGCGCGCGCGCATTAACGGCGCAGCCGTTACCGACGAGGCGCTGATTGAAAATTTTGCGGCGGTCGAAGCGCAGCGGGCGGACGTATCTCTCACCTACTTCGAATTCACGACGCTTGCAATCCTGCGTCTGTTTGCCGCAGCCAACCTGGACGCGATCATCCTCGAAGTCGGTCTCGGCGGCAGGCTGGATGCGGTCAATGTGATCGATGCGGACGTCGCAATCGTAACCAGTGTCGATATCGATCACACTGAATATCTTGGCGATACGCGTGAGCAGATCGGCTTCGAGAAAGCAGGCATCTTCCGCGCCGGACGCGCAGCGATTTGCGGTGACCCGGTGCCCCCGCAATCACTGATCGACCACGCGCAGAAGATCGGTGCCGACCTGTGGCTGTTTGGCCGCGACTTCAACTATTCGGGCGATAAGCAGCAATGGAATTACGGCGGCCGCACGCAGCGCCGTAACTCGCTCGGCTATCCGAGCCTGCGCGGTGCCAACCAGTTGCTCAACGCATCTGCCGCGCTTGCAGCGCTCGAAGTGTTGCGCAATCGCCTGCCGGTCGGTGCACAGGAAGTGCGCAACGGGCTGGTGATGGTCGATCTCCCTGGACGCTTCCAGGTGTTGCCGGGGCGGCCGAGTGTCGTTCTCGATGTCGCGCATAATCCGCATGCCGCAGCCACGCTCGCGCAAAACCTCGACAACATGGGTTTCCATCGATATACCTATGCGGTATTCGGGGCAATGGCCGACAAGGATATTGATGGCGTGATCGCGCAACTGAAAGAGCGTGTCGATCACTGGTGCTTGACCGATCTGCCATTGCCGCGTGCGGCAACGGCGCTGCAACTGAAACAGAAATTGCTCGATGCCGGAATCACGCCGTCAGACCAGCCGGGTTCCGAATCCTCGATTCAAACCTTCGCGACGCCTGCCGAGGCTTTCGCAAACGCGCGAAGCCGGGCAGGCGAGAATGATAGAATTGCGGTTTTCGGATCGTTCCTTACCGTCGCGGGCGTGATTCAGACGAACAGGTCCGACAAGCCGGAATGAAGAACTCCTTGAGTCTTCGCTGCGGCTGCTGATTTTCATTGACGAATTCTTCACTGATCGCATGAGCTTGTTCTCGTTCCTTCGTAAAAACAAGCAAGAATCTGCTTCCGATGGCCGTGCTTTTTATTCGCGTGCCGAGGAAGAGCCGGGTGCGACACGCGGGCGTGGCAAGCGCAGGCCGGGCAAGCAAGGCGCAGAGACGAACGCTCCGGTTGATCCGGTGCTGCCTGAAAAGAAGCGCGCGCGCCGACGATTGATTGGCGCGGTCGCCTTGGTACTGGCTGCGGTCGTCGGCTTGCCGATGATTCTCGATTCGGAACCCCAGCCCCTCGCGGACGATATCGCGATCCAGATTCCTTCAAAGGACAAACTTCTTCCGCCGCCGGCGACTCCCCGCTCGACAAACCCGTCCGCTGCGCCAAGAATCGCTGCTTCGGCTTCTCTCGACCCGAGAGAGGAAGTTATTACGCCGTCAGCCTCTTCCGATACTCAGGCAAGTAGCAAAACAACATCGGAAATTCAGGAGCCCGTGGCTGTTGCCGCATCCGACGCGCTGCCCCATCCCAAGGCCAAGTCGGAGGAACGCTCCAAGCATGATGCCGAAACGGCCAGGGGCACGCCTGCGGACAAGGTGGATCAGATCGGACATGCGGTCGCAAAAGCCGATACCAGGCCGGTTGCGAAAGACGATGATGCTGCGCGGGCAAGGGCGCTGCTGGAAGGGAAGGCTGATCCCAAGGCTGCAGAAAAAAAGCCGGCGAAATTTGTAATCCAGGTAGCGGCACTTGCGACCAAGGAAAAGGTCGATGAATTGCAAACGAGATTGAAGAACGCCGGTATCAAATCGTACACACAAAAGATCGCGACCGTTTCGGGCGACCGCACGCGCATTCGTGTCGGTCCTTTCAGCAGTAAGGAAGAGGCGGAAATAGTCCGCTCCAAGATAGTCAAACTTGGATTGAACGGCAAGCTTGTGCCTGCTTGACCGGTCGTGACGATCTTTGACTATCTGGTCTTGTTCGTGCTGGTTTGTTCGATCGTTATCAGCACCTTGCGCGGCCTGATGAAAGAAATCCTGTCCTTGCTGAGTTGGATCGTGTCGTTTGTCGTTGCCAATGCCTACGGTGAAGAGCTGGCGAAATTATTGCCCGACATGATGCCGGGAAAAGCGACGCGATTGATCGTTGCGTTCATTGCATTGTTTATCGGGGCGAGACTGCTGATGCTGTTGCTGAGCATGGCAGTCGATGCGCTGATCAAGGCGAGTGGACTGACTCTTGCCGATCGCGGCCTCGGTGGTTTATTCGGTCTCGGGCGCGGTCTGGTGATCGTTCTCGCCGTCGTACTGTTATGCGGAATGACGGCGATTCCGCAGCAGCCGTTCTGGCGTGAAGCGCTATTGAGCCCGCTCGCTGAAACCGTCGCGCGCACGGTCAAGCCCTATTTGCCTGGCGATTTCGCCAGCCATGTACAGTTTTGAAATGCTTTAGTTGAGGAGTCCACCATGTGTGGCATTGTTGGCGTTGTTTCTCACGGCCCTGTCAATCAGCTGATTTACGATGCGCTGCTGTTGCTGCAGCATCGCGGCCAGGATGCTGCAGGTATCGCAACCAATCACGGCAACACCTTCTCGATGCATAAGGCGAACGGCCTGGTGCGCGACGTGTTCCGTACCCGTAACATGCGTTCGCTGCCCGGCAACGCCGGCATCGGCCAGGTGCGTTATCCGACCGCTGGATCGGATAGTGAAGAAGAGGCGCAACCGTTCTACGTCAACGCGCCGTTCGGCATCATCCTTGCGCACAACGGCAATCTGACCAACTGGGAGCAGCTCAAGGTCGAGATGTTCCAGAACGATCGGCGCCACATCAACACCGATTCCGATTCCGAAGTGTTGCTCAATGTACTGGCGCATGAAATCCAGGAAGCGACCACCGGTTATTCGCTTGATCCGTCCGCGCTGTTCAAGGCTGTGACCATGCTGCACAAGCGGGTGCGTGGTTCCTACGCGGTGGTGGCGCAGATCGCCGGTTACGGCTTGCTGGCCTTCCGCGACCCGTTCGGCATTCGCCCGCTGTGCATCGGCTTCAACGATAGCGAGAACGGCCCGGAGTATATGCTGGCCAGTGAATCGGTCGCGCTTGAAGGGCTCGGCTTCCGTTTCCTGCGTGATGTGATGCCCGGCGAAGCAATCTTCATTGATCTCGACGGCAAGCTGTACAACCAGCAGTGTGCGGAAAATCCCGCGCTGAATCCATGCGCGTTTGAATTCGTCTATCTTGCGCGGCCCGATTCGGTGATCGACGGCGCTTCGGTCTATGCCACCCGCCTGAAAATGGGAGAGTACCTGGCGGACAAGATCAAGCGGCAATTTTCCACCGGTGATATCGATGTGGTGATGCCGATTCCCGATTCGTCGCGCCCGGCCGCAATGGAACTGGCGCTGAAGCTCAATATTGAATACCGCGAAGGCTTCATCAAGAATCGTTATATCGGCCGCACCTTTCTGATGCCGGGACAGGCGATCCGGCGCAAATCGGTGCGCCAGAAGCTGAACGCAATCAGCAGCGAGTTCAAGGGCAAGAGCGTACTGCTGGTCGATGATTCGATCGTGCGCGGGACGACCAGTCGTGAAATCGTGCAGATGGCGCGCGACTCAGGCGCCAAGCGCGTGATTTTTGCATCGGCCGCGCCGCCAGTGAAGTTTCCGAATGTGTACGGCATCGACATGCCGACTCGCAACGAGCTGATCGCCTACGGTCGCACTGAAGAGGAAGTGTGCCGCGAGATTACCGCGGATGCGCTGGTGTATCAGGATGTCGATGCGCTCAAGCGCTCGATTTCCGATGTCAATCCGCTACTGAAGAGTTTCGAAGCATCCTGTTTCGACGGCATCTATGTCACCGGCGACATTTCGCGCGACTATCTTGATCGCATCGAGTTCGCCCGGAATAATCCGAAGCCGGTGAACGAGGACACGGTGCGCTCGCAATTGAATCTGAACCTGGCGCGCGTCGACTGATCCGCACGCCGGCCCGCACAAAACGCTGCCCTGGAAATGCAGCGTTTTTTTTTGCGTCACCTGTACGGAAACCGCCTTTCAGGCTGATCGCAATAGCGCTGCGAATTCCATTGCTGGCAGCGGCTTGCTGAAATAATAGCCCTGCATTTCGTCGCAATGATGTTCGCGCAAGAACGCAACCTGTTCTTCTGTCTCGACACCTTCCGCGATTACTTTCAGGTTCAGGCTGTGTCCCAGCGAGATCACGGTGCTCGTGATCGCCGCATCATCCGCATCGGTCGCAATATCGCGCACGAACGACTGGTCGATTTTCAGGTGGTGCAGCGGAAAGCGCTTCAGGTAGCTGAGGCTTGAGTAGCCGGTGCCGAAATCGTCGATCGATAGCTGCACGCCCAGGTCTTCGAGCGCGCGAAGCTTGTTGATGAACAATTCCGCGCTGTTCATGACGATGCTTTCGGTCAGCTCCAATTCGAGATGCTTTGCCTCCAGCCCCATGCGATTCAACACGTCGGCCACCGACTCCACCAGGTCGTCTTCGCGGAACTGGCGCGCCGACAGATTGACCGATACGCTGATCGCCTCCAGACCCGCATCCTGCCATGCCTTGTTTTGCGCACAGGCGGTATGCAATACCCAATCGCCGATCGGCACAATGAGTCCGGTTTCCTCGGCCATCGGAATAAACCGTGTCGGCGACACCAATCCCAGGTCGGGGTGATGCCATCGGATCAGCGCCTCGGCGCCGATGATGCGGCCACTGCCGGTAGCGACCTTCGGTTGATAGAACAGCTCGAATTCCTTGCGTTCCAGTGCGCGGCGCAACGCACGTTCCAGTTCGGCTCGTTCCAGGGCTCGCACGCTCATTTCACGCGAATAGAATTGGAATGCGTTGCCGTTCTTTTCCTTGGCGCGATACATTGCGGTATCGGCATTGCGCAGCAGCGCTTGCATATCGTCGCCGTCGTCGGGGAACAGGGTGGCGCCGATACTGGCGGTAATGAACAACTCATGGCCGCGGATGATGAACGGTTCGGAGAAGGCGTCGAACACCTTGAGAGCGACGGCGGTGACATCCTGCGGCCTCTGGATGCCGGTCAGCAGGATGATGAATTCATCGCCACCCTGACGTGCCACCGTATCGCCTTCGCGAATCACGCGTCTGAGCCGGCTCGATACTTCCAGCAGCAAGGCATCGCCGAGCTCGTGGCCGAAGCTGTCGTTGACACCCTTGAATCGGTCGAGATCGAGAAACAGCAGCGCCAGCATCAATCCATCACGGCGCGCATGTGCCATTGCCTGCATGATGCGATCACCGAGCAGATTGCGGTTGGCAAGGCTGGTGAGTGCATCGTGATCGGCCAGGTATTCGATACGCGCTTCATAGGATTTGCGTTCGCTGATGTCGATTGCAATGCCATCGAAGCGTAACAAACGGCCATCGGCATCCCGTATCGCACGCGCCCGTTCCTCGATCCAGCGCATGTCGCCGTCCGGCCGCATGATGCGGTATTCGGCTTTGATGCTGTCGCCATTTGCCAGCCGGGCGTGCGCCTTCCTGATCCGGAAGCGATCGTCGGGATGGATCACCTGAAACCATAGATTCTTGTTGCGGTAAAACTGTTCTATGGGACGGCCGTAAATGCGCTCCACCATCGAATTCAGGTAAATGAACCCGCTGTCGTTGGTCGACCAGACCACGTTGTCGATTGAATCCAGGATGCTGGACAGTTTTTCCTCGGTAGAGCGGAGCGCTCGCTCGGCACTTTCGCGAGCCGCTTTCGTGCGCAACCCGACGACGCCATAGGCAATGTCATCGGCGAGGCCTTCCAGCATCGTTATCTGTTCGCTATCGAAGGAACTCTGCTCGGCTTCGTAAATGGTAAGCACACCGAACACCTGCCCCTGGTCTTTCAATGCCAGCGATACCGCAGGGATCGAATCTGCCTTGTCGACAGCCGTATCCTCCGGCTGATCCGGTCCGGCCACGTCAAGAACAAGCCAGGGGCGCGCATGGTTCCCCGCCGGCCGTGCCGGACCTCCGGCTGCAGAGTTCAGCATGTCGCTTGCCGGAAAATGGATGTCCGTCGTGCCCACGGCGCCAGCATGTGCTACTGGCATAACATTGCCATTCCCTGCGTTGATATAGCCGATCCATGCCATTCGATATCCGCCGGCCGTCACAATCGTCTGGCACATCGCGTCAAGCAACGCCACTTCATCCGTGGCATGCACCATCACGTGGTTGCACTCCGCCATTACCGTACGCGCACGCAGTGTTCGGCGCAGTGTTTCCTGTACTTTTTCACGATCGGCAATTTCCAGTGTCAATTGCGTATGCTGTCTCTGAATCTCCCCGTAAAGAATCAGGTTTTCGTAGACCACGGCGAGTTGTGCCGCCACTGTCGCTGCTGCGCGTTCGTCGACCTCGCTGAATTCCGTTGCGCCAAGCTTGTCGACCAGATAGAGCCAGCCGAATACCTGTTTTTGCGACATGACAGGCACACCGAGAAAAGAATGCACCGGAGGATGGGACGTGGGCAGTCCGAGTATGGTCGGATCGCCGCTCGGGTTGCTGATGCGTTTTGGCAGGCGTTCTGCCAGCATGGCGCCGAGAATGCCGTCGCGCGGCTGCGGCGTTTCCAGTTTTTCCAGCAATTCGTCGCGCAGCCCGCGGGTGAGAAACTGGGCGAGCTTGTCTTGATTACCGTTGAGGATGCCGATGGCTGCATACTTTGCAAGGCAGATATCCTGCACTACCCGGCAACTGATTTCGAGCAGATGAAGCGGCTCGCGTTCGGCCGCCAGTTCAATGCCCAGTTCAATCAGGGAGGTCAGCCGCAGGCTGACTGCCTGCAAGCTCGATAATGCCTTGGAATGCCGCTGCACGACCTGCTGCAGATCCTGGACGTCGGTATCGATCGATTGCTCGCCATTCGCGATATGTGACATCAAGTGATGGCTGGCCTTGAGTTCGACCATGTATTCGGCTAGCTGATTGTCGAAGCCCGTACGCTGTGGCAGCTCAGGCTGAATCGCAGGCAATACCGAAGGTGGCGCGCCCTTTTCGGACAGGCCGAGCGCTTCATGTACGGTCTTGAGGATCAGCTCCGGGGCGGATGGCTTCGGCAATATCCAGCGTACGCCGCAAGCAAGTGCCATCACGCTTGCTTCATGTTCGTGATAGGCCGCGGTATAAAAAATGACCGGCGTCTGGGCAATCGACGGTATTGAGCGCAGGCGCGTGACGAATTCGTAGCCGTCCATGTTCGGCATCAGGATGTCTGCGATCACGAGATCGGGGTGCTTTGCGCACGCCAGGTTCAGTCCCTCAGCGCCATCGGCGGCTTCCACCAGGTGATGACCGCTGTAACCAAGAAGAACCATCAGAAACTGCCGATTCAGTACGTGGTCGTCAACGATCAGGATTGTCGCCATCTTCAGTCCTTGCAGATTGATCGGCGATAGAGAAAATCCGATCGCCGTGGATTAGACGTGGAAAAACGTGTTTATGCGCATTCCAGATTCATCAACTGCGGCCGGCACACCGCTTTTCGCTATTTCAACGGGAATGCCAGCCGGAATACGGGCGCTGCTGCGCGTGGCCTTGACAGCGTGGGGTGCCAGGGCGGCCTTTCAAGATGCTGATAAAAGCTTCCGGTACATTCCGCTTTGTTGTGCAACAATTGTTGTCCGGTAAGGGATTTCGGCTCTTGATCCAGATACAAATATCGAATCGAATTCCTTGCTATAGCGCATCGTCGGAGCTCGCTTCGTGACCGCGCGGTCAGCCCTTTCAAATCAAAATTTCAGGAAAGGGCAGGGCAGGCCGTATCCACCATGAATCATGATTCGACACAGGGAAAGAAAAATAGTTTGCTGGAATTATTTATAACTGCGCCCGGCCGATGGCCCAGTTCACTGAAGGCGATCGATTTTGCGTTCCCCGATTTTTGCGATACGATTGCGGTTGCGCCGATTTGCTTCTGCTTGCGGGCGCCGGGGTAACGTCCCTGAACAAATGCCGCTAAAAGGGGAAATGAGTTTCACGTCGACCCGTTTTAGCGCATGCTGAACGGGTTTTTTCATTTGCGCGCGTGTCCTTCCTATGACTGATACCAGAAAGTACGGCTTTACTACCACCATCCTGCACAGCGATCGGCAAAAACCGATCGAGCATGGCTCTCTTCACAAGCCGATTCACACGTCGGTGGCGTTCGGTTATGGCGATGCGCGCGAACTTGCCTCTGTATTTCAAGGCAAGCAGTCCGGTTATCGTTACGGTCGCCAAGGCAACCCGACCGTGTCCGCGCTGGAAGACAAAATCACGAAAATGGAGCAGGGATATGCCACCATCTGCTTCTCTACCGGGATGGCGGCCATCGCCGCCGTCGTGCAAGCCTTGCTGCGTGCCGGTGATCATGTCGTTTCTTCTTCTTTCCTGTTCGGCAATACCAACAGTCTTTGGCAAACCGTCACTGCCCAAGGCATGAATGTGTCGTTTGTCGATGCTACCGATGTGAAAAATGTCGAAGCTGCATTGACGCCGGCCACACGGATTGTTTTCGTGGAAACGATTGCCAATCCGCGTACGCAAATTGCCGACTTGAAGCGGATCGGCCAACTCTGTCGCGATCGGGGCATTGTGTACGTGGTCGACAACACCATGACATCGCCGTATCTGTTCCGTCCGAAAATGGTCGGCGCAAGTCTGGTTGTAAATGCCCTGACGAAGTCGATCGCCGGACACGGCGTCACACTGGGTGGAAGCCTGACGGATACAGGGTTGTATGACTGGACGAAATTTCCCAATATCTTCGATACCTATAAGCGCTATGTGCATGCCCAATGGGGTATGGCGCAGATCCGGGCCAAGAGTCTGCGTGATTTCGGGGGAACACTGGGGCCGGAAGCCGCGCATCACATTGCGGTTGGCGCGGAGACGATGGCGTTGCGCATGGACCGGGAATGTACCAACGCGCTTGCGCTTGCAACGATGCTCGAAGCAGACGAGCGTGTCGCTGCAGTTTATTATCCAGGCTTGCAGTCGCATCCGCAGCATCGCTTGGCATCAGAGTTGTTCAGCGCCTTTGGCAGCCTGTTCAGTTTCGAACTGAAATCGGGCATTGACTGTTTCGATTATCTGAATTGCCTGAAGCTTGGCGTGCCCGCCAGCAATCTGGGCGATACGCGCACGCTTGTCATTCCGGTTGCGCACACCATTTTTTACGAGATGGGGCCGGAACGTCGGGCCAGTATGGGAATTGCCGATTCGCTGATTCGTGTCTCGGTCGGCATCGAAGACACGCAGGATATCGTCGACGATTTTCAACAGGCTTTGGATGCCTGATTACTCGCCTCTCTACAGCGGAATTTCCCAATAAAAACAATTCCCTTTGGAAAAGGGATTGTGGCTAAAATACGCGTGTAAATTTCCGACAGTAAGGAGCGCGTATGGCACGGCCCGAGAAGGTCCGCCTCGGTGAGATCCTGGTGCAGCAGAAGCTTCTTTCCGAAGAGCAACTTCAGTTCTCCCTAGGCGAGCAAAAACGGACCGGACGCAAACTCGGACGCGTTTTCATCGAAAACGGATTCGTCACCGAGGAACAGATATCGGGGGCACTCGCCAAACAGCTCAACATCCCTTACATCAACCTCAAGTTTTACAACCTCAATGCCGACATTGTCCGGCTCCTGCCGGAAACCCAGGCACGTCGCTTTCGTGCGATTGCGCTGGAAGACCGCAATGGTGCCCTGCTGGTGGGTATGGCCGATCCCACCGACCTGTTCGCTTACGATGAAATATCCCGTTCGGTAAAGCGCAGCATCGAGCTCGCCGTGGTCAACGAAGGCGAACTGCTGCAGACGATCGACCGAATCTACCGCCGTACGGAAGAAATTACCGGTCTGGCACGCGAGCTGGAACAAGAGCTTGGCGACAGTTATGTCGATTTCGGTGCACTGGCTGGCGGTGCGACCGGCAACGAAGATGCGCCTGTCGTCAAACTGTTGCAGTCGGTGTTCGACGACGCGACCCAAGTGCGCGCATCCGATATTCATATCGAACCGCAGGCCGAGCGTTTGCAAATACGCTTTCGCATCGACGGTGTGCTGCACCTGCAAACCGAGGCCGATATCAAGATTGCTCCGTCGCTTGCATTGCGCCTGAAGCTGATGTCCGACCTTGACATTTCGGAGAAGCGCCTGCCGCAGGATGGACGCTTTGCGGTCAAGGTCAGGCAGCAGCAGATCGACGTCCGTATCTCCACCATGCCGACGCAATTCGGCGAATCGATCGTGATGCGTCTGCTGAACCAGGGCGGCGGCATGCTCAAGCTGGATTCGATCGGCATGCCGGCCGCGATGGCGAAAAAATTCCGTGCGATCCTGCAGCGTCCGAACGGTCTGGTACTGGTCACCGGGCCGACCGGCAGCGGCAAGACCACCACGCTATATGGCGCACTGGCTGAATTGAATTCGATGGAGCGCAAGCTGATCACCGTCGAGGACCCAGTCGAGTATCGCCTGCCAGGCATCAATCAGGTGCAGGTCAACGAAAAAATCGAACTGACTTTCGCTCGCGTGCTGCGGTCCGCCTTGCGTCAGGATCCGGACGTGGTGCTGGTCGGTGAAATGCGTGACCAGGAAACCGCCCAGATCGGCATGCGTGCCGCGCTCACCGGTCACCTGGTATTGTCGACCCTGCATACCAACGATGCCGTCAGCACGCCGGTACGACTGCTCGACATGGGTGTGCCGCGCTACATGGTCGCGACCTCGCTGCAGGCGGTGCTCGCACAACGACTGGTACGGGTGATCTGCGAAAGCTGCACGCAACCCTACCAGCTCAAGCCCAATGAACACGAGTGGCTGAAATTCGAACTCCGCGACACGGTTGACGCACGTTCCTATCTGCACGGGCGCGGCTGCACGCACTGCAATGGCACTGGCTATCGCGGCCGTACCGGCGTCTATGAAATGCTCGAAATATCGGAAGCAGTCGCGGAAGCGGCGAATCATCTCGACCCCGCCGAGTTTCTAAAAGTGGCGCACGCCCAGATGGCTGGACAGACGCTGCGGCGACATGCGGTTGCGTTGGTGGTCGCGGGAAAAACGACCGTCTCCGAGGCCATGCGGGTCAGCAATCAGTTCGAGGATTGACGTGCCGTATTTCGCTTACAAGGCAAGAAATGCGCGCGGCGAGCTGCTCAAGGGCGTGGTCGAAAGCGCTGACAGCAATGCGGTCGCCGATCAGTTGCTCAACACCGGCGTCACGCCGGTGGAAATCGTCGCAGCGAGAAAGCCGGCATCCGCAACCGACGGGAGTTTCCTGCAGCGGCTGTTCGAGGAAAAGGTGCGTCCGATGGACGTGCAACTGTTCAGCCGCCAGATGTACACGCTGCTGAAATCGGGCGTGCCGATTTTTCGCGGACTGGCGGGGCTGCAGGAATCGTCGATCAACAAGTCATTCGCAAGGGTGTTGCAAGATCTGCGCGAGAGCCTTGATTCCGGACGCGAGCTGTCCGCTGCGATGCGCCGCCATCCGCTGGTATTTTCATCGTTTTACATCAGCATGGTTCGCGTAGGAGAAATGACCGGTCGCCTTGACGAGATATTTCTGCGCCTGTTCAACCACCTCGAATTCGAGCGCGACATGCGCGAGCGCATTCGGGGCGCGATGCGATATCCGTCATTTGTGCTGGTCGCGATGATCATCGCGATGGTCGTCATCAACATGTTCGTGATTCCGGCGTTTGCGAAAGTGTATGCCAGTTTCCATGCGCAGTTGCCTCTCATGACCCGAGTTCTGGTGGCCAGCTCGAACTTCACTGTGCACTTCTGGCCGCTGCTTCTCGCAATGATGTTCGGCCTGATCTTCGGTTTCCGGCTGTATATCGGGACTGCCACAGGGCGATACAACTGGGACAGGATCAAGCTGCGCATGCCGATGGCCGGCGATATCATTCTCAAGGGAACACTGGCCCGATTCGCCCGCAGCCTGTCGCTGGCATCGCGCAGCGGCGTGCCGGTCGTGCAGGCTCTCAGCGTTGTCGCCCAGGTCGTTGAGAACGCGTATATTTCCAGCCGCGTCGAGCAGATGCGCGAGGGTGTGGAGCGCGGCGAAAGCATTTTGCGAACGGCCGTGACCACCGGCGTGTTTACCCCGATCGTGCTGCAAATGATCGCCGTCGGTGAAGAGACCGGAGAAATCGATGATCTGATGGACGAGATCGGCGGAATGTACGAACGGGAGGTCGAATACGAAATCAAGACGCTCAGCGCCCGGCTCGAACCGATCCTGCTGGTTGGCCTTGGCATCCTGGTGCTGATTCTCGCACTCGGCATCTTCCTGCCGATCTGGGATCTCGGCAAAGCGGCTTTCAACCGATAACGGGAACGGCAATGACATATCTCCCGCATGCGTGTACAGAACGCTGGAATGCCATTGCTGTTGCATCTCGCGCACACCGTCGCGAAGACTGCCAATGATTCGCACACTGTCACGCTCGAAGTCGCGCTCGGCCGGCTTTACCTTGTTTGAACTGATCATTGTGATCATCCTGGTCGCGGTGTTCGCCGGCATATTGCTCGGCCGCTTTCAGATGTACCAGGAGGCAGCGGAGAAGGCCGCAATGGAGCAGACCGCCGGTGCGATCCGCAGTGCCCTCAATATTCAACTCGCAGCCTTGATCGCCCGTGGCAGAACCGAAGATATTCCCCGGCTGGCGGCACTGAATCCCGTCACTCTGCTGGCCGAGAAGCAGAGAAATTATGTCGGCGAGTATTACGATGTGGCCGGAAGCGATATACCGCCGGGAAGCTGGTATTACGACCTGAAAAACAAGCAGCTTGTCTACCTGGTGGATCGGGGCGCGCATTTCGTCCCGGACAAGAACGGCAGGAAGTGGGTGCGTTACCGGATTCGTCTCGTATATAACAATGCGCTGTCTGGCGCCGAAAATGCGGCAGGCAGGGAAATCGGCGGGATCGCTTTCAGGGAAGTCGAGCCTTACGTCTGGAAGCCCAGATAAAAAAAGCGCGGAGCGCATTTGCTCAGGCTCATGAAGATGGGTAAAGCGCTCTTCCTTGCGCCATCGTTAACCGGCATGCAGAAATAACATGCATGCAATAACTCTATAAAGAATCGGTTTTTTCTATGGATATAGTCAACGACATCGTCTGGCATTCATTTCTGTTTTTCTTGTGGATCGGCAGCGTGCTTGCGGTATTGGTGGGGGCTGGCCTTGTGTTCGCACCTGCGCATGTCGAGCGCATCAATCGTTTTTTCGGGCGGTGGATCGATACGCGGCATTTCGAAATGGAGATTGATCGTCCGCGCTCGACCGAACGATATATTTATCGACACCATCGGATTGCCGGCGCGATTTTTTTTCTGGGTGCGAGCGTCGTGCTTTACCGCTTTCTTCTGTCTCCGGCCAGAGAGCGAATGGAGCGTCTCCTGGCTCCTGACATGTTCGGTCTGTTTGATGCCGGCATTGCGTTTCTTGTGATAACGAATGTGTGCGCGGCGATGATCGGACTGATTGTCTTTTTCCGACCCAGCATGCTGCGCGAATTCGAGCAGCATGCGAATCGATGGATCTCGACAGAAGGCGTCGCGCGCGTTTTTAATAAGCCGCAATTCCTGCTGGACCAGTATGTATTGCGTCATCCACGCCTGGCGGGACTGGTATTCATCATTGCGGGAGGCGGGATTTCTTTCCTTTTGGGCAAGCTGTTGTTATTGGGTCAGTGGCATTTGTAAAAGTGGCTCTACTTGTGCAGTCGTGTGTCGCAAGTCGTTGACTTTAATCGGTAATTCTGTACGATCTTGCCTATCGGAAACCGAGTTTTCCGACTGGAGTTGCGACTCCATTCTTGGCAGAGACTGCGGTCTCATAAGGGCGAAACAGGGGAGGAAAAATGAATCAAAAACAACAATCCGGCTTCACGTTGATCGAGCTGGTGATGGTAATTGTGATCCTTGGTATTCTGGCCGCGACCGCGCTGCCGAAATTCGTGGATCTCAGAAGCGATGCCGAAGCGGCGGCGATTGCGGGCATGGCGGGAGGATTGTCCTCGGCGGCAGCGGTCAACTATGCCGGTTGCTCAGCCACCAATAATGTAGTCACTACGAATAAATGCGTGAAGATAGGGAAATGTTCCGACGTCGGTGCGGATCTGGTGAGTCCGGCAGTTGCCCTTGCTGTCACCCCCATCGTAGGGTATTACATTACGGCAGATACCGCCTCGGCTGTCAACGGCACGGCTATTACTTGCACCCTGAACAAGGGGGCCTCCTCTGGCTCACCTGCCACCATAAGTTCGGCCTACTCCGCAACCTACACGGCAATCGCTGCTGGAAATTAACGTAAAGAAGCGGTCCCGAAGCTGGGGGCGGTGAATCGGCAAGGCCTGGTCAAACGGGCTTTGCCGTTTTTGTTTACCCAGTCGTGTTTCTTGGATGTAGGCTTCGGTGCGAAGCGGCTGGCAAAAACAGCATGACTGCGGACTGTCTACAGCGTGACCTGACGCCAGATCGCGTTGACGAATCCTCCTGTTTTGTCTCCTTGAAGCGGCTGAGATCCGTCGGGTTTCTTCTGGTTTTACACGGCGTTTTTGCCGCTATTAGGCACTCCGCTATACTTTCTATGCGGAATGCAATAGATGTTCATCCGGAACTGCAATGAGACATGTAAAGCGACGCGGTTTCACCCTGGTCGAACTCGTGATGGTGATGGTCATTACCGGCGTACTCGCGGTCGCCGTCATTCCGCGTTTCTTCAACCGGCAGGATTTCCAGGATAAAGGGTTTTATGACGAGACCCTTGCGGTTCTGCGGTATGGGCAAAAGGCTGCCATTGCACAGCGGCGCACGGTTTGCGTGACGTTTACCAGCAATACAGTGACCTTGACGATCGCCTCTGCTGCAAATTCGGGAAACTGCAATACCACATTGGCCAGTCCGACCGGTGCCAGCCCCTTTGTCGTCACGGGGCGCGGCACGGCCGCATTCTCTGCGACGCCGGCCAATTTCAAATTCAATTCACTTGGCCAGCCGTTGGCTGCAGATAACTCTGTGCTCGGCGCGAAGCAAACAATTACCGTTTTGCGTATAGGTAGCATTCAAGTCGAAGCGGAAACCGGCTATGTTCATTCATAAGGCTGTGCCAAAGCATGGCCGGCACCAAGCCGGCATCTCGTTCATCGAACTGGTGATGTTCATTGTCGTCGTCAGCGTGGGCGTCGCCGGCGTGTTGTCGGTGATGAACGTGACGACGCGCCACAGCGCCGATCCGCTGGTGCAGAAACAGGCGCTGGCGATCGCCGAATCGTTGCTCGAAGAGATTGAGCTGCAGCCTTTCACGATTTGCGATCCGACCGATGCAAAAGTGATGGATCCGCTGGTTACCACCGCCGCAGGCTGCACTACGGCCGAAGCGCTGGGACCGGAGGCCGGCGAGAGCCGCTACTCCACCTCCAAACCGTTCAATAACGTCAACGATTACGGCGCCACAGCCAGCGGCACGGAAAATCCCATCATGCCGGCAGGGATCGTCGATATAAGCAATACACCGATTGCGGGCCTGTCCGGTTACAGCGCCGGCGTCACCATCACGCAGCAGGCGATTGCCGCGGTTGGGGCCGCACCCGGGGTGGCGGCGGATGCTTCATTGCGGATCGATGTGCGCGTGAAGGGGCCGGGCGGCACCGACATTACGCTGACCGGCTACCGTTTGCGCTACGCGCCGAACTCGCCATGACAAAGACACACACCATGAGCGCGGCACGCGGATTCACGCTGGTCGAAGCGGTGATCGTCATTGCCCTGACCGGCATCATCGCCTCCGTGGTTGCCATTTTCATCGCCAGGCCGGTACAGGGCTATTTTGACAGCGCGCAGCGCGCCGACATGACCGATACCGCGGACACGGCATTGCGCCGCATCGCCCGTGACTTGCGGCTCGCCTTGCCGAACAGCGTCCGTCCGACCGGCGTGAGCACCGCGATCGAATTTTTGTCGACGCAAACCGGCGGGCGCTATCGTGCGATGACCAGTGGCGCCGGCCTCGGCGATCCGCTGGATTTCGTCACAGGCGCGGATACCAGCTTCGATGTGTTCGGGGCCCCGGTCACTTTCTCTGCAACCACTGTCACCAACCAGAACCAGATCGTGGTATCGAACTACGGCATTACCGGGGCCAATGCGTATAGCGGCAATACCACGTCGACCGATGTGCGGCGTGCATATAGCGGAGCAGTCGGGGCGGTCAGCAATGTGTCGATCGCATCCGCGAACCCGTTGCCGATCGATTCGCCATCCCATCGCTTCTTTGTCGTCGACACGCCGGTCAGCTACGTCTGCAGTCTGGCCGCCGGCACGCTGACGCGCTATTGGGGCTATCCGATATCTGCAGCACAGGGAATACCAACCATTGGCACCAGCATTGCGGTGCTGGCGCGGAACGTATCCGCCTGCAGTTTTTCCTATGCGCCGGGCATCACCGAACGCAATGGGCTGGTGACGATGCGATTGTCCATTACAAAGAACGGCGAAACCGTCACGCTTTACCACGAGGTTCATATCAACAATGCGCCCTGAACCCAACATCGCAGATATCGGCTTGCCGTTGCGGCAGGCACGCGGCTTTTCCATCGTGTCGGCGATCTTCCTGCTGGTTGTGCTGTCCTTGCTCGGCTCGCTGATGCTCACGTTTTCTACCGTGCAGCACGTTACCAGCGCCCAGGATGTGCAGGGTGGCCGCGCTTATCAGGCGGCGCGGGCCGGCATTGAGTGGGGGCTGTATCAGTTGCTGCAGAACGGTAGCTGCATCGGATCGTCGTCATTCGTCCCCGGTACGAACGCCCTGGGCGGCACATTATCCGGATTTACCGTGACCATTGCTTGTGCTGCAGTTGGTGGACCTTACGACGAAAGCGGCGTGAGTACTACTGTGTACCGGATTACGTCGACGGCAACATCCGGGGCTGCACCGGGTAGTTTGAATTACGTGGAGCGGCAACTGCAGGTAACTGCAGAGCATTGAATCATGACAATCGGGAATAAACAGTGACCTAATGCGTTTCAGTGAAAACTGTAACGATACAAGTTCAAAAATATGAAACGGTTTTCCTACAAAGTATTTGTCGTGATTGCGGCGCTATGGTTGACATGCGCTTGTTCTCTGGCCGCCACAATTGAGGTTACCGGCAACACGAACTGGAGCGGTATCGGGGCGACCAGCAACGATGACGTCATCGTGGAGAAGGGAAGGACGTTGACGGTGGATGTCGCAAACGCCCAATGCAGGACATTGCAGCTAGGGAACGATTCAACCAGCAACAACAACAGGGGCAATGGCACGTTGAGCTTCGTCAGCAATACGTCCGCACTTACCGTTGGTGGCATCGTTACACTTGGCGATGTCAATAACAGAACTGGCTCCATCGACATGTCGAATGGGGGTACCCTGACGACTCAAGGATTTTCTGTTGTCAATCTGGGGTCCTGGAATCAAGGAGCAGGCACGGTTCAACTGACGGCGACCAACACGCTCCCGAGCACGAGCGGGTTCAGCACATTCAATAATCTGACCATCAACGGCAGCGGTACAGCCACCACGCTCGGACAAAATACGACGATATCCGGTACGCTGACATTGACCAGCGGCACATTGGCAGTTGGTGCGAGGACACTGATATTGAACGGACCGGCGATCGCCGGCACAGCCAGCAATCTTGCAACCAGTGCCGCGTCCCGAATTTCAATTGGCGGCTCATCCGCCGGCGTCTTTTTGCCGGCCAATGTCACCCAGCTGAGTGCGCTGACGGTCAATAATGCCAACGGCTTGACCCTGAATGCGGCATTGACGATCGGCAGCGCTTTGACATTGACCAGCGGTGCGATATCCACCAGCGGCACGACGGTCGATGCCTCTGCCGTGAACTGTAGTACTGGCGTTACGAGTGCTGGCGGTTATATTGACGGCACTTTGAAGCTGCAATTCCCGGCAGGTGGGGCAAGCTGCACCTTCCCGATCGGTACGGGCACTGCCTACGCGCCTGTCGATGTCACGACGCCCATCTTGTCAGGCAGCGGTACGCTGAGTGCGAGCACCATCGGCAGCGAGCATCCGGATATTTCGAGTTCGCCGGTTGATCCGACCAGGGATGCAAATCGCTATTGGACGTTGAGTGGCGACACGATCAATGCCAGTACCTACGACGTCACTTTTCATTACGTCTCGGGCGACGCGGACGCGGCTGCGACGCAGAGCAATTTTGTCGTTGGCGAAAAAAACGGCGGCAGCTGGACGCAGCCGGGAGGTGTGACAGCCAGTGCGCTATCTACGCGCAGCACTGGTGTATCCGGTCCTTTGACCAGCGCCGCGTTTTCGGTCGGTGAAACCATGTTTGCCTGCTCGGTGCCGGCCGGCATGCCGAGCACGATGACCTGCGTGTGCGACAACTTCGGTCGGTCGCAGTTGAATCCATCCACCATTTACGGCGGCAACTGGGCACTATCATCCAGCAGCGGAACCTTCGGCGTGCCGAAGATCGTCAGCGGTTATTTGCGCCTGACTGACAATACCGCCAACGACGCTACCGCAGCCACGATGCCCGGCACATTTCCGGCAGCAGGCAACCTGATTACCGTCGAGTTCAAGCACTATGCATACAACGGCACCGGCGCTGATGGCATTGCCTTGACATTGTCAGATGCCACGCAGGCGCCGACACCGGGAGCCTATGGCGGTTCGCTCGGTTATGCGCAAAAGGACAATGCCAGTTGCGCCACGCCGCCATGCAACGGTTTTGTCGGTGGCTGGGTCGGCGTCGGCATCGACGAATTTGGCAACTATTCGAACCCGACAGAAGGACGTAGCGGCGGGATAGGGGCGATTCCGGATGCCGTTGCGGTGCGCGGTTCGGGTTCCGGGCTGCTCGGCTATCCGTACATGTCGGGCACCGGTTCATTGAGTCCCGGCGTTGACAATCCCGGCACGACTACGCCCTCGTTGGGTCATGCGTACCGGATCACGGTGGATGCCCGCTGCTATCAGCGGGACACGAATAACGCGGAAGTCACCTGCAACAATCCGTCATTGGCAAAAAAGGCGCAGGTGACGGTCAATCGGGATACGTCGGGCACCGGCAGTTTCAGCGCCGCGAATCAACTGTTTACCTTCGATGCCTACACAGCGAATGCTTCGCAGGCAGATGTACCGGCTAACTGGAAACTGTCGCTCACCGGATCGACTGGCGGTTCCACCAACATCCACGAAATCCAGGGGCTGAAAATCTGCGCGCAGACGATCACACCGCCAGCCGGCTACCGGATCGAGATCGATAATCCGACGCCGAGTACCTGCGGCACCCCGGGCGGTACGCCATCGTCACCGATCGTGACGATCACCGCGCTCGACACCAACGGCAACACCGTTGCCACTTACAACAAGACCGTCAATCTGTCGGCATTGCTGTCCGGCGGCGGCACATCCAGCGCAAGCTGGAGCCTGAAGAGCGGCAACGGCACCTTGTCGGGCAATCAGTACACCTTTGTCGCGGCCGACCAGGGAGTGGCAAAGTTTTATCTCACTGACGCGAGTACGCAAACGGTATACGTGACCGCAAGCGAAAATGGCGGCTCGATTTCGAGCACGCTTTCGACAGCTGTTCAGTTCAGCGGCGCAACATTCATCATCACGAACGTCGATTCACTGACAGGAAATACCGCCGGCGGTATCGTTGCCGGCCGGGCGCATCTGATGAAGGTGACGCGAACCAACGGTTGCTCTACCAACACCGCTTTCAGCGGAGCAAAGAATCTGGACGGCTGGTACACACCGGCAACCGAACATCCGAATGGCGCGAGCGCACCACAAATATGTGCAACCAATACCAATAGCCTGGCGACAGGAACCTGCAGCAGCACGTCGGGGAATACCTTGGGTGCCTGCTCGACACTCTCGATTGCAGCACCGACGGAAGATGCGACAAGCAATTTCATGCCGGCATTGAATTTCTCGTCAGGCGTAGCCACATTCTGCCTGGCGAGCAGCGATGTCGGCAAATATTCGATCAGCTTGCGGGACGATTCATCATCTACATCGGTGACCGGCACGTCGGATGTGCTCACGGTACGTCCATTTGCAGTGGCAGTCACCGATGTCAAGCAGGCGCTCGGCGCCATGAGCGGCAATCCGGCCAGTTCCGGCGATGCATCGGCTTCCGGTTCTCTGTTCACCACCGCAGGCGCTCCTTTCCAGGCCACCATTGGCGGTTACCTGTGGAATAGCGCTGGTGACACGGACAACGATGGCAAGCCGGATGCCGGCGCGAACAAGAGCCAGGTTATCGGTGGCGGGATCGCAACGCATTACGCGGACGGGATCACACTGGGTGCGGCCTCACCGTATTATCCAACTCCCGGAACCGGTGGTGCGGTTGCCGGAACGCTTTCGCCGACTGCCGCCGCGGTAACCGGCGGCAGTAGTCCGGTAACGCTGACTTACTCTGAGGTCGGCTCATTTACGCTGTCGATGCTGCCTGGCTCCAACTATCTGGGCTCCGGCGTGAACCTGGCCTCCCGCGCCGTCATCTTCAGCAACTATGGCAGTTCTGCTCGCAGTGCCGTGATCGGGCGCTTCAAGCCCGATCATTTTGTGTTGACCAATCCGAGCATCACGAGCCGGGCTACCGCCGCCTGTACAAGTTCGTCGCCCTTCACCTACATGGGCGAACCTGTTGGCGTCGGATTCAAACTCGAAGCACGCAATGCGTCGGACAACCTGACGCAAAACTACACGCTGGGCTGGGCCGCGTTGGATACGACCGATTGGCTGAGTAGCGGCGTGACCGGCGCCAACAACAGTGTCGGATTGTGGATGAATGCTTCCGCTTACCCTTACCCGAGCGGTTCTGGCGTGCCCACCGGCACGTGTACCGTGGTATTCAAGAACGATCCAAGTAATCAGAATCCGACCACGTTTGCCTGTACGGCAGGGACTTCGCCATTGCCGAGCACCGTGACTCGCGCTGCCGGCGCGCGCGTGAGCATCTCCGGAACACCGTCGGCCCCTTCCTGGTCGGGCGGTATCGGTACGTTTTCCGCGAACGCGGTACTGGAGCGTGCCGATACGCTGGATGGACCCTACGGCACCGTGAACATCGGCGTGGCACCTCAGGATAAGGAAGGCGTGAGGCTGTTATCTTTCGATTTGGACGCTGACAATAACGGCGCCACTGAACACGCATCGCTTGGTTCGACCGCGCTTCGTTTCGGCCGGCTCAGGTTGTTCAACGCGCTCGGCCCGGCTGAACTCGACTTGCCGATCCCGATGCGTACCGAATACTGGAACGGCGCTACCTTCATTACCAATACCGATGACAATTGCACCAAGCTGCCAAGCCCGACCAATAACATCTTGTTGAACAATTATGTTGGCGGGATCACCAGCAGTAATATGTCTGCCGGGAATTTCACTGCAGGCGGCAGCTTCAGTAGCGGTGTCGGCAGCCTGGTACTGAAGAAACCGACGTCGACGCCCGGTGCCAAGGGAAGTGTGGACGTTTGCGTCGACCTGTCCAGTGATCCAGCAACGCCGACATCGGCTGCCTGCGCCCTGACGTCCGCAGGCTTGCCTTGGTTGCAGGGCCGGTGGAGCAGTTCGTCGGGATCCAACTACGATCCGAAAATTCGTGCCACCTTCGGCGTTTATCGGGGAGCGCCCATCATTTATCTAAGGGAAATGTACTGACGAATATTTCCCTTAATCAGATTAAAATCCGTCCCAAAGTGTTTCATCCTTGATGTTGTATTCGGGAAAAATGGATTGACAACAAAGGCTTATTCTCCTAACTTCGGGTAAATTCTTTGAATGCGTGGTGGCATGGATTTCTTCGCTAAAAGTAAAAAAAATCCAGGGTGGATGGCCATCAATCTGCAAAGCGATGGAGTACGTGTTGTACACGTGATGCGAGCAGCCGACAGCCGGCCCAGTGTGGAGCGGGTCGCATTCTATCCGGCCGATATTCTTCCGCTGCCGGAACTACTCGAGAAAATGGCCAAGGAAATGCAGGTCGGACGTTATCAGTGTTCGACGCTACTCGCTCTCGGGGAATATCAATTATTGTCGGTCGAGGCACCCAATGTCCCTCCTGATGAGCTGAAAACGGCAATTCGCTGGAAGCTCAAGGGTTTGCTCGATTTTCATGTCGACGATGCGACCATTGACGTGCTGGATGTTCCGGTCGAAAAAAGCGCGCCTGTGCGGAATCATTCGATGTATGCGGTCGCTGCGCACAATCAATTGATTCAGCAGCGCCAGACGCTGTTTGCCAACGCAAAGATTCCGCTTGCCGTAATCGATATTCCGGAAATGGCGCAGCGCAACATTTCAGCGCTGGTCGCACCGGAAGGGCGGGGACTCGCCATGCTGTCTTTTGACGCTCGAGGTGGGCTGCTGACGATTACGTTTTCAGGCGAACTCTATCTTTCCCGGCGCATGGACGCTCCTCTGTCGACATTTGAAAACGCCGATACGGATCAGAAAAATGCGCAATTTGAACGTATCGTGCTCGAGCTTCAACGCTCGCTGGATCACTTCGACAGGCAATATCATTTCGCGCCGGTCGCCAAGATCATGTTGGCGCCGCTCGGCAATTTGTCATCGGAATTGCAGGCTTACCTTGCCGCAAACCTCTACATCCCGGTCGAGTTGCTGACACTTGACATGGCACTCGACATCGCGCGCATTGAAGAACTCGGAAGCGAACAGGCGCAGCACGCCTACTTCATGACGATCGGCGGCGCGCTTCGTCACGAGGAGAAGGTGCTGTGAGCCAGCAAATCAATCTCTTCAATCCGATTTTCCTGAAGCAGAAAAAGCATTTTTCTGCCAAGACCATGTTGCAGGGTTTGGGGTTGATTTTGCTGGGGTCGATTGCGGTGGTTGCGTATGCGCGATTGCAGTTGTCCGGCCTGAATAATGAAGCGGTTGCCACCGCGAACCGGCTCAAGGCGACCCAGGAACAGTTGACCAAGGTCGTGACGGAATATGCACCGAAAAAGAAGAGCGGTGCCCTTGAAGACGAGCTCAAACAGGTAGAGGCGGATCTCAAGGCCCGACAGCACGTAATCGATCTCGTACAAAGAGGCGATCTCGGCAATACGAAAGGCTATTCCGCGTATTTCCGTGCACTGTCGCGTCAAATCGTCGGTGGTCTCTGGCTGACCGGCTTTCGCATTGATGGCGGCGAAATCGAACTGCGCGGCCGTGCACTGCAGCCCGAACTGGTTCCCGAATATATTGCCCGTCTCGGACAGGAGCCAGTCATGAAAGGCAAGTCGTTCTCCGCACTGGATATGCATGTGCCGCTGGTGGACAAGCCAGTCAAAAGCGACGCTTCGGCGAACGGGACAGGAGCTGCAACCCAGCAGGTGCCGGCGAGCTATATCGAGTTTCGCTTGCGGTCCGCGGAATCCGCGTCGCGCTCCGTTGCCGGAATCGCGGAGGGGGTCGGGGCGCCGAGCCAGGCCGGCGAGACGGGAGCGCCGGGCAAATGAAAGAACAATGGCAGCGGCTTGAGCTTCGCATCGATGCGCTGAACCTGCGCGAACGGGCGATGGCGTTTGCGATTGCAGCGCTGGTACTGATCGCGCTGGTCAATACCTTGCTGCTCGATCCGCTGCTTGAGCAGCAAAAGCAATTGTCGCAACAGGTCAGACAACAGCAGCAACAGATCATAGCGATGCAGGCTGAAATTCAGACGGCGGTCAAAGGCAGCGGCATCGATCCGGACGCGGCAAACCGGGCAAGGTTGGCAAATTTGCGTCAGCAGCAGGCCAAATTGCACGGCGACATGCTGGAATTGCAGAAAGGACTCATTTCACCTGATAAAATGACGGCATTGCTGGAAGACATCTTGAAGCGGAATGGCAAGCTCCATCTGGCCTCGCTGAAGAAGCTCCCGGTGGTGGACTTGAATGACCAGACAGGGATGTCAGACAGCAACGTAAAAGAAAAAACGGGCAAGGCTGATCTGGCGACGGAGAAAAGCAACGCGAATGTCGCCAGCGAAGGACTCTACCAGCATTCGGTTGAAATCGTCGTCGAGGGCGGATACCTCGATCTCATGAATTATCTATCGCAGCTTGAAGCCATGCCTTGGCAATTGTTCTGGGCGAAGGCAAAGCTCGATGCGGACACCTATCCGAAAGCCAGGCTGACGCTCACTCTTTTCACGCTGAGCCTGGAGAAGACATGGCTGAATATCTGACCAGAGTGCGCGACCGGCTGTTAACGGGAGCGATGGCGACACTGACGGCGTTGGCGGGAAGTACGATTGTCCACGCACAGGGACTGCCCGATCCGACCCGGCCGCCGGCAATAATCGAGTCGGCCGGTGAGCAGAGTGCATCCGCGGCAAGTTCGGGGCCGGTGTTGCAGTCGATTTTGATTTCCCCGACCCGAAGAATCGCAACGATCAATGGTCAGGTACTCAAACCGGGTGACAAGTTCGGCGAGGCACGGGTAATGAAGATTACCGAAAACGAAGTCGTATTGCGCAATGGTCAGGAAATGCAGACCTTGAAGCTTTTTCCGCAAGTTGAAAAACAGACGGCATCGAATCAAAAGCACGCTAAAGCCGGTAGCCGGCAACGATCAAGGTAAGGTAAACAGTGCAAAAAATTACATCAGTCCTCGTGATTTTATGCCTCGTCGGATGTGCGCCGGCGATCCCAAAGCATGGGACCTCCGATCTCATCGATGCCCAGTTGACGAAGGCCGTGCAAACCAACCGGAAAGCGGCGCAACCGGATGCCGCCGTCGAAGCGGCGTTGCTGCCTCCGATCAGGATCGAGATTCCCAAAGCCCGGCCGCCTGCGGAAGAGCGGTTCGGCGTGACCTTCAATAACGTTCCCGCCGCCCAGTTTTTCATGGGGCTTGTGTCAGGAACACGCTACAGCATGTTGGTACATCCCGATGTCACCGGGACGATTTCGGTGAATCTGAAAGACGTGACCCTTTTCGAAGCGCTCGATGCCGTGCGCGAACTTTACGGCTACGACTATTCGGTGGATGGTAACCGCATCTATGTAAAGCCGCTCAGCCTGCAGACGCGGGTTTTTCAGGTGAATTATTTGACGGGAAACAGGAAAGGCACATCCGACATCCGCGTGACTTCCGGCTCGGTCAGTGATTCCTCCTATTCCGGTAATGCCGGCAACAGCAATAATAATAACAATCAGCCCGCGTCCGGCTCGAATCAGGGCAATACACAGACACTGAACAGCAGCAAGATCAGCACATCGTCCGATACCGATTTCTGGGGCGAGCTGAAAGCATCGCTGAGTGCGATTGTCGGCAACAAGGATGGACGCAGCGTGGTGGTGAGTCCGCAATCCGGTGTCGTCGTCGTGCGCGCCATGTGGGATGAAATGCGCAACGTCGCCGCTTACCTGAAGGCGACACAACTATCGGTTGATCGGCAGGTCATTCTCGATGCGAAGATCGTCGAGGTCGAACTGAATGACGGATTCCAGTCAGGCGTCAATTGGGCCGCGCTAGGAAACAGGGGCAATTCCCGTCTATCGACCGGGATGATTTCCCAAGGGGGCGTTCTGCAAACCAGCGGATTTCTCGCCTCAGGCGCAACGGCAATCAACGCGACTGCCGGAACGTTTACGGACGCGCAATTGCAGGCGTTGCCGGGACAGAATCTTTTGAGCAACACTGCCGGATCATTATTTGGCCTGGCGTTCCAGACCAGCAATTTTGCAGCGCTTCTGTCGTTCCTCGAGACACAGGGAACGGTGCATGTGCTATCGAGCCCGCGTATTGCGACTCTGAATAATCAAAAAGCAGTACTGAAGGTCGGTAAAGACGAATTTTTTGTCACGAACATCAGTACGACCACAACGGCGACCGGTTCGACCAGCACGACAACGCCCTCTGTAACGGTGCAGCCCTTCTTTTCCGGCGTAGCACTCGACGTCACGCCGCAGATCGACGACGCCGGCAACATCATCCTGCACATTCACCCTTCGGTCAGCAATGTTACGACTGTCGACAAGCCGCTGAATCTTGGAAATGCGGGATCATTCAGCCTGCCTTTGGCATCAAGCACCGTTTCGGAAACGGATAGTGTGGTGCGCGGCCAGGACGGACAGATCGTCGCCATTGGCGGCTTGATGCGGCAGGCCAGCACATCGGATCGCTCGCAACTACCGGGCGCTGGTGATATTCCTGTGTTGGGCGGCCTGTTCGGCAATACCAATCGGGTAATGCAAAAGCGTGAACTGGTCATCCTGCTGAAACCTACTATCGTTCAAGGAAACGAAGCGTGGAACCAGGACATACTGGAAAGCCAGCAGCGCATCCAGGGAATGAATTCCCCTCATAGGGTATCCGAGCACTGATCGCATATGTACAAGGCTCACTTCGGTCTGCGCGAGCTGCCATTCGGCATTACACCGGACACCAGTTTCTTCTTCGCCTGCACCAATTATCAGGAAGCGTTGAACACGCTGCTGATCGCAGCCAGGAACGGTGAAGGATTCATCAAGATTACCGGAGAGGTCGGCGTCGGCAAAACGCTGCTGTGCCGCAAATTCATGGCGACGCTCGACAAGAGCTTCGTTACCGCCTATATCCCGAATCCTTTCCTTGAACCGCGCACCTTGATGCTCGCGCTGGCCGATGAGCTGGAAATTGTGCTGGAAAAAGACGTCGATCAGCACCAGCTTCTGAAATCGATCAATCACCGGCTTCTGATTTTGGCACGCGAAGGCAAGCGGGTCATATTGTGCCTGGACGAGGCGCAGGCAATGCCGATCGAAAGCCTGGAAGCATTGCGCTTGCTAACCAATCTCGAAACGGAAAAGCGCAAGCTGCTGCAGATCGTGATGTTCGGGCAACCGGAATTGGATCGCAAGCTGCAACAGGAAGCAATTCGCCAGTTAAATCAGCGCATCACCTTCCACTATCATCTCGGTCCGCTTACCAGGGACGACCTCGAATTCTATATTTCGCATCGGCTCAGCGTGGGAGGCTATACCGGCAGCCGGTTGTTCGAGCAAAGCGCGGTGAAAGCGTTGTACGCTGCCAGCGGCGGCATTCCGCGCCTGGTGAACATTCTTGCGCACAAAGCGCTGATGCTCGCGTACGGGCAGGGCAAGCAACAAGTGATCGCACGTCATGTGCAGGTGGCTGCAAACGATACCTCCGGAGCCGCGAAGCGGCGCTTGCGGCTCTGGCCATGGCTTGCGGCAGTGCTAGTGCTGGCTGCCGGTTCTAGTGCTGGTTGGGCGTACTTCAAATGAGCCTGATCAACCAGATGCTGCAAGACCTCGATGCCCGACGTGCGGACACAGCGGGTACGACGCCTCATGGTGCGCAGATCAGGGCAGTCCCCGAGCGCCGCAGAAATGTACAGCTCGCATGGTGGCTGGTATTGGTACTGGCAGTCGTTCTGGCAGGCTTGCTGGCGTGGCTGTTGTTGCGACCAGCGCCAACGGTCGTCGCACCGAAGCAGGAGGCACCGCCACGCCTGCCTTTGAAATTCGATACCGACATGGCTGTCGACGCTTCTCGCGCAAGCCCGCCGACGGCGGGCGCCGGGACGCAGGCAATGGCGGCTCCAACGTCGCCCCCGAATACCGGTGCAACTGTACAAGCGCCGGAAGCCGCTTCACAGCCAGACCCGGTACAGCCCGCAGCTCCGGAGCGCACCGCCGTGCCTGCGGCCGCGGCAGCTTCCAATCAGAATTCGACACCGAAACGTGCTGCGAATGTGCATTCGACGGAGCTCAGGTTGCCACCGGCATTGCCGGATACTGTGAAGGCATCAGCCGTGGCGAAACCGCCCGCGGCAGCACAACCTGCAAAATCCTCAAATGCGCTGCCTGCGATGACGAGCAATAAACAGTACAAAGAACTTACGCCGCAGCAGCAAGCGGAGAACGAATATCGCAAGGCTATACTGCTGCTGCAACAGGGAAAGGCAGCGGAAGCGAGCGATGACCTGGAGGCAGCATTGAAACTCGATCCGCAGCATATCGGCGCGCGCCAAGCGCTGATCGGCGTGCTGCTGGACAACAAGCGCGCGGACGACGCGATCCGTATCACTCGCGAAGGGCTGGGACTCGATCTCCGTCAACCGGGGCTGGCCATGATACTGGCGCGCCTGCAACTGGAGAAAGGCGAGCTTCATCCTGCAATTGATACGTTGCAGCGAACATTGCCATATGCCGCCGACCATGCCGATTACCAGGCGTTTCTGGCCGCGCTGCTGCAGCGCGACGACAAACACAAGCAAGCGATAGAACATTATCTGCAAGCGCTGCAAAAAGCGCCGCAAAACGGCGTGTGGTGGATGGGATTGGGCATTTCGCTGCAGGCCGATCAGCGTCTCGTGGAAGCGCGCGAGGCATTCACACGCGCCAAGGCGACCAGCACGCTATCACCCGAACTGCTCGCGTTTATCGATGCGCGGCTAGGGCAGTTGCCGCGCTGATCCCGATGCCGAGCTCCCATTGGGGGGCAGGCGAGCGTCCCGAGCCTAGATAATTTTTGCCGCCGTCGTCGGGTCGAGCAAGGCCGCATGTCGTTGCGATTTGAATGACCGGAATCGCTCCACCAGCATTTCGGGATTTTGTTCGTGGATCAGCAGCGACGCCTGCTCGGCACGAAGAAAACGTTCATTGACCACGTGCTGCAAAAAGCGAATCAACCCCTCATAGAAACCGTCGACGTTCAGCAGTCCGATCGGCTTGTCGTGAAAGCCGAGCTGCGACCAGGTGAATACTTCGAACAATTCTTCGAGCGTGCCTATCCCGCCCGGCATCGCAATAAAGCCGTCGGCCAGTTCCGCCATCATCGCTTTGCGCTCGTGCATGTCCTTTACGACATGCAGCTGCGTCAGGCCGTGATGGCCGATCTCCTTATCCAGCAGCGCCTTCGGAATCACGCCAGTCGCGCTGCCGCCCAGGCGCATGACCTCGTCGGCAATCACGCCCATGAGACCGACGTTGCCGCCGCCATACACGAGTGAGATGCCGTTTGCTACCATCGTCTTCGCAAGCGCTCGTGCTGCGTCGGCATAGATGGAATTGGCGCCGATCGAGGCGCCGCAGTATACGCAAATGGATTTCATCGGATTCCGGGTCAAAGAGGATATCGGGGTGTTGTGCTTCATAGATAATGCCGGCGTAGATCTATTGCGCATCTGGATAAGATTTCGTTCATGCCAGAATGCGGCCCTTATTTGAGCTTCTTTAAGTATTCCTCCGCCAGCTTTTCGAATAACAATTGGGTTTCACCGCGCAGATAGGGGCCGACCAGCGACAAAACCTGATAGCAGCCGCGTGCCAGCGCCTCTGCCATCGCTTCCTGTTCGGTATATTTACGCGGATTGCGCACATATTCGTAAGACAGCCAGTAGGTCGCGACCACCACCATATTGATCGCAAGCGCATCGATTTCCAGATCGCTGGCTTCCAGCGCCTTGTCACCGCGCAGGCCGAGGCACAATTGCTGCGCCACCTTGATCTTGTGCGCGAGGATTTGTTTGAAGTGCAATTCCAGTTTGCGGTTGCGTGACAGCAGGTCGCTCAGGTCGCGATAGAAAAAACGATAACGCCATACCAATTCGAACATCAGATGCAGGTAAAGCCAGACGTCTTCAATATTCGGTCGACGATCCGCGGGAACCGCCAGCATGTGGCCGATCTCCGCTTCGAATTGCGCGAACAGCGAATTGACGATGTCATCCTTGTTACGAAAATGATAGTAGAGATTGCCAGGGGAGATATTCATTTCCTCGGCGATGACCGTCGTGGTGATGTTCGGTTCGCCGAACTCGTTGAACAAGCGTAACGACAATTCCATGATTCGCTCGCGCGTACGTCGTGGAGCCTTGTGTTGCATGCTGGCTGTCTCCCGTTTTTACCTGGCTTGCCGGACAATAGTGGTCATGCGTCCCGGTTTTGAACTGGCACTGTGCAATTTGTCAGGCATTTTATTTGGGTTAGCATAACACCGATAAAATCTATCCATGAACGACAACTGCCGCTGTCCAGCGACCTTCAGGTGTTGTTCCAGCCGGTTCAGACCTTTGCGCAGCCATGCCATTCCAAAGCAGAGCTTGGCGCTTTTTTTTGCGGCTTTTCACCAGCGTGCATGAGGTATTTCACAGAAGGGAGCGCTTGAGCCGAGGCCCGCTGCCGTCGTCGCATTTCGACGCGCCTGCCTGATGAAACGAGCGAGGCTCGATGTGAGTTTCATGCGAATAAGGCGAGCAGATCGAATCGCGATTACCTCGCCGGCGTAGCCTTGCCGGAAGACTTTCCTGTCGCTGCCTTCGAAGCGGTTTTCCGCGCAATCGCGGGCTTGGCCGCGACTTTTTTTGTCGCTGATTTGACAGGCGCTTTGGCGGCAACCATAGTTTTCCCGGATAGCGCGGCGACAGTTTTGTTTAGTTCCTCAATACGTTGCGTCAGCGTCTGAATGTCCTTTTGTGTCGGCACCCCCAGACTTTGCAGTGAACGTGAAACGCGATCCTCGAAGACCTGCTCCAGTTTGTCCCATGATCCCGCCGCCTGCTTGCTCACGCTGTCCGCAACCCTGGTCACGGTGCCCGCGACTTCGGATGCTTTGCCTTCTGTGAGCTTTTGCGTACGCTTCTGCAGGTCAGTGCCTTCCTTGACCAGCTTGGCGAATACCTTGCCGCCTTCTTCCTGTGCCTTCACAAAGGCACCGAGCCCCGCCTGCCAGATTTGCTGTGCCGAAGTCCGCACCGCTTCAGCAAGTTGTTTGTCGTCGGATTTCGCAAGTGCCTTCATTTTTTTTACCATCATGCTCTCCAATCGTTGGTTGATTCAAAACGCCGGATCGGCCGACGCGCTTTTGATGAATGCAGTGTAAGCAGCAAAACTAGAGATCACATTCTAAAGCCATGGAGCAGCAATTTAAAGGATGTGTAAAGAAAGGCGGAACAAAGGTACCTACGTCCCCTTGGTTATCGGGACGCGCGAAAATCGTGCGTGATCCCTGTGGGACGTCTCCTGTGTCAGGGGGGGGCGGCGTCTCGATGCTGGCAAACCGACGAACGTGAAAAAGGAAATCGACGAACCTGGCTTTGACGTACGACGTACTTATCTATGCTGTCGCCACAATCGATTGTGACGCAGCCAGGCAGGGCAGCGACAGGAAAGTGCCCCAGATGAGTGCCAACCAAATGGCGCTTCAGCGGTTGCCTGGGGGGCGGTCGCCTCCGAGTTGTGGCGACGTGTGCGCGACTGCGCAAAGTGTTCAACGATCCAGAGGCTCAAGTACAACGGTATCGATTTCGTGCACCACGCCATTGTCCGCAATCATGTCGCTTTGGGTTACGTGAGCATCGTCCACGGTGACCATGCCGTTGTCAGAGGTAATGTCCAGCAGATCGCCCTCAAGAGTCTTTACTTTGCCTGGCTTCACCTCGGCAACCAGTACTTTTCCCGGGATAACGAGATGTGCCAGCACACGAGCGAGCTTCGCCTTATCGTTCATGAGCTCTTTCAAAATGCCCGAGGGCAGTTTTTCGAATGCGGCGTCGGATGGCGCAAACACCGTGTAGGGGCCGGTATTTTTCAAGGTATTGGTGAAGCCCGTTGCCTTCATCGCAGCGAGAAAGGTTTTCAACGTGCCAGCGGTCGAGGCGGTTTCAATGATATCGGCTGCATAGGCATTCGAAGCGCCGAGCGCGAATACGATGGTGGACGCAAAGGCCGCGAGCAATCGTTTCATGGCAGACTCCTTGTTATCTGGGAAACAGGAAGGAAAGGCGTTCAAACATCCTCCTGGCCGTTGAACGCCGTTTAAATCAGGTGGTATCAAAATGGAAAAGTTCCGTTGAAGGAGTGTGAATGACGAATATCGTTTCTGTTATCGACCATCTCGTTATCGTCGCAGCGACGCTGGAGCAGGGCGTTGCTCACATCGAAAAGACGCTTGGCGTCAAACCGGCAAAGGGCGGCGAGCATCTCAGGATGGGCACCCATAACTGTGTTCTGCGTCTTGGAGAATCGACCTATCTGGAAGTCATTGCAAGCAATCCTGCGGCTGGCCCAATGCCGCGGCCGCGCTGGTTCGGTATGGATGATCCGTGGCAGAAGCGAAAGGCGGAAGCCGGCCCCTATCTCGCCACGTTTGTCGCGCAGACCAATGACATCAATGCCTGTGCCACTGCGTTACCCGAGATCGGGACAGTGCATGACATGCAGCGCGGTACCCTGCATTGGCGGATCTCGATTCGGGACGATGGCGCTCTGGTTCATAATGGTACCGTTCCCGCCTTCATACAATGGCCGCCAGGCGGGCATCCGGTGCCGATGATGCCTGATAGTGGCTGCGCGTTGCTTGGTCTGGAAATCCGTCATCCGCAGCCATCGCGCCTTGAAAAAATATGGCGGCTTGGCGGGCTGCGCACGGACGATCGACTCAGCATTGGACCTGTCGCGGCTGATGCGAGTCCTGCGCTGGTTGCCCGCATTTCGACGCCCCACGGGATTGCGATTCTGCGTTGAAGAATCGATGCCACTTGCCGTTCATGTTGCTTTTGCAATCGAAGAAAGGAGATATTGGCCATGCTGATCAATTGTGTCGCTTATCAGGATGGGAAGCGGTTGTGTGATGTGCCGGTCGACAAGATCGACCAGTTCCTGCACAAGCCGGGTTGTTTCGTCTGGGTGGCGCTGAAGGATGCGGAGCCGGCGGAACTGGCCCAAATGCAGGCCGAGTTCCAGCTGCATGAGCTGGCGGTGGAAGATGCGATGCACGGACATCAGCGTCCCAAGATCGAGGAATACGGCGACTCGCTGTTCGCGGTCGTCCATACGATCGAAATGCGGGATGGCGAACTTAGCGTGGGCGAGCTCGATATATTCGTCGAAGAGAATTATGTGTTATCGGTGAGATCCCACAGCGAGCAAGGATTTCTCGGCGTGCGCGCCCGTTGCGAGCGCGAACCGCATTTGCTCAGGCACGGTTCGGCGTTCGTGTTCTATGCATTGATGGACGCAGTGGTGGATCGGTATTTCCCGGTAATGGATGCGCTGGAATCCGAACTGGAGACCATCGAAGAGCAGATATTCATCAAGGGATCGGAGCGCGCCAATATCGAGCGCCTGTATCAGCTCAAGCGCAAGGTGATGGTACTCAAGCACGCGGTGACACCGTTAATGGAGGCAGCGGCAAAGTTGCACGGAGGCCGGGTGCCGCGTATTTGCGTCAATACGCAAGAGTACTTCCGCGACGTCTATGATCACCTTTACCGGATCAACGCGACGATCGATACGATCCGCGACACCATCGGTACCGCAATTCAGGTCAACCTGTCGATGGTGGCCATCGACGAAAGCGAAGTCAACAAGCGACTGGCGGCATGGGCGGCGATCTTCGCGGTGGCGACGGCATTCGTCGGAATCTGGGGCATGAATTTTGAATACATGCCGGAGCTGAAATGGCGCTATGGCTATCCGGCAGCGCTTTGCATGGTTTCTGTCGTTTGCCTCTATCTCCACTCTCGCTTCCGGAAATCGGGCTGGTTATGACCGCGATCGAATGAACGTCGCTTTCGTGTCGTGCCTGGATACTGCGTGAATTTCTTCGATCACAAGGGCTTGCACGAGTGGGTGAGACGCGAGCGCTACATGGCCGATACCATATAGCGCGATATTTTTTGCTCCGGCCAGGTAAGACGAGGTTTGTGGCGAAACAATATTGTCGTGGTGCGAAAAAATCGAAACGAAAAGTCGATATACGGCTGCGTCTTCATCTGCCGCCAGCGCGCGCAGCCAGGGGCTGGCCGGCCCTTCCTGTTCGCCTATTGTCCAGCGCATCTGCACGGTGTTTGTGCCGATGCCGAACTGCGCTAGTCCGGTGCCATGGTGCGGCGTGCCCAGCGTAATTACCTTCGCTATCCGATGGCTGCCGCATTTCCGCAAATAGGCGCGTGCTGCCAGCCCGCCCATGCTGTGCGCGACAATCAGGATTTGGCTCTGGCCGGTCTCGCTGCACAAATGTTCGATCGCCGCCTGAACCATCGGTACATACTCGTCGATCCCGCATGTGATCGGCTCCAGACTGACCGCGTAATGACTGATCCGTGTTCGCTGGAGGGCCTGGCTCATCGAGTGCCAGTATCCGCTATTGCAGCCGTAGCCGTGAATCAGCAAAACCGGCAAGTCGGCGGGCTGCGGTGCGATCCTTTTGGCGAAAGCGTGGAAAGGCATGGCCCAGGATGACGAGGTCATCGTCGCCCTGAATTCGCCTGAAAACAGCCGGCATGCCTGCCTCAATGTCAGCCGATATTCCGCAGGCGTATTGCTCGCAAATCGCCAGGCCAGGAAAAAATTGTTTGCGGTAATCAGCAGGCGCAGCAACACGACGAAAGCGATTCCGGCAAGCAGTGCGAGCGCGGGTTGCTCCACATGCAGATACCGCATCGCAAGCCAACCGATGCCTGCGGCAGCGATGAACTGCAGTACCAGTAATGCTCTCGTAATACGCGCAATCATAATGTGTACCGAAGCCTCACGCGGCTGCGACCGGAACCGGAGCCGGCTTTCCGGTCAGGTCTTCCGCCAGGCCGCTCGCAAGCTGCGCGCTGATGCCGTAAATTGACAGTTGCGGATTGGCGCCAATCGATGTCGGGAACAGCGAACCGTCGTGGACGGACAGATTCGTCAGTCCATGGTAGCGGCCTCTCGACGACACCACACCCAAATGGATGTCGTCCGACATAGTGCAGCCGCCCATCACGTGAGCCGATACGACTCGCGTGAGCAGAGGCTTGTAGGGCAGAGCTTTGATGCCTTTCTTCGCAGACTGCCATGACGTATAACCGTTTGCCATTTCGTGTACCGGGTATACAGTGCGGGCGCCGGCGGCGAACTGGATTTCCGCCATCGACAGCAACGCGCGCCTGACGCCATCCCATACAAAGTCGGTAAGCGGATAATCGAGCAGCGCCGATCCGTCGCCGCGCAACTGCACCGTGCCGCCGGCTGCGTCTTCGTGAAAGCCGTCGCGCAGCAGGGCAAGCAGTGCATGTGTGTGCGGGAACTGCTTCATCATCGCGGCGTGCTGCGTGCCAAAGTCTTGCATCGTGGACGCGAACAGCAGTGGGTGCAAGGGGGGCACTTCCAGCTTGTATCCGATCGGGCCATCAATGGCTTGCGTTTCCAGGAAGTGGTCAGAGTAGATGCTTTGCGGCGCACCGTCAAAACCGTTTACCTTTTGCTCGAAGAGTCCGGCCGATATGACGGTCGGATGCAAAAACGTTCTTTTCCCAAGCAGGCCGTGCGGGTCGGTTGTGCGCGAGCGCATCAACAGTGCCGGTGAATTGATCGCCCCTCCCGCGATTACATAGTGACGAGCGCGTATCGTTATCGTTGTGCCGGTGGGAGCGAGACCGTTGCTGTCGAGCGCCGTACACTCCAGGCTGTCGACGCTGTCTCCCTTGAACAGCAACCTCTCCGCACGCGTACGGGTCAGCAGCATTGCTCCGCGGGAAAGTGCCGACGGAATCGTCGTCACAAGCATTGATTGCTTTGCATTGGTCGGACAGCCCATGCCGCAATAGCCGAGATTCCAGCAGCCTTTTACATTGCGCCGTATTGCCGCGGCCGGGATCCCGAGCTTCGCCGCACCGCGTCGCAGAATATCGTTGTTTTCGTTCGGGGCAGTGCGCCACAAATCGATGTTGAGGTGCTGTTCCATCATCGAGAACCATGGGCCGAGCGCCTGCTCCGAATAATCCTGCAAGCCGAAATTGCGTTGCCAATAGTTAAGCGTGCTAGTCGGTGTGCGGAAGCTGGACGTCCAGTTGACCGTCGTCGAACCGCCAACCGCGCGGCCTTGCAGAATATTGATCGACTTGTCCTTGGTCTTGCGTGCGGCTGATTCCTGGTACAGCGCGGGATAAGCCTGTGCCTCGCGCATCTTGAAATCTCTGGATGACTTCAGCGGTCCTTCTTCCACCAATATGACTTTCAGCCCCGCGAGCGTCAGAATCTCGGCCGTTACTCCGCCGCCGGCACCGGTGCCGATGATGGCGATATCGGCTTCATAGCGATGGTTGCCATCCAGCGTCGACGCATCGACGACTTTCCATCCTGACGCCAGGCCAACGGCAATAGGATCGGGTATCGGGCTGCCTGATGAGTTGGTCATGGCACTCTCAACTCAATTGGCTGATCGGGCCGGGATAACCGATGGATGCCCAGGTCGATTCGTCGGCATACCAGGAACCGGTGATCAAATCGTGCAGCGCATGATAAGCGCTTTGCAGCATGCTGAAGCGATGCAGGCGCCAGCGGTTCAGGAATGCTGCGACATCCTCCTGTTTCGCCTGCGGCCAGTCATCAGGCAAGCCGACCAGGAAGCGTCGCGACGGCGCGAGCGTGAGCAATCCGAACAGATCCTGGATTTCTTTTTGCGTCGTGAGTGGTAGTCCGGTGATTGCTTGCTGCATACGGTAAATCGCCGCCGTTGTCGCAGAAGGCGATGAGTCGATCGCGCCCTTCAACACAGCCGGTATGATCGCGTTCAACACCGCTTTTGCCTGATTGTCGAATAAGAATTCGCCTGCTGCGTCGGCAGGCCGAGTGGTGCGGTACAGGCCACCGGCTGTTGCAAGCGCAAGCGTACCGATTAAACCCGTTCGGAGAAAAGAGCGACGGGAAATGATGGGGGCCATGTCTCTGAATGTGATCGTTCAGGCCAGTGTACTCGATGCATTCTCGCTGCGGCTGTCGTGAGATAGAGTCCGGGCTCTAACCTGAAATCGGCGGTGACTTTATGCGAACGGCATATAAGCCAATAGTGGGGCCACTTTGGCCGTGATGCGAGGGCCCGCGAAGCGGGTAAATCTTCCCGATCTGCAGAACTTTCGTGAACGCGGCTTCAAGACGTTCGAGAAAATGACGAATCCAGAAGTCTTTGTTGAAGCGACCTTCCATCGTGTGTGGAGCATCATGGCACGACAATGCGCAGGCAACGCACAACCGTTTTCACGCGATGGTTTTCCTTGCTGAAATGAAAGCGTCAGGTATGCCAAAGGCCGCTATGATGCGTCCGGCATGCGCACTATGCGGGTGCCCGCAAGCCGGTCGTGCAGGAATTGCCGTTTCGGATCGAGGTAGGCGGTCAGCGCCCACAGCAGGATGTTGGCGGCGGGGATCAGTATCAGTACCCAGGTCTTGGCGCCGATCAGCCAGGCGAGCGCCAACCCCGGCAGTATCCATAACCAGGAGAGCAGATATCTTCCAATGGCACGGAGCAATTTCACTTCCTTGCCTTCTCGGGTCTCCAGGCGAATTCTCCATGTTTTCATGGCGAGGGTCTGTCCGCGATGCGTCCAGAACCAGACGAAATAAATGCCGATCACGACGAATAGCCAGTCCTGCAAAAAATGCCGCAGGTACAGCGCGTGACGCTGCTGTAGCAGGGTTGAAAACAGCCAGCCCGAAATGAACACGACACCGAACAGCAGCATCGATTCATAGAGCATGCTGGCCAATCGGCGCTTCATGGAGGGAGTCGCGGGAATATCCAACGGAGTCAATTCTGTTGTGCGGGTGGCTGGGATGGCTGGATTGCCGACTGGCTCGCCGCTTGCGGAGTGACTGAGCGCTCCAGTACTCGTTTCGGCGAGGCCTTTATCGGTGCCAAGGTTTTTCGATGCTTTCCCTGACCTGTCGGTGGCAGCACGGTTGCGCCATGCTTTCTTGCCGTCTCATCGGCCGCCAGTTTTTTCTTTTGCTCTTCGGGCAGTTGCTGATATTGCTGCCAGCGCGCAGATTTTTGATCCGAGTTGAGTTGTTTTGCACGGGTATAACTCTCGCGCGCAGCCCGTCGCTGCTCCGGCGTCAGTTTCACCCATTCGCGCATGCGATCGTGCATGCGTTGCTGCTCTTCCGGTTTCATTTTCGCAAATTTGTTGCCAATGGCGAGCCACTTGCTTTTGCGGAAGGGATCGAGTTTGTCCCATTCATTTGCGAGTGGTTGGAGTCCGTTTTGCTGAGCGGGCGTCAACTCCGCCCAGCTCGGATTTGCTGGAGCTATGACACGCTTCGCAGCAGCGCTCCTGCGAACAACCGGGTTCGTTGCGGTATGCGGGGAAGAATTCGGCGCCGCAGAAGTTGATGCGTCTACTGGCACAGCATGAGCGCTTATGCCAATACCGAGCAGGGCAGCTAAAACGAACACCGCTCGCATCTGGCGAGCGGCGCGCTGGACAACCGCATCCTTCATTTCATTCGCCTCGCTTCGCGAGATACGCATTGAAGCCATGATCCAGATAGGCTGAAAGAGGCAATTCATCCGCCAGGACTGCCGCGTCGATTTCAGCGGTTTCCCGGATACGTCGCTGTTGCTCGTATTGATACATGCTTGTCAACCCGATTGCCACTACCACCAGCGGCAATGCCAGCCCTGCACGGGCGAGCCAGGAGAGCGGCTTGCCGAGAAAATGACCGGCTTGGCCGGCAAGTACCTGCTGTGGCGCTTCCGCGAGAGCGCGCAACCGGGAATCCTTTTTCTTTCGGGACAGAGCTGTCTTCCGAGCGGAAGCGAGGCGTTGTGCAGTGGAGGCAGGCAGATTTTCGGCGCTTTCATTCAGCACATGCCGCACCTTGTAAGCAAAATCCAGTTCTCGGGTGTTCATAACGTAATTCCTTTGGCTTTCAACGCCTGGGCCAACGTGTGCGTCGCCCGCGAACAGTGCGTTTTTACACTGCCTTCAGAGCATCCCATCGCCGCAGCTGTTTCAGCGACATCCATATCTTGCCAATAACGCATAAGGAAGGCTTCACGTTGACGTGTCGGGAGTTTTTGTATTTCGGTGTCTATGACAGCGAGAATCTGGTCGCGTTCGACCTTGTCGGCGCTGGATTCTGCTGCCTGGGTGCCTTCTTCGGCCTCGAATGTTTCCAGCAGATCGAAGTTGTCGTGCTCGTCGCTATCGCTCCCAAGGCCTGAAAACAGACTGACCCAGGTATTCCGTACTTTTTCGCGTCGGAAATAATCGTGGATCGTGTTTTGCAGTATGCGCTGGAACAGCAGTGGAAGTTCGGCAACAGGCTTGTCGCCGTATTTCTCGGCCAGCTTGATCATTGCATCCTGGACAACGTCGAAGGCCACTTCGTCCCTGCGAACCGCATACACTGCCTGCTTGAAGGCACGCCGTTCCACGTTTTCCAGGAAGTCAGATAGTTCTTTTGTTGTTGCCATGCGTTGCGGCGTGTATTCACTTCACAGCCGGTTTATAAACGGACTGCTGAGGGGGCAGTTGATTGGTTGTGCTGGGAAACTGTGCGAATGCTAGCAAAAAAGCTTCCTGCTGTCCGCATTTTTGCCGAAACGGCTTGATTTCAAAAGGATTTGGCGGGATTTGACTTGACCAAAATTGTGCAACGCATTAACTTATCAGTCCCTTCACATCCCTGAAGGATAGTCTTTTCGCGCGCGGCGCATGATGCCGCCCTTCGATCAGACGCGCTTCAACATTTGAAAGCTGTTTGCTCTAACCCACGCCACAAGCGTGAGAGATCCATATCGGTACTTCAGATACTCCGGCTGAACGAGTCGCGTTGAGCGCCATTTTGAATCGCATCTACGGATGCGCAACGAGGTGACGTGACCGCACAAAAAAGGGAAGCCCCGGCACTGTCGTCCCGCATGGTTTCGAAAGGAGAGAGCATCCGATCAATTTCCAATGGACCTTGAAAGGAACCTAGCAATGAGTTCAGAACTGACAGGCGCGGATATTGTTGTGCGCTGTTTGGCCGAAGAGGGCGTCGAGCATGTATTCGGCTATCCCGGCGGCGCAGTGCTCTACATCTACGACGCAATCTTCAATCAAGACAAATTCCAGCATATTCTGGTCCGCCACGAACAGGCGGCAGTGCATGCGGCCGATGCATATTCGCGCAGCTCGCACAAGGTGGGTGTCGCCATTGTCACCTCCGGTCCCGGTGTGACCAATGCGGTAACCGGCCTCGCCACCGCCTATATGGATTCGATTCCGATGGTGGTGATTTCCGGGCAGGTGCCGTCGAACGCGATCGGCCAGGACGCGTTCCAGGAGTGCGATACCGTTGGTATCACCCGCCCTTGCGTCAAGCACAACTTTCTCGTCAAGGACGTCAAGGATCTGGCCTCGACGATGAAGAAGGCGTTCTATATCGCAACCACCGGCCGTCCCGGTCCAGTGCTGGTCGATATTCCCAAAGACATCACGATGCACAAGTGCGCATTCGAGTATCCGAAGGAACTCGATATGCGCTCCTACAAGCCTGTCGACAAGGGGCATGCCGGGCAAATCCGCAAGGCGGTTCAGCTTTTGCTGAATGCAGAGCGTCCGATGATTTACACCGGAGGCGGGGTCATTCTTGCCGACGCGGCGCCTGAATTGAACAAGCTAGTCGACAGGCTCGGTTACCCATGCACGAACACGCTGATGGGGCTCGGTGCCTATCGCGCGTCCAGCGATAATTTCGTCGGCATGCCGGGGATGCATGGCACCTACGAAGCCAACATGGCGATGCAGCATTGCGACGTGCTGATCGCGATCGGCGCGCGTTTCGACGACCGCGTGATCGGTAATCCGAAACATTTCGCGACGCATCCGCGCAAGATCATTCATGTCGATATCGATCCGTCGTCGATCTCCAAACGCGTCAAAGTGGATATCCCGATCGTCGGCAACGTGAAAGACGTGCTGCAGGAAGTGTTGGCGCAGCTCGATGCCGCTGAAAACATACCCGTCAGGCCGAATGCGCAAGCGCTGGTTGCCTGGTGGAAGCAGATCGATGAATGGCGCGGGCGGCAATGTCTGAAATACTCGGGATCGAATGAGGTCATCAAGCCGCAGGCGGTGGTTGAAAAGCTGTGGGAAGTGACCAACGGCGACGCCTTCATTACTTCCGACGTCGGCCAACACCAGATGTGGGCTGCGCAGTATTACGGCTTCGACAAGCCGCGCCGCTGGATCAATTCCGGAGGCTTGGGCACGATGGGCGTCGGGTTGCCGTATGCGATGGGTGTACAGATGGCGAATCCCGGCGCGACGGTCGCCTGCGTCACGGGCGAGGCGTCGATCCAGATGTGCATTCAGGAGCTCGCAACCTGCAAGCAATATCACCTGACCCCGAAGATCATCCTGTTGAACAACCGTTTCCTCGGCATGGTGCGTCAGTGGCAGCAGATCGATTATGGCTCCCGCTATTCCGAGTCGTATATGGATTCGCTGCCGGACTTTAACAAGCTGGCGGAGTCCTTTGGTCATGTCGGCATGAAGATCGAAAAGCCGGGCGACGTCGAAGGCGCGTTGAAAGAAGCGTTCGGCATGAAAGACCGCTTGGTTTTCATGAATTTCATTACGGATCAAACCGAAAATGTCTGGCCGATGGTGAAAGCGGGCAAAGGCTTGACTGAAATGCTCTTGGGTTCGGAGGATCTGTAACATGCGCCATATCATTTCCGTTTTGCTTGAAAACGAGGCCGGGGCATTGTCGCGCGTGGTGGGATTGTTTTCCGCCCGCGGCTACAACATCGAGACGCTGACAGTAGCACCGACCGAAGACGCGACGCTTTCCCGCATGACGATCGTCACTGCCGGTTCGGACGACATCATCGAACAGATTACCAAGCATTTGAATCGTCTGATCGAGGTCGTGAAGGTGGTCGACCTGACTGAAGGCGCGCATATCGAACGCGAGCTGATGCTCATCAAGGTGCGTGCCGTCGGCAAGGAGCGCGAAGAAATGAAGCGTACCGCAGACATTTTCCGCGGCCGTATCATCGACGTGACCGAAAAGACTTACACGATCGAACTGACAGGCAACAAGTCCAAGCTTGACGCCTTTATCGATTCGATCGATCGCACCGCGATTCTTGAAACGGTCCGTACCGGCGGTTCAGGCATTGGGCGCGGCGAGCGCATTCTCAAGGTTTAAATCCAGGCATCAATACTCATAACCAAATTAGGAAAATCCATGAAAGTTTTCTACGATAAAGACTGTGATCTGTCCCTCATCAAAGGCAAGAACGTCACCATCATCGGCTACGGTTCGCAAGGCCATGCGCACGCGCAGAACCTGAACGACTCCGGCTGCAAGGTCACCGTCGGCCTGCGCAAGGGCGGCGCCTCCTGGGAAAAAGCGAAGAACGCCGGCCTGAACGTTGCAGAAGTCAACGATGCGATCAAGACGGCTGACGTCATCATGATCCTGCTGCCGGATGAAAATATCGCGCAGGTCTACAATGAAAACGTCGCGCCGAACGCGAAGCAGGGCGCAGTACTCGCCTTCGCTCACGGCTTCAATGTGCATTACGGCCAAGTCGTGCCGCGTGGCGACCTGGATGTCATCATGATCGCGCCGAAAGCGCCGGGTCACACGGTACGCGGCACCTACACTCAGGGCGGCGGTGTACCGCATCTGGTCGCTGTGTACCAGGACAAGTCCGGCAGCGCGCGCGAGGTCGCCTTGTCCTATGCAATGGCCAATGGTGGCGGACGTGCCGGCATCATCGAAACCAACTTCCGCGAAGAGACCGAGACCGACCTGTTCGGTGAGCAGGCTGTGTTGTGCGGTGGTACGGTCGAACTGATCAAGGCTGGTTTTGAAACCCTGGTGGAAGCCGGCTACGCGCCCGAGATGGCCTATTTCGAGTGCCTGCACGAACTGAAGCTGATCGTTGATCTGATTTATGAAGGTGGTATCGCCAACATGAATTATTCGATCTCCAACAATGCCGAATACGGCGAGTATGTGACCGGTCCGCGTATCGTGACAGAAGACACCAAGAACGCCATGCGCCAGTGCCTGAAGGACATCCAGACGGGCGAATACGCGAAAAGCTTCATTCTCGAAAACAAGGCCGGCGCACCAACTCTGATTTCCCGTCGCCGCCTGACTTCCGAGCACCAGATCGAGCAAGTCGGCGAGAAGCTGCGTGCAATGATGCCTTGGATTAAGAAAAACAAGTTGGTTGATCAATCGAAGAACTAAGCGGCAGGATTGACGTCCTGCCTGAGGCGAATAGCACTTGCAGGACCACTCGCCGTTAGCGTAAAAGCTGTGCCATGGCACAGCTTTTTTTTCGCCTTTCTGTAGCGAATGCGGCGCAAGCTTTTCGGCAAGGCATCTGGCGTACGGATAGGATTGCCGGGGTTGAGTAAAATGGCTGCGCTATCTTGCTTATCTCGTGGAGGAATATCGTGTTTCGATCTGGAGTCTGGTTGCTGTCATTTTTTCTGTTCGCCGGCCCAGCCGCCGCTCAAAAACGGGCGACGCCGGATACGGCAGGGACAGTGGTGGTGGTTCCTGCGTATGGAGAAGTCCGCCATCCGAACGACGAAGCACGCGCGACTTTCATGGTCGAAGAGCAGGACAAGGACAAGGCGGTCGCTGCATCCCGTGTCAATCGGAAAATGAAACAGGGCACGGAGATCGTCAAGAAAGAAGATCCACAGGCGATATTGAAAACCTTCGGCTATTACACATATCCGGTTTATCCGGACGAGCAGATTCAGCCGCGCCAGAACAAACCAAAGCAGCCGATCGGCTGGCGTGTTGGCCAGTATCTGGAAGTGCGAACAACCAACTTGGTCACACTGCCTAAAATGGCAGCGGCCGCGCAACAGATACTCGCCCTCAGCGGCCTGCAATTCGGCCTGGCCGACGCGACTGCCAGAAAGCTAGAAGCGCAGCAGATTGCGGCGGCGTATGCAAATTTGACAGACAGGATTGCGGCAGTCGCACAGGCGATGGGGCGCAGCGTGGCGGACGCTACGATGGACACGGTCGATTTCGAAGGTTCCGGCGCTTATGCGCCCCAGCAGGAACGTGCGACCAAGGCAATGCGATCGACGGTTGCAGCAGCTATGCAAGTGGAGGAGCCGAGTTTCGAGCCGGGGGAAACGACGCTGAGCATACGTGTGGTGGGCAAGGCTCGGTTCAAATAGAGATGCTGGGCTGTCGGAAGCACTCCGGCTCTCGGGGGTTACTTTTACTTGCTGCTCGTCTAGAATAGCCACGCTTTTTATAATTCATTATCGAACGGAGCGACGTTGAACAATTATCCGCACCCTATTATTGCCCGCGAAGGTTGGCCTTTTCTCGGGGGCGCTGTCGCCGTCGCCGTTCTGGTCACATTTTTCTCGGGTGCATGGTCTATTCCATTCTGGATTATTGCGCTGTTCGTGCTCCAGTTCTTTCGCGACCCCGCACGTGTTGTACCTCAAAAACCGAACGCCGTCCTTTCTCCTGCAGATGGCCGCATCGTTGTCGTCGAAAAAACTCAGGATCCCTATGCCGGCCGCGAAGCCCTCAAGATTAGCGTTTTCATGAACGTATTCAACGTGCATTCGAACCGTGCTCCGGTCGATGGCAGGATCGAAAACATGCAGTATTTTCCCGGAAAATTCGTCAATGCCGATCTCGACAAAGCCTCGACTGAAAACGAACGCAATGCACTGACGATTATCACTGCCGGTGGTCAGGTTGTGACCTGTGTACAAGTGGCCGGATTGATTGCCAGGCGCATTCTTTGTTATGTGAAGACCGGTGATGTGCTGAACCGGGGGCAACGTTACGGATTCATTCGCTTCGGTTCGCGCGTCGACGTTTACCTGCCATTGACTGCATCTCCCAAGGTGACCGTAGGCGACAAGGTGGCTGCAACGGAAACAATTCTTGCCGAGTTGTGATCTTATTGGCATCAACATAAAAACGGAATCCGCATGGCAACCTTCAACCGTCGCAAAGCGAAAAGTAACGCCGGACTGCTTCCCAGAGTCTCGCGCTTTCGCAAGCGTGCCCAGTCCCATCAATCTCAGGATCAAGAGGAAACTCTCGCTTTGGACGCGGCACCGCGCCGGCGCAGTATTTATTTGCTGCCGAATGCGTTTACCACCGCGAACCTGTTTTGCGGGTTTTTTGCCATCGTGATGGCAATGAATCTCAAATTCGACTTCGCGTCTATTGCGATTTTCGCCGCCATGCTGCTCGATAGCGTGGACGGAAGGGTGGCCCGATTGACCAACACGCAGAGCGAATTCGGTGCTCAGTACGACAGTCTTTCCGACATGTTGTCGTTCGGTGCGGCACCTGCGCTGGTGGTTTATGAGTGGTCGTTGCGCGGCATGGGCAAACTCGGGTGGTTGGCGGCGTTCGTCTACTGCGCCGGTGCAGCGCTGCGTCTCGCTCGCTTCAATACCAACATCGGTGTCGTAGATAAACGTTATTTCCAGGGGTTGCCCAGCCCTGCGGCAGCGGCGCTGGTGACCGGTTTTGTGTGGCTGATGGATGATCTGCGTTTCGTGGGTACAGAGCTAAGCTGGTTTTCCTGGACGATCACGCTTTACGCTGGCTTGACGATGGTCACCAATGTGCCGTTTTACAGTTTCAAGGAAGTGAATTTCCGCAAATCAGTTCCCTTCATCGCAATCTTTGTCATCGTTTTGATATTCGTGCTGATATCGAGTGATCCGCCAAAGGTGTTATTCGGCATGTTCGTGCTCTATGGCTTGTCGGGATACGCGATTTACTTCTGGCGACTGTCGAAAGGCAGGCCGGTAAGCATTATCGAGACCACCGCCGAAGCGGAGCCGATTGAGGAAAAAGAACGATAGAGGATCGTTGCGAGCGATATGCGGGTTGTGCGGCGCATGCCGATAACGCGGCAACGGTTGCGCACAATGTGCCTGTTTCCCCCACAGTTGCACTTTTCTTGAATTCCGCTTATAGTTTTTGAATGTCGCGTCACATCCACATCTCCGCAATCGCTTCATTTGGCAGCCTGCTGGCAGGCCTGCTGCTACCGCTGTTCCTAGTGCGTTAAGCGCGCTAAATCCCATACCCCCACAATTCGTGTAGTCTCAGGCTCCTGTCTACATGGCAAGAGCAGGCGAAAAAACGTATAAACGACCCGTTCACAGCATTTTCCTAAGGAGCACAGCATGGCCGCCGATTCATCCAATAAGCTCATTATTTTCGATACCACCTTGCGAGACGGCGAGCAATCCCCGGGCGCATCAATGACCAAGGATGAAAAAATCCGTATTGCGAAACAACTGGAGCGGTTGCGAGTGGATGTCATCGAAGCGGGTTTTGCCGCTGCTTCCCCGGGGGATTTTGAATCGATCAAGGCAATTGCCGGCATCATCAAGGACTCCACCGTGTGCTCGCTGTCGCGTGCCAACGACAGGGATATTTCGCGTGCAGCGGAAGCGCTTGCGCCGGCGGCGCGCAAGCGGATTCATACATTTATCGCGACGTCGCCGCTGCACATGGAAAAGAAGCTGCGCATGACGCCGGACCAGGTATTCGAGCAGGCGAAGCTGGCCGTTCGTTTTGCGCGGCAATTTACCGACGACGTCGAATTCAGCCCCGAGGACGGCAGTCGCTCCGATATGGATTTTCTGTGTCGTGTGATCGAAGCCGTCATCGCTGAAGGTGCGACAACCATCAACTTTGCAGACACTGTTGGTTATGGCGTACCCGAGTTGTACGGCAATATGATTAAGACCTTGCGCGAACGCATTCCGAATGCCGACAAGGCAGTCTGGTCCGTGCACTGCCATAATGATCTCGGCATGGCGGTCGCCAATTCACTCGCGGGTGTCGTGATCGGCGGCGCGCGACAGGTGGAGTGCACAATCAACGGCCTTGGTGAACGCGCCGGCAACACCGCGCTGGAAGAGATCGTAATGGCTGTTCGGACTCGCAAGGATCATTTCAAGCTTGAACTTGGTATCGATACCTCGCAAATCGTGCCGGCATCCAAATTGGTCTCGCAGATTACCGGGTTTGCAGTGCAGCCGAACAAGGCCGTGGTCGGCGCCAATGCGTTCGCGCATGCGTCCGGCATTCATCAGGACGGCGTATTGAAGGCGCGCGATACCTATGAAATCATGCGCGCCGAAGACGTGGGCTGGACGGCAAACAAGATTGTTCTCGGCAAGCTGTCCGGACGAAATGCGTTCAAGCAGCGCCTTGAAGAACTGGGTATCGAGCTGGAGTCCGAGGCTGAGGTCAATGCCGCATTTGCGCGCTTCAAGGAACTGGCGGATCGCAAATCCGACATCTTTGATGAAGACATTATTGCATTGGTATCGGATGAGCAGCATTCGCACGTTAATGAGTATTACCGTTTCGTATCGCTATCCCAGCATTCAGAGACCGGCGAGAAGCCCCGTGCGAAGGTGGTGTTTTCGATGGACGGGAAGGAAATGAGCTGCGAAGGATGGGGCAATGGTCCTGTCGATGCGACGGTCAACGCGATCGAATCAAAGACCGGAAGCGGAGCCGAGTTGCTGCTGTTCTCGGTAAATGCGATTACTACCGGCACCCAGTCGCAAGGAGAAGTGACCATGCGCCTATCGAAGGCCGGCCGTATCGTGAATGGTGTGGGTGCAGACCCGGATATCGTGGTCGCTTCGGCGAAGGCCTATTTGTCGGCATTGAACAAACTGCATTCGAAAGCGGAAAAGCTCAATCCCCAGCTTTGATTAGCGATCTGTCCAAGGTCGGTTTGCGAACGAAAAGCGCCTGCCTCGAGCAGACGCTTTTTAAATGCTGACAAGCCGGAGATGGATCGGGCTCAGCGGAGCAACATCCCAAACGGAAACCGACTGTCTGGATCGTAGCGCGGATCAGGGCCGTTCAGCATTTTGCGAACGATACCGGATCTGTCGAAATGCACGTGCATCATGGAATTCCATACATCGTTTTCCTTATAGGGATAAGACCAGACTTCGAGGTCGCTCAACGAAAGATAGGACGTTTCGCTTGGGGCACCGATGGTACGCAACACATCCGCTTTGGTTGCTTGGCCGATTTTGATCGATGCAAACTTCTGGGTGGTCAAGACTTGCTCGAAGGACTTGACTTTGCCATCTGGGCCGATGCGGGCCATATACGTCTTCTGTCCCCACGGACCTGTGGCATATTCCAGTAAATGATCCTGGCCGTCCTGGTAACGATGAGTCGGCTGACCTCGGCTCGCAATCACTTCGGATTCCGATTCGCCCACGGTAACGGGTGCCGGGATGAGAACCGAACATGCGCCGATAAGCATCAGCGCGGCCGTCAACAGGAAGCGTAAAGTCGATTTCATGATGTTTCCTTTGGAGACGATCTAAGTGTTTGAATCCTCAAGTCATTTCCTATATACTGCGTTTCTTGGTCATTTAGACCAAGTCATTTTGTCAATTGTTCACGGTGTATGGGGTTCAGACTCCGCTCACCGCATGTGAAAGGTAATTCATGTCAGTAGAAAATATCAATAAGGCCGCCATTATTGCGGACAATGCCCGTGGTGCCAACGATACCGGGTCTCCGGAAGTACAGGTTGCATTATTGACCGCCCGTATCAACGAACTCAACGGCCATTTCAAAGCCCACGCCAAGGATCACCACTCCCGCCGCGGCTTGATCATGATGGTTAACCGTCGTAAGAGCCTGCTCTCGTACCTCAAGGGTAAAGACGCAAACCGTTATCGTGCCCTGATCGAAAAACTCGGCTTGCGCAAGTAATTTAGTTGCGACATTTTTCGCCCGGTTTATAGGCAAAGTGCCTGTGTCAGCCTGCTGATGCAGGCATTTTGTCATTTGCGGTTTTGTATTTTCAAATCAGGCAAGTGACTGTGCAGCAAGATGGATCGTGTCCATCCGTGGTGAGGTGAACGACAGCGCCTGAAAATCTGTCGGCAAAAATAGAAAGGAATTACCGTGTTCAATAAAGTTACCAAAACCTTCCAGTACGGCCAGCATACGGTCACGTTGGAAACCGGAGAAATCGCGCGCCAGGCGTCCGGCGCCGTGCTTGTATCGATTGAAGATACCGTCGTGCTGGCAACGGTGGTCGCACGCAAGGATGCCAAGCCCGGTCAGGATTTTTTCCCGCTTACCGTTGATTACGTCGAGAAGAGCTACGCTGCAGGCCGTATTCCCGGCGGCTTCTTCAAACGCGAGGGACGCCCGTCCGAAAAAGAGACGCTGACTTCGCGCCTGATCGATCGTCCGATTCGTCCGCTCTTCCCGGAAGGGTACCTGAATGAAGTGCAGGTCATCATTCACGTGCTGTCAGTCAATCCTGAAATCGATCCCGACATCGCTTCGATGATCGGTGCTTCCGCGGCGATCTGCGTTGCCGGAATTCCATTCAGCGGTCCGCTGGGCGCCGCCCGTGTCGGTTACATCGACGGCCAGTACGTGCTGAACCCGACCGCGTCGCAATTGCCGAAATCCGAGATGGACTTGGTGGTTGCCGGTACCGAGCAAGCGGTATTGATGGTGGAATCCGAAGCGAATCAACTGTCCGAAGAAATCATGCTTGGCGCCGTCGTGTACGGCCACGAGCAGATGAAGGCGGTAATCGATGCAATCCATGAATTGGTGCGTGATGGCGGCAAGCCGGAAGTGCAATGGAGCCCTGCGCCGAAGAACGAAGCACTGATTGGTCGTGTCGCCCATTTCGCTGAAGCCAAATTGCGCGAGGCATATCAGACCAAGGATAAGCAGGCGCGCACCGACAAGCTCAAATCCGTAACTGCGGAACTGAATGTGGCACTGGCAGCAGAAGCCGCATCTGTGGGCGGCGCTGCACCGGATGCGGCTGAGGTTGGCAGCATCCTGTTCGATCTCGAAGCCAAGATCGTGCGTTCCCAGATTCTGGAAGGCGAGCCGCGCATCGATGGGCGCGACACCCGTACCGTGCGTCCGATCACGATCCGTAACAGTGTATTGCCGCGTACGCATGGCTCAGCGCTGTTTACCCGCGGTGAAACGCAGGCACTGGTTGTCGCCACTCTCGGCACTGCGCGTGACGAGCAAAAGATCGATGCGCTGATGGGCGAGTACTCGGACCGCTTCATGCTTCACTACAACATGCCGCCATTTGCTACCGGCGAAACCGGTCGTGTCGGCACGCCGAAGCGGCGTGAAATCGGTCACGGCCGTCTGGCCAAGCGGGCGCTGATCGCAGCGCTGCCGTCACCGGAAGAGTTCAGCTATTCCGTACGGCTGGTATCCGAGATCACTGAATCCAACGGTTCGTCGTCGATGGCCTCCGTCTGCGGTGGCTGCCTCGCGTTGATGGATGCCGGCGTGCCGATGAAGGCACACGTCGCCGGTATAGCGATGGGATTGATCAAGGACGGCAGCAAGTTCGCCGTGCTGACCGATATTCTGGGCGATGAAGATCACCTCGGCGACATGGACTTCAAGGTGGCCGGCACCGCCAACGGCATTACCGCGCTGCAGATGGACATCAAGATCCAGGGTATTACCAAGGAAATCATGCAGGTCGCGCTGGCCCAGGCCAAGGAAGGCCGCATGCACATCCTGGCCAAGATGCAGGAAGCCATGCCGCATGGCAAGACCGAGTTGTCGGACTTCGCGCCGCGTCTGATCACCATCAAGATCAACCCTGAAAAGATCCGCGACGTGATCGGCAAGGGCGGCGCCGTGATTCGCGCGCTGACTGAGGAAACCGGTACGCAGATCGATATCAGCGATGAAGGTGTGGTGACGATCGCGTCGGTAGACGCGACTGCAGGCCAGGAAGCCAAGCGACGGATCGAAGAACTGACCGCATCGGTCGAAGTCGGCAAGACTTATGACGGTACTGTGCTCAAGTTGCTCGATTTCGGCGCAATTGTGCAAGTCATGCCAGGCAAGGATGGCTTGCTGCACATTAGCCAGATCGCCAATGAGCGCGTCAATGCGGTGGCGGACTATCTGAAAGAAGGCCAGCAGGTGCGTGTGAAAGTACTGGAGACCGACGATCGCGGCCGGTTGAAATTGTCGATGAAGGCTGCAGCAGCTGAAGACGGCACTACCGTTCCGCAGCAACAGCAGCAATAAGTGGACTGACAAAAATCGCTGTGGCAACGCAGCGATCGAGTTCTGAAACGCCTGTGAAGCCGTCCGATGCTAAAGCTCGGGCGGCTTTGTTTTATGAATCGGTCGGGGTCGGTACATCCTCTGGTCGCGGCAGCAAAACGGCCGGTTTGCGCAAGGACGTCTTTTCTATTGCGCATGCGTCTTCTGTCCCGGAAAATCGATAGGTATTTTTCCCCTTCTCCTTTGCGCAGTACATCGCGCTGTCGGCTGTCTTCAACAATGTTTCTGCATCGCCGCCGTTTTCAGGATAGATGGCAATCCCGATACTGGCGCTCAATTGGCAGCCTTGACCTTCTATGCAAATGGGGCCGGATGCTGCTTCCAGCAATTTCTGCGCAATATCGGCTGCATAACGCGCGTCACTCAATTCCTCGATCAGAACATAGAATTCGTCGCCACCCATGCGAGCGATCTTGTCCGTATGTCTGAGACAGTTGCGCAGGCGAGACGCAATTTCACGCAAGGCTACGTCACCGGCGGAATGGCCGAGCGTATCGTTGACTTCCTTGAACTTGTCGAGATCGATAAAGAAGACCGCAAACCTGCCTGCATTTCGTTGTGCATTCTCTAATGCGAGAGCGAGATATTCATCAAACAGAAAGCGGTTTGGCAGTGACGTCAAGCCATCATAGTGTGCGAGATGCCGAATCTTTTCTTCCGACATACGACTCTCGATTGCAATGCTTGCCAGTCTTGTGCAGACCTCCGCTACCCGAAGATCATGCATGGACGGAGCGATCGACTCATGGAAAAAGAGTGCGAACGTCCCGAGAGGTTTTCGGGTCTTGCCGAGTAGCGGCCACGACGAACAGGCTTTCAAGCCATATGCAAGGGTGCTCGTGCGTAGATCGTTCCACCGCGGATCGGAAGCAATGTCGGCCACGATAATTGGCTCTGATTTATCCGCCCCCAAACCCCAGAAGGTATTTGCCGTGGAAGCCTTGGGGGCTGCAATCTGCTCCAGATAGCTGATCGGCAAGCCGGGAGCAATACGCTCGCGTACTGTCTTGCCGTCTCTGTCCAACTGCAATATTGCGCATATTGCATGGGGCGACAGGCTGTCGGCGAATTGCGCGACTTCCACAAGGATGTCGACAAGCCCTGCGCCGGTAGCGATCATATTCAAAATGCGATTTTGCCCAAGCTGAAGTGCTTCGGCGCTCTTGCGAGAAGTGATGTCTCTTACTACGATTTGGACGGCCGGCCCGTCACCGTAAACCAGATGGCTCGCGGCGATCTCCGCATGAAATGTCGTGCCGTCGAGCCTCTTCCATACCTGCTCGACAAAAGGTATAGAGGTCGTATCTTTCGATGGCACTCGTGCTCTTTGCTTGAACAGCGTGTGGTGATCCGAATGCACGAAATCGAGAATATTCCGGCCCAGCAGATGGCTTGCATCGTCGCTACCGAGCAAACGCGTAGCCGCGCGATTGAGCAATTCAAGTTCAGTGCCACGATAAACAAGAATCGCTTCTGGTGACAATTCGAGCAATTGACGATATCGCATGACACTTTCGCGAAACAGAATCTGATTTGCCGCTGCAGCAGGCTGGCCGCGCAGGCGGCGAGCCTTAGTCTCTGCTCGTTTGCGCTCATGGATGTCGCAGAATGTGCCCGTCATGCGAACCGCTCTGCCAGTGGAATCGCGCAGTACGATTTTGCCGCTGATATCAACCCAGAACCACCCTTGATCCGCATCTTTCAGCCGCAGTTCTACACGATGGAAGCCATCACGCTGGTCGCCGGTTCCCTTCAGCGCATGCCGCAGATGCTCGCGAAAGCGCTCCTTGTCCTCTGGATGAATGAGCGGAATCAGTTCAGTCGAATTCCAGGCCTTGTCGGTGTCGAGCGGAGTAGTTCTCAAGCCGTTGATCAGATCGCCGCTAAAGTAAAGTCTGTCAATGGGAATGTGCCAGTCAAAAGCAACTTGGCGCGCGCTCTCAAGCGCAAGACTGAGACGTTCATTGATGGCCAGCAGCTCGATCGGGAGACTTGCGAGCTTGGTTACCAGTGGGAGGTTGCGTGCATATTGCATCGGTTCACTCTCAACGAGTTGAGTTGCTCTTTGGAAATAAAATATATTGATTAGTTCCCATCTGATTTGTAAGTATGAAAAGGCAAAAAGTTACAGATTCGGCTGCCGTGGGAGAAGAGCGCTATCAGTGCTGTCGGTGCAGCGCTTGATTCCACAGGCGTTGCATTTGGGGGATGCAGGTTCACTGAAAAGTGTCGGCAATTTCATTGTCATGCAATGCTTCTGCACAAATGTTGCGCAGTATCAATTTTTTGATTGTGTGTCTGAAGCGTCACCAGCATTCGCTTGCTGCCGTTGATAGAGGACAGGGCAGAGAGGGGCTCAGCTCGATCAAGACGGCTGTCGTACAATCGGTTTTTGTTTACGAGTTTGGGAGCCGCCATGCACGCGATTCAGATTGCCCGACCCGGACCGCCGGATGTGCTCGTTCGTTGCGAACGTCCGATGCCGGTGCTGAAACCCGGCGAAGTATTAATCAGAGTTCATGCTGCAGGCATTAATCGACCGGATGTTATCCAGCGCTTGGGACATTATCCCGTGCCGCCCGGTGCTTCCGATTTGCCGGGTCTCGAGGTGGCCGGCGAAATCGTGGATGGAGATCTGGATGGGACCGGATTCTCCAAGGGCGCGATGGTGTGTGCGTTGGTGCAGGGTGGCGGTTACGCGGAATATTGTGCTGCGCCGGTAGCGCAATGTTTACCGATCCCCAAGGGGCTGAGTCCGATCGAGGCAGCCTCCTTGCCTGAAACATTCTTTACCGTTTGGAGCAATGTATTTGATCGCGCACATCTGGCCGGTTCGGAAACGCTGTTGGTGCAGGGCGGTACTTCCGGTATTGGTGTGACCGCCATTCAAATGGCCGCTGCACTTGGGCATCGCGTATTCGCAACCGCCGGCAGTGATGAGAAGTGCCGTGCGTGCGAAGCCCTTGGCGCGGAACGAGGCATCAACTACCGGACTGAAGACTTTGTCGAAGTGGCACGGCAGCTGACCGATGGCAAAGGCGTCGACGTGATTCTCGATATGGTTGCGGGCGCATACGTGCCACGTGAAATAGATTGTCTGGCGGATGATGGTCGCCTCGCGATTATCGCCTTGCTTGGCGGCCCCAAAGCTACTGTGGATTTCGCGCAAGTATTGCGAAGACGCCTCACTCTCACCGGCTCAACATTGCGCCCGCGTTCAGTCGCATTCAAAGCAGCGATCGTTGCAAAGTTGCGTGAACATGTTTGGCCGTTGATAGAGGCCGGCAAGATCAAACCAGTCATCTACAAGGTTTTCCCGCTTGATGATGTGGTCCAGGCCCACATATTGATGGAAACAAGCACGCATATCGGAAAAATCGTTTTGAGAGTCATGTGAGCGGCGCGTTATCCGTCCGAGCCGATGGTGTTTTTGCCGTATTGTTTTGCAATAAAGTGCAAGCGTCTCGGCTGCAGTCATACACGTCTCCAGGTTTGACCGTTCATGCTGCGGCGCGCTAAAATGGCGGGTTATTGCAATTCTTAAGCCTGATATGCGTCGCAAACTCATTGCCGGTAACTGGAAGATGAATGGCAGCTTGGCTGCCAACGCAATTCTTCTGGCTGGAATCAAAGGCGCGCAAGCACGATCTTCATGTGAGATAGCTGTTTGCGTACCCGCTCCATATCTCGCTCAGTGCCAGAGTGAATTAGCTGGCAGCGCCATTGCGTGGGGCGCGCAGGATGTCTCGGCGCACGAATCAGGTGCCTACACTGGCGAGATCTCGGGCGCAATGCTAGTCGATTTTGGCGCGCGATATGTGATCGTCGGTCATTCGGAGCGACGTTCTTATCATCAGGAAAGCGACGAGTTGATTGCGCAGAAAGCGGTGCGCGCATTGAGCAAGGGCTTGGTGCCGATCATATGTGTTGGTGAAACCTTGTCCGAACGCGAATCCGGGCAAACCGACATAGTGGTTGGGCGACAAATCGATGCGGCGCTGAGTATGGTGAACGCGGCAGATCTTGGTTGTATCGTGGTCGCGTATGAGCCGGTTTGGGCTATTGGAACGGGCATGACTGCTACCCCGCAAATGGCGCAAGAGGTGCATGCAATGCTGCGTACAAGACTGGCTGGAAAAAGCATGGCCGCAGCTGCGAAGGTGCAGATTCTCTACGGCGGAAGTATGAAGCCCGACAATGCGGCAGAGTTGCTTGCGATGCCTGACATTGATGGCGGGTTGATTGGCGGTGCTTCGCTCAAGGCAGCCGATTTTCTTGCGATCGTTCAAAGCGCACAGGCGCTGATCAAGAATTAATTTTCAATTGGAAAGCATTTAATGAATGCATTATTTACATTTATCGTCGTCGTCCAGGTGCTGTCCGCGCTGACGATCATTGGTCTTGTCCTGCTCCAGCATGGTAAGGGAGCTGACATGGGGGCAGCCTTCGGGTCCGGCGCTTCTGGCAGCCTTTTTGGTGCCAGTGGTTCTTCCAACTTTTTGTCGCGATCGACGGGGGTCGCTGCCGCAATTTTCTTCGGCGCGACGCTTGCTCTTGCATTTATCGGAAACCAGCGCGGCGCCATAAGTGGCGGTGTCATGGAGAATGTGCCCGTTGCGCCTGCTCAAAACTCGTCGACTCCCGCGGATGCGGCGTCAAAGCAGAATGTGCCGACCGCCCCGGCTTCAGAAGCTGTGCCGAAGGCGGCTACCACAAAGCCTGCAGCAGGGGGTTCGGGTAATGCGGCAGATCAGGCGAATCAGATACCGAAATAGCTAGCATTGTGTAGTGCGCTTGCTTTGATCTGGGCCAATTGTGCGTTGAACAAAAAGCGTAAGCGGGTTAAAATAGTAGTCTTTGGCCGACGTGGTGAAATTGGTAGACACGCTATCTTGAGGGGGTAGTGGCGAAAGCTGTGCGAGTTCGAGTCTCGCCGTCGGCACCAACAATAAGAAGGCCAGCAAGGGGTTTGCCCAAGCTGGCTTTTTATCGAGGAGTTTTGGTTTGATTTGCAAATTCTTCAACTAACCAACATCCAGCTCTCATCGTGAACCTCGAAAATTATTTCCCCATTCTTCTGTTTATTCTCGTCGGTATTGGTGTCGGTGTCGTGCCCCAAGTATTGGGGCGTGTGCTGGCGCCTCACAAGCCGGATGCCGAAAAGCTTTCCCCGTACGAGTGCGGCTTCGAGGCTTTTGAAGACGCGCGTATGAAATTTGATGTGCGCTATTACCTGGTTGCCATCCTGTTTATTTTGTTCGATCTGGAAACGGCTTTTTTCTTCCCGTGGGGTGTCGCAATGCGCGACCTCGGTTGGCAGGGCTTTGTCACGATGATGGTGTTCATTGCCGAATTCGTTGTCGGGTTCTGGTACATCTGGAAGAAGGGTGCCCTGGATTGGGAGTAAGTAATGTCAATTGAAGGTGTATTGAACGAAGGTTTCGTCACCACGACGGCCGACAAGCTGATTAACTGGACGCGCACCGGTTCGCTATGGCCGATGACGTTCGGTCTGGCCTGCTGCGCGGTCGAGATGATGCATGCAGGTGCCTCGCGCTATGACCTGGATCGTTTCGGTATCGTGTTTCGCCCGTCGCCGCGTCAATCCGATGTAATGATCGTCGCTGGTACGCTGTGCAACAAGATGGCGCCGGCACTGCGCAAGGTTTATGACCAGATGGCCGAGCCGCGCTGGGTGATCTCAATGGGCACCTGCGCCAATGGTGGCGGTTACTACCACTATTCATACTCGGTGGTGCGCGGCTGTGATCGCATTGTTCCTGTCGATGTCTATGTGCCGGGCTGTCCGCCTACGGCCGAAGCGCTGTTGTACGGCATTTTGCAATTGCAAAACAAAATCAAGCGTAACAACACGATCGCGCGCTAAGAGGGCCGTTTAGAAATATGACGACGAAAATTGAAATCCTCGAAACGGCCTTGCGTAATGTTCTGGGTGATCAGGTTCGCAGCCTGACTGTTGCGCTGGGTGAGATGACGGTGGTGGTTGGTGCGGCAGATTATCTGGCTGCGATGCGTGTGCTGCGCGATCATCCGGATCTGCGCTTCGAGGAATTGATTGATCTGTGCGGCGTCGACTACTCCACCTATGGCGACGGCATATGGGAGGGGCCGCGGTTTGCCGTGGTATCTCATCTGCTGTCGATCACGCATAACTGGCGTTTGCGAGTGCGCGTGTTCGCTCCCGAGGACGAGTTGCCAGTCGTCGCATCCGTAACCGACATCTGGTCGACCGCAAACTGGTATGAACGTGAAGCCTTCGATTTCTTTGGCATCCTGTTTGAGGGGCACAACGATCTGCGTCGGATTCTGACCGATTATGGATTCATCGGCCATCCATTCCGCAAGGATTTCCCAGTGTCGGGCTACGTCGAAATGCGTTACGACCCCGACCAGAAGCGCGTGATTTACCAGCCTGTAACGATCGAGCCGCGTGAAATTGTCCCGCGCGTGATTCGTGAAGAAAAATACGGGATGAAATAATGGCTGAGATCAAGAATTACACACTGAACTTCGGTCCGCAGCATCCGGCTGCACACGGCGTGCTGCGCCTAGTGCTTGAGCTGGACGGTGAGGTCATCCAGCGTGCAGATCCGCATATCGGGCTGCTGCACCGTGCCACTGAAAAGCTGGCGGAGCAGAAGACATTCCTGCAGTCGGTGCCGTATATGGATCGTCTCGACTATGTGTCGATGATGTGCAACGAACACGGTTACGTGCTGGCGATCGAGAAGCTGCTCGGTATTGAAGTGCCACTCCGCGCACAATACATTCGCGTGATGTTCGACGAGATCACGCGCATCCTGAACCACCTGCTATGGATTGGCGCGCACGGTTTGGACGTCGGTGCGATGGCAGTGTTCCTGTATGCGTTCCGCGAACGCGAAGACCTGATGGACTGTTACGAAGCGGTGTCCGGTGCGCGCATGCATGCAGCATACTACCGTCCCGGTGGCGTCTATCGTGATTTGCCGGATGCGATGCCGCAATACAAGGCATCTGCAATCCGCAATGAAAAGGCAATCCGACAGCTCAATGAGAATCGCCAGGGTTCGCTGCTCGATTTCATCGAAGGCTTTACCAATCGTTTCCCCGGTTATGTCGATGAATACGAAACCCTGCTGACAGACAATCGCATCTGGAAACAGCGTCTGGTCGGTATCGGTGTCGTATCGCCCGAGCGCGCCAAGGCGATGGGCTTTACCGGCCCGATGCTGCGCGGTTCTGGTATCGAATGGGATCTGCGCAAGAAGCAGCCATACGAGGTCTACGATCTGCTCGACTTCGATATCCCGGTCGGAGTCAACGGCGACTGCTACGACCGCTATCTGGTGCGCGTCGAGGAAATGCGTCAGTCGAACCGCATCATCAAGCAATGCATAGAGTGGTTGCGTAACAACCCGGGCCCGGTGATGACCGACAACCACAAGGTTGCGCCGCCTTCGCGTGTGGATATGAAGTCGAATATGGAAGAGCTGATCCATCACTTCAAGCTTTTCACTGAAGGCTTTCATGTGCCGGAAGGCGAAGCCTATGCAGCGGTCGAGCATCCGAAGGGAGAGTTCGGCATCTATCTGATTTCCGATGGTGCGAACAAGCCCTATCGCATGAAGATTCGCGCACCCGGCTTCCCGCATCTGCAAGGTCTGGATGAAATGGCCAAAGGCCACATGATCGCGGATGCCGTAACGATCATCGGCACGCAAGATATCGTGTTCGGTGAGATTGACCGATAACCCGCGCAGAACATCGCGCACGGATGGCTGACAATATGCTGTTAAGTCAAGAAGCGTACAAGAAAATCGATCGCGAACTCGCGAAATTCCCCTCGGATCAGAGGCAGTCCGCCGTGATGGCGGCGCTGGCGATCGCGCAAGATGAGACCGGCTGGTTGCCGCCGGAGGTGATGCAGGATGTCGCCGATTACATCGGCATGCCAGCAATTGCGGTACAGGAGGTCGCGACCTTCTACAACATGTTCAACACCAAGCCGCTTGGCAAGCACAAGATTTCCGTCTGCACCAATCTGCCATGCGCGTTGTCCGGTGGTGAGCGGGCCGCACATTACCTGAAGCAGAAACTTGGCGTCGATTACAGGGAAACCACTGCGGACGGGCAATTCACTCTGGTCGAGGGCGAATGCATGGGCGCCTGCGGCGATGCACCCGTCATGATCGTGAATAACAAGCGCATGTGCAGCTTCATGTCGGATGACAAGATCGATGCACTGGTGGAGGAACTGAAGAAATGACCAGCCTGCACAATCGTCATATAGATCCGTTGATCCTCGCGGGTCTTGACGGAAGCAACTGGCATCTGGCCGATTACGTGAAGCGTGGCGGCTATGAGGCATTGAAACGCATTCTGAACGAAAAGGTTACTCCGGAACAGGTGATTGCCGAATTGAAGGCATCGTCGCTGCGCGGCCGCGGTGGCGCCGGTTTTCCAACCGGCCTGAAGTGGAGCTTCATGCCGCGCCAGTTCCCCGGGCAGAAGTATTTGGTTTGTAATACCGACGAAGGCGAGCCGGGCACATTCAAGGATCGCGACATCATTCGCTATAACCCGCATGCTTTGATCGAGGGCATGGCAATTGGCGCTTATGCGATGGGCATCACGGTCGGCTATAACTACATCCATGGCGAAATCTGGGCCGATTATGAGCGCTTTGAAGAAGCGCTCGAAGAGGCACGCGCTGCCGGCTATCTCGGCGACCGGATCATGGGCAGCGAATTCAACTTTCAGTTGCATGCGTTTCATGGCTACGGCGCCTACATCTGTGGTGAAGAGACTGCATTGCTCGAGTCGCTGGAAGGCAAGAAAGGCCAGCCGCGCTTCAAGCCGCCGTTCCCGGCCAGCT
>CBIHNU010000025.1:0-70049 GCA_966211585.1 uncultured Noviherbaspirillum sp. | reverse complement strand
AAATAAAACGGATGCAATGGGCGCCAGACGAGGCGCAAAACGGAGCAAGGCCGGGGGCCTCGCGCGTATTTGCAACGAAGCATGGCGTTCATTGCATCCGTTTTATTCAACGAATTTCTAACTCGGGACACTAATCCTTTCCTTCTATCTTTTCCTTCAGCCATTTTTCGACCGACGGAAACACGAATTTCGACACGTCGCCGCCCAGCGTCGCGATCTCGCGCACGATGGTGCCGGAGATGAACTGGTACTGGTCGGACGGCGTCAGGAACAGGGTCTCGACGTCAGGCAACAGATAACGGTTCATGCCCGCCATCTGGAATTCATATTCGAAATCGGACACCGCGCGCAGGCCGCGCACGATCACGCGCGCATCATGTGCACGCACGAAATCCTTCAACAGACCGGAAAAGCTTTCGACCTGCACGTTCGGATAATGTCCAAGCACTTCGTTGGCAATCGACAAGCGCTCTTCCAGCGAAAAGAACGGTTTCTTGTTCTTGCTGTCGGCAACGCCGACGATGAGTTTGTCGAACAGGCCCGATGCACGACGCACCAAGTCTTCGTGACCCCGTGTCAGCGGGTCGAACGTTCCTGGATAAACAGCTGTGACCATCGTGGCTCCCCAACCAATTAGATTCACAAGATCAGCACAGGCTGCGTCGCTCTGGCGAGCGGGAAGCGTGGCCGAAAAGGGGCATTATGCCTTAATTTCGGGGTCGCTATTGCGCTGCAACAAGTGGTAGCACACCATGCCCGCCTTGTCTGCCCGCACCACGGTCCAGCCGGCAAGCCAATCCGGCGGTGCATTTGCATCGATGGGCGCTTCGGTTTCAGCATATACCACACCGCCGTCCGCCAACAGCGGCAGGCAAAGCGGCAGCATCCCGGGCAGCCAGTCCTGATGATATGGAGGATCGAGAAAAATCACCTGAAATCGTGCGCCGCCCGCCTGCGCCAGTTGCTGCGCGGCCGAACGTGCGTCACCGCGCCGGATCACGATCCGATCCGCTTTAAGCCGCTCACGGGTGGCTTCGAGCTGCCGCACCGCCGGCAGGCTGCTCTCGACCATCAGCACGCTCTCGGCGCCCCGGCTGGCAGCCTCAAAACCGAGCGCACCGGTACCGGCGAACAGGTCGAGACAGCGCACGCGGGCCCAATCCGCGTCCAGCAGGTGATTGAGCCAGTTGAACACCGTTTCGCGGACCCGATCCGGCGTCGGACGCAATCCTTCGGCGTCGAGCACCTGCAGCGGCGAGCGCTTCCATTGGCCACCGATAATACGGACCTGGTGCCCGGAACGTTGCGGCTTGCGGGGTTTCTGCATCGGCCTACCTGGTTCCGCCGACCACCACGGTCGACATCTTGTCCAGCGCAAGCTTGCGCCAGAACGCCGCCTTGATGTCGCCTGCGGTCACCTTCTTCACGTTGGCGGTCCAGGTATCCAGATAATCGAGCGGCAGCCTGTAGAATCCAATCGCCGCGATGTTGGCGAGGATTTTCCGGTTGTTGTCGATGCGCAGCGCGAAGCCGCCGACCAGGTTGTCTTTGGCCGCTTTCAACTCGGCCGGCGTCGGCCCCTCGTTTAGATAGGCGGCAATGGTTTCGCGCACGATCTTGAGCGCCTCGGAGGTCTGCTCTTTCTGTGTCTGCAGTCCGGCCTCGAACGGCCCCGGCTGCGCCAGCGGATTGAAATAACTGTAGACGCTGTAAGACAGTCCGCGTTTCTCGCGTACTTCACGCATCAGCCGCGACACGAAGCCTCCGCCGCCGAGCGTGTAGTTGCCGACGATGAGCGGGAAGTAATCGGCATCGCCGCGTGCCAATGCCGGCATGCCGAGCAGTATGTGCGCCTGCGACGCCGGATGCTGAATCCATTCTTCCTTCGCCGGCAGTGGCTGCACCGGCGGTAACGCCGGCAAAGGCGCGCCTTGCGGCAGGCGTACCGTCAACTCGCGTGCAATCGCATCGGCTTCATCGCGGCTGACATCGCCGATCATCGCAATGACGGCGCGGTTGGCGACATAATGCGCATCATGGAATGCCACCAGATCATCGCGCGTGATCGCGCCGACCGACGCGACGGTCTCGTGTGCAGCGTACGGATGCGTGCCATAGAGTACGCGCCAGAATGCCTTTTCGGCGATCGATTCGGGTTTGGTTTCATCTTCCCGGATCGCCGCGATCACACGTGCCTTGTCGCGCGCCAACAGGTCGGCCGGAAAGCTGGGCTGTGCCAGCAGACGCGCCAGCAACAAAACCGACGCCTGCCGCTGCTCGCGGTCGGACAGCGTGCGCAGGGTTGCTCCAGCACGGTCCTCGTCTGCACCGCCGCCGCGCTCAGCGGCGGTATCCGCAAATGCATCCGAGATTTGCGCTTCACTCAACACCGGCTCCTGCGCCGGCACTTTCCCTTCGTGCACGCCGCGCGCAAGCATCGCGTTGGTCAACGAGGCCGTTCCCGACTTGCCGGGCGGATCGCGGCGGGAACCGGCATCGAATTCGACGCTGACATCGAGTATTGGAATCGAGTGATTTTCGACGAACAGCACGCGCGCGCCATTGGCCAATGTCCAGGACTGGATATGCAGAGCGGCATGGGCCGGCAATCCAACCAGCACCAACAGGAACAGGAATATGCGCTTCATCATGGTTATCTTGAAAGTTCAGGCCGCAGGTTTTTGGGAGGGACGGCTTTTTTCTCGGATAGGGGCAAAGGCACCAGCGTCGCGACCGTCAAGGTATCGTCGCTGAAGTATTTCTGCGCGACCGCCTGCACCTGCGCGGCTGTCACTTCCTTCTGCTTTTCAATGATGCGGTCGATCTTGGTATGCGAGATGCCGCCCATTTCCAGCGAGCCGATTTCCATCGCCTGGCCAAAGATCGAGTCGCGCTTGTAGATCTGCCCGGCGACCAGTTGCGTCTTCACGCGCTTCAACTCTTCTTCCGAAACGCCCTCCTTCGCAATCCGGTCCACTTCGGCGCGCAGCAGTTTTTCAAGCTGTTCGGTAGTCGTTCCCTTCGCCGGCGTTCCCTCAAGCATGAACAGCGACGGCCCCCGTGCGATATTGGAATAATCGGCGCCGACCGAATTCGCCACCTTGTCGGTGCGCACCAGTTTCGCATTCAGGCGCGCATTGTCATAGCCATCGAGCACTGCGGCGAGCACGTCGAGCGCGTGTGCGTCGGTATCGTTCTCGACATCGCGCAAGGTCGGCGCCTTGAACGCAAGCACGACATACGGGTTTTCCGCCGGCGCCTTCACCGTCACCCGCTTGATGCCGTGTTGAGGCGGTTCGATCTGCGGCTTTCTTACCGGCAGATCCCTGTGTGGAATTTTGCCGAAATATTTTTCGGCGAGTGCGAATACCTGCTGCGCATTGACATCGCCGGACACCACCATCGTCGCATTGTTCGGCGCATACCAGTGCCGGTACCAGGCTTCGACATCATGCACGGTCATGCTCTTCAGATCACTCATCCATCCGGCAACCGGATGATGATACGGATGCGCAAAAAACGCCGTTGCATCAAGCGCCTCGACAAGCTGCGGAATCGGCTGGTCGTCGGTACGCCAGCGGCGCTCTTCCATGACCACCCGGATTTCGCGCTCGAATTCGCCCTTGTCGAACGTCAGGTTCGCCATGCGGTCGGCTTCCAGCGCCATCACCTGTTCCAGCTTGGTTTTTTCGATTTGCTGAAAATACGCGGTGTAATCCTTGCTCGTGAACGCGTTTTCCCGCCCGCCGAGCTCCGCGACGCGCTTGCTGAATTCGCCCGGCTTCAAGGTTTTGGTGCCCTTGAACATCATGTGCTCAAGTGCATGCGCGACGCCGGTGGTGCCGTTCTGCTCATCCATCGCACCAACCTTGTACCAGATCATATGCGCGATGGTGGGCGCGCGATGGTCTTCGTTGACGATGATCTTCATGCCGTTTTTCAACATGAACTCTTGCGCAATCACGGCATGCGCGGAAATCGGCAACAGGCTCAGCATCCATGCCGACAGCAGTGCAGCAATCCGGAATTTCATATTCTGTGCTCTGATAAAATAAAGGAACGCGCATGGACGGCATGCACGCAAACGCCGTTTACGAAAAACGGGCTTCCGATTGTATCTTCTTTCCGCTACGCTGCCGTACGCGTTCCTGATCGTTTTCCTGTCTGCATCAATGTTTAGTTTCTTCAAGAAAAAACCGAAAGACACGCCCGCTCCGCCGCAAGAATCCGTCGTGCAGCAGGAAACCGTCGAACGCGAAGTACCACCTCCGACCCCGGTTGCCGTCACCGTTGCGGAAGCCGATATCGGCGAGATCGTGCCCGCGCCGGCTGCGCCTGTTGAACAACGGCAATCGTGGATGCAACGGCTGAAGGCCGGGCTTTCAAAAACCTCGTCCAACCTCACCACGCTATTCGTCGGGGCAAAGATCGACGACGATCTTTACGACGAACTGGAAGCGGCGCTGTTGATGGCTGATGCCGGTGTCGAGGCCACTCAATTTTTACTGGACGGATTGAAAAAAAAGGTCAAGAACGACAAGCTGACCGACGCGCAACAAGTGAAAGACGCGTTGCGTTTCCTGCTGGTCGAGCTGCTGCTGCCGCTGCAAAAGCCGCTCGTCCTCGGTCGCCATCAGCCACTGGTGATAATGATCGCCGGCGTCAACGGCGCCGGCAAGACCACTACCATCGGCAAGCTGGCCAAGCACCTGCAGGCACACCGGCAATCGGTATTGCTGGCGGCGGGCGACACGTTTCGCGCGGCAGCCCGGGAGCAACTGGCGGTCTGGGGCGAGCGCAATAACGTTACCGTGATTGCGCAGGAGTCGGGCGATCCCGCCGCAGTCGCATTCGATGCGGTGCAATCGGCGAAAGCGCGCGGCACGAACATCGTGATGGTGGATACCGCGGGACGCCTGCCGACGCAGCTTCACCTGATGGAAGAGTTGAAGAAAATCAAGCGCGTGATCAACAAAGGCATGCCAGGCGCGCCGCATGAAATCCTGCTGGTCATCGACGGCAATACCGGACAGAACGCACTGGCCCAAGTGAAGGCGTTCGACGATGCGCTGCAATTGACCGGACTGGTCATCACCAAGCTCGACGGCACGGCCAAGGGCGGCGTGCTGGCGGCGATCGCGAAGACGCGACCAGTGCCGGTTTATTTCATCGGCATCGGCGAAAAAATCGAGGATCTGCAGCCTTTCAATGCGGCAGAATTCGTTGATGCGCTGTTGAGTTGAGACCAATGATCGAATTCCACCAGGTTTCGAAGCAGTATTCGCGCGATACCGCCGCGCTGTCGAATATCACGCTCGCAATTGCGCGCGGCGAAATGGTGTTCCTGACCGGGCCGTCGGGCGCCGGCAAATCGACGCTGCTCAAGATGATCGCGGCAATGGAACGGCCCAGTTCGGGCGCACTGACGGTGAACGGAGAGAACATCGGCAGGCTCAAGCCGTCTGGCGTGCCTTACCTGCGACGCAATCTCGGCCTGATGTTCCAGCAGCAATGCCTGCTGACCGACCGCGATGTCCTGTCGAACGTGATGTTGCCCTTGCTGGTGACCGGTACCGCACGTGCGGACGCGGAAAGGCGCGCACGTGCCGCCCTTGACAAGGTGGGCCTGCTTGACAAGGCGCCTTGCGCACCGTTGTCGCTATCGGGCGGCGAGCAGCAGCGGGCAGCGATCGCGCGCGCCATCGTCAACCGGCCGCAGATCATCCTGGCGGATGAACCCACCGCGAATCTCGACCGCGCCAGTGCAGACAAGGTGATGGCGGCATTGCACGCGTTTCACGGTGTCGGCGTGACCTGCCTGATCGCCACTCATGACGAGCATATTCTCGACGGTGCGCAGCGCGTCATCTATCTCGATGGCGGCCGCGTGGTCGACATGCCCGGCAACCACGCAACGCAGGGGACGGCATGAATACCTGGTTGCGGCAACACGCGAACGCACTGCTGGACGCGCTGCGGCATCTGCGCAGATCGCCGGGCAGTTTCAGCTTGAACGTGCTGGTGGTCGGGATTGCACTCGCGCTACCTTTCGCCGGCCTTACCGTCCTGGAAAACATGCGCCCGGTATCGGACCAGATTGCGGTCGAACCGGAAGTCAGCATTTTCATGGGAGTCGATACGCCACGCGAGCGATCGGCAGCGCTGGCGCCGCAAATTCGCCGCATCGTGCAAGAAGCCGGGAATGCCGCGCAGCTGGAATTCGTGCCGCGCGAAAAGGCGCTCGGCACCTTGAAGGAGAAGAGCGGCTTATCGGACGCAATTACGGCGCTTGGCGAAAATCCCTTGCCGGACAGCTATGTGCTGAGACTGGCCGGCTTCAGGAATGCTGCGGATGCGTCCCGAATCGACGCAATTGCGGTGCAACTTAAGGCCTTGCCGGGCGTCGAATATGTGCAGGTCGATTCGGCGTGGGTGAAACGGCTGGCGGCATTGCTCCATGTATTGCGCTTGGCGCTGTTGTTTCTTGCGGTCACGCTGGGCGTCGTAGTGATCGCAGTGGTATTCAATACGACGCGACTGCAAGTGCTGACCCAGCGCGAGGAAATTGAAATCTGCCGCATGTTCGGCGCGACCGATGGCTTCATTTACCGGCCGTTTTACTACAGCGGTGCAATGCTGGGCCTGCTGGCGGGAATACTGGCCTTGCTCGTCGTCACCTTGGTATTGCAGCCTTTTAACGTGGCGATTGCCGACTTCGCCCGGCTGTATGCGTCCGAATTTCGGCTCGCATCCCTTAACGGATCGATCATGATTGGGTTGCTGGCAACCAGCGCCGCCTTGGGTTTGATCGGTGCGCTGCTTTCAGTGCGCCGGCAGTTGGCCCGGCTGCATTAGCCGCTCAAGCCTGTAGCGACTCAAAGGTCGCCATATTTGATTTATCGCAACTTTTCCGGCCGCACTTCACATAAAGTGAATGGATTCAATGGCTTGCGAAAAGACTATTAGGTTTACTCTATCCCATCGGTTAAAAACCCTGATTAGCACTCTCCTTCCCGGAGTGCTAATATAAAGCAAATTCAAGCTATCCAGCGCATGTTGCGGCTGGTTTGAGCTAGGGAAGCAAGGAGAAAGAATGAAAGCACCATCTGTACAGTCTGCATTGATCCCCATGGGCAATCAGGCGCTGGCGCTCGGCTTTCCGGGCAGCCTTGGCAATATCGAAGCCTATATTTCGGCCGTCAACCGCGTGCCGATGCTGACGCACGAGGAAGAAATGTCGCTGGCTCGACGCCTGCGGGACTCGAACGATCTCGGCGCCGCGCAAAAGCTGGTGATGTCGCATCTGCGACTGGTCGTATCGATCGCGCGTGGCTACCTAGGCTATGGATTGCCGCATGCCGACCTGATCCAGGAAGGCAATATCGGTCTGATGAAGGCGGTCAGGCGTTTCGATCCGGACCAGGGTGTGCGCCTTGTTTCGTATGCGATGCACTGGATCAAGGCCGAAATGCATGAGTACATCCTAAAGAACTGGCGTCTGGTCAAGGTCGCAACGACCAAGGCGCAGCGCAAGCTGTTCTTCAACCTGCGCAGCCACAAGGAAAGCCTGGATGCGATGACGCCGGCGCAAGTCGACGATCTGGCAAGGTCGCTGAACGTCAAGCGCGAAGACGTGATCGAAATGGAAACCCGCATGTCGGGCCATGACATTGCACTGGATGCGCCGACTGACGACGAAGACGACAAGTTTGCGCCGATCGCCTACCTGTCGTCGGATGCAAACGAACCGACCAAGGCATTGGAGGCCCGGCAGTACGACCGTCTGCAATCCGAAGGCCTGGAAGCGGCGCTCGGCAAGCTGGATTCGCGTTCGCGTCGCATAGTGGAGTCGCGCTGGCTGGCCAATGACGACGGCTCGGGGGCGACGTTGCATGAACTTGCCGATGAATTCGGCGTGTCGGCAGAACGCATTCGTCAAATCGAAAGTGCGGCATTGAAGAAGATGAAAGGCACGCTGGCGGCTTACGCGTAAGCACGTCAACCGTCAGGAAAAAAGGGCGCTCGATCGAGCGCCCTTTTATTTTCACAGCCGGGAAAAATGCCGAGTCAGGACAGCAAAAGCCTCAGATCATGCGCGATCGGCTCCGGCCCCTGCCCGTGCCGTACAAACAGGCGGAGGCGACCCTGCGGATCAAACACATAGCTTCCGGCCGTATGATCCAGCGTATAGCTGCCCGGCTCCTTGCCAGGTACTTTCTGGTAGAACACCTTGAATTCCTTCGCCACCTTCTCGGTCGCGGCCTGATCGCCGACCAGTCCGAGAAAACGGGAATCGAACGCCGGCACATACTTGGACAGCACGGCGGGCGTATCTCTTCCCGGGTCGAGGGTGATGAACAGCACCTGCACGCGATCGGCCAGCGGCCCGAGTTGCTGCATCACGTTCGCCATTTCCACCATCGTGGTCGGACAGACGTCCGGGCATTGCGTGTAACCGAAAAACACGACCACGGCCTTGCCTTTGAAGTCGGCGAGCGTGCGCATTTTCCCGTTGTAGTCCGGCAGCGCAAAATCCTTCGCGTAATCCAGGCCAGTAACATCGGTATTCTTGAATGCTTCTTTTGATGACGATGTCGTCTGCGCGCTCTCGCCTTGCTTGCCGCAGGCGGACACTGCAAGGACTGCAGCGGCGATGAACAGCCAGACAAGCATCTGCCGCGCGGATCGTACGAAAAGTATCATGGTTCAGTACCGGAAATAATGATCGACCAGCAACGCGGCAAACAGCAGCGACAGATAGATGATTGAGTAGGCAAATGTCTTGCGTGCGAGCAGGTCGGAATAATTACGATAGATGCGCCACGCATACCAAAGAAAAATCGCGCCCAGTATCGCCGCACTCGCCAGATAGATCAGTCCACTCATCTCCACGGCATAAGGCAGCATCGTGGTGGCGATCAAAGCAATCGTGTACAGCAGGATATGGAATTGGGTGAACTGCAGGCCGTGCGTGACCGGCAGCATCGGCAGCCCGGACTTCGCGTAATCGTCGCGCCGGTACAGCGCGAGCGCCCAGAAATGCGGCGGCGTCCAGACGAAGATAATCAGCACCAGAATCCACGCTTGCATCGGCACGTCGTTTGCAATGGCAGCCCAGCCAAGCGCGGGCGGCATCGCGCCCGACAGACCGCCGATCACGATGTTCTGCGGCGTTGCGGGCTTCAGGATCATCGTGTAGATCACCGCATAGCCGACGAAGGTGGCGAAGGTCAGCCACATCGTGAGCGGGTTGACGAAATTGAACAGCACCCACATGCCCGCGCCGCCGATTACGCCGGAAAATATCAGGGTCTGTTTTACCGTGATTTCGCCGCGCGCCATCGGGCGGCGTGCAGTACGTGCCATGCGCGAATCGATTTCGCGTTCCACGAGGCAGTTCACCGCGAATGCCGCACCGGCAAGCAGCCAGATACCGATCGTCGCCGCAACCAGGATTTTCCAGTCCGGCAAATCGGGGGTAGCGAGAAACATTCCGATCACTGCGCAAAACACGGCAAGCTGCGTGACGCGCGGTTTGGTCAGGGCCCAATATTGGGCGAGGCGATTGGGAGTGGCAGTCAGGGTAGTCACTTGGATATCATGCGGCCGAATAGCGCTGGGCGGCGCGGCTGGACGCCTTTCGAGCCGGGATTCGAGTTTTGTAGTTTAACATGACCAGTAACAGCAGGAGCAGCGCGGCACCCCCGTTATGCGCTACTGCGAGCGCCAGCGGCCAGTGCAGGAAAATGGTGGAAATGCCTGTCAGAAGCTGCATTGTGATCGCGATCAGGAGCCAGCGCGCGGTCCGTTGCAGGCCTTCGATCCGGAGCGCGCGATGCGCCAGCCAGCCAACGAATAAAACGACGACAAAGGCGAACGTCCGGTGGGTCCAGTGAATCGCGGTCAATGCGGGAAACGGCAGGTATTCGCCGCTGGCCGTCATGCCGAGATGGCGCCATAACGTGAAGCCGTTCTCGAAATCCATCTGCGGCAGTACGGTGCCATGGCAGAGCGGGAAATCCGTGCATGCAAGTGCCGCATAATTGGTGCTGACCCAGCCGCCCAGCGCGATCTGGACAACCAGCAGCGCGAGTGCTGCTGCCGCTGGCAAGCGCAGCGAAAGTGCCACGCTTGCGACCGGTGCATGATTGCTTTGCCGCGCCGCCAGCCAGGTCAGCAAGGCCAGCAGCGTCAGGCCGAGCAGCAGGTGACCGGTCACGATGACCGGCTGCAGTTTCTGCGTCACTGTCCACGCACCGAATGCGCCTTGCAGACAGACGAACAGAAACAATACCATCGGAAACCATGGCGAAAACTGCGGGTCTTGCCGTTTCGACTTCAGCCAGCCACGCCATGCGATCACCACCATCGACACGATCAGCACGCCGACACCCATCGCGAGATAGCGATGCGTCATTTCGATCCATGCCTTCATGACGGTCACCGGCCCGGTCGGCATGGCAGCTTCTGCGGCGCTGATGCTTGCGTGTGCCTGCAAGGGATTGGCGTGCCCGTAACAGCCGGGCCAATCGGGGCAGCCGAGCCCGGAATCGGTCAGCCGGGTGAATGCGCCGAACATGATCAGATCGAAAGTCAGGAACAAGGTGACCCAGGCAAGCTTGCGGTACTTGTTGCGGTCGCTCGATACCCATACGACGGCGAGCGGCAGCAAGGCGGCCAGCACACCCATGATGGCAAGTTGAATCAGCATGGCTGCGCCTTCCTCATCCTATGCTTGAAGCCATCAGGAGCTTGGTCAAATCTTTCTTGATCTTGTTGGGATCGGCGTTTTTCGGGAAGCGCATCATCAGGTTGCCGAGCGGGTCGACCAGATAGATATGGTCTGCCGCGCTGGTGCCGGCATCGACCGGAAGCCAGGCCTTCACCTTGGCCGGATTTGCGCGCAGAAAATGTGTGCCGTCATATTCGCGCATCAGCACCGTCTCCAGGGGTTTGTCATCCGTTATCAGCCACGTGCGCTCGATCCGGTTCATGTTCTTGCCTTGTGTCAGGCGCAGTTGCCGCATTTCGTACAGCATTGTTTTGCATGGCTCACCGCAATCCGATCCGTTGACCTGTAGCATGATCCATTTGCCTTTCAGCTGATCCAGAGAGAAAGGCTTTCCGTCCAGCGTCGTGGTGTCGAGCGCCGGTATCGGATGCTGCCGCGGATCGATCAGCGTGCCGTAGTTGGTGCGGCCCTGCGGCTTGAAGACGTAATAGGCTAGATATGACGCGATCATCGGTGCGGCACATATCGCGATAACCAGAAACAGTTTCCAGTTCCCTTTTGCTTTCGGTTTATTTTGTTCCACGTCGAAACCCTGTCACTACAAAAAATAGAAACGCCATTGCGGCCAGTGCATACCATTGAAAGGCGTAGCCCCGATTCCGCTCGCTACCGCTCGATGGCTGCGGCCAGTCGCGTATCAGCCCATCCTGCGTATCGTTCGACTGCTCGACCAGTATCGGCAGCATGTTCAGCTTGCTGGCCCGCGCAAACTGCCGGATGTCCAGATTTTGCAATACGGCATTCGGCCTGATGGCGGGTGCATCCCCAAGCTGCAGTAGATGTCCGGGATTGCGCCGCACTACCCCTCGAATTTCAATTTGCCCGCGCGGTGTGGCGAATTCCGGCAGTTTCAGGCGCTCGATCGGATTGCGCTGCGCCCAGCCACGTGCGACCAGCAGATGCAGGTCGGAGCCCGCGATCCTGAGCGGCATCAGAATGTAAAAACCGGCCCTGTCCTGATAGGGACGATTGTCCAGATATACAGGCCAGCCGGGCAGAAATTTGCCACGGACGACAACACGTCGATATTCTGCTTCGTCAGCGCCCGGACGCATCACGTTCAGGTCAAGAGGCGGCAGCGCCTCGCGTTGCATCAGTCTGCCGGCGATCGTTTCCTTCTCCACTGCGCGGCGCGTCTGCCATTGTCCGAGTACTATTCCCAATACAACCAGCGCAACCGTAGCCAGCAACGGAATCGGCCGAAAGCGAAACTTGATTCGCATTACAATGTCACCTTGGTCAATTTGCACAAGCGCCATCTGGATCTGTCCACCGAGATCTCCTGCGGACCACAAACAATCATGAAAATCGTCGTCGCCATCGCCTTCATCCTGATCCTTTCGAGCCTTGGCTCTGCGCTCGTCTTCCTGATGAAGGATAAAGGCAAGAGCGACCGTACGCTGAAAGCACTGGCGCTGCGAGTTGGCTTTTCGATTGCGCTGTTCGTGCTGATATTGATTGCCCATCAGCTGGGATGGATTCAACCGACCGGGATTCGCTGAAGTCCGGAATATTACCGCAGCTTCCGCACCAGTAAAAAAGCCGCACCGAAGTGCGGCTTTTTTGATTTTCGCGGATCAGAGCCAGTACACGACAACGTACAGACCGAGCCATACGACGTCAACGAAGTGCCAGTACCAGGCCGCGCCCTCAAAGGCGAAGTGATGATCCGGCGTGAAATGCCCTTTCAACACACGGATCAGCACGACCGTCAGCATGATCGCTCCCATCGTCACGTGAAAACCGTGGAAGCCGGTCAGCATGAAGAAAGTCGACCCGTAGATGCCCGAGGTCAGCTTCAGGTTCAGCTCATGATAGGCATGGTAGTACTCGAATGCCTGGAAGCCCATAAAGGTTGCGCCGAGCAGAATGGTCGCGAACAACCAGAATGCAGTCTTCGCACGATGACCGGCGCGCAATGCATGGTGGGCGATGGTCAGCGTCACGCCGGAGGTCAGCAGCAAGGCGGTATTGATGGTCGGAATCGGGAACGGTCCCATCTTGCCAAACGGCTCGATGGTGCCCGCCGGCGTATTGCCCCATTGCCCGTTGAAGTCAGGCCATAGAATCTTGTGGTCGAGGTCGGACAGCCATGGCAGCGATATCGAACGCGCATAGAACAATGCGCCAAAGAAGCCGGCGAAGAACATGACTTCCGAGAAAATGAACCAGCTCATGCTCCAGCGGTAGGAAACATCAACCCGGCTGTTGTACAGGCCGCCTTCCGACTCGGCAATCGCATCGCCGAACCAGTTGTACAGCACGACGAGCAGAGACAGTATGCCCAGCCCGTTTGCATAGGGTCCCCAGCCAAAACCATTCACCCATGCAGACGCCCCCGCCATCGTCAAAAGCAGCGATGCGCCAGCGAGTACCGGCCATCTGGACGGGCTTGGCACGAAGTAGTAAGGCGCATTACCTTGCTGAGAACTCATCTCCATCTCCCAATACAAATATTTCAAATATTTAAATAGTTACTTCCCGACGACGCTTTTTACGATGAGCAGCAGCGTTACGATAAAAATGATGGCTCCGATGACACCGGCAATAACCACATGCACCGGATTGAGCTGCTGCGTATCCTTCTCATAGTCGCTTTTTTTCCGGACGCCGAAAAACGACCAGAACACTGCTTTCAGCGTGGCGCCAAACGATGCCTTGCGCTGGGTCGCTCTCTTAAAATCATCACTCATTTCTTCAGCCTGCCTTCTTGCCGGGGCCGCCAACTTCGAAGAACGTGTAAGACAGTGTGATCGTCTTCACATCCCTCGGCAAGGCCGGATCGATGTAAAACACGACCGGCATCTGCTTCGCCTCGTTGGGGCCGAGCGTCTGCTGGCGGAAACAAAAACATTCGACCTTCTTGAAGTGGGCCGCTGCCTGCTGTGGCGCATAACTCGGAATCGCCTGCGCATTGACGCTGCGCGGCTGCGTGTTCACCACTTCATAAACCACCTGCGCCATCTCGCCCGGATGCACCTGCATGCTGGAAACCAGGGGCCGGAAACGCCAGGGGCCGCGCGAATTGGCATCGAACTCGATCGTCAACGTACGGGTCTTGTCGATCTGGGTATTGCCGACACTCTTCCCCGCTTCTTCCTGCGACGTCAATACATTGATGCCGGTTACTTCGCAAATCTTCCTGTACACCGGAACCAAGGCATAGCCGAAGCCGAACATCAGAACGGCAATCACCAGCAGCTTGCGCAGCATCTGCCGGTTCAGTCCGCGCTCCTGGCCGTCGCCTTTTCCACTGGTTCCCATCTCAGCCCAGCCAGATGTGGCGAACGAAAATGCCGACAAAAAACATCAGCGCAATCGTCGCCAGAATTAACGCGGTTTTCAGGTTATTCGGCTTTTTTTCATTGGACATTGGCGGACTGCGGCGGACTCTCGCCCGCCGCTCCATGATTACTTGACGGTCGGCGGCACTTCAAAGGTATGAAACGGTGCCGGGCTCGGAACAGTCCACTCCAGGCCTTCCGCGCCTTCCCAAGGCTTGTCTGCCGCCTTCTGGCCACCGCGGATCGACGGCAACACCACGAAGAACAGGAAGTACACCTGGCTCAAGCCGAAGCCGAATGCGCCGATCGAGGCCACCATGTTGAAGTCAGTGAACTGCGCCGGATAATCGGCATAGCGGCGCGGCATGCCGGCCAGGCCGAGGAAGTGCATCGGGAAGAACGCGACGTTGAACCAGATCAGCGAATTCCAGAAGTGGATCTTGCCGCGGGTTTCGTTGTACATGAAACCGGTCCATTTCGGCGCCCAGTAATAGAAACCGCCAAACAGTGCGAACAGCGAACCGGCCACCAGCACATAGTGGAAGTGCGCCACCACGTAATAGGTATCCTGCATCTGGATGTCGATCGGCGTGATCGCCAGGATCAGGCCGGTGAAGCCGCCCATGGTGAACACGAAGATGAAACCGATCGCAAACAGCATCGGGGTTTCGAAGGTCATCGAGCCTTTCCACATGGTCGCGATCCAGTTGAAGATCTTGACGCCGGTCGGCACCGCGATCAGCATCGTCGCGTACATGAAGAACAGCTGGCCGGTCACCGGCATGCCGGTGGTGAACATGTGGTGCGCCCAGACGATGAACGACAGAATCGCGATCGACGCGGTCGCGTACACCATCGATGCATAGCCAAACAGCGGTTTGCGGGCGAACGCCGGGATGATCTGCGAGATGATGCCGAACGCCGGCAGGATCATGATGTAGACCTCGGGATGGCCGAAGAACCAGAAGATGTGCTGGTACATCACCGGATCGCCGCCGCCGGCGGCATTGAAGAACGAGGTGCCGAAGTGGCGGTCGGTCAGCGTCATCGTGATTGCGCCGGCCAGCACCGGCATCACCGCGATCAGCAGGTAGGCGGTGATCAGCCAGGTCCAGCAGAACATCGGCATCTTCATCAGCGTCATGCCGGGCGCGCGCATGTTGAGGATGGTGGTGATGATGTTGATCGAGCCCATGATCGACGATGCGCCCATGATGTGGATCGCGAAAATCGCCATGTCATGGCCGATGCCCATCTGCGTCGACAATGGCGCATACATGGTCCAGCCGGCTGCGGTGGCGCCGCCGGGAACCAGGAACGAACCGACCAGCAGGATCGCGGCGGGCGGCAGTAGCCAGAACGAGAAGTTGTTCATCCGCGCAAATGCCATGTCGGCGGCACCGATCTGCAGCGGCACCATCCAGTTGGCGAAGCCGACGAAGGCCGGCATGATCGCGCCGAACACCATGATCAGCCCGTGCATCGTGGTGAGCTGATTGAAGAATTCAGGTTGGAAGAATTGCAGGCCCGGCTTGAACAGTTCGGCTCGAATCAACATCGCCAGGACACCGCCGGACATCAGCATGGTGAACGAAAACCACAGGTACAGTGTGCCGATATCCTTGTGATTGGTGGCAAACAACCAGCGCTGCCAGCCGTGCGGGTGGTCGTGCGCGTGATCGTGAGAATGATCGTGTGCGTGATCGATTGCAGTGGTGCTCATCTCATCTCCTGGATTCAATTACTTGCGCGCAGCCAGCACTTCAGCCGGTTGAACAATGTTTTCCTGGGCCTTGTTGGACCATGCGTTGCGGGTATAGGTGATCGCGGCGGCGATATCGGTATCCGATAACACGCCCTTCCACGCCGGCATCGCATTCTTGCCGTTCAGGACGAGATGGATCTGCGCGGCCTTCGGACCATTCACAATCGGCGAACCGTCCAGTGCGGGGAACGCGCCCGGAACGCCTTTGCCGGTTGCCTGATGGCAGGCAGCGCAATTCGCCAGGAATACTTTTTCGCCGCGCTGCTTCAATTCTTCAAGAGTCCAGACCTTGTTCGGATCCTCGGCCTGCGCCGCCATTTCCTTCTTCTTGCCGTCCGCCCATTTCTTGTAGTCGTCTTCAGACACGACATTGACAACGATAGGCATGAACGCATGTTCCTTGCCGCACAGTTCGACGCACTGGCCGCGATAGGTGCCGATTTTTTCCGCCTTGAACCAGGTGTCGCGCACGAAACCCGGAATCGCATCCTGTTTCACGCCGAATGCCGGCACAGTCCACGAGTGAATCACATCGTTCGCGGTAGTGATGATGCGGATCTTCTTGTTGACCGGGACAACTACCGGATTGTCGACTTCCAGCAGGTAATTGTCGTCCTTGACCTTGGTGGGATCGACCACCTGGTCGCGCGGAGTGGACAACGCGGACAGGAAGGAAATGCCTTCGCCTTCGCCCTTCAGATAGTCGTAGCCCCATTTCCACTGCATGCCGGTGGCCTTGATCGTGAGGTCGGCATTGGAAGTGTCCTTCATCGCGACCACCGTCTTGGTTGCCGGCAAGGCCATGCCGATCACAATCAGGAACGGGACAACAGTCCAGGCGATTTCAACTGCGGTGCTTTCATGGAAGGTGGCCGATTGATGGCCACGCGACTTGCGATGCTTGAAGATCGAATAGAACATCACGCCAAACACCGCGATGAAGATCACCAGGCAGATGATCAGCATCATGGTGTGCAGCGAATAGATTTCGCTGGCGATGGCCGTGACCGGTGGCTGGAAATTCATTTCGAGTACCGCCGGACCGCCCTGGCTGTCCACCACCGCCCACGACGGCACACCTGCCGCCAGGAGCGACGCACCGAGCATCAACGATTGAAGGCGCTTCGCAAGTTTCATAGTTTCCTCAAATGCCCAAAATTAGAATTCTGTCTGTCTCTCGAACACCAGTGCGTGGCACCGGTCGCTTCGGGCTGGCCGTCTCTCCCCACCGCTATCCACTCGACCAGCAGGCAATCTGCATTCAACGCAACGTATTCCCGATCAGTTGCTCGGCTCGCATAAGAGGCGCGAAGCCGACCGCGCCTGAACATGACGCCCCATTTCTGTATCGGAATGCAGCGATACAAGTCCTGCGCAAAACTCTGGAAGTATAAGTCGTAATAGTGCCCGTTATCAAGCATAAAAGCCGCGCTGCACCCATGATCCAGATCATTTTCCCCGCAAGTCAAGTCGGATGATGCTTTCGCCTGCGGCGGTCGTGGTTGGCGTCGGCCGGAACGCGTGCCCGTAGATGATTTCGAATGTCAGCGGAATCCTTCCGTCCGCGCGACGCTCCTGCTCCAGTCTCTTTGCGACCACGGCCCATGCGCTGCGGCCGAGCAGTCCGCGCCGGCGCGTCAGTAACGGATTGCCACCCCAGGCGCGCACGTCGGCGATCAGCCGGTCGACCGACTCGTAAGTGACCGTAATGGTTTCCATATCCATGACCGGCGTGGAAAAACCGACATTGATCAGCATGTCGCCGAAATCATGCATATCGACAAACGACAATGCATGCGCGGCATCGTCCACGCCGGCGAATGCTTCCCGTACTTCCTTGAAGGTATCGGGCCCGAAACAGGAGAACATCAGCAGGCCCTCGACCCGCAGCACACGGCGCCACTCGGCGAATACGCGATCGGGCTGCGGATGCCAATGCAGCGCGAGGTTAGACCAGATCAGGTCCAGCGCGTTGCGTTGCAACGGCAGCGCCGCGAAGTCGCCGCACAGCAGGGCCGCGCCCGGCCCGAGCGCGCCACCTGTCTTGGCCGGCAGCAATTTTGCCAGCAGGCGATTTATCGACGAAAGATTGCGCGCCTGACTGTCGCGCGCAGCGGCCAACAGTGGCGGCGATGCATCAATGCCAAGTATTCCTGCGCCCGGATACTGCCCCTGCAGCAACGGCAGGTCGGCGCCGCCACCGCAGCCGGCGTCGAGGACACGCTGCGGTTGAATCTTGACCAGCGCCAGGCGTTCATGCATGCGGCTGGCGATTTCCCGTCGCAGGAAATCCGACTCGGCGATGCGCGCCGGCGCGTCAAACAGACGGCGCACGCGCCGCAAGTCGATCGGGGCGCTTACGGCAGTATCGTTTGGGGAAGGCTGTGGCACGAAGGAAGCGATGGCATGCAATGAGATAATGAGGCAGTTTACACGTTTGGAGATTTGCCTGCTCCATGTTTTCCCGCCTGCGCCATTGGTCTCAACATATGCTCACGCGACTGCCGTCGATGCTGCCGTCCGCCTGCGCATTGTGCGGACATAATAATGAGCGGGCGATTTGCGAAGGCTGCCAGGCGCAGGTTTTCCAGTTGCAGGTCCGGCGCTGTCGCCGCTGCGCACTGCCGTTGTCCGACGACGGCAGCGCAACGGATGTCATTTGCGGCGCGTGCCTGAAAAAACCGCCATCGTTCGACGCGACCGTTGTGGCCACCGACTATGCGGCGCCGCTCGATCGACTGGCATTGGCGTTGAAGTTCGGCAGCCGCCTGGAACTGGCGCCCTTGCTTGCGGACATGATTCGCGACACTTTGCTGCACAACCGGGAAGTCGCGCTGCCGTCACGCTTGACCGCAGTGCCTCTGGGTTCGCGCCGGCTGACCGAACGCGGCTTCAACCAGGCGTTGGAAATCGCGAAGCCATTGTCGCGTTCGCTCGGCATTCCGGTCGATGCGCGGCTGCTGGTTCGCCAGCGCGAAACGCGCGCGCAATCCCTGCTGCATCCGGACGAGCGGCATGCGAACATGCGGCGTGCGTTCCTGGTGCCGGCTGACGCGATCGAACGCGTGCGCGGCCAGCATCTCGGCGTGGTCGACGACGTGATGACCACCGGTGAAACGCTGGACGAAGTGGCGGCGACGCTGAAACGCTTCGGCGCGACCCGCGTCACCAATTTCGTGTTTGCGCGCACGCCACAAAAATAAAGGGAGTTGCTCTTGTTTCATGTCGTTCTGGTTGAACCGGAAATCCCGCCGAATACCGGCAACATCATTCGCCTGTGCGCGAATACCGGCGCGCAGCTGCATCTGGTCGAGCCGCTCGGCTTTCCGCTGGATGACGCCAAGATGCGGCGCGCCGGACTCGATTATCATGACTATGCGACGATGAAGGTGCACCGCAACTGGCAAGCCTTCATCGGCAGCGAATCGCCCGATCCGGCCCGCATGTTCGCGCTTACCACGCATGGTTCGACGCCGTTTGCAGGCGTTGCATTCCGCCCCGGCGACGTGTTCGTTTTCGGATCGGAAACCCGGGGGCTGGCACCTGCGCTGCGCGAATCGTTTGCCCTAGGACAACGGATACGACTGCCGATGCGGCCGGACAACCGCAGCCTGAACCTGTCGAATACCGTTGCGGTCGTCGTCTACGAGGCATGGCGGCAGCATGGCTACGCGGGCGGCAGCTGATTTTTTCGATTTCCCATTCCATTCAAAAGGATCATTCATGCACCTTCGTTCCCTGCTCGTTCTTGCCGCCGCACTCGTCGCCGGCACCGTTGCCCATGCACACGAATACACGTTGGGTGGCTTGCATATCGAACATCCTTTTGCGCGGCCGACGGTGCCGATGCAGCGTTCCGGCGGCGCCTACTTGGTCATTGAAAACAAGGGAAAGGACGCGGACAAGCTGGTCGCGATCAGCTCTCCGGCCGCGCAGTCAGTCCAGATCCATACGATGTCGATGGAAGGCGACGTGATGAAAATGCGCGAGGTCGACGGCGTCGAACTGAAACCGGCATCGAAGATCGAGATGACGCCGGGCCACGGCTATCACCTGATGCTGATCGGGTTGCGCCAGCCGCTGAAGGCGGGCGACAAGTTTCCGATGACGCTCACCTTCGAAAAGGCGGGCAAGGCCGAGGTGTCGGTAGTAGTAGTAGTAGCGGAACCGAACGCGAAGCAAAGCGACAAGAAGCCGATGTCGGACCACTAAGGCAGATTCACGCCTTGAGCAGCGTGACTGCAGGTCGCACCTCGCCGACCTGCAGACCGGCGTAATTGCGTAGTTGCGGCCGCAGCCACGAAGCCAGCGGCGTATTCTCGACTGCCGGCAGCAAGCCGAGTTGCTGCAGCACCGCGATTGTGGCCGGATACAGCGCGCGCGCATTGCCATCGGCCACCTTGACCGCGATGCCCAGCCCAGCCGAGCGGATGCCGATGACCTGCACGCCTTCGGCGCCGACTTTCGCAACCCAGTCACCGGGTGCGGTTTGCATGAATGCGAGATCGCTGCGGCCGGTGCCGGATACCAGCTCCGGATAGCCGGTCATTGCATCGAACAAGGTGGCCAGCGTATCGCCGAAAACCGGCGATTCACTGCCTTGCGCCAGTCGCGCATAGGCGAACGCCAGCCGTGACAGTGGCATCGCGTGATTAGGGGCGGAACAGCCGTCGATGCCCGACCTTAATTCATCCAGCGCGAGGCCGGCGATCTCGGCTACGTTTTGCCTGACTGCCTGCTGCAGCGGATGCGCGGGATCGATGTAAGTATCCAGCGGTAGCCCGTGCTGCACGCAATAGCCGAGAAAGCCCGCGTGCTTGCCGCTGCAATTGTGCTGCAGCTGGTTGAAGCGTGCCCCCGCCTGCGGTTCCCTGTCTTCGACTGCATAATGCAGCGGCACATGGCAGCCGCAGCGCAGGTGATGTTCGTCGCAGCCGGCCTTGTGCAACATCGATTGCACCGCGTCCACATGCATCGCTTCGCCGGAATGACTGGCGCATAGCAGTGCGATTTCGCGGCGCGTATAGCCGAAGTGCGCTGCACCGCCGCCGCGCAGCAAAGGCAGCGCCTGGAACGGCTTGAGCGTTGAACGGGTAAAGGTCATGAAATGCGGATCGCCGGCGTAATGCAGCAGATCGCCGCTGATGTTGACGACCGCGACCGCACCCGCATGCACCGATTCCACCGTGTCGCCGCGCGTGACTTCCGCCAATGCCGCGAAATGCGTCATGACGCCACCTTTCTGACTTTCGACAACAGCTTGCTGGTCGAGCGGTCGTGTTCGAAATCGATCGCGATCGCGCGACCGCCATAGGCGATGACAGCCTTGCCTTCCGGGATCGCCGTCATGTCGTAATCGCCGCCCTTCACGTACACGTCGGGCCGCGCCTGCTGCACCACCTCCAGCGCGGTGTCTTCATCGAACGGCACTACCATGCTCACCGCTTCCAGCGCGGCGAGGATCGCCATCCGGTCTTCGCAGGTATTGATCGGGCGATCATCGCCCTTGCCGAGCCGCTTCACCGACGCATCGGTATTGACTGCGACCACCAGCGACGCGCCCTGTTCGCGCGCCTGCGCGAGGTAGGTGACATGGCCGCGATGCAGGATGTCGAACACGCCGTTGGTCAGCACCACCGGCTTGGGAAGTTGCGCGACCCTCTGTTGCAGCTCGGTGCGCGTGCAGATTTTTTTCTCGAAATCAGGCATCAGGAAACAATGAAAAAAGCCGCAGGCGAAATGCTTGCGGCTTTGTATTTATACGCGAGACCGCGCAGTGCGGCAATCCGATAATCAGACAGCAGGCTTCAGGCCGGCGCCGAGACGAACCGTCACTTCCTTGCGGTAGCGGTTCAGGTCCTGCACCGATTCAAAGGTGCGCTCGAACAGCAGCGACATATTGTGCAGGATGCGGTCGATCACTTTCTTTTCCCACTCGCCGTCGAACTGGATCTGGCCGTCGAGCCAGCGTTCGAGCCAGCCCGGATCGGGCAGGCGGCTCTGCACGGTGTCGTTCGGGAACAGCTTTTCGTTGACATGCAGGTTGGTCGGATGCAGCGGCTTCTCGGTGCGCCGTGCCGAGGCCATCAGCACGCCGATCTTGGCGAATGCGGCGCGCGCACTGTCGCCGACTTCGTTCAGCGCCTTCTTCATATAGCGCAGGTAGGCGCCGCCATGGCGCGCCTCGTCCTGGCTGATGATCTTGTAGATCTGCTTGATCACCGGCTCGGTATGCCAGTCGGATGCGCAGCGGTACCAGTGATTGAGGCGAATCTCGCCGCAGAAATGCAGCATCAGGGTTTCCAGCGGCGGCGCCGGGTCGAATTCGAAACGCACATTGTGCAATTCTTCTTCGGTGGGCACGAGGTCCGGACGGAAACGGCGCAGATACTCCATCAAGACCAGCGAATGCTTCTGTTCTTCGAAGAACCAGACCGACATGAACGCCGAAAAATCGCTGTCGCCGCGATTGTCGCGCAAAAACATTTCGGTTGCGGGCAATGCCGACCATTCAGTGATCGCGTTCATCCGGATCGTTTGCGCCTGCTCGTCGGACAACTTGGTGGCATCGAACTGGTCCCATGGGATATCCTTTTCCATGTTCCAGCGAACCTGTTCGAGCGATTTGAATAGTTCTGGGTACAGCATACGCACCTTCAAAATGAGTTAAGTGCTTGATTCTACCAATAAAAGTGAAAAACCCGAATTTCCCTGCCAGGGATCGAGCCCGCTTTTCCAACGAATTTGCTGCGTCAGGACAACAAAAACACTGTTTTTCACATGGATGACGTAAATCTTCGCAAAACCCGTGTCCGGATTCCACGCACTGTGTGGGTGCTGGGCTTCGTCAGCCTGCTGATGGATGTGTCGTCGGAAATGATTCACAGCCTGCTCCCAGTGTTTATGACCGTGGTTCTGGGAGCGAGTGCCACCACTGTCGGCATGGTCGAAGGCGTCGCCGAAGCAACTGCGCTGATCGCGAAAGTGTTTTCCGGCGTGCTCAGCGACTATATCGGCAAGCGCAAGTGGCTGGCGGTCATCGGCTACGGGCTGGGCGCGGCAAGCAAGCCCTTGTTCGCGCTGGCGTCCGGCATCGGCTGGGTGCTGGGCGCGCGCTTTCTGGACCGCATCGGCAAAGGCATTCGCGGCGCGCCGCGCGATGCGCTGGTCGCCGATGTCACTGCACCGGAGTTGCGCGGCGCCGCGTTCGGATTGCGGCAATCGCTTGATACCGTCGGTGCGTTTGCCGGGCCGTTGCTGGCAATGGGACTGATGCTGGTGTGGGCGGACGATTTCCACCGGGTGTTCTGGATTGCCGTGATTCCCGGCGTACTCGCGGTCTGCCTGCTGGCGTTTGGCGTACGCGAACCGGCCCGGCCGCCGCGCACCGGCAAGGTCGCGTTTCCGATTTCCCGCGCCGCACTGTCTCGATTACCGGCGGCTTACTGGTGGGTCGTCGTTGCGGGTGCAGTGCTGACGCTGGCGCGTTTCTCCGAAGCCTTCCTGGTATTGCGCGCGCAGCAGGGCGGATTGGCGCTGGCGCTGACGCCGCTGGTATTGATCGTGATGAACCTGGTGTACGCGGCCGGTGCCTATCCGCTGGGAATACTGGCAGACCGGATGTCGCACTCGGCGCTGCTGATGCTGGGCATCGCACCGCTGATCGCAGCCGACCTGCTGCTCGCGCATAGCGACCGGCTGCCCTGGGTCGGCGCGGGGCTGATGTTCTGGGGATTGCACATGGCCGCGACGCAGGGCCTGCTGGCGGCGATGGTGGCGGATACCGCGCCACCGGAATTGCGCGGTACCGGGTACGGCTTGTTCAACCTCGCGAGCGGGCTGATGATGCTGGCCGCCAGCGTACTGGCAGGGCTGCTGTGGGATGTGGTCGGCGCGGCGGCGACGTTTTATGCAGGCGCCGCGTTCGCGGCAGCGGCTCTGGTGCTGCTCGGCTTGCGTAAAAAATAGCGGGCGAGAATTCGATTCTTTGATGAAGCGATGCGGTTTGCGCTTCGGTGATTCGATACTGTTTGCACTCCATAGAAACGATATCAAGTCACCCAGCAAAAAAACCAAAAAACGCAAGGCAAATAACAAAACTGCACCAAGCCAAATCAGCCCACTCAGAAAATCAAAAACCTCCAGCTAATCAAAGCAACAACAACCAATGCAACAAGCTTAAGAAAGCACCGACACCGCCCAAAATTCGACTCTTCTCAAGTCGAAATCCGATCGACAGCCAATATAATGTTCGCTCCAGGAACAGCAGCCAACGCCACGCGCGACGCTTGCCAAGACATCACGAGATCCGTAGCGACAGACGAGCCGATTCGACATGCATTTCTCCGTCCGATCCTTCACCGCAAAAGCCTGCTGCCTTGCCGGCATGCTGCTGTGCGCAGGCTGGACGCAGGCAGACGCGCAGCAGCATGCGTACAGCAACCTTCCCGACATCCCGAGCGCCGACAATGCAAAGGCCGGACACTTCGGCCTGGACGGTGAAAGCGTCGAGCTCGGCTATGCGACCCGGCAGCAAAAGTGGGGCGCGCGGCTCGACGAATACCTGGGGATGGAACGTTCGGTCACGCTCGACTACGGCACGCTGCTGACCGACGAACTGGGCGCGGGTGCGGCGCTGCATCAGGGCAGCGCCTATTCCGACCTGTGGGTCAACGGCGTCTACGCGCCCGACCATGATTTCCGGCTGCGCCTGGCCGGCGGCCAGTTGCGCGCAAACGATACGCCGGCCGATACCGGCGCACCGAATGCGGTCCAGCAGAACAGCGTTCTGCTCGGTGCGCGACGTTCCTGGCGTGGCGGGCTGGTGAGCGGCATCGGCATGACCGCATATGCGGTTGAAGCAAATGATGCGGCTGCTGCGCATGCGGCAAGCCCAAGCCCTGTACTGTCCGATGCACAGGGACTGGCAGGCGGAAGCCAGCAAGGCCATGTGCTCAACCTGAGCCTGCAACCGACCTCGCAATCGAAGATCGATCTCTGGCGCGAGCGCAATCGGCTGGCCTATTATTCGACCGACGGTACGCGCGGCGGCCGCGATGTAGTGGCAAGCCGGGTCCGGTTTTCGCAATATTTCGACAACTGCATGCAGCTGCAGGGCGGCTACAGCAGCAGCGAAGACTCGAACCGGCTCGATCTGAGCGTCGGGCGCGATCGCTGGCATGTCAGCGTGTCGCGTGTCGCAGCCTTCGCCAGCAACGACACCACGGTCGGCATCGGCTACACGCTGCCGCTCGGCAGCTCGCGGAACAGCGGCACGGATTGCACGCTGCATCCGAAGGCAGGCGCGTTCGAACCGGTTATCGACACCACGGTCAGCCGGCCCGCACAATTTCCACGCGATCCGCTGACGAGCTCCGGCACGCTGGAGTGAAACGCGCCGCACATACCTTCACTGCGCGATGAAGAATTCGGCGTCGCCCAGCCGCCTGCCCGCCACTTCAGGACGGGCAGCGGGAAGCATGGCCGGCGCGACGTAGATGCCCGCCCTGGCTCTTTGCCGCAGCTGCCGCGGCGACAGGCCGAACCAGCGCTTGCACGCGCGGCAGAACGCACTGGGGTCGGAGAAGCCGAGCTGGAAGCTGAGCTTTTTCAGCGACACCTGTGCACCGCCGAGAAATTGCTGCGCGATGCCGCGCCGCGTGTCGTCCACCAGCCGAGTGAAATTGGTGCCCTCTTCCGCGAGGCGACGCTGCAGCGTGCGCTCGCTCATCATCAGACGCCGTGCGACTTCTTCGCGCAGCGGCTCGCCCTTGTCCAGCATCCCGGCCAGCAGTTGCTGCACCCTGGCGCTGAAACTTGCGCCCGGCCGGGCCTGCTCCGGCACCGCCGGCAGTTTCAGGTTCCATTCGCGCTGCGATTGCGCCAGCTCGGCCAGCATGCGCAGCGCCCAGTCGGCCGCCAGCGGATTGGCGATCGGAATCGGCGCGCGCAGATCGGCGTCGTCGAATTCCATTGCGTTGGCGGACATGTCGAAACGTACTTCGCAGCCGAACGCGGCCCTGTGCGCCTGCAGCGTGGCGGGCGGCGGAAACGCATAGCTCACCAGTGCCGGCTTCAGCCCGTCGCGCGCGGCGGCCGAACGCAGCGCGCGCAGTGCCATCGACCAGATGAAATCGTAGCGCTGGCGCGGTACCGGCCGCCGGACGGAAGGCAGATCAAGCAGTACGCGGGTGCGGCCCGCCGCCTGTTCCAGCGTGCTGTGCATTGCGGGCGATACCAGCGGCGTGTAGCGCACCAGGTTCTCGATCGCGCTCCTGATATCCGGCGACACGCGCATGATGTGGCCGATCAGCCCGGAACGGTCGAGCGGCTGCGGCGACGCCAACGTCAGTCCGAGCTGCGGATCGCCGGACGCCTGCAGCAGCAGCAGCCACAGATGGCTGAGCTTGTCCGACAGCGTCGGCGCGTCGTCGGCGATGCAATCCCGTTCGTCCAGCCCGACCTGCGCGAACAGGGCGTCCGCGTCGAAGCCGCTCGCTGCGAGATGTGCGCGGAAACCGCGTATCAAGTCCGTCGCCGACGAGTACATCATACTGTCAACCTCGTTGAAGTTGTGTGACATGGCGAGACATTTGCATGGATCAGGGCGTCACCGCCGTGCGCAGGCGCAGGCCGATGCGCTGTTTCAGGTCCTGCAGCCGGGGATCGATCACCGGCCCGGTTTCCGCCGCCAGTTTTTCGCCGAGCGCCTTCTGCATTTCCGGCATCATCGCTTCGAACTTCTGCTTGACCGGCGATTCCAGGATCGCGACGATCTGGCGCAGCTCGTCTTCGCTGAAGCGTTCTGCCAGCAGCGGCGCGACGGTCGACGGAATCAGCTTCTGCGCGCTCTTGTCGACCAGCGGCATGGTTTCGTCGATGAATTTTTTCGCATCATCGGCGATGTCGTGCATCGCGGCGTCGCGCCGGTCGGCCGGCGCGCGGCCCTGCAGCATCACACGCGCCTGCTGTACCGCTTCGGCCACCGGCTCCTGCAGCATCGCCTGGCCAAGCGCTTCGACGTGCCATAGCTGCAAGACGCGCTGCACCAGTTGCTGCTTGGCCGGCGCAACGGCGGCCGGCGCGCTCTGCGCAGCGGCGCTCGCCGCGCAGAGCGTGAATAGTGTGACGGCGGCAACGGCAATGAGGGATCTGAACATGGCATCGGCTCCTTTTGAAAATATGCATTGGCATGCGGGCGGTAGCGCTCAAAAGCGCTGCGTGTAACTGATGCCGAGATAGCGCACCCGGATTCCGCCCGACACATCCATGCCGGCATAGGGGTTGTAGATCAGGTTGAAAAAATTGTCGCAATTCAGGTTGCAGTCGCTGCGCGCCGGCACGTGGAAATCGCCCTTCATGTAGCTGGCGCCAACGCTGATGTCGCTGTTCTGGTCGAGCTTGTAGTTGAAGCCGGCGCTATAGACTTTCACGTCCGGCAGCGGCGCGATCAGGTCGATGCGATCGGCCGGAATCGAGCTCTTGCGCGGTTCGTAGCCGAAGCGCAGCGTCAGCTTTTCACTCACCTTGGTCTGCAGGCCGAAGCCGAAATGCCAGACGCTGCGATAGCCGCGCGGGATCGTCAGCTGCGTCGAATCGGGAATGCCGAACATGCGCGCCATTTCCAGCAGCTTGATGCTCTGGTCGAACTTGAAGGTCAGCGCGTCCCAGCTGCCCCAGTCGGTGTAGTTGGCGTCGACGTTGAGCTGCAGATAATCGACCGGCTTCAGCTTGACGCCGATCTGCCAGTGCGTCGGAAACGGAATGATGGCCGTCACGTTGCCGGTCTGAACGGCAGGAATCGATTGCGGCAAGCCGAGCGTGGCCGCGATGATCGGCCCCTGCAGGCTCGAATACAGGCCCTGCACGAAATCGCGCACCATCGGTTCGGCAGTGATTTCATAGCGGCCGGTATGCACCGCCTTCGAACCCTTCTGGTACACCACGCCGAGGGCGAACCAGTCGGCCGGCTCCCACAGCACGCCGAGGTTGATGGTGGGATCGACCGGCGCGGTGATGTCGAGATTGATGTTGGCTGCCTTCTTGAACGGATTCAGCCGCCCTTCCGGGCCGCCGCCGCACAGGCCCGGCCCCAGCGTGTCGAGCAGGTTGCCGCCATCCGGGCACCAGCCTTCCTGGGTCTTGCCGATGATGCCGATCAGCTTGTTGGGCAACCGCATGTCGGTGTTGAATGCGAATGCGGAATGCGCGATCGGCACCGAGACGCCGACGCTCAGCGTATCCGTCAGTTTGTAGCCGACCGCCGGCGATGCATACACCAACCGCTGCAACTGGATCAGCCGGCCGTCGAAGCGCGCCGGGTCCAGCGGGTCCTTGCTGCGGTCGATGCTGATCGCTTGCGTCACATAGCTCATCGTGCCGAAGGTGAACGGCGAATCCGGCTTGTTGTACGACAGCCCGAGACCAGGCACCACCGCCGCCGGCAGGCGCCAGTTGGGCAGGCCGACGCCGGGGATGTACAGCGTCTGCCGCACCGGCCCGGTGCTGGCGCCGTCCAGCGGGTCCTGCCGGAAGCCGCCGATATCGAAATCGTCGGCCGCATGCAGCGTCGCATTGGTGCGGATCGATGCGCCGAACATCGTGAACGTATGCTGCTCCCCTTTCAGTCGCGCCAGCCCGGCCGGGTTGAAGTGAATCGATTCGATACCCGGCGGGTCGGCGGTCACCGCATTGCCGAGCGACATTGCGGTTGCGCTGGTCGCGAGGTTTTCGGTAAGCGCCGCGTGCGCCGGGGGTGCGGACAGCGCAGTCAACATCGCCGCCGCCAATCCGGTGCGCGCACATCGGTAGCGCAGGCGCGGGAAGAAATTCATTGCCGTCGCGCCCGCTCAAAATGCCAGTGGCAGGCTGAGGCCGAGGCTCAGGTTTGGCGAATCGGCGGTGAGGCCGATGCCGGTCGTGACGTTGAGCGTGGTCTTCGGCGAGATGCGATAGCCGAGTCCGATGCTGAGCACGCCGGCGGTCTGGGTGTTGGTCTTGAAGGTGCTGCCATCGGCAAAGCGCAGCTTGCTGCCGGCCGAGATCGATTCCTGCAACGCGAACGAGGTCGAGATGTTGTACGACAGCGCATACGCGAAACCCATGCCGAAGCCGAAGCTGAGACCAGGCTCGACCCGGGTCAGCGTGCGGCCGCTGCGGATCTGCGACAGATGCGTGGCCGGCAAGCTGTACGACAGGTTGACCGCGCCGAACAGCGCAACCGGATCGACGATATGGTTCACGTTCACGCCGCCACTGAAGGTGGTGACGCCAGCGCCGGTTGCCAGTCCTTCATTGGCATCGACCTTGAACGGGCTGCGGCCGGTCGGCAGGCGCAGGTTGGTGGTGAAGGTCATCGACGGTTCGCCGCGCTCCACCTCGAACGGCTGCCAGCGCACGCCGAGGCCGAGATCGCCCAGCGAATGCGACACGCCGTCGAACGCCGGGTTCTGCGAATACTTGCTGACCAGCGGCAGGCTGACGCTGGTGGTAACGTTGTCGCGCAGGCCGTAATCGAGCGACAGCGTATTGGTGATCGTGTGCGAGCTGTCGTTCTCGATGTTGAACAGCGTCAGTTGGCCGGATGACAGGTCGGCGTTGATTTTTTCCTGGCCGATGTAGGTGTAGTTGAAGTCATAGGTGGTCTGCAGCTTGCCGCGCCGGATCAGCGAGTACTGCTTGTCGACCGCGGTCAGCGTCTGCTTCAGCAGCGTCGACTGGTCGGTATCGCCTTCCTGCTGCTTGAGTGCATTGCGCGCGGCAGCAGTGTTCGACGTGTCGCCGGTCGCCGGCGGCGAAGCGGTCTGCGCCCGCGCGGACAAGGCCAGCAGCGCAACCGCGATGGCGCACGAGTACGCGCACGAATAGGCGAACGGATGAATCTTCATGACGACTCCCTTTTGAATGGTGTTGTGGCGAGGCTGTGTGCGGGGATTTACTGGCGGCGCAGGAAGCTGCCGCTGAAGCCGGAGTTGATTGCGCGCTCCAGCAGATGCGCGTTGCCGAGCGGCGCCAGGTTCGCGCGGTCCTTCACCCGGTCCATGTCGAATACGCAGAGCTCCTGGTCGGACAGCGCCAGCTGCGCCAGCGGCGGCTTGTCCTTTTGCGGATAGACGACGAACAACGTATTGCGGTCCCACAGGCCGGCGAATTCCCTGATCGAGAACACGATGTTGCCGGCCGACGGATCGGCGATGTACACCAGCCCGTCGCGAATGCCGCGAAACACCACGAAGTGATGCGAGCCTGCGTAATCGATCGGCACGATCGCCGGCTGGTCCAGCGTGCGCAGGTCGTTCACCTCTGCGTGAAAGCCCGCGCTCTGCACGCCGAGCGACGCCAGATAGCGCTTCATGTCGAGCAGCGAAAAGCCGCGGCGCGCGATGATCTTTTCCTTCTCGCCGCGTTCCAGCATGCCCTCCATCGCCTGCTGTTCGTTCACCTTCAAGCCGAGGTGATAGTTCAGGATCGTCACCAGCGCCGCCGAGCCGCAGCTGTAATCGAACGCCTGGCGCACCACGTGCCGGTACTTCAGTTCCGAGTACGGTTCGATCTGCACCGACTGCGTGACCGGCCCGGCGCCGACGATCGATTCTGGCAACTCGAACTGCCCTTTCGGACGGTCCGCCGGCGGATGTTTCGCCGTCACGGCGGCGCCGGAAATCAGCGCCGCAATGACGCCAAGCACGATCATCAACATCTGTTCATCTCCCTTGATTTTCATCTGCCCGATATCGAGCGCAGTACACGCCGCGATGTGTCTCGCGGTCGTTTTTCGACGTCGGAATTCATGCACAGAAATGGCTATGCATCCTCGAAAATCCTGACGTCCGGTATGTTTTCCGAGTGGCTTTAATGTACGAGGGGAATCGATGCGGCAAGCTCATCCGATTGGATGAGAAGCGGTTGCGCAGGGTCAAGCGAAGCGCAGTTCGCTTGCCTGGCGGATGGGAATGAAGGGGATTGATTGGTGCGGGGAAATTTTGGAAAGGTGATGATGAAATTGGGGGACAGGATTGCTGATGAGTGGAGCGATGGCGGGGATTTTTTGGCTGGGTTGGTGAGCGATGAAGAGTGCGCCTGCCGCAGGGCTTATCTTTGTGCGGTCACTCTACCCCCACCCTAACCCTCCCCCTGCAAGGGGGAGGGAACTTGGCTGGAGGTTCGCGATGCGATGTACCACTTGCATCGCCGGCAAAGACGAGATGAAGAACACAAAAGCACTCAAGCAATCACCCCAATCCTCCGCGCCACCGAAATCGCCTCCGTCCGGTTATGCGCGCCAAGCTTCAGATTGATATTCCTCAAGTGCGTCTTCACCGTGGCAACCGACACGAACAGCTTCTCCGCAATCACCTGGTTCCCGCAACCCTGTGCCAGTAGCATCAGCACATCCAGTTCACGCCCGGTGAGTTCGCTGTCAGCGGCGCCCGGAGCCGCTGCACTATCGGCCACAGGAGTGCGCGCAACCGGCGCGAGATGCGGCGCCGGCCGGAGGATTTTTTCCACGAACGCCAGCAGCATGCCCTGCTCGGCGCCGGCATCCTGCATGCCGTCGCGCATCTCACGAATCAGCGCCAGCAGCGCCGGTCCCTCGTCCTTGAACAGCCGCACGAAGCCTTCCTGCTGCGCCTCCTGCAGCGTTTCGCGTATCGCGCGCAACGCCGGATTGCGCTGGCCGGCATTCGACAGCGCCAGCGCATGCAGCGCTTTCACGCGCAGTGCGAAGCGCACGCGGCCGCGCGCATGCGCTTCCTGCAACTGCTCTTTCAGCAGCGGCAGCGCGGCCGCCGCCTGCCCGCAATGCACCTGCAGTCGCAATGTCGCCAGCGCCGGTGTATCGAGATCGCTGGCGATCATCTGCAGGTCGCGCCGCTGCCATGCGGGCGCATTGCCTACCAGCGACAGCATCGCTTTCGCCGCTTCCAGGTCGCCGTCGAGAATCGCGCCACGCGCCTGTTCCAGCCGTGCCATGTCGATGATGCGCGGCAGCCTGCGCTGCATGCCGAGCTGTTCCAGTTCCAGCAGGGTATGCAGCGCGTCACCGGCCTGGCCTTCGGCGCGCAGGATGCGCGCATAGATCAGATGGCTCGTGATCAGCTGGTCCGGGATGCCGGCATCCTTCAGCAGCGGCAGATACAGTTTCAACAGGCGCTTGGCTTCGCGCGGCGTATCCATCTCGTACAGCACTTCCGCCAGGTACACGCTGGCAAAGCCGCTGTCCGCGCCGGTGCGCACGTCGGACGGACCTGATTCGATCCCGATCAATGCACCGAAATGCGCGCCGCCATGCACGCCGGAAGTGCGGGTGCGCATCTGCGATTCATCGCCGATCAGCGCCACGAGGCGAGCGCTGGCTGCGCGCAGGCGGCCCTGCACCAGGTCCAGCATGCCGCGTACATAACCGGCCACCGCGATGCTGAACAGCGGGCCGATCGCCGGATGTTGATGTGTGGCCTGATCCAGCAGCAGGTGCGCTTCCTGATAGCGGCCCGCGGTCGCGTGGTAATACGCGCAACCGATCATCAGCATGCTGCGCAGCAGCGGCTCGTCCGCGGCACCGTCGATGATGCGCGGGTCGTGCCACAACGGCGCGGTCTGCTCGATCCGGTCCAGCATCACCAGACTGAAAGTGCGCAGCACGTGATAGGTGGGATGCGGCACCGGCGACACGCCGTATTCGTCGGTCACCGTTTCCAGCAGCGTCAGCGCCTCGGCACTGCGATTGATATGAATCAGGGACCACGCGTACACCGAGATCAGTTTCGGATGCGCGACCAGGCCGACGCGCTCGATCGCATCGAACCAGCGCGCGAGCAGGCGCACCCGCCCCTGCAGGAACAGCAATTCCGCGTGGCGCGTAAGAAGATCGAGTATCAGCGCGGTGTCGCCGGTGGCGATCGCATGTTCGATCGCGTGCGTCGGCCGCTTCTGTTCGATATACCAGGATACGGCGCGGTAGTGCAGCGTCGTCGCGAGGCCGGGATATTGCCGTTCCAGCTGTACGCGCAGGAAGCCGGCGAACAGCGGGTGGTAGCTGAACCAGTTGCGCTGCTCGTCGATCGGCGTCAGGAACATGTTGGCGCGTTCGAGTTCGCGCAGCAGTTCGCGGCTGTCGTGGCGGCCGGTGAGCGCGTCGCAGCTGTCGGCGCAGAATTTCTGCAGCACGCTGGTCTGCAGGATGAAGTCCTGCAGGTACTTCGGCTTGCAGGACAGTACCTCCTCGGCAAGATAGGAAGCGACCGCCGTGTGCGAGCCGGAAAAATTGCGGATGAAGCGTTTCGGGTGTTCGTTGTTTTCCAGCGCCAGCGACGACAGCCACAACGCGGCAGGCCAGCCGCCTGTGACCTGGTGCAGCGTGACGATGTCGTCCGCATCCAGCCTGAGCCTGCGCCGATCGCACAGGAAGCGGGTGGTTTCTTCGAGCGTGAAGCGCAGTTGCGACGCATCGATTTCCAGCAGTTGCTGGCGCGCGCGCAGGCGGCCGACACTCAGCGTCGGCTGTACGCGCGAACCGATCGCGATGCGCTGCTGGGGGCCGAGCATTTCCACGAGCTGCTGGATCACGGCCAGCGCGGCGGGGTTCTGCAGGTGCTCGAATTCGTCGAGGATCAGCATGAACGGCACGGGTGTCGACGCGATCGACTGCGCCAGGTCGAAGCCGTCGTCCGTCATCGGCAGCCGGCCGGTTTCCGTCATCCAGGGCGAGCGCGGCATGTGCGCAAGCGCCTGACGCAGGCAGCTCATCAGGCGGTCGAGATCATTGTCGCCGGCGTCCAGCGTCAGCCATGCGATCGCCCAGCCGTCGGCGCGAAACAGGTCGTGCAAATGGCGCAGCAGGCAGGTGATGCCGAAACCGGGCGGCGCCTGCACCAGGATCAGCTTCGTCGCGCCGGCCTGCCGTATCCGTTCCGTCGCCCGCTCGCGCACGACGAAATGCGCACCGGCGGCCGGCGGCCTGAACTTCGACGGCAGTGATCCGGGAACCAATGATTTTTCCTGCGCCTTGGTGAAAGTCGTCATGTGCTCAGCAATCAGGATGGGTACGGGGAACGGGTGTTGCGGCGTGTTGTTGTTCTTGTGCCGCGATGGAAATAGGAGGGTACATATGATTGTCAAAAAAACCATAGAGGAATTCTTCTAATCTTGACCTTGCGAACCGGCGCTGCGCGAGGCGTTCACGCTGCCGGCCGGGCGCGCTCGCGATGCAGCGCGCAAAAAGCGGCATGCACCGGCGCGATGGCTCTTGCGGCCAAGCGTTTGGCTTCGCGGGTCAGCGCACGGCGCTACGCCTGCGCTTCCCGCTGCCCTAACATGAAGGCTCTTAATATTGTCTTAATGTTAAGAGCCGATGGCGTTGCGCTGCGGGGTTCGCGTGTCCGCCCGCACCAGGGGCGGACACGGCAAGGCGTTCTTATCAGGAACGGGAGCAGACGCCGGCGGCAAGGGAAACAAAAAACTTCTTCGCGAAATTCCACACTCTATTTAGGAGACCACCATGAAACTGCAGTTCATCAAAAAAACGGCGATTGCCGCCGCGCTGTCCGCTGTCGCATTGGCTGCTTCCGCCATGACGCCGATGCAGGACGACGGCCTGAGCCAGGTCAGCGGCCAGGACGGCGTGTCGATCGCGGCCAACCTGAACGTCGATATCGGTTCCTTCCAGTACACCAACACCACCGACAACAACGCGAACGTGAGCTTCAATCACATCAAGGCAAACGGCCTGATGGCCGCCACGCTGGACGTGATCAGCGGCGCGACCTTCGCAGCGATCCGTACCGCGGTCGGCGCCAGCGGCGACTTCTTCAACCCGGCCAGCGACGTGGTGCAGATCGCGGTACCCGACGCTACCCACGTGACGCTGCCGGCGGCGGCACTGCTGAGCGTATCGGTCGACGGCGTGTCGATGGGCGGCAGCGCGGCTTCGTTCGGCAAGCTGGCGATGAACCAGATCGACCTGCGCGGCACCAGCGTCTGGATCTGGGCGCACTGATCGCTGCAATCGACCAGAGTTGCGTCATTGCTTGACGACGGCTTCCGGCGCAAGCCGGAGCCGTCTTTTTCACCGCTTTCCGTTCACACCATGAATCTGAAACCCATGAGCCTGGCGCCACAAACCTCCGCCATCGCCACCGTGGCCCTGGCCGCGCTGCTGCATGCCGGCGCCGTACACGCGCAGATGCGCCCGCTTTCCGATCAAGACCTGTCGGCCACGCACGGCCAGGGCTTGCTGGTATTGAGCAACAGCAGCTACGGCGGATTCGACTTCACCCGCATCGCGCTCGGCGGCGACGTCGCGCTGAACGCGAACTTCCGCAACGTGCGTCTTGGCGAATACAACTATGCGCCGCGCAACGGCAGCGGTGCCGACATCGACATGCCGCTGCTGCAGTTCGGCCGTAGCGACGCGAGTGCCGCGCAGCGGCTGGTGCAGATCACCAATCCATACCTGGAATTCGTCTATCGTAACGTCGGCAATGCCGGGCAGCGCGAAGTGGTCGGCATGCGCTTCGGCTTCGACAGCATTGCCGGCGATGTCGGCCTGACGCTGTCCACGCTCAGCGGTTCGATGCGCATCGACGGCGGTGCGGCCGGCGTGCTCGATTCGCATACCGACGCTGGCGGCGGCAAGCGCTGGAACGGCAGCTGCAGCGGAAGCTGCCTCAACCTGGCGCAGGTCGGCGGCGTGAAGGCCGGCGATGCGGTCGGCGCCAGCCGCGACTTCTGGCTGTCGGTGCTGAAAACACCGGTGCAGTTCCAGGCGCCGTCCGGCACCACGCAGATACCCGACATCGCGCAGGCCGGTTTCTGGCTCAACTGGCGCGACCGGCTGGCCGCGCTGAACACCACCGGCACGCCGCCGCCCAACCTGCCGCTCGCCCATTAGGCATGAAGCGGCTTTTGGCAACCGGAGCAATGCTGTGCGGGCTGGGCGCAACGCCAGGCGCACACGCGATGCAGCCACTCAACGATACCGCGCTGTCCGGTGTGCAAGGGCGCGACGGCCTGAGCTTCGACCTGTCGAATTTCGCGCTTTCCGGCGATGCACGCTTCAGCTATTACGCGCCGGCGCCGTCGAACGCCAGCCTCTACGTCGCCAATCCGTATCTCGCGCGTTCGGACGATACGGCGGCCGGCTTTTCCGATCCGTACCGGCTCGACGTGGTGCATGGCGCACCGGGCATGGCGGATGTCGTCAGCCTGGCCTTCCCCGCCAATGCGAACGGCAACGCACACTGGCAGCTGGCCTACGACTGGGGCGTCGATGCGGACAGCATCGGCTTCGCCGGCGGCAGCACGGTATTCAAGGATGTGGTGCTGCAGGGCGGCGGCCTGCAATGGTCGACACCACGCAACGGCGACGGCATCGCGTTCGGCGCGGCGCTGAAGATGGACATCGGCAACGTCCTGTTGCGGCCGCGCGGACGCGACGATATAAGCAGCGCGGAGCCGGCGAGCGTGACGGAACAGATGAATCTGCGCGGCGTGCATCTCGGCGCGGTGGCGGCCGACGGCACGCCGCTGAACACGCCATGGCGCGTGGCCGACGTCGCTGCGCAGCCGGGTATGCTCAATGCCATTACCGATGCATCGGGCAATGCACGGCTGCATTTCGGCATCGACTGGCCGGATGCGAACGGCGCCGCGCTCGGCACTCTGCGGATCGACAACATCTCGTTTCATAGCGACGTCACCGGCAACCTGGACCTCGGCGCCAGCCGCATCGGCTCGATGCAGATCCAGTATCTGGACATCAAGGTGAGGCCCTGACATGCGGACGATTTTCATAACCGCGCTGACGTGTGCGCTATGCACCGCCGCACAGGCGCAGCCTTCGGCACTCGACGACGCGTCGCTGTCGCAGGTCAGCGGCCGCGACGGCGTCAGTTTCGCCATGCACCTCGCGCTGAACGACCCGGCGCAGCCGGGCGCGCTCGACAACCGCCTGTCGATCGGCTTTCACGTCGACGGCAACGACACCTACCTGGTGGTCAACAAGCTGCACGGCCTGATCGACATGTTCGATACCAATCTGAGCGTGCAGAAAAAGCCGGACGGCAGCGACTACATGGCACTGGCTCTGCCCGCCACGCTGAAATTCACCGACTTCGGTTTCGATTCGATCAGCGCGCAGGCCGATCCGTTGGCGCCGGTCACCGACAGCCTCGGCCGCGTGAACCTGAACGGCACGCTGTCGATGCAGGGGCAGTTCCGCTTCTGGGCGCATTGACGGCACCGGCTCACACCAGCTGCAGCACCACCCCGCTGGGCGCCACCTTGCACATGTTCGCCGCCGGCATCACCTTCCGCCGGCCGCAACACTCTTGCAAAAACAGCCACTCGCCGGCCACTTCGATCACCTTGCCGCGAAATGCGGCGACGCCGTCGCTGCCGCATCTGCGCACCACCTCGCGCCGAAACGCCACCGTATCGCCTACCTGAATCCTGCTCATCCACGCCGCTCCGCAATCCGAAAGATCATGAATAGACCGGTTCCGGCGAACAATGTTCCCATCCATAAATGTTCCTGCAGGGAACAAGTTTCAGAAATTCCGGTCTAGGTTGTATCTGATGTGCGTGGAGAACAAAAAGATCATGATGCTTGACGACCAATACAGCGAAGAACTGCGCGCACTACGCAATCTCGAACGCGCAGTACGCGCGTACGGCCTCACCATCCACATGATCTCGGCGCAGCGACGGCGGGAAATGCTGGCCGCCGCGTTGCGCGAAGTGGTCGAAGCAAGGAAAGCGGCGATCCGGCGTTCGCGCCGGATCGCGTCACGCTAGAGCAGACTCGGCCTGGCCGGCGCGCCGTGCATAGCGTTGCGCCAGCACCGCGCACACCATCAGCTGGATCTGGTGAAACAGCATCAGCGGCAGCACGATCATGCCGACCGACTGGCTGGCGAACAGCACCTTTGCCATCGGCACGCCGCTCGCGAGGCTCTTCTTGGAGCCGCAAAACACGATCGTCGTTTCATCGGCGCGGTTGAAACCGAGACGGCGGCTGGTCCATGTCGAAATGCTCAGCGCCAGCCCCAGCAGGATCAGGTTCATCACCACCAGCCCGGCCAGCGCCGACGGCGGCAGCCGGTGCCACAATCCCTGGTTCACCGCTTCGCTGAACGCGGTGTACACCACCAGCAGGATCGACACCTGGTCAACCAGCCGCAGCATCGTCTTGTGCCGGTCGACCCACGCGCCTATCCATTTGCGCGCGAATTGGCCGGCGCAGAACGGCACCAGCAGTTGCAGCACGATCTTCATCAGCGAATCGAACGACGCATGGCCGCTGCCGCTGCCGGCCAGCAGCAGGCCGACCAGCAGCGGCGTCACGAAAATGCCCAACAGATTGGATGCGGACGCGCTGCAGATCGCCGCCGGCACATTGCCCTTCGCCACCGCGGTAAACGCAATCGACGCCTGCACCGTCGACGGCAGCGCGCACAGGAACAGCAGGCCGAAATACAGTTCCGGCGTCATCAATTTCAGCGCCAGCGGTTTCAGCAATAGGCCGAGCAGCGGAAACATCACGAAAGTGCTCGCCAGCACCAGCAGATGCAGCCGCCAGTGCGTCGCGCCGGCAACCACCGCTTCGCGCGGCAGCTTCGCGCCATGCAGGAAGAACAGCAGGCCGATGGCCAGCACAGTGACCGTATCGAGCGCATGCGCGACGATGCCGCTGCACGGAAACAGGCTCGCGCCGGCGACGGTCGCGGCGATCGCAAAGGTGAAGTTGTCGGGCAAATAGCTGGGCCGGGCCATGAGTGATCCAAAAAAACGTTGGGTGGGCATACCGTCGTGCCCACGCGGAGACATACCCGCTATTGGAACGCAAACTCAGTTAATATTCAAATTCATCTTTTACATCAATTCATTAATCCACCTCATGAATGTGACCCTGCGCCAGCTGCGCGTGCTGCTCGAAGTCGCACGCGCCAGAAGCTTCACCCGCACTGGCGGCAGCATCGGCCTGACGCAATCGGCGGTCAGCCACAGCGTGCGCGAACTGGAAACCGAACTCGGCGTGAAACTGTTCGACCGCACCACCCGCGAAGTCGAGCTGACCGATGCCGGCAAGCGGCTGACCGCAGTGCTGGCGCCGCTGCTCGACGAGCTGGACCGTCTGCTGCACACCGCGCAAAGCCACGGCGAGCAATTGCGCGGCAAGGTGCGCGTCGCGACCAGCCCGACCATCTCGGCCAACCTGATGCCGGCCTGCATCTCCGAATGCAGCCGGCGCCATCCGGACGTGCACCTGATGCTGCGCGACCAGGTGCAAAGCCTGGTGATGGAAAGTGTGCGGCAAGGGGAAGTCGATTTCGGCGTGGTGGTCGAACCGAAGTCGCGTCTTGATCTGGTGTGCGAACCGGTGATGACCGATCCGTTCTGCCTGGTATGTCGCGCCGACCATCCGTTCGCCGCGAAAAAGTCGGTGCGCTGGAGCAGCCTGTCGGACCAGAACCTGGTGCTGCTCGACCATGCCTCGGGCAGCCGGCAACTGATCGATCAGGCGCTGGCCACGCACGCGGTGCGCAGTAACGTGGTGCAGGAACTCGGCCATTCGACCACGGTGTTCCAGATGATCGCGGCCGGCATCGGCATCGGCGTATTGCCGATGCTCGCGATGCCGGCGCCGGAAGCGTCGGGGCTGGTGGTGCGGGCGCTGACGCCGCATGTCGATCGCACCATCATGCTGGCGCGGCGCAAGAACCGTTCGTTGTCGCCGCTGGCGGAAACGGTATGGCAACTGATTGCGGAAATTGCGCGCGACCGCAAACCGTCAAGCAACTTCTGACGGCTCCTTTCCCCTTGCAGGGGGAAGGTTGGGATGGGGGTAGTGCGCTCGGGATAGTTCTGCGCCAATTCAGAGGCACTACCCCCACCCTAACCCTCCCCCTTACAGGAGGAGGGGACTATCCTGCCAATGTTTTGGCGCCGTCAAACAGATCATGGTGTCGGTTTCCTTGCCGATTCGCGTTACAGCAGCCCGAGTTCGAGCTTCACTTCATCGGGTATCGCGTCGATGCTCCACGGCGGCTCCCACACCAGCTCCACATGCACCGACTTCACGCCCGGCACTTCACCGACCCGGCCTTCGACGATGCCGGGAAAGGTGCCGGCGACCGGGCAGGCCGGCGCGGTCAGCGTCATTTCGATATCGATATGGCCGTGCTCGTCGATATCGAGCGCATAGATCAATCCGAGGTCGAGAATGTTGACCGGGATTTCGGGATCGTAGATCGTGCGCAGCACGGCGACGATCTCATCGCGCAATTCCTCTTCCGGAACGGTCGGCTGCTCGGCTGCGGTAGTGGTTGCTGTAGTTTCTGTGCTTGCGGCTTGTTCCATTGCTGCTCTCCTTCATTCGGTCGATACCGGCGCCGCGCGGTCCTTCAGCGCAGCCTGCAAGGTATGCCATGCGAGCGTCGCGCATTTCACCCGCGCCGGAAATTCGCGCACGCCGGCCAGCACTTCCAGCTTGCCGAGGTCCGGGTCCGGTTCGGCGTCGTCGTGCGTGACCATGTGGTGGAACTCCTGGAACAGGTGTTCCACTTCATCCAGTTTCTTGCCCTTCAATGCATCGGTCATCAGCGACGCCGACGCGGTCGAGATCGCGCAACCATTACCCTCAAAGCTCAGGTCCCGGATCACGTCGCCTTCCACGTCGAGATAGACGGTGAGTTTGTCGCCGCACAACCGGTTGTGGCCGTGCGCGACATGGTTGGCGCCGGCCAGCGCATGGTAGTTGTGCGGCTTCTTGTAGTGATCGAAGATCACTTCCTGGTAAAGATCGCGCAGGTCGCTCATCGCTGAAACATCTCCTGTACTTTTACCAGCCCGGCGATCAGCGCATCGACTTCGGCGCGGGTGTTGTAGAACGAGAACGACGCGCGCGCGGTGCCGGCGATGCCGAAGCGCTGCATCAGCGGCATCGCGCAGTGATGGCCGGTGCGGATCGCGACGCCATCATGGTCGAGGATGGTGCCGATGTCATGCGGATGCACGCCTTCCAGCGTGAACGACAGGATGCTGGCTTTGTGCTGCGCGGTGCCGATGATCTTCAGGCCCTTGATGCCATTCGCCAGCCCGGTTGCATAGTCGAGCAGGTCTCGCTCATGCGCGGCAATCCTGTCGAGTCCGATCGCCGATACATGATCGAGCGCGACGCCAAGGCCGATCGCGCCGGCGATGTTCGGCGTGCCGGCTTCGAACTTGTACGGCAAGTCGTTGTACTCGGTCTCGCCGAACGTCACCGAGCGGATCATGTCGCCGCCGGTCTGGTACGGCGGCATCGCTTCCAGCAGCGCCGCTTTGCCGTACAGCACGCCGATGCCGGTCGGGCCGAAAATCTTGTGGCCGGAGAATGCATAGAAGTCGCAATCGAGCGCACGCACGTCGACGCCCAGATGCGAAATCGCCTGCGCGCCGTCGAGCAGCACCGGCACCTCATGCGCATGCGCGATCTCGACAATCTTCGCGGCTGGCGTGATGCTGCCGAGCGCGTTCGACAGATGCGTCATCGCGACCAGCCGGGTGCGCGGGCCGATCAGTCTGGCGAACATGTCGAGATCGAGTTCACCGGCATCGTTCACCGGCGCCACCCGCAGCTCGGCGCCGGTCTGCGCGCAGACCATCTGCCACGGCACGATGTTCGAATGGTGTTCCATCGCGCTGACGATGATGTTGTCGTCCGCCGTCAGCCGTGGCCGCGCGTGGCTCTGCGCCACCAGGTTGATCGCTTCGGTGGTGCCGCGCACGAACACGATTTCCTCTGTCGCCGCCGCATTGATGAAACGCTTCACCTTGTCGCGCGCCGCTTCGTACTGGTCGGTCGCACGCTGGCTCAGCGTATGCACGCCGCGATGCACGTTGGCATTGGTGTGCGTGTAGAACGCCGCTTCCGCATCGATCACCGATTGCGGCTTTTGCGTGGTCGCCGCGTTGTCCAGGTACACCAGCGGCTTGCCGTGCACCGTCTCACGCAGTACCGGAAAGGCCTCGCGCCAACGCGCGACTTCGCTTTCCGCAGCTTCCGGCGCAGTGTCTCGCTTGTGCAGCACTTCGGATTCCATTTTCATCGCAATTCTCCGAGTCGCTCGACCGGCGGCAGCCGGTCCAGCAGGATTTGTTCAAGCCGGGTGCGCAAGGCCGTGATGCGGATGCGTTCGATCACGTCATGCGCGAATGCATGCACCAGCATGTTTCGCGCCACAGTTTCGTCGACGCCGCGCGAGCGCAGGTAAAACAACTGATTCGCGTCGAGCTGGCCGACGGTGGCGCCATGGTTGCACTTGACGTCGTCGGCAAAGATTTCCAGTTGCGGCTTGGTGTCGATTTCCGCATCGCGCGACAGCAGCAGGTTGTGGTTGGCCTGGAACGCATTGGTCTTTTGCGCGCCCGGATGCACGATCACCTTGCCGTTGAACACGCCATGCGACGCGCCGTCCAGCACGCCACGATAGTTTTCGCGGCTGGTGCCGTTCGGCATCCGGTGGTCGATGCGGGTGTGATGGTCCACATGCTGGTGGCCGCCGACCAGATACAGGCCATTCAGTACCGCGTCGCAGCCGGTCGCGGCAAACATCGTCGTGATGTCATTGCGCGCCAGCGCCGCACCGAGAGAAAACGAGTGCGATTCCAGCCGGCTGTCGCGCTGCTGTAGCGCATGGATGCCGGCCACGTGGAACGCGCCGGAGGCTTCCTGCTGCAGCTTGTGGTGCTCGATCGATGCATTCGCCGCCGCATGGATCTGCGTGACCGCGTTGGTGAAATAGACGGTGCCGTCGACGCCCGCATAGTGTTCGATCACGGTCGCCTGTGCACCCTCTTCCGCCACGATCAGGTTGCGCATATGGCTGGCGCCGTTGGCCGCCGTCGACAGGAACAGCAGATACACCGGCACCTGCAATGCCGTGCCGCGCTTCAGGTGCAGGTAGGCGCCGTCGGACATGAACGCGGTGTTGAGCAAGCCGAAGGCGGACGGTTGTGCATCGTCCGCCAGCCAAGGCTGCAGCGCTTCCGGATTGCTGTGCAGTGCATCGGCCAGGCTGCCTAGCTGCGTGCCTGCGGGAAGCTGGCCGAGTGACGACAGTTCCGGCGCATAACGGCCGTTGTGAAATACCAGCAGATGGCCATCGTTGTTGCCCATCGCGATCCGTTGCACTGCTGCGGCTGCGTTCGCGGCGCCACGGCTGTCCGCGATCGCGGCGAATGCGTGCTGTTCGAAGGCAGCGACGCTAGTGTATTTCCATTCTTCATCGCGCCGGGTCGGAAAGCCTTTTTGCGCGAACGCATCCAGCGCGTCGGCACGCTGCTGCACCAGCCATGGTGTTTCTGTACCCGGCAGGTTGGCCGCAACGCGTGCGAAGTCGGCAAGATAGTGGTCGCGGGCGGCGATGTTCATTTTGTCTCCGCTGCGCGCACCGGTTTCGCTTTCGCGACAGGTGCTTCTTCGAGCCAGCTATAACCGCGCTCTTCCAGTTCCAGCGCCAGTTCCTTGCCACCGGTCCGCACGATTTTTCCGTGCGACAGCACGTGCACGAAATCCGGCACCACGTAATCGAGCAGGCGCTGGTAATGGGTGACCAGGATCATTGCGCGCTCAGGACTGCGCAACGCGTTGATGCCTTTTGCGACCAGTTGCAGCGCATCGATATCGAGTCCGGAATCGGTTTCGTCGAGGATCGCCAGCTTCGGTTCGAGCAGCGCCATCTGCAGGATTTCATTGCGTTTCTTTTCGCCGCCGGAAAAGCCTTCGTTGACCGAGCGGTACAGGAACTCTTCGCTCATTTCGACCTGCTTCATCTTTTTCTTGATGAGTTGAAGGAAGTCGATCGCATCCAGTTCCGCCAGGCCGCGATGCCTGCGCACATTGTTCAGCGCGGCTTTCAGCAGATAGACATTGCTGACGCCGGGAATTTCGACCGGATACTGGAACGCGAGGAACACGCCTTCGCGCGCGCGCTCTTCCGGCGGCAGCGGCAGCAGGTCGCGCCCTTCATACAGCACTTCGCCGCCGGTGACCTGATAGGTATCGCGGCCAGCCAGCACCTGTGCCAGCGTGCTCTTGCCGGAGCCGTTCGGCCCCATGATCGCGTGCACTTCGCCGGTGTTCACGGTGAGGTCGAGGCCGCGCAGGATGGGGTTGTTGTCGACTGAGACTTGGAGGTTTTTGATTTTCAGCATGGTTTCATTTCTCTATTGATAGTTCTGTCGATATTTGAGGCATTCGACCCCCATCCCAACCTTCCCCCTGCCCGGGGGAAGGAGCCGGTTCCCTCCCCCGGGCAGGGGGAGGGTTAGGGAGGGGGTCGAATGCATCAATACGCGCCAACTTCAATTGCAACGGAAGCAGAAGGTCCCTACCCCACACTACCTTCCAGACTCACGCTCATCAGCTTCTGCGCTTCCACCGCAAACTCCATCGGCAGTTCCTTGAACACTTCCTTGCAGAACCCGTTGACGATCATCGATACCGCATCCTCGTTCGACAGCCCGCGCTGCCGGCAATAGAACAACTGGTCTTCGCCGATCCGCGAAGTCGACGCCTCATGCTCCACGCTCGCCCCCGGATTCCGCACTTCGATATACGGAAACGTATGCGCGCCGCACTGGTCGCCGAGCAGCAGCGAATCGCACTGCGTGTAATTGCGCGCGCCTTCCGCGTTTTTCATGATCTTCACCAGCCCGCGATACGCGTTCTGCCCGTGGCCGGCCGATATGCCTTTCGACACCACGGTGCTGCGCGTGTTGCGCCCGAGATGGATCATCTTGGTGCCGGTGTCGGCCTGCTGGTAGTTGTTGGTCAGCGCGACCGAATAGAACTCGCCGGTCGAGTTGTCGCCGCGCAGCAGGCAGCTCGGATACTTCCAGGTGATCGCGGAACCGGTCTCGACCTGGGTCCACGAGATATGCGAATTGGCGCCGCGGCAATCGCCGCGCTTGGTGACGAAGTTGTAGATGCCGCCCTGCCCATTCTTGTCGCCGGGATACCAGTTCTGCACTGTCGAATACTTGATCTTCGCGTTGTCCAGCGCCACCAGCTCGACCACCGCCGCATGCAACTGGTTCTCGTCGCGCATCGGCGCGGTGCAGCCTTCGAGGTAGCTGACGTAAGCGCCTTCGTCGGCAATGATCAGCGTGCGCTCGAACTGGCCGGTGTCTTTCGCGTTGATCCGGAAATAGGTTGACAGCTCCATCGGGCAGCGCACGCCGGGCGGAATGTAGCAGAACGAGCCGTCGGAAAACACTGCCGCGTTCAGCGCCGCAAAGAAATTGTCGGAAGCCGGCACCACCGAGCCGAGATACTGCTGCACCAGGTCCGGATGATCGCGCACCGCGTCCGAGAACGAGCCGAAGATGATGCCGAGTTCGGCCAGCTTGTCCTTGTAGGTGGTGCCGACCGACACGCTGTCGAATACCGCGTCGACCGCAACACCGGCCAGCCGCTCGCGCTCATGCAGCGGCACGCCGAGTTTTTCATAGGTGCGCAGCAGTTCCGGATCGACCTCGTCCAGGCTCTTCGGCCCGTCCTTCATCGACTTCGGCGCCGAGTAATAGATGATGTCCTGGTAGTCGATCTTCGGGTAATGCACGGTCGACCAGTCCGGCTCCTTCATCGTCAGCCAGTGGCGGAATGCCTTCAGCCGCCATTCGAGCATGAACTCCGGCTCGTTCTTGCGCGCCGAGATCAGCCGGATCGTGTCTTCGGTCAGGCCGCGCGGCACCGTGTCGCTGCTCATGTCGGTGACGAAGCCGTAACGGTATTCGCCGCCGATCACGTCGTCGAGTGCGCTTGCTGTTTCGCTCATGATGCTTCTTCCTCCGTGCGTTTGGCGGTGGCGCGCATTGTCTTCGGTTTGCGCGTGAGCGTGATGGCGCTGACGTCGACCTGCTGCGACACCGGCACAATCATCTGGTCCAGCGTGATGTCGCGCAGCACGCCGAGCACCGCCTGGTTGATGCGCTGCCAGTTCGCGCGCACCGCGCAGCCCGATTCCTGTATGCACAGACCCGGCGTGACGCTGCATTCGGTCATGCCGATCGGCCCGTCCATTGCGTCGATGATGTCGGCCATCGAAATGCGTTCCGACGGACGGGCCAGCAGATAACCACCCCTGGCGCCGCGCAGCGACACCACCAGCCCGCCGCGCGCAAGAATCTTCAGGATCTTGCTCACTGTCGGCACCGGCACATGGATCGCGGCGGCGATCTCGGCGGCGCTGCGGCTGCGCTCGGGATCGCGAATCATCGCGGTCATCACGACCGTGCCGTAATCGGCCATCTTGCTCAGTCTCAGCATGTTGTTTGCGATTGATTTTTAAACAGTACCAATTTAGTCCTATTAAAGAATTTTTGCAAGCGCTGCTCCCGGCAAACATTGCCTGACGGCTTTTTGTCCCCCATCGCAGATGACTGTGGAACTTCCACAAATCTTGCCTATCATTTGAATAGGCTGTATGAAACCGGTAGCGACACCGGGTCTTTTGCAGTTGGGGAAATCGAGCGATGAACAACAGGCGGCCGGTATTTTTCAACCTGATGCAGATCCAGATGCCAGTCGGCGCGATCACGTCGATCTCGCACCGGATCAGCGGCGTCATCCTCGCGCTCGGCATTCCGCTGGACATCTATCTGCTCGGCCTGTCGCTGCAGGGGCCGCAAGGCTATGCGCGCGTCACCGGCCTGTTCGGCAACCCGGCCTTCAAGATCCTCGCGCTGGTGTTCATCTGGGCGCTCGCGCATCACCTGCTGGCCGGCGTACGCCACCTGCTCAGCGACATCGATATCGGCTCGCATCTGCATCCGGCGCGCACCAGCGCGTGGATCGTCAACTGCAGCGCGCTCGCCGTCGTGCTGCTCGGCGCGGGAGCATTGTTTTGAAAAAGGCGCTTTCCAGCTTGCGCGCGTGGATGGTACAGCGTTTCACCGCCGTCTACATGTTGCTGTTCGTCGTGTTCGCGCTGCTGCATTTCATTTTCAACCGGCCGCATTCGTATGCCGACTGGCATCTGTGGATCAATGGCCCGTTCGTGCGGATCGCCACCGCGCTGTTCTTCGTCGCGCTGCTGCTGCATGCATGGATCGGCCTGCGCGATGTGATGATGGATTACGTGCAAGTGCTGCCGCTGCGCGTCGCGCTGCTGGCAGCGCTCGCGTTCCTGCTGGTCGGGCTGGGACTGTGGGCGATGCAGATCCTGCTGCTGGCCGCAGGAACATGAGATGACGCAGCATACCGGCACCGGCAAGCTGCTGATCTGCACGATCGGCCATTCGACGCGCCCGCTCGAAGAATTCATCGAGCTGTTGCGCATCAATGAAGTGGTGCATGTGCTCGACGTGCGCACGGTGCCGCGCTCGCGCCACAACCCGCAGTACGGTATCGAAGCGCTGCCCGCTTCGCTGCGCGCGGCCGGCATCGGCTACACCCACCTTCCCGGCCTGGGCGGGCTGCGCCATGCGCGCCCCGGCTCGCCGAACGGCGCGTGGCGCAACGCATCGTTTCGCGGCTATGCCGATTACATGCAGACGCCGGAATTCGCGCACAACATCGATCAGGTGATGCAGCTCGCCGCGCACGAACGTTGCGCACTGATGTGTGCCGAAGCGGTGCCATGGCGCTGCCACCGCTCGCTGATTGCCGACGCGTTGACCGTGCGCGGTGTGCAGGTGGAAGACATCGTCGGCCCGAAGGCGCGCAAGCCGCACAAGCTGACGCCGTGGGCACACGCGGACGGACTGCGCATCACCTATCCGCAAGCGTCCACCGACAACATGGAGCAAGCATGAAATTTTCCATTTACCGCTACGATCCGGACAACGACCGTGGACCGTACATGCAGGATTACGATATCGCGCTGGAACCGGCCGACCACATGCTGCTCGACGCGATCCTGCGCATCAAGATGCATGACGATTCATTGACGATACGCCGCTCGTGCCACGAAGGCATATGCGGTTCGGACGCGATCAACATCAACGGCCGCAATGGCCTTGCCTGCATTACGCCGGTCCGCAGTCTGAAAGAGCCGGTCGTGCTGCGGCCGCTGCCGAGTTTCCCGGTGATCCGCGACCTGGTGGTCGACATGACGCTGTTCTTCAAGCAGTACCACTCGATCACGCCCTACCTGATCAACTACGACCCGCCGCCCGAGCGCGAGCGGCTGCAATCGCCGGAGCAGCGCGACGAACTGAACGGCCTGTATGAATGCATCCTGTGCGCCTGCTGCTCCAGCCAGTGCCCGTCGTTCTGGTGGAACCCGGACAAGTTCGTCGGCCCCGCCGGCCTGCTGCAGGCCTACCGCTTCATCGCCGACAGCCGCGACCAGGCCACCGACGAAAGGCTGGAAGACCTGAACGATGCGTACCGCCTGTTCCGCTGCCGCACCATCATGAACTGCTCCGAGGTATGCCCGAAGGGACTGGAGCCATCGCGCGCGATTGAAAAGATCAGGCTGAAGCTGACCGGCAAATCGGTTTGATCGGTTTGCCGAAGCTGCCGAACAACACCCATCGGAAACCCTTCCCGACATAAAGTTGTCGCACCGATAGAGATCGCCGCGCCGCCGAACGCGCTTTGAGAAGCGTCAACGAAGACGCGGGCGCCGGCCAAACCCCGCCATCGCTCCACAACTCCAATCGTCATCACCCGGCCGTCTGCTGCTCTCGCTGACTGCAAGCGATGCATTCGTCCCCCCCTGACGGAAAAAGGAATGCTCATGTCGACCAACAAAAAGAGTCTGTCGGCGCTTGCCCTCACGCTATTGCTTGCCGCGTGCGGTGGTGACGGCGATCCCGATATCGCAACCGCAACCCGACTGAGCCCCACCGTATATTCGTCGGAAGGTCGCGCACTGAATAGCTGCAGCCTGATTCCCGCCTGCTCCGGCGTGGCCACCGCGCCGTTTTTTTCGAACATATCGATGGCACCAGCAGACGGCGCGACACTCGGCGGCATCGTGCGGATTGAAGTGAGCGGCAACGAGATGGCCAACGTCGAGTTGCTGCCGGCCACCGGCTTCACGCCGAAGCTCGGCGTGTTCAACCTCTCCGGCGACGGCACGCGCGCGTGGCTGGACCTCGATACGACCAGATTGCCGAACGGTCCGCTGAACGTACGGATCAGCGCCTTCAATGTGCCGGCCGGGCAGGCCGGCACTGAAATCGTCACGATGCCGGCCCGCACCTGGACCATCGCCAACACCACGACACCGCCAGCCGCGTTCACTGCCGCACTGAGCGCAGCGCCAGCCGACGGCGCGGTCGTCAGCGGTATCACCCATCTGGAATTGCGCGGCAGCGGCATCGTCAACGCCGAGCTGCTGCCGGAATCCGGCTACACGCCGAGACTCGGCGTGTTCAACGTATCCGCCGACCGCAGCACGGCCACGCTTGACTTCGATACCAGCTCATTGCCGGACGGCGTCACGGCGGTACGCATCAGCGCATTCAACGTAACCGCAGGCCAGCCCGGTTCATCGGAAATCGTTGCGATGCCCGCGCGGCACTGGAACTTCAGCAATGGCAAGGCGCAGCCGCCGGCGGTGCCCTTCATCGCCTCGGTCACCATTGCGCCGCCGCACGGCGAAGTGCTCAGCGGCGTCACCCGGCTCGAAGTGCGCGGCAGCGGCATTGGGAATGTCGAACTGCTGCCGGCCACCGGCTATGCGCCGAAGCTCGGCGTGTTCAGCATATCGGCAGACAGGAAGTTTGCGTGGCTGGAATTCGATACGCGCGCGCTACCGAACGGGATACTGGCCGCGAGAATCAGTGCGTTCGATCAGCCGGCGGGATCGGCGAATGCAGCGGAGATTATTGCGATGCCATTGAGGGAGTGGGAGCTGCGGCATTGAATGGCGGAGTAATTTCAACAAGTCAAAAGAGAGAAAAATTGAATAGCGTGCCGCGACCTTCAATCCGGGGAAATGCTGCGCGAAGTATTGTAGGCTGGGATGCAATCCCAGCGATTACTTCCATGTAATCGGAGATATTCGATCTGGTTCTGACAAGTGCCTAAGGATTGCCGGGATTGCATCCCAGCCTACCGTGCTACCGTACTTTTGCAGACTTGCCTAGCGCCGCCTCGGCCGGAATTTCCTTCCCGGATGCATCGACGTAATGGATATCGAAAGCCGCATCGGACGTGACGAAACCGGTACAGGCGGAAGTGCAAGTGAACTGGTGCACATGTTTGCCAGGCAGCTTGGCGTAACTGCCCGCCCCGAGTACCGCAGATTTCCCGCTATCCTTCATTTGCACCTTCGCTGAGCCGTGCACCAGCATGATCTGCTCCGTCGGTGTATGCCAATGCCAGGGAACCAGGCACTTCGCTTTTCCCTTGAAAAGAATGACTGCCGGGCCTTTGGCTGGGTCACCGCTTTGTATCGCCTGAGTGACGCATGGAGGCAACTCTGGAACTGAAGTGAACTTGTTCTCCGACATCTTCCGGAGCACAGTCATATCCTCTTCGGCATGGACATGGGCATAGGCAAAGGACAGGAAGGTGATAATGATTGCAGCGAACCTCATGATGTCTCTCCTATTATTTCGCCAGATGAGCGGAAGGCTCGGAAGGAGGTACACGATTCTTTATTGGCGGTAATGAGCGTAGGTAGGCAAAGAGCGACCTCAAGTCATCGTCCGAAAAATTCTTGAATGCCGGCCATGGCATTGGCGGCAAGATTGCGCGCCCGACGCCCAAATGCTTCCCGGTTCTGATCGTGTCAATGAATTGCCGTTCGGTCCAGTTGCCAATCCCGGTTTCCTTGTCAGGCGTCAGGTTGGAGGCATAGCTCACGCCCCATGGCCCGGCGAATGCTGTATTGGTGCCTGCACCGATCCATACCCAAGGCCCGTCAGGCAGCTTGGGAGCCGGTGGCATTTTGAGGGTTTCCGGATGGCCGGAAAGCATTCGGGACAAGTCAGGTTCGACACCGGTCGCTGTCGGCTTGTGTGGCGTATGGCAATCCATGCAGCCCGTGGCATTCATCAGATATTGACCACGGCTTACCATCGCGTTGTTGCTTGTCTGGGCAAGAAGTGCAGTGGAAACAGTCAGCAGGCTGGCGAACGCGGCACATTTTTTAGCAGAACTGTTTTGTGCTGGCCAGCGAAGTGAACCAAGGTCAAGGACGTATCGTTTTTTCATCATCCCCTCCTGCAATAAAAATACTATTCGGGAACTGTCAAAAGTCATTAGTCACTGACAAAGTGAAGCGTGTTTTTAGTAATAGTCCGCCTGATTAGTTGGCATTTGTTTTTTCTCAAACAAAAGTATGAAAAAACGATTGCGGTGCTGAACGTTAATCAGGACCGCCAACTATAGTAATTTCGCGCCCCGGCTGACCATCGAACCATGTGCATGCAGATCAACTGCCCGTCAATTCCTTGATTCCCGCGTTCGCAATCTGCGCATCCTCGCTCGACTTCACCCCCGACACCCCGACCGCGCCGATGCACTGCCCGTCCATCATGATAGGCACGCCTCCTTCCAGCATGCCTTCCAGCGGCGCGCTGATGAACGACATGCGGCCATTGTTGATCATCTCTTCATAGAGCCGCGACTCCCTGCGGCCGAGCGCGGCGGTGCGGGCCTTGGCCGGCGCGATCGATGACGAGATCGGCGCGGCGCCGTCGAGCCGTTGCAGCCACAGCAGGTGGCCGCCGTCGTCGACCACGGCGATGGCCACTGCCCAGTTGTTGCTGCACGCTTCGTTTTCGGCGGCGGCGGCGATGCGCTTCACATCGTCCAGTGTCAGTATCGGTTTCGTTTGCATATGCACTCCTTGTTATCCGTGCACCGCGGCGTCGGCTTCCTCGATCACGCCTTGCGCGAGGAAGGCGTCGATCTCTTCGTCGGTGTAGTGGTATTCCTTCAGCAGCTCGCGCGAGTGCTCGCCGAGCATCGGCGCCGGCCGCGTGATCTGCGTCGGCGTTTCGGAAAAATGGATCGGGCAGCCGAGCGCCTTGGTCGGACCGGCCTGCGGATGTTCGAGGTCGACCACCATGTTGCGCGCGAGCGTCTGCGGATGCGACAGCGCTTCGCCGATGGTGTTGACCGGGCCGACTGGCACGCCGGCGGCGTCGAACGCGGTGATCCATTCGGCCTTGCTGCGCGTTACCAGCACTGCGTCCATCGCGTCGGTCAGCGCATTCAGGTTCTGCATGCGCGCACTGTTGTCGGCGAAGCGCGGATCGGCGCGCCATTCCGGGTGGCCGAGCACGTCGGTGATGCGGTCCCAGTTGGCCTGGTTGGCGCCGCCGATGTTGATCCAGCCGTCGCTGGCGCGGAACGCCTGGTACGGCGCGGTGAGCAGGTGCGCGGAGCCGGTGGGACCGACCGATTCGCCGGTCGCGAAATAGATCGCCGCGTGCCAGTAGGTCTGCTGCAGCGCGGCTTCCATCAGCGAGGTGTCGACCACCTGGCCGCGCCCGGTCTTGAGCTTGTGCGCATAGGCGGCGGTGATGCCGACGGTGGCGAGGATGCCGGCATTGATGTCGGCGATCGAGTTGCCGGTCTTGACCGGCGGCCGGCCGGGTTCGCCGGTGACCGACATCAGGCCGGAGAAGCCTTGCGCGATCAGGTCGAAGCCGCCCTTGTCGCCGTACGGGCCGTCGCGGCCGTAGCCGGAGACCGCGCAGTAAATCAGGCCGGGGTTGATCTTCGACAGCACGTCGTAGCCGAGGCCGAGTTTTTCGAGCGTGCCGCGCCGGTAGTTTTCGGTCAGCACGTCGGCGTCCTTCACCATGCGCAGCAGGATTTCCTTGCCTTGCGCGAGCTTCAGGTTGAGCGCGATGCCGCGCTTGTTGCGGTTCAGGATCATGAACGGCGCCGATACGCCGTTGACACGCGGTTCGCGGTAGCCGCGCGAGTCGTCGCCGCCGGGCAGCTTCTCGACCTTGATCACGTCCGCGCCCATGTCGGCCAGCATCATGCCGCAGGTGGGGCCGGCCATGATCTGTGCGAGTTCCAGTACGCGCATGCCGGCCAGCGGTCCGGGGTGGGCAGTGGCTTCCTTCATTGTTCTGCTTTCTTCAGTGATGGTTCAAATATTTTCTGCTGCGCGCGACGGCGTCAGCTGCCGGTCCAGACCGGCTTTTTCTTGTCGAGGAAGGCATCGACGCCAATCTTGAAATCGCGGCTGCCGTAGCAGGCGCGGATCAGGTCGTCGCCTTGCGGCAGGCCTTCGGCGATCACGCGCCGGATCGCTTCCTTCGATACGCGCATCGTGACCGGCGCGTTTTTCGCGAGACGCGCACACAGCGCCTGCGCCTTCGCATCAAGTTCGGCCGCGTCGGCGATCTCGGTCACGAAACCGCAGTCTTTCGCTTCTTCGGCGCCGATGGTTTCCGCCAGCAGCAGCATGCGCTTGGCGCGCGCTACGCCGAAGGCGGCAACCACGCGCGCGGTATTCGCGATCGACAGGCAGTTACCGAGCGTGCGCGCGATCGGCACGCCGAAAGACGCCTGCGGCGTGGCGATGCGGAAGTCGCAGGCTGCCGAAATCGCGAACCCGCCGCCGATCGCCCAGCCTTCGACGATCGCGACGGTGGGCATCGGCAGGCGTTCGATCTGGCCGATGCGTTCGTCGATCTTTTTTTCGTAGGCGATGCCGTCTTCGCCGCTGTTGAATGCGTGGAACTGTTCGATGTCGGTGCCGGCGACGAAGGCTTCTCCGCCGGCGCCGCGAAAGGTGGCGACGCGAATCTGCGGGTCCGTGGCGATCTGTGCACAGATCTGCGCCAGTTCTTCATACATGGACCAGGTCATTGCATTGCGCGCTTCGGGCCGGTCGATCAGGATAGACGCGACGCCGTCGCTGATGGATAAGTGCACGCGTCCGCTGCTCATGGTGTGAATCTTCCTTCAGGTGAGAAATGGTGCGGTCCGGGCGCGCGGACGGTCCTTGCGGCCTCGCGCCCGGCCCGCCCCGCTCAACGGTAGAACAAGTCGACCACGCCCCAGCCGGGCCCCCGCACATAGGTCACCAGCAGCAGCACCGCGACCAGGATGCCGATGAACCAGATGTTGACGCGGGTGACGTCCCACACCGACGACTTGGCAATCGAGCTGGCAACCAGCAGCACGCTGGCGACCGGCGGCGTCTGCTGGCCGATGCCGAGGTTGATGGTGACGATCAGGCCGAAATGCACCGGGTCGATGCCGACCGCATTCACCAGCGGCATCACCACCGGAATCACCAGGATGATCGCGGCCGCCGAGTGCAGGAACATGCCGAGCAGCAGGAACAGCACGTTCAGCAAGGCCAGCACCGCCCATTTGTTCGACGTGAAGCTGGACACCGCATGCGCCAGTGCCTGCGGCGCCTGGATTTCAGTCAGGTAGGTGCCGAGCAGCGCGCTGGTGGCAACCAGCAGCATCACCACCGCGGTCTGCACGCCGCCTTCGATGATGGCCTGCTTCAGATGCTTCAGATCGAGCTCGCGGTAAATGACCAGGCCGACGAACAGTGACGCGATCACCGCCAGCGCGGCGCCTTCGGTCGCCGTCACCAGGCCGCCGAAGATGCCGCCGAGGATGATGATCGGCAGCAGGAACGCCCACAAAGCTTCCCGCCCCGCGGTCTTCACGCGCTTGATCGAGAATGCATCTTCGCGCGGCAGGTTGTAGCGCCGTGCGAGGAACGATGAAACACCCATCAGGCCGAGCGCGCCGATGATGCCGGGCACGATGCCGGCGACGAACAGTTGCACCACCGAGGTGCCGGCCATCACCGCATACAGGATCATCGGGATCGACGGCGGAATGATGACGGCCAGCGTGGCGGACGACGACATCACCGCCGCCGCCATCGGCGCCGGATAGCCGCGCCGGGTCATGCCGGGGATCAGCACCGAGCCGAGCGCGGCGACGTCGGCCACCGCCGAGCCGGAGATTTCGGCGAAGAACAGCGACGAGCCGATCGACACATGCGCCAGGCCGCCGCGTATCCAGCCGAACAGCGATGACGCGAACGCGACCAGCCGTTGCGAAATGCCGGACGCATTCATGATCGCGCCGGCCAGCACGAACAGCGGAATCGCCAGCAGCGGAAAGTTGGTGGCGCCGTTGTAGGTGACCAGCGCCACGTTGGGCAGCGAACCGAGGCCGTGGCTGGAGACCATGGCCGCGACCGCAATGATGCCGAGCGAGACGGCGATCGGCACGTTCAGCACGACCAGCACCATCACCGCCGCGAACAAAAGAAGAATGATCATTGGAATGTCTCCACGGTTCAGTGCAGGGCGTCGGACAGCGGCACGCCGGCGTGCTGCGGTTCCGCCGACGGCGATTTATTCGTGATCATGTCGATCAGGTGCGTCAGTTCCGCGATCACGATCAGCACCGACGAGATCGGGATCACCGACTCGACCAGATTCATCGGCACGTCGGGCAGGCTGACCAGCGTATCGCCGGACAGGATCGGCAGGATGGAAAAGCCGATCCAGCCGAGCAGGCTGAAAAAGCCGATCACCAGCAGTTGGGCGAAGATATTCGCAACGCGGCGCGGACCTGGCGGCAGTTGCGCGACCAGTTCCGGGCAGCCGATATGCGCGCGCTTGACCGACGCCAGCGCCGAGCCGTAGAACGTCAGCCATGCAAGCATCACCGACGCGATCTCGTCATACCAGACCAGCGACTCGCCGATCGCGCGATACACCACCCCGACCGTGACTTCCGCGGCGAGCAGCACCATCAGCACCCCCACCACCACTTCCAGCAGCCGGCCATAGCCGTTGCGGAAGCGGTCGGTCGCCCGCGGGGCGGCGCCGCTTTGTACAGAATCTTGCATGTCCGATGTCTCCGTCAATTACTTGCCGAGTTCGACGGCGCGATCGATCAGCGGCTTGGCGCCGGCAACCTGCTGGCCGAACTCTTCATAGATAGGCTTGCTGGCGGCAATGAAGGCGCTCTTGTCGACCTCGTTGACCTGCATGCCGGCATCTTTCAGCTTCTTCAGCAGATCGGTGTCCTGCTTCGCAGCGGTTTCATAGACGAAAGCCTGGGTTTCCTTTGCCGTATCTTCGAGGACCTTGCGCACGTCGGCCGGCAGCGAATTCCAGTGCCTCAGGCCCACCGTCAGGTAAGCCGGCGTGTAAACGTGGCCCGACAGCGACAGGTATTTCTGCACTTCCTGCAGCTTGGCGGAATAGATTTGCGTCAACGGATTTTCCTGGCCGTCCATCACGCCGGTCTGCAGTGCGGTGAACAGTTCGGAGAATTTCATCGGGCTCGGATTGGCGCCGTAGGTCTGGAACATTTTCACGCGCCATTTTCCTTCCGGCACGCGCAGCTTGATGCCCTTCAGGTCGTCCGGCACCTTGATCGGATGCTTGTTGTTGGTGATGTGGCGATAACCGTTCTCCCACACCGCGAGAATCTTCAGGCCTTTCTTTTCCGCGGTCGGCGCGATCTTCGGCCAGAAGATTTCCTTCTCGATCCGCTTCATGTGCTCGCGGTCTTTCACGATGTACGGCAACTCGAAGATGCCGAACAGATCGACCTCGGACGACATCACGGTCGACGGCAGCGCCATGTCGATGGTGCCGAGCTTGAGCTTTTGCAGCATTTCCTTGTCGCCGCCAAGCTGGCTGGAACCGTAGGTGATGACCTTGGCCTTTCCGGCCAGCTTCGCATTCGCGCGGCGCGCGAATTCGTCGGCGCTGAGCTGGAACAGCGAGCCCGGCTCGCCGACGTGGCCGAGCTTGATCTCGATCTGCGCGAAGGCCGGCGACGGACCGAGCATCAATGCGCCGGTGCAAAGCGCGGCGGCGAAACCGAGCAAACGGCGGCGGGCCGGCAGGTGGAAAGCGGAAGAAGGGAATGCGAACATGGCTTGTCTCCTTGTTGGGGTGGTCCGTTATTGATGTTGTGCGCCGCGGCTCCGGACATGGTCCGCGGTACGGGAAATGCGGATTCTTCCTTCGATGCGCTCAGGCCGCTTTCGACAGCTTGCCTTCGTCGCCGGCGGTGGCGGCGAGGTGAGCCATCGCCGCCAGCACACCGCCCTTTTTATGCGGCACGCCGGCCAGCGCCAGCCCCATCTCGACGCCGGACAAGGTGCCCATCAGCGTCAGGTCGTTGAAGTCGCCGAGGTGGCCGATGCGGAACACCCGGCCCGACAGCTTGGTCAGGCCCTGGCCGAGCGACATGTTGAAGTTGTCATGGATGGTCTTGCGCAGTGCATCGGCGTTGTACGGCTGACCGGCCGTGTCGTTCGGCATCAGCACCGCGGTCAGCGCATGGCTGTATTCGGCCGGGTTGGCACACAGGATTTCCAGGCCCCACGCGCGCACTGCTTCGCGCGTCGCTTCGCCGTGCCGCTGGTGGCGGTAGAACACGTTGGCCAGCCCTTCTTCCTGCAGCATGTCGCAGGCTTCGGACAGGCCGTACAGCAGGTTGGTGGCGGGTGTGTAAGGCCAGAAACCGTTCTTGTTGGCTTCGATGATTTCATCCCAGCCCCAGTAGGCTTTCGGCAGCTTCGCGCTGCGCGACGCGGCGATCGCCTTGTCCGACACCGCGTTGAACGACAGGCCGGGCGGCAGCATCAGGCCCTTCTGCGAGCCGGACACGGTGACGTCGACGCCCCATTCGTCATGCCGGTAATCGATCGATCCCAATGACGAAATGGTGTCCACCAGCAGCAGCGCCGGATGCTTCGCCGCGTCGATCGCGCGCCGCACGGCCGCGATGTCGGAGGTGACGCCGGTCGAGGTTTCGTTGTGCACCACGCACACCGCCTTGATCTGGTGCGCGCTGTCCTGCGCGAGACGGGCTTCGATCTTTGCCGCGTCGACGCCGCGGCGCCAGTCGTCGCCGATGAATTCGGAATTCAGCGACAGCTTGTCCGCCATTTTTTTCCACAGCGTCGCGAAGTGCCCGGTCTCGTACATCAGCACCTGGTCGCCGGGCGACAGCGTGTTGACCAGCGCCGCTTCCCACGCGCCGGTGCCGGAAGCCGGATAGATCACGACCGGCGATTTGGTCTGGAAGATCGCCTTGATGTCGTTCAACACCTTCTTGCCGAGCGCCTGGAATTCCGGGCCGCGATGGTCGATGGTCGGGTAATCCATTGCGCGCAGCACGCGGTCTGGCACGTTGGTCGGACCGGGAATCTGCAGGAAATGACGACCGGAAGGATGGGAATTCAAGTTTTTCATGGCGATCCGTGGCAAAGAGAAAGGGGTCTTTGAAGCAGCGCTATCATTTTGCATACAATATACGAAAAGATTTTTCTGTCAAGAAGAAATCAAAAGCCTCCCTGCCCTGTTGATTCTTGTCTATTATTCAGGCAGCGGGATTCAATCTTTCCCGTTAATCGGACCTGAGCGTGGTCTATAATTTCGTATACAAAATTCAAAACGAGCGTTTTATGTTGCCAAAAGAAATTCCTGCCAGTGACCTGCACGCAATCGACCGCAAGGGCCTGTCTTCCGCCGTCACCGCCAAACTGCGCGACATGATCGTGGAAGGCCTGCTGCTGCCGGGCACCCGGCTCAACGAACGCGTGCTGTGCGAGCAGTTGCAGGTATCGCGCACGCCATTGCGCGAAGCGTTCAAGACGCTGGCGGTGGAAGGACTGATCGAGCTGCTGCCGAACCGCGGCGCGATGGTGGCGCAGATGTCGGAGGCCGACATCAAGCAGGCTTTCGAAGTGATGGGCGCGCTCGAAGGCCTGGCCGGCGAACTCGCCTGCCAGCGCATCACCGATGAAGAAGTCGCCGAAATCCGCGCACTGCATTACGAAATGCTGGCGGCGCATGCGCGCCAGGATCTGCCCGCGTACTACCGCGTCAATCATGAGATTCACGATCGCATCAATGGCGCCGCGCGCAACAAGGTGCTGACCTCGACCTATCTGCAGCTCAACGCGCGCATCCAGAGCCTGCGCTTCCGCTCCAACCTGAACCAGAACAAATGGAACGAGGCGGTGAAGGAACACAGCGCGATGCTCGATGCGCTGGAAAAACGCGACGGCGCGGCGCTGCGCACCGTGCTGCAGAAGCACCTGCCGACCAAGTGCGAGGCGGTGATCGCGAACCTGCGTGCGACGCTGCCGGAAACTCTGAAAGAGAAACAGGAACAGGAATGAATGCCTCCGTGCCGTCGAAGATTTTGCTGAGCGCCGATATCGGCAACCGGATCGCGAACCGCGAAATCGCCGAACGGCTGAAGAAGGAAACCGGCGGCGAAGTGCTGTTCGATCGCGCCTCGCGCGGCCGCTACGCGACCGATGCATCGATCTACCAGATCGAGCCGATCGGCGTGTTCGTGCCGCGCAGCGAAGACGATGTCGGCTGCGCGATCCGCATCGCGCGCGCGATGCGGGTGCCGATCCTGGCGCGCGGCGCCGGCACCAGCCAGTGCGGCCAGACGGTCGGCGAAGCGCTGGTCATCGACAACAGCAAGTACCTGAACAAGATCATCGACTTCGACCACGAGGCGATGACCGTCACCGTGCAGCCGGGCCTGGTGCTCGATCATCTGAACGCGTGGCTGAAGCCGCACGGGCTGTGGTTTCCGGTCGACGTGTCGACCGCCGCGCAATGCACGATCGGCGGCATGGCGGGCAACAATTCCTGCGGTTCGCGCAGTCTGCATTACGGCAACATGGTGCACAACGTGGCGGCAATCGACGCCTGGCTGTCGGACGGCACGCGCGCGCATTTCGGACGGCTGGACGGCATGCTCGATTGCGGACTGCCGCGGGTACGCGAGCTGGCCGCGACGGTGCAGGCGATCGCGCAGCGCGAGCGTGACGAGATCGACGCGCGCTTCCCGAAGGTGCTGCGGCGCGTCGGCGGCTACAACCTCGATGTGTTCCATCCGCAATCGGAACGGCCGTACACTGCGGACGGCAGCGTGAATCTCGCGCAACTGCTGGTCGGCTCCGAAGGCACGCTCGCGTATTCGCGCCACATCACGCTGCAACTGGCGCCGCTGCCGAAAGCGAAAACGCTCGGCATCGTCAACTTCGCGCGCTTCTACGACGCGATGAACATGACGCAGCACATCGTCAAGCTGAAACCGGTCGCGGTCGAACTGGTCGATCGCACGATGATCGAACTTGCGCGCAGCAACCCGGCGTTCAAGCCGGTCATCGAAAAAGCGCTGATCGGCGCACCGGAAGCGATCCTGCTGGTCGAGTTCGCCGGCGAGGACAAGGCGGAACAGCTACGGCAGCTCGCCGCGCTGGTGGAACTGATGGGCGACCTCGGCCTGCCCGATTCGGTGGTGCAGATGGCCGACGACGCCGAGCAGAAAGCGCTGTGGGAAGTGCGCAAGGCCGGCCTCAACATCATGATGAGCCTGAAGGGCGACGGCAAGCCGGTGTCGTTCATCGAAGACTGCGCGGTGCCGCTCGAACACCTGGCCGAGTACACCGACCGCCTGACCGAGGTGTTCGCGCGGCATGGCACGCGCGGCACCTGGTATGCGCATGCATCGGTCGGCACGCTGCACGTGCGGCCCATCCTCGACATGCGGCGCGACGGCAGCGCGAAGATGCGTGCGATCGCCGAGGAAGCGGCGGCGCTGGTGCGGCAATACAAGGGCGCGTTTTCCGGCGAGCACGGCGACGGGCTGGTGCGCAGCGAATGGGTTGACTGGCAGTTCGGCGAGCGGCTGATGCGCGCGTACGGCGAGATCAAGGACGCGTTCGATCCGGACGGGCTGATGAACCCGGGGAAGATCGTGCGCGCGACGAAGATGGACGACGCGTCGCTGTACCGCTTCAAGCCAGGCCATGTCGCGCTGCCGCTGCAAACCGCGTTCGACTGGTCGGCGTGGAACGTGCAGAACGATCCGGTCACCGAGCAGGTGAGCGCGCCCGGTACAGGCGGTGACCCGAGCGGCGGCTTCGCGAAAGCGATCGAGATGTGCAACAACAACGGCCACTGCCGCAAGTTCGACAGCGGCACCATGTGCCCGAGCTACCGCGCCACGCACGACGAACAGCATCTGACGCGCGGCCGCGCCAATACGCTGCGGCTGGCGGTGTCGGGCCAGCTCGGCCCGGATGCGCTGACCTCGGATGCGCTGTACGAAACGCTGGACCTGTGCGTCGCCTGCAAGGGCTGCAAGCGCGAGTGCCCGACCGGCGTCGACATGGCGAAGATGAAGACCGAGTTCCTGTACCACTATCGCAAGCGGCACGGACTGCGGCTGAAGGACAAGCTGATCGCGCATCTGCCGCGCTATGCGCCGTGGGCGGCGCGGCTGGCGCCGCTGTTCAATCTGCGCGACACGCTGCCCGGCGTGGCGCTGCTGACCGAGAAATGGCTCGGACTGTCGGCGCAGCGCACGCTGCCGCAATGGCGGCGCGATACCTTCCTCGGCAACGCCCGGCCGAATGCGAACGCGGATACCAGCGCCGGCGAAGTGGTGCTGTTCGTCGACAGCTTCAATAATTATTTCGAATCCGAGAATGCGCACGCGGCGCTGCAGGTGCTGGAAGCCGCCGGTTACCGCGTGCATCTGGCGCAAGCCCCGGACGAATCGCGTCCGCTATGCTGCGGCCGCACCTATCTCGCGGCCGGCCTGGTCGACCAGGCGAAGCAGGAGGCACGCCGCACCATCGATGCACTGCTGCCTTTCGTGCGGCGCGGCGTGCCGGTGGTCGGACTGGAGCCGTCGTGCCTGCTGACGATGCGCGACGAATTCCTTGCATACGGCTTCGGCGACGACGCTGCCGCGCTGTCGAAGCAGGCGCTGCTGTTCGAGGAATTCCTTGCGCGCGAAGCAAAGGCCGGCAAGCTGCAACTGAAGCTGAAATCATTGCCGCAGAAAACCGCGCTGTTGCACGGCCATTGCCATCAGAAGGCATTCGACGCGGTGCGCCCGGTGCAGGCTGTGCTCGGCCTGATTCCGCAACTCGACGTCAAACTGATCGAGTCGAGCTGCTGCGGCATGGCCGGCAGCTTCGGCTACGAAGCGCAGCATTACGAGGTGTCGATGAAAATGGCGGAGCTGTCTCTGCTGCCGGCGGTGCGCAAGGCCGGCGCCGATACGCTGGTCGTGGCGGACGGCACCAGTTGCCGGCATCAGATTGCCGACGGCGCGCAACGCGACGCGCTGCATGTCGCGCGCGTGCTGGCAGCGGCGCTCGACGTCAGCTAATTAACTCAGCGCGCGGCGTCTTCCTGCGCCAGTTCGGTGTCAGGCAGCGCGCCGTCGCCGGGTTTGACGCTGCCATCGGCTTGCGGCACCTCGATCGGCGCAACCGCGACCGGCGCGACGCCGTTATCCAGCATGTTCAGCTTCTTCGCGACTTTCGGCGACAGGTCGACGATGCGACCATCGACATACGGGCCGCGATCGCGGATCTCGACCACTGCGCTCTTGCCGTTTTCCAGGTTGGTCACCTGCACCTTGGTTCCCAGCGGCAGCGTGCGGCTCGCGGCGATATTGGCGTTCGGGTCCATTCGCGTGCCGTCCGCCATTTTCTTGCCTGCAAAACTCTTTGCGTAATACGACGCCTTGCCTTTGCGCACCTTGCCGGAACGATCGAGTTCCGGCTTGCCGACCTTGAGCCGTTTTGGCGTGTGGTGCGCGGTGTTTGGTTTGGCGTCGGCGACCGATGTCTGCTGCGCCGCCACCGAGGTCGCAAAAAAACAGGATACCAACAGCAAAAGGCCGTACCGACATCGAGTCGATGAACGCATCATGGTGATTTCTCCAGTATGAACAGGGATCAAACAGGCAGTCGAATCGGCTTGCGATGCAATTTGTATGGCGACAGCAGGCAAAACCGGGTTGCCTGTTTGATAGTGGACCGGTGTAAAAGTTTGCATCCATTTGTTCCAATATATTTCAGCACGCCGACCTTGTTTCTGCGCATGAATCCCGGCGACCAATATCGTCAAAAGCGTGTTGCGCGGCGCAACATCGAGTGCTAAAGTTCGGCAGTTATTTTTATCGGAGTTCCTTCATGGACAGTTCCAGTTGTCGATCGTGTATCGACGGAACACAGGCAAGGTAATCCGCAGGTTTTTTCCTGCCCTACCTTGCCGCAATGGCGGGTAGTGGCATTCAAGACGGTCGGTTCTCGACCGCTCTTTTGTCTCCTCCCTTATGTAAATCAGTCTGGTGCCGCAATTGCGGTGCGATGTCGGCGCCGGCCATGCCGTTCGGCTGCCGGCGGGGAGTTCGCGTGTCGTTCATTGTCGTTATCCTGACCTTCCCGAGCGCAGCCTGTGCATGCGTGGAGGGTCATCATGTTTGAAATATTCGATCCGCGCCGCTCCGCCCGCAGGCTGCTGGGCAGCGCGCCCAACCGCTGGGACTGGATCCTGCTGCCGCTGGTGCTGGCGCTGCTGGCCGCGCTCGCGTTCGGCGCGATGCAGATGACGCGCCCGTTCCAGCTCGGTGAAGCGACGCCGATCTCGCTTGATCCCGCCTACCTGCCCTATTACCTGCTGCGCACCATCCTGCGCATGTTCGCCGCACTCGGCTTTTCGCTGCTGTTCAGCTTCGCGTTCGCGGCGATCGCCAGCCGCTACCGCGCGGCCGAGAAAGTGATGGTGCCGCTGCTCGACCTACTGCAGTCGGTGCCGATTCTCGGCTTCCAGGCGATCGCAATCGCGCCGTTCATCGCGCTGTTCCCCGGCAATCTGCTCGGCGTCGAATGCGCGGCGATCTTCGCGATCTTCACATCGCAGGCATGGAACATGGCATTCAGTCTGTACCAGTCGATGCGCACGGTGCCGCCGGAACTGGCCGAGGCGGCACAGGTATTCCGGCTGTCCGGCTGGCAGCGCTTCTGGCGGCTGGAACTGCCGTTCGCAATGCCGGGGCTGTTGTGGAACATGATGATGTCGATGTCGGGCGGCTGGTTCTTCCTAGTCGCCGCGGAAGCGATCTCGGTTGCCGGCCAGGACATCAAGCTGCCCGGCATCGGCGCGTATATCGCGGTCGCAATCGAGGCGAAGAGCAAGATGGCGATCGTGTATGCAATCGGCGCGATGCTGGCCGGGATCATCCTGTACGACCAATTGTTCTTCCGCCCGCTGCTGGCCTGGGCCGACAAGTTCCGTTTCGAGGAATCGCAGGGCGAATCGGCGCAGCAGTCATGGCTGCTCGACTGGGGCCGCCGCAGCCGCTGGGTGCGCGCATTGAGCGACCGCGTGTGGGCGCTGCTGCGGCGCGGACTTGGCTGGTTCAGCCTGCGCTACGACGGCACCTCGCCGCAGGCGGTTATCAAGCCGCCCAGCCCGCTCTGGTCGCGGCTGTGGGACGGCCTGATCGCGGTCGCGGTGCTGCTGGCGGTGATCCGGCTGGTGCTGTTCGTGCACAGCGAAGTCGGCTGGCCCGAAGTGTTGCACGTGTTTGGACTGGGGTTCATCACGCTGCTGCGGGTGCTGCTGCTGATCGCGCTGGCGTCGCTGGTCTGGGTGCCGGTATCGGTCTGGATCGGGCTGCGTCCGCAATATTCGCAGCGGGTGCAGGCAGTCGCGCAATTCCTCGCCGCGTTTCCGGTCAACCTGATGTTTCCGCTGGTGGTGTTCGCGCTGGTGCGGCTGCACCTGAATCCGAACATCTGGCTCAGTCCGCTGATGGTGTTCGGCACGCAGTGGTACATCCTGTTCAACGTGGTGGCCGGTGCATCGACGATTCCGAACGAGCTGCGGCTGGCGGCCGACAACCTCGGCCTGAAGGGCTGGCTGAAATGGAAGCGGGTCTATCTGCCGGCGGTGTTCCCGAGTTTCATCACCGGCGCGATCACCGCCAGCGGCGGTTCGTGGAATGCGAGCATCGTGGCCGAATACGTGAACTGGGGCGATACCACGCTGATGGCGAACGGCCTCGGCAGCTACATCAAGCAAATGACCGACGCCGGCGATTTCCACCGTACCGCGCTGGGCATCGGCGTGATGTGCATATTCGTGATGTTGTTGAACCGTTTCTTCTGGCGCAAGCTGTACCTGCTGGCCGAAGACCGCAGCTCCAAGGAGTCATGATGGACCGCAATCTGTTGATCGAACTGAAGGGCGTCGCAAAGTCCTTCCATACCGCCGACGGCGCGCCGCGCAGCGTGCTGGAAGACGTCGACTTTTCCCTTGCGAAAGGCGAAATCGTCGCACTGCTCGGCAAGTCGGGTTCGGGCAAGTCGACGCTGTTGCGCATCATGGCCGGACTGATTCCGGCCGACCGCGGCAGCGTCACTTATCGCGGCCAGACGGTGTACGGCCCGGCTGCCGGCATTGCGATGGTGTTCCAGTCGTTCGCGCTGTTTCCGTGGCTCACGGTGCAGCAGAACGTCGAGCTCGGGCTGGAGGCGAAAGGCGTGCCGCCCGCAGAGCGCGGCAAGCGCGCCGACGCGATGCTGGAGCTGATCGGCCTGGCCGGTTTCGGCGGCGCGTTGCCGCGCGAGCTGTCGGGCGGCATGCGGCAACGGGTCGGCATCGCGCGCGCGCTGGTGACCGATCCGGACGTGCTGCTGATGGACGAAGCGTTTTCCGCACTCGACGTATTGACCGGCGAGACGCTGCGCAACGACATCCTCGAACTGTGGGACGCGAACAAGATACCGACGCGCGGCATCCTGATCGTGTCGCACAACATCGAAGAAGCGGTGATGATGGCCGATCGCATCATCATCCTGTCGACCGGCCCCGGCCGCATCCGCAGCGAAGTGCGGATCCCGCTGCCGCGCCCGCGCCAGGTCGATTCGCTGGAAGTGCGTGCACTGATCGATGAAGTGTATGCATTGATGACGCAGCGGCCGGGACAGGAAACGACAGCCGGGCCGGCGCCCGCCGCGCATCCGTCATACCGGCTACCGCACACCGACATTGGCCGTATCGAAGGCGTGCTCAACCTGCTGGCCGATGCGCCGTTCAATGGCCGCGCCGATCTGCCGCAACTGGCCGAGGAATCCGAATTGCCGGACGAGGAATTGTTCCCGACCTGCGAAGCGCTCGGCCTGCTCGGTCTCGCGCAAGTGGAAAAAGGCGACATCACGCTGACGCCGCTCGGCCAACGCTATGTGGAAGCAGAACAGCCGCTGAAACAGGAAATTTTCGGCCAGCAACTGCTGATGCATGTGCCGCTTGCCGCGCATATTCGTCATTCACTCGAACAGGAACCAAACGGCACGCTGCCGGAGCAGCCTTTCCTGAAACTACTGGAGGAGTTCCTGAAAGCGGACGAAGCCAAGCAAGTGCTGGAAATCGCAATCGAATGGGGCCGCTACGGCGAAGCGTATGAATACGATTTCCATACCGGTCGCCTCACCTTGCCGGATGGCGATGAAGCTTAGAGCCGGTCGCGTTCCCTACTGCGCCCTGCCGTAGATATCCTCGAAGCGGACAATGTCGTCTTCGCCCACATAAGGGCCGCACTGTACCTCGATCAAGGCCAGTTCGGTCTCACCGCTATTGCGCAGGCGGTGCTTGTTCCCGGCTGGAATATATGTCGACTGATTCGCTTCCAAGGCAATCGTCTGCTCGCCGTTCACGACTTCCGCATGGCCCGAAACCACCACCCAATGTTCGCTGCGATGATGATGCATCTGCAGTGACAGCGACGCACCCGGCTTGACCACAATCCGCTTGATCTTGAAGCCCGTGCCTTCCTCCAACACAGTATAGGTGCCCCATGGCCGCACCACGGTGCGGTGCAGCTTGTGCGCGTCATGGCCGCTGGCTTTCAGCTGGCTGACCGCTTCGCGGACTTCCTGGCTCCGTGATTTGTCGGCCACCAGCAGCGCGTCGGGCGTATCGATTACCAGCAGGTTATCCAGGCCGATCGCGACCACCAGCCGGTCCTTGGTTTCGATATGCGTATTGCGGCTGTCAATGACGATGGTTTGACAATTGTTGCTGGTATTGCCCTTTTCATCGGCCGGGATCGCGTCGGCGACCGCGTTCCAGGCGCCGATGTCGCTCCAATCGAAACCACCGGGGATGACGGCGATGTTTTTCGCCTTTTCCATCACCGCGTAATCGATCGAAATGCTTTCGAGAGCGGAGAAGCCGGCCGGCAGCAACATTTTGTCGCTGCCCGGCCTGATGCTGCTCCATACCTCGTGCGCCGCTTTCAGCAGAGCCGGGCTATAGGAAGCAAACGCATCGAGAATCGTGCTCGCCTTGAAACAGAACATGCCGCTGTTCCAGACATAGTTACCTTGCTCAAGGTAGCGCCCCGCAGTCACAGCGTCCGGCTTTTCGACAAACCGCTCAACCATGCGAGCCTGTTCGCCCGTTTCGGCGCCCATTTCTATATATCCAAATCCCGTTTCCGGAGCGGTCGGCGTGATTCCAAACAGCGCCAGGAAACCGTCTTTCGCCAGGACTTCGGCATGCCGGACAGCGACATGAAATGACGCCGTATCCTTGATCAGATGATCAGCCGGCATCACCAGCATGCACGCGTCATCGCTTTGTTCCATCGCCCACAGCGCTGCCATTGCAATCGCCGGAGCGGTATTGCGGCCGGTCGGTTCGAGCAGGTAGCGCGCCTCGACCTCCTGATTCGCCAGCTCATCCTGGGAAAGAAAGTAGTAATCGCAATTCGTGACGATCAGAGGCGCAGTATGCCTCGACACGGCCAGCGCGCGCTCATAGGTCTGTGTCAACAGACTCTTGCCGGCGCCGATGCGCATGAAGGGCTTGGGATGCGCCTCGCGCGAAACCGGCCACAACCGAGTGCCGGCACCACCGGACAGAATAATGGGGATCAACATAGAGGTACTCAGTGTTTTATTTTTGGGCCTGATACAGGGCGATACGCTTCCAGCCCGGAATACAGTTTCCACATTACAAACTTGACAACCCGAATATTAACCCTAACCCCGCATGAAGTAATAACTCAAAGCTAACTTTCATCCTCCATCTGAAACCCCAGGCAGCACTGTTTTCAGACGAAAAGCGTCGGAATTCTTTACAAGCCAATTGCTTTGGCGTGCTTGTATTCTCACAAACTATTGTTTTTACATTAAAAAGATGGGTGGCACAAAAATCGCTTTACCGGAAATGTTTTCAATTTATTAACAACCCAAAACTCAATCCATGAAACTTCTTTCTTCCCTCTTATTTTCTCTGTCCCTGTTCGTCGCCAACGCGGCCAGTGCCCTGCCGACCAACTATTCCTTTACCGGAAACCTGGCCAACGATGATCAGGTACAGCTTTTTAACTTTTCGGTTGCCGCTCCCTCTACCGTAACGCTCCGGACCTGGTCTTATGCAGGCGGAATCAATGCGGCCGGGCAAGTCATCGCCGCCGGCGGTTTCGATCCGATTCTTGCCTTGTTTAACAGCCTGGGGGTTCGCATCAATCAAAACGACGACGGCGGAGCCAATGTTGCCGCCGATGCCGTGACGGGCGCCCATTACGACACCTACCTCAGTTCCGTATTGGATGCAGGAACCTACACGGTATCCGTAAGTCAATATGCCAATTTTGCAGGACCCAACCTGAGTGATGCGTTTCCCGGATCGAGCACGAGTGGATTTGTCGACTTTACCGGCCACACCAGGACGAGCGCCTGGGCGTTTGACATTCTTGGAGTAGAGTCTGCAGTGCAAACCGCGGTACCCGAGCCTTCCGTATTGGCGCTGCTGGGTCTCGGTCTATTTGGTTTTGTCGCGGCACGTCGTCGCAAGCAATAAGCGGTAGATCAACGCATATCAACCGGTAAATTGCCCTGTGCCCGCCAGAAGCATGTTGGTAAATCTGGCGGGCACCCGCGTTACCATTCGCGATGCTCACCGTATATTCTTGCGTACGATTAAGCCTCGCGACCCGATCTGAATCGCCAGCAATAGCTTTCGCACGAACATTCGGCGTTTTTACTCCCCGATATCAGGGCTCATTGAAGCCGAAGCAGGTCAATGCTGTCACCATGTATTGCGTAACGCATGAAATACCAGCCCAGACCGATCCACTCATACAACGCATAATTTGAGCGTCGGAGATGCTCGGCATCTGGCAATAAATCCGGCCATGCCAATCCGCTTGCACTAAAGAAGATTGTCGGAGCGGGAATCACTTGCAATCCACTCTCCCTGAATGCCATTACCGAGCGCGGCATATGCATCGCATCGGTGACCAGCAAGATGCGGGAAACATTGTCGCGCTTGAGCAGCTTGGCTGAGAACAGCGCGTTTTCGGCAGTGGTTGCGGACATCGGCTCGATCCACTTCACAGGAATGCCAAAATCATGCTCGAGCGCGGTAGCCATTGCCCATGCCTTTGGCTTGCGGGCGCCGTCCTGTGTGCCGTTACCGCCCGATACCAGCAGCGGCAAGCCTGTGTCACGGTATAGATGTGCTGCATACCGCAGCCGTGCCAGCGCAATATAATCGGGAATTTCAGCCCCTCCATACTCGGGCGCATTGATATAGCGCCCCGCAGCCAGCACGACAATCGCCTGCGCGTCCGGACGCGGCGATGCTGCAAGCGCACGGGTCATATGCTCCAGCGGATAAACCAGCATTCGCGCGCCCAGGCCTGTACTGAGAAAAAACAGAAGTGTCACTGCACCGACGCACAATGCACGGCCGGTTCGCGGATAGCGGCGGACCAGCAGCAGGCCAAGCGCAAGCAAAAAAAACAGGCTGGCGGGGGGCAGAATCAGTATGCGCATAATGCCGACAATCATGTCTGCATCATCCGAAAAATGTCGAACATGGAAAGAAGAATGTTGTTGATACTAAACAAGTATATCTTGCGTCTACCGAGGCCTTGGCTGATTCAAGTCATCATCGCAAAAGGTTAGCGCAACACAATGGAACCATGGACGAGTTGAGGAACTCCAAATTATTCCATTACGCAGAGAGAAAGAAATGGCGGCGCAAAACATGAATGGCCAAGGCATGTCGCATGGCGCTGCCTTTCTGCATGAAAAATGCCGGGTAATCGCCGGGCGGGCCGGCGTAATCGCTGCTGTATTGCTCTTCATCGCCGGCTATGTGTACGGCATTCTGGAATTTGGCGCCCTACCCACTATCGCGCTAGGTTGGCTCCCATGCGGTGCCGCCTCCTGGTTGACGGCGATTGTGGTCGCTTCGCTTGGGGCGCCGATGATCCGTCATGTTATTACGACGTGGCGGCGGTTGTCGCTGCTTGTTCGCTTACTGGCTTCCACATAGAAGCGCTATGTCCTACGGTAATCCCCCCATTTTTAAAGCGGCCTGAAGGTAGGCGCTATGCGGCCAAGGCCAATTTCTGTTTCGGCGTGATGCCACCGATGGCCATGTT
>CBIHNU010000024.1:0-71976 GCA_966211585.1 uncultured Noviherbaspirillum sp. | reverse complement strand
CAAAAGCTGGCGGCTTGAGAACGCCGTTGGTATCCGGAAAACACGGCCAAGCTCAATCCGTTTCCATCCCCATTTTGTTAGACGCTCTTAGTCGGCCCTGAACGGTAATTCCTCCATTTTTGAGGCGGCCGGAGAGTAGAAACTATGGGGCCAGGACATATAGTGGGGTGTTGTCGAAGTCGCGGAGGCACAGCACGAGCACAGGAGCAGAACAATGGCAGGGATTAAACATTAAATTAAAGGTCCCATGATCCGATATCGGCGTCTACACCTATTCCGCCGGGCTGCCCGTCCGCCCCACAGGAAAATACGTTGACTTCTCCATGCACTCCCGGGGACAGGTATTGATACGGATTGCCCCAAGGGTCTTTGGGCAGCTTGTCGATATAACCGCCGTTTCGCCAACCGGTTGTCGCGGGGCGGAACTGGGCTTTTGCACCAGCACCTGCAGCCCTTGCTCGGTCGTGGGATATCGCTGGTTGTCGAGCTTGTAGAGTTTCAGCGCCTGTATCAGGGTCGCGATGTCCTGCTTTGCGGCGGTAACGCGCGCATCGTCTGTACGCCCCATCAGCTTGGGTATCACTAGCGCCGCAAGAATACCCATGATGACCACCACTACCATGATCTCGATCAGCGTGAATCCTTCTGCGCGGATCGACATGCATTATGTGGCATGGCGAAATGTTTCGGATTGCATTCCGACCTCCTATCCAGGACTGGAAATCGGTTCGATTCGGCGCAATAGCAGACAGTTCTGTGAATGATGAAGAACGCGGCTCGGGCAGTGCGCACGGATTTTGCTGGGGCTTGGCGGGGTCCTCTATATTTCAGTCATGAAATCATCTTGGAAGAGTTACTTGCGCCAGCTCGGTCCCGGCTTCATCACCGGCGTATCCGACGACGACCCCAGCGGCATCGCGACGTACTCGCAGGCGGGCGCCCAGTTCGGCACCAGCATGATCTGGGCGCCGCTGTTCAGCTTTCCGCTGATGGCGGCGATCCAGGAAATCAGCGCCCGCATTGGACGCGTCACCGGCAGAGGCTTGGCCGGCAACCTGCGCAAATATTACCCGCGATGGATTTTGTACACGGTGGTGGCATTGATTGCCGTATCCAATATCATCAATATCGGCGCGGATGTCGCCGCCATGTCCGCAGCAATAGAACTTGTGACAGGCAAGGACCGGTGGCACTTGTTGCCCATCCTGATCAGCCTGTTCTCCGTCGTCGCCTTGACAATATTGCCGTATGCCACCTATTCGTCACTGCTTAAATGGCTGGGGTTGAGCGTGTTCACCTATGTCGGCATTGCCTTCTTCGTGCATATTCCGTGGGGGCAGGTCGTGCATGATATGTTCATTCCCGCCATTCGCCTCGACGATGACTATCTCACCATGCTGGTTGCAGTCATGGGCACCACCATCAGTCCCTACCTGTTTTTCTGGCAGTCGTCGGTTGAAGTCGAGGAGCAGAAAGCCGATCCGCAAGAGTACCCCGTGCGCGAAGCGCCGGAGCAGGCGCGCAGCCAGTTCATGAAGATCCGATTGGATACGTACAGCGGCATGGCGGTGGCCAATCTCGTGATGTTCTTCATTATCCTGACCACAGCATTCACCCTGCATGCCCATAACGTGATGCACATCGAGTCTGCGGAACAGGCGGCACGGGCACTGGAGCCGATCGCCGGACGCTATGCCTTCCTGCTGTTTGCCGCCGGCATTGTCGGCACCGGCTTGCTGGCGGTACCGACTCTCGGCGGGTCGGTCGGGTATGCGCTGGGCGAGGCCTTGAAGTGGCGCACCGGCCTCGGCCGCAAGCCGCACCAGGCGCCCGGCTTCTACGCCGCTATCGCGCTGTCCACGCTGCTGGGCACGGTGCTAAACTTCATCGGCATCGATCCCATCCAGGCCCTGATCTGGAGCGCCGTGATCAATGGCCTGGTCAGCGTGCCGCTGCTGTACGTGCTGATGCTTATTGCACGCAACCATGCCGCCATGGGGAGGTTCGTCATTCCCCTTAAACTCTCTATCGCGGGATGGTTCACCACTGCCGTGATGGCGGCGGCTGCCATGCTGACGCTATACCATCTCTTCACTGGCTCGCTGGGATAATATGCTTATTTTTTCCGGCTGTAGCTGAATTTCGGCAAGGCTTTCAGCGCTGCTTTCGTCGCCCCTGGCAACACGAACTGGTTGTTGCGGTTTGCGATCTGATCGACGGGAATCGCGACATCGTGACGGTCAATGCCAAGGAAGCCGCCTATGCCAATGATCGCGAAGGATACCGCGTCATCGGGTGTGACGATGATATCGTCGACCCTGCCGATGCGCTGGTTCGCGTTTTTACCGCATTGACACCGAGCGCGGGTTTGATCAAGTAATCGAAAGTCGACGGGGCACCTCTCATTAGAAAAACAATGTTTCCTCAATGCATCTTTGTTATCATGCGTGTCGGCTGTTGGCGTTTCTTGAGCGATAACGGGGGCCTTAAAGGTGCATTTCGTCGCACGCTACCCCCTTTCTGCAACACCGATTGGCTAACAACTTCGTTAAACCGATTCCTGTCGAGGACAAAAATGAAATCATTAAAATTGCTTATGGCTGTGGGCGCCGGAGCGTTGTTGCTCAGCGCATGTTCGTCAACGCCGGTAAAAGAGTCCGGAACTGCGGGCAATGCCACGCCAGCAACCACTGCAGACGCTAGGTCGGTTGCGACGGTGAACGCCTCGGTTGATCCGTTGAACGATCCACAAGGCGTACTGGCCAAGCGTAGTGCTTATTTCGACTATGACAGCTATATCGTCAGGAACGATGCGAAGCCAGTGGTCGAGGCGCATGGACAGTACCTGTCTTCTCATAAAGGGCGCAAGATTGCCATTCAAGGAAACACCGACGAGCGCGGTGGAAGCGAATATAACCTTGCACTGGGACAAAAGCGTGCTGAAGCAGTGCGCAAGTCGCTTGCGCTGCTCGGCGTGTCCGACACGCAGATGGAGGCCGTCTCTTTTGGCAAGGAAAAGCCAAAGGCACTGGGACACGATGAAGCCTCGTGGTCGCAAAACAGGCGTGCAGATATCGTTTATCTGCCGACAAGCGGCTCGTAATCACCGGATATCTTCCGGCGCAACTCAAGGATAAGGAACAATGCCATGTGACCAACACGGCATTGTTTCCACCGAATTCTAAGCGGCACCTCTTCTGCAAGACCCGTTACGGCAACATCTCGGCTATTTCTACCCATCCCCTCGAAAAGGTAAAAGTTTCTCTAGGCCTTTGAATTTATACATTAAATTTCAAAAAGCTCGCCCTCTACGTAGCTGGCTATTTTTGTCCATAATGCCTTACCGTTTCGTGTCTTTTAGAGCACGTTACAATCAACAATGCTGGCTACCCTTCGTTCCGCCTTCGCAGAAGCGCGTCCCAAATTTCATTTGAGGGTATCAATTTCCTATTTCAGGTCGAACCTGTACTTCTATCGTTTGCCTCCTTCCTGTGCATCAGATTGAATAAAACAGGCATGATCAATAGCACCAAAGGCAACTGCACAACCAATCCAGAGATAATGGCAATCGCCAGCGGCTGCTGCATCTGAGAACCCTGGCCGATCGCAAACGCCAGCGGCAGCAGGGTCAGGATGGCAGCAATGGTTGTCATCGCAATCGGCCGCATCCGGTTGACGCCCGCCTGAATCAGGGACGTTCTCCACGATTCGGTCGCGGCCAGCTCCTGCTGTTCGGAAAAGTAGAAGATTGCCACTTCGGTCACGATCCCGATAATCATGGTCATCCCCATCATTGCCGTGATATTCAGTTCGATATGGGTTAGCCACAAGCCAACGAAGACGGCCGAGACCGCCAGGAGCGAAGTCGCCAGGATGGAAATGGCCAGGCGGAAGCTCTCATACATAAACAGCAGCAGGAAGAACACGAGGGCGGTTGCGGCAGCAAACACGATGATGAGCCCATGAAAGGCGATCTGCTGCTGCTGATACAACCCACCCAATTCATAATAAGCACCTTTGGGCAGTACTTCGGACTGGTTCATGACCGCCTTCACATCGTTGACGGTCGAGCCCATGTCGCGTCCCTCGATACGGCCGGTGACGGCGACCATCTGCTTGAGGTTCTCGCGGCTGATTTCCGGCTGGCCAGTCACGGTATCGAATGTCGCTACGCGCTTCAATGGAAACAGGTGGCCATCGGGCGCGCGCAGCTGCAACTGGCCGATGTCGGGCTCGGTATTGCGCACAGCCTTCGGCACCCAAACCCGCACACCGATCATTTTGACGTTGCTGCTCACCTGCGTCGTGACGTTGCCGGCCAGATAATTGTCGACAGCCTTGGTAATCGCGTCTGGATCCATGCCCTCCATTGCGGCCTTAACCCGATCGACATGAATTTCAAGTGCGTCGCCGGCCGGGTTGACGCCGTCCTTGACGTCAACGACGCCATTGATCTTCCCGATGCGCGCGGCGATGTTCCGTGCCAACGCCGGCAACTGTTGCGGGTTGTCCGAATAGATCTTGACCTCGATCGGTTGCGGCACCGCCGTCAAGTCACCAATCAAATCCTCCATCAGTTGGGCCATCTCGACACTCAAGCCAGGTACCGTGCCCTCAATCTTGGCTCGAATGTCGCCCATCACTTCATCTACCGGCCGCCGTGCGCTGGATTTCAGACGGATGAAGAAGTCGCCCTGGTTGGCTTCGCTCAACCCACCTCCCAGCCCGGTGCCGGTACGGCGCGAATACGTCTCGACGTCCGGGGTCGCTCGAATAATGGCTTCGACCTGTTGCAGTAGCCGATCCGTTTCCGATAACGCGGTGCCAGGCTGGCTGCGATAATCAAGAACGAAGCCACCTTCATCCATCGCCGGCATGAAACCGGAGCCGACATTCTGGAAGGCGATCCAACCGATGAGCAGCAGCGGTATCACGCCCAGCAGCGCGAGCCAGGATCGGTCGAGCAGATGCCCGAGCAACTGCTGGTAGCGCACATGGATCCATGCCTGCATGCGGCCGCCTTCCTGGTAGTTGGCATCCTTCTCATTGAGGAGCTTGTCAGCCAGGATCGGCACCGCCAGCCAGGTAATGATGAATGAGATCAGGAGGCCGGATGCCATCGTGATCGACAAGGCCTTGAAGAAAGCACCCGTTACACCCGACAAAAACGCCAGCGGCAGAAAGATGATGATGGTCGAGGCGCTCGATCCAATCAGCGGCCGGAAGAATTCCAGTGCGGCGTTCATCACACGCTGCTGCATGTTGCCATGTGCACCGCGCAGTCGGCGCATGATGTGCTCCACCATCACGATCGCGTCGTCGATGATAAGCCCGACCGCAGCTGCCATACCGCCCAGTGTCATGATATTGAAACTCATGTTGAGCACATGAAGCAGCACCACGGTCGAAGCCAGTACGGTCGGCACGACGAGAACGGCGATCAGGGTGATTTTCAGATTGCGCAGAAAGAAGAACAGCACCAGTGCAGCAAGTCCCACTCCGATGAGAATCGCATCGCGCACGCTGCTGGCGGACGCTGTCACCAGCTGACTTTGGTCATACCAGTTGGCGATACGAACGCCGGGCGGCAGTTGCGACCGGAAGCCTGCCAGCCGATCCTTCACGTCCTTGGCGATCTGCACGCTGTTGCTGCCCGGCTGCTGATAGATCGAGAGCAGGACGGCATTCTTGCCGTCCGCAGTGACGCGGATCCATTGCGGTTCGGTAGACGACTCAACGGTTGCCACATCCTCCAGCCGGACCACGCCGTTCGGCCCGCTACGCAAGACCGATTGACGAATTTGATCCAGATTCCGGAAACGGGTGTCCGAAACAACGAGATAAAGCTTGTAATGATCTTCGAGACGGCCGACGGCGTTCAAGACATTTTCAGCAGACAGCGTCTTGGCAACATCGTCCAGCGACATGCCGAACGCCTGCAGTCTGGCCGGATTTACCGTCACCCGGTACTCTTCAACGGCGCCGCCTTGCGCCTGCACACGCGACACGCCGGCCACGCTCGATAACAGCGGTCGTAACTGGTACTCCGCCAAGTCGCGCAAACCAGTCTGCGATACCGTCGATGATGTCAGGCTGTAGGCGATGATGGGAAAAACGGTTGGGTCCATCCGCCGCACGTTGAGTTGGGTGCCATTGGGAAGCTGCGGCAGAATCTGGGAGATTGCCGAATTGACCTGCAATGCGGCACTGGCCATATCGGTGCCCCAGCCGAAGTTGATCGAGACTTCCGCCGAACCGCGGCTGGTCGTGGATCTAACATCCTGTACGCCCGGCACCCGCCGCACCGCCTCTTCGACCGGGCGCGTGACTTGCATTTCCATTTGCTGCGCCGGCTGGTCGCCGGTATCGAGAGAAACCAGCACGCGTGGAAAGTCGACATTCGGAAACAGCGAAACCGGCAATTGCAGGGCCGCGATGATGCCGCCGACTGCCAGCATGGCAAATAGGAAGAGAATCGAGCGTCGATGATTCTGAGCCCACTGGCTGAAACTCATTGCGCCCCTTCCCGGACATCCATGCCATCCTGCAGCTCATAATTGCCGAGCACGACAACGGGCTGATTCGGATTGAACGAGCCGCTGATAGCAACGAGTCCCTGGCTTTCCTCACCTTTGGTGACCTCCGCGCGATGCGCCTTGCCGTTCGCTACCTGGAAGATGTAGTCGCCTTTCTCATCGGCCAGCACGGCCTGACGAGGCACAACCCAAGCCTCCTGCCGCCCGGCATGGATCGTCGCCCTGACTCGCATGCCAGGCACCAGGAAGCGGACCGATTGAACAGGCAGGACCACCATTGCATTGATCAGCTGGGTCTTGGAGTCGACCAGATCCTGGACGAGCGTAATAGCGGCTTGCAGCGCCTGTTTATCGTTCTGTACCGGAGTCAGCGTGACCGGCATTCCGGCCTTGACCAGCCGGCCGTCGTCCGGCTCGATCCCTAACTGGACCCGAAGGGTATCAGTGTGACCGAGTTGCAGGATGGTTGCGCCCGGTTGAATTCGGTCCCCTTGGGCGACGGATAGCGCTGTCACAACACCTTCGAACGGCGCTGTCACGGTTGCCGAATTGATGTTGCCGCCGAGTTGGCGTTGTGCCGCAAGATTTGCCTGCGCGTCTTGCAGCGTCTTGCGAGCATTGTCGACCTGCGACTGGGTAGCCAGCTGCAACGCAAACAATTCCTGATTGCGCTTCAGTTCTCCCTGTGCGTACTGCACGGCATTGGCTGCCTGGTTGTAGGCCATCTGCACATTCGGGTCGCTGGCTAGGGTTGCCAGCGGCGTACCGCGTTTGACGAGCTGCCCCTGCGTAACCAGCAGGCGCGAGACCTGGCCGGCGCGCGGAAAGCTCACGCCTTCTACCTTGCCCGTGGTGACTTCGCCATACGCGATCAGCTGGGTTGGAAGCGCCTGCTTCTGCAATCGCAGTGTTTTGACCAGCGCACTGACTTTATCTGCTGCAGGCGGATTTTCCGCGGCGGCCTGATTTGTGGTTCCCTGTTGGATGAAATACCAGCCAATGCTCACGAGAATGGCCGTCACGACGACAACCATCAAGATTCTTGTTCGGGTCATACGTGTGCTCTCTTAATCAGGTTTGACTGGAAGTTTCCCGCCGAGCAGCGCTTGCAGCGCTACCTGCTGCTGGAGGATGGACTGTTCCAGGTTGATTTTTTCGATTTGCTTGGATAGCAGCGAAGCCTGCAGGCTGGCATACGCGAGTGCATCGATGTCATGGGACCGAAATGCCCGATCCGCCTTGGCGGCAACTCGCGACAGCTCAACGATACCTTGATCTACCTCTTGCAACTGGCGTGCATTGATTCGCTGTTCGGCAAGAATGCGGTGCACATCACTCTGTGCCGCATTGAGACGGTTCTGGTAATCGTCAAACAGCTTTTGCCGTGTCGCCTCTTCAATGGCGATGTTGCTGCGGTTGCCACTAAAGATCGGCAGACTTAGCGTAATGCCGAAACCACTCGTGTACACGTTGCTGGTATCCCGGGCACGGGTGAACCCGACATTGAAGGTCGGGAACTGCCCGACGATCGCCGCGCGGTAGCGATGGTCTTCCGCTTGATAGCCGTACTGCAGTGCGAGGAGATCCGGCCGGCGTCGCGGCAGATCGGGTAGCAGAGCCATGACGCGGCCTTCATCCACAACCGGCAGGGTCACGCTTTCCTTCAGCGGTACAGGCGCCTCCGGCGCCAAGCCAATCAATGCGTTCAGGTCATGCCGGTCCGTGTTCAGCTGGCGTTCCAGATCATGTATCTGCTTGTCGATGTCCTGCAGCGCGGTCAAATGGGGCGTAATCGCGTCCAGCGTCAGCAAGCCGCGGTCCAGCGCGGTTTGGGTACGCTGATACCGGTCGGCGAACAGCGTTTTGTTTTTCTGCAGCACGCGCATGAGCTGCTGCTCTTCCACCAGCTTGACATACAAGGTGCGTGCCTTGGCAACTACCTGCCATTCCTGCCACAGAAGATTAAGATCGGTCTTGCGTGCATCGTACTTGCCGGCCTGGCTGTCGAAATGGTGGCGAATCAAGGCATTGATGTCTTCGCTCAGATTCAGATTGAAGGCGCTGGTTGCACCAGGCTGTGAGTCACCCGTAAAGTCCCGTGCCAGAGCGATTTGCGGATCCGGCAGCAGGCCCGCGGCAAATGCCTGGGCATGAGACACCCGCGCGTCGGCACGGGCAACTTTCAAATCAGGATTGTTGACGACGGCGAGCATCGCGATGTCGTCCATGTCCAGTCCACCATCTGCATTGAACGTGTGCGCGGCCAGTTCCGGCAGCGGCATACGGCTGCGGTCAACGGTGATATCGGCATAGCGGCTGGGCATATCCACATGTTCGCTAAGCGGTTTTGCTCGATAAGTGGCGCATCCGGCCAATCCCAGAACGAGAATCACAGAGATCCAGTTTCTTATCGGGATCGTTTGATTTCTTTTCATGCGTTGTCTGTCCGTTCGGTGTATTTACACTTCTTCGCTTCATCCGCCATTGATCCGTGGAGAGGAGCACGGTTCGGGCATTGCCACGGCGTCTGCACACGGAAATAGCACGCACACACACAGGCCGGACTGCGAATGTTCATCTGCATAGGAAAGAGTCACGTTAGCGCCAGAGCGGGTGGCAATGGTATCGACAATGGACAGGCCGAGTCCTGACCCAATGGACCGACCGTCCATGATGCGGTAGAACGGATCAAATACCCGTGAGCGCTCGGCCGGGGGAATGCCGGGGCCAGTGTCCGTCACCTGTACCACGGTACCGGAGTCCGTAACATGCACGGACAGATCAGTCCGGCCGCCTTCCGGGGTGTAGCGGATGGCATTGTCGAGAAGGTTTCTCACCAGCATGATCAAATCGGCCTCGTTTGCGAGGATCGGCACATCCGATTCGCTCGCTACACCGACATTCATGTGTTTGGCTTCGGCCAGCGGCATCAGCTCTTCCAGCACGCGCCGAAAGACCTGGTGCACCGACACCGCGCCTGCCACTTTCACCTCCGCGGACTGAGCGCGCGCCAACGCCAAGAGTTGTTCCAGTAATACCCGCCCGCGCTCGATGCCCTGGCGCAGAGCGTCAAGTCGCTCCCGCGCGGCGTCCGGCATCTCTGCGCTTGCAAGGCGTTCCGCTTGCAACGATAGTGCTGTCAGCGGAGAGCGCAATTCATGGGCGGCGTCGGCGACGAACCGGCGCTGCGCCTGCATCGACTGTGACACGCGGCCCAGGAGCCGGTTGATCGCGACCACAAAGGGGCGAATTTCCGATGGCAAGGATGCGGTGTCTAGCGGATGCAATTCTTGTTCACTGCGTTGATCGATGTCGGCGGAAAGAAGCGCAATCGGTTTGAATATCTTGCGGATAAGATCGGCCACCATCAGCAACAGCAGCGGGACCAGGAGCATGAAAGGCATGAGTGTGCCGAATGCGCTATGGCGCGCGATTTCGTCACGCACTTCGGTTTGCTGGGCGAAGGCCACACGTTCGCCCGAGTGCAGTGTCTTGACAAAGACCCGGAAGGATTCCCGTCCTGCGTCGACCGTCTGAAATCCTTCCTGCAGCGAAATGGGCAGGTTGAGCGTCGCGCCATCGGTGTGGCCGCCGGGTGATCCGCGTCCGAGTCGCCGCACGAACACGCGCGATTCCCTATCCCTGTCGGCGCCAGCGTTCACGTCCTGCTCCGTTGCGACGTTCATGTGGCGCTCGTCAAGCAGCGCGGCCACTTGGCGCAGCACTTCATCCTGAAATTCATACGCCTCCCTGAAGGCGGCAAGGAAGGAAAACGCGCCAGCAATCAGCGCGGTGCCCAGGATGGCCATCGACAGCCATAGCGACAGGCGCAATTGCAGGGAATCGGCTAGCCGCCTTTTGAAACCATCCATCCCACACCTCTGACATTTTTGATGACTGCGTTGCCCAGCTTCTTGCGTAACGCATGAATCAGGTATTCCACCGCATTGCTTTCCACTTCATCGCCCCATCCGTAAATCCGCTCCTCCAGTTCGCTGCGGGACAGAATGGCGCCCGGTCGGACCATCAGCGCATGCAGCAGTGCGAATTCGCGGTTGGTCAGCTGTACCGGCTTATCATCACCGGCGCGTGCTTGGTGCGTGGCCGGGTCGAGCGACAGGATGCCATTGCTCAATACCGGACTTGCTGCGCCGCCCTTACGGCGCAATACCGCGCGCATGCGTGCCAGCAGCTCAACCATTTCGAAAGGTTTGAGTACGTAGTCATCCGCTCCGCTGTCGAGCCCGCGAATGCGATCCGCAATCCCGTCACGTGCGGTGATTATCAGCAGCGGCACCGGATTACCTTGGACCCGAAGAGCGTCAAGCACCGCCAGACCATCCTTGCCAGGCAGGCCCAAGTCGAGCAGGACCATGTCGTAGTGCTGATGCTGAATGCCCAGCGTATCGAGCGCGGCTTGCCCGTTCTTGACCCAGTCCGCCGCATACGACGCATCTTGCAGCGCCGCTTGAACGGCAGCGCCAATCATGGGATCGTCTTCGACCAGCAGGACACGCATTTATCCTCCCATAGCCTTTACGCCATACTCTGACAGCAACGGTACAGTCTGCACCGAAATGGTGGCAATCCCGTGTTGCACGAAGATGATTCCGGCCATAATCAATACCTAGTTATGCCAGCCGTGCGTCATCGTGAACATGTTTTTCTGGCCTTCGAGCAACGTGCTTAGCACGCCGGTGAGCAGCATCAGCTTTTACCGCCGACCCGGTCCATGGTGTTGATCAAGTTCGCCAGCGCCTGCTTGCAGGTAGCAGCATCCGGCGTTTTTGCACGCACGGCGTCGAGGGCTCGGTCGATGGCCTTGTCCACGACATGCCAATCGGATGCGGCGCGTGGCTTAAGCCCTGCTTCGGTTGCATCCCAGGATTGTTCCAAGTCCCTGATGCGGTTTTTGGCGCCAGCCAAGTCCCTTTTGTCGACCAGGGAGGCCACATCGACAGCGATGGACCGGAAAGAAGACAAATCCCCGAGTTTTGATGCTGTGGCCGCGTGGGCCGAAACAATCATATTCGACGAGAATGATGTAGATACGAGATAGCCTCCCGCCAGCATGGCGACGATAGAAATTACAGCTGCGGATGCTCGTGGTTTCATCGGGCTTTCCTTAAAAAGTGAGGGGAATGTTCAGTATCAAACGCATGAAGCTATTGAGCCGTGGCTGTCAAGCCGGACTGGTTGGCGTTGCGTTGCGCCACGGCGACCAACCCGATAATAATCACAAGGAATATCACGCTGGTGAGCATCGCTCCCATACCCAGCCCGCCATACTCCTGTGCTTGCGACAGCAAGTCGCCAAGCGAAGCGCCCAGCGGACGCGTCAAAATGTAGGCAATCCAAAACGTCAGCACCGGGCTCACACCAAGACGGAACGCCAGCATGGTCAAGGCAATCAGAGCGCTAAAGACAACGACGCCCCAGCGGAAACCCAGTCCCAGTGCTTCAGTAGCGAGATCACCTGCGGCGGTCCCCAGCGCGAACGTGCACAAAATCGCGGCCCAATAAAACCATTCCCGGCGTGGTGTGAATATCTCCCGAATGGAAAGTGTTCCTTCCCTGCGGTACCAGACGGCAAATATTCCGGTCAGAGCCAACGCAAACACCGCCGTGCTGAAATACAGGCTTACGCCCAGACCATCGGTCAAGGCATCGGTGATTTGCGTACCGACGACGCTGACCAGCACCACGGTCAGCCAATACCTCCATGGAATATAACGTTGCGCCTGTAACTGCATGCACAAGGCAATCGCCAACAAGATCGCCATGATGCCGTCCGTGGTGATTTGGCCCAGTCCGGCGTTGACCGCAAGATAATCAGCGCCCGTCTCGCCGACTGTCGTCGACATGATTTTGATGATCCAGAAGCTCAGGGTAACTTCCGGTACCTTGTTGAGCCATTGGAAGGGTGATGTTGTTGAAGGCATATTCATCGTGCTCCAAAAATTGAACAATGGAATACAAGAAGCGAGCTTGCCTTGCCAGACGCAAAATCCCTACCGCCGCACCCAGCCGCGCTGGATCAATGGTCGAAAGAGGCGCTGATGGCAGTAGCTTGCCAGGTGATAGACAGAAGGCATGAACCACCGCGCACAAAGCGTAGTGAGCCAGGCACTGAACGCCGCCACCAAGGCTGCCCCCACCATATCGTACGGAAAGTGCACGCCGACATAGATACGTGCCCAGGCAATCGGCAACCCCAGCAATGCAAGCGCCAGCCCTGTCATACGAGCCCTTGGAGCCATCAGAAAACGAAAAGCAACCGCCCACAGCAAGGTAAGGTGATCGCTCGGAAAGGACGAATCTGCTACGTGAGAAATGAAGGTATGCCCGACACCGATCATGAAAGGACGTGGATGCGGCCAGAGCAATCCGATGAGCTGGGCAATCAACAAGCCTGACAGCCCTGACGCAGTGCACTCCAGCAGTAATTTTCGAAGGGATTCATTTCCCTTGATCCAGCCAATGCTGATGATGACGGGAAGTGCCCAGATGGCGTATTCAGCGAAGAATATCGCCAGGCCAAGTAGCAAAGCGCCCGGGTGTGCGGGCGCGTTAAGTGCCGAAAAAAGTGCGAAGTTCAGATTTTCCATAATGGTTTCATGGCCGGATCACGAGTGGGAATCCGGCCCAGTTGTCATGCAGTCAGTCCGTTTCGTCTTGATCGTCATCGCGATCCGCTTTGTCTTCGTTGGACGAGATGATTGTGCCCTTGTCGGCGTCAACTTTGACGTCAAGAACTTTTGCGCCATTGACCACTTCAATGTCATAAACCCAGCCGTGCTGCTTGCTGAGTTCGAACTCGGCTTTGCCAGCCTTGCCGTGGACATGTTGTTCGGCGACGGCAATTGCTTCGGTCAATGATATTTTTGCTTTGGTAACGGCAAAAGCGTCGTTCTGAGAGGCCGAGGCAGCATGGGCGATAGGGCCAGCGATAACCAAAGCAATAGCGAGCAAGGAAAGTTTACGGTGGCGGGTCATGGTAGTTCTCCAAGAAGCGCAAACGATTGCGCAATGAAGAGCGTACTAAAGCAAACTTAGCCAAGCCTTAGCGTTACATCGTTACCGGCCACCTCAGCGGTACCCGATACAGCCAGACAAGCGGGAACCTTTGCGCGTGCCAGTTGTTCCTATCGCGGATACGGTGCGGAGCCGCTCGATATCAAACGCGATTAATGCGGGGAAAAAGCCAGATTCCGAAAGCCGGGTATCGATGAAATTTATCGCTCAGCCGTATTTGCCAGACAGCGATCGCCCACGCTTTTGTCGCGACGGATTCATCAATTGCTAGCTCAAAGGAGAAGTCAATGAAGCTGAAAGCCAAGGTTGTGGCGCTAAGTATTGTTGGCTTCACAGGCGCCAATTCCGCCCATGCTGCAGGCGGACCGCTAGGAATTGATTCCCGTCTGCACTATGACAATCAGGGAATCTGGAAGCGAAGTAATCAGAAGGCGCTCGAAGGATTAATGATCGGCGGCGCAATCGCTGGCGCTCTCTGGGAAGGCAGCGACTCCCGTATGGGCAAAACGTTCTGGCAATCGGTGGATGCTTCCATCATTGGCGGCGCCGGCTATCTGGTCCTCAATAACACGTTTCGTCGCCAGCGTCCCAGTCAAACTGACGATCCCAACCAATGGTTCAAAAGTGGCGGACACAGCTTTCCCAGCGGTGAAGTGACCGCGGTCAGCTCGATCGTGACGCCATTTGTTCTCGAATACCGACACGATTACCCCGCCGTTTATGCTCTCGAGCTATTGCCCTTGTATGACGCTGAAGCACGCATGAAGACACAAGGCCACTGGCAAACCGATGTGCTGGCTGGCTGGGCACTTGGGACGGCGGCCGGATTCTATGCGCATTCCCGCGATCAGCCATTTACTGTAATAGCACTGCCACATGGACTTACCGTAGGGTGGCATAAACGATTTTGAGTGGGTTGGTTGATTCCCCACCTTCCATCTGTGATGCCCAGTAGATTGATTTTTTGGGGGATATTGCCAATTGGAGGATTGGCCGAGGTTCGCGCAACATCAATTGTAAATCCGATGTAACGCAATGAAGCGGCATCATCGTTCGTGAAGTTTACGCCGGAGCGTCGCGCATATCTCTTCCGTCAATCCGGTTGCCGGATCACTACGCACCAGATTCGGAAGGAACGGCCGGAATAGCCACGGCTGGTCATCAAGTGCGATCCAAGATTCCCATGCCCGGTCGCTTTGCCACAGCCACGCTTCGATCTCGGCTTGACGAACGTAGGTACCCATCACTGTCGGATCCTGGATTTCTTGCCACTGGGGCGTCACGCCGACAATGCGTACCCCGATATCAGGAGAAAACATCGCCTGCAGTTGGTTCAGCGTGCGGGTCTCACGCCACGTTGAGCTGATGACGATATCAATGTGCGGCGCGTCCCGCAGTACAGACTCCAGCAGCGGACGACGACACAGCAGATCGGCGTCGGAAACGCATATGGACGGATGTAGTACGCCGTCGAAATCGAGGAACAGAATCATGGGGGCGTATGAATGGAAATTGCGACGAGGGCATGAAATGAAACAATCCGAAAGCACGGCCTATCCCAGTCCAGCCCACCATTATCCAGCCTTTTCTTGCTCGGAAGGCTGACTTGGCTGCGTCTGTGCCAGATAGGTCCGCAATTCCGCTCCTATGGCCTGCTGCGCTTCCAGTTTTGCCTGGCTTGCGGCCAGCTCGATTTGCAACTGGTGAACTTGTTCGCCCAGCGCTGCAATGCGGGCGTGTGCATCGGTGAGCTGCGACGTCGATTCACCGGACGTCTTGTCGTGCTCAGTCAGCTTGGCCTCCAGTGCCTTCGCTCGCTCTTCCAAAGCAGGTATGGCCGTCATGCGCTGTTCGAGTTGACGCAGGTGAAATTCCTGATCACGGTGCGCTTTTTGCGCATGCGATAGATCAGCCACAGGCGGGCGCCTTCCTGGTTCAAGCGTGTAGCCTCTTCTTGTTTGACGATCAGGCTTTGGTTCAGTGCGCGGATCTCGGCCTGCAACTGCTGGACTTGCTGTTGACATCATTCTCTCGGAAACGCACACTCGGGGCCATTGGCAATTGGTCAGGCAGCCATGACGAGCTTCGTCGGCCCGATCCTGACTCGGCAGCATAATGCAATTCGCTCGGCCATCGTCTTGCGCGATGATGGTGTCCTGATTGCCGGTGCAGTTGTGTGCGGCCATGAATCGCACGCGTCATCGTGGTTCTCGCCGAGGCGGCATGAATCGTGCTGAGGCTTAGATTTCTATCGTGCAATCCTGTCACAGAGTCATTAGTGCGGCGGGCGATCCGGGAAAACGGCCGCTGGATCGCAAGTACACAACGAAGTGCTGTCGACATGCTGCGGTCCGTTCAATTAGGCCGTCTCCCAAGGTCCGCCGCTTGCGAGTGAAGAATGAAAAATCTCAATCACCTGGAAGCCAGCCAGCTTCGGAAAGCGGCCCCGAGCCAATCCTGGCTCAAGAAGCTCGGTCCCGGCCTGATTACGGGTGCAGCCGATGATGATCCGAGCGGCATCGCAACCTATTCGCAGGCCGGGGCCCAGTTCGGCGTGAATCTGTTGTGGACGATGTTTTTCACCTATCCGCTAATGGCGGGAATCCAGGTTGTCAGCGCGCGCATTGGTCGGGTCACCGGCAAGGGATTGGCGGACAATATTCGTGATTTTTACCCTGCCTGGCTGCTGTACGCCATCGTCGGTTTGCTGCTCGTGGCGAACACCATCAACATCGCTGCCGATGTTTCTGCAATGGGGAATGCCCTGACATTGGTCATTGGCGGGCCGAGTCGCATTTACGCAGCCGCGTTCGGACTGTTGTCGCTCGTGCTGCAAGTATTCATCCCCTACACCCGGTATGTGCGCATCCTGAAATGGCTGACGCTCGCATTGCTGGCGTATGTTGCCACCGTGTTTACCGTGCAGATTCCATGGCGGGAAGTGGCTACCTCCCTGGTCTTGCCAAAGATGACGTGGAATGCCGCGACGATCACGACTATCGTCGCGGTCTTTGGGACCACAATCAGCCCATACCTGTTTTTCTGGCAGGCGTCGCAGGAAGTCGAAGAACTGGAGGCGGATCCGAATGCCCAGCCGCTGCGCGCCGCACCGAACCAAGCGCGTGCCAGCTTCGTCCGCATACAGGTCGACACTTATGTCGGCATGGGCTTCTCGAACCTGGTGGCGTTCTTCATTATTCTCACCACGGCTGTGACCCTGCATCTGCACGGCATGACGAATATCCAGACCTCGGCCGATGCGGCAACCGCCCTGCGTCCGCTGGCGGGCGAATTCGCCTTCCTGCTGTTTGCCTTGGGTGTGATTGGCACCGGGTTACTGGCAATTCCCGTACTTGCCGGCTCGGCAGCGTATGCGATCGCCGGGGCGTTCGGTTGGCGCCAGGGACTGGAGTACAAGCTCGCCATCGCGAAGCGCTTCTACGGGATCATTGCGATCTCCACTCTGGTCGGCATTGCGCTTGGCTTCACGGAGCTGGACCCGATCAAGGCGCTGTACTGGAGCGCGGTCATCAATGGTGTGATTTCGGTCCCCATCATGATCGTGATGATGCTGATGGCTAGTCGCGTTGACGTGATGGGGCGCTTTGCCATCCCGCGCTGGCTCAAATGGCTCGGCGGGCTTGCCACGCTGGCGATGGCGATTGCGGTCGTCGCCATGTTCGCAACGTCAAGCTGACGTCAATAACCGCCTGTTGAATCTCTGCCGTCACATCATTCATGCGCCCACTCCGCCGGCGACAATGTTGATCGTCAAGCCAATGATTGCGGCATTGAACAGGAAACTCAGCAGAGACTGCGCCAGCACGGCTTTTCGCATTGGTGTGGTCAAGATACTGATGTCTGCGGTTTGCGCGGCGACGGCGATGGTGAATGAAAAGTACAGGAAATCCCAATACACGGGCCGCAGCGAATTGTCTGGAAAGCGAAGCGGCTTTTCTTCCGGCGCAGCACGATAGAACAGATGCGCATAGTGGAACATGTAGACCACGCCGACGAGCAACCAGGAACCTATCACGGTAGACGCCGTCAGCACGTAATGAAACAGGCGATCACTTCCGGAAACGTTCTTGGCCGAACTCAGCTCCATCACGATGGCGACAAGGCTAAGAACAGCACCCAACGACATGACGACCAAAACAAGGACCGCATTGTTGTCTTCCTGTTTTGCCAGGCGGTGCATGCGGGTGCTGTCACATCGAGCCACCAGCCAGTACATCAAGGCGAGGTAAGCCCAAACAGCAACGTTCCAACCTATCAGTGCGCGAACGACAGGGGCAATGGTTTGTGGCGCCAGAATGGCGGCAACCGCTCCTGCAACCAGGGAACCCATGAGACGAGGATGTGAGCGGAGAAGAAGGAGGCGGCGGTTCATCAGTATTCGATTGGGAGAGGTGTTGGCAGGTAATTGTAAGTGGGAATTGCCGATGTGCTGCGCCAGTTTGGTGCCGGCCCCATGCAGCAATGTGCCGGGCACGCGCAACGCACAACCGCGATCACCATGAACAGCATCGGGTCGTGGCCACTGGTGATTGACGAGTATTTGTGATTACATAGCAAACGACGGCCGGGGCAATGCAAGAATCGATTATCGATTCCCCAAGGTTGCGCAGCCTATGCTCCAAATAAAGCAGATTGAATATCCCCCAGAAGATTTTCTTTTAAATGAACCAGAGGGGTATTCCTTTTACCGGGCATTCCAGGACGCATGCATTGACGGCTTTCAGCTTGGCTATCTTGAGGTCCACGATAGGGGCCAACGTCTCGCCGTCATTCCCTATTTTCTGATGGATTTCCCGTTGAACACCATGCTGCCGGAGGGAATTTTCAGGCGGCATCTCGACTGGGCCAAAATCAGCATGGCTTGTGTCGGACATCCGTCCACGGACTTTGGCCGGATAGACGGCGCGATATCAACTACGGTTCTCAACGCGGTGACTACGGAACTGGGAAAGCAAGCTGCCCTCGTGTCGTTCAAGGGCTTCGACGATGATCTTCCCTTGCCAGGCTTCGTCAAGGCTCGTGGCTTGCCGGTCCCCGTTCTGTCGATTACACCAGACTACTATGCGAATCTTCCGCAGCGACTGCGCAACGAACTCAGACGAAAGCGCAAGCTTGGCGCACCGCTTCGCTATATAGAGATAGACGGCTTTCCTCAACATGAGAGCGAAGCGATCTATGGGCTCTACATGCAGTCCTACCGCGATGCCAGGGTCAGGTTTGAATGCTTGAACCGAGATTATTTCCGACTGACTGGTCCGATCAGCAAGTACCTGATGTTCTACGAGAACGATACGCTGATCGGCTTCGGTCAGGTAATTTGCAAGAACGGGCGGATGGTGACCAAATACCTTGGAATGGATCGCACGCGCGCCCGGCAGTACGGCCTTTATTTCAATTTGTGCCTCAATGCAATCGATATATGCATCCGTGACAAGCTGACCGAAATAGAGCTTGGCGTGACATCCTACGGCTTCAAATGTGCGCTGGGCAGCCGGCTAATTGAGACGTCCATTTATTATCGGCATCAAAATCGCGCAGCCCATTGCCTTTTGAAGGCGCTGCGCCTCCTGTTAGAGCCTTCCGCGGAGGATTTGAAATAGGAAAGCCTGGATCAGAAGAGAGCGCAGGAGCACTCGACCGCGCGGCTCCTGACGATGCCTGGGGAATAGTCGCGCATCATTTGCCGCCGCAATGGTGAAATTGGGAAAGAGGACGAGGTAAGGAGTCGGGCTGGACTGAAAATTTCCTGAAAATCGAGGGGCGGCTGTACTGTTTGCATGGCACGGATGTTTCCCGATGGATGGCGTAGACATACGGTCTTGTTCTATTAGATTCAATCAATGCGCAATCGCGCCCATATCAACCCATGGTCATGTAAATGGGAGAGTCGGGTTGGAGGAACCGAGGCTTATTCCGGAAAGGTGCGAATGGTGGCTACCTGGTCGTTCCGGCTGTAGCGACAACTGGCCATTCTCACTTCCTTGCCGACCCCGCAGATCGGTGAAGAACCGGATGTTGGCCCGCTTTGTCGTACTTCTTCGTTGCGCGGGACGCCAGTGAGTTAGCATTGCGTTGAAAACATATTGGCGGAGAATTGAGTCTGACCGATCAGAATGACGCAGCAGCCTGCACGGATCGTATTCCTTCTTCCCGTTTTGCATCTGCATTCCACGTGTGTTGTGTCTTTACGGCGACATCGCCAAGTCAAAACAGGGAGAGCGATCGTCGCAAATACTCGTCAAATCGAATTGGCCTTGGCGGATGCCTTGCGGCGATTCAATGCCGGGCGCCTGAATGAAGCCGAAGCAATCTGTCGCGAGTTGCTCGCCCAAATCCCCAAGCACCCGGCTTTGCAGCAGCTGTTGGCAGTTCTGTCGTTGACACGAGGCGATAGTGCCGGTGCTCAGAGCCATGTTATCCAGAGCCTGAAGGCACGTCCGGAGCATGGGCCGACCCTGCTTCTGGCAGGGAAGATCGCCCTTGCCCAGTCAGACAGGTCGACCGCCGTGCATTTTTTCAGGCGTGCGGCATTGCTGATGCCCGACACGTCCGAAGCCGCACGCTTGCTCGGCATGACGCTGTTGGAAATCGGCTCGCCGGATGCAATACCCGTGCTGCAAGACTTGTTGGCGAGGCATGGTGAAGATGCAGGTGCATGGTGCCTGCTTGGGCTTGCGCGACGTCGTTACAGGGAAGCAGATGCCGCCATCGAAGCGTTCCGCAGGGCGATCGCTTGCGATGTCAACATGGCGGCCGCACATTTTCATCTCGCTACGGAGTTGCTTTCATGCGACCGATTGGAAGAAGCCATCGAGGTGTTCAGGCGGGCACATGAGCTTGATCCCGATGCACTCGAAATTGCCTTCAATCTTGGACTCGCCCTGCATCGAGACGGGCAGGCCGCTCCGGCCCGAACGGCATTCGAACGCGCCTGCCGTATTGCACCGGCTTTTGCCGACGCCTGGTTCAACCTCGGCCTCGCTTGCCAGGATCTCGGTGATTCCGAAGCGGCCATCGCGGCATTTCGGGAAGCCGTGGTACAACGACCGGATTATGCGGAAGCGACAGTCAATCTGGGCTTGGCGCTGCAGCAGGCGCGTCGCATGGATGAGGCGATACAGGCTTACCGAGATGCGGTTCGCTTGCGGCCCGAAACAGTCGGCAGAATAGCGCACGCGCTCGCCGGCGGCAGTACCGGGTGCCTATGGCTGAACCCGGACGCATTGCGGCGTGCACTCTTCGCGTAGAACGACTACTTCCTTTGACGGAAGCGCTTCCGGTAGACGTTCGGCGCCGCCAGTACGTCGGCCACTGTGGCGCTGTAACGCTCCGCGTGTTCGCCAGCAAGCGTATCGAATTTCAGTTCCGGCCGCGTGCGTGGTACCGGGAAGCATTGCGCCACGGGGCATCCCTTGGGCAAGGTTCCGGAAAACATCGGATCGAGCCATGTGGCGGGGAAATTGATGCCCGCATCGCTAAACCGGTCAGCATCGATCAAGCCCGATAGCAGACGAAACGGCAGGTCATGACGATTCACCGGGTGGGTCGCGAACAGCGACCAGCCTTCTTCGAGCTCAATCGTCCAGAAGCTATTGAATTTGACGACGGACTGATCGGCAGCAGCATATGGCGTGCCCGCCACCTGGGCCGCCGGATGGAAACTCAGCGGCGAGCGCGGATGGCCATCCACGGTCGGCGCGGGCGCATCCCAGTCCCAAGAAAATGCACCCCGATCCACTTGAACGTCGCAGGGCAGCAGGATCATGAAGCCGTGCGCCATCGCGTCGATGAACGGCGGGCATTGCTTGACTGTTCTTACCTCGCGTTCGTGAAAGTCTGAAAACGCCTTGGCCGGCATGCGGCGCAGCCAGTCGGGAATCACTTCCCGCGCCAGCTTCGGTCGGGGAAGTATATCGGCAAGGGCCGGGTCACATCTAAAGGTGATTTGCATGGTCCGGGGTCAACTGGTTCGAGGTCAGTATATTCGAACGGGCCGGTCTCAGGAACATGGGGCGGGCGCGGGCTACGCGGCGTGACGGATGCAAAAAAAAGCCCGCTGGCCTTTTGGGAGCGGGCTAATCCAATTCAAGGAGAGTTGGAGGAGACGAAGCAACTATACTGCGACGCACCATCCTTGTCTGCTTTCGTTACGTGATGTCGCATATTCGCCATTCGCATATGGCAAAAAACGTGCGATTCACCCAAAGCCCTTAAGTCGTCTTTAAGTATTCTGGATCATCCTGAAGTTTCCCCTCCTCCCTGTCATAGCGGGGATTTAGCCCGCCAGCTTTCGAGCTCGCGGGCTTTTTTGTGTCTGCAGACATTGTGCAAGGATATTGCGCCGCGCAATGACATCCTCATGAGATGGCCCGATAATGCGCCAGCAATACGAAAATCCACGTTCGGTGGAGGAGCAGGGGACACGAGGCCCGCGGAGCCATTGGCTTTGGCGGGCCTTTTTGTTGCCATTTCAATGAAGGAGGAATGCGGATACCCACGCCATCAGCACACAGGAATCTTCATTCCTCTTCAATCGCATTAGGGGGAAATGGTGGCTGGCGAAGGAAATCCCGGATCAGTGAAACAAAGCGATCGCTTATCCGATTGTCCGAGTCTCCGGGGTCAGTTCTCACCGCGAAAGCGACGCGCAAAGAGCAAGTCGTGTTGGCGGCTCCATATAGCCTCTTTGGAGCGCTGACGAGTTAATTTCCCCCAGCGTATTTATTGGCAGTTCCGTAAATCCTGCAGCCGGAAGTCAGATAGCTTGGCCCATCCGATGATCTTGCCAGCGCTCTTATCCGGGTCTGGCCGATCGTAGTTGGGAACAGTCGCTAGCTGAATATAGCTGCCTTTTTCTGCCTTGATCGTAAAAGCGGATAACGAACTGAGAAGCTGTCCCGAGCTGGTCGCCTTGGGTTCAGAGAAGATGTAGGTTGCATTTTGGAACTGAAGATTGCCATTCTTGGCAATTTTTGTTTTTGGATAAACGCACTGTCCGACCTTTCCTGCAGCGTTTGCAGAAACGGCATGTAGACAACCTAATGCGAGGATAGCAATTACTTTTTTCATTTGTATTCCCTTGTTGAATATTTGAACCCACCCCAGCTCCGACGCCAACAATATTGCACACTGTGCCCGCCGTTGATTTGCCACCGGGCTGAACAATACCGGTTGGTACGGCAACGCCATTTTCAATGTTGTCAATTGCCTTTACATCGCCAAGCGCCTTTGATAGGCCACTATAAAACCCGCCTGTTACCGACCCGAATGCATCCTAGGGCGTATTTTTTTACACCCCACTTCTCTGTTTGAAAGTTGTACGGAGAGTCGGCGCTGATGTTACTTACCCAAATGGGGGAGAAATGCTTTGACTTCCATTCCCCCCGTCCTACCGCAAAAAGGCGAAAGAGCATACCGCTCCGGTCGAGCGCAATTGAGGTTTGTTGAGCCAAGATGGACAGTACGACCGAATCATCTTGTCTCCTTGTATAAAAACGCTTCACCCAAAGAGCCCGGGAATGCCCACGACGCTTTTCATAAAGCCGTTGCACGCCAAGAGTCCAATGAACCAGCCAATACATTGCGGGCCGACCGACCAGAAAATTTTCTTTTGAAAGGTATCAATCGCACCAGTGGTTAAGTAGGCATCTGGCATGACAAACCGCCGAAATAGATCACCGACGAACGCTCCAGCGGTAGTAAAGAACGTGCCCGAGATCAATAGGGCAATGTGGCCGAAAAAGCCGATAGATACTTTATGTGAAAACGCGATAAGCAATGAAAAGAAAAACATCACGCAGAAACAGATCAACGCGTATTTGATGATGCGATTTTTGGAATTCATGTTAAAGCCTCCTTATTTGTAACTGTTATGGATTGCCCCGAGGACCACGACTGCATTTTCTCTTTTCGAGCGCTTTAGACAGACGGTAAAGATGCCTCGAATCAAACTCAAAGTGTTTCCATAAATTGAATTCTATCAACAAACTTAAAGTGTGTGGAGTTTCGATGCTTAACAGGAGATGCTCCCCTGCGTGCAAACACGGCAGATCAAAAGGTGCGGAGCCCAACTACTTTTCGCAGCAAACATCCGGCGGATTCGGTTAGAAAAGGGGCTAACCCAAGAACAAGTGGCAGAGGCTGCTGACCTCCATACGAACTACATCAGCTCGGTGGAGCGAGGGGAGCGGAATATCTCAATATGCAATATTGAGAGAATTGCTCACGCTCTGAGTGTTCCAATGCCCGTACTATTGCAAGAATTTTCCGCTGGGACAGAGAATCTTAAGCAAAGCTAGATGCCCATTCCTTGGCACATAGCTTTGCATGCAACTGTTCAAGATGCTTCGGGGAGAGTCTGGTAAATTTCGCCGGAGCCAACGCTATCGTCAAAGTTCCCCATGTTCGGCGAACGAATACTGCGTCGCACCTGCCACCACGATATGGTCCAGCACGCGCACATCAATCAACGCTAGTGCCTGTTTCAGCGTAGCCGTGATCGCACGATCCGCATTGCTCGGCTCGGGTGCGCCGGATGGATGGTTATGCGCGAGAATCACCGCCGCCGCATTCTGCCGCAGTGCCACCTTGACGATCTCCCGCGGATAGACCACCGTTTGCGTCAGCGAGCCGCGAAACACCTCGTCCACGGCAATCAGCCGGTTTTTTGTATCCAGAAACAGCACCACGAACGACTCATGCTCCTGTTCGCCCAGCTGCAGCGACAGATACTGCTTTACCTCTGTCGGACTGGACAGCAGAACACCCGGGATACGGAGTCGCGCTTCCAGAATGCGCAGTGCGGACAACACAACCGCTTCGTCATCGTGGTCGTGCCGGCAAGCATGTGACCCTGCCGACGATGATTCCAGGCGATCGTCAACATCTCTTCCTGCATTGCAGTCCAAGTGATCGGGCATCTGTTTTCTCCTTCATGAAAAGATATGCGGCCGTGTCCATGCCAAGCATGTGCACAGCCGCGGATGGATTGCATAAAACGCCCTTGATCTTTGTGACAGGGCATAAGAAACCCGGCAAGCCATTCAGCTTGCCGGGCAAAGACTGCAATCAGGCCGGCGTTACGATGCCAGCACTACCGCCTGATCGAGCGCCTTCTTCTTCAGCATCGCGCCTTGCCCGAACCATGCCGAATCCAGCCGATGATCCGTGCTGCGTGCTCGGCGTTCGTGATCGACGTACTCGGTGACCGCATTCAGCAAGCCGAAGGCCGTCCCCTTCGATGACGTCAATTCCGCCCCTTTGCCGTGCCCCTCATACAGCGCCAGCACCTTTTTCATCGCCCGTTCGCTGCTCACGGACGTCGTTCCGGGCTCGGTGAACACGCGCAGGAAATAATTCATCGCTTCATGCGATTGCACCTTCCGTTCAGACAGGGTTTTCATCCGGTACAGGAACGCATCCCAGGACGACACCGACAGCCCCAGTTGCTTCTTCACCGCCTGCGGATCGAAGCTGGTACTGTGCGGCACCTTCACCGCACTGCAGCCATTGGCCAGCGCGATCGCCAGTGTGTTGTTGCACACCACCCGGATGCTGGTGAACTGCGCAGTCGTCGCCAGCGTGCCGTCACAGGCGGTCGCGAGCAGCAGGTAGCCATGCATGACGTCATTGCCCTTCAATTTCCCCGACTGCCCCGTCTTCGCCAGTGCCCACAGCTTTCTGCCTTCCTTCAGCACGCCGGCCGTCTCCAGCTCGAAACCGGAGAGTTCCGTCAGATCCCGGTAAAACTCCAGGATCTCGCGCGGCTGCACCACCTGATACCGGTTCGAGACGACCGACAGCGCCGCTTTCGTATCGGAGCGGTACAACACCTTTTGTTCGGCGAACGACCGCAAGGCCTCTATCGAATTTCCAGGCGCAGCCTGATACCGGACCGGCGACTCCAGAATCGTGAAGGACAGACCAGCCTGAGTCGCCCATACATCAATCGGCTGCTTCGCCGTCAACTGGTTGCCCAGTCCGTGCCAGGGCGTCGCGCCCACATACGCCATTTGCTCAACAAGGTGCGCCATAAAAATTGCTTCCTTTCTTTGAATCGGCACGTGACAACGCCGCTGCAAAACAGCAGTGGACATTGGTGCACGCGCAGAAAATGAATGAATGAATCGAGAAGAGGGGAGAGAAGGGAAACGGACGGAACGTCAGGCTCTCATGCCGTTACGGTTCATGACGAAGCCTCCCATCGATACCCACGCCAACAGGGCAGCGGCACGGGATGTGTCCGATGTCTCAGTAGTTTTGTTTGTTGAAGGTGTAACCGCATTCCCGGCACGTGTAATTGTCGAGAAGCGTGTCATCCACCATGCCGCCGATCGCCTTGCCGGCGGCACACCCGGTGGCGCCACCGACCAGCGCACCAATCAGGGCGCCTGCCAGACCGCCGAGCGCCACCCCGACAGGGCCACCCACCATGCCTACCGTGGCACCGATTTCGGCGCCGCCGGCCATGCTGGCGACACCTGCGGCCGTCCCTGCCATGGCACCGATGGCGCCGCCGGTTTTCTTCGCATAATTCTTGACGTGGATGTCGGTGGAATCACAGGACGGGCAGCGGAGGGCATCGGGAAGCGGATCAGGCGCAGACGGAACGGCAGCAGGGATGACGCGCTGAGGAAGGATTTCTTCGACCTTGTGCGCTTCCCTGTCAGAGACTCCCATCTGTTCTTCGAGGGTCGGGAAATCGGAAAACGACTCCTGCATTGCCTCGGCATTCTCCTCATGCGCAAGCAGGCGGCGAAACTTCCATACGCGCGCGATTGAAATGACGAACAGCACGACGATGGACAGCATTGCCAGTGGCATGGTGGTGCCGGCGTCTTCGTCGCTTAGCAGCCAGTGATAGGCAACAAGCGCCAGGCCGCAATACAGCAGGTGATACAAGTAATTCCGTGCGTCCGGGCGCTTGAGTGCCTTTGCCAGGAACGGGCGGGTGTCCAATGCTTCGTCCAGATCCGTCAGGGTTTTTGCGTGGAAGAGCGGATAGCACAGCACCAGCACGAGGGTGGCGAGAATCGAATTCAGCAGCATGAAAAAGAGATCTTCGGTCATGGTATTCCTTGGTAGTGAAGCGTGAATGGAAGGCGGAAAGGGAAGACTTTGCAGCGAGTCTTCCCCATGTCCAATTCAGGAATATGTGACTGAGATTTTTTTCAATCGGGGTGACGCATGGGAGGGAGAGTCGCAGCTCCTTTCAGGGACTTTTCCGAGAGCGCAAGGAAACAAGCAGTGCTAGGGTAATCCCTCCGAAAAGTAAGCGGCTTTGAAAGTAGAATTTTCTCCAATCAGAAACGAGGAAGTTTTACATGAAGAAGTCGCGTTTTTCGGAGAGTCAGATCATCGCCATTCTCAAGCAGGCAGACGTCGGCACACCGGTCCCGGAACTGTGCCGCGAACATGGCATGAGTTCGGCCTTGTTTTACAAATGGCGCAGCCGGTTTGGCGGCATGGATGCGTCGATGATGGCGCGGCTCAAGGAGCTCGAAGAAGAGAACCGTCGCTTGAAGAAGATGTATGCCGAAGAGCGACTGAAGGCAGAGATCATTGCGGAGGCCATGCAAAAAAAGTGGTAGCGCCATCTCGGCGACGCGAGATGGCGCAATGGGCCGTACACGAAAGGGCCGCCAGTATTCGAGCGGCATGCCAGGCGTTCGGCATCAGCCAGACCTGCTATCGGTATCAGGCAAAGCGGTCTTCAGAGAACAGCCAGATCGCTGATTGGCTGATTCGTCTGACGGCCAACCAGCGCAACTGGGGCTTCGGCTTGTGCTTTCTGTACCTGCGCAATGTCAGGGGCTTCAGATGGAATCACAAGCGCGTCTACCGCATTTACCGGGAGCTGGAACTGAACCTGCGCATCAAGCCGAAGAAGCGTCTGGTGCGCGAGAAGCCCGAGCCATTGGCCGAACCGGCGGCGATCAATCAGGTCTGGTCAATGGACTTCATGCATGACCAGCTGTCGGATGGTCGCAGCATCCGGTTGTTCAATGTCATCGATGACTTCAACCGGGAAGGGCTGGACATCGAGGTCGACTTCTCGCTGCCGTCCCAACGGGTGATCCGGTCGCTGGAGCGGATCATCGAATGGCGTGGCAGGCCGGATCGGATTCGTTGCGACAATGGACCCGAATACGTCAGTGCCGCGTTGATGACGTGGGCAAATCAGCGTGGCATCCATGTTGAATTCATCCAGCCCGGCAAGCCCCAGCAAAATGCCTACATCGAGCGCTACAACCGAACGGTCCGATACGACTGGCTGGCACACTACCTGTTCGACAGCATTGAAGACGTGCAGGATTACGCGACGCGCTGGCTCTGGACCTATAATTACGAGCGCCCCAATATGGCCATCGGCGGCATCACGACGAAACAGAAATTGGCCTTGGCCGCATAGCTTCTACTCTCAGACCGCTTTAAAAATGGGGGGATTACCGGGGCATGAAAGCATTGACAGAGATATTTGATGCGCACGATGGAGGTGGGGCTGATATTCGGCGGTATTTCGATGTAGGACCAAAATCGTAGGTGGAGTAGCCGTTCCGAACTAGCGACAAACATTCCGTGGTTTATAAATTCGAAGAATAATATCGAACTCATGCCTGTTAATACAGAACTAGCAAGGCCGGAAACGGAGGAAGACTTCGAAGCAATGTGCTGCATGTTGTACCAACGGGTCTACAACGACTCAGGACTCATGCGGGTTGGACGTTCTGGCCAAGCACAGTTCGGAGTGGATCTGCTCGGTGTCGATCGCCTGATTCTAGGTGGCAGAAGCATTGGAATTCAGTGCAAGCACTATCAAGCTAAAAAGTTCACCCTACGCACAGTTACAGACGACGTCGCAGAGGCGGATACAGCAAATCTCGCCATCGAACATCTGACTTTTGCCACAACCGCCCCTGCATCTAGCGAAATTGTCAGGCAAGTGCATGAATTAAGCGAACAGCGTCGTAAGCAAAACAAGTTCACTGTTTCTGTCGAATACTGGAACACGATCCAGGCCCACATCCGGATGCATCCTGAAGTGGGTAGGGCCTTTATACCAAACTTCCCTGGTAGTACATTGCTCAATGTGAGCGACAACATGTTGAAAAACCTGCTGCTTACCGAGGAACACTCTGCTGCTTCGCAGAGAAACTTCGACGAAGTGATTTCTAGCCAGACGACCATATTGCAGAAGTTGGTGGAAATAGCTCCAGGCGTTCAGTTATTGAGTCCCGAGCCTAATGGTGACGAAGCAGACCCCGGGGTTGTCGTCAGCCTGAACTACATCCGTGACCGACTTCGCGAAGGGAAGACTCGTGATGCCAGAAAACTCCTTGATGATCTTGGCAATCCGGAATCGTTTAGGGATGAATTCTCTCGATTCCGTTGGCACACCAATTTCGCCGCCATTGACCTCCTCGAAGGTCGAATTGAAGAAGCCGCAGCCGGATTATTGAAGGCGTTTGAACTCGCTCGAGACAATGAGAAAGCGCACATCAATCGTGTGCATGCCTATTTCTTGCAGAAGAAGTTCGAAGCTGCCGAAGTGGCTTGTGACGAGGCGCTGTCTCGTTTCCCAACAAGTGGTCCGCTGTGGGGCCTTCGGTTGCATGTTCGCGCCAAGCAGGGAAAAGAGCCAGAAGATGATGGGACGCCAGCGGATGTGCGCGAAAAATCTGACTACCTGTTCTCACTTGCAAAAATTCACGGTAATAACGCCGATCACGAGACAGCAATCACGTTGTTAAAACGGTGCATCGAGATTGATGGAGGTTTGCTCGATGGTCGACGCGCCTACTTGGCCGAAGCGTTGATGTGGGTAGGCGTTAACTCTGTGGCGGCCTTCTTTGGGCAAATGCCATCAGAACGGCGATTAGCCCTCGAAAACGCCTTGCAACAATTCGAACCGCTTGAGGAGACGCTTGCGGCGATTCAAAGCACCGAGATTTCGGAAGAGCTTGCAACGAACGTCACATCGTGTTTGACATTGCTCGGGCGGCTTGATCGTGCGAGATCCATCGTGGCGCAACTTCTTGTTCGACACCCCAACTTGGAGCAGTTGTTACGCATTCGAATAGTGGAGCTGGCTGAAAAGAGGGATGCGGTAGGCCTGAAGACGCTCACAAATAACCGGTTGGACTCACTTCCTCCTGCTGCCATCGCTTTACTCGCTGATGCGTCAGCAGACTTTGGCGATATCAAGTGGAATGAAGAAATCCAAGAGGAAGCTTCACGTCGCCCTCCGCAGGACGCTCTCTTACCCAAAGTCGCCCCCTTGACTTCCTTTGCCGTTTGGCGACATGGCGACCGTACACTGGCGCTACAGCGTGCTCAAGAATATGTTGCTCGGAATCCGAATCATATTTTTGGCCGCGTCATAGCCGCACGAATGTTCGAGTGGTCAGGAAAATCTGATGCTGCGAAGCAGGAGGCACAAGCATGTGCGGCGCTTCTGCCAGATGAAGGAGCAAACGCTGATGCCCTTCAAGTTGCGGATCATCGCATCGATGCCTAACTCGACTGGACCTGTATGGAGCATCCGGGTGATCAAGGACGACGGCAATATTGACCTTGACGTGTTGCATCAACAGGCTCGTAGGCGCCGCGAACAAACTGAAGCAGCTTTTTCACTCTATCGGGAGCGCCGAATTCCCATTGGGATGCTTGCCAAACTTGTTGGCACCGATCCTGTTTCCTTACGAATGGACTGGCCTTACAAGGAGTTCAGTCTCTTCGTGGGGATCGGAAGTGAAGATGAGCGCCAAGCCGGATTTACGGCGATTCGAAAACCCGGGCAACGCTTCGTTGTTGATCTTTTCACCGTCACTGAACTGATACTCCAGAAAACTGACGATGGTGTCCTACAGACAAGTGGTCGGCCTCTCGTACCTGAATCCCAGCGTCAGAAGCTTCTGGAGATCATGGAAGATGTCCCAGGAGGCAAACAAGTAGCAACAATGCGAGAACGCAATGGGCTGCTTCAAATCGTTGAGCTTTCGGATTCGCATCAAGGTCGCTGGGCAAACTTCCTGAAATCGATGCTTGCATTCATCGACGAACGGTGCGATGTGGTGGCAACAGCAGGCCCGGAGGAGCAATCCAAGGAACTACGTGATCTGGTACAGCTTCTTGATAATCCTTCAGCAGATTGCATTCTTCTCCGTCTCGAGAGGGACGCGGCCCTTCTTACTGAAGATGGGGGACTACGATTGTTGGCGGCACAAGTCGGCGTTTCGATGTCATCCGGGCTTCAGCCCGTCTGGATGGAGGCTGTAACGAAAGGCCATTTACGACATACCGTTTATGTGGATTGCCTTGCTGCAAAACTGCGCGGCAATCACGACTTCGTCAGCATGACAGGTCGGGATTTGATGGAACTGGCCGCTCGCATGCCAAACAAGGTACATCCGGCAGTTCGAGCTGGGCTCGAAACCTTCCGGCGGCCTACGTTGGTATTTTCCTCCGGAGTTAAGGTTTGCGCTGACTTTCTTCGGTTAGCCGTGGGAAAACTTCCGCCATCAACCACGGGGCAATACGCAGCGATGACTGTCGAAGTATTGGCACACGGTCGGAATATCCCAGAAAAAGAACTCAAGAGAGCGTTCGCCACTCGATTGAATATATTTGGACGAAATGGTCGTCGCCTTCCGCCGCATGTGCGATGTCTGTTCCAAGGCATGCTTTCTAGGCACTACCTTCGTCGTTAAAATCGGGGGGAAGCGGTGTGAGCATTCCACCGTGAGTTAGCCGTTCAGGAATGACAGGGGGATCATCAACCCGTATTTGCCCGAAAAAGATATACAAATATCGGACAGAGTGTTTATCAGCAAGATGCCAACGTTTTAATGGCTAACGTATTGGACGCACGACGTTTTTGTCAAAATAGAAGCCATTGATAAATTGATGCTTTATGCATCAGTGAGATCATGGCGCCGAAAGGTGCCGAAAAGCCCCAGTTGCGCTGGTTGGCTGTCAGTCGAATCAACCAGTAGGCAATCTCGCTATTTTCTGAAGACAGTTTCGCCTGATTTTTGTGAGTGCCTCCGCGACGATCTCGAGCTTAAGGCACTCTTCTGCATACATCTTGTTGAGGCGCGGGTTCTCATCTTCGAGCTCCTTCATGCGGGCCAGCCTCGCCTCTTTGGGCTTCAATCTCTAGCGCACACTCCTGGGGGGATTAGGACTGAGTTAGGAGGTAGACCGAGAGATTGAGCCGCAACGTCGGAATGCCTTGGCAATGGATTGATGTTGACCAAATGCGGTTACATACGGGTTACACAGCGGGGAAATAGAAAAGGGCTTACACGATAATCTCATGTAAGCCCTTGAATTTATTGGTGGGGCGTGAGTGACTCGAACACTCGACCTACGGATTAAGAGTCCGCTGCTCTACCAACTGAGCTAACGCCCCAACAGGGGCCGAATTATATCAACTATTTTGTCGGCTGCGGCACGCCGTCGGGATCAATCTCCGGATTTTCTTCGTTGCACTTTTCCGTTTGCAATGAAATGCAGTCGATTATCAGATCGGCCTGCGCCATTCCTGTCCTGTCGATGCGCTAGCAATTCAATCGCACTGGTTGACGTTGACTTCTACCGCGCATTCAACTGATCGCCGACGTGACTTTCAACACTTCTTCGACCGTCGTGACGCCTTCCGCGACCTTCAACGCGCCGGCCAGTCGTAGCGGCTTCATGCCGTCGGCCATGCTTTGCCGCTTCAGCGCGTGGATGTCGCATTGCTCCTGGATCAGCCTGGAAAACGGCTGCGATACGGTGAGTAGCTCGTACAGGCCGGTGCGACCGCGATAGCCGGTCTGGCGGCATTCCGGGCAACCGACCGGGCGATACACGCTGGCCGGCTTGGGGAGCTTCCAGCCCTCGGTCAGGCCGACCCAGATGTCGTCGCTCAGTTCGCCACCGGATGTCTTGCAATCAGGGCAGAGCGTGCGCACCAGCCGTTGCGCCATGATGCCGATCAGCGTCGCCTCCAGCAGGTAGTAGGGCACACCGAGTTCGAGCAGCCGCATCACGGCCGACGGTGAATCGTTGGTATGCAGCGTGGAGAACACCAGGTGGCCGGTGAGCGCGGCCTGGATCGCCATTTCAGCGGTTTCGAGATCGCGAATCTCGCCGACCATGACGATGTCGGGGTCCTGCCGCATCAGCGCGCGTACGCCGTCGGCGAACGAGAGGTCGATGCCGTGCTGCACCTGCATCTGGTTGAAGGCGCCTTCGACCATTTCGATCGGATCTTCAACCGTGCAGACGTTTACTTCGGATGTCGCCAATGCCTTGAGCGTGGTGTACAGCGTGGTGGTCTTGCCGGAACCGGTCGGGCCGGTGACGAGGATGATGCCGTGCGGGCGCGCGGTCAGCTCGTCCCAGCGCTGCGCATCGTCGGGCGGGAAGCCGAGTTCGGGCAATGTCTTGACCACGACGTCCGGATCGAAAATCCGCATTACCAGTTTTTCACCGAACGCGGTCGGCAAGGTCGACAGCCGCAGCTCGATCTCCTGGCCGCCTCCGGTGCGGGTCTTGACGCGGCCGTCCTGCGGCCGACGCTTCTCGATCACGTCCATGCGGCCGAGCAGCTTGATGCGCGCAGTCATCGCGATCATCACTACCGCCGGCACCTGGTAAACCTGATGCAACACACCGTCGATACGAAAGCGGATCGCGCCGAATTCGCGCTTCGGTTCAAGATGGATGTCGGACGCGCGCTGTTCGAACGCGTATTGCCACAGCCAGTCGACGATATTGATGATGTGCTGGTCGTTGGCATCGACTTGCTTGTTGCTGTTGCCGAGCTCGACCAGCTGCTCGAAATTGTTGCGCAGCGACAGGTCCTGTCCGCTCGATTTGTTGGCGCCCTTGATCGATTTCGCCAGCGTGAAGAATTGCGCGGTGTATTGGGCGATGTCGAGCGGATTGGCCATCACCAGCTTCACGTTGCGGCGCGTGATCTTGGCGATCTCCGTCTGCCAGTCGCCAGCGGTGAAGGGCTGCGCGGTCGCGACCACCACTTCGGTCGGCGTCATTTCTACCGGCAGGATGTTGAAGCGGGCAGCGTAGGTGGCCGACATCACATCCGCCACTTTGGTGAAATCGATCTTGAGCGGGTCGATGCGGAAGAACGGAATCTGCGCCTTGGCCGCGATCCATTCGGTCAGCCAGTCGAGCGTCAGCGGCCGGTGCGGCGACTGTGCCGATTGCAGCTTGCATTGCGCGACTGCCGCCAGCGGATGCATCGCGATCGTCGCGTTCTTGAAGATTGCCTGCGCGTGGTTGTATGCGGCCTTGACGTCGGCCTTGCCGATCACGCCGTCGGCCAGCAGCCAGGAAAAGATCTGTTGCAGGTCCAGAGGCTTGGAAGCGGCTTTGTTCATGAAGGATTCCGTTGGGCGGACGACGAGTGGGATGATAGCGCAGTGCGCCGAACCGCTATCGCAGCAATTGCCACGATTTCAAACCGTTCACCCACGATTTCGCCGGCAGCTTCGTTGCCTGCGCAATCTGTTCGGCGCGCTCGTACAGTGCGGTGAAGTCAAGCGCAGGCCGTGATTTGAACGCGAGCGCGACCACGTTGCCGTCGTGGACCTCCGGCAGGCACAGTACGTCGTCGAATGCGTAGCGCATTGCTTTCAGGTTTTTCGCATAGCTCGGATGGTCGCCGAACAGATTCACTGTCATCACGCCATGCGGCGCAAGGCAGGCGGCGCAGGCCGCATAGAACTCCGGCGTATCGAGCACCGGGCCGCGCGCGGTGGCGTCATACAGGTCGGCCTGCAGCACGTCGATGCCGCCGTGGTGCGCAACGTCGGTGACGAAATCCAGCGCGTCCATTTCCAGCACCGACAGGCGCTCGTCTTCCGGCGGAAGCTTGAACATGCTGTTGCAGATCGCGATCACCGAAGGGTTCAGTTCGACCGCGGTGACGCGCGCCTGCGGGAACTGGCGATAGCAGAATTTGCTCAGCGCGCCGGTGCCGAGTCCGAGTTGCACGATGTGCGAGGGCCGCTCGTTGAACAGCATCCATGCCATCATCTGTTGCGCATATTCGAGCTCGATCCAGTCCGGTTTGCGGATGCGCATCGCGCCTTGGACCCATTCGGTGCCGAAGTGCAGGAAGCGCACGCCGCCTTCTTCGGACAACGTCACCGGCGCGAACTTCGGCTTGCGTGCCGGTCTGGCGGGCGACGATGCCCTGTCACTGCCGGGGCCGGCCTTGCGGTTGGCTTGCGCTTCGATGGATTTGCGTTTGATGAGCATGAGATTCCGGAACGAGGGAGTCGGCGACTGCGGTGCTCCGCAATTCTACCGAATGCCATGGTTCGGGATGGGCAGTTTTTGCGCGGCAGCCGAATAAAAAAGGGATGCGCGCGCATCCCTCGAAAAACTTGCCGATTTGTTTATGTCGGCGGCTGCATGCGATGTCGATTCAGTAGGAGAGTTTCCCGTTGCGGCCGACCACCGCGATATCCAGATACGAAGAACCGCGCCGATTGGTTTCGCTGAAATCGATCGGATAGCCGTCGAGGCGGTAGTTGTGCATCGAGCGCAGGCTTTTCGTGACCTTTTCCGCAGTGGGTTTCGGGCCGGCCATTTTGATGGCTTCCAATGTCAGGCGAAGGTTCAAATAGAATTCGAATGTCAGCGGGCTCGCTTCCACGCCGTTGCCATAAGGTGTTTTCAGGAATGCCTGGAAGTCCTTTGCCAACGGCAGCGCGACTGCGTTCGGATTCGGCACTACCTGGGTGATGCCGACGCCGCGCGCCCGCTCTTCGCCGGCGGTTTCGACCAGGCCGTTCGGCGTGACGAACGACAAGGCGAAGATCTGCGAGGCGCCGGTTGGCGCATCATAGGCTTTCATGAACCGATTGACGGCGTCCGGCACGCCCATCAGCAGCAATGCCGCTGGATGCGCCGCAATGATTTGTTTGGCCTGCGACGAGAAATCCTGGTTGCCCGGCTTGTAAGGCGATTTCAGCACGATCTCGAAGTGATGTTCGCGCGCGGCTGCCTCGACGCTCTGAATGATGCCGGCGCCGAATACGTCATCCTGGTACAGCACGGCCACTTTCTTCAGGCCGAGCGTGGAAACCAGGCGCGCAATCTTCATGACCTCGTCGTGATACGTCGGACGGGTGTGGAAAATATATTCCGAGCCCTGTCCCCTGATCGCTTCTGATCCGCTGAATACGCCGACCAGCGGCACCTTGTATTTATTGAGTACGCCGGTTTTTATCAGTGCCATCGTGTTCGCGGTGCCGGCGCTGTTGACCAGCGCGACCACATCGTCCTTGACGATCACGTCTTCCACCAGGTCCGCCGTCTTTCTCGGATCATACTGATCGTCCCGAGTGACCAGCGTGATCTTGTTGCCGTTGATGCCGCCGTGCGCATTGACCATCGCGAGATAGCCGCGTGCCAGGTCCAAGCCTTCCTTTGTGGTATGCGCAATCGGTCCGGTGATGCCGGAAACGCTGGCGATCTTGATTTCTTCCGCGTGCGCAAACGCGAAAATGGAACCGGCGATCAGTGCTGCAAGCGATTTTTTTGTGAACATGTTGTCTCCCCTTTTTTTTTCAGGCCGGATGGCCGTTATTGCCGCAACAATGCTGCTGCAGCTGTTTTATGCGGCGTCTGTCGCCGGTTTCGGGCCATGTCGATGGGCTGGCCTTGTGCGACGCGGATCTTGTCTGCGTCTTGTCTGGAATGCGTTTGGCAACGCGGTGTACGGACTGATTGGTCCGCTTGATCCGTTGGTGCCGGACCGGTGCGGCATGGTTTGCCGGGAGTGGAGGTGCCGAGCTCAAAATGTATCTGCAGGCACGCTTGACGTCATTAGCAATGTTCGCCAGACTTTTGCCGGGAATTGGCAGGATTTGCCATGCAGGTGTCGCTTGCCTGAATTGTATTTTCGTCAGCGTATTGCCGCCGGATGTTCCGATAGATTGGATTTATGTCCCAGCTTGGATTGACGTTTTCTTCCGGCTTCATCAAGGCTTTACTTGACGCCGCCGAAGTCGTGCCGCAGGAAATCGATGCGCTGCTGCTGCAGGCGGGGATTCCGCCGGATGCGCCGCGCCAACCCGGCGCCCGCGTGACCGAAGAACAGGTTTCAGCTTTGTACCGTCTGCTGGCGGTGCGCTTCGACGATGAACTGCCCAGACTGCTGTCGCATCCGCTGCGCGGCGGGGCGATGAAGTTCACCGGGCTCAGCATCGTCAGCACGCCCACGCTGGGCGCCGCGCTGTATCGCTATTCGCGCTTTCTGCGTCTGATCATTCACGATTTCGAGATCGTCCACATCCACGAGAGCGAACTGAGTGCGGTCACCGTCAGGGAGCCCGCGTCGGGGCGGCGCTGCAAGACCATGGCGATCGAAATACTGTTGAAAGTGATTCACGGATTCACGTCCTGGCTGGTGGCGCGCGAGCTGCAACTGTTGCGCATCGACTTCGCCTTTCCGCCGCCGTCATACGCCGCAGACCTGCAGAATCTTTTCCCCGGTCCGCTGTATTTCGATCAGCCTTGCAGTCGGATGGTGTTCGAGCCGACGCAGATGAACTTGCGCGTGCAACGCAATACCGACGATCTGAAAAAATACCTGGGCCGTTTGCCGGGCAACTGGATGTGCGTTCCGTTTCATGAACGGCTGACTTCGCATCAGGTGCGCGACTATCTGCTGGGCCAGGATCTCGGCAAGATCCAGGTCGCCCAGATGGCGCAAGCGTTGCACCTGTCGGTGCGCACCCTGTACCGGCGGCTGGAGGCCGAGCATACGTCTTTCCAGCAGGTCAAGGACGAAGTCAGGCGCGATGTCGCGATCGACCGGCTGACCAATGGACGCGAGCCGGTTTCGCAGATTGCGATCGATCTCGGATTCGGCGATACCTCTTCATTTCACCGCGCTTTCCGGGCATGGACCGGCATGACGCCGAATGCCTATCGGCAGCACGGAGCGGCGGAAGAATAACGATAGCGGTGCCGGGTTTCCTGTGGCTCAGGCGAGCGCTTTCTTCCATTCCTCCAGCTTTTCCTCGAACGACCATTGCGCATTGGCCGGCGACGAAGAGGGCAGTACCAGCGTCTCGAATCCGGCATGCGCGAACTGAGGTGCAAATTTTCCGGAGGTTTTGCCGTTGAAACAGATGCGGTACAGGTCGGGACATTGATGTTTCAGCAACGCAAAGTCGTTCGCCTGCGCGCTACGGATCGCCGCATCAAGGCTGCCTTCCCGGTTGCATGCGGCAATCACATCCCATAAACCGATGCGGTGCGCTTTCAAACGCTGCAGACGGTGTCCATACGGTTGTCCAACCAGCTCTTCGCCGAGCAAAACCGATAGCAGCCGCCAGAACTGGTTGCGCGGATGCGCATAGTACTGCTGCGCGGCAAGCGAGGCTTCACCGGGAAAGCTGCCGAGAATCAGGATGCGGGTCGTGCTGTCGAGAACCGGCGGGAAGCCTGTAAGCAGGGGAGGGAGTGCAGTCATACGGATGATTTTACCGTCGTCGAGCACTGAGCAGGCCAGCAGACAATCATCGTAAAGACGTTGATGCTGCCATATTGCCCCCTTTCATGACCATTCTCTTCGATTGCTTTCCACCCAACGATTTTGTGATGCGATGAGGTGCGAACGCATGGCGGCCTGCGCATACAGCACGTCCCGGTTTTCCAGTGCCGTCAAAATGGTCTCGTGTTCATGCAGCGCAGCGTTCCACGTCTGGCTGTCTTCCGATCGCACCCTCAGTTGTGAGGAAAGCGGGCTGTGACGTTCGTCGAAGAGTTCGCCGACCAGGCGCTCCAGAACTGAATTGCCTGTCATTCTGGCGATAAGCAGGTGAAATTGGCGATCATGCGGCAGGGGGGGGCGATTCTGCGTGATGGCGGCGCGCATCTCATCCAGGGTTTGCCGCAGTAATGCCAGCGCCTCCGGTGTTGCCTTTGCGCAGGCAAGCATGGCAATAGAACCTTCGAGCGCTACGCGCGCCTGCATCAGCTCGACCGGGCTCTCGCCCATCGCTGGCGTCGACTCGGAGGCGCGTTCCGAGAAATCGCACACGTAGACGCCGGCCCCCATTCGGATTTCGACACTGCCTTCAACCTCCAGTGCAATCAAGGCTTCGCGAACGGAAGGCCTGGACACGCCTAGCTGTTGCGCTAAATCGCGTTCCGGCGGTAAGCGTGTCCCAGGCGGGAAATTGCCTTCCCGAATGAGGGCGCGTATCTGGTCGGCGATTTGCTGGTAAAGCCGCCGGTTGTCTACCTGTTTGATCTGGTCGAGCATTTCGAGTCGGGAATGTGCTGAAGTAAGTTTGTCTATTGGCCTGACCAAAAATGGTCGCGTGCAAATGTATTTTAAGACTTTTGCGCCGTTCAGGTAAATTTTCCTGCATTTTTTCTTAGTATCTCGTATTATGGTCAGGCCAATTAGAAAAAATGGTAAAGTGGCCTTACCTAGAGATGGGATGTCAATAGCCGTTCAAACGGCAGAACTGGAGACAAACAAGATGCGGTATGACTTCGATTTCAGCGCGCCGTTTGCCTACTGGCCGGACTTTCTGGCCGGTGCCGGAACGACGCTCGGCTTATCGCTGGTGGCTACGGTATTCGGCTTCCTGCTTGGCGTGCTATGCGCGCTGGGGGCAACGAGCTCTTCGTCCCGGTTGGTCCGGCTGTGTTCCCTGTATGTGGAAATCATCCGCAATACGCCTTTGCTGGTGCAGATCTTTATTGTCTACTTCGGCCTCGCATCGCTGGGCTTCAAGGTTGGCGCCTTCACCGCCGCGACGGCGGCTCTCATCATCAACGTCGGCGCCTACACTGCCGAGATTGTGCGTGCCGGCATCCAGTCGATTCATCCGGGGCAGTTGGAGGCAGCCGAATGTCTTGGTCTGTCGCGCTTTCAGGTACTGACTCACGTGGTGCTGCCTCCGGCCATTGAGCGTGTCTATCCTGCGCTCACGAGCCAATATGTGCTGCTGATGCTGGCTTCGTCAATTACGTCGCAGATCTCCGCTGAGGAATTGACTGCGGTGGCGAACCGCATACAGTCGGAAACATTCCGCTCGGTGGAAACCTACCTGCTGGTCGCCGCGACCTACATCGTGTTATCGCTGTTGATGCGGCTCATTTTCTGGTGCGCGAGCTATATCGTTTTTTCGCGCCGCCGCCGTCTCGGCACGCCGGTCTGAAAGGGAATGCGATGACTTTTCTAACCGTGCAGCAACTGGAATTCCTGCTTCGCGGCCTCTGGTGGACCGTGGTGCTTTCCGTGATCGCATTCGTCGGCGGCGGACTTCTCGGCTTCGTGGTGGCGATACTACGCGTGTATGGGCCGGCCGCCACGCGGCATTTGACCATGCTCTACATCAAGCTGATCCAGGGCACGCCGCTTCTTGTTCTGCTCTCGCTGGCCTATTTCGGTCCGCCGACCATGGGCATCAATATGGATTCGCTCACCGCTGCCGCACTGGGGCTGAGCATCTATGTCTCGGCCTATCTGGGCGAGATCTGGCGCGGGTGCATAGAGTCGGTGCCGCGCGCGCAGGCTGAGGCTGCGGAGTGTCTGGCCCTGAGCTGGAGCCAACGGCTGTTTTACGTGATCCTTCCTCAAGCCATGAAGATCGCCACGCCTCCCACTGTCGGGTTCATGGTGCAGATCGTCAAGAACACGTCGCTGGCGTCGGCCATCGGCTTCGTTGAGCTGGCACGTGCCGGTCAGGTCATCAACAACTCGATCTTCCAGCCCTTCGTTACCTTCATGCTCATCGCTGTACTGTACTTCGCTCTGTGCTACCCGCTGTCGGCGTGGAGCCGTCGACTGGAAAGGAAATTCAATGTCGCAAATCGTTAAGGTCCAATCGATCTCCAAGAGTTTTGGAAAGCTCTGCGTGCTGGACGATGTGTCCTTCAATGTCAACAAGGGCTCGGTGGTCGCCATCATCGGCCGCAGCGGCTCCGGAAAGAGCACGGCGTTGCGTTGCATAGACCGGCTGGAGGCGGTGGACAGCGGCTGCATCGAGGTATGCGGCCACGACATCACGTCGTCGAAGCTGGACCTGCACCAGTTGCGGCGCGATGTGGGCATCGTTTTCCAGAGCTATAACCTGTTCCCGCACATGACGGTGGAGCAGAACATCATGCTCGCGCCGCGGCTGGTGTTGAAGCGCAAGCGGACGGAGCTGCGCGAGCGCGCCCATGCCGTCTTGACGCAAGTGGGTCTGGCTGACAAGGCCGAGGCCTATCCGTCGCAGCTTTCCGGCGGCCAGCAGCAGCGTGTGGCCATCGCCCGCTCGCTCGCGATGTCGCCTCAGCTCATGCTGTTCGACGAAGTGACTTCCGCGCTCGATCCCGAACTGACCGGCGAGGTGTTGCGCGTCATGGAAAAGCTCGCTGCCGAGGGCATGACCATGATTCTCGTGACTCATGAGATGGGGTTCGCGCGCAAGGTCGCAGATGAAGTGATCTTCATGCACCGCGGCAAAGTATGGGAGCGGGGGGCGAGTGAAATACTGGACTCGCCAAAGACCGAAGAACTCCGCAATTTTGTCGCCAGTGACCTGTAACCCGCTGCCTGCGACTTATCGTACCGGGGCGGCCACTCCTCGACCAATTGTTTTATGTGGCGATCACCATCATTCATTTAATTCAGGAGATAAAACCATGATTCAGCATTCCCACTTTGTGCGAGGCCTGCTGGCCACCGCTGCGCTTTTAGGTTTTGGTTGCATTGCGGGCGCGGCCCATGCCGATCAGCTCGACGACATCCGCGCGGCAAAAAAAATTCGTGTCGCCATCGATCTCGGCTCGCCGCCTTTCGGCACCATGGACACGGCGATGAAGCCAACCGGCTCGGACGTCGAAACTGCGCGCCTGCTGGCAAAAGGCCTCGGCGTTGAACTGGAAATCGTACCAACCACCGGCGCCAATCGTATTCCGTTCCTTCAGACCGGGAAGGCGGACATCGTGATTTCCTCGCTGTCGGTGACGCCGGAGCGGGAAAAGGTGATCGATTTTTCGGCACCGTACGCGCAAATTCAGGCAGTGGTCGCCGCACCGAAGGGCGTGACGGCGAAAGGCTTCGAGGACCTGAACGGCAAGCGGGTTGCCACGGCACGTGGCACCACCAACGACAAGATCGCCACCGAAAACGCCAAAGGCGCACAGATCGTCCGCTTCGACGACGACGCCACGTTGATTACCGCCATCACCAGCGGCCAGGTCGACATATTCGCCACCTCGCCGGCCCTCGTGAAGGCCGTTGCCGAAAAGGCGCCTGCGCTGGGCGTCGAAACCAAGTTCGTGATGAAGAGCTTTCCGCTTGGCGTAGGTATGCGCAAGGGCGAGGCCAGGCTGAAGACCTGGATCAACGATTGGGTGGGCCGGAATACGGAGAACGGCAATCTCGCTGCAATCTACAAACGCTTTCACGGTTGATGCAGTCATCTCCAACAAGCAAAGGAATCGAGTAATGCTCACAGTGATTTGCGAAACACCCGGCACATTGCGCGCCGAGGATCGTCCGATGCCACAACGCGGCGACGATGAGGTGCTGTTGCGCGTCAAGCGCGTCGGCGTGTGCGGCACCGACCTGCATATCTTTTCCGGCAACCAGCCCTATCTCAACTACCCGCGGGTGATGGGACACGAACTGTCCGGCATCGTCGAACAGGCGCCAACGGGCAGCCTCCTGAAACCGGGCGATACGGTGTACGTCATGCCCTACCTCGATTGCGGTGAATGCGTCGCGTGTCGTCAGGGCAAGACCAACTGCTGCGTCAACATCCAGGTTCTGGGTGTGCATCGCGACGGTGCCTTTACGGAGTATCTCAGCGTTGCGCAGCGCTTCGTGCATAAGGCTGAAGGGGTTTCGCTGGACCAGGCGGCAATGCTCGAATTCCTTGCCATCGGCGCACATGCGGTTCGGCGCGCCGACGTACAGGCCGGCCAGCGCGTTCTGGTCGTCGGCGCCGGTCCGATCGGTATGGCTGCCATGATTTTCGCCAGACTGCGCGGCGCCAAGGTAACGGCCCTGGATACCCGGCGCGACCGTCTCGACTTCTGTGTGACGCATCTGGCGATGGATGCGGCGGTGGAGATCGGGGTCGACGACGAGCAACAGATGGCTGCGCTCACCGACAACGAGTTCTTCGATGTCGTGTTCGATGCCACCGGCAATTCCAAGGCAATGGAACGCGGCTTCAAACTGGTTGCACACGGCGGCACCTACATCCTGATTTCGGTGGTCGGCGCCACGATCAGTTTCTCCGATCCGGAGTTCCACAAGCGTGAAACCACCCTGCTTGGCAGCCGCAATGCGACAGCAGAGGATTTCGACACCGTGCTTGCCGCGATGCGTGCCGGCCTGATTCCCGATGCGGCACTCAATACCCACCGCCTCGCGCTGGCCGACGTGCCGACCGGCTTCGACAAGCTGCTTGACCCGGCGCAGGGCGTGGTCAAAGCCATCATTGAATGCTGAACATGAGTCAGCCCATCCTCCAGTTCGGCACCAGCCGCTTCCTGCAGGCGCATGTCGATCTTTTTGTCTCGGAAGCGCTGGCAAGCGCTGAACCGGGCCGCGTGCTGGGCGGCATCAGGGTGGTGCAGACGACTGACAGCGCTGCCAGCGCGCGGCGCGTGGCTGCGCTCGTCGGTGGCGATGGCTATCCGGTGCGCATTCGCGGCTTGCGGCATGGCGAGCGGATCGACACCACGATGACTTGCCGCGCCGTGCGCGAGGCCTTGCATGCCGATGCCGACTGGCCGCGGCTGCTCGATGCAATGGCCGGCGAGGTGCAGGTGATTGTCTCCAACACGGCCGATCGCGGCTACCAGCTCGATGCGCGAGACGATGCCGAACTGATCGGCCATCCGCAACGCGTGCCGCGCAGCTATCCGGCCAAGTTGCTGGTGCTGCTGCATCATCGCTGGCGTCATCTGCCGTCCGCTGCGCTCTCGATCTTTCCCTGCGAGCTGATCGAGCGCAACGGCGACACGCTGCGCGATCTGGTTGCAAAGCTTGCGCACGAATGGGAGTTGCCCGGCACTTTCATCGCCTGGATGCGCGAGCACTGCATATGGGCCAATTCCCTGGTCGACCGCATTGTTTCCGAAGCGCTGGAACCGGTGGGTGCAGTGGCCGAACCGTATGCACTGTGGGCGATCGAGAAACAGGAACGGCTGGTGTTGCCCTGCCTGCATCCCGCCATCGTGCTCACCGACGATCTCGAACGTCACGCGCGGCTCAAGCTGTTCCTGCTCAATGCCGGGCACACCTGCCTTGCCGAACGCTGGCTGCGGGACGGCCGCGCAGCCGATGAGACTGTGCTGCAAGCGATGAATACCCCCGACTTGCGCGCCGACCTGGAGGCGCTGTGGAGCGATGAAGTGCTGCCGGTGTTCGAGGCACTTGGCCAGCGTGATGAGGCACTGGCCTACCTGGTCGATCTGCGCGAGCGCCTGTTCAACCCCTTCCTGGCCCATCGCCTGGCCGACATCGCACAGAACCATGCGCAGAAAAAGCAGCGCCGTTTTGGACCCATGGTGGCATTGGCGGATCAACTGCGGCTCGGGCTGGCGCAGCCGCGGCTGCGCGCCATGCTGGCGACCGGGCACTGACAGGTTCTTCACCGGAGTACCGAAAATGATTGTTGATAACAACCCTCTCATCCGCCTGAGTGACATCGACAATGTCGCCGTCGCGCGCGTCGATCTCGCCGCCGGACAGGCAGTCGCCCTCGGCGGCGTTTCACTGCTTGTCCGCGACCCCGTTCCGTCCGGCCACAAGCTGGCAATCTGTCCGATCGATGCCGGCGGCACAGTCCTCAAGTACGGTCAGGTCGTCGGCTTGGCCACGCGCGCGATTCTGCCTGGCGAACACGTGCACGTGCACAATGTGGGGATGATGCCGTCATCCGGCCATTCCGCCAGTAGCCGTTTCTTTCCGGTGGTGCCGGCCCATCCCGCTGCCACTTTTCAGGGCATCGTGCGCGCCGATGGCCGGGTAGGCACGCGCAACTATCTCGGCGTCATCTCCAGCGTCAACTGCTCGGCTACCGTGTGCCGGCACATCGCCAAGTCCATCAATGAACAGGTGCTGAGCAAGTTTCCCAACGTCGATGGCGTCGTGGCCATCACCCACGGCAGCGGCTGCGGCATGTCGGGCGCGGGCGAGGGAATCGAACTGCTGCGGCGCACGCTGCGCGGTTATGCCGACCATCCCAATTTTGCCGGCGTGCTGCTGGTTGGCCTGGGTTGCGAAGTGAACCAGCTCACACCCCTGATCGAGAGCCTGGGTGTGCGCGATCCCGGGCTGTTTGCAGCGCTCACCATCCAGCAGGAAGGCGGCACGCGCGAAACCGTCGCCGCCGGCGTGGTGGCCCTGCAAGACATGCTGCCTATCGCAAATCGTGCGACGCGCAGCACGGTCAGTGCCCGCCATCTGGTCGTCGGGCTGCAATGCGGCGGCTCGGACGGGTATTCGGGCATCAGCGCCAATCCTGCACTGGGTGCCGCAGTGGATCTGGTGGCGCAGCACGGCGGCACTGCCATCCTGTCGGAGACGCCCGAGATCTATGGCGCCGAACACCTGCTGACCGCGCGCGCGGCTTCGCCCGCCGTGGCAGAAAAACTAATGGAACGTCTTCGCTGGTGGGAAGGCTACGTGGAAAAGCACGGCGGCGACATGAACAACAATCCCTCGCCGGGTAACAAGGCCGGCGGTATTACGACCATCCTGGAGAAGTCGCTCGGTGCGGTTGCCAAGGGTGGTACCACCGGCCTGATGGCAGTCTACGAATACGCTGAACCGGTGCACCAGCGCGGCCTCGTGTTCATGGACACGCCCGGCTATGACCCGGTGTCGGCCACCGGCCAGGTAGCCGGCGGAGCCAATCTGATTTGCTTTACTACCGGTCGCGGCTCAACCTACGGCTGCAAGCCCACGCCTTCGCTGAAGCTGGCCACCAACTCGGCGCTCTTTCATCATATGAGCATGGACATGGATTTCAACTGCGGCGGCATTGTCGAAGGACGACAAAGCATTGCCGAGGCCGGTCAGCAGTTGTTCGAGCTGATGCTGGCCACTGCATCCGGCCAGCGCAGCAAGAGCGAGGAACACGGCTTGGGCGACAACGAGTTCTTGCCGTGGCAACTCGGGGCGGTGATGTGATGGCGGATCATTCCCTGGACGTGGTGACAGTGGGCGAGGCCATGGTGTTGTTCATCGCTGAGGAAACCGGCGCCCTGACTCAGGTGCGCCGCTTCAGCCGCGCTACTGCCGGCGCAGAGTTGAATGTTGCGGTGGGCCTCGGCCGGCTGGGCTTTCGTGTGGGTTACATCAGCCGTGTCGGCAAAGACAGCTTCGGCGAGCATCTGCTTGCCTTCCTGGATGCCGAGGGGATTGACCGCGCACAGGTGCGCATTGACGACAGGCATCCCACCGGCTTCATGTTGAAGTCGCGGGAGGCCGACGGCAGTGACCCACGCATCGAATACTTCCGCCGCGGCTCTGCCGCCAGCCAATTGTGTCCGGCGGATAATCCCCAGGCGTACTGTGCGTGCTCGCGCCATCTGCACTTGACCGGGATCAGTCCGGCGTTGTCGAGCGGTGTGCGCGAATTGGTATTCGAGATGGCGGCGCAGGCACGTGCGGCAGGACGCCGTGTGTCTTTCGATCCCAACCTGCGGCCGCGCTTGTGGCTTTCGCAGCAGGAAATGATCGAGAACATGAATCGACTGGCTGCTTGCGCTGACCTTGTCCTGCCGGGACTGGCGGAGGGACGCTTGCTCACCGGGCGCCAACATCCGCACGAGATTGCAGACTTCTACCTGGAACGCGGCGCCAAGCAAGTCATTGTCAAGCTTGAAGCACAGGGCGCTTACTTCGCTGATGGTGCCGGCAGGGGAACAGTGCCTGGGCATTCTGTGCCGACGGTAGTGGACACGGTGGGCGCCGGCGACGGATTTGCTGTCGGGGCCATCAGTGGATTGCTGGAAGGACTGTCGTTGCGTGAAGCCGCCGCGCGCGGCAATGCGATTGGGGCACGGGTCGTGCAGTTTCCCGGAGACTGCGATGGCCTGCCGGACCAAACACAACTAGCCGAATTTCTGGTCATGCAAAGACCTGTGCCAAGTCAGTAAGCAGGCGCCACTGAGTTTAGGCATCAATATTGGGCACTTCATCTTGCGTGGATGCGCGTAATACTATTGCGCGGCAAGCGAGGCTGCACCGGGAAAGCTGCCGAGAATCAGGATGCGGGTGGTGGAGTCGAGGAGCGGCGGAAAACCGGTCAGCAATGCGGGATAGAAGATAGGCGTTGCATCATTTTACCAAGCGCCGGTTTCGGCCAGGGCGGGCCCTACCCGAGAACGGCAAGACAGGGTTTTGCGGTCTTGCAGTGCACGGTTGCGGCATCAGCGCCGCCATTGAGCTGCCGTATTGGCAACAACGCGGGCGGCCAGACGATGTTTCGAATACGCAGGCCGCTGCAAGCTTGTCTGTCAAAAGCTACAGTGCCCGTCGCATCCGGGCACAGGCGGTTTTGGGCGATATAAAAGCGGTTACAATAGTTTCACGACAATGGCAAACCCGCTGAAAGGCGGGGACGCAAAGCTTCCGGTCTAATGGCTTCGGGCCTATGACAGCGGGGTCACCGAAACGATAACGCCGGGCAGAAGTTCCTGCCGGTCGTTCATGCCCATACCCCCTCTCGTAGCTGCAAGCAGCGCGTTTTCTCCGGATGTCGTTTTTTACTGCCGGTCTATCAGGCCGGCGCCGACTGCTTCATTCATTTTGTTGAGAGAACTCGTAAGGTGCGCCCTTTTTTTCTGCAAAAGAATTTGAGACTTGCCGCCTTTGCTCGCCTTCGGTTGCCTGCTCAGCTCGCTGTTTTCCTGGGCTGCCTGTTGCCCTTGCTATGGTTGTCCATCGCGGTTTTTTTGCAGCATGCCCATGACCGAGTTCTGAAGGAGAGTCAGAAGGACACCGAGAACCTCGTGCATGTGTTTGCCGAAGAAGTGCACTCTTCGGTACACGCGATTGACCTGACGCTGGTCGATCTGCGCGAGTGGTGGCAGGAAGAGCCGCAGACCTTCGCGAAGAAGGTGCGCTTGCGTCAGGCGCATCTCGGAAAAGAGGCTGCCTTCCAGATAAGCATCATCGACGCCCGAGGCAGGCTGGCCTATTCCAGTGTCGATCCCCATGCAAAGGCGGTTGACCTGAGCGACCGCGAACACTTCCGCGCGCATGCCGACAACCCCGGCGATATGCTGTTCATCAGCAAGCCGGTTTTGGGCCGCGTGTCGCGGCGCTGGTCGATCCAGTTCACCCGTTCGCTGTCTGGCGCGCGCGGCCAATTCGCCGGCGTCATTGTCTTGTCGGTTTCGCCCGATTATTTCACGCGCTTTTCCCGGACGATCGATCTCGGTGCCGACGGTACGATCGCGCTGGTCAGAGCGGGCGGGCAAACGGTGGCGCGCTGGCCTGTTCCTGTGCAGGGTCTGGGTGAAACGCTGCGCGACCTGCCGTATCTGCGCGCGCCGTTTCCTAAAACGGGATTTGTCCAGCGGATATCGCAGAACGACGGCATCTATCGTCAATATGCGTGGCGCTCACTGCCCGATTATGGCCTGACAGTTGCCATCGGCAAGTCCATGAAAGATCTCCTCGATCCTTATTTTCGGCAAAGGAAAATTGCCCTTTGGGCCGGGGCAGGCGTTTCGGCGCTGCTCGCCCTGATCGGCTATATCCTGCTTTCCGGTTTGCGGGAGCGCGCGAAAGCGCGGACGGCACTGGAACAGAGCGAATTCCGCTGGAAGTATGCGCTGGAAGGTGCCAGCGAAGGCGTCTGGGATTGGAACTACTCCATTGGCGAGGTTTTTTATTCCAGGCGATGGAAGGAAATGCTGGGTTATGCCGAGCACGACATTGAAAATCGACTGACGGCATGGGAAAGGCTGATCCATCCGGAGGACCACGCGAGGGTATTGGCTGTCACTGCCGACTACCTATCCGGCGCAACGCAGACATATGCCAATGAATACCGGTTGCGCTGCAAGGACGGCGGCTGGAAATGGATATTCAGCCGCGGCATGATCGTCAGCCGCGACGCAAACGGCAAGCCGCAGCGCATCATCGGCACGCATGTCGATATCACCGAACGCAAGCATGCCGAAGAGGCGATGCACAGGGCCGAAAGAAATCAGGCCGAACTGGCCTTGTTCCGGAGCGAACAACGCTTCCGCCAGCTTGCCGACGCGATGCCGCAGATCGTATGGACGGCGGAGCCCGATGGCGCAATCGATTACGGCAACCAGACCGTCACCAATTACACCGGCCTGAAGAAAATCGACGCGGCCAGTCAAAACTGGATCGACACGCTGCATCCGGAAGACGTGGACCGCACGCTTGCCGCCTGGGCCGAGGCGGTCCGCACCGGCAGCCTGTTCGAGATCGAGTACCGCCTGATTCGCGCCGCCGACAAGGTCTACCGCTGGCATCTGGCGAAGGGCGAGCCGATCAGGGATGAGAACGGGGCGATCGTAAAATGGTATGGCACCGCCACCGATATCCACGACAGCAAACTGGCCAGCGAAGAAATCAGGCGCCTTGCAGAGCGGCTCACCACCATACTGGAAAGCATTACCGAGGCCTTCTTCACAATGGACCTGGAGTGGCGGTTCACCTATATCAACAAGGAGACGGAACAGCTGTTGCAACGGACCCGTGCCGACTTGCTCGGGAAAATCGTCTGGGATGAATATCCGATGGTGATCGGTAGCCTTGTCGAGAGCGAATACCGCAGGGCGATGGCCGAGCGTTGCACGGTCGAGTTCGAGTATCTCTTCTCCCCGCTGAATCTCTGGTTCCAGGTGCGCGCCTATCCTTCCACGGAAGGCCTGACCGTCTATTTCCGCGACATCACCGAGCGCCGCCGGCTCCAGATGTTCAAGATGGAGCAGATGGCCGTCCTGGAACGCATCGCCGCCGGCGCGCCGCTTTGCGATGTATTGAAGGCGGCCACGCGCCTGATCGAGGCGCCCGATCCGACCATGATGTGTTCGGTGATGCTGGCCAGCGACGATGGATGCCGGCTGAACCAGGCGGTTGCGCCGCGCCTGCCGGCGGCTTTTGGCCAGGCCATCGACGGCATGGAAATCGGCCCGGCCGCGCCACCTTGCGGAAGAGCCGCGTTCGAGAGAAGGCCGGTATTCGTGAGCGATGTCGCCGCCGATGCGCCATGCGACGGTTTCCGGGATGCCGCTCTCGGCCATGAGATCCGCGCTTGCTGGTCGTTCCCGATCCTGTCCGGCACCGGAGAAGTCTTCGGCACCTTTGCCGTCTATGCCTCGTCCGCACGTGCGCCCGAACAGGTGGAGAGCGAAATCCTTGGCGCCTGCGCGCATACCGTGAGTATCGCCATCGAGCGCCAGCGCGCGGAGCGCAAGGCTCGCGAAAACGAGGAGCGGCTGCGGCTGCGGCAAAGGGCGATCGAGGCGAGTGCCAATCCTATCGTTATCAGGAGCGCCGAAGCGCCCGATTACCCGGTCGAATACGTGAATCCGGCTTTCGAGCAGATCACCGGCTACGCCGCGGCCGACGTGATCGGAAAATCCCTGCGCCTGCTTTGCCGCGACGATCTCGACCAGCCCGCGTTCATCGAAATGCAGATGGCGCGGATACAGCATCGTGAAGGCCATGCGGTGGTACGTGCCTATCGCAAGGACGGGCCCATGATCTGGATCGACAGCTATATTTCGCCGGTTCGGGATGAAGACGGCGCCGTGACCCACTTCGTGTATGCGATGTATGACATCACCGCCGCAAAGCAGTATCAGGCGGAGCTTGAATACCAGTCCAATTACGATGCGCTGACCGGTCTCGCCAACCGCAATCTGCTGCGCGACCGCGCGAACCAGGCGATTGCACGGGCGGCAAGCCATGCGCAGCAGGTCTGGGTCGTGTACATCAACCTGGACCGGTTCAAGTTCGTCAACGACACGCTCGGCCATGAAGGGGGCGACGTGCTGTTGCAGCTGGTGGCGCAACGGCTGCAGGCGGCGCTGCGTTCGGCCGACACGGCGGCCCGCGTGGCCGGCGACGAATTCGTGCTGATGCTTTCCGAGACGGCCGACGAGCATACGGTGACGACGACTGTACAACGCGTCATGGATGGCGTCGGCCGTCCGTTGACGATAGAAGGGCATGACTATTTCCTGAGCTGCACCGCCGGCATTTCGGTGTATCCGTCCGACGGCGACAACGCGGAGGCGCTAATCAAGCACGCGGATATCGCGATGCGCCGCGCCAAGGAAATGGGCGGCAAGAATTTTCAGTTTTACACGGCGGCCATGAACGAGCGCGCGATGGACCGCCTGCGGCTGGAAGGGGATCTGCGGCACGCCCGGCAGCGCAATGAACTGCTGCTGTATTACCAGCCGCAAGTCGACGTCCGTACCGGCCGCATCGTCGGCATGGAGGCGCTGCTGCGCTGGCAACATCCGCAACTGGGCCTGGTGCCGCCTGACCGCTTCATTCGTATCGCCGAGGAAACCGGGCTCATCGTGCCGATCGGTACCTGGGTAATGCAGACCGCCTGCCGGCAAACCAGGGCATGGCAGGATGCCGGCCTCGGTTCCCTGCGGATCGGCGTGAACCTGTCGGGCAACCAGTTTTACCAGCAAGACCTGATGCAGACGGTGGAAGCGATCCTGAAGGACACCGGCCTGGATGCGGACTGCCTGGATATCGAACTGACCGAAGGCCTGGTCATGACCGACGTCGAGCAGGCGCTGGACATCATGCACGGATTGAAACGGCTGGGGGTGAACCTGTCGATCGACGACTTCGGCACCGGCTATTCCAGCCTCTCGTATCTCAAGCGCTTCCCGATCGACGTGCTGAAAATCGACAAGTCGTTTGTGCACAACATCACGACCGACCCCGACGAAGCGGCCATTGCCCGTTCGATCATCACGCTGGCGCAAAGCCTGCGCATGCGGGTGATTGCCGAAGGCGTTGAAACCGAACAGCAGCTTGGCTTCTTGCGGCGCCATCGCTGCGATCAGATCCAGGGATACTATTTCAGCCGGCCGTTGCCGGCGTCCGACTTCGAGCAATTGCTGATTCAGGACAAGTGCCTGCCGCAAGCCGATGAGGCCGCCGGCGAACATCGGCAGACGCTGCTGGTCGTGGACGACGAGGAGGGCATCACGGCCGCGCTGAATCGCCTGCTGCGCCGCGACGGCTACCGGATCCTGCGCGCGCACTCCGCGGCCGAAGGCTTTTCTCTGCTGGCATTGCATGAAGTACAGGTGGTCCTGTCCGACCAGCGCATGCCTGGCATGACGGGCGCCGAGTTTTTATCGAAGGTAAAGGAGCTCTATCCGGGCACGATCCGGATCATGCTGTCGGGCTATACCGCGGTGGATTCCATCATCGAAGCGACCAACAGTGGCGCGGTGTTCCGGTTTCATATCAAACCGTGGGACGACGATGTCTTGCGCGCCAGTATCGCCGAGGCATTCCGTTACCACTGGCTCATGCATGGCGCGGACCGGCTAAGTGCCGAGACCGCATAGCGGTGTCGACGGCCTCGTCAGTGACCGCCTGAACTTCTCCCAAAAAAAAAACCGGACCCGGCGCAAATCCGGCCGGCAATGCGGGGGAAGAAGCAACCGTTGTGCCATTCTCCCCGTAAGCCGGTAGTGGCAGGAAACGCCAGCCGGTGCCCGGCCTTTTGTCGTTTTTTTTCAGCGGAAAGTGGCAAAATCTCTGTTACGCACGCGGGCAAGAGTCGGATTTTCTCAAGGGCCGGTGCGATAGAAATTCGATCCATGCAGGGAGGATAGATCAATGATAGACAAGGTAATCCTGGTAACGGGCGGCAGCCGCGGCATCGGCGCCGCCACCGCCCAATTGGCGGCGGTGCAGGGCTATGCGGTGTGCATCAGCTATTTGCGCAACGGCGAGGCTGCGGAAGCGGTGGTCGGCGCGATCAGGAATTCCGGAGGCGAGGCGATCGCAGTACAGGCCGACGTCGCCGTGGAGGCGGAGGTGATGCGCCTGTTCAAGACGGTGGACGACAGCTTCGGCCGGGTCCACGCGCTGGTCAACAACGCCGGCGTGCTGGAGCGCCAGATGCGGGTCGAAGAAATGGATGCGGCGCGGCTGCATCGGGTGTTCGCCACCAATGTGACCGGCAGCTTCCTGTGCGCGCGCGAAGCGGTCCTCCGCATGTCGACCCGGCACGGCGGCGCCGGCGGCGCGATCGTCAACGTATCATCGATCGCGTCGCGGCTCGGCTCGCCGAACGAATACGTGGACTATGCGGCATCCAAGAGTGCGGTTGATGCGATGACCATCGGCCTGGCCAGAGAAGTGGCCGCCGAAGGCATCCGCGTGAACGCGGTGCGCCCGGGCGTGATTTATACCGAGATCCATGCCAGCGGTGGCGAGCCGGGCCGCGTCGACCGAGTCAAGGACACGGTGCCGATGAAGCGCGGCGGCGATGCGCTGGAAGTGGCGAACGCAATCCTGTGGCTGCTGTCCGACCAGGCGTCCTACACTACCGGCGCGTTTATCGACGTGACCGGCGGCAGATAGCCGATGACCGGTGTGCAGCCGGCGCGCGCCAGCCTGTTTCTGTGGCACGGCCGGTCGCTGGTGGTCGGACCGGGCATTGATTCCACGCCGCATGCGCATTTCGCGGCCCAGTTGACGCTGGCGCTGGACCGGCCGTTCCGCGCGCGGCAGGGACCGGACACGCCCTGGGTCGAGACCGGCGCCGCGCTGTTTGCGCCGAACCGGATGCACCAGATCGACTGCGGCGGCGCGCTGCTGGCGCACCTGTTCGTTGAAATGCCGCAGCGCGGGCAGACGGTCGCGACCGAGCTGCAGGCGCAATACCATGCGCTGCCGGATTTCGCGCCGGTGCGGTCGGCTATCGGTGTGGCCGGTACCGGCGGGCTGGCCATCGATGCCGCGGAACGCGCAGCACAGCAATGGCTGCGCTGTGCATTGCCGGCGGCACAGCCGCACTACGGATTCGATCCACGCATCGGCAATACTCTCGAATGGCTGGCCGCCAATCCCGGCGCACATCCGGACGGCGCGGTACTTGCCGCGCGCGTGCACTTGTCGGAAAGCCGTTTCACGCATCTGTTCCGCCAGCAAACCGGCTTGCCACTGTCACGTTACCAGTTGTGGGCCCGCTTGCTGGCCGGCGTCGAGGCGGTTGCCGCCGGCGACAACATGACGAATGCCGCGCATCGTGCGGGTTTTTCCGATCTCGCGCACATGAGCCGGACCTTTCGCGCCACCTTCGGCGTGGTGCCGTCGCAATTGCAAAAGATGACGATTGCGTTCAAGCGGAAAGCCGGATGAGCGCCTAAAATGAATCGGTCATGCAGGCGTGATTTGCCCGCATGGCCCATTCGAACAACAGGAGGCGCTCATGGAACAGGTTTCCCAACGGCAGGTCGACGCGCTGCTCGCCCGTTATGCCGAAAGCCATCGCAATCCGGCCAACGAAGTGATTCACTTCATCTGCATTCCGGCGATCGTGTTTTCCGTGCTCGGCCTGATCTGGGCCATTCATCCGCTGGCGGCATTGATAACGAGCGCGGTTTGCATCGCGTATTACTGCATGCTGTCGCTGCCGTTCGCCATCGGCATGCTGCTGGTGACAGGGGCGATGCTGTGGGGATTGTCGCTGCTGCCGCAAGGAGCAGTGCTACCGGTTGCGCTCGGCATCTTCGTGGTGGCGTGGATAGGGCAGTTCATCGGGCACAAGATCGAAGGCCGGAAGCCGTCGTTTTTCGAAGACTTGCGCTTCCTGCTGATCGGCCCGCTGTTCGTGCTCGGCTTTTTGTATCGACGCCTGCGGATCGCCTATTGAGCCGCGCATCATGAAAATCGCCGTATTCGGTTCCGGTTCAATCGGTTGCTATGTCGGCGGCGCGCTGCTTGCCGCCGGCACCGACGTGCTGCTGATCGGACGAAGCCGCATGCATCATCGCATTGCGCAGCATGGCTTGTTGCTGACCGATCTGAACGGCGGCCGGGTCCGGCTCGAACCGGCGCAGGTGCCGTACAGCGAGAACCCGGCCGATCTCGCCGCCGCCGACCTGATCCTGGTCACAGTCAAGAGCGCCGATACCGTGGACGCGGCCGGCGCGATTCAGCGCCACGCGAAGTGCTCGGCACTGATGGTGAGTTTGCAGAACGGTGTCGGTAACGCCGAAGCGTTGCGCAAGCGCCTCGCCGGGTGCGAGGTGCTCGCCGGCATGGTGCCATTCAATGTGGTGCAGATGGCCGACGGGCGCTTTCATCGCGGCACCGAAGGCGAACTGATGGTCGAATCGTCGCCATTGATCGAGCCTTGGCAATCGGCCTTCCAGGCAGCGGGCCTGCCGCTGCAGGTACGCAGCGATTTCAGCGAAGTCCAGTGGGGCAAACTGCTGTTGAACCTGAACAACCCGGTCAATGCGCTGTCCGGCCTGCCGCTGCGCGAGCAACTGTCGCAATGCGCCTACCGGCGCTGCCTCGCCTTGCTGATCGAGGAAGCGCTCATGGTCCTGCGCGCAGCCGGAATCCGTCCGGCCAAGGTCGCGCGCGTCGCACCGCGCCTGCTGCCGTTGCTGTTGCGGCTGCCGGATAGCGTGTTCCGGCGCGTCGCCGGCGCGATGCTGCGTATCGACCCGCGAGCGCGATCGTCGATGTGGGAAGACCTGCAGGCAGGGCGGCGCACTGAGATCGATTATCTGAACGGGGCAGTGGTCAGTCTGGCGGAATCCGTCGGATGTTCTGCGCCTGCGAACCGCCGTATCACGGCAATGGTTCATGCGGTGCAGGATGGGCGTGGCGCTGCCATCGGCGGTGACGTCTTGTATCGTGCGTTGGCTTCGCCTGCGCAAGACACGGCCGTCTTGCCCGAGACGATGTAGTGAGTCTGGCTACCGTTCCAGATGCGATGCTTCAGGTAGATCGAGAGTGACGATTTGAAGCTAAAGCAGTTTTCGCTTGGCTTCATCGGCCTGCGCACGCGCGGCAATCAGGAGCTGGTCGAACTTCTCATTTTCCCAATCTGACTCGTTCCATGTCGCATTGGACTTGAAAAACAGAGTGAACAACACATCGGCGCTGGGACGCGGGTTGACGTTGCCGAAGCCCAAGGGGTGTTTCATCCAGTGATCGGTCCAATAACCGCCGACGAACGTAGACATATCGGAACGGCAGGCAGCAATTGCCCGCGCTGCAACTCATCGCCGATGAGGGGTGCTCTTGCGATCACTTTTGTAAATTTCCTCGGACTATCGTTCAAATAATGCGTCGCCTATCTATAGACATCTAGATTCGCTTAATTTACAATCCTACTAGTTGGTAGGTTTTATTGCCGATTATCCCTGTCATTTCCGTTTGAATAGAGAGTTAGGAGTTTAAGATGACCAAGTCGAACAAGCCGTTCGTTGATATTGAAGCCATTCTTGCCACGAAGGAGGCTGTTAGCAAGCAGCCGGCGCTAGGCAATGTGACCTTCAAGGTGCAAGGTAAGTCGAATGGTGGCCTGGCATTTGCCGGCGCCACAGGTGCCTTGGTACAAAATGGCCAGGCAGACAAAAGCCGCGAAGGGAAATTCACACTGATCAGCGACGAACCCGTCTCGCTGCTGGGTACCGACACCGGTGTAAGTCCCGCTGAGTACCTTCTGCAAGGCCTGGCCGGCTGCTACACCGTCACGTTGGCTTCCTTGGCCGCAAGCAAAGGCATCGAACTGGATAGGATCGAACTCAACCTAGGCTTTGATATCGATCTGAACGGTTTCCTGGGCCTGAATGACAAAGTGCGCAAAGGCGCACAAGGCATCAATGTGGATGTGAAGCTGGAGAGCAGCACTGCAAGCCAAGCGCAGCTCGAAGAGCTGGTTCAAGAGTTGCCGCTCAACTCCCCGATTCACGACACTCTTGCGAATCCCGTCAACGTGGCGGCACGCCTCTCCTGATCTGTTTTTTTCTGTTGTACCGTCCGCCTGTTCAGAATCTGAATGGACAGACACCAAGCAAGCGTCCTTGACCATGCCTTTGTGCATTGCAAGGACGCCACATAACGAGTGTTGCAGCAGCCCTGTGACTTTTCAATCCTTAGGAGGAGATATTTTATGCAGTTCACTATAAAAATGATTCCGTTGACTGGCGCGATTGCATTTGCATTTGCCGGAGCTGCGTCGGCACAGGAACAGGTGGTCAAGATCGGTCACGTGGGCCCGATCTCGGGGACAGCTGCGCATCTGGGCAAGGACACTGAAAACGGCACGCGCATGGCCATCGACGAGTTGAACGCCAAGGGCGTGACCATCGGCGGCAAGAAAATCAAGTTCGAACTGCTGGCCGAAGACGATGCGGCCGATCCGAAGCAAGGCACGGCGGCGGCGCAGAAACTGGTCGATGCCAATGTCAACGGCGTGATCGGCCACCTGAACTCGGGCACCACCATTCCCGCCTCGAAGATTTACCACGACGCCGGCATCCCGCAGATTTCCCCGGCGGCGACCAACCCGAAGTACACGCAGCAAGGCTTCGAGAGCGCCTTCCGGGTGGTGGCCAATGACGGCCAGCTGGGCGGCACGATGGGCCGTTACGCGGTGCAGATCAACAAGGCCAAGCGCATTGCGGTGATCGATGACCGTACCGCTTACGGCCAGGGCGTAGCGCAGGAATTCATCAAGGGCGTCAAGTCCAAGGGCGCTGCGGCCGAGATCGTGGCGCAGCAATACACCAACGACAAGGCGACCGACTTCAATGCGATCCTGACTGCCATCAAGTCGAAGAATCCGGACACCGTGTTCTACGGTGGCACCGATGCGGTGGCCGGCCCGATGCTGCGGCAGATGAAGGCGCTGGGCATCAATGCCAAGTTCATGGGCGGCGATGGTATCTGTACCACTAGCCTTTCTCGACTTGCCGGGGATGCGCTAATCGACGATAGGGTGATCTGCGCTGAACCTGGCGGTGTGGTAGATGCCCAGAAGAAGGGTATGGAAGACTTCAAGGCGGCGTACAAGAAGAAGTTCGGTGTGGATGTGCAGATCTATGCCCCGTACGCCTACGATGCGTTGATGGTGATGATCGAGGCGATGAAGAAGGCCAACTCCGCCGAACCGGCGAAGTACCTGCCGGAGCTCAAGAAGATCAGCTACAAGGGCGTGACCGGCAATATCGCGTTTGACGACAAGGGCGACCTCAAGGACGCCACCCTGACCCTGTACACCTACAAGAGCGGCAAGCGCGTCCAGCTGGCGGTGACGAAGTAATTCGACACCCGCAAATGAAAACCCCGGCTTCGGCCGGGGCTGTTTGCACAGAATTTGCAGTACCAAAACAAAAGGCGCTTATTCGAGCACCTTAGATAACTTTCCTGGTCACAAAAAGATGCGTTCAATCATCGGTACTAGTCCTGACGTGGTAAAGGCAAGGGCGGCAGCTGATTTGACGGGAAACCTACCTGTTGGTAGACTTCGAGCCCTAGAAACTGGGCGGGCATTTCCAACCTGGCCTGCTATTGTGCGCTTGTTGGCGCGTTTGTGAACGGAAGTATTTGCATCTATGTCCCAAGGTACTCGCGACGCTCTTATGCGTGCTGCGGAGCGTATGTTACGCTTCAAAGGATACGCAGCCTTTAGTTATGCCGACCTATCCGAAGTTGTCGGTATCAGGAAGGCAAGTATCCACCATCATTTCCCGACCAAAGAAGATCTGGGACTGGCAATAGTTAAGGCTTACATAGAGAACCTCGTTCAAAACCTTGAACGCATTGAGGCTGAATACGATTCAGTTTTCGATCGGCTTAACGAGTATTCGAAAAGCTTTCGTAGCAACCACGCAGAATGTGTCCTGCCACTATGTGGGGCACTGGCTGCTGAAATGGCAGCACTTCCGGCGTCATTGCAGTTGCTTACTCGTGAGTTCTTCGAGATGCAGTTGAATTGGCTCACGAAGATTCTCAACCAGGCTGTTAAGACTAAGCACATTCCCAAGACCAGTAACACCCGAAAAAAAGCGTATCAGATATTGAGCATTCTTGAAGGGGCCAGTTTTGTAGACTGGGCTATGAGAGATGGGGAGGCATTGGATTTCAGCGCCATCAAATTGATCGCTGAAGCTGCATAGACACCTGATTTTCTCCAAGAGCGTCTCACAAAATTCCGCTAGCAAGGCGGGCCGACGCAGATAGTACAGACGCACGGCAAGTCGGCAATAACGCAGCTAGCGGCATTTTGTGAGACGACTCTAAAAAGTCGGATAAAAGTTCCGACTTTTTTAAAGCACCGCAACTCTACCTACTAGTAGGTATATATCGACCTGAGATACGTGAGACCTGACTGTGAAAACGGAGAAGTATTTATGAAGTATGTAAATGTGGAAATTTGGTCGGATTTTTCCTGCCCTTGGTGTTGGATAGCGAAGCGCCGGCTCGAGAAGGCTATCAAGGCTGTGGAAAGCGAAATTGAGGTGTCTGTTACGAACAAGGCTTATCGCTTGCCCGGGGAATGACTCCGACCGGATTTAGAGAAGCGTTGTATCTAAAGTTTGGAAATAATAAAGCCTCAGCCCAGAACATGATGGATGCTGTCGCCCACAATGCTGCGGAGGAAGGACTGGTTTATAACTTCGACTCCATGCGATTCGGTGATACTACCGATGCGCACACGGTCGTGAAATCAGCTCCTTCAAAAGAAATCGAGCAACGACTGATTGAGCGCATTACGTATGCTGGAACTACCGAGGGCGTTGATATTTTTGACCGGAAGATATTGCAAAATATCGCGGCGGAGGAAGAGATACCCAATCCGTTTGATAGTGCGGATCTGCGATCAATTTCCGCAAGTATCGCAGCAGACGAAGCGCAGGCCAGCCAGGTGGCAAACAGAGTACCCCTCTTTGTATTTGGAGAGCGCGCCTATTTATCTGGAGCCCAACCAGTTGAATTATTTGTCAACGCTCTAACGCAAACAGCAGTAGAAAGGCCGCAAGATTTGGGCGAGTCTTACGGTCAATCTTGCGATATCAACGGATGCAAGAGCTAACACCTGGAGCGGTGGACTGCCATGCATGAAGCATCCGATAAAAAATGGCTTGCCGCCGGAATCGACGTCTGGAGGATTGAAATGTACTGCTCGATAGAACATTGGCCTGAACCATTCGAATTTGCACGCTTCCACAAAACAGCCGCCGTTCTCGAACGCTTCGTTTCGAGTGCGCCGGAGCCAGTTGATCTCGAACGAATCGCCGGCAGACTGGAAGTCAGCGAGCCGGAAACCAGGAAAATCTGTCTGCAGTTGCAGAGGGCCGGGCTGATTTGCAGGATTGACGAACGCGATGAATGGGCGCTAGCCGTCGATCGCAAGGGAATCACGCTGGAGGATGTTTGGCGCGCCCTGTCGAAAGGCAGCCATCTGGATCACAGGGACACGGAATGCCATTCTCCCGAAGTGGAATTGCTTGTATCTCAGGCGCTCATGGCGATGCAACAGCACATTTCCCGTTTGCTGCGGGAGTTTCAACTGGACAGGGTCAGCGTATCCAGGAGCAGCCGTTCGACGATACCGAATCATTTTCTTCTGAAAAGCAGATCCGTGTGGGAATGAGTGTTTTGACGTTTCCCCAGTGACGAAGTGTTTCGAACAACCATATATAACGCAAAAGGAGTTCAATCCATGCAGCCACCCAAGTCTTATGCATTCACTGAGGTGATAGATCGCCGCGGTTCAAACTCGATGAAGTGGGATAGACCATCTCCGTTCCTGACTACCACTCAAAACGAAGCCGATCCGTTGCCGATGTGGGTTGCGGATATGGATTTTCGCTCGCCGCCCGAGGTCATCGATGCACTGCACGAGGCAGTCTCATTTGGGCTCTTTGGCTACCCCGCAGGCCTTACTAAGGGATATCTGGAGGCGGTTACAGGATGGCAGCACAGGCGCTTCGGCTGGGAGGTCGACCCGACATGGATTGTGCCGACACCAGGGGTGATTACCGGGATGAAAACGGCGATCCAGGCGTTTTCTTCTGAAGGTGATTCGATACTTATTCAACCGCCGGTATATGCGCACTTCCCTGGCGATGTATTGATAAATGGCAGACACATCGCAGCGGCGCCGTTAACTCTTGAAAACGGTCGCTATCGTTTCGATCCCGTGATCTTTGAAAAAGCGATCCGTGACAACACGAAGATTTTCCTCCTTTCCAATCCGCACAACCCTACTGGTAATGTCTGGTCGGAAGACGAACTGCGAATAATGGGGGAAATCTGTTTTCGCCATGATGTTCTGATCATTGCAGACGAGATACATCAGGATTTTGTGCTGTCATCCTCATTGCGCCATATCCCTTTTGCATCGCTTGGTCCGCTCTTTGCCGCCAATAGCATCACTTGCACATCTGGCAGCAAAACCTTCAACCTGGCAGGCTTGCAGTGTGCGAATTTGATTGTCCCGAACGCCAAGCTAAGGACGGAATTTATCCGGCAATTGGATCGCAACCAATTTACTTTAGTCAATTCAATGGGGATGGTGGCAACTGAAGCGGCCTACCGTTATGGTGAAACCTGGCTGGAAAGCTTGTTGTCCTACATCCGCGAAAACCAGAAATACTTTGCTTCGGCTATCAATGGCTCGGGCTGGGGGCTGCGGGTACATGAAATGGATTCACTCTATCTTGCCTGGATAGACTGCAGGGCGCTAGGCATGTCTGCAGATGAACTGGATGACTTCATGCTCACTCGTGGCAGAGTTTGGTTCGATAGTAGACAAAAATTCGGAATCGACGGTGAGGGATTTTTGCGTGCCAACCTGGCATGCCCTTGTGCTGTCATTGACGAGGCCTTAGGTAGGCTGGGACGTGTGCTTGCTGACCGGCCCGGGATTTTGTAGCCGACTTCAGGGTCGGTCGCCAGGAAAATGCCGGAAGAATTGGAAGGCTCCTCAATGCGGTTGATCGGATGGTCGGCAAATGTCGCCACTGCGGGCGGGTGTCTGTCGTCGCAGTATCTGGCGACCTGGCTGATTGCGCGCCTGGAGGGTATCGATGCAGCTCAGAGCGCCATGCACTATGTCGCCCCCGTGGGGGAAAAGGAAGACTACGTTTCGCGTGCGATGCAAAACATCACCCCGTTCCTGGTAGAACAACCTTCTGTCGCCGGTAAGGGATTTTTTTCTGAGCCTCTTTAATCAATCCTTCTCAAATATTGCCGTGAACATCTCTGCTAAATTCAATCTATCAGCATTTCCCCGTTTTCCCTTGCTTGAAGGTCCAACTCCTATCCAGCACCTGACGCGCCTTAGTAAGCAGGTCGGGGGCGTTGATGTGTTTGTCAAAAGAGAGGATTTGAATGGCCTGGGCGGTGGAGGCAATAAACTTCGCAAACTCGAATTCCTTATCGGCGCGGCACTTGCCGATGAGGCTGACACGATCATTACGGTGGGCGCTCGTCAGTCAAATCATGCACGACTTACGGCCGCTGCAGCTGCACGCGCGGGTCTCAAATGTGAGCTTGTGCTTGCACGGCTAGTGCCGCGCTATGACAGTGATTACACCGAAAACGGAAATATCCTGCTTGATGAACTCTTCGGTGCTTATATCCACGATCTACCTGCATCCGGGAACGCGATGGCATTCGCCGAAGAGCGTGCTGCGGCATTGAGAGCTGAGGGGCGCAAAGTATATGTATGTCCGCTGGGAGGATCTAGTCCGACAGGTTGCCTAGGATATGCCGCCTGCGCTAGTGAAATAGCGGAGCAATCGAATGCTTTGGGTTTCTCCTTTGATCAAATCATTGTTCCCAATGGCAGTGGAGGGATGCATGCAGGATTAGTGGCCGGCTTTGCCGCAATTGGCCGGTCAACGCCTTCACTCACTGCATATACCGTATATGGTCAACCAGAACAGGTTCGTGTCGCGACACGCGACAAAGCAGACCAAACCGTTAAGCTGATTAACCCAGAATTGACTATTACGGACGCTGATATTTGCATCGATGGTACTCAGCTAGGTGAGGGATACGGTATACCAACAGATGGAATGCGTAACGCAGTAAAGCGATTGGCCTCCACGGAGGGACTTTTGCTTGATCCGGTGTATAGCGGGAAGGCCTTTGCTGGGCTGCTGCATAGTATTGAAGCCGGAAAATACTGTGTTGGTCAAAAGCTCCTGTTTGTAATGACTGGAGGCTTGCCTGGTCTATTTGCTTATCGCAGCGCTTTCCAAATGGCCGATACGGAATGAAGCATTATTGACTGTTTAAGAATTGCATGACGTTGGAAACCTTTATCTATGCGGCTTTCGCTCTCATGCATTAAAGGGACCTGATAGCCACGCCTCTGGGTGAGACGATCGTTGTAGGCCTGCACTGCGGGTAGCTCTGGGCGGTCCGTGGTCGTCATAAACCAGCGGTTCGTGGACAGACCAATGACGATATCGGCCAGCGCGAATGACTCGTCAGCAATGAACGCACACGTATGCGCAAGTTGCTCTTCAACCATCAGCATGTGGCGATTTCACTCGGAGATGCCTGCTTGGATTGCCGTTTGGTCCCGGTGAACTAAGTCGACGAACGGTAGCAAAGGCGCTGTTTTTTGACGGACTAATTTGTTCAACGACTCGTAGTGCTACGGTTCATTCAACTTCGATATTTGCTGCAGGATTTTTCAACAGAATCGGTCGAAAGCAGTCACCACTCGAAAGACGTTATTGCCGCCTTGCTGAGGATAATGCCGACAAGAAGATCGATACGATCCGGCCATACTGCTTACCCTTTATTCAATAAAAAAAAGGCGCATGCCGAAACATGCACCGGTTTTTTCATCGCGGATAACGACTATTTCGTCGCCATCCCCAGCAGCATCTCATTCAACCGCTTCACGAATCCGGCCGGATCGGCCAGCGTGCCGCCTTCGGCCAGCATCGCCTGGTCGAACAGGATCTGCGACCAGTCGTTGAACTTCGCTTCCTCGTATTTCAGCCGCTGCACCAGCGGATGATCCGGATTGATTTCGAGGATAGGCTTCGATTCCGGCGCATTCTGGCCGGCGGCCTTCAGCATGCGCAGCAGGTTGCCGGACAGCTCGTGCTCGTCGGCCACCAGGCAGGCTGGCGAATCAGTCAGACGGAAGGTTACGCGCACATCCTTGGCCTTGTCGGCCAGCGCGGTCTTCATCTTCTCGACCAGATCCTTGTACTGCGTTTCGGTTTCTTCGTGCTGCTTCTTCTCGGCCTCGTCTTCCAGCTTGCCGAGGTCGAGATCGCCCTTCGCGACGGATACCAGCTCCTTGCCTTCCACTTCATGCAGGAAGGACAGCATCCATTCGTCGACGCGATCGGTCAGCAGCAGCACTTCGACGCCTTTCTTGCGGAAGATTTCGAGGTGCGGGCTGTTTTTCGCCGCAGCAAATGAATCGGCGGTGACGTAATAGATCTTGTCCTGGCCTTCCTTCATGCGGCCGATGTAATCGGCGAACGACGTGATCTGCGCATCGTTGTCGTTATGCGTGGACGCGAAGCGCAGCAGCTTGGCGATACGTTCCTTGTTGGTCTGGTCTTCGCCGATGCCTTCCTTCAGCACCTGGCCGAATTCCTTCCAGAAGGTCGTGTACTTGTCCTTCTGTTCCTGCTCGTCGCTGTTCGCCAGTTCTTCCAGCAGACCCAGCACGCGCTTGGTCGAGCCTTCGCGGATCACCTTCACGTCGCGCGATTCCTGCAGGATCTCGCGCGACACGTTCAGCGGCAGGTCGGCCGAATCGATCACGCCCTTTACAAAGCGCAGATAGACCGGCATCAGCTGCTCGGCGTCGTCCATGATGAACACGCGCTTCACGTACAGCTTGATGCCGCCGCGCTTGTTGCGGTCCCACAGGTCGCGTGTATTCGCTGCGGCCTTCGACGCGGTTGTGCGTGTACGCGAGCGGCGGCTCGAAATCATGCGCGACATGCTTGTAGAACTCGGTGTATTGCTCCGACGTGATGTCGGATTTGCTGCGCGCCCACAACGCGCTGGCCTGGTTGACGGTCTCGAACTCGTCCTTGATGACGGTTTCCTTTTTCTCCTCGTCCCATTCTTCTTTCTGCATCAGGATCGGCAGCGAGATGTGGTCGGAGTATTTGCGGATGATGGACTTCAGCTTCCAGTTCGACAGGAACTCGTCCTCGCCTTCGCGCAGATGCAGCGTAATGGTGGTGCCGCGCGATTCCTTGACGATGGTTTCCACGCTGAAGTCGCCTTCGCCGCCGGATTCCCAGCGCACGCCTTCGGTTGCCGGCAGGCCGGCGCGACGGGTCTCGACGGTGATTTTGTCCGCAACGATGAACGCCGAATAGAAGCCGACGCCGAACTGGCCGATCAGCGCCGCATCCTTCTGCTGGTCGCCGGACAGCTTCGAGAAGAATTCCTTGGTGCCGGATTTCGCGATGGTGCCGAGATGCTCGATCGCCTCGTCGCGGCTCATGCCGATGCCGTTGTCGGAAATCGTGATGGTGCGCACGGCCTTGTCGAAGGTGACCTTGATCTTCAGGTCGGGATCGCTTTCGAACAGCGCGCTGTTGTTGATCGCCTCGAAGCGCAGCTTGTCGGCGGCGTCGGATGCATTGGAGATCAGCTCGCGCAGGAAGATTTCCTTGTTCGAGTACAACGAGTGAATCATCAACTGCAACAGTTGCTTGACTTCTGCCTGAAAACCCAGGGTTTGCTTTTCGGATACGGCCATTTTTACCTCAAGAGTCGAGTGAAAAGGGGAATAAAGCGGGAATGCCGGGACGGCAACTGCGCAGAGGTGGGGGCGGAGCAGGCAATTTCAAGACCGGGCAATGATGTCAGCGGGAAAGTTGCTTGATCCCGCGCTCAAGAAAGCGCATCAATCCTGCATCGGCCATGTTGGCGACGTTGATCCGCATCCTGGTCGACGGCAGCTGGCTCGGCGAGAACAGGCTGCCGGGCGCCAGCAGGAAACCTTCGGCCAGCGCCTGTTCCGTCAGCAGATTCGTGTCGCAGCCGGTGTCGGCCCAGATGAACATGCCGGCCGAACTCGCGATATCGACGGTCAACCCGACCCGCTCCATCTGCTTGACCGTCTTGTCGCGCACGGCATCCAGCTTGCCGCGCAGGCGATCGACGTGCTTGCGGTAATGGCCCTCCGACAGGATCTTGTAGACGATGCGTTCGCCGATGTCGGAGGTGGTCAGCGTGGTCAGCATCTTGCGGTCCGACAGCCGTATCGCCATGTCGGGAGAGGTGGCGATGAAACCGACGCGCAGGTTCGCGGCCAGCGTCTTGGAAAAGCCGCCGAGATAGATCACCCGCTGCAACTGGTCGAGCGCCGCGATGCGGGTGGCCGGCTGTACCGCGCTGCCCGGATGCAGATCGCAATACACGTCGTCTTCGACGATCGTGAAGTCGTGCTGCTCGGCGATCTTCAGTATCTGGAACGCCTTCGCCGCCGACAGCGAGGTCGAGGTCGGATTGTGCAGCACCGAGCTGATCACATACAGCTTGGGCTTGTGCACCGCAGCCAGCTCCGCCAGCTTCGCGATGTCGGGGCCGTCCGGCAGGCGCGGAATGCCGACCACCTTGGCGCCGAGCGTGGCGAACGAGCCGAACATCAGGAACCATGCCGGATCGTCGACGAATATCGTGTCGCCCGGCACCGTGAAATGGCGCGCGATCAGGTCCAGTCCCTGGGTCACGCCGGAGGTGGTGACGATCTGTTTCGGCGTCGCGGCGATCTCCAGTTCCGCCAGTTTCAACTGCAACTGCTGGCGCAGCGGCAGGAAGCCTTGCGGATTGCCGTATTGCAGCAGCAGCGTCTGGTTTTGCCGGCTGATTGCGCGCAAGCCGTTCGCGACCAGTTCGCCGTCCAGCCAGTCGCTCGGTAGCAGGCCGGACCCGGGCGTCTTGTGCGCCGGATACTGGCGAAACATGTGGCGCACCAGCCAGACCACGTCAAGTTGTTGCGGCATCGCTTCCGCCGGATTCTGGCTGCTGCTGGCACCGCCCAGCGGCGCGCGCTCGCGCACATAAAAGCCGGAGCCGCGGCGCGAATCGAGGAAACCCTTCGCGACCAGCCTGTCATAGGCCTCCACCACGGTAAAACGCGAGACCCGGTGCTGGTCCGCAAACTGGCGGATCGATGGCATCCGCGCGCCGCTACGCAACAGCTTGTCGTCGATGCGTGCCTCGATCGAACGCACGATCTGGTCGACCAGCGATTCGCCGGCGCCGCGCGACAGCACCTGCGGCGCGGCGAGCGAGAGGGCGGCGGCGGAGGCTCTGCGGGAGTTGGCTGTATTGGTCATGTTGCCGTGACAGTGGGTGGAATTAAATGATTAACTGTACTGGTACTGTATTGGTTTTGTCGTTTAGGATAGTTCAACGCTTGAAAAACTGCAATCACACGGAGCAGCAATGAAAACGATCGGCCTGCTGGGCGGCATGAGCTGGGAATCGACGGTTCCCTATTACCGCATCATCAATGAAACCGTGAAGGAAAAACGGGGCGGGCTGCATTCGGCGAAGCTGATGTTGTACAGCCACGATTTCGAGGAGATCGCATGCCTGCAACGCGCCGGCGCATGGGACGAGGCCGGCCGGCAACTGGCACATGCGGCGCAGTCGCTGCGTGCTGCCGGCGCGGATTTCCTGGTCATCTGTACCAACACCATGCATGTCGTTGCCGATACGATCGAGGCGACAGCCGGTATTCCCGTGTTCCATATCGCCGATCCGACGGCCGAGGAAATCCGCCGATGCGGCCTGCAGAAAATCGGCTTGCTCGGCACGCGTTTCACGATGGAGCAGGATTTTTACAGGCACCGGCTGCACAGCCGGCATGACCTCGATGTGCTGGTGCCGGAAGAGGCCGACTGGGACATCGTGCACCAGGTGATTTTCGACGAACTATGTCAGGGCATTGTGCGTGACGAGTCGCGCCAGGCCTATCGCCGGATCATCCAGCGGCTGGTGGATCGCGGCGCGCAAGGCATCATCCTCGGCTGCACGGAAATCGCCATGCTGATTTCACCGGGCGACGCTTCGGTGCCGGTATTCGATACGGCGGCACTGCACGCGCGCAAGGCGGCGGAATTCGCGCTTGTCAGCAGTGATTAGGAACGCAATCATGGAATCCCTGCTGCCGCTAGCCCTGTTTGCCCTCGTGTCTTCGATCACGCCCGGGCCGAACAACATCATGCTGACCTCGTCCGGCATGCTGTTCGGATTCCGGCGCTCGATTCCGCACATGCTCGGCATCACATCCGGCTTCGGCGCGATGCTGTTGCTGTGCGCCGCAGGCATCGGCAGCCTGATCCTGGCAGTGCCGGCAATGCATCTGGTATTGAAGATGCTGGGTTCCGGCTATCTGCTCTACCTTGCGTGGCAATTGCGCAGCATGTCTTTCAAGGCCGTGGAAGGCGGGTCGGCAAGGCCGATGTCCTTTCCCGGCGCCGCGCTGTTCCAGTTCGCCAATCCCAAGGCCTGGGTGATGGCGGTGACCGGCGCGTCCGCTTTCCTGCCGCTGGTGCAGCCGGTGTGGTTTGCGATCGCGTTGTTCTGCATCGTGTTTTGCGCAGTCAACCTGCCATGCATCTGCCTCTGGGCCGGAACCGGAGCGGCGCTGCGCCGCGCGTTGACGCAAGCGATCTGGCAACGCGTGTTTTGCGTGGTGATGGTGCTGCTCACCATCTATTCGGCAATTGCCATCTGGCTGTAAACGGGGATCGATCATGAGCGCGGCGATGACGCAGGAAAGCAGGGGAATGTGGCTGGGTTTGACGGGCGTCGCGATTTTCAGCCTGACGCTGCCGTTTACGAAAATGGCGGTGGCCGAACTGAACCCGGTGCTGGTGGCGCTCGGGCGTGCAGTGGTTGCGGCGATCGGATCTGCAATCCTGTTGTGGTGGATCGGCGCGCCGCGCCCGACGCGAACGCAGGTGCGTGCATTGCTGGTCACCGCGCTCGGCGTGGTGGTCGGCTTTCCGGTGTTTGCGTCGATTGCGATGCGTTACGTGCCCGCTTCGCATGGCGCGGTGGTGATCGGCATCCTGCCGCTGGCGACCGCCCTGTTCGGTGCCTTGCGCTTCGGCGAGCGGCCCTCGGCCGGATTCTGGCTCGCGGCACTGGCCGGCAGCGGCATCGTGATCGGGTTTGCTCTGTGGCAGGGCGGCGGGGAATTCCATGCGGCCGATCTGGCGCTGTTTGCGGCGGTGATTGCCGCTGCAATGGGTTATGCGGAAGGCGCGCGCCTGTCGCAGGCGATGGGCGGCCAGCAGGTGATTTCGTGGGCGCTGGTGCTGTCGATGCCGCTGTTGCTGCCGGTGACGATCTGGCTCGGCTGGGAATATGGCGTCAGTGCATCGCCCAGGGCATGGATAGGATTCGGTTATGTGTCCTTATTTTCGATGTTTATTGGGTTCTTCTTTTGGTATAAGGGATTGGCGCTGGGCGGCATTGCGCGCGTCGGGCAGGTGCAGTTGCTGCAACCGTTCCTGACGCTGGTCGGCGCCACCCTGATCCTCGGCGAAACGCTGGATATGCGTAATGTCCTGTTCGCGTTCGCCGTCATAGCTGTCGTCGCGGTCGGACGGCGTATGACGATCAAGCGGTAAAATCGCCGTCTTTTCCGAACCCCGATAACCTTTCCCGGAGACCTGCATGTCTTTTTACGACAAACTCAAAGCACTGAACATCGAACTGCCGCAAGTCGCGGCGCCCGCTGCCGCCTATGTGATGTATGCGCAAACCGGCAATACCGTTTTCCTGTCCGGCCATATCGCAAAAAAAGACGGCAAGGTCTGGGCCGGCCAGCTCGGCAAGAACATGACAACCGAAGAAGGCAAGCAGGCCGCACGCGCGGTCGCGATCGACCTGATCGCCACGCTGCAGGCAGCCTGCGGCGGCGACCTGAATCGCGTCAAGCGCATCGTCAAGGTGATGAGCCTGGTCAATTCGACCGGCGACTACACCGAGCAGCACCTGGTCACCAACGGTGCTTCCGAACTGTTCGGCGAAGTGTTCGGCGAGCAGGGCAAGCATGCGCGCTCCGCGTTCGGCGTCGCGCAGATTCCGCTGGGCGCTTGCGTCGAGATCGAACTGATCGCCGAACTGGCTTGAGCGACCGCACGGTGATCCGTATCGAAGGCAGCATCGTTACATGAAAGCATTTGAACTACAATTTCGAATCCGGCCGGCATCTACCCGATACCGGTTTTCGAGGACGTGCCACAAGCGTGTCCAATGACCAGGCGTAGCGTCCCGACTGCGCCATCCACTGAGTGAGACAGCAATGAAAATGGAAAACCCGGCACCAGTCCAATGGCAATTCTCCCGACGTGCAGAACAACTGCAGAGCTCGGTCATCCGCGAAATCCTGAAGGTGACGGTGCGCCCGGAAGTTATCTCTTTCGCCGGTGGTTTGCCGTCGCCAGCCACCTTCCCGGTCGAGCGCATGCGCGCCGCCTACGACAGCGTGTTGTCGAAGCAGGGCAAGGTCGCGCTGCAGTATGGCCCGAGCGACGGTTATGCGCCGTTGCGCGAATGGGTCGCGCAGTCGCTGTCCACCGATGGCGCGAAGATCCTGCCGGAACAGGTGCTGATGGTGTCCGGCTCGCAGCAGGGCCTCGACCTGCTGGCCAAGGTGCTGGTCGACGAAGGCAGCAAGGTGCTGGTCGAGACGCCGAGCTACCTCGGCGCGCTGCAGGCATTTTCGGTGTATCAGCCGGAATTCGTGTCGGTGCCGACCGACGATCACGGCTTGCTGCCGGAACAGGTCGCCGCAGTGGGCAAAGGTGCGCGCCTGCTGTACGCCTTGCCGAACTTCCAGAACCCGACCGGCCGCACGCTGTCCGTCGAACGGCGCATCGCGCTAGTCGAGACCTGCGCCCGTCTCGGCCTGCCGCTGATCGAAGACGATCCGTACGGCGCGCTCAGCTATCGCGGCGAACCGCTGCCGAAAATGCTGGCGATGAATCCGAACGGCGTGATCTACATGGGCTCGTTTTCAAAGGTGCTGACGCCCGGCATCCGCCTCGGCTACGTGGTTGCGCCGCTGCCGTTGGTGCGCAAGCTGGAGCAGGCGAAGCAGGCCGCCGACCTGCATACTGCGCAACTGACGCAGATGGTCGTGCATGAAGTGGTCAAGGACGGTTTCCTCACCGAACACATTCCGACCATCCGCAGGCTGTACGCCGACCAGTGCGATGCGATGCTGGCCGCGCTGGCCGAGCATTTCCCGTCATCGGTCAGCTGGACCCGACCGGAAGGCGGCATGTTCATCTGGGTCACGCTGCCGAAGCATATCGACAGCATGAAGCTGCTGGACGAAGCGATTGCAGAGCATGTTGCGTTCGTGCCGGGCGCGCCGTTCTATGCGAATGCGCCGCAACAGAATACGCTGCGGCTGAGCTTCGTCACGGTGCCGCCAGAGCAGATCCGGGAAGGCGTCGCGCGGCTCGGTAAATTGATCAAGGCAAAAATCTGAAACGCTGATCATTGCCGTAAAGAGGCGGCGGACAGATGCGCGGCATGCGGCGAAGGGCGCCCCATGCCGCGCGGCCCGGGAAAAATCGAAATTCAACGGACTGCGGGAGCTGGTATGGTGCCGATCAACGAGCTTGTCATTTTCGCCGGAGCGGCATTGCTGATGGCGCTGACGCCGGGACCGAACATGATCTATCTGGTTTCCCGTTCGCTGTGTCAGGGCCGCAAGGCCGCCGTCATCTCGCTGTTCGGTGTGGCGGCCGGCTTCCTGGTGCACATGTTCGCCGCGGCCATCGGGCTGACCGCGTTGTTCCTTGCCGTGCCGCTGGCTTACGATGTTCTCAAATGGACCGGTGCCGCCTATCTGTTGTGGCTGGCGTGGCAAGCGGTCAGGCCCGGTTCCCGCTCGCCGTTCGAACCGCAGGAACTGCCGCCGGACTCGCCGTCGAAGCTGTTCCTGATGGGCTTTCTGACCAATGTGCTCAATCCCAAGATCGCGGTGTTCTATCTTTCGATCTTCCCGCAGTTCATCTCTGCCGAACACGGCTCCATGTTTGTGCAAAGCGTGACTCTCGGGATGACGCAACTCACGATCAGCTTCGCCGTCAACCTGCTCGTCGCCATGTCGGCAGCCGGGATTGCCGCCTGGTTTGGTCGCAATCCCGTCTGGTTGAAAGTGCAGCGTTTCTTCATGGGTTTTGTGCTGATGGCGCTTGCGGTGCGGCTGGCGCTTGACCAGCGTCGGACTGCGTGACTCCACGTCGGTGAGCCTGTGAGCCGTTTCAAACCGTAGATCAAGGAGTAGATACTGTTATTCCCGTCAAGCGTTCTGCAATGCAGGGTTAAACGATTTCC
>CBIHNU010000023.1:0-73965 GCA_966211585.1 uncultured Noviherbaspirillum sp. | reverse complement strand
ACGCTGTACACCTACAAGGACGGCAAGCGCGAACTGCTGGCCGTGACCAAGTAACTGTCAGCCTGTGAGCGATGCCGGCCTGAGTGCTGGCGTCGCTGCCGAGTTCGGACTGCACAACATGCCGGACTCGTTGCCGGATTGATTCGCTTTGCAACGCGCGAAGCGGGCCGAAGGTGACGATCAGGCAATCTGCTGGCACACTACCTGTCCGCGTCCCGCAAGCTGCGGCGGCGCCCCAGGAAAAGGCTCCGGCAATGACCATCAATTCTCGTTCGCGCAAGAAAATCGGCATCATCACCGGCTCCGGCCCGGAGGCCGGCCTGGACCTGTGGAACAAACTGCTGCACGCCAATCGAGCCATGCAAGGGGACCTGTTTCGCGGCGACCTGGATGCGCCGAACGTCACGATCTTTTCCGAGCCGTCCCTGGGCCTGTCGATGGAACTCGAAGCCAACGACGAAACGGTCTGGCAGTGCCTGAAAAGTACCGCGCAGGCGCTCGCCGCGCGCGTCGACTATTACGCAATCGCATGCAACACGCTCAACTATTATCAATCCCGATTGGACGCATTGGCGCTTCCGGCGACGCTGGTATCTTTCGCCGACGTGGTGCGCGAACATATGCAGGCCGAAGGTATCGAGCGTCTGGCGCTGCTGGGTGCGCGGCCGGTGACCGATCTCGGCCCGTGGTCGCATTACCGTGCGCTGGCGGATCACGTCAGGATCGAATTGCCGCGGCCAGCCGAAGCGGCCGCGCTGCACCGGCTGATTTACGATGTAAAGATGTTCGGCGGTAACGTGCCTGATATCCGGCGTCGTTTCCGCGCGATTCTCGATTCGCTGGAATCCGATACCGTGCTGCTGGCCTGTACCGAGCTGCCGTTGATTCCGCTCGATGCGGGGCGCAGGCAGATCATCGATGTGACCGAACTGGTCGCGCGCAAGCTGGCGCAGCTGGCTAACGAGCAACCGTAAAAAGACTGAATACAAGAAAGCGGCAGACCATGAGCAAAAAACACATCGGCCTGATTTATACGGGCGGCACTGTCGGTATGAAAAAAACGGCACAGGGCTACGCGCCGATGTGCGATTTTGCAAGCGTGCTGTCAACGCTGCTGCATGACAAATGCGACACGCTGCCACGCTACACGCTGCATGAATACGCAACGCCGATCGACAGCACCAATGCGACGCCGCTCGACTGGCAGCAGATCGCACGCGATATCGCCGCACGCTACGACGCCTACGATGGTTTCGTCGTGTTGCACGGCACCGACACCATGGCCTATACCGCCTCTGCGCTTTCGTTCATGCTGCGCGGCTTGCGCAAGCCGGTAATCGTCACAGGATCGCAGATCCCGCTCGGCGTGGTGCGCTCGGACGCGCCGCAGAATCTGATCACCGCATTGCAGCTCGCTGCGTCGGATCGCATCAACGAGGTGGCGATCTACTTCAACCAGCGCCTGTTGCGCGGCAACCGGGCAACCAAGGTCAGTACTGTCGACCTCGATGCGTTCGACAGCCCCAATTATCCGCGGCTGGCGGAAGTCGGCATTGACGTGCAGTGGAACCAGTCGGCGCTATGGCCGCGTGCAGAGAAGGCGTCGTTCGAATTGCCGGACTACACGCCCGCCAGCATCCTGCCGCTGCGCTTCGTGCCCGGCATGACACCGCGTGCGGTGCAGGCGCTGCTGGACTTGCAGCCGCAGGCGTTCATCTTGCAGTGTTACGGCAGCGGCAACGCGCCCGATCGCGATCCGGCGCTGGTCCAGATGCTGACTCGCGCAAACGACGCCGGCACGATATTGATCGCCTGCAGCCAGTCCTTGCACGGCAAGGTGACGATAGGCGCTTACGCCGCAGGTGCGGGCATGACGGCGGCCGGCGTGCTGGGTGCGGCCGACATGACCTTCGAAGCGATTTTCGCCAAGTTGCATCACCTGTTTGCGCTCGGCTTGTCCGGTGACGCGCTAAAGCAGGAATTCGTGCGCAACCTGAGCGGCGAACGGACGGACTGATTCGCGGCGTGCGTCGTCGTGCCAAAGTGGCTTCCTTCTACAGGCAGGAAGGACGTTAAGCGCGCAGAAATTTTGCCATGAAGACCGATGACGCCGGACACAGCCCTGAAAACTGTGCGGTCGACTGAATCGCAGCGGGTACTTCGGCGCGCGGCACCACTGTATATCCGCGCGCGGCGAAGAAGTCGGCAGCGGCTGGAACCAGCAGGATGGCGCTCATGCGACTGGAGCCGAAGCGGGACGGATACGTTCGCTCAGAATAATCGCGCCGATCACCAATGCGCCGCCGATCATGCCGCGCCAGCCGAGCATTTCTCCCAGCCATATCCAGCCGAACAGGGCGGCGAACACCGGCTCCATCGCATAAATGAGCGCAGCCTTGCCGGCGGCGACATTGCGTTGCGCGAGCGCCTGCAGAAACAGCATGCCGGCGGTCGCGCAGACGCCGAGATAGAGCAGCGCGCCCGCATGCGGCCCTATCCGCGAGGGCAGCGTCGCGAGGGTGCCGCTATCCAGCGACTGCAACAACATCCACAGCGCGGCGAGCATGGCCATGACCGTGATCTGGGTTGCCGCAAGATGGCTCGCCGCATGCCGTTTCGACCGCTGCGACAGCACGATGATGTACAGCGCATAGGCCAGTGCACAGACTATCGTCGCGAGATCGCCCCGCAGATTGCCGCCGCTTTCCCATGACATCAGTGCGATGCCGAGGCAGGCGAGAAAGGCCGCCAGCAGGAGCGGCCGCGACAGCCGCTCGCCGAACAACAAGCCGAGCAGCGGCACCATCAACACGTTCAGGCTGGTCAGGAAGGCGCTGCGGTTCGAGGAAATATGCTGCAGGCCGTATGCCTGGGCCACATAGGATGCCAGCCCCAGTATGCCGAGCAGGAGCCCGTCAGCCCAGGCACGGAGCGGCGCTTTGCGCAGTAACGGCATCATGCAAGCTGCCGCAATGACAAAACGGAGGACGCAGATTTCGACGCCGTTCATGTCGGCGGTGATCGACTTCATCAGTGGAAAAGTGGTGCCCCAGACCAGCGTCACGCCCAGCAGCATCAGTACGCCCCAACTCATTGGCGCGGTTCTTCGATTTGTTGCATTTGTTGCGTATCGACCGCACGGCACAGCGCGGCTGCTGCTTCAACATCGATCCGGTGGCTGTTTCCCTGTCGGCGCGAAACGACAATGCCCAGCCAATGCGGCAGCGGAATGTCGCAGGCAAGCTCGATTGCAATCGGATTCGAGTGGCGGTCTCGATAGCGGGAATGTTCGTCGAGCGCCTGCCGCAGCGCCAGATCGGCGGTCGGTGCGAATGCCGACAGCGCGAACCGCACCGGTCCCGTGGAGCGCCAAGCGTTGACCACGCCCAATTCGAGGAATGCCGGCTTGCTGTTTAGCAGTTGCGGTGCAGCGAGCGCATCACGCGCGAACTGCAGAATATCCTGCGCGGTCCTGCGTCCGGGAACGTCGAAGAAGGTGAAGGCTGCGCTACAGAATCGCGCCTGTTGCGATCTCGATAGAGCGGAAAGACGAACGCCAAAAAATTGCTCATGGCCGGCATTGTCTGCGAGAAATACTTCCAGCGCCACATCGCGCGGTGCCGCATGCAGCCACGATGTCATGTCATTGAGCTGGCTTGCGCAGTGCGCGAGCATCAGCGATTTTTCCCACTCGCCGTCCGCGGCCAGTTGCATGCGCTGCGCGCGGCCTTTCATTAGAGAGTGCATGCTTGGCTGCCCTAGCGAAATAGCGTTTCGGAGCGCGTCATCCGCTGCATTGCACGCTGTCTTTCGCGTAGCTTGCCCGGTCGATGTCCTGCACTTCGACGCAGAGCTGCAGATGGTTGCCGGCGCCGGCCTCGCAGTTGGCGCGCAGCACACGCAGCAACGCGGAGGACAATTCGCTCTTGGTTTGCGACGACCGGCCGCTCAGCAACGCCAGTTTCACATGCACAAAGGCGTGGTTGCCGACGGACGTGCCGATCAAGAATGTTTCCAGGGGAAGGGCACGGCTTTTGATATCGATGTCTTCAAACTGGCCGGATGCGACCAGCGCATGGTTCAGCGCCAGAAGTACGCGCCCCGCATCCAGCGCGGTCAGATTGTTGGTGTATTCAAGCGTCAGATGCGGCATCGAGTAAAGATCTATGGTTGGAGGAGTCTGCTGTCGATAAATTTTTCCCTGCCGCCCGTCATCAGGTTTTCGGTGCAGCCGATCAAAGGCTTCCCTCTTTTTCGACCACCAGTATGCGTGCCGCGCCACGCGGATGCGCGACATGTTCACAGCCGGTACTGGCAAAGAATACATCGCCCGCATGCAGGGCTGTCATTTTTTCGATGCCGTTTTCGCGGTAATGCATGTCGACGCTGCCGTCCAGCACGGCGAACACTTCTTCGCCGTCGTTGACGTGCCACTTGTAGGGCGCGTCGGTCCAGTGCAGGCGGACGGTGACGCCGTTCATGTTCGCAACGTCGAGCGCGGCCCAGGCCCTGTCGCCGGTGAATTCCCGGCTGCGGATGACTTTCATGCTGTTTGCTGCTGTCATATGGATTCCGTGATTCGGACTATCGGCGCGGCAGGGCATCATTTTCCTGGCCGAATACGGGGCGAAAAAAGCTGCGTTCATAACTGACGATGCAGCGCGTCTCTTCCGCATATTGGAAGGCTGCCTGGCATTCGGGATCTGCCGTCATCTTTGTCCGGTATTCCTCGTACGCCGCCAGGCTCGGAAATGAAAACAGGCAGAGCCCGACGTTATTGGCGCCTTCGGAAGGCATGAAATAGCCGTGATGCCTGCCGCCGAATTTTTCGACGAGCGGAATCCAGAGCTTGCCATAGTGCTCGAATTCCCGAAGCTTGCCGGGATCGATGATGTAGCGAATGTGGCAGGTAATCATCAGGCGGATACTGCGTCGGCCGTGTTCTCGCCCGGCGCGGCAAGCAGGCTGGCAAAGGAAAAGGCGAACTCGCTTTCGCCATGATGCTGCAGATAGGCCAGGCGCTCCTTTGCTTCGGCAATGGTCGGAACGTGGCCGGGCGCGATCCACCACAAGGCCATGTAAACATCGCCGAAGCGCTCGAACCATTGCTTGCGCTGCCGCATCACTTCCGCATGCGCGGTGCGATACACGTAATGCTTCAGGTGCTCCGGCGACTCCCATACCGACATGTTGATCAGGATGCGGTCATCGTCGTACGGCTGCAGCGAGGTGGCGTCGCCGGCCTCGGTCTTCAGGCGCCAGACGAAGCCCGGGCTCGCATCGGCAAGCGCGTTGATGTCGTCCAGCCGATCGACGAAGCCGGCCATCAGCGGATCGTCGATCGGCGCGCGGGCGCGGCCTATATTCACTTGGGCGATATGACGTGGATGCATCCGGACTCCTGTGTTGAATGGTGTGGCGCGCGCAGCCGGACGCTTATGCGCAGGGCCCCATCTGCTGTCCGCAAGGCGTTGCCGCATAGCGCCGCGATTCGGCCTTCGCGCTGTTACGATAGGCGAAGTGCTGAAGCTGGCGGCGCAGCAGCAATGCCAGCAACGCGAATGTGGATGAATTCGGTTCCATGCTCGCCGTCACTGGCCCCATGACGGGATCGGCTTCGATCACGATCAGGCGTCCCGGTGCGACCGCGAAGGTGTCGCCGGCGCTGAGCCAGTAATCGTGCGAGATGCCTTCGATGGTAATCCACGCGCGTCCGCCCGTGACGCGCAGCGTTTGCGCCTGGCTGGCGACACCGGAAATGGCTTCGCCGGGGGCAATGGCAAGCGATTCGTTTGTGAATAGTCCTCTCATGATCGTGCTCCTGGAATGACGGGCAGGGCACCGCTGCACAGTTGCAGATATGGTGAAGTCCCTGACGCGTAAAGCCATTCTAGGACTTGTCTCGGCCTTGTCTAAACGATATATTTTCGACTTCCTTGCTAATTATTTTCACATGATATGGCCGACCTGCGACGCTTGCCCAACCTTGCCGCGCTGCGCGCGTTCGAAGCCGCCGCGCGGCATCAGAACTTCTCGCGCGCGGCTGAAGAGATCCATGTCACGCATGGCGCGATCAGCCATCAGGTGCGCGCGCTGGAAGAAGAACTGGGCGTGGCGCTGTTCACGCGGCGCGGCAAGCGGATCGCGATCACCGCCGAGGGCGAGCGCTTTGCAGCGATTCTGCGCGAGGCGCTGGGTGATATCGCGGCGGCCGCCGACGCGCTGAGAGCGGACGCGAAACAGACGCGGCTGACGATTACCGCACTGCCGTCGTTTGCGGGACGCTGGCTGTCTCCGCGTCTCGGGCGCTTCATCGAGCAGCATCCGGATCTGGAAGTGATGCTGCAATCGAGTAACCATCTGACCGACTTCGTGCGCGAGTCGGTGGACGTCGGCATTCGCTTCGGCCGCGGCAATTACCCGGGCCTGACAGTCGAAAAGCTGATGGACGATTGCTATTACCCGATGGCCAGTCCGCGTTTCAACGGTGGCAAGCTGCCGCGCACGCCGCAGAAACTGGTACGCAGCACACTGTTGCGATGCGAGGGCGAACCGTGGCTGCCATGGTTCCGGGCAGCCGGGCTGGACTGGCCGGAGCCGACCGGCGGGCTGGTATTTCAGGATTCGTCGATGCTGGTGCGGGCGGCGGCCGAGGGGCATGGTATTGCACTGGCGCGCCATGTGATTGCGCTGACGGAGCTGGCATCGGGCGAACTGGTGCGGCTGTTCGATACCGCGATTCCATGCATGCATGCGTATTTTTTCGCCTGCCCGCCCGAGGCGCTGCAGAAGCCGCAGGTGAGGGCGTTTCGCGAATGGCTGTTCGACGAGGTGCGCAAGCAGGAAGCGTGAAAGCTTACAGCACCACTTTCACCATCGGATGCGACGACAGTTCGCGATACAGGTTGTCGAGTTGTTCGCGGCTGGTGGCGCGCACGGTGACGGTGAGCGACAGATAGGCACCCTTCGACGACGGGCGCATTTCCATCTTGCCCGCGTGGAAGGTCGGGTCGTGCCGCACCACGACCTCGACGATCGTCTGCGCGAATGCGTCCTGCATCGCGCCCATGATCTTGATCGGGAAGTCGCTCGGGTATTCGATCAGGCTATCTGGTGTTTGAGACATGGCAATGAATTCCATCGGCGTTCTGGCAATGGCTTCATTGTAGACGATCACCGGCCTTTGGCTTCCTGATAGGCGGCGTACAGCGCACGGAATACCGGGCCCGGCATGCCATTGCCGATGCGCACGCCGTCGAGCGTCGCGACCGCCAGCACTTCGCGCCCGGCCGACGACAGCAACACCTCGTCCGCCGCGAATACTTCTTCGCGCGCGATGCGGCGCATCTCAAACGGAATGTCTTGCGCGACGCATAATTCCTCCAGCAGGCCGTAGCGTATGCCTTCGAGAATCAGCGTGTCTTTCGGCGGAGCGATCAGCGTGCCGTTCCTGACGATCCACACATTCGACGACGATCCTTCGGTAAGAAATCCGTCGCGGAACTGGATCGATTCCATCGCGCCGTTTTCCACCGCATGCTGCGCCGCCAGCACATTGCCGAGTAGCGAGATCGATTTGATATCGCAGCGCAGCCAGCGCCGGTCTTCTATCGACACGCAGGCGATGCCGTTTTCGACCGCCTCCGCGCTCGGCGGTATCAGCGGATTGGTCATGATGAACACGGTCGGCGTGGACTCTGCCGGAAAGGCATGCGCGCGCTTCGCGACGCCACGCGTCACCTGGATGTAGATCAGCTGATCGTCGGCCGGATGCGCAGCCGCCACCTGGTCGATCAGCGCCAGCCATCCATTGTTGTCATGCGGATTCGGCATACCGATCGCGGCCAGGCTGCGAAACAGCCGCGCGACATGCTGCTGCGGACGAAACAGTTTGCGCGCATACATCGGCACCACGTCGTACACGCCGTCGCCGAATATGAAGCCGCGATCGAGCACCGGGATCTTCGCTTCGGACAGTGGCGTCAATTGGCCGTTCAGGTAGACCAGCGGGTCATGCATGGCAAGCTTTCTCGAAATTCGGGACGCTCATTTTTGCATGTTTGTGCCGGGATGCTTATGCAGAATAAGTATGAATCCGCGACACCGGAACCAGGCGGTTTGGGAGTGGGTGATTGGCCGGTTGGCCGTGCGCGCGATCAGGCGTCGTATGCGACCAGCACCACCTCGGCCGCCGCGTTGCGCAGCGGGATCAGCGCCTGGTAGGCATCGGACTCGTGCCATGCGCGCAATGCGGTCGAATCCGGGAACCGCGCGACCACCGTATCGCTATGCGGATGCGGTCCGCTCAACACCTGCACGGTCTTGCCGCGAAAGACCAGTTCGGCATTCCATGGCGCCATCGTCGCCGGCACCTTGCTGCAATATTCGGCCCATCTGACCGGGTCCTTGATCGTGATGTGACCGATGATATAGGCTGCCATGGCGGATTCTCGTAGTGATGAAAACAGCAAACGATGCGCCGCGAGGTCCGCATGAACCTTGCGGCGGCGATCAAGAAGTGAAACGTGTTACTTCATCCACAAGCGTACCGAATCCCACGCCCGGCCGAAGATGCTCGCCTGGTTGACCTGCTCCAGCGCCACCACCGGCAGCTCGCTTAGCGGCTTGCCGTCGACCATCAGTTTCAGCATACCGATTGCGCTGTTCTGGTTGATCGGTGCGACCAGCGGATCATTGCGCTCCAGCACCGGTTTGATCTTGCCGGCCACGCCCTTCGGCACGGTCACATACACATCATGCATGAAACCGACCTTCACCTGCGCTTGCGCACCTTTCCAGACTTCCGGCGACTCGACCGCCTGGCCCTTCGCGTACAGCTTCACGGTATCGAAATTCTGGAAACCCCAGTTCAGCAGCTTCATGCTTTCCTGCGTGCGCATCTGATCGGAGATGGTGCCGATCACCACCGAAATCAGACGCCGCTCGGCGCCGCCATTTGGACGGTGTGAGGTGGCGATCAGGCAGTAACCTGCGCTCGATGTATGGCCGGTCTTCAAGCCGTCGACCGTCGGGTCGAGCCACAGCAGGCGATTGCGGTTCGGCTGCTTGATCTTGTTGTAAGTGAAATCCTTGACCGAGTAGATCTTGTAATCTTCCGGATGGTCGGCGACCACGTGCGCGGACAGCGTGGCCAGATCGCGTGCGGTCGAGTAGTTGCCCGGATCGGGCAAGCCGTGTGCGTTGGCGAAGTGAGTCGACTTCAGTCCCATGCGCTCGGCTTCGCGGTTCATCAGCGTGACAAAGGAATCCTCGGTACCGGCCACCGCTTCGGACAGCGCCACCGCGGCGTCGTTGCCCGACTGCACGATCAGGCCGTACAGCAGGTCGTTGACCTTGACCGGGACGCGCGGCTCGATGAACATTTTCGAGCTGCTCGGATCGACTTTCCATGCATGCTCGGACACGGTGATCATCTGGTTCGGATCGAGCCGCTTGTCCTTGATCGCCGACGAGACGACATACGCGGTCATCAGTTTCGCAAGCGATGCCGGTTCGATCCGCATGTCGGCCTCGTGCGACGCGAGCACCTGGCCGCTGGTCGCGTCGAGCAGCAACCAGGACTTGGCGTCGATGTTCGGGGCGGGTACCGCTTGTGCAAATGCAAAGGAAATGGAGAAGACGGTGGCGACAAATGCCGCGAGCAATTTTTTCATGGATTGGGCAATGTGAATCCGGCTCGGAAACCGGCGGATGACAAGAGGAAACAACCAGCAAATTATAGCGCCGCTGGTTGCCGCAGTTCAAAAAGCTTGCATCACAAGAGGTTGCGAGAGCCGATTTTCGGCCAGGCAATCAGCGATGCCACATTTCGACCACGAAATTCTTTATATGTTGCAACTTGCGGTGAAAAAAGTGATCGGCACCGGGAATCACGATGACCGGCAGGTCCTGTGGCCGGGCCCAATCGAACACTGCCGATAGCGGAATGGTATCGTCCAGCTCGCCGTGGATCAGGATGGTATTGGATGGTACGTCCGGCATTGCCCATTTGCCGGCCGCGCTGCCGACCAGTACCAGACGTTCTGCCGGCGCGCCCTGTTCGAGCAGTCGCTGCTGCAATTGCGACTGCACGAACGTGCCGAAAGAGAAACCGCCGAGCGCGACCGGCAGCTCGGGGTATTGCTGCCGCATGTGCGCCAGCAGCAGCGCCATGTCGTCGGTTTCGCCACGGCCTTCATCGTGCACTCCCCCGGACTTGCCGACACCGCGAAAATTCATCCTTGCGCTGGCATAGCCAAGCGCGACGAAGGCACGCGCCAGCGTCTGCGTGACCTTGTTGTCCATCGTGCCGCCATACAGCGGATGCGGATGTGCGACCAGCGCGATGCCACGCGGTGCGTCGTCGGGCAGGTCAAGCGCGCATTCGAGAATGCCGGCCGGGCCCTCAAGGGAAAAATATTGGGTATGGGCGTTCATGCGAATCGGGGAATCAGATCTTCAGGCGTTCGACAACCTTGCCGCCGACCAGGTGCTGATCGATGATGTCATCGATATCGTGCTGGTCGACATAGGTGTACCAGGTGCCTTGCGGATAGACCACGATTACCGGGCCTTCCTCGCAGCGGTCGAGGCAGCCGGCCTTGTTGATGCGGACCTTGCCCTGACCGCTCAGATTGAGTTGCTTGATGCGTTTTTTTGCATGCTCCTGCGCGGCCTGTGCGCCCTTGTCGGCACAGCAAGGCCGGCCTTCGTCGCGCTGGTTCAGGCAAAAGAAAACGTGATGCTGGTAATAAGGCTTGTCAGACATGTAGTGAATGTTCCATGGTTCAGCTCTCTTCTCTTGGTCCGGCAGAGAGAAAGTGGGGGAGGGCGGGGTTTCCCGATGGTCCTGCATGCATGAAAAACCCGGCAAAGCCGAAATGATACACCCCGGTCATTTGCGTTTCACGCGGTGCATCGGGTGCAGCAGGAACCAGAGTGCGAAAAACGGCCATGCCAGCGACAGGAAGCGGGCGGCGCCGTTGAAGTTGAGGAATTTGCCCTGTATCCACGCTTGCAGCGTCGCGATGAAATACGGGTTGGCAGGCACCAGGTTGACCATGATGAAACTGAGCAGCAGGGTGATTGCCGCCAGCCGCCGCTGCGCCGCCGGCGGCGCATACACCAGCCCGGCCACCATCAGCGTCGCGATCAGCACGCCGCCCTTGGCGCCCGGCGTCAGCCAGGCCAGCGCGTTTTCCGGGTCAAATACCAGTGCGCTGGCCAGCGCCTTCATCGTGAATGCGGCGATCATCAGCAACAGCATCAGCGTTACCCGTGGCGCCTGGCGGCGCAGCAGGCAGGATAGCGTCAACAGCGCGCCGGTCATGCCGCAGGCGGTGATGATGGTTTCGGCCAGCCAGTATTCCTGCACGCTCAGCAGCAGGTCGTGACGGAACAGCAATTCCAGGTCGATCGGCGTGTCGAGCAGGCGCGATACCCAGTCCGACAGCAGCGGCATGATCTGGCCGTGGCCGAACAGGTAACCCTGCGGATAGACCTGCGCCAGCGGCCACAGGCCGATCACGATCAGTCCGCGGCCGGCGTCGTGGATGAACCATTGCTGTCGCAATTGCAGCAGCCGGCTCTGTTCGAGAAAGGTACGACTCAGCAACAGCCCGGCAACGGCGCCGAGGCAGGTGCCGGCGACATTGGTCAGCAGGTCGAGGTTGGACGATACCCGGTTCGGCAGAAAGGTTTGCAGCGCCTCCATCGAGCCGGAAAGCAGGATGCCGGCAAGCACGGCCAGAATCGCTGCGGCGATGCCGCGCACATGCGGATACAGCGCGAACACCACCAGCACGCCGAACGGCAGATAGCCGACGACATTGGTCGCCACATCGAATACGGTCCAGTAATGCGGCAGCGGCGCACGCAGGTAGCTCCAGAACGGCAACCCCATGTCACGCCAGTCGGAGAACGGATACAGGCTGGCATAGACGATCAGGAATCCGTACATCACCAGGGCCGCGCGCGCGAACGTCGACGGCGCGGCGGGTGTTGCCCCGGCAGCGGTGCCGGGCGGCAGGTCGGAGTTCGCGGTCATGATGGTTGCATTATCGGTTCTGCAGCGCCGGGCTGTCGGCGCACGGCGCAATCCAATTCTATTTCAGCGGCAGGGTGGCCAGCCAGCGCATCACGTCGGCAATCACCTCGTCGCTGGCCTGGGCTATTGCGCGCGCGCCGCCTTCTGCGTCCGGCGTCGGTGCCGGCGCCTGCCGGCTGAACGTTTTTTGCGCGATCAGCTGTTGCCCGTTGAACGCCGATGCGCGCAGCGCCACCTTGCCAATGCTGCGTCCCGGCGCGTCGAACACCTGCGTGAAATCGTCGACGTCGATGCGCAGCACCGGCACGCCGAGCGCGCCATCCGACGCCGACAGCGCCGTGCCTCCGGCCTGCGCGATGCGCGCCTTCAGCCGTTGTGCGATCAGCTGCGCCGGCGGCATTACCCAACGGCTGTGCGCGTAGGCTTGCGGCTGCTGATCGTTCGCGTAATCCAGACGGTAAAACATCAGCGGCCGGTCGAGCCAGGTTGGCACGTCGATTTCCGCAATGCTGACCGGCGGCAGCGCCGGCAGCGCCGTTCCCTGTGCCGGACGCAGCGGGCCGAGATCGAACAGTTCAGGCGATTCCGGCCGCGCGACCGCGCAGCCGACCAGCAGCAGCGCGAACAATATCGTTAGCAGTTTTTTCATCGGCATCGTTCCTTGTTTTCTATCGCGTCGTATCGGACGGCATATCGAAACCCGGCTCGCCCGGGCCGGGCGCGGCTCGCGGCGAACCGAACAGCACGCTCTGCGGGCGGTCGTTGATGTTTTCCAGCGTGCGATTGAGCGTGCGGATCGTCGTGCGTGCGTCGTTGACCAGCGGCAGCGTCTCATGATTGAGCTTGTATGCCATCGCGCCGACCTGGTCGGCGGCGTTGCCGAGTTTGTCGATCGTGCCGTTTCGTGCCTGCAATTTGACCGCCATGCCGTTCAGGCTCGCGGTCAGCGCGCTTGCATCTTTCGACAGCCTGTCGATCGAACCCAGCGTCTGCTGCGCCTGATCGGTGAGGGCCGGCACTTTCGCCAGCGTCGGCTGCAACTGGCGCGGAATGGCGGCGAGTTCATTGGCTGCCTTGCTGACGTTGTCGAACGCGTCGAGGATCGCCTTCTGGTTCGCCGGCGCCAGCAGGTCGTTCACCCGCTTGGCGATATCCTGGGTCTGCTGCAGGATCGCCAGCCCGCGATTCTGCAGCTGGTCGAACAGGCTGGGCCGCATTTCGATACGTGCGACATGCTGTTCGGAACTGGACAGCTTGCGCGGCTGGCTGCCGTCGTCGTCAAGTTGCACATAGGCGATGCCGGTCACGCCCTGGTAGCCGAGCGTGGCGAAGGTCGACTGCGTGATCGGCGTATCGGGCCGCACGCTGATATGCACCAGCACCTGGCCGACCACATCCGGGTCGAAGGTGATGGCGTCGACCTTGCCGACGTCGAGGCCGCGATAACGCACTGCGGCCTGCGGATTGAGGCCGGGGATCGAGAGCTTGGTCGCGATCTGGTACGGCACCCACTCGGTGCGGTCGCGGTTGAGCCAGAGGCCGATGAAGATCGCGGCCGCCAGCAGCGCCAGCGTGAACAGGCCCGCGATGACTGCATGCGACTTATTTTCCATATTCAGTTTCCTTGCAGCGTGAATTTTCCATTGCGCCTTCCAGCGCCCGCCGGCCGCGCTCGCCGAGGAAGAAATGCTGAATGAACGGATGCGGCAGCGCGATCACCTGTTCCGGTGCGCCGACCGCGATCACGCGCTTTTCCGCCAGCACCGCAATCTGCGACGACAATGCGAACAGCGTATCGAGGTCGTGCGTGACCATGACTACCGTCAGCCGCATCTGCCGATGCAATCCGCGGATCAGCGAGACGAAGCTTTCCGACAGGTCCGGGTCGAGCCCGGCGGTCGGCTCGTCGAGGAACAGCAGCTCCGGTTCCAGCGCCAGCGCGCGCGCCAGCGCCACCCGCTTGATCATGCCGCCGGACAGATCGGCCGGCATCTTCAGCGCCTGCTCCGGGCTGATGCCGACCATGTCGAGTTTCAGCAGCACCGCGTCGCGGATCAATTCTTCCGGCAGCGTGCGCAGTTCGCGCATCGGCTGCGCCACATTGTCGAATGCGGTCAGCGCGGAAAACAGCGCGCCATGCTGGAACAGCATGCCCCAGCGATTGCGCAAGCGCCGCAGACCCGCAGCGCCGACGCGGCTGATGTCTTCGCCGAACACTTTCACGCAACCGCGCGTCGGCCGTTCCAGCCCGAGCATCTGCCGCAGCAGCGTGGTCTTGCCGGAGCCGGAGCCGCCGACCAGCGACAGGATTTCGCCCTGCCGCACTTCCAGGTTCAGGTCCTGGTGTACGACATAGCCGTCGAACTGCGTCCACAGGTTCGTGATCTGGATCACCGACGCCGACATCAGTAGAACCCCACGTTCTGGAACACGATCGCGAACACCGCGTCGGCTACGATCACGATGGTGATGGCGCTGACCACCGACAGCGTCGTGCCTTGCCCGAGGCTTTCGGTATTCGGCTTGATGCGCAGGCCGAAATGGCAGGCCACCAGCGCGATCAGGCTGCCAAACACGACCCCCTTGCCGAGCCCGATCCAGTAATTCGCCAACGGTACCGCGCTCGGCAACTGCTGCACGAAATAGCTGGACGACAGGCCGAGCGCCAGCTTCGCCGCGGCCATGCCGCCGAGCAAGGCGATCGCATCGGTCCACACCACCAGCAGCGGCATCGACACGGCCAGCGCGAGCACGCGCGGCATGATCAGGCGAAAACCGTGCGGCATGCCCATCACCAGCATCGCATCAAGCTCCTCGGTGACGCGCATCACGCCCAGCTGTGCAGTGATCGCCGAGCCGGAACGGCCGGCCACCAGGATCGCCGCCAGCAGCGGGCCGAGCTCGCGGATGATGCTCATGCCGAGAATGTTGACCAGGTAAATATCGCCGCCGAAGGTATGCAATTGCTGCGCCGAAAGATAAGACAGCACGATACCGATTAAAAATCCCACCAATGCGGTAATGCCGAGCGCCTGATAGCCGATATGAAACACATTCGCGGAAATTTCTTTCCACGGCCCGCGTAACGGACGCGCGACGAAGCGCCCGATATCGAGCGTCAATTGGCCGATCAATGCGACGAAACCATACAGGTGGCTGCCGATGTCGCGCAGCAGCCGATTGATGGCGTGCGCGGAATACCAGGGCAGCGCGGTGGAGGTCGGCAGCGCGAGCGCACTGGCGCGCTCGATCCGATCGAAGATGTCATTCTGATAGGGCGCCAGCGCCAGTTGTGGCGGCCGCGCTTTGCCCCACGCGTTCCACAGCCACTGCGCACCGATATGATCGAGTCCCGCGACGCCGGTCAGATTCCATGCCGCTTGCTTGTCGCGAGGTAAGCCGCGCAACTGCGCGTGGAGCCGGTCGATGATGCCCGGATGCGCCAGCGCCTGCACTTGCCAGTAACCGGTGGCGGAAACGGTGAGCTGCGGGTCCGCGTGGATGGTTAGCGTCGGCGCTTGTTGATCTGGCATGGCTGCAGTTTAAGGGAGAATCGCATACGCGTCACCCGAGTGGAAAATGCGCTTCGACGCGTCGATGCAACAGCAGTGATTGCGCTTACGTGCCGACGAGTATCACCGTTACAATGTTCCTTATGACGAACATGCTTACTCCTGACGGTATCGCCGCGCTGTGCCGGCCTGCCGCACAAACGGTCGCGATCCGGGTCGTCGATGAAACCGGCTCCACCAACGCCGACCTGCTCGCCGGACTTGGCGCGCTGCACGGCCCGACGCTGTTGCTTGCGCATGCGCAGACTGCCGGCCGTGGCCGCGCCGGCCGCACCTGGTATTCGGCGCCGGGCAAAGCGCTGACGTTTTCGCTGGCCTGGCGTTTCAACGTGCCGCTGCAGGCGCTGGTCGGCTTGCCGCTGGCGGTCGGTGTCGCGCTTGCCGAAGCGCTCGCGATGTTCGATATCCGCACACGCCTGAAGTGGCCGAACGATGTGCTGTTCGAAGGCAGGAAGCTGGCCGGCATCCTGATCGAAAGCGCATCCGCCGGCCGCCCGGCGCAGGACGGCAGCTGGGCGGTGATCGGCGTCGGTATCAATATGGCAATCGACGAACGCACCGCGGCGCAGATCGGCCGGCCGGTGGCCGGCATCGGCTGGCTGGCGGAGCTGGACCAGAACATGCTGATGGCGCTGCTGCTGAGCGGCCTGGCGGAGACGATGCAGCAATTCGAACAGCAGGGTTTGCCGGCCTTCACCGCGCGCTGGAATGCGCTGCACGCGTATGCCGGACAGCCGGTATCGATACTCGATAACGGACGCGTGCTGCATGAGGGTATCGCTGCCGGCGTCGACGACACCGGACGTTTTCTGATGGACACCGCAACCGGCCGGATTGCGGTGATGGCGGGCGATGTTTCGCTGCGCGCAAGGGAGTGACACGATGCTGCTGCTGATCGATGCCGGCAATACCCGGGTGAAATGGGCGATCGTGCCCGCCCGCGCGCAAGGACCGGATGCGCTTGGGCGCTGGATCGCGTCCGGCTCGGTCGAACATGCGCAAGTGAAGCAGCTGGTCGACGTCTGGCGCAGTTACGGCATCATGCACGTGCTGGCGTCGAATGTCGCCGGCGTCGCGATGCGCGACGAGCTGGAACAGGCGCTCGCTGCAACGCTCGGCCTGCATCCGGTGCCGCTGCAGTGGTTCGCGTCGGTGCCGCAACTGGCCGGCATCCGCAACGCTTACCGCAATCCGGCGCAGCTCGGCTGCGACCGCTTCGCATCGGTGATCGGTGCGCATGCATTGTTCCCGCGGCAGCCGCTGATCGTTGCGACTTGCGGCACTGCCACCACGATCGACGCGGTGAGCGCCGACGGGGTTTTCCTCGGTGGTATGATCCTGCCGGGACTCGGGCTGATGGCGAGTGCGCTGGCAAGGAACACTGCGCAGCTGCCGCAGGTGGCGCGGGGCTTCGATGTCGCGGCGCCGTTTGCCGACAACACCGATGCGGCGATCGTCAGCGGCTGCATCGCGGCGCAGGTCGGCGCGATCGAACGCGCGGTGGCGGCGCATGCCGGCACCCAGGCCGGGCAGGTGCAATGCATTCTGTCCGGCGGCGCCGCCGAGCTGATTGCGCCGCATCTGGCGCTGCCCTGTACCCAGGTCGACAAGCTCGTGCTGATCGGATTGCATACCGTCGTACTCAACACACCATGCTGAAATTCTTTTTTTCGCTGCTGCTGCTCGCCAATGCGGCGCTGTTCGCGTACCAGCGAGGCTATCTCGAACCCTTGCTGCCGAGCGGCCGGGAGCCGGGCCGCATCAGCCGGCAGCTCAATGCCGACAAGATCAAGTTGATCCCGGAACCGAAGGCTGCCGCTACGCCCGAGACGGCGCCGGACGCGGCTGCATCGACAGCAACATCGGCCGGCACCACTGTGGCCGCAGCCCCGATATCGAAGACGCCGGCGGTGTCGACCTGCACCGAGTTCGGTAATTTCAATGCGGAAGATGCGAAGCGCTTCAGTGCGCAGCTGGCGGCGCTGTCGCTGGGCGATCGCATGTCGCGGCGCGAGGTACCGGGCGCGATCTCGCATATCGTCTACATACCGCCGCAGGCCGACAAGGATGCGGCGGAAAAGAAGGCCGGCGAGCTGCGCCGGCTCGGCGTCAATGATTTCTACATCATCCAGGACAATTCCAGCCTGCGCTGGGGCATCTCGCTCGGCGTGTTCAAGCTGGAAGAAGCGGCGCGCGCCTATCTCACGACCCTGAACCAGAAGGGCGTGCACAGCGCGCGCATCGGACAGCGCAGCGCATCGAGCGGGCTGACGGCATTCCAGTTGCGCAACCTCGACGCGACGGCAAAGAGCGCGGTGGAAAAGATCAAGACGGGATTTCCGAAGCAGGAGACGCGCAGCTGCAACGCCGCATGACGGCGCCGCGCGTTTGATTGCCATCCGTTCCCCGGGAAGGGGTCACAGCAAATTGCGCTGCTCGATCAGCTGCCCGCCGACTGACTGGTAAATCACTACGGTACCGTCCTTCAGATCACCCTTGCCGTCGAACTCCACCGATCCCTGGATCTTGCCGTCGTACGAGGTGGTCTTCATCGTCGGCAGATATTTCGCCGGCTGCGCCGATCCCGCTTCCTGCATTGCCTGCGCCAGGACGTGGATGCCGTCGTAGGCCAGCGTCGAATAGGCGCCGGGCGTACCGAATTTCGCCTTGTACAGTTCGGTGAAGCCGATCCCCGCCGACAGCCACGACGGCGGAACGCCGGCAATCGTGCAGTAGTAATTGCCGTCCGCCGCGCCGTTCGCGCCCTTCACGGTGGAGATATCGCACATCGCGTCGGCCACCACGAATTTCGCTGTCGAGCCGGTCTCGCGCAATGCTTTCAGCAACGGCAGGCCGGCAGCTTCGTCGCCGCCGAAAAACACCACGTCGGCATTGGCGTCCCTGATGCGCTGCGCCAGCGCCGGATAATCGGCCGTTTTCGGGTCGACGCCCTGGCGTACCGGCTGTCCGCCTTTGGCCTTGATGCCGCGCTCCACTTCGTCGGCAATGCCGACGCCGAAAGTGGTGTGGTCGTCGACCACGTACAGCGCTTTCGCGCGCAGCTTTGCGTTGATCAGCCGCGCCAGCGTCGCGCCTTGCTGGATATCATCGGCGGTGATGCGGAACGCGGTCTTCAAACCCATGCGCGTGTATTGCGGATTGGTCGATACCGACAGTTGCGGAATCCCGGCCTGAGCGTAGAGCGGCGCGGCGGCGATCGTCACGCCGGAATTGAAATGGCCGAAGACCGCGGCGACGTCGGCATCGATCAGCCGCTTTGCCGCCGCCTTGCCTTCCTTGGGCGACGCCTTGTCGTCCTCGATTACCAGTTCGAAGTGCGCCTGCTTGTTGTCGATCATGAAATGGTCGCCGTTCAGCTCGTCCACCGCGATTTCGGCGCCATGCGCGATATCCTTGCCATATTGCGCCAACGGCCCGGACATCGGCGCGACCACACCGATCCTGACCGTGACTTCGCGGCTGCAGGCGCCCAGCAACGCAAACAGCGCAGCCATGCCGGCGATACGTATCATTGATTTCATTTCCCCTCCTCAAGGTGGATGAATACAGCCGGATCATAGTGGCGAGGGGGAATGATTTCGTTGCGTAATTTTGCCGTGCAACCTTCTTTTATTCTGCAAAGATGCAGGAGTGGATTGATTTGGCGGAAAAAAATCCGGCTTTTGCCGGATTTCCATTAGCGATGTTTTTTTTGTATCGCGGCACAGCTGAACAGGCCGGCGTGCGGCGCTCCGGGCAAGATCAGGGATTTTTTTGCGGTGCTGCTTTACCGGTAGCGAGCAAGGCGCGCAGGCAATCCGGACAAAAACACCGGCTGGCATTGCCGTCGTCATGATTTCGCTGGTAAGACTCTGCGGGCAACGGCGGCAATTGCGTGCACCAGCACGGACTATCGGCACCGGCCTCCATTCCGCATTCGAATACCGTGTTGCAACGCGAACAATGTGTCACTTCTGTTCCTGGTCGGACCCGCCCAGCCGGCGCATTGCGCGCCGGATCAGCTGCATCTGGTCGGTGAAATTACTGCAGGCGTCGCATACCAGCAAATGCGCGCGCATGCGTACCCGTTCGATCAGCGACAGCTCGCGATCCAGCCCTTCCGACGTCAGCCGATGTATTTCCTTGCAGGTCGGTTTGATTCCCATTGCATCGTTTCCCATTACCGTGTCGCGGGCCGATTGCCGAACCAGTTCAGATCCAGGCATTCGCGCAACTGCAGACGTGCGCGATACAGCATCACCCATGCATTAGACGCAGTGATGCCGAGTTCCTTACAGATTTCCTCGGTGTCCAGCTCCAGCCATTCGCGCATCATGAAGATACGCGCAGTCTTGGCCGGCAATTTTTCCAGGCAGATTTCCATGATCCGGAAAAAATCCTTCTGTTCCAGCGTGGCATCGGGGTCGCCCCATTGGCGCGGCATGTCCACCGTGTGGCCGTCGGGCTTGAACAGCGCATCGATCACATCGGCTTCCGATTGGTCGCCATCGGTTTCGATCCGGTATTCGCGCTTGGCGGCGCGCAGCACATCGATGATCTTGTGCTTCAGGATGCCGGTGACATAGGTGCGCAGCGACGACTGCCCGGCGAAGCGGTCCGGCTTTTCCAGCACCGCGATCAGCGCATCCTGCACCACGTCCTCGGCCAGCGTCTCGTTGCGTAGCTGCAGCACGGCAAAACGCACCAGCGCAGGGCGCAATTCCTCAAGTTCACGGTGTAAGGTCGGGGTCATGGAATTCACTTGTTATTTGCGCAAAAGCCTAACGGATCGTTCTGCGAAACACAAGAAATCCGGCAAGAAATCGCCGGACTTTCCCTGTAAAATCGCGAAAATCCATTTTCAGGACTTTCCATGACCGACCACCTCGCTCCCGCCGCCGATCTCACTGGAGTTGCACCGCAAATCAAGGCTGAAATCCTTGCCGAGGCGTTGCCCTATATCCGCAAGTTCCACGGCAAGACCATCGTCGTCAAATACGGCGGCAATGCGATGACCGAAGAGAAGCTCAAGCACGGCTTCGCGCGCGACGTGATCCTGCTCAAGCTGGTCGGCATGAACCCGGTCGTGGTGCACGGCGGCGGCCCGCAGATCGACAACGCGCTGAAGAAGATCGGCAAGCAGGGCACCTTCGTGCAGGGCATGCGCATCACCGACGAAGAAACGATGGAAGTGGTCGAGTGGGTGCTGGGCGGCGAAGTGCAGCAGGACATCGTGATGTTGATCAACCACTACGGCGGCCAGGCGGTTGGCCTGACCGGCAAGGACGGCGGCCTGATCCGTGCGCGCAAGATGCAGATGCCGGACAAGGAGAAGCCGGGGCAGTTTCTCGACATCGGCTTCGTCGGCGAGATCGATGCGATCAATCCGGCGGTGGTGAAGGCCTTGCAGGACGACGCCTTCATTCCGATCATCTCGCCGATCGGCTTCGGCGAAGACGGCCAGGCCTACAACATCAACGCCGACCTGGTCGCCGGCAAGATCGCGGAAATCCTGAAAGCGGAAAAGCTGATCATGATGACCAACATCGCCGGCGTGCAGGACAAGAAGGGCAATCTGTTGACCGACCTGTCGGCGCGCGAAATCGACGAGATGTTCGAGGACGGCACGATTTCCGGCGGCATGCTGCCGAAGATTTCGTCGGCGCTGGATGCGGCGAAATCGGGCGTGAACACGGTGCACATCATCGACGGCCGTATCGAGCATTCGCTGCTGCTGGAAGTGCTGACGGAGCAGGCGTTCGGGACGATGATCCGGTCGCATTGAGCGCGCGGACGATTCAGCGCCGAGCCGGCTGATTCCTAGTACAGCTTCTCGACCTGATAACCGCGCTGTTGCAGCAATGCCGGCACGCCCTTGCTGCCCACCAGATGCAGCAGCCCGACAGCGACGAAACTGGAGCCGGGGGCGTTCAGCAATCCCGCGATCTTTTCCGCCATGTTCGGATTCCGTTCATCCAGCAAAACCCTCCGCGTAAATTCCGCCGACGCGGTCTTTTCCTCCAGCGAGGCGCGCAGCACATTCTCGATCGCCGGGCCGTTCGCATGGGCCCAGGCGTCGATCAGCGCGGCATCCTTCGAGTCGGCCTGGCCGTCATCCAGTTCGGCCAGGTTCTCAAGCAGGTACTGCGCCTGTTTCTCTTCGCTCATGCCGTCGAACAGCGCCATCTGGTAGTCGGCCGATTCCAGCTCCTGCACTCGCATCTTTTGCTTGTCGGCGAACGCCAGCAGAAAGGTTTCGATGCCCTGGCTGCGTTGATAGCCATGACGTTCCAGGTTCAGCCCCACCAGCAAATTCGCCAACAGCCACGGCTTCATCCGTGCGGCTTGTTCGAACGGGATGTCAAAGCGTTGCAGCGCCTGCCGCAGGCGTGTCATGTCCTGCGGCGACAGATGGCGGTCGATGCTGTCGCCTTCCGCATACAGACCATGCTTTTGCAACGCCGCCTGGAACGGCAACGCGTTGCGCACGTCGATCTCGACTACCAGCGTGCGCGACTGCGCAAGCGCGCGGGTGACCACCGGTTCGAGCGGGAAGAAGGACGGCAGGCCGACATGGATGGTGCCGAACAGGTAAACCGTGCTGCCGTCGTGGCGTACCCGGTACAGCGTGCCGCGTTGCGGTGCGACGGTTTGTGCTGCGGCTGGTGTCGCCAATGATGCCGCAGCTTGTGTCGTTGCGATTGCTGCGGCATCATTGCCGCCGTAGGCGAGGGGAACAAAGAGCGCGGACAGCACGCTTAGCAGAAAGATAATCCGGTTTTTCATGCGCCTCCCTGCGCTCCTGTTTGAACAGGTTTTGAAAGCTTTAGTGTTCCGAGTTAAAAGTTCGCTGAATAAAACCGATGAAATGAACACCATCCTTCGTTGCAAATACTCGCAAGGCACCCGGCCTTGCTCCGTTTTGCGCCTCGTCTGGCGCCCATTGCATCCGTTTTATTTTTCAACGAACCTCTAACTCGGAACACTAGCAGATGCCCACGCCGATTTGGTTGTTCGATCTCGATAACACGCTGCACAACGCATCGCATGCGATTTTCCCCGCGATCAATGCGAACATGAATGCGTTCATGGCGCAGGTGCTGGGCGACGGCGTTACGCCGGCCGATGCCGCCACCGTCGATGCCGCGCGGCTCGCGTACTGGAAGCGCTACGGCGCGACGCTGCTCGGCATGGTCAAGCATCACCAAGTGCGTGCCGAGGATTTTCTGCGCGAGGCGCATCGCTTCGGCGACCTGCGCGCGATGATCCGCGCCGAGCGCGGGCTGGGCCGGCTGCTGCGCCGTCTGCCCGGACGCAAGATCCTGCTGACCAATGCGCCGCGCCGCTATTCGCATGATGTGATGCGCCACCTCGGCCTGCATCGGCACTTCGCGAAACACATCGCGGTTGAATCGATGCTGGTGCACCGACAGCTGCGGCCAAAGCCGTCGAAGCAGCTGCTGCGCAAGCTTCTCGCTAAAGAACGCGTGGCCGCCTGCCGTTGTGTACTGGTGGAGGACACGCTCGACAACCTGAGGTCGGCCAAGGCGCTCGGCATGCGTACCGCGTGGGTGACTCAATATCTGGCGACCAGTCCCAACCATTGGCAGCCGGGTGCGCCGCCCTTGCGTTTCACGAAGCGGCCAATTTATGTGGATGTCAAAGTAAAATCCATCAGGCAACTGCCGAACCGCCTGCACCGGCTGCGCTAGAAAAAAGATTGTCCCATCGATTGCTCACAACGCGAAACCATCATGGCAACCACAAAACCGGGCGAACGCAAGCTCCAGATTCTCCAGACGCTGGCCGCGATGCTGGAGCAGCCGAAGGGCGAGAAGATCACCACTGCGGCACTCGCCGCGCGGCTCGACGTATCGGAAGCGGCACTGTACCGGCACTTCGCCAGCAAGGCGCAGATGTTCGAAGGACTGATCGAATTCATCGAGGCCACCGTGTTCGGCCTGGTCAACCAGATCAGCGAACAGCAGGAGAACGGCCTGTCGCAGGTGCAGGCGATCAGCGGCATGCTGCTGAATTTCGCCGAGCGCAATCCGGGCATGACGCGCGTGCTGATCGGCGATGCGCTGGTCAATGAAGACGAGCGCCTGCAACTGCGGATGAACCAGTTCGTCGAGCGCGTCGAGCTGGCGCTGAAACAGTCGCTGCGTGTCGCGGTGACGCAGGGACTGGCGAAGGAAGACGAAGTGGCGCTCCGGGCCAACCTGATCGTCAGCGTGGTGCTCGGCCGCTGGCACCGTTTTGCAAAGAGCGGGTTCCGGCTCAATCCTTCCGAAAACGCGCAGGCACAGATTGCGCTGCTGCTGGTCTAGCATTCAGGCCGGGCAAAGCGCGGAGGCGCAAACCTCAGTACACTCGATGTCTTTGCAAAACGCGCCGGCCGCTGGCATCGACATGAACAACAAACCCTTCCCCGTATTCGCTTTCGTCGCGCTGCTGCTGGGCGGCGCCGCGATCGGCTTTGCCGGCATTTTCATGCGGCTGTCCGACGTCAACCCGATCGCCTCGGCATTCTGGCGCATGGCGCTCGCCGCGCCGTTGCTGTGGGCCTGGGCATTCACGGTCCGCGCGCAGGACCGTGCTGCAGGCAAGCGTACCGATTTCTCCGCGGTGCTGGCATTGACCGGCGTCTATTTCGCCGCCGACATGGGCATCTGGCACCTGTCGCTGCATTACACCACCGTCGCGAATGCAACGCTGCTGTCGAACTTCGCGCCGATCTTCATTGCGCTATGGATGTGGATCGCGCATCGCACGCGTTTTGCGCGCATTTTCATCATCGGCATGGTGGTCGCCCTGGTCGGCGCAGTGATGCTGGTCGGGCCGAATGCCGCCGGCAGCGAGCAGGGCGGCCACAAGCTGCTGGGCGACGCGCTCGGCCTGGCAAGCGCGGTGTTCTATGCGGCGTATCAACTGGTCATCAAGGATGCGCGCAGCCACTATTCGACCGCGCGCCTGATGGCATGGAGCACCACGCTGACCGGGTTGGCGCTGCTGCCGTTCGCGCTCGCGGCGCCGGGCAATTTCTTTCCCGCCCTGGCGATCGGCTGGCTGCCGTTGCTGGCGCTCGCGGTGATCGCGCAGATCGGCGGACAGACAGTGATCGCGTATGCGTTCGCCCATCTGCCGGCGTCGCTGTCGTCGGTCAGCCTGCTGATCCAGCCGCTGACCGCCGCGCTGGCCGCATGGATCATTTTCGGCGAGGCGATCGGGCCGGTGCAGATGGCGGGCGGCGCACTGCTGCTGCTGGGTATCTATCTGTCGAAAAAGGGGAGCTGACGCCCTACCGCACGGCATTACAATACGCGTCTCGGCGCCCCGCCCGAGTTTGACGGCACGCATGATGTGCTTGCCAGCTTCGACCGATACCATCTTGGATTCCTCGTTTCATCCCGCCACCGATTGCTACGCGCTGCTCGACGATTGCGACGCCGGCGAGGCCGACCCGCGCTCGCGCCTGCATACCGGCTTCATCGGCGCCCTGCGCTGCGACAGTGAGGCCGAATTGCCGGCACTGTTCGACCAGATGCAGCACGCATTGCGGCAGGGCCGGCATGCGGTTGGATTATTCAGCTATGAACTCGGCGCGCAAATGCAGCGCATCGACGGGCGCCAGCCGGCGCAGCCGTCCGCGCAACCGCTTGCGCAGGTGCTGCTGTTCGAGCGCTGCGAACGGCTTTCCGCAGCGCAGGTCGAGCACTGGCTGGCGCAGCAAGCGCAACAGCGCGCCGGCATCGCGAATGTCAACGCCAGTGTCGACGAAGCGCAATTCAATGCTGCGATTGCGCGGATTCATGCGTATATCGAAGCCGGCGATACCTACCAGGTCAACTACACCTATCGGCTGCGCTTCGATGCGTATGGCGCGCCGGCCGCGTTGTACCGCCGTTTGCGTGCCCGCCAGCCGGTACCTTACGGCGCATTGATCGTGTTGCCGGATGGCGTCGCGGTGTTGTCATTCTCCCCGGAACTGTTCATCCGGCATGCGCAACGCATGCTGACCGCGCAGCCGATGAAAGGCACCGCCGCCGCCAGTGGCGACACGCAACAGGACGCAGCTCGCGCGGCGGCGCTGGCTGCGGATCCGAAGAATCGCGCGGAAAACCTGATGATCGTCGACCTGCTGCGCAACGACCTGGGACGCATCGCCGCGGTCGGTTCGGTGCAGGTGCCGCAGATGTTTCATGTCGAACGTTACAGCGGCGTGCTGCAGATGACGTCGACGCTGCACGCCCAGCTGCGCGACGACGTCAGCCTCGCCGATGTGTTCGCCGCGCTGTACCCGTGCGGCTCGATCACCGGCGCGCCGAAGCATCGCACAATGCAGATCATCGATGAACTCGAACCCGATGCACGCGGCATCTATACCGGCGCGATCGGCTGGTTCGATGCGCCGGACGGCGCGCAGCGCGTCGGCGATTTCTGCCTGTCGGTGCCGATCCGCACGCTGGTGCTGCAAGCTCCCGGCGATGACGGCGTGCGCCATGGAGAAATGGGGGTCGGCGCCGGCATCGTGCACGACAGCGTCGCCGCCGACGAATATGCGGAGTGCCGATTGAAGGCGTCGTTTCTGGCCGGACTGCCGAATGATTTCGAGCTGTTCGAAACCATGCATGCGCTGCGCGACGACGGTTGCCGCCATCTCGATCTGCACTTGCGGCGCCTGCGCGCCTCGGCCAGATATTTTGGTTTCGCCTGCGACGAAGCGCGGATTCGCGCGATCTTGCGGCAGGCCTGCGACGCATTGCCGTCCGGCGTCCCGCATCGCCTGCGCGCCGCATTGAGTCAGAGCGGCGAATGCCGTGTGCAATGCGCGCCGCTGACGCCGCTGAATGAGCCGGTGCGTGTCCTGCTCGCCGAAGAGCGCACCGATGCACGCGACCTGTTCCTGCGCCACAAGACGACGGTGCGCGAATCTTATGATGCCGCGTGGCGCACCGCCGAAGCGCAGGGGGCATTCGATACCCTGTTTTTCAATGCCGACGGCGATCTGACCGAAGGAGGGCGCAGCAATGCTTTCCTGAAGCTCGACGGCTGCTGGTACACGCCGCCGCTCACGGCCGGCGTGCTGCCGGGCGTGATGCGCGCCGTGCTGCTGGCCGATCCCGCATGGAATGCGCGCGAACGCCGGCTGACGCTCGACGACTTGCGCGCTGCCGAACAGATCGTGGTGTGCAATGCGCTGCGTGGCGCATTGCCGGCGACGGTAGTGTGGGGCGGATGAGTCAGCCGGAACGCGCCAGCGCCCGCTGACGCGACGCCAACAGCGCACCGATCAGCAGTGCGACAGCGGAAAACACCAGTCCGCGTTTCAACCCACCGGCGCTGTCGGAAATCCAGCCGACGATGGTCGGTCCGACGATCTGGCCGAATGCAAACACGGTAGTGAAAACGCTGATGCCGGACGACCATGCATGCGGTGCTACGTTATGCCGCACCAGCGCAGTGGTCGACGCCACCACCGACAGGAACACCGCGCCGAACAGCAACCCCGACGTGAACACCACAAGCGGCGCCGCGGTCAGCACCGGCAGCAGCGTGGCGAAGGCGAGCAGCGCGTTCAGGATCGCCAGCGACTGGCCGCCCTTGAACCGGTCGAGCATGCCGGCCCAGATGCGCGACGACGCGACCACCGCCAGCCCGAGCAACGCGTAGAACAGCGTGATGAACGGTGCGCGCATCCCCTGTTCCTTCAGTAGTGCGATCACAAACGTCATGTAACCGATATAGCCGACGCCGAACATGAAATAGCCGGCCAGCCCGTAGCCGAACGAGGCGATCCGGAAGCCGTCGTGACTGCCACCAGGCGCGGCCTTGCCGTCGATGTGGCTGGCCGGCGGCGCCATCGCCAGCGTCATCAGCAGGCAGATGCCGCCCAGCGCCAGCCATGCCCACTGCCACGCGTGCGCGGCACCGTGAGCCGCCGCCGCGTCCAGGCTTGCGGGAACCATGCAGGCCGACAATACGATGCCGAAGCCGGTGCCGCCGTAATACAGGCCGATCAGGAAGCCCGCGCGCCGCGCGTGCAGCGCGCCCAGACGCGCCGCGAGCACGCCGCCGGCAATGAAGATGAAGGCGCTCGCGATGCCGGCGAGCACGCGTTGCAGCAACAGCATGTCGGCATCGGTCACGAATCCGGACAGCAGCATGAACACGCCGGTCAGCAGCGCACCGCCGAGCAGCGCGGCTTGCGCACTGAAGCGGCGCATCAGCGCCGGCGTGACCAGCGCCCCGATCAGATAGCCGGCGGCGTTGGCCGTGTTCATCGCGCCGGCCAGCAGGTAAGACCAGCCCAGGTCCACCCGCATTGGCGGCAGCAGCAGCGCATACGAAAAACGCGACAGGCCGAGCGATATCGCCGCACCGAACGACAGCGCCAGCGCCGTCAGCAGCGGCCTGCGCAAGGCAAAGTCTTTCGCGAGCAGGCTCATCGAGTGTCCATCCAGGCGGGCGTTGAAAAATAAGCGAATGCCATCGTCAGGCCTCGACGCCATGCGCGGGTTCAGTGACGGAATGCGGTGCCGACAGCACCAGGCCCATCGCCATCAGCACCACGATGCCGCCGATCAGCGTCGACGCATGCACGGCTTCGTGCAGAAAGATAAAACCCCACAGCATGCTGAACAGCGGGATCAGGAACGACACGCACATCGCGCGCGTCGGCCCGACCTTGACGATGAGTGGAATGAACAGCGCCTGCGCGAGCCCGGACGACAGCAGCGACAGGCCGACAATGCAGGCGATCGCAAGCAGCGACGGCATGGTGTCGGGCAACGCGAACGGTAACGTCGGCAGCATCATCGCGCCGCCGAGCGCCAGCGAGCCGGTAGCCATCGCGATCGGATGCACGCCGCCCGGCTTGCCGGTCTTGTTGACGATGATGCTGGACAGCGCATAGCTCGCCGCCGCCACCAGGCAGGCGGCGATCGATGTCAGCGTGGCACGATCGAGCGGCAGGCTGCCGGCGCCGACCAGGATCGCGACGCCGGCGACGCCGAGCAGCAACCCGGCCACTTTGCGCGCGCTCATGCGCTCGGCCAGCCACAAGACGGAAAACCCGGCGCCGAACAAGGGCGCGGTCGCATTCAGCACCGCCGAATGCGCCGCCGGCAGATGCAGCGCGGCGAATGAAAAACAGGTGAACGGCAGCACACCGGCAAACAGGCCAACCACCGCAAACGGCTTCGCATTGCGGCGCCAATGCATGGTGACGCCGGTCGCCAACGCGAACAGCATCAGCGCGCCGCCGGCCAGCGAGGTACGCAATATCGCGGTCAGCATCGGCCCCAGTTCGGGCACCGCGACGCGCAGAAAAATGAAAGAGCCGCCCCAGATGGCAGAGAGAAAGACCAGCTTGACCAGGTCGGCGGGGGACATGAAATGGACGGGTGTTGCGGTGAAGAAAGTCGGGCGGTCGGTCGATTGTAGCACCGGCTTTCGCGGCCCGCTTTGCGCTGGTTTCGCAGCCGATTCCGTTGCTGTTTCGGCAGCGTCAGGCATGCAATCCGCACGCATGCGATACTTGCCGCTGACCTTTGACGCGGCGCACAGGCGCGCTCGAAACACCGTGCTTCTCTGCCTGCGCGGAAGTCGGCACCAAGCCGTTGACGCCGCAGCGCCATCCACTCTCTCCAGCCATTTTTCGATATGACCGCATCCGCTCGTCCCCCTCTGCCGCCGCTGCATGGCAGTCCACTCGTCCTTGGCACTATGGCCTTGTCGCTCGCGGTGTTCATGAACGTGCTCGATTCGTCGATCGCGAATGTGTCGATACCGACCATTTCCGGTGACCTCGGCGTGTCGCCGCAGCAGGGCACCTGGGTCATCACTTCGTTCGCGGTGGCAAATGCGATCTCGGTGCCGCTGACCGGCTGGCTGACCATGCGCATCGGCCAGGTGCGCCTGTTCATCGGCGCGGTGTTGCTGTTCGTGCTCGCTTCCTTCCTGTGCGGCATGGCGCCGAACATCGGCATGCTGATTGCGGCGCGCGTGGTGCAGGGCGCGGTGGCCGGGCCGATGATTCCGCTGTCGCAGGCGCTGCTGCTGTCGAGCTATCCGCCGGCCAGAAGCGGGATGGCGCTGGCGTTCTGGGGCATGACCACGCTGGTCGCGCCGATCATGGGGCCATTGCTGGGCGGCTGGATTTCCGACAATTATTCGTGGCCCTGGATCTTTTACATCAATATTCCGATCGGCATTTTCGCCGCCTGGGCCACCTGGTCGATTTACCACAAGCGCGAGTCGGCGGTCGTCATCCGGCCGATCGACAAGGTCGGGCTGGTGTTGCTGGTGCTGTGGGTCGGCTGCCTGCAACTGATGCTCGACAAAGGCCAGGAACTCGACTGGTTCAACTCGCCGCAGGTCATCCTGCTGGCCGTGATTGCCGTCATGGCGTTCGTGTTTTTCATCGTCTGGGAACTCGGCGACGAACATCCGGTGGTCGACCTGTCGCTGTTCCGTGGCCGCAACTTCAGCGGCGGCGTGGTGGCGATCTCGGTTGCCTACGGCCTGTTCTTCGGCAACCTCGTGGTGCTGCCGTTATGGCTGCAGACCCAGATCGGTTATACCGCGACCGAAGCCGGCAAGGTCATGGCGCCGGTCGGCGTGCTCGCGATCCTGTTCTCGCCGATAGTCGGCCGGCTGCTGGCGAAATACGATCCGCGCTATTTCGCAACCGGCGCCTTCACCATCTTCGCGCTGGTGTTCTACATGCGCGCCGGTTACACGACGCAGGTCGATACCCAAGCGCTGGTGGTGCCGACGATCCTGCAGGGCGCGGCGATGGCGATGTTCTTCATCCCGCTGACCTCGATCATCCTGTCCGGCCTGCCGCAGCATCGGATTCCGGCCGCGGCGGGCCTGTCGAACTTCGTCCGCATCATGTTCGGCGGCGTCGGCACCTCGCTGATTTCAACGCTGTGGGCGAGCCGCACCGCGTTGCATCACTCGCAGCTCACCGAATACACCGGTGTGCAGCATCCGCCATTCACCGCCACCGTGCAGTCGCTGATGGCGCAGGGCATGTCCGAGCCGGCCGCATGGGCAGTGATCGAACGCAGTCTGAACATGCAGGCCAGCACGCTGGCCGCGACCGATATTTTCTGGATGTCGGCGGTCCTGTTCATCGTGCTGATCGGGCTGGTATGGCTGACCAAGCGCTCCAAGGCAGGCGCGCCGGCGGATGCGGGTGGCGCGCATTGAGGCGTGTCGGCATGCATCGCCGGCCAGCAAGCCTCTGCTTCCGCATTGAAACAGGATTGCGTTTGCACATAAGTTCCGCGCGCTGACCTGGCGCGCTTGACACAAACCAAGAAGTGAATGCGTGGGATCGCAAATAATCATGTCGAGGAGAAAACGACATGACGAAGGGTTCATTCCGCCGTTTGCTGTACCTGGCTCAGATGGCTGCAGCGATCGGTGTGCTGGCGGGCTGCGGCAGCGACACCACCCTGGAAAGTCGCGCACAGCGAGCACCGGATGTCAATGAACCGCTGACCGAGTCGCTTGCCGGCATGGTGCCGTCGACGATGATCGAATTGCAGCACTTTGATGCTTATGAATATTATCGCGACGTGATCGATTTGCACGGCGCTGCGTCGGCCGCGCCCGGCTTCACGAAGGGCAGGGATGCCGATCGGGGTTTCCTTTCCTGCTTCCGCAGTCGTGCCGTCAAGTAGGCTTCCTTCTAGTTCCCGCAGACCGCGCAACCGGCATCGCGCGCGACCCTGATGCTGGTCCATTCCATGCTGCGCGCGTCCAGCAGCAGCAAGCGGCCCGCCAGAGATTCGCCGATACCGGCCACCAGCTTCAGCGCTTCCGCCGCCTGCATCGTGCCGATGATGCCGACCAGCGGCGCGAACACGCCCATCGTCGAGCACAGCACTTCTTCGAACGGCTGGTCGGCCGGGAACAGGCAGGCATAGCAGGGCGTGTCGGCGCGGCGCGGATCGAATACCGAGATCTGGCCGTCGAGGCGGATCGCCGCGCCCGATACCAGCGGCACCTTGTGCAGCACGCAGGCGCGATTGACTGCATGGCGTGTCGCGAAATTGTCGCTGCAATCGAGCACCACCGTCGCCTGCCGCACCAGTTCGCCCAACCGGTCGCCTGCCACACGTTCGGCCAGCGCGATCACGTCGACCTCGGGATTGATCTGCGCCAGGGTTTGCTTGCCGGACTGCGCTTTCGGTTGGCCGACGCGTTCGGTGGTGTGCAGGATCTGGCGTTGCAGATTGGTCAGGTCGACCGTATCGTTGTCGACCAGCGTGATCCTGCCGATGCCGGCCGATGCAAGGTAATACGCGGCCGGCGAGCCGAGACCGCCGGCACCGATCACCAGCGCGTGCGCATCCAGCAGCTTTTGCTGGCCTTCAATGCCGATTTCGTCGAGCAGGATGTGGCGCGAGTAGCGCAGGAGTTGATTGTCGTTCATGGAAAGCCTGATCCGGTTCTGCGGAGAGAAGAGCTAATTTAACACTGCCGAGAATTTTGGCCACGTGCGCCGCGCGCTCCGTTGCCGAAAAAGAAAAGGCCGCATTGCTGCGGCCTTCGTCTATTGCAGGTGAAACATGGCGTGCTTACTTCTTGTCGCCATCCTTCTTTTCATTGATGGTGTTTTCCTTCTTGCTTTCCACCTTCGCCGATTTCGACAACTGCACCGGCAGACCCTTCAACTCGTTCAGCGCCTGTGCCAGCTGGAAATCGTCCTTGCTGCCGTATTCCAGCGGCTTGCGTTTCTTCTCCAGCTCGGCCAGGCGTTGTTCCGCTTCCAGTTCGTCCAGCTTGCCGCTTGCCGATTCCTTGACGGCCTTGTCCTTGTCATTGGTCAGGTGGTGCTCAAGATCGACCTCGTGCAGGCGCAGGCTGTTCAGGCCGTCGCCGTCTGCGGTTTCATCGACCAGCATGTCCGGCACGATGCCGCGCGCCTGGATCGAGCGGCCGTTCGGCGTGTAGTAGCGTGCAGTAGTCAGCTTGACCGCGGTATCGGCGGTCAACTGGCGAATCGTCTGCACCGAACCCTTGCCGAAAGTCTGCGTTCCCATGATGGTCGCGCGCTTGTAGTCCTGCAGGGCGCCGGCGACGATCTCGGAAGCGGACGCGGAACCGGCATTCACCAGTACCACCATCGGCACCTTCTTCACTGCATCCGGCAGCTTCGCCAGCGGATCGCCGATCGCAGTGCGCGACGACGTGTAGAACTCGCGGCGTGCATAGAACGTCGCCTTCGAATCCGGCAACTGGCCGTTGGTCGACACGATCGCGGCATCCTTCGGCAGGAACGCGCCCGCCACGCCAATCGCGCCCGGCAGCACGCCGCCTGGATCGTTGCGCAGGTCGAGCACCAGGCCCTTCAGGTGCGGTTCCTGCGCGTAGATGGCGCTGATCTTCTTCGCCATGTCGTCGACCGTCGGTTCCTGGAACTGCGATACGCGCAGCCATGCGTAGCCGGGCTCGACCACTTTCCCCTTCACGCTCTGCACCCGGATCTCCTGGCGCACGATGGTGACCATGATCGGCTTGTCTACATCCTTGCGGGCGATGGTCAGCGTGATCTTGGTGTTCGGTTCGCCACGCATGCGCTTGACCGCCTCGTCCAGCGTCATGCCCTTGACCGGCGTCGTATCCAGCCGCGTGATCAGGTCGCCCGCCTTCAGCCCCGCCTTGTACGCAGGAGAATCCTCGATCGGCGAAATCACCTTGACGTAGCCGTCTTCCATGCCGACTTCGATGCCGAGGCCGACGAACTTGCCCATCGTGCCTTCGCGCAGTTCCTTGAACGCCTTCTTGTCCAGATAGGCCGAATGCGGATCAAGCGACGCGACCATGCCCGAGATGGCCTCGGTCAGCAGTTTCTTGTCTTCGACGGGCTCGACGTAATCCGACTTGATCAAGCCGTAGACGTCGGCCAGCTGCCGCAGTTCTTCCAGCGGCAGGGTCGACGTGTTCTTCTGTGCCATTGCATCGAATTGCATCGAGCCCGCGATGCCTGCAATGACGCCTAAACCGATAAGGCCGAAGTTCTTAAGTTTGCTGCTCATGTGTCACCCAATAGACATCCGTTAACCGATATTAACGGATAGTTACCCATTCAAGGGGGTCGAAAGCACGGCCCTGATGCCGCATTTCAAAGTATAAACCCGATTGTTCGTTACCACCGCTGTTGCCGGCATTGGCAATCACATCGCCGGTTTTGACAACATCGCCGGCGCGTTTCAGCAAGGCTTCGTTGTTGCCATAGATGGTCATGTACTGGCTGCCATGGTCGATGATGATCAGGTTGCCGAAACCGCGCAGCCAGTCGGCGAACACCACCCGGCCATCCGCCACCGCCTTGACTTCCGCACCTTCCGCGGCCCGAATGAACAATCCTTTCCAGCTCGGACCGTCGCCACGCCTGCTGCCGTATTTCGCAACCAGTTCGCCGCGCACCGGCAGATGCAGCTTTCCGCGCAGCGAACTGAAGGCGCGCGCAAATTCCCCGTCTTGGACGTCGGCTTGCGGCGTGAGTTCATTTCTTGCGAGCGATTTTGGCGGCGGCTCGTCGTTGTCTATTGCATCAGGATTTTGTCTCTGTGTGTTGAGCGAACGCATTTTTGCATCGGTTGCGGCTTTCTTTTTTGCATTCGCACGCGCCAGCTGTTCCTGGCGGCGTCGTTCGCGCGCCGCGGCATCGGCCTTGCGTTGTTCTTCGATCAGCTTCGCCAGTCGGTCGACCAGCCCGCCCAGCCGCTGCTCGTCGTGTTCGATGGTGCTGGCCTGCTTGCGCTGTACCGCAAGCTTGCTCGACAGTTGCGCCAGCAGCGTCGCGCGGCGCGCCTTTTCCCGTACCAGCGTGGCTTTTTCGGTGCGCTGCTCCTGCGCGACTTCGTCCAGTTCGTCCTTTGCGTCTTGCGTATCCGCCTTGTTGCTTTCGACTGCCTGCAGGTTCGTGCGCAGCGAGCCGATCAGGCGCGCCTGCGCCTGCGATACGTAACCCATGTACTGCAGCTCGCGGTTGATGCGGTTCGGATTGTCGCCCGACAGCAGCAGCTTGATGCGGTCTTCATTGCCGGTTTTGTACTGGTCGCGCAGCAGCATTGCGAGCTGCTTCTGCTGGGTCACGATCGTGTTCGCCAGTTGCGTCTGCTGTTGCGACAGCCGGGCGATGTCGGCTTCGATCTTTTTCTGCTCGGCCGCCAGATCATATAGCGCCCGGTTGGCATCCGAGATGGCCGCTTCGGATTGCGCGAGCGCGTCGGCGGCGCGGCCCTTGGCGCTTTCGGTGCGGTCGATGTCGTGCTTGAGTGCGTTCAGCTTCTGCCGCAGTTCGGCGCGCTCGGCTTCCGCGGCGCGTTTCTGCTTCGCCCGCTCGGTGGTCCGGGCCGCTTGCGCAGACCCGCTGAGCAGCAGTGCCGCCATGCCGAATGTCGCAGCCGTGACGGCGAGAGCCCAGCCGCGCTGCGTCAACGAAGGTTTTTGCTTGTGCCCGAAAGATGGAATGAACCGCATGAAGTGGCTGTTACTTCGCCTTCCCCTGGCTGGCCACTGCCTTCATCGCCGCTTCGATTGCGTCCTGGTCGCCCAGGTAATAACTCTTGATCGGCTTCAGGTCGGCGTCCAGTTCATACACCAGCGGTTGGCCGTTCGGGATGTTCAGGCCGACGATGTCGGCGTCGCTGATGCCGTCCAGGCTCTTGATCAACGCACGCAGACTGTTGCCGTGCGCGGAGATGATGATGCGCTTGCCGGCGCGGATCGCCGGCGCGATCGATTCGTCCCAGATCGGCATCACGCGCGCCACGGTGTCTTTCAGGCATTCGGTCAGCGGGATCTCTTCCTTCTTCAGCTTCGCGTAGCGCGGATCGTCGTACGAGGTGCGCGGATCGTTCGGCTCCAGCGGATTGGGCGGCGTATCGTAACTGCGGCGCCATACCAGCACCTGCTCATCACCGTATTTCGCGGCGGTCTCGGCCTTGTTCAGCCCTTGCAGCGCGCCGTAATGGCGTTCGTTCAGGCGCCAGCTATGCACCACCGGCAGCCACATCAGGTCCATCTCGTCGAGCGTCAGCCAGAGCGTGCGGATCGCGCGCTTCAGCACCGAGGTGTAGGCGAGGTCGAACGTGAAACCGGCCTCCTTCAGGATCTTGCCGGCATGGCGTGCTTCTGCCTCGCCTTTTTCGGTCAGATCGACGTCGGTCCAGCCGGTGAAACGGTTATCAAGGTTCCAGGTGGATTCGCCGTGGCGCATCAATACGATTTTGTACATGGTTTGCTTGAAGAGTAGAAGTGAGGGATTTTCTGAAACTGCTATTTGAAAGCGCGGCCCGCCATCTATTTTATAATGTCGGGATTGCCGAGGGTCCATTAATTCGGGATTCGCCTCAATGAAACACGCCGCGCCGGTTGCCTCGCGACCGCACCGGCAGCAAATTGTCCAACCACTGGAAGCATCGGAGTACCGTGAAATTTTTTATCGATAATATCTGGCTGATCGCGCTGGCGCTGGCTTCCGGCGGCGCGCTGCTGTGGCCCAATCTGCAACGGCGCGGCGCGAAAGTGTCGCCGCTGCAGGCCACGCAATTGATTAACCAGGGCAAGACCTTGATCGTCGACGTGCGCGAACCGGCGCAATATGCAGCCGGCCATTTGCGCGATGCCCGGAACATTCCGCTCAAGGAATTGCCGAACAGGATGGGCGAGCTGGAGAAATTCAAATCCAGGCCGGTGATTGTCGTATGCCAGTCCGGCGCGGCATCGGCGAAGGCGGTGGCGCAACTCAGGAAAGCCGGCTTCGCCGAAGCCGTTAGTCTCAACGGCGGCATCGCCGCATGGCAGACCCAGGGCCTGCCGCTGGCAAAGTAAGGGAGTAGAAAATCGTGACCGCACGAGTCTTAATGTACAGCACCGGCGTTTGCCCGTATTGCGTGATGGCGGAACGCCTGCTGACGTCGAAAGGCATCGCCAACATCGAAAAAATCCGGGTCGATCTGGACCCGCAGCAGCGTGCCGAAATGATGCAGAAAACCGGTCGCCGCACGGTGCCGCAGATTTATATCGGCGATACCCATGTCGGCGGTTTCGACGATCTGAGCGCCCTCGATCGGGCCGGCAAGCTCGACCCGCTGCTGCAGGGCGGCTGAGTTGCGGCGGCATCCGTAATCCCATGCACTGAAAGAGCGGCGATGGCCGTTCTTTTTTCTTCCTACCTATTCTTGACGAAAGCATTCCCATGGCAGAGCAAAACCAGCAACCCGTATTCCAGATCCAGCGCGTCTACCTGAAAGACCTGTCGCTGGAACAGCCCAATTCGCCGGCGATTTTCCTGGACCAGGAAGCGCCGAACATCGAAGTCGCGGTCGACGTCGGCGTCGAAGCGCTGGCCGACACGATTTTCGAATCGACCGTCACGATCACCGTCACCGCGAAAGTGAATGACAAGGTCGCGTTCCTGGTCGAAGGCAAGCAGGCCGGCATCTTCGAGGCCGCCAATATTCCAGTGGAGCAGCTTGATCCGCTGCTCGGCATCGGCTGCCCGAACATCATTTACCCCTACCTGCGCGCCAACATCGCCGACGTGATCACGCGTGCCGGATTTCCGCCGGTGCATCTGGCGGAAATCAATTTCGAAGTGTTCTACCAGCAGCGCGCGCAGGCACTGGCGGAGCAGCAACAGCAACAGCAAAACAACCCCGGCATCGTGATGCCGGACGGCACTGCCGCCAAACATTGATCGCGAATCCGGCATTTCGCGTTTCGCCGCATCTAACGGAGGATGTTCGATGAAGTCAGCTCGTGTATTGATGTTTTCGGCTGTCCTGATGTGCGTCGCCGCAAGCGACGCCAGCGCGCTCGAATTCAAATCGGTCGGCGCCGAGCCGGCCGTGCTGTATGACGCGCCCTCGACGCGCGGCCGCAAGGTATTTGTCGCGCCTCGCGGCATGCCGGTCGAAGTGGTGCTGAACTATGGCGAGTGGGACAAGGTGCGCGACGCATCGGGCGATCTGGCGTGGATCGATTCGAAGCTGTTGACGTCGCAGCGCAATGTCGTCGTCCGCGTGCAGAACGCGCGGATCCGGGCTGCGGCCGAAGAGTCCGCGCCGATCGTCTTCACCGCCGACAAGGGCGTGCTGCTGGAAATGGTCGAGGCCGCCGGCGACTGGGTCAAGGTCCGGCATCGCGACGGCCAGAGCGGTTACGTGAAGTCTGCCGAAGTCTGGGGCGAATGACGCACGGAACGAAGGTTCCCGGCATCGCGCCTGCCGGTCCGATGAAGATCACGATCCTGGGCGCCGGTGCCTGGGGCACCGCGCTGGCGCTCGTGCTCGCGGATCGGCATCAGGTCGTCTTGTGGGGGCGCGACGCGGATGCGATGCGCGATGCCGCGGCGGCGCGCGAGAACACCGCATACCTGCCGGGCTTTCGCCTGCCTGACGCACTCCGCATTACTGCGGATTTCGATGCCGCCGTCGCGCATGTCGCCGGAGACGGCCCGCATCTGCTGATCGTGGCCAGTGCGGTGGCCGGGCTGCGCCCGCTCGCGCAACGGCTGCAAGCCTGCGCCATTCCCAACCTGGTCTGGTTGTGCAAGGGCTTGGAAGAAAACACCCGATTGCTGCCGCACCAGGTGGTGCGCGAGGTGCTGGGCGATGTGCTGCCGGTCGGTGCTCTGTCCGGACCGTCGTTTGCGCAGGAAGTCGCGCGCGGCCTGCCCTGCGGCCTGACCATCGCTTCCGAAACTGCGGTGCTGCGCGATACAGTGGTGCGCGCGGTGCACGGCGGCTCGATCCGTGTCTATTCGAGCGACGATCTGATCGGCGTCGAAGTCGGCGGCGCGGTCAAGAACATCCTGGCGATCGCCACCGGCGTGATCGACGGTATGGGACTCGGCCTGAATGCGCGTGCTGCGCTGATCACGCGCGGGCTGGCGGAAATCACGCGTCTCGGCGTTGCGCTCGGCGGCCGCATGGAAACGTTCATGGGCCTGACCGGCGTCGGCGACCTGATCCTGACCTGCACCGGCGACCTGTCGCGCAATCGCCAGGTCGGCCTCGGACTCGCGCAAGGCAAGAAGCTCGATACGATCGTGGCCGAACTCGGCCATGTCGCGGAAGGCGTACGCTGCGCGCAAGCCGTATGCACGCTGGCGCGTGCGCATGCGGTCGACATGCCGATCGCCAACGCCGTTTCGGCGGTGTTGTTCGACGGTGTCTCGCCGCGCGACCTGGTGACACGGCTGCTGTCGCGCAATCCTACCGAAGAGGCAGCCTGAGCGAACATGGCTGGCGGCATCGCCGGTCATGCGTCGTCAAGAAACCATCAGCGCTGCAGCACCATCGTCATCAGTACCGACGCATCCTCCACCGCTTGCAGCGCGTACGGCACATTCCCGGTCAGGAACAGCATCTCGCCTGCGCGCAAGGTCTGCACCTTGTTGTGAGCGCTGACTTGCACCGCGCCTTCCATGCACTGCAGCGTCAATTCTCCCGGCACATGATGTTCCGGCATCGTTTTGCCTGCGGCCAGCACGAGCCGCATGACTTCCAGCTGGGACGACTTCAGCAACGCAATGGATACCGTGTCCGGCAGTTTCGGGTCGAGCGGACGAAGCTGGATCACTTCGCCGGAGGCGGCATGGGGTAGCGACATGGGTATCCTTCCGATCGGGTTGATGGGCTATGTGCGGGTCAATCAGGCCATGCGATTAGAGGCAAGAGAGCGTACCCGGGTTCAATGCCGCCGATGACGCAGTGCCGGCGCAAGAAGTGCGATCGTCCATGCTACATGTCGTTGTTTGTCCGACAGATCCAGCATTTCCCTACCGTAGAACTACTAGCCACCTTGTAAAAGGTTTCCCACGATCTATTATTCGTTAGCTGCGATACGCTGCTTGTCGGTAAATCCGATTGGCGATCCGGCATCCTCCACGGCCACGACCGTTGCGAGTAGAAAATAATGATCAGGAGACAGCAGATGTGCGACTTCATTCCATCCGACTAGCGCCGCGCCTTCGAGGCGGCACGTTGCCTATTTTCTATTCGTCTTCATCAGACAAGATCCTGCCGGCGCCATCCAGCATGAAACAGGCGTACGGACAAGGTTTTTCCCTGCGCCCGGGCCTTGCACGGGTTCAAGCGCGCAGAACTATTTTGGAGCAGCAGAGCACGAGCATCGCATTGGTAATCCGGTTTTAAAGCTGCTTGGGAACACAGGAAGTTTTCGACGGACACGCTTGTCGTGCCGCAGAAATCTTCTGTGCATGCATCGAACAAGAGGCGAAGAGCCCGAACCGACCAACCCGTGATTGGAGACTCACCATGTCAAACAAGAAAATGGCATTGAAGCGAACATTGATTCGCTCACTGACTGCAGCCGGCATGACTGCCGCGCTGATGTTCGCACCTGCGGCCCAGGCTGCACCGGCGCTCGGCGCCTACAACGTCAATCTCGCCGATACCTCGGTATCGGGCCTGTCATCCGGCGGCTTCATGGCTTCGCAACTGGGCGTGGCCTGGTCGTCGGTATTCGCGCGCGGCTTTGGCGTGTTCGCCGGCGGCCCGTACGATTGTGCGCAAAGCCAAAGTTATACCGCGTGCATGTACAACGGCAATCCCAGCCTGACCGGCATGATCGCCAACATGAACAACTGGAGCGGAAATCAGATCGATCCGGTGGCCAACCTTGCCAACCGCAAGATCTACATCTTTACTGGCACCAGCGATACGACGGTCGGACCGAACGAAACCCAGGCCTTGTATAACCAATTGGTTACCACCGGGCACTTCGCGCCGGCCGCCAACGTAAAGTACGACAACACGAATTCCGCAACGCACACCTTCCCGACCGACTTCTCCGGTACCGGCGACAATGCCTGCAGCAATTCGGCATCGCCCTACATCAGCAACTGCAATTTCGATGGCGCCGGCGCGGTATTGCAATGGATCTACGGCACGCTCAATGCGCGCAACAACGGCACGCTCGGCGGCAGCCTGGTCCAGTTCGACCAGAGCGCGTTCATCGGCGCCGGCAAGGGCATGGACACCACTGGCTGGCTGTATGTGCCGGCTGCCTGCGCCAGCGGCGCGCAATGCAAGCTGCATGTCGCGTTGCATGGCTGTCTGCAAAGCCAGTCGAACATCCAGCAACAGTTCCTGAACAATACCGGCTATAACAAGTGGGCCGATACCAACAACATCATCATCCTGTATCCGCAAGCGATCCCGGATAACACCAGCCATGCGACTGCCGGCAGCGGCACGCTGCCGAACGGCAACGGATGCTGGGACTGGATCGGCTGGTATGGCAGCAACTTCGCGCAAAAGGCGGGCGTGCAGCAGACCGCGATTGTGAACATGGTGAAGCAGATCGCCAGCGGTTATGTATCACTGGCAGCGCCGACCGGCCTGTCGGTAACCGGCACCAGCAATTCGTCGATCTCGCTGTCCTGGAACAGCCTGTCCGGCGCCGCCAGCTACAACGTTTATCGCAACGGCACGAAAGTCAATTCCGCTGCAATCAGCGGCACCAGCTATACCGACAGCGGCCTCACGTCCGGCACCAGCTATACCTATACGGTGCAAGGCGTGACCTCGGGCGGTGCGGGCGGCGCGCAATCGGGCGCGGTGACCGGCACCACTACGGGCACGCCACCGGCGCTGCCGGCACCGACCGGTTTGACGGTGACGGGCACGACATCGAGTTCGGTATCGCTGTCCTGGTCTGCAGAGACCGGTGCTGCCAGCTACAACGTGTATCGCAACGGCAGCAAGGTGAATGCGTCGGCGGTCACGACGAACAGCTACGCTGATTCGGGACTGGCGGCCAGCACCTCTTACAACTACGCGGTAACCGCCGTCAATTCCAGCGGCGAAAGCGCGCAATCGGCGACCGTGACTGCCACCACAAAATCATCGTGGACCTGCTCGGCCACCACCACCAGCAATTACAACCATGTGCAGGCCGGACGCGCGCATGACAGCGGCGGCTATGCGCTGGCCAACGGTTCGAACCAGAACATGGGGCTGGACAATGTGTTTTATACCGCGACGCTGGCGCAGACTGCGCCCGGCTATTACGTGATCGGCAATTGTCCGTAAGCGGATTTCAGGCGCGCCGCCCCTTGCTGCATCGGCAAGGGGCGGCTCTTTTCAATACAGGCGTCACACCGACGAATGTTTCTGCATTCCCCTGATCGGAAAAAATACTGCCTCGAAATATTTACCAGGGCACTTTTTGCGCATTGCGGCGTCCTACACGAAGTCTGCGTTATATCAAACGTTTTTATTTCTCCTTGGCCAACCCCCGCTTCGGCAGTACGTGAAATCGCGCTTCAGCCTTATACTCGCATTTCCGTTTATCCCTGTTGTTGCTTTTGATACACACTCCTATGAATGTCTTTCTTCCTGCCCGACGCAGCGCACCGCGGCGTTCCGCTCGCGGTTTCACCCTCATCGAAATCATGGTCGTCGTGGTCATCATGGGGATTCTTGCGGCACTGGTGGTGCCGAAGCTGATGGGCCGTACCGACGATGCACGCGTCACTGCCGCGCGGCAGGATATCGCAACGATCATGCAAGGCCTGAAACTGTACAAGCTCGACAATCAGCGTTACCCCACCACCGAACAAGGCTTGCAGGCACTGGTCACCAAGCCCACCGCCGGACCGGCCGCGAACGGCTGGAAAACCGGCGGCTACCTGGACCGCTTGCCGAAGGATCCGTGGGGCAATCCGTATCAATTTCTGTCGCCGGGCGTCAAGGGAGAAGTCGATGTGTTTTCCTATGGCGCCGACGGCCAGCCAGGCGGCGCCGGTAACGACGCCGATATCGGGTCGTGGGAATTGTAAGTATCCGGTCCGTCCATTCATTGCGAGTCCCAAAGGGAGCGCAATTCCGGTCGCGTGCGCGCGGCTTTACCCTGCTTGAACTGCTCGTGGTGCTGGTGATTGCCGGCATCATGCTCGGCGTGGTGTCTTTCAATGCGATGCCGAGTCGTCGCCAAGCCCTGCAAAACGAGGCGCAGCGGATTGCCTTGCTGCTGCAGGCGGCACGTGAAGAAGCGATCGTGCGCAACCGGCCGATCGCTTTCGAAGTTGATCAGTATCGCTATCGTTTCTGGATTCGCAATGACAATGAATGGGCGCCGGTCACGCAGGACGACATCCTGCGCGAACGGGATTTCAAGCAGGCGCCGCTGGCAATCTCGGTCAATCCGCCGCCGCCCGGCAACGGGCCGTTGCGCGTCGTGTTCGGCCGCGAACCTGTCGACAAACCCTTCGTGCTGACACTGGCTTCTGGCGATGCGAGCGTCGCGGTGCGGGCCGACGGTATCGGCCATTTCGCGGTGGAATAAGATGCGCCGGCGATACGATTGCGACGCAAACGGATTCACGCTGCTGGAAGTGCTGGTGGCGCTGGTCATTGTCGGTACCGCGCTCGGCGCCAGCCTCCGCGCGGTCGGCAGCCTGACGCAGAACAGCAGCGCCTTGCGCGCGTCGATGACGGCGACCTGGTCCGCTGAAAACCGGCTGTCGCAGATCCGCCTCGCGCATGAGTGGCCGGCATTCGGCAAGCGCTCGTTCGCTTGTCCGCAAGGCGACCTGCAACTGGTCTGCGAGGAAGAAGTAGTGGCGACGCCGAACCCGAATTTCCGCCGCGTCGAAGTCAGCGTATTCGATTCGCTAAACCCGGAGCGCCGCATCATCAAGCTGGCGCAGATCGTGCCCAATGGATAAGCGGGCGACCAGGACAAGCGGCTTCACGCTGATCGAGCTGCTGGTGGCGATCACCGTGCTGGCGATCGTCGCGGTGCTTGGCTGGCGCGGGCTCGACAGCATCGTGCGCGCACGGGTGTCGCTGACCAGCGAGATGGAACAGGTACGCGGCATGCAGCTCGCGTTCGCGCAAATGCAGAGCGATTGCGCGCATATCGTCAATTCCGCGATGGTGCCGGGCCGCGCGCCGCTGCTGGCCGAGCCGGGCCGGGTGATCATGGTGCGCACGGTGCTGGCCGACGACCAGCCGTCGCGCCTGCAGGTGGTTGCTTATGAAATCAGGGGTGGCGCGCTGACTCGCCGCGAAACGGAAGCGACGCGCGATCTGAATACGCTGGACACCCTGTGGCTCAACGTCACCGGCGACGCCAATCCGAATCCGCCGGTGGTGCTGCAGTCCAATGTGCAAAACATGGACCTGCGGGTATGGATCAATGACGGTAAGGGCTGGCGTGCTCCCGGCGCGGACGTGCAGGCCGGCACGACGACGGCTTCCGGCGTCACGGCCGTCGGGCCGACCGGGCTGGAAATGTCGCTGCGTTTGCCGGGACGCACATCGCCGATGACCAAGATATTTTTGCTGGGGCCGGTATGACGCTGCATCGATCGTTGTCGCGCCAGCGTGGTGTCGCGGTAGTGACCGCTCTGCTGCTGACGACGCTGGCGATCACGATCGTCGCCAGTCTGTTCTGGCAGCAGCAGGTGCAGGTGCGTTCGATCGAAAACCAGCGGCTGCAGTTGCAGAAGCAATGGATCCTGCGCGGCGCGCTCGACTGGGCCAGCCTGATCCTGCGCGCCGATGCATATACGTCGTCGATCGACCACCTGGGCGAGCCATGGGCGGTGCCGCTGGCGGAAACGCGGCTCGACCAGTATGTCGAGAACGGCCGTACCGATGCGGATGCCAGCGACGCGACTCTGTCGGGTGGCATTGTCGATGCGGAATCGCGCTACAACCTGACCAATCTGGCTTCCGGCGGCACGGTCAATCCGGTCGAGGTCGCGACGTTTCAGCGCCTGCTTGGCTTGCTGCAGTTGAACCCCGCATTGGCGCAGGCGACCGCTGATGCGATCGCGGCCGGACAAGCGAAGCCGACCAGCGCCACTGGTGGCGCCAGTGCTGTGAGCCAGTCGCAATCCGGTACGCGGCCGATGGCGTTCGAGTATGTGCAGGATTTGCTGGCGGTGCCCGGATTCGATGTGGACATGCTGAACAAGCTGAAAGACTATGTGACGATTTTGCCGAACCCGACGCCGATCAATGTGAACACCGCTTCGGCCGAAGTGCTGGCGGCGCAAATTGACAAACTGTCCCTGGCGGATGCGGCCGCGCTGACCGCCAGCCGCGACAGCGGTGTGTATTTCCGGTCGATCAGCGACTTCAACACGCAACTTGCCGCCAGGACATCGGCGGCAACGCCGAGCAACATCGCGGTCGTGACCAATTTTTTCCTGGTCAACGGCAAGGTAAGGCTGAGCCGCGCCGCGATGGACATGCAGGCGCTGGTCGAGCGCACGAACAACCGCAGCACCAGGGTTATCTGGATCCGGGAAGATTAAAACCACAAGAAAGAGCGAGACCCTTGAGCACACTGTATATCCGCCTGCCTTCCAAGGCCGCCGCCGACAGCCTTGAGCCCGGGCAGCCCCTGTATTGCCAGTTCGCGTCGGTCGCCGGCGGCAGCGCTGTCGAACGCGAAGGCACGGCAGCCCTGTCCGAACTTTCCGAACCGGCCGCGCGCGCGCAACAGGTCGTGCTGCTGCTGGCCGCGAGCGACGTGACACTGCTGCGCGTCAAGGTGCCGCCGCTGTCGGCCGCACGGCTCAAGGCGGCGCTGCCCAACCTGATCGAAGACCAGTTGATGAGCGATCCCGCCGAATGCGTGGTGGTCGCCGGCGACAGCGCCGGCGGCTTGCGCACGGTGGCCGTGGTGCATCGCGGCTGGCTGGAACTGCTGCACAAGACCTTGCTCGCGCTCGGCGCGCGCAAAGTGATCGCGCTGCCGTCGCAGCTCTGCCTGCCGTTTCAGCCGGACACGGTCAGCGCGGCGGTCATCGAGCATGGCAGCGAGATCGATGTGACGGTGCGGCTGGCTGAGCAGGACGGCATCGGCCTGGCGATCGTCGCCGACCAGCCGGAATCGGCCGCGTTCGAAGTGATCCAGTCGCTGGTCGCGGTGGTGCCGCAGGCGCCGATCACGTTGTACGTGCCCCAGTCGCGCATGCACGATTACCAGGAATCGCTGCGTACGGTTGTGCATGCCGCACCGGCACTGGAACAGCGCATCACGCTGCATGCAGACAACTGGCCGCGCTGGATCGCCGGCGCCGACAAGTCTTCGATCAACCTGATGAGCGGCATCGGTGCAGCCGGTGGTGGCGGCATCGACTGGCGGCCGTGGCGCTGGCCGCTGGCGCTGGCCGCCACGCTGCTGGCGATCAATGCGGTCGGCCTGAACGTCGACTGGCTGCGCATGAAGCGTGAAGCCGAAGCGTTGCGCACGGGCATGATCCAGACCTACAAGAACGCCTTTCCAAAAGAAACGGTGATCATCGATCCGATCGCGCAGATGCGGCAAAAGACGGCTGCCGCGCAGCGCGAATCCGGGCAGATCGCACCCGACGATTTCATCGCGCTGGCCGCCGCATTCGGCGACGCATGGAATGCCGCGACCCAGGGCGCGGCGCCGATCGCCGCACTGGAATATCACGACCGTAGCCTGCTGGTAAAACCGAAGCCGGGTGTCGAACCGGGCGAGCGCCTGCGCAATGCGCTGGCGGCGCGCAATCTCACGCTGTCGCAGCCGAGTGCCGGTGTCTGGCAAATCAGGAGTGCGAAATGAACGCGGCAGCCACCATGGATGGATTGAAACAGTCGTTCTTGACGTTCTGGGCCGCACGCAACAAGCGCGAGCAGAACCTGCTGGCAACCGCGGCTGTCGTCATCGTGTTCGGGCTGTTTTATATGTTGCTGATCGATCCGGCGCTTAGCGGTCGCAAGAACCTGGAAAAAGCCTTGCCGGGATTGCGCCAGCAATCGGCGGAACTGCAGGCGATGGCAAGGGACGCCGCGGCTCTTGCCGGCAAGAGCGAAACGCCGGCGCCGGCATTGACGCGCGAAAGCATTGAGGCGTCGCTCGCCGACAAGGGGCTGAAGCCGCAAAGTGTGTTGCTGACCGGCGAGATGGTAAAGGTCCAGTTCAGCGCGGTGTCGTTTGCCGGCATCGTCGACTGGTTGCAGGATGCGCAAAAGACGCTGCGCCTGTCGGTGGTGGACGCGACCGTCGATGCGCAGCAGAAACCCGATATGGTCAACGCCAGCCTGACGCTGCGGCAGCAGGGCGGCGGACAGTCGGAATGAGGGCAGTCTGATGCGTCGACCCGTGATATGGTTGCTGGCCGGTGTCGTTAGCGTGACGGCAACCCTGATCGCGTTTTGCCCGGCGGCATGGATGGCGTCGGCACTGGAGGCGCAGACCGGTGGCCGTCTGACGCTGGGCGATGCGCAAGGCACCTTGTGGCAGGGTTCGGCCTTCGTTGGTGGCGCGCCGAGCGGTGCGGATCCGGTAACGCCGTTGCTGCCCGGAAGGTTTTCCTGGCGCCTGTCGCCGCTGGTATTGCTGGGCCAGGTCAGCCTGGAGTTGCAGAATCCGGCTGCGCTGTCGCAGTCGCTCGGCATTACCGGTAGCTGGAACCAGTGGCAGGTGACGCCGGCGGCGATTTCATTGCCGGCCGAGAGACTGGCTGCCTTGGGCGCGCCGCTGAACACGATACAGCCATCGGGCCAGATGCGGCTGTCATGGGAGCCATTGCAGGTGACGCGGCGTGACAATGCGGTCGACGTGAATGGCAGAATGATCTTGCAATTGAGCGACATTGCCTCGCGTCTGTCACCGATCAAACCACTGGGCGCCTACCAAATGATAATGGACTGGCGTGGCCGGCAGGCACAATTGACATTGAAGACACTCAAAGGCCCGTTACTGCTGACCGGCAGCGGCACCTTGAACAATGGTCATTTCCAGTTTTCAGGAAGGGCGGAAGCAGAAGAAGGGCAGGAAGAAAGGCTGGCGAATTTGCTTAATTTGCTGGGTCAACGCCGACAAGTGGACGGCAGGAATGTTATCGCGCTAGAGTTCAAATGAAAAAAAATCAATCAGCAGAAACATCAGCAAAACGGATCCCGGTTCGCGCGACATGGCGCCGCTGGAGCGCAGGCGCGTTGCTCGCCTGCGCCGCACTGTCGGCGGTACCGCCGGCGCTCGCGCAAGACCCGGCCGCCAACCAGGCCACGCTCAATTTCGTCGGCGCCGATATCGAATCGGTGATCAAGGCGATCGGGCATTACACCCGCACCACCTTCGTCATCGATCCGCGCGTCAAGGGAACGATCAACCTGGTTTCCGAAAAACCGGTCACCAAGGCCCAGGCCTTGCAGATGCTGACCTCGGCATTGCGGTTGCAGGGTTTTGCCGTAGTCAAGACCGCCGGCTTCACCAAGGTCGTACCGGAAGCCGACGCGAAGCTGCAGGCCGGCCCGATCGAGACCGGCGCGGTGCGCGGTGACCAGATCGCGACCCAGATCTTCCACCTGAACTACGAATCGGCCGCCGGGCTGGTACCGGTGCTGCGGCCATTGATTTCACCGAACAACACCATCAACGCCGATCCGAGCAATAACACCCTCGTCATCACCGACTATGCGGACAATTTGAAGCGCCTCGGCAAGATCATCGCGGCACTGGATGCGCCGGCCAGCGCCAATCTCGACGTGGTGCCGGTGCAGTACGCGATCGCGACCGATATCGCGATGATGGTCAATCGCCTGCTCGAATCCGGTCCGACCGCGCAGCCGGGCGTTGCCGCCGCCGGCGGCAACATCAGCGTGCTGGCCGATTCGCGTACCAACTCCGTGATCGTGCGTGCGCCGACAGTGGCGCGCGCGAATCTCGCGAAATCGCTGATCGCGAAGCTCGATCAGCCGACTTCGCAACCGGGCAACGTGCATGTCGTGTATCTGCGCAATGCCGATGCAATCAAGCTGGCGCAGACCTTGCGCGCGGTAGTTGCATCCGACCGCGGCGATGCCGGCGCCGCGTCGCCCGCCACCGCGGCGCCGCAACCGCAGGCGCAGCAAGCCAGCATGACCGCCGGCGGCCAGCAGAGCCAGCTTGGCGGCGGCGCGCTGACCAATACCCAGCAGACGCCGACGACGCTGCCGAGCGGCGGTCCGGCCGGCTATATCCAGGCCGACGCGGCAACCAATTCGCTGATCATCACCGCCAGCGAGCCGGTGTATCGCAATCTGCGCACGGTGATCGACCAGCTCGATGCGCGCCGTGCACAGGTGTATATCGAATCGCTGATCGTCGAAGTGTCGGCCGACAAGGCCGCCGAGCTCGGCATCCAGTGGCTCGGGCTGTCGGGTGACAGGAGCAGCGCATACCGGGTCGGCGGCGGCACCTCGTTTTCTACCGGCGGCAACAACCTGATCAGTCAGGCCATCGCGAAGACAACGACAGGCAATCCGATCGCGCCGAACAATGGCCTGAACCTCGGCATCTTCCGCCAGATCGGCGGCCAGCTCACGCTCGGCGCGCTGGCGCACGCGCTGGAAACGCAGGACGGCGCCAACATCCTGTCGATTCCGAACCTGGTCACGCTCGACAATGAAGAGGCGCGCATCATCGTCGGCCAGAACGTGCCGTTCATCACCGGCCAGTACACCACGACCGCATCCGGCAGCTCCAATCCGTTCCAGACCATCGAGCGGCGCGACGTCGGCCTCGCGCTGCGGGTGAAGCCGCAGGTATCCGAAGGCGGCACCATCAAGCTGCAGATTTACCAGGAAACCTCGGCGGTGCAGGACAGCACCAACGCCGCCGGCATCATCACCAGCAAGCGCTCGATCGAATCGAACGTGCTGGTCGACGACGGCCAGATCGTCGTGCTCGGCGGCCTGCTGGAAGACCGCTTGACCGACAGCACCGAGAAGGTGCCCGGCCTGGGTGACGTGCCCGTCCTCGGCAACCTGTTCAAATACCAGACGCGCAAGCGCACCAAGACCAACCTGATGGTGTTCCTGCGGCCGATCGTGCTGCGCAACCAGGAACAGAGCGTCGACATCACGGCCGACCGTTACGATTACATTCGCGGCGTGCAGCGCGTGCAGCAGTTGACGCAATCGTCGCTGCTGTCCGGCAGCGGCGCACCGGAACTGCCGCCGCTGCAGAACGGCCGTCCGGTCGGCGGATCGATGGTCAACCTGCCGCCCGGCGTGCAGCCGATTCCGCCGGCGAATCTGCCGACGCCGAGCGGTGCGCCGCCGGCGCGAGAGAATCCTGTTCCCAACCTGAATCCGAGTCCGAATCCATCGCAATGAGTACTGTAATGACCGATGCCCGCCTGCTGCCCTATGCGTTCGCGCGCGATTACGCGTTGCTGGCGCGCCGCGGCGAAGCGGCCAATAGCGCCGTCGAAGTGTGGGTGTCGGAAGCCACCACGCCGTCGGCAATCGCCGAAGTCAGCCGCCGTTTCGGCCGCGTCAAGTTGAAGTCGCTGTCGCGCGAAGAGTTGGAAGCGGCCATCGCAAAAGCCTACGCCGGTTCCGGCGGCGACGCCGCGCAGGTGGTCGAGGATGTCGAATCCGATCTCGACCTGACCAAGCTGATGCTCGACATGCCGGCCATCGAAGACCTGCTGGAATCGGCCGACGACGCGCCGGTGATCCGCATGATCAACGCTCTGCTGACGCAGGCGCTGCGCGAAGAGGCATCCGACATCCATATCGAACCGTTCGAGCAGATCTCGGTGGTGCGCTTCCGTATCGACGGCACGTTGCGCGATATCGTGCGGCCGAAGAAGGCGATCCATGCATCGCTGATCTCGCGCATCAAGATCATGGCGCAGCTCGACATCGCCGAGAAGCGCCTGCCGCAGGACGGCCGCATCACCTTGCGCGTCGGCGGCAAGCCGATCGACGTGCGGGTGTCGACGCTGCCGACCGGCCACGGCGAGCGCGCGGTGCTGCGTCTGCTCGACAAGGAAGGCGGCCGGCTCGACCTGCAGCATCTCGGCATGGCTGCCGATGTGCTGAAGGAATTCGATCATCTGATCAGCCAGCCGCACGGTATCGTGCTCGTGACCGGGCCAACCGGTTCCGGCAAGACCACCACGCTGTACGCCGCCTTGTCGCGGCTGAACGCGAGCACCACCAACATCCTGACCGTCGAAGACCCGATCGAATACGAGCTGGCCGGCGTCGGCCAGACCCAGGTCAATCCGCGCATCGAGATGACGTTTGCGAAAGCCTTGCGCGCGATTCTGCGGCAGGACCCGGACGTGATCATGATCGGCGAGATCCGCGATCTCGAAACCGCGCAGATCGCGGTGCAGGCATCGCTGACCGGCCACTTGGTGCTGGCGACGCTGCATACCAATGATTCGGCGGCAGCGGTCACGCGCCTGCTCGACATGGGCATCGAACCGTTCCTGCTGTCATCGTCGCTACTGGGCGCCGTTGCGCAGCGGCTGGTGCGCAAGCTGTGCCCGGTCTGCAAGCGTTACGATGAGCATGGCAAGCAATGGCATGCGGTCGGTTGCGACAAGTGCGGCCATACCGGCTATCAGGGCCGCGTCGGGGTGTACGAGTTGCTGCTGACCACCGACGAGATCCGCGCGCAGATCCACGACCGCGCATCGGAAGCCGACATTCGCGCGACCGCGCAGCGCGATGGCATGCGCACCATGCGCGAGGATGGCGAGCGCTGGCTGGCCGAAGGCGTTACCACGCAGGCGGAACTGTTGCGCGTCACCAAGGATTAGCGGCATGGACCTTCGGGCCGAGTCGCCGTATTGTTTAAACGGGAATTGAATCAATCGTGCCTGCATTTCGTTATGAAGCCGTAGACGCCGAAGGCGGTACCCGCAAAGGTGTCGTCAACGCCGACAGCGCCCGCGCTGCACGTTCCGACCTGCGTACGCAAGGTTTGGTGCCGATCGCGGTCGATGCGATCACCGCTCAGGTCGACGAGCTTGGACAGGCGCGCCGTTCCGCATTCGGCGATCGCCTGTCAACGATGGAGCTGGCGCTGTTCACGCGCCAGCTGGCCAGCCTGCTGGAAGCGAGCCTGCCGCTGGAGCAGGCGTTTACCGCATTGCTGGAACAGGCCGAGCGCGCATACGTGCGCGACCTGATCGCATCGATCCGTTCCGAAGTGATGGCCGGAGCATCGTTGTCCGATGCGCTGTCGCATCATCCGCGCGACTTCGCCGACATCTACCGTGCGCTGGTCGCATCCGGCGAACAGATCGGCCAGTTGTCGCGCGTGTTGTCGCGCCTGGCTGATTACATCGAGCGCCGCAATTCGCTGGTGCAGAAAGTGCGGCTCGCGTTCACCTACCCGGCGATCGTCACCGTGGTCGCGTTCGCGATCGTGATCTTCCTGCTCGCCTATGTGGTGCCGCAGATCGTGTCGGTGTTCGCCAACACCAAGCAGAAATTGCCGTTGCTGACCGTCATCATGCTCGGCATTTCGGACTTCGTGCGCAGCTACGGCTGGATCGTCGCGATTGCCGCGATCGGCGCATTCTTTGCGTGGCGCACCGCGCTGAAAAATCCGGACATCAAGTATCGCTGGCACCGCTGGCTGCTGACTGCGCCGCTGTACGGCAAGTTCGAGCGCAGCCTGAACACCGCGCGTTTCGCCAGCACGCTGGCGATCACCACCGGCTCCGGCGTGCCTATCCTGCGCGCGCTGCAGACCAGCCGCGATACGTTGTCTAACGTCGCGATGCGAGAACAGGTGGAAGAGGCGACCGCCAGCGTGCGCGAAGGCGTCGGCCTGGCGCGCGCATTGTCGGCCCACAAGCATTTCCCTCCGATGCTGATCCATATGATCCGTGCCGGGGAAGTGACCGGCGAATTGCCGGCGATGCTGGAGCGCGCGTCGAATGCGCAGGAGCAGGATCTGGAACGCCGCGCGATGACCATCGCCGGCCTGCTGGAACCGGCGCTGATCCTGGTGATGGGCGTGGTGGTGTTGCTGATCGTGCTGGCGGTACTGATGCCGATCATCGAGATCAACCAGTTGGTGCGATGAGGCGCCGTGTATCGTTTTCCGATTCGTTGAGAGAGACCAGATGAAGCGCTTGCCGCTCGTTGCAAGTTTTCTATTGTTCATCCTGCTGTGCGCGTCGATCGCATACTGGGGATTGCAACTATTCAAACCGCCGTTGCGCCCGGTGGCGGCACCGCCGCGCGTAGCCAAAAGCGATATCGATCCCCAGGCTGCAGCCACACTGTTCGGCGGACGCGCCGGCAAGGTCGCGGTGGCAAGCAATTACCAGTTGAAGGGCGTCATCATGTCCGGCAGCGCGGATGAAAGCATTGCCATCCTCAGCGCGGACGGCAAGCCGGCGCAGGCCGTCCGGGTCGATACGGAGGTCGCGCCCGGCGTGACGGTCAAGGAAGTGCATCGTGATTACGTGCTGCTGTCGGACGGCGGTGCGGTGAAGCGGGTGGAATTGCCGGAGAACGCGAAATCGGAAGTAAACCTGGCAACCGTTGCGCCAGTGCGCCCTCAACCTCAACCCGTGCCGGCGCCAACCATACAGCAGGCGCCGGCGCCCGTGCCGCCTGCTGTCGTGGCGGCTCCTGCAACGCCGGGCGCCCCGTCCGCGCCTGCGACCTCGGCAGCGCCGCCCGCTGCCGCGGCAAACCAGCCTGTTCCGACGTCGCCCGCGCCGGCGCAGCAGATGGCGCCGCCGGCCGCTGTGGTCAGCCGGCCGCCTGCCCCAACAGCCGTACCTGCAGCACCGACACCGCCCGGTAGTGCCGGCATGCCGCAACAACAGGTCAGCCCTCCTGACGCTACCGCGGCGCGCAGGCAAGGTTCGTCAGGGATAGGCCGCTAATCTCTGGCGTGAAGTCAGGCGAAGATCGACCTCAATTTTCCTCTGGTTCGTCGGGCGTCTTCTTCAATGCGTGTTTTGGCAGGCAAGGCGCTGCCGAAGCGGCTTTGCGCTGCGGCCCGGCTGTGTGCTGCTTCGCCGAAACCGAGAGCGGATTGCGCGGCTTCAGTGTCTTTTGCGAGGGCTCGACCCGGAAGGTCAGCTTTTGACGTTTGCTGAGTGCCTTGTTGGCCATGATGGTGGGATATGGCAGGCTGTGCGCCTGCCATGGCCGATCACAATACGTAACGCGACAGGTCTTCGTCGATCGCCAGTGCGCCGAGCTTTTCGTCGACGTATGCGCCGTCGATCGCGACTGTCTTGCCGGATGCTTCGCTGGCGGTAAACGACATTTCTTCCAGCAGTTTTTCCATCACCGTATATAAACGGCGAGCACCGATGTTTTCGGTTTTTTCATTCACCGAAAATGCGATTTCCGCAAGGCGTCGGATGCCGTCGGCAGTGAATTCGATCTTCACGTTTTCCGTTTCCAGCAGTGCTTCGTACTGCTTGGTCAGGCAGGCATCGGTGCTGGTCAGGATGCGTTCGAAATCGGCGATTGCCAGCGATTCGAGCTCGACGCGGATCGGGAAACGCCCCTGCAGTTCCGGAATCAGGTCGGATGGTTTTGCCAGATGGAAGGCGCCGGACGCGATGAACAGGATATGGTCGGTGCGGATCATGCCGTACTTGGTGTTGACAGTGGTGCCTTCGACCAGCGGCAGCAGGTCGCGCTGCACGCCGGCGCGCGACACGTCGGCACCGCCGACTTCAGAGCGGCTGGCGATCTTGTCTATCTCGTCGAGAAACACGATGCCGTTCTGCTCGACGTTCATGATCGCCTGCTGTTTCAGCTCGTCCTCGTTGACCAGCTTGGCCGCTTCTTCCTCGGTCAGCAGCCTGATCGCCTCGCGGATCTTGACCTTGCGCTTCTTCTTGCGATTGCCGCCGATGCCGGAAAACATCGACTTGATCTGCTCGGTCATTTCTTCCATGCCAGGTGGCGCCATGATTTCCATGTGCGGACCGGTTTCGGCAACTTCGATTTCGATTTCGCGATCGTCCATTGCGCCTTCGCGCAAGCGCTTGCGGAAAGTCTGGCGCGTGGTGCTGCCGCCCTGCGCTTCGCCTTCGGCCGGGGTGGACGGCGTTGCGCTGAAACCGAAGTCGCGTGCCGGCGGCACCAGGATGTCGAGCACCCGGTCTTCGGCGGCGTCTTCGGCGCGCGTGCGCACCTTGCGCATTTCCGATTCGCGTGTCTGCTTGATGCCAATGTCGATCAGGTCGCGGATGATGGTGTCGACATCGCGGCCGACATAGCCGACCTCGGTGAACTTGGTCGCTTCGATCTTGATGAACGGCGCGTCGGCCAGCTTCGCCAGTCGGCGCGCGATCTCGGTTTTGCCGACGCCGGTCGGCCCGATCATCAGGATGTTTTTCGGCGTGATTTCATGGCGCAGCGGTTCGGCCACCTGCTGGCGACGCCAGCGATTGCGTAATGCGATCGCGACCGCGCGCTTGGCGCGCGCCTGTCCGACCACGTGCTTGTCGAGTTCGGAAACGATTTCCTGGGGAGTCATGTTCATGGTGGTTGTGCGCGAAGAACTTGCGCGCTTAGTCGAGGGTTTCGATGGTGTGCGACAGATTGGTATAGATGCAGAGCTCGCCGGCGATAGTGAGCGCTTTCTTCACGATGTCGACCGGCGTCAGGTCGGTGTTCTCCTGCAGCGCCTTGGCCGCCGACTGGGCGTACACGCCGCCCGAACCGATCGCGCCGATACCGCCTTCCGGTTCCAGCACGTCGCCGTTGCCGGTAATGATCAGTGTCGATTCCCGGTCGGCCACCAGCAGCATCGCTTCGAGCCGGCGCAGGATGCGGTCGGTACGCCAGTCCTTCGCCAATTCGACCGAGGCGCGCATCAGATTGCCCTGGTGTTTCTCAAGCTTGCCCTCAAAGCGCTCGATCAGCGTGAACGCATCCGCAGTGCCGCCCGCAAAACCGGCCAGCACCTTGCCCTGATACAGCCTGCGTACCTTGCGCGCGCTGCCCTTCATTACGATATTGCCGAGTGTTACCTGGCCGTCGCCACCCAGTGCGACGGTGTCGCCGCGGCGTACGGACAGGATGGTCGTGCCGTGGAATTGTTCCATGCGTGCCTCTGAGGAAGGTGTCAAATAATCTGTTGCAGTGATTCACTGCAATTGGGGGCATGCTGCGGGAATACAAGCGCAAAGCTGCAGCGGGAAAGGATGATCGATATTCCCGGAATGAAGTCCAGTGTAGGCGATCGAGGGGAAATCGCCAGTCGGGCGACGAATGTTCAGTTCTTGCGCGGCAGAATGCGCACGATATCCTGCAGGCCGATCACGTTCAACAGTTCCGCAACGAGATGATTGACGTGATGGAATTCGATGACGGCTTTGCCATTGCCGCAGAACGGTGCCAGACCGGTCAACAGGCGTCCGGCGGCGTTGAAGTCGACGCGTGCCAGTTGCGCGCAGTCGATGATCGCCGGTTCATGCTCGTCTGCATAAGCGGCGATTGCCACGATCAGGTTGTCGATGCGTCCTTCGATCAGTGCTGGCATCGTGAAGCAGTCCTGGGCCGGCGCCGCATTCGCAGACGCTTCCGCCTGCGCAGTGGTGATCTTGGATTTCGGTGCAACGAAGGCGGGCGGCGAGACTTCGAACGTCACGCAGTAATCGATGCTGATTTCCTCGAATTCCTTTTCCCGGTTCAGCAACTGCAGCAGTTCGAGCAGCAGCAGCCATCCGTCTTCGGTATCGTCGCGGCGCCCCACCTCAAGAATCGCATGCACTTTATCGAGCAGCTCCGAGGCACCCACCAGAACAAGGTCATGTCCGGATTTTTGCAGTGTCTTCAACACGTCAAGCAGCAGGCGGCAGCCGGCCGGATCGACCTCGGTGACGCGGGCGAATTCGAGCCGCAGTGTGCGCTGGGTTTCTGCCAGCTTCCGCATTCGATCGGTCAGCTTCACGCAACCGCCATCGAGCTTGCCGTTGAACGATATGATTGGTGCGGCGCCCGATGTTGCGGTCGATTTCGGGGCCTCCTGCGTGTTGTTGCCGGTCCATGTCGGCGGCGACGTCTCGAACTTGTTCGCGTATTCGATGGACAGGCGTTCGAACTCCTGCTGCTTGCCGGTGACCTGGTACAGGTCGAACAGCATCCACCAGGCTTTCCGTGCGACGTCGCCGAGCATGTCTTCAGCAATTGCAGCCTGCAGCATCTGCTCGACCAGCCCTGCCTGGCCGTTCGCGTACAGAATGGCTGCTTCTTCGATTGCTGCCGCACCTTCTGATGAAGGTGAAGCGATGTCTTCAACGGTGCTGGTGCCATCCAGCAGTAATTCGGTGGTGGTTCCCGAGGTCGCCGACAGGGGTTGCAGTGTTTGTCCGGCTAATGGCACCGCCACTTTCCTTGCCTCCGGATGCGGCTTCGCCGGGGCTGGCGGAGCAGGCTTTTTCGCGGGGGGCGCAGCGGGAGCGGTCGCAGGCGCAGATGGTGTGCCGCGCACGGTATTGCCGGTTCGGGTAATGGTCGTCAGGTTAACGAATTCCGACGACATTTCGGATTCGATCGCATCGATTTTCAGGGCAGTGGCGCGCGCCGTCTGCGCGTCGCGCTTGACCGTACTCGAACGGCTGGCGCTCTTGCCGACATCGCCGGACTGGACCGTATTGGTGCCATTGCGTTTGGCGCGCGCAGCATCCTTGTCAGCGGATATCGTCTGCTGGCGGTCCTTCTGGTCTTTCTTGCCGAAAAGCGAAAAGATCCCCACGTTTTCCCTGAATTGAGTTTCCCGCTCTTATTTTTCTGCGCAGGCGGGAAATATTGCTCTTTTGCCAAAACAACACGGATCATGCGCCGGTTCGTCATTACAACGGCAGGAGCCATGTTTGTCAAACATTGTGGTTTTTTCGCATGAAAAAAGGAAATGTTCTTTGAACGTCAATGGCCGATATTCAGCAGACTCAATTTCATATCCGACAGACGACATCAACCGCAGGTACCGGTAAAAACAAACAAGCGTACGGTGCACGAGGCAACGTACGCTTGCGAAGTCGGCGTCGAGCGGGGCTCGACGAGCATCAATCCCCGTACAGCTTTTGTTTGAGTTCGCGGCGCTGCTGCGCTTCCAGCGAGAGTGTTGCGGTCGGACGTGCGAGCAGACGCGGAATACCGATCGGTTCACCCGTCTCTTCGCACCAGCCGTATTCGCCGGAATCGATGCTGGCGATCGATTGCTGCACCTTCTTCAGCAGCTTGCGTTCGCGGTCGCGGGTACGCAATTCAAGCGCATGCTCTTCCTCGATCGTCGCGCGATCCGCGGGATCGGGCACCAGCACGGTTTCGCGCAAATGTTCGGTGGTTTCTCCGGCGTTCTTCAGAAGATCGCGTTCAAGCTGCTGCAGACGCGCCTTGAAGAAGGCCAGTTGCGCCTCGTTCATGTAATCCTTGTCACTCATCTTCAGGATTTGCGCCTCGGTCAGCAGGGTGCCGTCGGCAGGGGCGGCGGGGGTCGATTTCGTTGTTTTGGTAGCCACTTCGCTTACTTTCGAAACTGCGGATTTTTCCATTGTATCTGTTAACCCGATGCGTCCATTGTTACCGCTCATGGAAGAACCGGATCTCTCCTTGGAACGAATTTTTGAAGCCGCTCTGTCGAGTACCGACTTCAAACTGGTTGCTCCCTTGCCCGCTTTCGGAGCAGGGCTCTTGTCGGCACCGACGCGAGGGGCGGTCGGCACCGGCCGTTTTTCCGTGCTTGTCTTCACGGCGGATTTTCTTGCCGTTTTTGCGGCCGGTTTGCTTTTTACCGCGGTTCCGGGCGCTTTGGCAATCGTTTTTGCGGATGTCGCTTTCGCAGCCGTCTTGAGCGTGCCCGTGAAGGACTTCGCCAGTTTGCGGGTCACTGCTTTCACGGTCGAGGCATCGACGCGGCTGGATGCTGTTTTGGTCTTGGGCGGCGCAGCAGTTCCGGCGGCCATTTTTTTTGCGCCCCTGGTGTTCGTGCTCTTCGCGGAAGTTCTCGTCACGGTTGCGTTCATGGCATCCTCATTTCAATGCACTGCCCGACCTGTTCGGCGTCCGCCTGGCCGTCGCATCCATCCTGGCGCTGCCGCTATTTTCGTACTCGCCTGAAAGGCCGCCACCGGTTGCTGCGGCACTGATCAGCGCATATTGCCGAACCACTACCCCGGTTGTTTGAACTTACATCAAAGCTACATCAAAGCGGCGATAGTTTATACCAAACATTGTTCCAGACCGCGAATAAAAATTTCCTCCGGAAGATTCTTCCCGATAAACACCATTTTGCTGCCGCGCGCCTGACCCTCCGGCCATTTTGCGCCGACGTCGCTGCCCATTGTCTGATGCACGCCCTGGAACACCACTTTGCGGTCAGCGCCCTGCATCCATAATACGCCCTTGTAACGCAGCATTCGCGGGCCGTATACCTGTACCAGGCCGCCCAGGAATTCATCCAGGCGGGCACTGTCGAATGGCCGATCGCTTTTGAACACGAATGCGGCAATATCGTCGGAATGGCGGGCATGGTGGTGATCGTGCTCGCAATGCGCATCGCAATCATGGTGTTCATGCGCATGATCGTGCCGTTGCGCTTGTTCTTCCTCCGCCAGGAAATCCGGATCGATCTCCAGCTTGTCGTTCAGGTTGAAGCCGCGCAGGTCGAGTACGTCCGATATCGGCGCGACGCCGAAATCGACCCGGCCGATGGGCGCGCGCGGATTGATGCGTTTCAGGCGCCCGCTCAATGCGTCGACGTCCGCAGCATTGACCAGGTCGCTCTTCGACAGCAGCAGCTTATCGGCAAATCCGACCTGACGCCGCGCTTCTTCATGCTGATCCAGCTGCTGCATCGCGTGCCGTGCGTCGACCACGGTCACGATGGCATCCAGCAGATAATGCGTGGCCACTTCCTCATCCATGAAAAACGTCTGGGCCACCGGTCCGGGATTGGCGAGCCCGGTGGTTTCGATCACCACATGGTCGAATTGCAGTTCGCCGGCATTGCGTTTTTGCGCCAGCGTGCCGAGCGCAATAATCAGGTCGCCGCGCACCGTGCAGCAGACGCAGCCGTTGCTCATCTCGACGATCTGCTCGCTGCTGTCCTGAACCAGGATGTCGTTGTCGATATTCTCCTGGCCGAATTCATTCTCGATTACCGCGATCCGGTATCCGTGCGGCTCGCGCAGGATGCGATTGAGCAGCGTGGTCTTGCCGGCACCGAGAAAGCCGGTCAGGATGGTTGCGGGTATCAAAGCCATGTATTCATTCAGTGCGCACAGTCGGCGCACCATCCCTTGATGGTGAACTCTATATCGTGGCTGCGGAAGCCCTTTCCAAGGGTTTCCTGCAGCGCATTTTCCAGCAGGCCCGCCTCACCGATGCTATCCAGGCAGAACACCCTTGCGCAACGCGTGCATTTGAAGTGGCCGTGCTGATGATGCGGCGCATGGCTGTCCTGCGGCTGCGCGCCGTGATCGGTCCCCGCACTGTAGCGGAACACCCGATCGTCGCCGGCGATCTTGTGCGCCAGTCCTGCGTCGGTCAGACAATCGAGCGCGCGGTACAGCGTGACCCGATCCATGTCGGCGAACGCATCCTGCACATCCTGATGGGACAATGCGCGCTGCGCCCCGAGCAGCGCGGCCAGCACGTTGACGCGGGCAGCGGTAATGCGCACCGAGGCGTCGCGCAACTGAGCTTCGGCAAGCATGGTCGTTTCAGGTACGTCCGGTTTTCGGCTCCGACGCGCCACGGCGGCAGCCGGTTTGGCTTTGATATTCATTGCTTTATCCAGATTGGCATGATGCGGGATTATGACGCAAATTTGCAACCAGGTTGCAAGGAGGGCGGGCCTTTCGTCACGGCTTGTACAGCATCAGCCCTTTCAGATATTCGCCTTCAGGAAAACCGGTTGCCATCGGATGATCAACGCCGGCCGACAGCCGTCGCTGGATGCGTGCGTCGACTTTCGCATCGCTGGCCGCGCCGGCTACGATCTTCTGGAACAGATCGGCACTGATCGCACCCGAGCAGGAATAGGTGAACAGCAGCCCGCCTTCGCGCAGCAGTTGAAACCCGAGCAGGTTGATGTCCTTGTACGCGCGCGCTGCCCGTTCGACATGATCGGGCGATGCGGCGAATTTCGGCGGATCGAGCACGATCAGGTCGAACGATTTCCCCTGTTCGCGCAGGCTGCGCAATGTCTTGAACACGTCGGCATCCTGCCATTCCGCCTTGGCGCCGTCGAAGCCGTTGAGCGCCATGTTGCGCCGGCCCACCGCGAGCGCCTCGCCGGACGAGTCGATCGACAGCACGCTGGCCGCACCGCCTTTCAGCGCGGCCAGCGAAAAGCCGCCGGTATAGCAGAAACAATTCAATACCGCGCGTCCGGCCGCACGTTCCATCACCAGCTGGCGGTTGTCGCGCTGGTCGATATAGAAACCGGTCTTGTGGCCGGTCTTGATGTCGACCGCGTAACGTACGCCGTTTTCCGTGACCAGTGTTTCGTCGCCTGGCGCCTCGCCGGCCAGCACGCCGGCCACCAGCGGCAGGCCTTCGCGCTCGCGCACCGAGGCATCCGAGCGTTCGTACACGTTGGGACAGCCGGTTTCCGCGATTAACGCCTGTACGATCGGCGTCTTCCACGCTTCCACGCCGGCTGACTGGAACTGGCAGACCAGCCAACCCTGGCGGCCGCCGTACCAATCGACCACCAGGCCGGGAAAGCCGTCGGCCTCGCCGAAAATCAGCCGGATCGCATCGGTGTCGCGTACGGTCGCCATCCGGTAGGCCAGCGCCTTTTTCACGCGACGCTTGATCAGCGCATGATCAATCGGTTCGCCTTCATTGAAGCTCCATATGCGGGCCCGAATCTGCGATTTCGGGCTCCAGGCGGCGCGCGCCAGGAACTGGCCCGATGCCGATTGCACCAGTGCGGTGGCACCCGGCTTGTTCTTTTCTTCCGGTTTGCCTTCGATACGCTCGATCGAGGCTGGAAAAATCCATGGATGACGGCGCAGCAGGCTTTTTTCCTTGCCGGGCTTGAGGGTAATGGTGAGCATGAGGACGAGCCGTAATGTGAATGAGATGCGTGGCGGCAGCTATTTTTGCGTGCTGGTTTTCTTCGCGCGCGGATGGGCGGCATCGTACACCTGCGCCAGCCGCTGGAAGTCGAGCGCGGTGTAGATCTGTGTTGCGGCGATCGACGCATGTCCGAGCATTTCCTGTACCGCGCGCAGATCGCCGGACGATTGCAGTACATGCGACGCGAACGAATGGCGCAATACGTGCGGATGCACATCGGCCGGAATGCCAAGCGCTTGCGCATGCGCTTTCAGTCGCAGTTGCAGCACCCGCGGCGACATCCGGGTGCCGCGTTCGGTGAGAAACAAAGGATGCAGATCTGTCTTGACCAGCGCGCCGCGCACGGCAAGCCATGCGGCAATCGCCTGCAATGCCGGCTGGCCGACGGGCACCCTGCGCTGCTTGTTGCCCTTGCCCGTCACAGTAACTTCATGCGCGTCGAAGTCGATCCAGCCAAGCGAGACGTAACCGCCTTCCTGCACATAACGCACGTCGAGCGCAGCCAGTTCGGACACCCGCAGACCGCTGGAGTACAGCAGTTCGAACATTGCACGGTTGCACACCTGTGTCGAATCGTCAGCCTTGCGTGCCGGGTTGGCTTCCGAGACTACCCGCACCGCGTCGTCGGCCGACAAGGCTTTCGGCAGCGGCTTGTCGCGCTTCGGCGCCTTCACGCCGTCGACCGGATTCGCCGCGAGCGTCGTCTGCTCGGCCAGCCAGGCGAAAAAGCCGCGCCAGGCGGAGAGCTTGCGTGCAATCGAGCGCGCGTTCAAACCTTTTGCATGTAGCTGGGCGGCGAATTTGCGAACGTGGAATTGTGTTACTGCGGCGGGAGCTACTGCCGGTGTCTGCATTTCCGTCAGCGCAATCAGCTCGCTCACGTCGCGACGGTAATTGGCGATCGTATGCGGTGAAAGCCGACGCTGGCTTTTCAGACAATCGAGATAGCCGTCGAGATATGCCCGGTTTCTCTCGCTATCCATGTCAATCAAGCAAGCAGTTCAGTGCCGCGCTTGCGGTTTCACCGATTTGCGCGAGGAAATCGGTCGCCATACCGGCGCTGAAGCGGTTCGGATCGGGCGCGCCCAGCACCAGCAGACCGAACGCGTCGGACGCGCCATCGCTGCGCAGCGGCAGCATGGCGATCGACTGGATGGTTGCTCCTTCGTCGATCCAGGACGCTGCTTCAAAATCCTGATTCGGCCCGCAGAACGGCGCGGCCAGGCCATTGCAGAAAATTCTTGCATCGGCCGACACTTCGGCGGCAAACCAGGTATGCGAATACGTTTCGGCGACGCCCCAGATGCGCAAGGTGGCATAGGGTACGGAAAAGATCGTCTGCAGACCGTTGATCAGCGTATGCGGCAGATCGACGTCGTTGCGCGCCAGCAGCAGCGAGCGCGTCCACAACAGCACCTTCTGCGTAATCGCATCATTTTCCTGCGCCAGGCGCATCAGGTCGGACAAGCGCAGTTCCATCAGCCTGACCTTTTCGCGCAGCACTTCCATCTGCCGTTCCTGCAACGACACCGTGCGCCCCGCCAGCGGGCTGGTCAGCTTGACCTTCGCCAGCAGTTCGCTGTGTTCTTCGAAAAAATATGGATTGTCCGACAGGTAATCGGCGACGGCGTTGGAATCCAGTTGATGGCTCATGGGTATGCGAGAGTGAGTGGTATCACGGCGGCGCGGACAATGCGCAGCCGTGATTTTAACCGACAACAGTCAAGCACAGGCGTGGTCGACGCCGGATTCGAACCGGGCGCGGGAGCGCTCGGCCAATAGCCCTCAAGGCTGGATCAGAAGCTGTGACGGAGACCGATATTGAATGCCTTGTCGCCGGTTCCTGCTTCAGTCGCATTGCCTACCGTGTAGGCCGCACCGTTCTTGTTGTTGATGCGTCCATACGACGTATAGAGGTTGGTGCGTTTGGACATCGCGTAGGTGTAGCCCAATGCCCATTGGTTCGCGTCGCTGTTTGCGCCGCTCCGATCATCCTTGCGGATATAGGACGCCAGGAAAGTGCTGGCGCCGAATGGAACGCTTACGCCGAGCAGATAGTCACGGCTGTCGATGCTGCCAATCCCCTTGTTGACATTAAAGCCGAGGCTGGCGGCAGCTATGCCGAAGTCCCATTTCCCGGCAAGCAGCGTGCTGCGCGCGCGATCCGTGCCGGTCGCGTTTTCGCTGCTCTGGTGTGCCAGTTTTACCACTAGCGGACCATTGGCATAGCCGACCGCAGCACCGATCTGGCGATTCGCCTTGTTGTCCCCTGGGACTTCACCCAGGCTGTATGCCAGTTCGCCGTCAAAGCCGCTCCATTCCGGCGTGGTGTATTTGATCGTGTTGTTCGCGCGCAGCACGGTCGTCACAAGATTGGTGGAGTTGCCCGCCAACCCGGCGCCGAACGGGTCGACCTGGCTCAGGGTCAGGTAGTGCGGCGTGTACTGGCGGCCCAGTGTGACGTTGCCCCAGTTGCCGCCGAGACCGACATAAGCCTGCCTGCCGAACAGCAGGCCGTTCGGTGCCGACGCGCTGGCCTGGGCCATGGTGCCGTCGTCGATCTTGAAGCCGGACTCCAATACGAACTTCGCGGTCAGCCCGCCACCCAGGTCTTCGGTACCTTTGAAGCCGAGCCGCGAGCCGGACTGCACGCCGCTGGTCAGCTTGGTGACGTTGCCGGCAGCGCCGCCGCGTTCAGAGACGAGGCCGCCGTCGAGGAGCCCATAAATGGATATTCCGGTCTGGGCGAAAGCGGAAGTGGTGAATGCACCGAATATCGCAATTGCGACTAATGATCTTTTCATGGTTTTGCCTTTCGTTGGAAAGAATGTGCGGTAGATCCGCGATGCAGGACGGAATAAAGATAAGCGCTCGACGCGGTGCTGTCGGACGATTGGTCGGAAGGCCGCAGCAACTTCGACCGAAAGGTGAAAAGCAATCTCGGGATGTGGTTTTTTTGGCACGTTTCTATTTTGGAGCTGTTTTTTATTTGAATGCAATTCCGTGCAACACTAATTAAAAAGTTCAAAATTACATAAAAATCACCGATTTATTCTCTGCTTGATTTCAGTCAGTCGGTACGCCGAATTTGTACTAAATACTGAGCGTCCTTCATTTGGATGGCGGTCGTATGGCCAATCGCAGTGAATTGAGTTTGATCCGCGCTGCGCGCGCGGGGCAGGCATCGGCGCAATTGATGTTGGGCAGGCGCTATCTGTTCGGCGGCGCGGGTTTGCCGAAAAACCTGGCGACGGCGCTGTATTGGCTGGACCGCGCTGCCCATCAGGACGAAAAAGATGCGTGGCTGTTGATCGGCAGCCATGTCCCATTTGAAACCGCACAGCAGGCTCTCCAGCCTTCCCGGCTATACGTCTGGTATGAACGCGCATTCGACGCCGGTATTGCGCAGGCCGGGCTGGTGCTGGCCCGGCTGGTACTGGGGCAGGTGCCGGGCGCGGTCAGCGAATCAATACGTAACAAGGCGGTGCAGGCGCTGCAGGTGGCCGCCCAGGCCGGGATTGCGGAGGCGCAATGGATGCTCGCGCGTTACCTTGGCGAGCCGGGCAGTGCGGAGGCTGTCAGTGCGAATAATGCCCAGCCGTCGAGCTTGCCGAACATCGACAACGAGGCGATGCTGCAATGGGCAAGGCGTGCTGCGCAAAGCGGCGTTTTGGAAGCCCGGTTTGCGCTGGCCGATCATGCATGGGCGACGGCAGATCGCGAATCCTTTCTGAAATGGGCGCTGCCGCTGGCACGCAATCTGACAAGCATGGCCGGAACCCTGAGCGCGCGTGATGCCGATCTAGTGGCGCGCAGCGCGCAGGCGCTGTATATAGCCGGTAACGAAAGCGCGCTCGAGGAAGCGATTTTCCTTGGGGAGCATGCGGCGCATGCGGGTGACCGAAGCGCTCGCTTTTTCCTTGGCTTGCATTACGCGAAAATGGATGCAAGCGGCAGGCGCATTGCTGGTAGCAGGGGCGTGGCAAACTACAAGAAAGCAATACGCTGGTTGTCGCTGGCAGCCGAGCAGGGAGGCGCGGACGCGTGGTATGCGCTGTCGAAGATTTATCTGAAATCCGAATTTTCGCAGCGCAGCCTTGCCGACGCGCAGCGCTATCTGGAACGCGCCGCGCAGGCAGGACACGGTGTGGCACAGCTGGAACTGGGGGTGTTCGCCTGGCGCACCCGTCGTGCCCAACCGGACAACGACGTGCGTGCACTCCACTGGCTGCGGAAATCAGCGGCGCAGGGCATTGCAGAAGCGGCGGTGCTGCTCGACAAAGTTGCCGAGCGCGCTGCCCCGGCCCCTTGGGCGCAGCAGGGGTTGCGGCGCCTGTCGCAGGAAGCGCATGACGCCTATCCGCTGCTTGTGGCGCGCATCGAACTGGCGGCGCGCTTCGGACTGTCGCGAGCCGAAGCCTTGCTGATCGATCCGGAAGCTGCCGATCGCGGCGATTGTCTTGTGGTCGATATTCGCGCGCATCGCCCTCACACCGCCCGTCGGCTGATTCTGCTGGGAAATGCCGAGAACCGGCGTACGCTTGATCGTATCGTGCGCCTCTTCGAGCATGTCGATTCCGGCCCGAACGGCCCGGAGGGAAATTACCGCAGGCGGCGGTATCGACTAAAAGCGCTGGTGCCGGACTGATGCAGTCGATGACGTCAAGTCTCGATTTCGCCTTCGAAAACGCTGACTGCAGGACCGGTCAGCATGACAGAAGAAACGCCGCCGGCCCAGGCGATCGACAGGTCGCCGCCGCGCGTGGTGACCTTGACCGGCGAGTCGAGCAGGCCGCGCCGTATGCCGGCGACTACAGCGGCACAGGCGCCAGTGCCGCAGGCCAGTGTTTCGCCGGCGCCGCGCTCGAATACGCGCAGCCGGATCTGGTTGCGATCGATGATCTGCATGAATCCGGCATTGACGCGTTTCGGAAAGCGCGGGTGATGTTCGATCGCCGGTCCGTCGAGCAGCACGGCTGCGGTCTGCGTATCGTCGACCACCTGTACCGCGTGCGGGTTACCCATCGAAACCACCGACATCCACACCGTCTTGCTGTTGATCTCCAGCGGCCACAACGTGTCGCGCCCTTCCGGCTTGCCCTGCAGACCGCCGGCGTCAAACGGCACCCGCTGCGGCTCCAGGATGGGCGCACCCATGTCCACCGTGATGCGGCCGTCGGCTTCGAGGGTCGGTTCGATCACGCCTGACATGGTTTCGACCCGGATCGTGCGCTTGTCGGTCAAGCCCTTATCGGTGACGAAGCGGACGAAGGCGCGCGCGCCGTTGCCGCATTGTTCGACCTCGCCGCCGTCGGCGTTGTAGATGCGATAACGGAAATCGACGCCGGGCGACTGCGGCTTTTCGACCACCAGCATCTGGTCTGCGCCGACGCCGAAGCGGCGATCGGCCAGCATTTTCCATTGTGCCGGAGTCAGGTCGATATGCTGGCTGATCGCGTCGATCACGACGAAATCGTTACCGGCGCCATGCATCTTGGTGAACTTGAGTTTCATGTTTCGATTATAGATGTTGTGGTTTACGCCTGCAGCGGCAGGGTGTCGGGTCCGCTGTTTCCATAAACATCCGGCGTGCCTGGTGGTCGCGTCTTGAAGCGTTTGTGCGCCCAGAAATATTCGGCCGGCGCTTCCAGTACCCGTTCTTCGATAAAGGCATTCATCCTGCGCGTCGCGGCGACATTGTCGCCGCCGGGATAGTTTTCCCATGCAGGGTAAAACGTCACTTTCCAGCCGCAATAGTCAGGCAGGAAGGTTGCGATTACCGGGATTATCTTGGCACCGGTTGCGGCTGCGATGCGCGCCGGCGCAGTCAGCGTGGCAGCCGGCGTGCCGAAAAACGGCACGAACTCGGCGTCTTTCTCGCCGAAATCCATATCCGGCAGCATGAAGAAGGGTAGGCCGTCGCGCAGGGCGCGAATGATGGGTTTCACGCCGGCTTCGCGCGAGAACAGTTTGACCGGCTTGAAGCGCGAGCGGCCCTTGCGTAATGCGGCATCGAATGTGCGGCTTCTCTGCCGGGTGTATATCGAGCACGCGCTTGCCTCCAGCGCAACGGCAACGCCGGCCACGTCGAGACAGACGAAATGCGGGCACAACAGGATGGTCGGCCCGGATTGCATTTCTTCCAGCGGCAGACCGGGTTCTACCCGGATCAGCCGCCGCAGGCGCGCTTCCGAGGCCCACCACAATATGCCGCGTTCCAGAATGCTGCGCGCATAGGCCTGGAAATGGCGCCGCGCAATTGTGCGCCGTTCCTTTTCGGACAACTCGGGCAGGCAAAGCCGCAGATTGGTCAGCGCGATGCCGCGGCGCGACTTCACCGTTGCGAACAGCAGTGCCCCGACGCCTTCGCCGAGGCGTCCGAGCAGCGGCAGCGGTAGCCAGTGCAGCAGCCACATCAAGCCAAGCAGGAGTTTCATGCAGTCTCGTTTTCGGTAACGGGCCGGGCAATGCCGGCCGGCGTTTTGTAGCGGTTGTAGCTCCAGAAATACTGTGCCGGGCAGCGCGTGATCAACTGTTCCATCGATGCATTGATCTGCTGCTCCGGCGTATCGCCCAGCGCCTGCTCGAACGGTACGAAATGCAGCACGTAGCCGGCGCCGCGCGGCAGCCGTTCGGCGTAAGCAAGGATGACGGTAGCGCCGGTCATGCGTTGCAGTTTTGCCGGCAGGCTCATCGTATAGGCGGGCTTGCCGAAAAAATCCGCCCATACGCCTTCACCCTGCTGCGGCACCTGGTCCGGCAGCAGGCCAATCGAGCCGCCTTGTTTCAGCACTTTCAAAAGCGCACGCACTCCGGACAGGTTGGCCGGGGCCAGTGCCAGGTTATGACGGGCACGCGCGCCTTCGATCAGCGGTTTCAGCGCTTGTTTGCGTGGCGGACGGTAGAGCACGGTCAGCGGACTGCGCGCGGCGAAGCCCTGTGCCAGAATCTCGAAGCAGCCCAGATGCGGCGTTAGAAAAATGATACCGCGCTTTGCATCAAGCGCCGTTTGCACCAGATCCCAGTTCTCGACGACTGCGGTGCGCAGCACCTTTTCCTGCGGCGCACACCAGACGAAGGGCAGTTCGAGAACATTCTTGCCGGCTTCGGCAATCGCTGCGGAAAGCTGTGGCAAATAACCGGCGCGGCCGATATTGTCTTTCAATCTATTGCGATATGAAGGCGAAACGAGATACACCAGCCACCCCAGTACGGTGCCGAGCAGATGGAGCAGCGGCAGCGGCAACCGGGATAGCAGGCGAAATAGTGTGACAAGCATCAAAAAGGAGACAATTTTTTTGTGAAACTTTTGAAGACGCGTAAAATATCATATTCGTGATATCCGCCGAGTTAACAGACAACTTGCGAGGCGGCATACAAATTTCGCTAAAGCGTCGCTGGCTCATGGATTGGCCGCGACATGGTCAATAATTTTTCACAGGAGCCCGCGATGGCAAACGAATACCTCTTCACTTCGGAATCCGTCTCCGAAGGTCACCCCGACAAAGTCGCCGATCAAATTTCCGATTCGATTCTCGACGCGATTTTCACGCAAGACCCGAAGGCGCGCGTTGCCGCCGAAACGCTATGCAATACCGGCCTGGTAGTGCTGGCAGGTGAAATCACCACGCATGCGAATGTGGACTATATCAGCGTCGCGCGCGACACCATCAAGCGCATCGGCTACGACAATGCGGACTTCGGTATCGACTACAAGAGCTGCGCGGTGATGGTCTGCTACGACAAGCAGTCGCCCGATATTGCGCAGGGCGTCGACGAAGGCAAGGGTATCGACCTCGACCAGGGGGCGGGCGACCAGGGCCTGATGTTCGGTTATGCCTGCGACGAAACGCCGGAACTGATGCCGGCCGCAATTTATTATGCGCACCGCATCGTCGAGCGCCAGTCGCAACTGCGCAAGGACGGCCGCCTGCCGTGGCTGCGTCCGGACGCGAAATCACAGGTCACGCTGCGTTACGTCGACGGCCGCCCGGTCGCGATCGACACCGTGGTGCTGTCCACTCAGCACAGCCCCGAGATGCAGCACAAGGCGATCGAGGAAGCGGCGATCGAGGAAATCATCAGGCCGGTGGTGCCGGCCGAGTGGCTGAAGAATACTCGCTACCTGGTCAATCCGACCGGCCGTTTCGTGATCGGCGGACCGCAAGGCGATTGCGGACTGACCGGTCGCAAGATCATCGTCGACACCTATGGCGGCGCGGCGCCGCACGGTGGTGGTGCTTTCTCCGGCAAGGATCCGTCCAAGGTCGATCGTTCTGCCGCCTATGCCGGCCGTTATGTTGCCAAGAACATCGTTGCTGCAGGCCTTGCGGAGCGCTGCCAGATCCAGGTGTCATATGCGATCGGCATCGCCAAGCCGACTTCGGTAATGGTCACGACCTTCGGTACTGGCAAGGTCAGTGACGAAGTGCTGTCGGCATTGGTGCAGGAACTGTTCGACCTGCGGCCGAAAGGCATCGTGCAGATGCTCGACCTGCTGCGCCCGATCTATGCGAAGACTGCGGCCTATGGCCATTTCGGTCGCGAGGAGCCGGAATTTTCGTGGGAACGCACCGACAAGGCCGCAGCATTGCGGGCCGCGGCCGGACTGTGAGCCGGGGTTGATCGGGATGCCGGCCGGCTTTGCGGGAATGGACCAACTTTGGCGACAAGGCCGGTCGGTGGCGTTCGCGGTTGGTGTGCTGCTTTGCGTATCCGCGCATGCCGCAGACGCAACGCTGGCCGACTGGTGCAAGCGACTGGCGCCGCGTCTGCCGCGCATATCGGTTGCGGCCTGCGAGCACAGCGGCGTGACACCAACCGGCGCCACGTCGGCCAAAGGTTTCCCGATCCTGGCACGCAGCGTTCCGCCATCCAAACCACGCCCGGGAGAAGAACCGCTGCGCATCCTGCTGCTGGGCGCAATTCATGGCGATGAGCTGACTGCCGCGGCGATCGTGTTCGAATGGATGCAGCTGATGCAGACGTCGCCGGCGCGGGAGTTTTACTGGCGGGTGGCGCCGGTAGTCAATCCGGACGGCCTGCTTGCGCCGAAGCCGCAACGTGTCAACGCCAACGGCGTCGACCTGAACCGCAATTTCCCGACGCCGGACTGGGAACGCGATGCGCCCCACTATTGGCGCGTACGGACCGGCAGCAATGCGCGCCGCTTTCCCGGCAGGGAACCATTGTCGGAACCGGAAACCCGCTGGCTGTACGCTGAAATCGAGCATTTCAATCCGAATGTGATCGTATCGGTGCACGCGCCGTTCGGGGTACTCGATTTCGACGGGCCGGCGCCGACACCGAACAAGTTCGGCCGTCTATGGTTCAGGCCGCTTGGCGTGTATCCGGGTTCGCTGGGCAATTACGGCGGCGTGCGCAAGAATGTGCCGGTGATTACCATCGAACTGCCGAATGCGGTAACCATGCCGTCGCCGGCCGAGGTACGCCGCATCTGGCAGGACATGCTGACCTGGATCGGGAACAACGTGCCGCCGAAAGCGCCGGAGGCTGATGCGGCCGGGGCCGAAAGGCCATTGCGGCGGACGTCGGTACACTGAACGGCGGGATTTTCGTACCCGGAACTACGTTATAATCTGCCCTCCAAGGAGCGTTGCAGCACGGTTTCAAACAGCCGTGTCAGGCTTGGATATCTTTTTGCAACGGCGCTCACGTTACTTTTTTCTAATTTCTCAGGAAAGGAGCGCGTGATGAGCGCCGTTATCTCGAAATCCACCACTTCCCACGATTACTTCGTCGCCGATCTCGGCCTGGCTGATTGGGGCCGCAAGGAGATCCGTATCGCCGAAACCGAAATGCCCGGCTTGATGGCGATCCGCGAGGAATTCGCCGCTGCGCAGCCGCTGAAAGGCGCGCGCATCACCGGTTCGCTGCATATGACGATCCAGACTGCGGTGCTGATCCAGACGCTGGAAGCGCTTGGCGCGCAAGTACGCTGGGCATCGTGCAACATCTACTCCACGCAAGACCATGCGGCCGCCGCGATTGCCGCCAACGGCACGCCGGTATTCGCGTTCAAGGGTGAATCGCTGGAGGAATACTGGGATTTCACGCATCGCATCTTCGAATGGCCGAATGGGGAATTCTCGAACATGATTCTCGACGACGGCGGCGATGCGACGCTGCTGCTGCATCTCGGCAGTCGAGCTGAAAAAGACGCCAGTGTGCTGAACAACCCGGATTCCGAAGAGGCGACCTGCCTGTTCAATTCGATCAAGAAAAAGCTCGCGGAATCGCCGAACTGGTATTCCACCCGCCTCGCGCAAATCAAGGGCGTGACCGAGGAAACCACTACCGGCGTGCACCGGCTGTACCAGATGCACAAGGAAGGCAAGCTCGCCTTCCCGGCGATCAATGTCAACGACTCCGTCACCAAATCGAAATTCGACAACCTGTACGGCTGCCGCGAATCGCTGGTCGACGGTATCAAGCGTGCGACCGACGTGATGATCGCCGGCAAGATCGCCGTCATTGCTGGTTACGGCGATGTGGGCAAGGGCTCGGCGCAGGCGATGCGCGCGCTGTCGGCCCAGGTTTGGGTGACTGAAATCGATCCGATCTGCGCATTGCAGGCAGCGATGGAAGGCTATCGCGTCGTGACGATGGATTATGCGGCCGAGCACGGCGACATTTTCGTCACCTGTACCGGCAACTATCATGTGATCACGAACGCGCACATGAAAAAGATGAAGGACCAGGCGATCGTCTGCAACATCGGCCACTTCGACAATGAAATCGAAGTCGCGGCGCTGAAGCAGTACACCTGGGAAAACATCAAGCCGCAGGTCGACCATGTGATCTTCCCGGACGGCAAACGCATCATCCTGCTGGCCGAAGGGCGGCTAGTGAATCTCGGTTGCGGCACCGGCCATCCGTCTTACGTGATGAGCTCGTCGTTCGCCAACCAGACCATCGCGCAGATCGAGCTGTTCACCAACACCAAGGCGTATCCGGTCGGTGTGTATACGCTGCCGAAACACCTGGACGAGAAAGTGGCGCGCCTGCAGCTGAAGAAGCTGAATGCGCAGCTGACCGAGCTGACGGAAGAGCAGGCCGCGTATATCGGCGTGCAGCAGACCGGTCCGTACAAGCCGGAGCACTATCGTTACTGATGATGTGTGGCAGGGCGGAAAGCGAAGCGCTTTCCGCCCTGCGCTCCGCGGCCATGCCGCAGGTTTTCCGGTAATGAAGGAGGGACCGATATGCGTTTGCTTGTTACCTGGCTGATCAACGCTGCCGCCCTGTTCGCGGTGCCGTACCTGATGAAGACGGTCTACGTCGAAAACTTCACGACGGCCCTCATCGCCGCACTGGTGCTGGGCCTGGTGAACGTGTTGATACGGCCGTTGCTGGTGCTGCTGACCTTGCCGGTCACGGTGCTGACGCTTGGTTTGTTCATCTTCGTGATCAATGGCCTGCTGTTCTGGGCGGTTGCGAATTTCGTCAGCGGATTTTACGTTGCCGGATTCTGGTCGGCGTTTGCCGGTGCAATCCTGTACAGCCTGATCTCATGGGCGCTGTCGGCTTTATTGCTCAAGTAAAAAATGACACAACAAAATTTCAGCATCGAGTTTTATCCGCCCAAGACTGCCGAGGGTGTGGAAAAATTGCGTGCGGTGCGCGTGAAGCTGGCTGCGCTGCAGCCGCAGTATTTCTCGGTAACGTTCGGTGCCGGTGGTTCGACGCAGCAGGGCACGCTGGATACCGTGCTCGAAATCCGGCACGAAGGCCATGAAGCCGCGCCGCACATCTCCTGCATGGGCAATTCGCGCGAAAACCTGCGTTCGCTGCTCGAACAGTACCAGGCGAACGACATCCGGCGGCTGGTCGCGCTGCGCGGCGACCTTCCCAGCGGTTACGGCGCGGTCGGCCTGGCGGCCAACCAGTTCCGTTATGCGAACGAGCTGATCGAATTCATCCGGCAGGAAAGCGGCGACTGGTTTCATATCGAAGTGGCGGCCTATCCGGAAATCCACCCGCAGGCCCGCTCGCCGCAGGACGACATGCAGAACTTCGCGCGCAAGGTAAAGGCTGGCGCCGATTCTGCGATCACCCAGTATTTCTACAATGCGGATGCGTACTTCCGGTTCGTGGACGACGCGCGCAGTGCCGGCGTCGATGTGCCGATCGTGGCGGGCATCATGCCGATCACGAACTATGCGCAATTGATGCGTTTCTCCGACATGTGCGGCGCCGAGATCCCGCGCTGGATCCGCCTCAAGCTGGCCAGTTTCGGCGACGATAGCGCATCGATCAAGGCCTTCGGTCTCGACGTGGTGACGGCGTTGTGCGAGCGCTTGCTCAACGGCGGCGCGCCCGGCCTGCATTTCTACACGCTCAACCAGGCAGCGGCGACGATCGAAATCTGCCGTCGCCTCGGCAAGTCTCCCGCCTGATACAAAAGAGCACGCCCGGCGGCGGGGGGGGGGCGCAAAACACAGAGCAACCCCCCCCCACCAACCCCCACACA
>CBIHNU010000022.1:0-74758 GCA_966211585.1 uncultured Noviherbaspirillum sp. | reverse complement strand
CTCTCGACCTCAACCTTGGCAAGGTTGCGCTCTACCAACTGAGCTACTCCCGCATTGACAACAGACACGCATTATAGAGGATCGCCCGCTTTTGTCAAGCAATGTGCCGTGGCTACTTCAGATGTCCTGCAGTCTCCTTGATCAGCGGCCACGCCTTTCGCAGATAGTAGAACATCGACCAGACGGTCAACACCGCAGCAATCGCAAGCAGCCAGGAGCCCAATACCCGCGTGTCAACCACGCCGAACAGGGTACCGCTGAACAACAGCATCGGGATCGCGACCATCTGCGCCGTCGTTTTTATTTTCCCGAGGGAGCTGACTGCCACCGATTTCGATGCGCCGATTTGCGCCATCCATTCGCGCAGCGCGGAAATCGCGATTTCGCGGCCGATGATGATGAACGCGATCACCGCATTCACCCGCCCGAATTCGACCAGCACCAGCAGCGCGCCGGCCACCATCAGCTTGTCGGCCACCGGATCGAGAAATGCACCGAAGGCGGAAGTCTCGTTCCAGCGGCGTGCGAGAAACCCGTCGAACCAGTCGGTGATCGCGGCAATGATGAAGATGGCAGTTGATGCCACCGCCTTGTCGAATGGCGACAGCCACGCATCCGGCAGGTAGAACACGCCCACCACCAGTGGAATGAGGGCTACGCGCAGCCAGGTAAGCAGGATCGGGATATTGAATGGCATAGTCGGCGCCCTTTGAATAACCTCGATTATCGCGTGGAACAGGTCTGTACCGCAAATGCTTGCATCAGGACGCCCGCAAACGCCGGTGCAGGCCGCTCCCGATCAGTGCAATTGCTTGTAGATTTCCTCAGCCAATTGGCGCGAGATGCCGTCTACCGACGCCAGTTCCTCCACGCTCGCATCGGCGACACCGCGCAATCCGCCGAAGCGTGCCAGCAGCTTTTGCCGCCGCCGCGCGCCGATACCTTCGATTTCTTCGAGCCGCGAAGTCTGTCTTGCCTTCGCCCGCTTGGCGCGCATGCCGGTAATTGCAAAGCGGTGCGCTTCATCGCGGATCTGTGCGACCAGCATCAGCGCGGCCGATTCCTTGCCCAGTTCCTGCGGCGGACGTTCATCAGCGAACACCAGCGTTTCCAGCCCCACCTTGCGCCCCTCGCCTTTCGCCACGCCAACGATGGAAGCAATATCGAGCCCCAGTTCGCTGAACACCTGCCGCGCCATTTCGACCTGTCCCTTGCCGCCATCGACCAGCACGATGTCCGGCATTACGCCGTCACCGTTTGCGACTTTTTCATAACGTCGGGTCAAGACCTGCCGCATCGCCGCATAGTCGTCGCCGGGTGTGATGCCGGTGATATTGAAGCGCCGATACTCGCCATTCTGCATTGCATGATGATGGAACACGACACACGACGCCTGTGTCGCTTCGCCCTGGGTATGGCTGATGTCGAAACACTCGATGCGCAAGGCATCGATATCGGCCAGATCGAGGCCAAGCACATCGATCAGCGCCCGCGTACGCGCCTGCTGCGAACCCTGTTCCGACAGCAAGCGCGCCAGCGCCAGGTTCGCACCACCCTGCGCCATGTCGAGCCATTGCCTGCGCTGTCCCTGCGGCTGGAATACCAGATTGATGCGATGCCCGCACTGCTCCATCAAGGCCATCATCAGTTCGGGCTCGTCAAGCTCGACATTGAGAATGATCGTGGCCGGTATGAATTTGTCGATGTAATGCTGAGCCAGAAAGGCTTTCAACACCTCGACATCAACCGCGTCTCCCGAGGCGGCCAGCGCATCGTCCACATGCGTCGGAAAATACGCGCGATCGCCGAGATGCCGGCCGCCGCGCACCATCGCAAGATTGACGCAGGCACGTCCGCCCTGCACAACGACAGCGATGATGTCGATATCCGCATCGCCGACGATTTCCATGCTTTGCTGATGCAGTACCCGCGACAGCGCGCTGATCTGGTTGCGCACCACTGCGGCCTGCTCGAATTTCAGTTCTTCCGCGAACCCGTGCATCTTCTTTTCCAGCGCCTCCAGCACCTCGGTCTGCCGGCCGCGCAGAAACTTGGCAGCGTTCTCGACGTCGATCGCATAATCTTCCGCGCTGATCGCATTGACACAGGGAGCGCTGCAACGCTGGATCTGATGCAGCAGACAGGGCCGGGTCCGATTGGCAAACACGGTATCTTCGCAGGTGCGCAGCTGGAATACCTTCTGCAGGATCTGCATCGATTCCTTCACTGCCCACGCGCTCGGGAACGGTCCGAAATACTGGTTCTTCTTGTCGACCGAGCCCCTGTAATAGGCCATGCGCGGAATCTGCTGCCCGGTGATTTTCAGGTACGGATACGACTTGTCGTCGCGGAACAGGATATTGAAGCGCGGCTGCAGCGTCTTGATCAGATTATTTTCGAGCAGCAGCGCTTCCGCTTCGCTGCGCGTGACTGTCGTTTCGAGGCGCGCGATCCGTTCGACCATCATCGCGGTACGCGGGCTGCTCAGGTTTTTCTGGAAGTAGCTGGATACGCGCTTCTTCAGGTCGCGCGCCTTCCCGACGTACAAAATCTTGTCGTCCGCATCGAAATAGCGATACACGCCAGGCAGGTGCGGCAGCTTCGCGACCGTTTCCAGAACGGCCGCGCGCGGATCGGATGCAGCGGCTTCGGACATCGGCTGAACTGTTATGTGGCGAGCGCCTGTGCCGTCTTCTTCGCGGCACGATAACGCGCGTCTTCCTGCAATGCTTCCCAAGCCGGTGCTGGCGCCTGCGGCACGAGCGCGGCAATGCGTGCCGCCGATTGCGTCGCTGCCGGATAGGCGTCAATGCTCAAGCCGCTCAGTAATTCATCGGCCTTGTCCGGCGAATTGCAGATCAGGACCATATCGCAGCCGGCCGCGAGTGCCGCATCGGCACCATCGACCACGCCGCCGGCAACGCTCGCACCTTCCATGCTCAGGTCATCGCTGAAAATCACGCCCTGGAAGCCAAAATCGCCGCGCAGCATCGACAGCCATTTCTTCGAGAACCCTGCCGGATGCCGGTCCACTTTCGGATAGATCACATGTGCCGGCATCACCGCGGACAAGCCCAGGCCGAGCCAGCCATAGGGTGCCGCATCCTCCGCCAGGATTGCTTCCAGATCGCGCTCGTCAACCGGGATGGCCACATGGGAATCAGCCTTCACAAACCCATGCCCCGGAAAATGCTTGCCGCAGTTGGCCATGCCGGCCAGCGTCAGTCCATGATTCAGGCTTTTCGCCAGCATGCTGACCACACGTGCGTCTCGGTGAAAGGCGCGGTCGCCGATCACGCCCGATTCGCCATAATCGAGATCGAGCACCGGCGTGAACGACAGATCGACGCCGCAAGCACGCAATTCGGATGCAAGTACATAACCGACATCGGTCGCCGCCTTGGTGGCGCCCAGGACATCATGATCCCATAGCTCGCCCAGCTTGCGCATCGGCGGCAGTTTCGTGAAGCCGTCGGTCTTGAAACGCTGCACCCGACCGCCTTCATGATCGACCGCGATCAGCACACCTGGCCGCGCCGCATGAATGGCTTGCGTCAGTGCCGTGAGCTGTTCGCGATTTTCATAGTTGCGCGCAAACAGAATGACGCCGCCGGTGAGCGGATGCCGGATGCGGCGAATGTCGTCGTTGCTCAATGCGGTGCCGACCACATCGAGCATCACAGGTCCGAGATCCGGAGCGACATTTGCGACTGCTGATTTCATTTCTTCTCCACGATGACAAAGGCGACCGCATAATCTGTCTCGTCGGTAATCGAGACTTGTGCAGTCAGCCCGTTCTGTTCCATAAATTCTTTCAGGTCGCCGCTGGCCACCGCGACAGGCTTGCCGCTCGTGGCATTCAGCGTCTGCATCGCGCGCCACGTCATCGGCATCCGCATCCCCAGTCCGATCGCCTTCGAGAAGGCTTCTTTCGCGGCGAAGCGCGTTGCGAGAAATCGAATTCCGCGCGCTTCCACTTTCGCCTTGCGGCGCCTGTATTTGTCGAACTCTTCCGGCCCCAGGATTTTTTCCGCGAACCGATCGCCATTGCGCGCAAGCGCCGCTTCGATACGGGAAATCTGGATGATGTCGGTGCCGATGCCGTAGATCATTTCTTGTGAATGCCGAGACGCGCGGCGACCATGATGGCCTTCATTTCCTTGATCGCGTTCTGCCAGCCGATGAAGATCGCCTGCGCCACGATCGCATGGCCGATGTTCAGTTCCGCGATTTCTGGAATCGCCGCAATTGCCTGCACGTTCGTGTAATGCAGTCCGTGTCCGGCATTGACCCTGAGGCCGCGCTTGACGCCTTCAATCACGCCTGCCTGCACCCGCTCCAGTTCTTCCTGCTGCGCCGTTTCCGTTTTCGCGTCGGCATAGCGGCCGGTATGGATCTCGATCACCGGCGCACCAGCATCAGCCGCCGCGCGTATCTGGATCGCATCGGGATCAATAAAAAGGCTGACCCGAATTCCTTCCGCCTGCAATTGCTTCACCGCCGTCTCTACCTGTGTGAAGTAGCGGGCCACATCGAGGCCGCCTTCCGTGGTGACTTCCGCGCGCCGTTCCGGAACCAGGCAAACATCCTGCGGCTTGATGCGGCAGGCGAATTCGATCATCTCGGGCGTGATGGCAGATTCCAGATTCATGCGCGTACGCAATTGCGGCCGAATCGCTTCGACGTCAGCTTCCCGGATGTGCCGGCGGTCTTCGCGCAAATGCAGCGTGATGCCGTCCGCCCCCGCCTCTTCCGCCAGCAGCGCCGCCTGCACCGGGTCCGGATAAGTGGTACCGCGCGCATTGCGCAGCGTCGCCACATGATCGATGTTGACGCCCAGTTCGATAACCGGGGTGGAAGGATGTAGAAGGCTCATGGCGGGAGTGAAAAAGGCTTATAACTGCATCAAATCTATCAGAATCTGGCGTGTATTGAGCGGCGCTCCATCAAGATGATGCGCCAGCAGAAAGCGCATCAGGAATTTGCTCTGTGATTGCGTCACGCCATCGGTGTAGTCTTCGCGCTCCATGTCAAGCAGGGTCTTGCCTGATACGCGCGGCGCGGTATCGGCGGGATAGGCGGGACGCGGCCCTCGCTCCGGATCGACTACATACAGCCGATCCTCTTCCACCATGCCGCCAGTCGCCGTGCAGACGGTAAAATCGCCGCCCACCCCGGTTTCCTTCAGCAATGCTCGTTCGAATTTGCGCAACACGATCGGCGCCGGCTCGTCATGGGCAAGCTGGTTCAGCGTAGCAATGTAATGATCGAACAGCGCCGGATGCGGATCATCGCGGGCAAGCAACTTCACCAGCAACTCATTCAAGTAAAAACCGCACAGCAACGCGGACTTTTCCAGCGGCAGCAAACCGCCTATCCATTCGGCAGCCGTCAGGGTGCGCATCTCGGCTTTTCCGCTCCAGCCTACCGATAGCGGCTGGAAGGTCTGCAGCACGCCACGCAGCTTCGAGTGCGGGCGTTTGGCGCCTTTTGCGACCAGCGCGACGCGTCCGTAGTCGCGCGAAAACACGTCGACGATTAAGCTCGTTTCCTTGTAGGGATAACTGTGCAAAACGAAACCCGGCTGCGCGACGACCCGGGTTTCCTTTTCGATCGATTTTGCACGGCCGGCAGGCCGCGTCACGTCGGATAAGGAATTTATTGATGTCACGGCTGTGCCAGCGGCTCGCGTCGGCTCCGTGACTGAAAGCGGCTGGACCGCGACGGTATCGATATCCATCGAGTCAGAGATTCACTCGTAACCGTATGCGCGCAGTCCGGCTTCATTGTCGGCCCAGCCGGATTTCACCTTGATCCATATTTCAAGATAAACCGGGCCGCCAAAAAGTTTTTCCATGTCGAGTCGGGCCTGCGTCGAAATTTCCTTCAGTTTGGCACCCTTCTGACCGATCACCATCGCCTTGTGGCTGTCGCGCTCAACCAGGATTGCAGCGAAGACACGACGAAGGGCGCCCTCTTCCTCGAATTTTTCAATTACGACCGTACTGGTATACGGGAGTTCATCGCCGACAAAGCGGAATACTTTTTCTCTTACGATCTCTGCTGCAAGAAATTTTTCGCTTCGATCGGTAATATCGTCTGCCCCGAAGGCAGGCGCATTCACTGGCAGGTATTTTTGAATTTCGCGCTCCAGTATATCGAGCTGGAAACGCTGCCGCGCCGAGACGGGAACGATCGAAGAAAATTCTCCGTCTGCCGCCACCTGCTGCGCGAAGGGCATCAATACGGCCTTGTCCTTGATCCGATCCGCCTTGTTGATGACCAGAATGCATGGGACATTTTTCGGAATCAGCGCCAGTACCTGCTTGTCTGCAGCGCCGTAGCTGCCGGCCTCGACAATAAACAGGATGACGTCTGCCGCAGTCAGCGTATTGGTCACGGTGCGGTTCAAGGTCTTGTTCAGTGCATTCGCATGCCGCGTTTGGAAACCGGGCGTATCCACATAAACGAACTGTGCGTTTTCAGTCGTCTGGATACCGGTAATCCGGTGCCGGGTAGTTTGCGCCTTGCGCGACGTGATGCTGACCTTGGCGCCGATCAGCGCATTCATCAGCGTCGATTTCCCGACATTGGGCCGGCCAACGATGGCAATGTAACCGCAACGAAAATCAGCTGGAGTCATGCAGTTTTAGACTGGTTGGAAGTAATCGGCAAAACCGGTTCCGCGGATGGTTTGCCGGCTTCCGGCTCGGTACTCGCAACGACTTCCGGCTTGAGACTGGAATCCGCCTTTACCTGATTCTTGAGGTCGAGCTTCGCCTGTCTGGCCTCGGACTTGGCTTCCTGCTTCGTCTCGGTTTTCGCGGGCGCTTTGGCCTGCTTCTCCGAGTCGTCGTCCAGAGGCGCGTCAGGCTGTATCGTAGCAATGCCCGCCAATTTCAGTTGCGAGGCGCGGGGCCGACTCTTGCGGCCGGAAGCAGAGGTTTTCACCAGCGCATTCTGCGCCGCTTCCAGTGCCCGCTTGGCCGCAGCCTGCTCGCCGGCACGGCGGCTGCCGCCCGTGCCGAACACCTGGATGTCCAGCTTCGGCACCAGACATTCGATTTCAAACTCCTGGTTATGCGCGGCACCATGCGTCGCAACAACATTGTATTGAGGCAATGCCAGCTTCTTGCCTTGCAAAAACTCCTGAAGCAGCGTCTTCGCATCCTTGCCCAGGGTTTTCGGATCGACCGTATCCAGAATCGGGATATACAACGCCCGGATGACTTTGCAGGCCACATCAAATCCGGCATCAAGGAAAATAGCCCCGAACAGCGCTTCGAGCGTATCCGCCAGAATCGACGGACGCCGAAAGCCGCCCGATTTCAGCTCTCCCTCGCCAAGGCGCAGGAATTGCGACAGTTCAAGCCGTTGCGCGATTTCATACAGCGACTGCTGTTTGACGAGATTGGCGCGCAGACGCGACAGATCGCCTTCATCAATCTTGCTGTAACGTTCAAATAGCAGGGAAGCCACGACGCAGTTCAGGATCGAGTCGCCGAGGAATTCCAGTCGCTCGTTATGCAAGCTGCTGTGACTGCGATGCGTCAGGGCCTGCTGCAGCAACGCAGCGTCCTTGAACATGTGGCCCAGCCGGTTTTGCAATAACTTGAAATCCATGTCGATAGCCGCTGCCGTATCCTTTATTGCTCCGCTTTATTGCCTTGAGTAACGCCGGTGCCGGCAACATAATCGATCACCAGACTGGCAGGACCGACCAGCGCGATTCTTTTCTCGTAGGCAACGCCAACATCGAAGCCGTCATTCGTCTTGGTAATCTGAAGATCCTTGCCGCTCACCGACTCAATGTAGCCCGTCTCTGCCTGCTTATCAAATGAAGTCCGGATTTCCGCCGGCGTTGACCCGGCATTCTTTGCGGCCGTAATCGCTTTCTTGACACCCGCGTATTCGACAACCGAAGGCACCACTTTCATCCCCAGGACGGCTATCAATGCAACGATAGCAATGACAAAAATAAAACCGACCAAGGAGAGTCCTTGTTGTCTGCGGTCAGTAATAATCTGTAATTCCATGCGCCTCTCCCTTCTTGTCGTTAGTGAAAACTACCGATCCGTTTGAAATTTCCGAGGTTCATCCATACGAAAAACGCTTTCCCGACAATATTTTCATCGGGTACAAAACCCCAATATCGACTGTCCAGACTGTTATCCCGATTATCCCCCATCATGAAGTAATGTCCAGCGGGCACGGTGCAGGCAAATCCCTCCAGGTTATAACTGCATAGTTCATGGTAAGGAAACGGATCCGGGTTTTGCACGTAGGTCGGGGCACGCTCGTCGTTCAATATCTTGTGCTGCACGCCGGTCAGGTTTTCCAGGTATTGCTTGGAATAACTGAGATGTTCTTCATCAAGATAGTCCGGCAACGGCTGATAGGACAGTTCTTTGCCGTTAATCGTCAACCGTTTGTTCCGGTAAACGATCTTGTCGCCCGGCACGCCGACTACGCGTTTGATGTAATCCAGCGACGGGTCCTTCGGGTATTTGAAAACCATGACGTCGCCGCGATGCGGATGGTCTACCTCGATAATTTTCTTGTTGATGATCGGCAATCGAATGCCATAGATAAATTTGTTCACGAGAATCAGGTCGCCGACAACCAGGGTCGGCACCATCGAACTTGACGGGATCTTGAAGGGCTCGTAAAGAAACGAACGCAGAAAAAATACCAATGCGATTACCGGAAAAAAACTGCCCGAGTATTCGATCCATGTCGGTTGCTTGAGAATTTCAGCTTCGATCCGGGCACGCCCGCTTTCATCCGTCTTGATTCCGTCTGCTTTGAGTTTCGCGTGGCGGGCATCGAAGTCAGCCAACGCTACGTCTGCGCGAGCGCGGCGCTGCCGCGAAAAACGGAAAACGTCGAGAAACCAGACGACACCGGTTACGACCGTCAGGATGAACAGGATCAACGCGAAATTGCCCAGAATCGCTTGCAAACTCATTTATCTTCCACCTGTAAAATCGCCAAAAATGCCTCTTGCGGGATCTCGACCGAGCCCACCTGCTTCATCCGCTTCTTGCCCGCTTTCTGTTTTTCCAGCAGTTTGCGTTTACGGCTGATGTCGCCGCCGTAGCATTTGGCGAGCACGTTCTTGCGCAACGCCTTGACGTTTTCGCGCGCAATGATATTCGCGCCGATAGCAGCCTGAATCGCGACGTCGAACATCTGCCGCGGAATCAGTTCGCGCATCTTTGCCGATACCGCGCGGCCACGGTATTGGCTGTTTGAACGGTGCACGATAATCGCCAGCGCATCGACTTTCTCGCTGTTGATCAGCATGTCGACCTTCACCACATCCGCCGCGCGATACTCTTTGAATTCGTAATCCATCGACGCGTAGCCGCGAGAAGTCGACTTCAGCCGGTCGAAGAAATCGAGCACGATTTCCGCCATCGGCATCTCGTAGGTCAGCATCACCTGCTTGCCGTGATAGCTCATGTTGATCTGCACACCCCGCTTCTGCGTACAGAGCGTAATGACAGAGCCGACATACTCCTGCGGCATGTACAGATTCACCGTCACGATAGGCTCGCGAATCTCCTCGATCTTCGATGGGTCAGGCATCTTCGACGGATTGTCGACCATGAGCAGCGTACCGTCGCGCTGCACCACTTCGTAGATCACTGTCGGCGCCGTGGTGATCAGATCCATATCGAACTCGCGTTCGAGCCGCTCCTGCACGATTTCCATGTGCAGCAACCCCAGGAAACCGCATCGGAAGCCGAAACCAAGAGCCTGCGAGACTTCAGGTTCGTACTGCAGCGCGGCGTCGTTCAGCTTCAATTTTTCAAGCGAATCGCGCAGCGCATCGTATTGGTTCGCTTCCACCGGAAACAGGCCCGCAAACACTTGCGGCTGGACTTCCTTGAAACCGGGCAGCGGAGCCGATGCCGGCCGCGACGCCAGCGTGATGGTATCGCCGACCTTTGCCGCCTTCAGTTCCTTGATGCCTGCAATGACGAAGCCGACCTGGCCTGCAGACAGCGCTTCGCGTGCCTGCGACTTGGGCGTGAATACGCCGACGCTCTCTGCCAGATATTGCGCGCCGGTCGCCATCAGCAGCACCTTGTCTTTCGGCTTCAGGCTGCCATTGACAATCCTTGCTAGCATCACGACACCGACGTAATTGTCGAACCATGAATCGATGATCAGCGCCTGCAACGGCGCATCGGGATCGCCCTTGGGCGGAGGCACTTTCACAATCAGCGCTTCGAGCACGTCCTCGACACCGAGCCCGGTTTTTGCTGAACAGCGCACCGCATCCGTTGCATCGATGCCGATAACGTCCTCGATTTCACTGATCGCATTTTCGGGGTCGGCGGACGGCAGGTCGATCTTGTTCAAGACCGGGACCACTTCGACATTCAGGTCCAGCGCGGTATAACAATTCGCGACGGTTTGCGCCTCGACACCTTGCGAAGCGTCCACCACTAGCAATGCCCCTTCGCACGCCGACAGCGAACGGCTGACTTCATAGCTGAAATCGACATGGCCAGGCGTGTCGATCAGGTTCAGGTTATAGATCTTGCCGTTGCGCGCCTTGTACGACAATGCAGCGGTTTGCGCCTTGATGGTGATGCCGCGTTCGCGTTCGATGTCCATCGAGTCAAGGACTTGCGCTTCCATCTCCCGGTCCGAAAGGCCTCCACAGAGTTGAATGATGCGATCGGCGAGTGTGGATTTGCCGTGATCGATATGAGCAATGATGGAAAAATTGCGAATGTTGTCCATTAACCAAGGGGCAATTACAAAAAAGGCGCTCTGAACGGGGTTGCAGCCCCAAGCGAGCGCCTTATGGAAGAAGGTAGTTCGATAGCCGCATTTTACCGGATTTCGAACAGGAAAGGCCGCAAAATCCGGATATCCGCGATAGCGAATGAAGGGCAATCAAACTCAGACTCGTAGTATTTCAAGCGCTCGCCAGAAATTCCCGAACTTTTGCCTCATCGAGAAAGTAATGACAAAGCTGGACTGCCTCGAAACCCGGCTTCTTTCCAAATAGCACGGGTACCAGTTCGTCGAACTGGGCTACCAGCATTTCGTCGGCATCTACATCAATAACGTCGACGGCAAATGGATACTCTGTACTCAATGCCTGCAGCGCCTGCAGCATGTCATCGCACAAATGACAATAGATACGAGAATAAAGTGCGAACTGAATCAAGATGCCCTCGAATATTCACCGGACGAGCAATAGTCGACTGAATGATGATCGCCTACAAGCAATGCTGCAGCCATAAGGCTGCAACATTTTCTTTCATAAGGCCGCGCCGAGTTAAGCTTTTACTGGCCGTTCGGCCGGATAGGCACGAACTGCGAAGCATCTCCCCGCCGTACCAATACCACCACCATCTTCTTCGGCTCCAGCTTCGAGACAAGCATATTGAACTGCTTGGCGTCCTTTACATCGGTGTTATTCAACCGTAGCACAATATCGCCCGCCCGCAATCCCGCTCGTGCCGCCGGCCCTTCGGTTGCCTCCACGATCACGCCATTATCGAGCTTCAGCTCCCTTTTCTGCAGTTCGGACAAGTCGCTGACAAACAGGCCAAGCGCATTGGCGGGTGCTGCTGGCTTCGCTTTTCGGCTCTCTTGTTTAGCGATCTTTTCCGGCTCAAGTTCGGCAATCGTCAAGGTAACATCGCGACTGGCTCCCTTGCGCCAGATTGTCAGTGATGCGCGAGTTCCGGGCTTGGTTGCACCGACCAGACGCGGCAAGTCCGTCGATCGTTCAATCGCCGTACCGTTGTATTTCAGAATGATATCGCCTGCTTCGAGACCGCCTTTTTCTGCAGGAGAGCCGGGCTCGACGCGCTGAACCAGCGCGCCTTCCGCTCTCGTGAGGCCAAGCGATTCCGCAACGTCCTTCGTCACTTCGCCGATTTGAACGCCGATGCGTCCGCGCGTCACATGCCCGGTCGTTCGCAACTGGTCCGCCACGCGCACCGCCTCATCGATCGGAACAGCGAACGAGATTCCCATGTAGCCGCCAGAACGGCTGTAAATCTGGGAATTAATTCCCACCACCTCGCCTCGCATATTGATCAGCGGACCACCCGAATTACCCGGATTGACTGCGACGTCGGTCTGAATGAGAGGCAGATATTCGCCCGTATCCCTTGCTTTCGCGGAAATGATACCTGCCGTAACCGTGTTGTCCAGGCCGAATGGCGATCCGATTGCAATCACCCATTCGCCGACGCGTAGCTTGCCAGGATCGCCCATGGTCAGTCGCGGCAAATTATTGCCGTCGATTTTCACGACCGCCACATCGGTCCGCTTATCGACTCCGACGATCTTCGCCTTGAATTCCCTCTTGTCCGTCAACGTGACGTAAACATCGTCGGCACCATCGACCACATGCGCGTTGGTCAGCACGTATCCATCCGCAGAAATGATAAATCCGGAGCCAACGCCTCGGGGGACCTCTTCTTCCTGTTGCTGCGGTGCTTGCTTGGGATTGTTGCGCGGGGACCGGTCAGGTTGCTGTTCACGCGGCGGAATCGGAATGCCGAAAAAGCGCCGGAAAAACTCCTGCATTTCTTCATCATCGGCACCAGGAACGCTCTGGCCTGGCCTGATTTTTTCCGTGGTCCGGATATTGACGACCGCAGGCCCGGTCTTTTCGGCCAAGTCGGCGAAATCCGGCAACCCGGCCACCGAGGCGGCATGTGCCGACGATACAAGGCTAGGGAAGGATGATCCGGTGAATGTTCCCAGCAGGCCGAAAATGGCGACTAATGCAACATGTCGGGTAATAGTGATTGTTTTCATGACTTCCTATTTATTTTAGCTATTTAGGTTTGAATTCAATCGAATTTGCGACTTGCCGAATAGCCGCCGGCGGTACTTCGCCCACGATGGTAATCCAATAGTCGCCCTGGCGCTTGCCGATGATATTCAAAGCTCCCTGCTGCATCGAACCTTCAGTACGACTCTGGGAACCTGGCTCGATAAAAACTGAAATTGCGGCCATGCCATCCGAGAAGACGAGTTGTAAAACTTCCCGCTGGGTCATGCCTGCACCAGTATTGGCCGCTGGCGTATCGGATACCAACCGCTTCACTTCACGAATTTTCTTGAAGCCGGGGGGCAACGCATTGACAGTCCAGCCAGACGGACTGGACTGACTCATCACTGAGTTTTCCACATGCCAACCGGTTGTATTTGAATAACTGGGCTTTACGTTGCTGCGGTCGACGTTCCCGATTGAAATTTGTGTGAACGCGATTTGTTCGACGACTTCGTGCTTGTCATTCAAGGTTTGGGCGCGCAGCAATAAGCCCGTCGCTTTTTCGGCCCACAACTTATACCCGTAACGCAATTTGTCTCGGGGCTCCAGCACAATCGACTGACATTCATGTCCCGCTACGCGCCCGGCAACGTCCTTTTTTACATCGTAAAGTTCTGCAAGATCGGAAGGATTGGCGGCGAGAATCGCAGGAAAGATATCTCGTGTGACGCGCTTTTCGATCAAGAGCGTCTTGGCCTCGGGCACATAGCAGATTATCTGTTCATTGTTGCGAATATATTCGCGTGGTTTGCCGTCGAGTATCTCCAGCTTTTCGATCTCATTCTTGCCATCTTGAATGTGCGTAATACGCGATGTACGCATCTGGTTCGCTTGCTGATAAACAAACGTCCCCGAATAATTCAACTGCTGGGCCGCCGACTGGATTTTTTTCAACCATAATTGTGCCTCCCGCCCATCTGTTGTGGAACTCACGTTTTCAGCTTGCACCGAAAACGCAAACAAGACAGACAGAACAACGACAAACCTGGATAAAGCGAGTGTTTGCCGCATAAACATTATTTACCGGGAGCTGTTTCGAATGTCGCCGAGCGAGCGAATTGCGCAGTGCTATACATCGAGGGAGAAAAACGTTGATGCGCCAACAGATAATCGTCTATGCGTGGATCGCGCAAGACCACCTCGCCAGCCCCCGTACTCGACACGGCGGCTAGTTGTCCGGTCGCCGATGAGGCGTCCGAGACTTTGACTGGCTGTGCCGGCCCGGTCGAAGCAACCATCGTTTCACTACCCGAGAGCATGGGTTCCCCCTTCATCGCAACCATTAGCTGTGGGGTGGCGACAAATGCCACAGTGGCCACAGCGGCCGCTATCATCCCGGGTATGGCCCAGCGTCTGGTCCGGCTTGAAACCATATCGACAGAGGCAGACGAGAATCGAGCGGCGCGGCTAACAGCGGCATGTTCCGGGAAAATCGGAGTGTTCGTCGGCGCGACAATCGCGGGCTCCAGTTCCAGGCGCGCGGCCATGCGCGCGGCAAACCCGGAACTCATCGTTACAACCATGTCGTCTGAGCGCAACACATCGCCGATCTGATGATACATTTCCCAATCGGCGCGGGCCTCCAACTGTCGCAAGGCTGCCAACGTCACCTCAGCCTGCTGGTCAGTCAACTCCCCGTCGGCCAGCGCAGAAATCTGTTCCCGTGTCATCTCGTTCGTATCCATAACTACCTCGTTCAGCCTGCGCCAACCTCTGTTTTCTTCCAAAGAACCTCGTATTGGGTATTTCTGCACTTACCAGCGTTTATCGATCGCAGTCCCAAGCAAAGGTCTTAATTTTTCCGCGATTGCTTCGCGTGCCCTGAATATCCGGCTTCGCACGGTGCCAATCGGACACCCCATCGCCTCCGCAATTTCATCGTAGCTCAAGCCCTCGATTTCACGCAATGTAATTGCGATGCGCAGCTCATCAGGTAGTGCATCCATCGCCACATTCACCGTCTCGGCAATCTGCTTGGTAGCGAGCATCGATTCAGGCGTGTTGATGTCTCTTAGGTGTTCCCCATCATCGAAAGTTTCTGCCTCTTCAGCATCCGCCTCGGTTGACGTCGGCGCGCGTCGCCCCTGAGTCACCAAGTAATTTTTAGCCGTGTTGATCCCAATGCGATACAGCCACGTATAGAAGGCGGAATCGCCGCGAAACTGAGGCAATGCACGATAAGCCTTGATGAAGGCTTCCTGTACCACGTCTTCAGCTTCTGCCTGGTCGCGAACAAGTCGCGATACGAGCCGCATGAGTTTCCGTTGGTACTTGGTTACCAACAGCTCGAACGCTTTTTTGTCGCCACGCTGCACGCGCTCGACAAGCAGTTGGTCAATATCGCGTTCTGTCGTCAATCCCCGTTCCCTTGTTTCATTACAACATATACGCGGCTAGATTAGTTGACTGGAAGAAATGAAATAAGTTCAATGGAAGCCGATCATATTCAAATATCTTCACGCTTTTGCAATTCACCGCGCGACGCGATCCACAGGCAGGCTACCGACAACGCCCGAAAGCTGTTCCGCGAAACGCAATCGGGCAAAATCGGCAGACTTGTTATTTTTCCGCTTTCATGCTGCAGATGTAATAACAGCAAGTGCGGCCAGATCGTTGAATGACCCAGTAATCGAACCACCTCCACCTGTCTGTCTAGATGCGGTCCGTTTGGCTGCTTGCAAGGGCCAGCGCCGAGCGCTTGGGTCAGGCGAAATTGCCCCGTGCCCGAGATATCAATATGTATGGGTTTTCGACTTCCGCTGCCATGATAAAACCCAAAAACTGCAGCAAAAACACAGGCGATGGCGGTAGACACCCGCGCTGATAGCGACATCTCGCCAAAATATCCGGCAGCGACGAGAAGGCCGATAGCCGCGACGCCCACGCACATGACAACGACCATCCCAAGCAAAAGCCGGGATGGGCGCACTATTGCGGATACCGCGATAGACATGATGAGAGCAGGGGGAGAGAAGCCGGCAATATCCCCCTCAGATAGAGAGGGGGAATACGGGGGTCAGATTTTACCGAAAATGAGCGTTCCGTTGGTGCCGCCGAACCCGAACGAATTTTTTACCGCAACCTTGATAGGCATGTTGCGTGCGCTGTTCGCGCAGTAATCGAGATCGCAGTCCGGATCCTGATTAAAGATGTTGATCGTTGGCGGCGAAATCTGGCGATACACGGCGAGCGCCGTAAAAACCGATTCCAACCCGCCAGCACCACCAAGCAAATGCCCGGTCATCGATTTGGTGGAATTGACCACAATGCTTTTTGCTCTGGAGCCCAGCGCGCGCTTGATCGCAATCGTCTCCGCGATATCCCCTAGCGGGGTGGAGGTGCCATGCGCATTGACATAGTCGACATCGTCGGCGTTGACCTGAGCAGTCTTCATGGCCGCGAGCATGCAGCGACGTGCGCCATCACCGTCCTCAAGCGGTGCTGTCATATGATATGCGTCGGCACTCATGCCGAAGCCAAGCACTTCGGCATAAATTGTGGCGCCGCGTGCTTTCGCATGTTCATACTCTTCAAGAACCATTACGCCGGCGCCTTCGCCCAGCACAAACCCGTCTCGATCCTTGTCCCAAGGGCGGGAGGCCGTCGCCGGGTCGTCATTGCGTGCCGACAGCGCACGGGCTGCAGCAAAGCCGCCCAAACCCAGCGGTGAAATCGTTGATTCCGCTCCGCCTGCAATCATGACATCCGCATCGCCATATTCGATCATGCGTGCAGCCATACCGATGCAATGAAGTCCGGTCGTGCATGCAGTGACAATCGCAAGATTGGGACCTTTGAGTCCGTACTTGATCGAAAGATGGCCGGAGATCATGTTGATGATCGATGCTGGCACGAAGAACGGGCTAATCCGGCGTGGGCCGCGATTGGTCAACTCGGCATGCGTTTCCTCAATCATCGGCAAGCCACCGATACCGGAGCCGACAATGACGCCGACTCTCTCGGCATTTTCATCTGTCACGGCCAAGCCACTATCCTGCATCGCCTGAATTCCGGCCGCCATTCCATAATGGATGAACGTATCCATATGGCGCGCTTCCTTACCGGGGATGTAGTCCTCGATATTGAAACCCTTCACCTCACCCGCGAAACGCGTGGAAAAAGGTGTGGCATCGAATTTTGTGATGGTCGCAATGCCCGACTTGCCTTCGGTCAGCGCTGCCCACGTATCGGCAACGGTGTTGCCGATGGGGGAAACGCATCCAAGGCCGGTCACTACGACGCGACGTTCACGTGAGCGGCTCAAATGGTTCTCCTGGAGTCGATCCAAAACGCGTTACGCTTTGACGTGTGCCTTGGCGTAATCGATCGCCTGTTGCACAGTGGTGATTTTCTCTGCCTGCTCATCCGGAATTTCCATTTCGAATTCGTCTTCGAGAGCCATGACGAGTTCAACGGTATCCAGCGAGTCAGCGCCAAGGTCGTCCACAAAAGACGATTCGGTCTTGATGTCTGCTTCAGCGACACCCAATTGTTCAGCGACGATTTTCTTAACGCGTTGTTCGATATCGGACATATTATCCCTCCATTGGGTTACATAAAGTGCGCGCATTTTAGCAGGTTTGCGCAGTTAAAATTCACTTTCGGCTATTGTATTCAATAAAGCGAAAACGACGGCCAAAAGTGCCTAAGTATTGATCAACTCATGTACATGCCGCCATTGACGTGCAGCGTCGTGCCGGTGATGTACCCCGCTTGCGGCGAGGCAAGAAATCCGACGGCAGCGGCAATATCTTCCGGCAGCCCGAAGCGTCCGAGCGGAATCTGCTGCATCAGCGCATTGACCTGCTGCTCGCCCAGCTCCCTGGTCATGTCGGTATCAATGAAACCGGGAGCGATGCAGTTGACAGTGACGTTCCTGCTGCCGATTTCGCGCGCAAGCGCACGACTCATTCCTGCGACGCCAGCCTTTGCGGCAGCATAATTCATTTGTCCGGGATTTCCGGCCGATCCAACTACGGAGGTGATGTTGATGATGCGGCCGTATTTGGCCTTCATCATGCCACGCAGGACCGCGCGCGACAGGCGTGCAACCGCAGTCAGATTGGTCGAGATGACCGCGTCCCACTCTTCCTCTTTCATCCGCATTGCAAGCTGGTCTTGCGTGATGCCGGCGTTATTGACGAGAATCGAAAGGCCGCCGAATTCCTTCTGCACCTGGTCGACAGTCGCAACACAGCGCTCGGCATCAGTCACGTTCAATACCATGCCCTTGCCGCATTCGGCTCCGATCGCAGCGAGATATTCGCTGATCGCCGCTGCGCCGGACTCGGACGTCGCGGTGCCAACCACTTTCGCGCCCTGCCTGGCCAGTTCCTGGGCAATTGCGCGGCCGATACCTCGTGATGCGCCGGTCACGAGCGCCACTTGATTAGTCAGATTCACTTGAGGAGCTCCAGTCCTTTTTCGAGAGACGCTTGATCGAACACTGCTTCACCGACCAATTCGCCATTGATTCGCTTGGTCAAACCAGCCAATACCTTGCCCGGGCCGCATTCGACGACATGGGTAACACCATCGGCGGCCATTTTCTGTATTGCCTCAACCCAACGCACCGGATTTGCAGCCTGACGCACCAGGGCATCCTTGATGTCGGCAACGTTCTGCACAACAGCAACATCGACATTGTTAATCACGGGAATCTGCGGAGCGGCAAAAACCAGCTGTTCCATGTAATCGCGCAATCGATCCGATGCCGGCTTCAGCAGTGATGAATGAAATGGTGCCGACACGGGCAGAGGAAGTGCTCGTTTCGCGCCTTTGGCCTTGGCCGCATCGCATGCGCGCTCAACCGCTCCCTTATGGCCTGCGATAACGACTTGCGCCGGCGCATTGAAATTCACGGCCTCCACGACCTCGCCTTGTGCCGCTTCGATGCATGCCGCACGTACGTCATCATCCGACAAACCGAGAATCGCAGCCATTCCGCCCTGCCCGACCGGCACCGCTTCCTGCATTGCCTGCGCACGAAAGCGCACCAGCGGCACCGCGTCATGAAACGGGATCACGCCCGAGGCCACCAGCGCAGAATACTCTCCCAGACTGTGGCCCGCCACGATTGCAGGCACTTTGCCGCCGGCTGCCAGCCATGCACGATAAACCGCAACGGCGGCAGTCAGCATCACCGGCTGCGTATTGGTGGTGAGATCGAGCGATTCTTTCGGGCCTTCGGCAATCAGCTTGCCCAGATCGAACCCTAAAGCATCGGATGCTTCAGCAACTGTTTGTCGAACGATTGCATTGTCGGCAAAGCCGTTCAGCATCCCGATGGCTTGGGACCCCTGACCGGGAAATACAAAGGCGAATTTTGTCATGCTATATCTGAAGGATGATTACATTTGTGCGAGCACCGCACCCCAGGTAAAACCGCCGCCAACGCCTTCCATCATCACGTTCTGGCCCGGCTTGATGCGTCCATCGCGCATCGCCACATCGAGTGCCAGCGGAATCGAAGCAGCGGAAGTATTCCCATGCTGATCGACCGTGACAACCATCTTTTCCGTCGGCATTCCGAGCTTTTTCGCAGTGCCCTGCATGATACGGATGTTGGCTTGGTGCGGAATCAGCCAATCGATCTGCGACGCGGTCATGTCTGCCGCCCTGAGCGTCTCGTTGGCAACCTTGTCGAGTACCGACACCGCAAGTTTGAACACCGCCTGCCCGTCCATGTACAGAAAGGCGCTGCCTTCAATCGCGCCGCCGCGAACACTGCCCGGTACGCAAAGAATGTCCGCATGGCTGCCCTCTGCGTGCAACCTGGTGGCGAGAATTCCCGGCTTGGTGGAAGACGTCAATACAACCGCCCCTGCGCCGTCACCAAACAGCACGCAAGTGGTACGGTCCTCGAAATTGAGAATGCGGGAAAATACTTCGGTACCGATGACCAGTACGTTCTTGTATGCGCCGGATTTGATAAAACTGTCGGCAACGGAAACCGCATAAACAAACCCGCTGCATACTGCCTGCACGTCCATCGCGGGGCAGCCGTTCGTAATGCCGAGCTTGCGCTGGACAATGCAGGCCGTGCTCGGAAAGCCGCCGAAATGGTCCGGCGTGGAGGTCGCGAGAATGATCAGATCGATGTCATTCGCGCCGAGCGCAGCCATCTCGATTGCCCGCTTCGATGCCTCCAGTGCGAGATCGCTCGACAGCACACCCGCGTCCGCGTAATGGCGCGCCGAAATGCCGCTGCGCGAAACAATCCACTCATCGGAGGTTTCAATCTTTTTTTCGGCGAGCTGCCTGGCGAGATCGTGGTTCGTCACTCGCCTGGGCGGCAGATAGCTTCCCGTACCTATGATTTTGCTATAGAGAGTCATGCCGTTTTCTGTTCGGTTAATTCAGCGGATACGGGCACATCCTCCGGGCGAGAAAGTGCATCCGCTTGCGGCATCAATTCCGCGATTGTTTTCGAGATGCGCGATATCACGTCGTATTTTGCAGCGTCATATGCACGCTTGATCGCCCACTCGTAGCCGTATGCATTTTCACTGCCGTGGCTTTTAAATACGAGGCCGCGCAGCCCGAGCAAGCTGGCGCCATTGTAGCGGGAAGGATTCATGCGGCGGGAAAATGCCTTGATTGCGCCTCTTGCGATCAAGGCGCCGAGCATGTTGAGCGGATTGCTTTTGAATTCGGCGGTAAGGGTTTTCTTGACAAATCGCCCCAGCCCCTCGGATGCCTTCAGGACGACGTTGCCGACAAAGCCATCGCAGACAACGATATCGGTCGTGCCCTCGAAAATATCATTTCCTTCGACATTTCCGTAGAAATTCAGCGCTCCCTTCTGATGCTCGGCGCGCAGAAGTGCAGCGGTTCGCTTAACCACGTCATTACCTTTGATGTCTTCTTCGCCAATGTTGAGCAAACCGACCGTTGGTTTCGGTTTCCCTTCCAGGGCTGCCACCAGCGCCGATCCCATCAATGCAAACTGATGCAGGTGCTGCGGTTCGCAATCGACATTTGCGCCGAGATCCAGCATATAGGTGGGCGAATCCTTGTGGTTCGGCATGGGGAAACAGATCGCGGGACGATCAACACCCGGTATGGTCTTCAGCACGTAGCGGGATACCGCCATCAGCGCACCGGTATTGCCGGCCGAGACACAGGCCTGCGCACGGCCGTCCTTCACGAGATTGATCGCAACCCGCATCGAGGAATCCTTCTTGCGGCGCAATGCGACTTCAATCGGGTCGTCCATCGTGACCACTTCAGTCGCATTCATGACAGTCAAACGCGGATGACCAGATGCGTTCTGCTTTCTCAACTCGGCCCGAATGACTTCTTCGGGACCTACCAGAATGAGTTCGGCGTCGGGTTCGCCATCGACAAAAGCAATGGCTGCGGGAATGGTGACTGCAGGGCCATGATCACCACCCATGCAGTCGATAGAAATTTTAATTGTCATTGTTTTGACTCAGTACCTCGCTCCAACCGCCTTGCGGGCCAGATCCGGCGTGATTCAAAATGACGCGATGCGCTTTTTCAGCATATGAAAAAACGGCGCCAAGTCAAACTTTTCGCGCCGCTTTTAGCTTGAAACAATGACGATGATTACTCGTCGTTTTTGGTCTTCAGAACCTTGCGACCACGGTAGTAGCCATTCGGGCTGATGTGGTGACGCAGATGGGTCTCACCAGTCGTCGGCTCAACGGCCAGCGGCGGCGTAACCAGGAAATCGTGCGAGCGGTGCATGCCGCGCTTCGAAGGGGATTTTTTATTTTGCTGAACGGCCATGATGACTCCTGAATCTTAAGATCTGAAATTTTAACATACCCGACCTGCCAAACCCGGCAGATGGGGAATTCTTGCTGCGCATTTGTCGGCGCGCATTCCGCACCACACTCTCACTACTGCTTCAAATTCTTCAGCACGGCAAACGGCGATGCCGCCACAGTATCGGGCAAAGCTCCGAAAACCGGCTGATCGGGGCAGGCATCATGCTTGGGCGACAACGGAATCGCCAGCAGCACCTCGTCCTCTACAAGCTCGGTCAAATTGAATGCCTTGCTTCCGACAATGACCTCAATCGATTCGTCGTCCAGCAGCGCCTCGATCTCATCCGCGCCTTCCTCGTTCTTTGCCAGAACCAGAATCGATTTGGATCCGATATCGAATACAAACGGCGCCAGGCAACGCTGACACGACAACCGCACCCCTCCCGCCACTGACAGCGTCATCTGCGGATGCCCGAGACTGTTGCTGGCGCCTTGCAACGACCAACGAATCGCGCCGAACTGATCGATCGACTCTTCCGCCAGCCGCGGCAACTCGGCAACCGCGACCTCGCCTTCGAGATATTCTTTACGCCGACAGAATTCAAATGCGTCGATCACGGAAGCATTCATGGGGACAAAAGCCAAGCCCGGAAAACCTGCGATAATAACAGTCTTTTCCCTTATTCGTCAAAGCGTTAGGACGTTTTGTTGGGTAATCTTTCAAATAAATTGTCCCTTGATGTCAGAAATAAATACTTTTCCGCGCCTGATCCTGGCCTCCAGTTCACGCTATCGCCAGGAATTGCTGTCGAGGCTGCATGTTCCATTCGAAATCCTGGTACCGAATATCGACGAGACGCCTCGTCCGGACGAAACTCCGGAGGACACGGCAATGCGGCTCGCACGGGAAAAATCCATGGCGGTACAACGTCAGGCCCCGGGCACACTCATCATCGGCTCCGATCAAGTTGCAACGCTGGAGGGAGAGCAAATCGGCAAGCCCGGTTCGCATGAAAACGCGTTGATGCAACTACAGAAAATGCGGGGAAAGAGGGTCGTTTTTCATACGGCGTTATGCCTGCTGGATGACCGATCGGCTCCCGAAAAGCACTCCGTTCAACTGGAAAACATTCAGACTTTTGTCACTTTCCGAGATTTGCCCGATCAGGAGCTGGATGCCTATCTGCGTATTGAACAGCCTTACGATTGCGCCGGCAGCGCGAAAAACGAAGGGCTGGGAATCGCGATCATTGAAAAAATCGAGAGCACAGACCCGACTGCTCTCACCGGATTGCCGTTGATCGCATTAAATACAATGCTCCGTCGCGCAGGCGTGCAACTATTTATGGGCGTCGCCCTGCGCGCCAATGCGCCGCTGGCACCGCAACAGGTTGTTTCCTGACATGGCCGGCATTCTTTACCTCATACCAAATACTCTCGGACCGGTCGATGGCATGGCAGCAGAACCGCTTGCCGGACTTATCCCGTCAGAAGTGCAGGCGCTGACAGCCAGACTGAATTATTTCATCGCGGAAAATGCAAAAACGGCGCGAGCCTACCTCAAACTTGTTGCATTAAATCACCCCCTGGCCAAGTCGCTGCAGGAGATACGCATCAGTGAATTGAGCGTCAACACGGAAACATCAATGCTTCCGGCATTGCTCGCGCCAGTACAGGCCGGGCAAGATGCCGGCCTGATTTCGGAAGCCGGCGTACCGGCAGTAGCCGACCCGGGTGCCAATCTGGTTCGCCTCGCGCACTGTGCCGGTATCCAGGTGAGGCCGCTTGTCGGTCCATCTTCACTGCTCCTGGCCGTCATGGCGAGTGGACTGAATGGGCAAAGCTTTGCTTTCAACGGCTATTTGCCAACGGATGCGAACCAGCGGGCAAAGCGCATCAAAGCCCTGGAAGAGCGGTCGCGACTTGAAAAGCAAACGCAATTATTCATCGAAACACCGTATCGCAATGCCGCATTACTGGAAGCCATGGTAACGAACTGCCATCCGAATACCCTGGTAAGCGTTGCCACTGATCTGAGCCTGCAGTCAGAATCGATCAAAACGCAGGCAGCTGGAAAATGGAAGGCGGAGCTGGGAAGCGGAAAATCACCTGACTTGCACAAAAAACCAACTGTCTTTCTACTGCTCGCAAACTGACCTGCTCCAGACGCGCAAAACGGCGGTATTGCGCCGCCGTTTTGCATGGCCCGAAGGCCTACGAGAAGGCCGGAGCCTCTCGAAACCGCATCCTCGATGCGGAGATGGGCGCCCGGCCCAAGAGTTTTTCCTATTGCATATTATTAAGCGCGACAAGGATCCAAACCGGCACCGGACGAATCCAGTATAAAACATGAACCGCTAGTTTCAAGACCGAAAATATACCCCGTCGACACACGCCGCATCCGGCCTTGGCAAGCCATGGAATGCCGGGCGAAATTACCCAACGTTTCGCCCGACTCCAGCTCTAACGCAGTCTCGGGTGCGCACTGTTGCTCCAGATTGCCGCCGCTGCGGCCGTACCGACCGCCCCGCCGAATTTTTTCAGCAATCGTTCCGACAGACCTTCGTGTTCCGTATAGTCAACGATGTCTTCCGCCTTGAGTTCATCGCGCGCCACCGAATCGACCGTACCGAACCCGTCGGCCAGTCCCATTTCAACAGCTTTTGTTCCACTCCAGAACAACCCGGAAAACATTTCCGGCGTTTCCTTCAGGCGCGCACCACGCCCTTGCCGCACCACGCTGATGAATTGCTGGTGAATTTCATTCAGCATGTCTTGTGCATAACCTTTCTGCTTGGCACTTTGCGGACTGAACGGATCCATGAAACCCTTGTTTTCACCGGCCGTCAGCAGGCGGCGCTCAATGCCGAGCTTGTCCATCAGGCCGGTAAAGCCGAAGCCGTCCATCAATACTCCGATCGAACCGACGATGCTTGCCTTGTTGACGAAAATCTTGTCAGCCGCTGCAGCAATGTAATAGCCACCCGACGCGCAGATTTCGTCGACTACCACATACAGCGGCTTGCGCGGATATTCCTTGCGCAGACGCACGATTTCGTCGTTGATCATGCCAGCCTGTACCGGACTGCCGCCGGGGCTGTTGATGCGCAGGATGATGCCGACAGAATTATCATCGTCGTAGGCTCTATCGAGAGCGGAAATCACTGTGTCCGCTGCGCCTGACGTCCCCTGCTCGATCGTCCCGTCGATTTCAATCAGGGCTGTATGCGGCCCGACAATTTCAGCATCCTGACTGCCGAAGCTGAAAACCATCCAGACTGCGAACGCGATGACGCCGAGCGTCAGAAATCGGAAAAAGATATTCCAGCGCCGGCGCGCGCGCTGTTCCCGCAGTGTGGCGAACGCAAGTTTTTCCAATACCTCGCGTTCCCAGCCATCCGCCCGCGCCCCAGCCGTGGCGCCGCGTGTCTGATTGTTTTGCTCGAAGCCGTTGTCGCTCATTGTTCAATATCCCGTTGTTTTTAGAAGATCAGGCCAGTGCCGGCCTGGTGTAGTCATCCGGCAGCCAGAATATCTGATCGCCTTTTTCAAACACCTCGATCGGTCGCAGGCGCCCACCCCGGCAAGGCCCACCCGCGCACATCCCGGTCTCCGGCGTGTAAAGCGCGCCGTGTGTTGAACACATCAGATACAAACCGCTGCTCTCGAAGAAATCACCTTCATTCCAATCGAGTTCGATCGGAACATGAGCGCATCGATTCAGGTAGCCGTATACCCTGCCGTCATAACGAATAACGAATCCCGTGCGGTCTTCGCCGCCGGCCGTCACTGGAAAACGAACGCCCTTGCCGCCCTCTTCCACTTCGGCGGATGCACAGATCGGAATGGCAGACTCGCTCGTCGAATCAGGCATTTTCGCTCAACCATGTGTGCAACTCCGATACCGAGCCCGCTGCAAACAGCGGATTCAGCGCCTGCAATTCAGGGCCGGCATGCGCGCCGTAATGCACCGCTACGCCACTGGCGCCGGCATTGATCGCCATTTGCAGGTCATGCGTCGTATCGCCGATCATCACGGTGCGGCGGATATCCTGCCCCAACTCCCGCGTCAATTCCTGCAGCATGGCCGGATGCGGCTTGGAGAAGGTTTCATCGGCACAGCGGGTCGCATCAAAGACAGACAGCAGATCAGCGGCATCCAGCGCACGATTCAATCCGACCCTGCTCTTGCCGGTCGCGACCGCCAGAAAATAACCCTGCTGCGATAGTTCAGACAGCATTTCGCGCACTCCGCCGAACAGCATCAGTCCCTTATCCTTGCTCAGATAATGATAGCGATAACGCTCTATCATGCGCGGGTAGGACTTTGGTTCCAACCCTGGCATCACGGCCTCCATCGCTTCCTGAAGCCCGAGTCCGATGACATAGGACGCAGCCTTGCTGTCAGGCACCGGGAGCCCGAGATCCTTCGCTGCTGCCTGGATACATCGTACGATGGTTGCGGTGCTGTCCATCAGCGTGCCGTCCCAATCAAACACGATTAAATCAAATTGTTTTCTTGCCATGCTGAGTGCCGGCGGATGGCGCCGGTTCCTTCATTCTTTAATATCGGTTCCAGCCTGCGCAATTTCGAGGCTTTTCAGAAACTGCCCGCATTCTGCTGCGAGCGCTGCATTGAGGGTGACAGGAAGCCCGCTTTCCGGATGCAGAAACGTGATTTGATGCGCGTGCAGAAACATGCGCTTCAGGGCAAGACGGGCGCCATCAGCTTTTTGCAGCGCCCGATTCAATCCGAAATCGCCATACTTGTCGTCGCCGACAATCGGAAAGCCGGATGACGCGAGATGCACACGGATCTGGTGCGTGCGACCGGTTTTCAACTCCGCTTCCAGCAGCGCAAAATCGCCGTATCTGCGCACCAGGTTGAACACCGTATGCGAAGGCAGTCCGTCCGACTGCACTCTTACCCTGCGTTCGCCATCCGGCGTGTTGTACTTAAACAAAGGCAACTTTACATGCTGCCGCGCATTCCGCCATTCGCCATGCACGAGCGCCAAATAACGTTTGTCGATGCTTCCTTCACGGATCTGTTCGTGCAGGTTCGTCAGCGCGGATCGCTTCTTGGCAAGCAGCAGGATGCCGGACGTGTCGCGGTCGAGGCGGTGCACCAGTTCGAGAAATTTTGCCTGCGGCCGGGCAGCGCGCAACTGTTCGATCACCCCGTAACTGACGCCGGATCCACCATGCACCGCCACGCCGGCCGGCTTATCGATAACGAGCAGGTGGGTATCCTCGAGAATAATCGTGAATTCCGCACCGGGAATGGAAGCAGTCGATTTCTCGGCGACTCGAATCGGCGGAATACGAACCACGTCCCCTTCTTTAAGCCGGTAAGTCTGGTCGATCCGCCCCTTGTTGACACGAACTTCACCGGAATGCAGCACGCGGTAAATATGACTTTTCGGTACGCCTTTGCAGATACGCAATAGAAAATTATCGATACGCTGATCGACCTCTTCGTCGGAAATGGTGATGAGTCGAACCTGGGGTGAAACTTGGGAGAATTGATCTACGGATGAAGAATTGTCGCGTCCCTCAGAAAATCTCGCTAAGTCCTTCATTTTGAATATATAATTGTTTCGCACCGGTTACAAATCCGGTGCGGGTGTAAGAATAAAAAGCACATTCTACACAGGGGCGTCTCCATCGGCCTCGCCAATTTGCAAATTCGATGGAGAAGATGTGTACGCATCATCTTTGCGCGAATCAGGGTTGCACCGTTGTTGCAATCGGATAGCGCGCAGCGATGCTGGACAAGATTGCTTGAATTGTAAGGATAAGTCCGGCAAGCATTTCCTCTCGAAGGATGCTTGTTGGTTGATGTAGTTGACTGTCGTTTGCCGATTCCGCTGGACCCCATGGTTTGTTTGGCTCAATTAAATTGCTCGCTGACTGATGCCGCGCTCGACTCGTTCGAGCTGCGCGCCGCGGACCAGGCGCGCACCCGGCATTCTTCTCGATTACATCCGCGCCCCGTTGCGGCCCAGGTGCATTTACCGCGCCATACCGCACGCTAAGGCAATTCCCTCCTCAAGCACTCCGCCCTCGCGTACATCCCTGTACTTTGCTGCATTGACGAACCTCGTCGTTTGCAGCATAAAAAAGGCCTGAGGGCCGCGGAGCAAAAAATGAAACGCATGTTGTTTAACGCCACGCAGCAGGAAGAGTTGCGCGTGGCAATTGTCGATGGGCAGAAGCTGATCGACATTGACATCGAAACGACCGGGCGCGAGCAGCGCAAGTCGAACATCTACAAGGGCGTCATCACCCGTATCGAACCATCGCTTGAAGCCTGCTTCGTGAATTATGGCGAAGAGCGCCACGGCTTCCTGCCGTTCAAGGAAGTCGCGCGCAGCTACTTCAAGGAAGGCGTCGATGTACGCAATGCTTCGATCAAGGAAGCGCTGCGCGAAGGCCAGGAAATCATGGTCCAGGTCGAAAAGGAAGAGCGCGGCAACAAAGGCGCCGCCCTGACCTCGTTTGTTTCGCTGGCCGGCCGCTACCTGGTGCTGATGCCGAACAATCCGCGCGGTGGCGGCGTGTCGCGCCGGGTCGAAGGCGAAGATCGCCAGGAACTGCGCGAAACCATGGACCAGCTGGACTTGCCGTCCGGCATGTCAGTGATTGCCCGTACCGCCGGCATCGGCCGCAATGTCGATGAATTGCAGTGGGACCTGAATTACCTGATGCAACTGTGGCGCGCAATCGAAGGTGCCGGCAAGTCCGCACCCGGCGCGTTCCTGATCTACCAGGAATCGTCGCTCGTGATCCGCGCGATCCGCGACTATTTCCAGCCCGACATCGGCGAAATCCTGATCGATACCGATGACATCTACGAACAGGCACAGCAGTTCATGAGCCACGTGATGCCGGACATGGTGCACCGGGTCAAGCGCTACCGTGATGACGTGCCGCTGTTCTCGCGCTTCCAGATCGAACATCAGATTGAAACCGCGTATTCGCGTACCGTGCCGCTGCCGTCCGGCGGCGCAATCGTGATCGACCACACCGAAGCACTGGTTTCCATCGACGTCAACTCGGCGCGCGCCACGCGCGGCAGCGATATCGAAACCACCGCGCTGAATACCAACCTGGAAGCGGCCGATGAAGTTGCGCGCCAGTTGCGCCTGCGCGACCTCGGCGGCCTGATCGTGATCGACTTCATCGACATGGAGAACGCGAAGAACCAGCGCGAAGTCGAGACTCGCCTGAAGGATGCGCTGCGCTACGACCGTGCACGCGTGCAGATGGGCAAGATCTCGCGCTTCGGTCTGATGGAATTGTCGCGCCAGCGCCTGCGCCCGTCGCTGTCCGAAGGCAGCCACGTCACCTGCCCGCGCTGCAACGGCACCGGCCATATCCGCGATACCGAGTCGTCCGCCTTGCAAGTCCTGCGCATCATCCAGGAAGAGGCGATGAAGGAAAATTCCGCCGCGATCCATGTGCAGGCCCCGGTCGACGTGGCCGCGTTCCTGCTGAACGAGAAACGCGGCGAAATCCTGAAGATCGAAACGCGCCATCGGGTGGCGATCATCCTGATTCCGAACAAGCATCTCGAAACTCCGCATTACAAGCTGGAGCGCATCAAGCACGACGATCCGCGCCTGGAAGAGGTTCAAGCCAGCTATGCGATGGCCGAGGAAGCCGAGACCGACATCAGCTACGGCAAGCGGCAGAAAGAAGAAGCACGGCCGCGTCAGGAAGCGGTGGTCAAGGGAATCACGCCGGATCAGCCGGCGCCTATCGTCGAGCGCAAGCCGGTGGTTGCAGCGGCCCCCGTTACGCCGGCCGTATTGGCACCTGCCGAAGAAGGTTTCTTCAGCCGCATGTTCGGCTTCTTCCGCAAAAAACCGGTCGCGCCAGTGGCTCCTCCCGCGCCGGCAGTGGAAGAAAAGCCGCAACACAACCGTGAACGCAATGACCGCAACGGACGGGGTCGCAACCGCAGCCGCAGCCGCGGTGGACGCGAACGCACCGAAGAACGCGAAACCGGGCGCAATGAGATCCGCGAAGATGCCGCGAAGCGAGTTCCGGCACCAGCAGTGGATGCACAGCAAACGCAACGGCCGCCGCGCGAGCCACGCGCCCCCCGGGAAGCGCGTGAAGGCAACGAGGCGCGCCGCGAACGCGGCAATGCCGATCGTCAGCAACGGCAACGCGAAGAGCGCAAGGAAGCGCCTGCGGAAGAGCTGCTAAAGCTAAATGCTGCACCGGTTGTGCCGGCAGTCGCGCCTGCGATGATTCCGGCAAGCGAAGAGGATATGCAGGCAGTCGCACCCGGCACCGGCACTGAGGAAAGTGAAGGCGAAGAACCGCGTCGCCGTCGTCGTCGCGGCGGACGCAATCGCAATCGTCGCGAGCGCGAGAATGGTGAAACGGCCGGCGGCAGCGAACTTGAGGCTGTCGAAGGCAAGGCGGAACACCAGGAAGCAGTGCAACTGGAAATTGCGGAAGTCGCGATGCAGATTTCGACAACATCGCTGGTAACGGAGGTAGCCGAAGCGGCCGATGCCGGCATGAGCGCTACATCCATGCCAGCGCCCGTTGAAAGCTTGCCCGAAAGCAGCGCTGCGGAAATCACCGAAGCGACGTCTGCAGACGATACGTCGGAAATCATCGAAGCAGCAGAAATCGCTGCCGAGCCGGAACCAGTGATCGCAGTGGAAGTTGCCGCGTCGGAAAGCGTTTCACCCCCGCAGCCGACCGCTGCTCCGTCAGAACCGGTCAAGCAAGCAGAGCCAGCGGCCACTGAACCCATGGTCACGATGCCGACGGCGGAGGTTGCCGCATCGGCGGCACCGTCCGTTCAGCAACATAAGCCGGACAATCTGGCTGAAGTGCTGGCAGCCGCAGGTCTGACTCTGGCGGTCACTGATCCGGAAAAATTGCGTGCCGCACAAGAAGCCGCTGCGCGGACCGTGCCGTCGCCGCGCGTACCGCGTGAACGCAAGCCGGTGCCGCCACCGTCGAGCGAGCCACTGGTGCAGATCGAAACGCGTCGTTAACTGCATTGGTCCGCTAGCGGAATACCTGCGCGGACCAATGTAGCAAGATCGACAAAAAAGGGAGCCTATGCTCCCTTTTTTGATGCGAGATCCATTTCTCTTATCAACGATAACCATCATCGGACATGACAACAGCAACGCGGCAATCCAAGGCCCCGGTCTCGCTGGCCGAAGCCTTCTGGTACTGGTTGAAGCTCGGCTTTATCAGCTTCGGCGGACCTGCCGGACAGATCGCACTGATGCACGTTGATCTGGTCGAAAACCGGCGCTGGATTTCGGAAAAGCGGTTCTTGCATGCGTTGAGCTATTGCATGTTGCTGCCCGGCCCGGAAGCCACCCAGCTTGCCGTCTATATCGGCTGGCTGATGCATGGCGCCTGGGGCGGCATTATCGCCGGCACGCTGTTTGTACTACCGGGACTGGCAACGCTGATCGCGCTGTCATGGATTTATATCGCGTTCGGCAGCGTTCCGCTGGTGGTGGGCGTGCTGTACGGCATCAAGCCTGCGGTGGTGGCGATCGTTCTTGCGGCCGCGTGGCGCATCGGGTCACGAACGCTGAAAAATGCCTGGCTGGCCGGCATTGCCGTGCTCGCGTTCATCGCGATTGCAATCCTGCAACTGCCGTTCCCGGCTGTCGTCGCGGCTGCCGCGCTGCTGGGCTTGGCTGGCAGCCGTTTCATGTCGGACAAGTTCAATACCGGCGGTGACCATGTCGCAGCCGCCAGAGAATCCTACGGACCGGCACTGCTCGATGATTTGACGCCGACGCCGCCGCATGCGCGCTTTTCGTGGACCAGACTGGCCGCGACAAGCACAGGCGCAATCGCGTTAGGCCTGCTGGTCTGGACGCTGATTGCACTGCGCTACGGCGTGGACAGCCCGCTGGCACGAATGGGAACGTTCTTTACCAAGGCCGCACTGCTGACCTTCGGCGGTGCGTATGCGGTATTGCCGTATCTGTACCAGAACGCCGTGGAAAACTTTCACTGGCTGGCGCCGGCACAGATGATCGACGGTCTCGCTCTCGGCGAAACAACGCCAGGGCCGCTGATCATGATCGTTGCCTTCGTTGGCTTCGTCGGCGGCTGGAACAAGGCGTTGCTTGGTACCGGACTATTGCCGCTGGCGGGCGTCATGGGCGCTTGCGTCGCGACCTTCTTTACCTTTCTGCCGTCGTTCCTGTTCATTCTCGCGGGCGGTCCGCTGATCGAATCGACGCGCGATGACATCCGGATCACGGCACCGCTGGCCGCCATCTCGGCGGCAGTGGTCGGGGTGATTGCCAGCCTCGCGGTATTTTTTGCCGAACACGTGTTTCGCCTCGCACTGCCGCTGCCGCAGTGGGACTTTGTCGCGATCGCGATCGCCCTACTGGCGGCAATTGCACTGCTTCGCTTCAAGGCCGGCACGATCGGACTGATCGGCGTCTGTGCGCTTGCGGGGCTCGTGGTATCTTATCTGCGTTAACCTGCATCCTTCTGCCACGACCCCAGCATGCCCGAGAAAGTCATTCCCGTCGCCGATCACCGCACGCTTTCGGCGCCGCCGGCGATCCCTGCGGTACTTGAAACGCCGACCGGATTCCTCGCCGACGCGCTTGCGCGCCCCTTGCAGGATTTGCGCATCTCGGTAACCGACCGCTGCAATTTCCGCTGCGTGTATTGCATGCCGAAAGAAGTGTTCGACAAGGAGTATGCGTTTCTGCCGCACGCATCGCTGCTCTCGTTCGAAGAAATCACGCGCATTGCCAAGATCTTCGTCGCGCATGGAGTGCGCAAGATCCGGCTGACCGGCGGTGAACCACTGTTGCGCAAGAACATAGAGAAGCTGGTGGAAATGCTGAGCGGCCTGACGACAGCAGATGGCACGCCGCTCGACCTGACGCTGACGACCAACGGTTCTCTCTTGGCACGAAAAGCACAGTCGCTGAAAGACGCCGGTCTGCGGCGCGTGACGGTATCGCTCGATTCGCTCGATGAAGCAACCTTTCAGCGCATGAACGACGTCGATTTTCCGGTTTCCGAAGTATTGAACGGCATGGATGTTGCGCATCGCGTTGGCCTGGGTCCGATCAAGGTCAACATGGTGGTCAAGGGCGGCATGAACGACCAGGAAATATTGCCGATGGCACGCTATTTCAAGGGCTCGCCGTTTGTCCTGCGCTTCATCGAGTACATGGATGTGGGCGCGAGCAATGGCTGGAAAATGGATGAAGTCGTGCCGTCTGCCGAAGTGGTGCGCCGCATAAATGCCGAACTGCCGCTGGAAGCGATCGGCCAGAACTACGCCGGCGAGACTGCGGAACGCTGGCGCTACCGTGACGGCGGCGGCGAGATCGGCCTGATTTCAAGTGTCACCCGCGCGTTCTGCCGCGACTGCACGCGTGCACGACTGTCGACCGAAGGCAAGCTGTACACCTGCCTGTTCGCCACCGGCGGCCACGATTTGCGCGCGCTGCTGCGCGGTGGCGTCAGCGACGATGAGATTTCCACCGTGCTCGCGCATCTGTGGCGGGCGCGCAGCGACCGCTATTCGGAAATGAGAACTGCCAATACCGCCGGCCTCGAACAGCCGCTTCGAAAAGTCGAGATGTCGTATATCGGGGGCTGATGCATGGCGATCACCGGATTGATTCTCGCCGGCGGCCGTGGCTCAAGGATGGGCGGCGTGGACAAGGGCTTGCAGCCGCTGCGCGGCAAACCGATGGTGGCGCATGTAATCGAAAGGCTGGCGCCGCAGGCAGGCACGCTGGCGATCAATGCCAATCAGAACCTGGACAGCTATCGCACATTCGGCTATCCGCTCTGGCCGGACGCGACACCGGAATTCGAGGGTCCGCTCGCAGGCCTGCATACCGGCCTGCTCCATTGCGAGACGCAATATCTTGCAACAGCCCCCTGCGATTCGCCATTCCTGCCGATGGACCTGGTCGCACGCCTGCACGAAGCCGTTGCCGCCAGCCAGGCCAAGGCCGCCTACGCGGCAACCGGTAGCGGCGGGCCGCTTCAGTCGCATCCGGTTTTCTGCCTGCTCGACAAGTCGGTGCTGCCCAGTCTTGTCGCGTATCTGCAGCAAGGCGGACGCCGCATGATTGCATGGTTCGCGTCGATCAATGCTGTCGAAGTGCGCTTCGTGGACGAGTCCGCGTTCCGCAATATCAACACTCTGGAAGAGCTGCAAAAATTCGAAGCGCCATGAGCAATGTCACTCTCACGAATATCGTTCGAAGCTTGACCGGTTACGCGCCCGACGCGCTGCCGGTTCCTGTTGCGCAACAGGCGATCCGGGAATTTGTCGAACCGGTCGACGGCAGTGAAACGGTCGCGCTCGATGATGCGCTCGGCCGGGTGCTCGCCGTCGATATCGTGTCGCCGATCGACGTGCCGGCGCATGACAATTCCGCGATGGACGGCTACGCATTCCGCGCGGGCGACGCGGACACTTCCACAGTCACGCTGCGCGTAGCAGGCAACGCCTACGCCGGGCATCGATTCAACGGCATGATTGGTGCGGGCGAATGCGTGCGCATCATGACCGGCGCCATGATGCCGGCCGGCTGCGATACCGTGGTGCCGCAGGAGCTGGTCCAGTTGCAAGCCGGCGGCATGATTGCATTTGCCAGCGACGCGGTAAAGGCCGGAGACAACCGGCGTCTGCGCGGCGAAGACCTGGCCGTTGGGAAAGCGGCACTGCTGCAAGGGAAGATGCTGCGCCCGGCCGACCTCGGCCTGCTCGCATCGCTCGGCATCGGCAAGGTTTCGGTGCGACAGCGTTTGCGTGTCGCGTTTTTCTCTACCGGCGATGAATTGCGTTCGATCGGCGAAGCGCTCGACGACGGCTGCGTCTACGACAGCAACCGCCATACGGTGCGCGGCATGCTGACGCGACTCGGTTGCAAGGTGGTCGACCTTGGCGTGGTCAGGGACGATCCGGCTGCGCTGGAAGCGGCATTGTGCGCCGGCTGCGAACAGGCCGACGCGATCATCACCTCGGGCGGCGTATCGGCCGGTGACGCCGACTATACCGCGCAGATGATGGCGCGGCTCGGCGAAGTGCTGTTCTGGAAGCTGGCGATGCGTCCTGGACGTCCAATGGCCTTCGGCAAAATTGCGTCGAATGGACACGGTGCGTACCTGTTCGGCCTGCCGGGAAATCCGGTGGCGGTGATGATCTCATTTCATTTTTTCGTGCGGGATGCGCTGCTGCGGCTGATGGGCGCCGCCGTTGAACCGCCGCTACCGATGCGCGCCATCGCACAATCGGCGATTCGCAAGAAGCCGGGCCGCACCGAATATCAACGCGGCATTCTGAGCAGCGATGCCGGCGGTCGCCCGCAGGTACGCATCACCGGAGCGCAAGGTTCAGGCATCCTGCGTTCAATGTCGGAAGCGAACTGCATCGTGGTGCTGTCGCACGATCAGGGTAACGTGACTGCCGGCGACGAGGTCGGCGTGGTGCTGTTCGACGGGCTGGTCTGATCAGAATCGGCGTCAAGCGCCGGGCAGCAAGGGCGTAGCCTCTGTCGGCTTGCGCAAGGCCAGCACCTTGTCGATACGCTTGCCGTCGATATCGACGATTTCGAAAACCCAGTCTTCCCACTCGCAACGATCGGCCGTTTGCGGCAGTCTTCCGAGCAGCAGCATCAGCATGCCGGAGAGCGTGTTGTAGCGGCCACGCTCTTCTTCCGGCACGCCGTTCAGCCCGAGCCGGTCTTTCAATTCGGGAATCGGAATCAGGCCATCCAGCAGCCACGTGCCATCTTCGCGCTGCACTGCCCATGCATCTTCCGCGCGATGCGTCTTGAACTCGCCGGTGATCGCCTCCAGCACGTCCTGCAGCGTGACGATACCCTGCACTTCGCCGTATTCGTCGATGATGAAAGCGATCTGCACGCCGGAGTTCTTGAAATTCTCCAGCAATTCCATGCCGGTCAGCGATTCAGGAACGAATACCGCCGGCTGCAGATGACCGATCAGCGTCGGCTTCTCGCCGCGCAGCGTCTGCGCCAGCAACTGGCGCGCGGTAGCGACGCCGAGCACCTCGCTCCAGCCGCCGCGCACTACCGGAAAGCGCGAATGATCGCTGTTCTCGAAGCGCTTCAGATTTTCTTCCAGCGGCTCGTTGACGTCGAAGCAGACCACTTCGCTACGCGGCACCATCAGCGATGCGATCTGCCTGTCATCGAGACGGAACACGTTGCGCACCATCTGGTGTTCATGCTGTTCGATCACGCCGGCACTCGACCCTTCCGCCAGCATCAGGTTGATTTCCTCCTGCGTCACGCTCGGCTCGTTTCTCTCCTGTACGCCGAACGAGCGCAGCATCAGTTGCGTCGACCCCGACAGCAGTTTGACGAACGGCTTCGAGATCGTCGACAGCCACAGCATCGGCCGCGCCACCAGCCGCGCGATCGATTCCGGATTGATCTGCCCGATGCGCTTGGGCACCAACTCGCCCAGCACGATGGAAAAATAGGTGATGCTGAGAACCACCAGCCCGGTGGCGAGATAGTGCGAGGCCGGTTGCTCGACGCCGATCGAGTGTTGCAGCCACAAGCTGAACGGCTGCGCCAGCGTCGCTTCGCCGACGATACCGTTGAGCACACCGATCGAGGTGATACCGATCTGCACAGTGGAAAGAAAGCGGTTCGGGTCTTCACCCAGTTGCATTGCCGCGAGAGCGCCGGCATCGCCGGCTTCGGCGAGCTTTTGCAGGCGCATCCGGCGCGCAGTGACAAGCGCAATTTCCGACATGGCGAACACGCCGTTCAGCAGGATGAGGCCGAGTAGTATCGCGATTTCCATAGGGTACGAACGCAAGAATGCGCAAAAAATAGTGGCAGGCAGGCCGATGCTTGAAACTTAGCACAACGGCGTCATGTGGCATCCGCGCCGGTCAAGGCTCGCGTATTACGTTGCGGGTTCAGTCATCGGTGGATTCGGACGGCTCGGTCCCCAGCAAAAGTTGTGCGGCCTCCGAAGGCAAGGCTTCGACCGATTTCAGCTTGCGCGTCATCTGCCGCGTGCGGGTTTCGGCCTGTTCGATATTCTTGGCGGCACGCTCCAGCGTGGACTTGGTCGCGGCGAGCACGTCGCCGAACTTGCCGAATTCCGTTTTCACCGCACCCAGCACTTGCCAGACTTCGGACGAGCGCTTTTCCAGCGCCAATGTGCGGAAGCCCATTTGCAGGCTGTTCAGCAGCGCCGACAAGGTGGACGGGCCGGCGATGCTGACGCGACAGTTGCGCTGCAGTTCGTCGGCAAGGCCGGGGCGGCGCATCACTTCCGCGTACAGCCCCTCGGTTGGCAGGAACAGGATCGCAAAGTCGGTGGTCAGCGGCGGAGAAAGGTATTTTTCGGCGATGCTTTTCGCCTCGACGCGTACCGCGCGTTCCAGCTCGCGGCCGGCGAGCAGCACGCCGTCGGCATCCGCGCGCTCGGCTGCCTCGGCCAGCCGCTCGTATTGCTCCTTCGGGAACTTGGCATCGATCGGCAGCCACACCGGATTCTGCCCTTCTTCCTGGCCGGGCAGCTTCACCGCGAATTCGACCCGCTCGCCGGTCCCGGGCACGGTCTCGACATTCTTTCCGTACTGGTCCGGCGTCAGCAATTGTTCCAGCAGCATTTCCAGCTGCACCTCGCCCCAGGTGCCGCGCGTCTTCACGTTGGTCAGCACGCGCTTGAGATCGCCGACACCGATGGCGAGCTGCTGCATTTCGCCGAGCCCCTGATGCACTTTTTCGAGACGGTCGGAGACCAGCTTGAACGACTCGCCGAGCCGCTGTTCGAGTGTCGCGTGCAGCTTTTCGTCGACGGTCTTGCGCATTTCCTCCAGCCGCGCGCCATTGTCGGTCTGCAGGTCCTTGATTTTCGCTTCCAGCGTCGCCCGCACTTCGGTCATGCGCTGCGCATTCGATTCGGTCAGGGCCGCCAGCGTCTGATTCAGCGTATCGCCGAAGCGCTTGAGTGATGCCGACTGCTCTTCGCGGCCCGCATGCGCCTGCGCGGCGATCGCCGTGCGCATCGATTCGAGCTGCTGGGTATTCGATTCGTTCAGCTTGGCGAGCTGCTGCGCGAACGAATCGATCTGATTGTTCTGGATGGTGGCGACGCTGGTCAGTTGCGCGGCGAGCGCCTGCTGGAACTGCGTGAAATTACCGCCGAGTTCCTGGCGCGTGCCTTGCGCGCTGGTCTGCACCTGGTTGCGCAACTCGCGCTCGATGCGTTCCGCGCTTTGCTGTTGATGTCGCTGGAGTTCGTCCTGCAATTGCAGGAGTTTCGCCGACGTATCGCCGCCGCGTCCGCGCAACAGCATGATGATCTGCAAAATGAAGACTGCCGCGGTCAGCAGCAGCAAGACAAGTTCGATGGGATTCATGAAATAGTTGTGTGATGCGATGGAAGTGGGCTGCGCTCAGCCGGCCTGATTGCGCATCCAGTCGGCGGTTTGATAGAACGACTGCATCAACCGCTGCTGCAATGTTTCCGGAATGCCTGCATCCTGCATTGCCCAGGCCATGCAGCGCAACCACTGGTCGCGCTCGCCGGATGCGATCGCATATGGAAGATGCCGCGCGCGCAGACGCGGATGTCCGAAGCGCTCGATATACAAACTCGGCCCGCCGAGCCAGCCGGAAAGAAACCAGTACAGCTTGTCGCGCGAACCGTCGAGCGCAGCCGGGTGCAATGCCCGGATACCGGCGAATTCCGGCTCAAGATCCATCAGGTCATAAAAGCGGTCGACCAGTTCGCGCACCTTGGCATCGCCGCCGATCAGCGCAAACGCGGATGGTTGTTGAGGTTCGTCAATTGTCATGGCTCGAATGATAGCGCATCGAATGTGCGTACGGAATTGCAGGGGAGCACAAAATCGGCGTGTTCAAACTGATCCGGCACTATTTCCACAGCCGCACCCGGCCTCGCTTTTCATCTGGAATCCGACAGATTTGATGGCGCACAACGCGTTATTTGATCACTGGCAAGCCCGTCTTTGAGACTACGCAAGTGTTCCCCACTTTACGAATTACGACTGACTTTAGTGATTACCATTGTTTTAACGCTAACGCAGTTCGAGGCTCGGCGCATTCATATCAATGCGTATTTTTCGAGTCCCTGCGTGCCCTGAAGACAGTTTTCTCGGCTCGCACTGTGGAACAAAAAAGCATCGGCCACTATACCGCATCAACGGCCGTCAATCGAATCGTCTCAACCGGTGATTGCCAAAAAAATGCGTGACCTGATCATCAGAAATTCCTCCCGGCTGGAACTGTCGATGCGCATCATGGACGTGGTCGTCCTGGAGACCGCAGGCATGGTCGCCAGCCTGATTCACTTCCAGGAACCGCTCACGCAAGTCGCGCCGATTCATACCGTGCTGCTGCATTTCTGCAGCGTGCTCGCGGTTCTGCTGTTCATGCAGCTCGATCTGTATTCGTCGTGGCGCGGACGTGCGATGCCCGAGATGTTCCTGCGTGTGGCGGCAACCTGGGCGCTGGTGCTGATGATCGGTCTGTTTTTCAGTTTCCTGGTTCATCACGTCGGCCATGTGTCGCGGCTGTGGCTGTTCTTCTGGTACGCGTGCGGCCTCACGCTTCTGGTGCTGTATCGGACCGTGGTGTATTTCACGCTGCGCTATCTGCGTACCAAGGGCTTTAACAACAAGCGTGTCGTCATCGTCGGTTACGGCAGCACCGGACAGGAAATGCATCGGCGCGCGCTGGTTCAGGACTGGACCGGCTACGATGTGCGTGCGGTGCATGCGTCGCCGGAAGACATCGAGAAGTTGAATGATCCATCGATCGCGCGTATCGCGACACTGGAAGAAATTCACGATTTCGTGGTCGCCAATGAAGTGCATGAAATCTGGATCACGCTGCCGCTGGTGGCGTCGGCCAAGCTGCAGCAGCTGCAATACCTGCTGCGCAACACGCTGGTCGATATTCGCTGGGTGCCCGATATCCTCGGGCTGCAAATGCTGAGCAACAAAATGGGCGATTTTCTCGGCTTTCCCGCGGTTGATCTGAACCAGCCGATTTCGAGCGGACTGAACGGCGTCGTCAAGGATCTGTTCGACCGGGCTTTCGCGATCGTCGCGCTGGTCCTGCTGCTGCCGCTGTTCATCGTGATCGCTGTCTGCATCAAGCTTGGCTCGCCGGGACCGATCTTTTTCCGCCAGCCGCGGCTCGGTCTGAACGGCCGCAAATTCAATGTCTACAAGTTCCGCACAATGAAGCCGCACGAGGAGCACGGCCGCGTGACGCAGGCCACCAAGGACGATCCGCGCATCACGCCGATCGGCGGCTTCCTGCGCCGCACCAGCCTTGATGAGCTGCCGCAGTTCATCAACGTGTTGCTGGGCGATATGTCGGTGGTCGGGCCGCGGCCGCATGCGCTGCAGCACAACGAGATGTACAAGGATCTGCTGGAACTCTACATGCTGCGCCATCGGGTCAAGCCGGGCATCACCGGCTGGGCGCAGATCCACGGATATCGCGGCGAAACCGACACGGTCGACAAGATGGCGAAGCGGGTGCAGTTCGATCTGCACTACATCCAGAACTGGTCGCTCTGGATGGACATACGCATCATCGTATGGACCGCGTTCAAGGGCTGGACGGGAAAAAATGCCTATTGATGGCCATAGCCGCAGATCCTTCTTCTCCGGTCGGCGCAGTCTCTTTGTCGCGTTCGCGTTCTTTCTGCTGATGACCGCAGTCGGTGCGATTCCGGGAGAGGCAAACGCGCTTTCGGAAATCATCCCCGACAAGCTGTCGCACTTCGTCGCGTACGCATTCATCAGCGTGCTGCTGTTCGCCGGCATTGCCGGCAGCCCGATACGACGGGCGTGGCGCACGCTGCTGATCGTCGCCCTGCTCGGCTTGTTCGACGAAGCGATCCAGGAGCTGATGCCCTATCGGAATGCCGATCTGCGCGACTGGCAAGTCGATCTGCTGGCGGCGGTCTGCGCTTCCGGTACGATGGCCTGGCGCGCCCGATTTTCTCGCGTTGTGGCAGAGCTGCGGACCGGCACTGATGCAGCGCGCCCCGGGGACTGAGCGGAATCCATTTCACAGCAATCGAGAACAAGGCACATCATGGATAAAAACCCCAACAGGCGCATCTACGTCGCCGGCCACCGCGGCCTGGTCGGCTCCGCCATCGTGCGCGCATTGCGCAAGCGTGGCCACGCCGACATCGTCACACGCACGCATGTGGAACTGGACCTGACCGACCAGGCGCAGGTGCGCGCATTCTTCGCCGCCGAGCCGATCGATGAGGTTTACCTTGCCGCCGCGCGCGTCGGCGGCATTCATGCGAACAATACCTATCCGGCGGAATTCATCTACGACAACCTGATGATGCAGTCGAACGTGATCCATGAAGCATGGCGCACCGGCGTCGGCAAGCTGCTGTTTCTCGGCTCGTCGTGCATCTATCCGCGGATGGCGGATCAGCCGATCCGCGAAGAGTATCTGATGACCGGCACGCTGGAGCCAACCAATGAGCCGTATGCGGTCGCGAAGATCGCCGGCATCAAGATGTGCGAAAGCTACCACCGCCAGTACGGCGCCGATTTCCGCAGCGTGATGCCAACCAATCTGTACGGGCCGGGCGACAACTACCATCCGGAAAACAGCCATGTGATTCCGGCGCTGATACGACGCTTCCATGAAGCAAAAATCAACGGTGCGCCGACGGTGAGCATCTGGGGCAGCGGCACGCCGCGACGCGAATTTCTGTACGTCGACGACATGGCCGATGCCTGCCTGCATGTAATGAATCTGATGCGCACGGAATATGACCGTCACACAACAACCATGTTGTCCCATATCAATGTAGGAACAGGCGAGGACGTCACAATACGTGAGGTTGCTGAAGTGATAAGACGCACCGTCGGCTATCAGGGCGATATCGCGTTCGATACCAGCAAGCCGGACGGCACGCCGCGCAAGCTGCTCGACGTCGCCCGGCTCACCGCCCTCGGCTGGCAACCGCGGATGGCGCTTGAAGAGGGCATCAAGGAAACCTATGAACGTTTCAAGGAAGACGTGGCCTGATCACCACAGGCAGGCGCGATCAGGGCGACTGGAGTCACCGGCCCCGATGGCATGGTCGCCGCGAATTGCGCGACTCGTGGTCGCCGCATATGCAAGCCCCGCATCCGCCCCGCGGATTGGCGGCAGGCACGGCAGCATCGGGCAGCCCACTTTTCGTTTAGCACAGTCATGACACCTCCACTTACTCCCGACGAAACACTGTTCACGTTTACCGCGTCGCTGATCGTAATACCGGTCGTTTTCGGTTTCGTCCTGAAGGCGCCTAAACTCGTGGTGCTCGGTTTCCTCACCGTGATCTTCATGTTTTCCGAATCGTCATGGGGCGAACTCACCGCCGACAACAACATCTATTCGCGCGGCGTCGGCATCTTCTATTTCTCGCTGCTGAACATGACGCTGCTGGTGGCCGGCATCGCGATGCTGGTCAAGCGGCTGGCCAATCCCTATGACAGCAGCCATCTCGCGCCGCCGATGTCGAAATACCTGATCGCCTTCGTGTTCCTGCTGTTCTCCCATCTGATCATCGGCCTGATGTCCGGCATCGACATCGACATCATCCTTGGGCCGCGCGGCATCCTGAACGTGCTCAACATGCTGGTCTTCATGTACCTGGTGATCATGGCTTTCCAGAACGAAAAGGATGCGCAGCGGCTGCTGTACGTCATCCTTGCGCTGGCGCTGGTGCGCGGGCTGTTCGGGCTGGTGCGCTATGTCTGGTTCGGTGGCGACAGTGCCAACCCGTACCGCAATTTCGATGGATTCGACATCAAGATTCTGTTCTTCGATATCGGCGACAACTACGTCGCCGCGCTTGCGGCATTCTGCGCGGCGTGGCTGCTCAGCTCGTCGCAGGTAAGGCTGTCGTTTTTCAACCGTGTGTTCCTGTGGGGATTGCTGGTGCTGGAAATCGCCGCGGTCGCGCTGTCGTTCCGCCGCTCGGCGATGCTCGGGCTGGGGCTGATGTTCCTGCTGCTGCTGGCGCGCCTGCCGGTACGCAAGATGATCCAGTACGGCACGCTGGCGGCCGGCAGCCTGGCGCTGATCGCGGTCATCTTCTTCCAGAACCGCCTGCAGTATGTCGGCCACGGCGCCAGCAAGGGCATCCTGGCGGCAATGATCTTCGACGTGAACCCGGAAACGAACGCAGCGCAGGGCAGGTTCTACGAACTGTACGCGGCGGCCAAAAGCGTCGGCGACAACTGGCTGTTCGGCCTCGGCACCTGGGGCACCTTCACCGGCGACCAGGAGGCATTGGCCTATCACATGGGCGTGTTCGATTTCATCCACAGCGGCTTCGGCCACATCATCATGAAGACCGGCGTGGTGGGGCTGGTGCTGTTCTCGCTGCTGCTGATCGCCTATACCTCTTACTACCTGCGGCATCGCACGCTGGTGACCGGATTCCGCCGGCTGCTGGCCGATGCCGGTTTCGGCGGCCTGCTGTTCTGGATGCCGACGCTGCTGATCGGCACGCCTATCATCGAATTCCGAACGATGCTGCTGATCGGCCTGACGCTGGCGCTGCCGTTCGTTGCAGTCGGCCTTGAAACCTATAAAGCAAGCCCCCGATATGCTGCTGCGTAATTCGCTGTGGAACCTGAGCGGCGCGGCACTGCCGATGGTGGTCGCGCTGGCGACCGTACCGCTGCTGATCCATTCGCTGGGCGTCGAAGGCTACGGCATCGTGACGCTGGTCGGCTCGGTGATCGGCTACTTCTCGGTGCTCGATGTCAACCTGACTGCCGGTGCGATCAAGTATCTGTCGGAGAGCCACGCAGCCAAGGACCGCATCCGTTTTGCCGAGACCTTCTGGTTCGGCATCATGTTTTACGGGCTGCTGGGGCTGATCGGCGCAGTCACCGTGTTCTTCGCCGCCGACCTGCTGGTCGGCCGCTTTTTCAAGGTCTCCGCGGAAGCGCACGATGCGTCCGTCACCGCGTTCCGGCTGGCGGCGCTCGGCTTCGCGCTGTCGCAGGCGCAAAGCTATCTGATCGTGGTGCCGCAGTCGCTGCAGCGCTACGACCGCTCCGCGCAATCGGAGGCCTTCTTCGGCATCCTGTTCAACCTGGCGTCAGTCGGCGCGGCGGTGGCCGGCTGGGGCATCGTCGGCGTGATCGGCGCGCGGGTCTCCGTATCCGCGCTCAACATCCTGTACCTGTCGTGGCTGATCCACAGCTTCCGCCTCGGCCTCGGCTTCCGCTGGCCAGGCAAGGGCGTGCGCAAGGCGATGACTTCGTTCAGTGCCTACGCCTATCTCTCCAAGATCGCGTCGACACTGCACCAGCACGCCGACAAGCTGATCGTCGGCGCCATCGGCGGACCGGTCGCCCTCGCCTTCTACACGGTACCGGTGCAGTTGGCCGGACGCATCCTTGGCCTGACCTACCGGCTGTCCAGCGTGATCTATCCGAAAGCATCGGCGCTTGCTGCATCGGGCCGCATCGGCGAACTCCGGCCGGTCTATCTCGGCGTGATGCGCTATGTCACCTACATCAATCTCGCGGCGCTCGGCATGATCGTGCTGGCCGGCGACATTTTCCTGCGCAAGTGGGTCGGCGAGTCGTTCGTGCAGCAGGGTTATCCGGTGCTGGTGCTGATGACGATCGCGCTGCTGCTCGATTCGCTGACCAACATTCCGTCGATGGTCAACGATGCGCTCGGCCACCCGCGCGTCACCGGCCGCTTCGCGCTCGCCAACGGCGTGCTGGGCGTGGCGCTGGTCTACCTCGGTACCAGGTTCGGCGGCATCATCGGCGCGGCGACCGGCCATCTGTTGGCGTCGCTCGTGCTCGGCACCATCTTCCTGCTGTTCGTGCATGGCCGCACGGTGCCGATCAGCTTTGGCGATACCCTGCGCAAGGGCCTGGGGCGCAGCCTCGGCGTCGGCCTGCTCATCATCGGCGTTCTGCTGCCGCTGAAGTGGCTGGTACCGGACGGCTGGCTGGGCACGATCGCGATCGTAGCGGCGGCGTCGCTGACGCTCGGCCTCGCGGGTCTTGCATTTGTGGTGAATGTCGACGAACGGGCGGCGATGTGGGCGGTCGCACGGCGACTGCGTTCCTGAAGGCGACGGCATGCGCATCCTGCTGGTCAGCGAAGACGTCCCGTATCCGAACATGGGCGGGCTCGGCCAGCATGTGCTGAATCTCGCAAACGCTCTGGCGCGCGCCGGCCACAAGGTCGACCTTCTGGGCAATGACGAGTATCCGATCGCGATCGCGGGCGCTGCAGACGGCTCCATCGGCCGCTTCTTCGGCGAGCTGAACGGGCAGCACGCAGGCTGGAAGGAAATCGGCCTCGGCATGTATCTGCCGCTGAAGCGCAGCTGGATCGCGCGGCGCTTCGCGCGGACCATCATGCGCCATGCGGCGGAATACGATGTGATTCACTACCATGGCCATATCCCGAACGTCGCGTACTTCCTTCCCCGCTCGGTCAATTTCGTGCAGACCCGGCACGACCAGGGCAGCGAGTGCCTGATGCATACCCGCTTCCGCGAAGGCGCAATCTGCCGCTCGATAGCGGCGTCGGATTGCGCCGCATGCCGCACGCGCAATCCCAACCGGCTGCAAAAAGCGGTATCGGCCGCCGCGGTTACGCAATATCGGAAGGAAGTCGCGGAGGGGTTTCGCCGTCACAAGACGATATTCGTGTCCGACATGCTGAATCACAATCTGTCGCGCACCTTCGGCCCCGGCTCCTGGGGTGCGACGGTGCATCATTTCGTCGACACCGCGAACGTGCGGCGCGCGCGTGAATCGGTTGTGGCGGAGCTGGAGGGTGCGGGCAGCGAACGCCGTGTGTTCGTCGCCGCCAAATTGTATCCGGCGAAAGGCGTCGGGCATTTCCTGCGCGAGCTGGTGCCGCAGATGCCGAACGACATGCAAGTGATCATCGCCGGCGACGGCCCGGAAGAGGCTCGCCTCCGGCAGGAATTCGCCGACGACAACATTCGCTTTCTCGGCTGGTGCAGCGCGGAGGCCACGTTGCGGATGGCGGCTTCTGCCAATGCGATCGTGATGCCTTCGCTGCTGGAAGAGGCGTTCGGCGCCGTCACGCTGGAGGGACTCCTGCTCGGCAAGCCGACTTTCGCACTGGCGCACGGCGCCACGCCGGAGCTAGCCGAATATGCGACAGCGCCGGACCAACTGCGTCTGCATCCCGACATGCCGGCGCTGGTACGCGACCTGCTGGCTTATCGGTGCGCGAATCCGTTCCATCCTCCGCCCGATGGCCTGGGCGGTGTCGACCAGGCGGTCAGGAAGCTGCTGCGAATCTACCGCGCGCCGCCCGGTCAGGCTCTTCGTTAAAGGAAATTTCATGGCTCTCACGTTTTCCATCATCACCTGTACCTGGAACAGCGCCGCCTATCTCGCGGAATCGATCGCGTCGGTGCTGGCGCAGGATTATCCGAACATCGAATACATTTTCGTCGACGGCGGTTCCGACGACGGCACGCTGGAACAAATCCACGCGCTGCAGCGACCTTACCGGTTGCTGGAAAACGTTCGTGGCGGCGTCAGTCGCGCGATGAACGAGGGAACCCGCGTCGCGACCGGCGACGTGGTCGCGCACCTGCATTCGGACGACTATTACCTGCGAACCGACGTGCTGTCGAAGGTAGCCGGCCATCTGGAATCCAGCAGACGCGGCTGGCTGTTCGGCCGCACGATGGCATTGATCGATGGCAAGCTGTATCCCGACAACTACATTGCGCCGCGCCACAGCTTCGAGCAGCTTCTGAAAGGCAATTACGTGCCGCATCCCGCCACTTTCGTGCGGCGCGACTGGATGGAACGCGCCGGCGGTTTCGATATCGGTCTGAAGTACGCGATGGATTACGACTTGTGGCTGCGCCTGGCGCGCATGGGCGAGCCGGTGCAGCTCGATGAAGCGCTGGCCGCGTTCCGCGAACACGAAGACAGCCTGTCGAGCTCGACCCGCACGCGGCTGGCGGCAATGGCCGAAGACATGCGGGTGCGGCTGGCCTACGCGGGGAAAAATCCGTTCGAGCGCGCCGAGCACTATGCGCGCTATTTCGTCCGGCGCCAGCGCGCCATTCGTGCAGGAGCAAGGGTATGAAGAAACCGGCCGCTTCCCTGATTGTCGCCACAGTCGAGCGCACTGTGGAGCTGGATCGTCTGTTCGCTTCGCTCGCCGACCAGCGCTTTACCGATTTCGAAGTGATCGTGGTCGACCAGAATAGCGATGACCGGCTGCAACCGTATCTGGAACGGGCGCGCGGGCGCGGCCTGCTCGTGCGCCATCTGAAACATCGGCCGGCCAACCTGTCGGCGGCACGCAATGTCGGCATCGCCGCAGCCCACGGCGAATGGATCGGTTTTCCTGACGACGACTGCTGGTACGACGACGAACTGCTGGCAAAACTGGCGCCGCGCTTTCGCTGCAGCGATCCGCTCTCGGGTGCCGCCGTGCAGTGGGTCGAGGAAGGCGTGCCGCGCGAACTCGCGCCGAACCTGACATGGGAACGCTCAAAAATGTTTCGCGACATGCCGGTCGCATCGTTCCAGCTGTTCTTCCATCGCGGATTGTTCGACCGCATAGGCACCTTCGACTGCCGGCTCGGCGTCGGCCTGTTTTTCGGCGCCGGCGAGGAAACCGACCTGGTGTTGCGCGCCTTGCGCGCCGGCGCATTGCTCACCTTCGAACCCGAAGCGCAGGTGCATCATCCGATCAAGATACCCGCGCCTACGGCGCAGGCGCGCAAGGCAGCCCGCTTCCGCGAGCGCGGCGCCGGCGCGTTGTATGCAAAGCATGCGCTGCCGGCCTGGGTGGTGGTGCGCGGACTGGTCGCGCCGCTGCTGCGGCCGCTGCTGCGCGGTTCGTTCGGCAACGACCTCGCGCTCGGATTTGCCATCGTGCGCGGCCGCATCGATGGCCTGCTCGGCTGGCGCCGCATGCAGCCCTGATGCATTGGCGCAACACGGGCGCGGCCACGTTCGGCAATGTTGCCATCCCGCCCTTTTCCCGGACATTCCTCGAAAGAGGAATCGTTGAAAAAATACTGGCTTTTGAGCTTGCATGGTGTGCGGCTTTTACCAGCGCTCACAATCGGGTGAGCGGAGCCATGCCACAAATCCTGCATCGCCGTACCGGCGCGCAGAAAACGTGAGCTCGCGCAACTCGCGCCGGCGCTTGCGAATGCACACTACTCATTCGATCCTCGGAGCATCATGATGTTTAGAATCGTACTCATCACGAACCATCCGCCGCCGTTCAGAATACCGATCTATGAAAGGATCGGCCGCATGCCAGGCATCGACTTCGAAGCCGTATTCTGCAGCGAACGCGAGCCGAACCGGCAATGGGAATTGCCACCGTTGCGCTTCAAGCATACTTTTCTGCGCGAGCGCTTCGTTACCCGCGGCGACAATTTCATCCACAATAATCCGGACGTCATTCCGGTGCTGCGGCGACTCGCGCCAGACGTGATCATCACTACCGGTTTCAATCCGACTTTCCTGTACGCGATGGGTTACGCATTGTTCAAAGGCATTCCACATGTGCCGATGACCGATGGTACCGATACCTCCGAGCAGGCGCTGTCGCGCATGCATCGCCTGCTGCGCCGGCTGGTGTATTCGCGCTCAAAGGCATTCATCTCGGCCAGCGTCGGGGGCCTGCGGCTGTATGAGAGCTACAGCATTTTGCGCAAGCACTGGTTCCAATCCTGCCTGTGCATCGACAACCAGGCGTATCGGAGTACAGCGGAAACGCAGCGCAAGGAATTCGATTTCATTTTTTGCGGTCGCATGGTGCAGGACAAGAATCCGTTGTTCGCGCTGCGAGTGGCGACCGACACCGCCCGCCGGCTCGGCCGAAAGACGCGCATCCTGTTCGTCGGCAGCGGCGATCAGGAACAGGAAGTGCAAGCGGAGGCAGCCGCGCAACCGGATCTGGTCGAGGCGGAATTCAACGGCCATGCCGAGCAGCATGAACTGCCCGGGCTGTATCGCTCGGCGCGGCTGTTCCTGTTTCCGACGTTGCGCGACGTGTGGGGCGTGGTGGCGAACGAAGCCTGCGCGGCGGAACTGCCGATCCTGGTATCGCCGCATGCCGGCGTGATTGGCGAGCTGGTTATCGATGGCGAAAACGGCTTCGTCTGCGAACTCGATATCGCGGCCTGGAGTGAGCGCGCCGCCTTGCTGCTGACGCAGCCAGCGCTCTATCAGCGTTTTTCGCGCCGCAGCGGTGCCATTGTCTGCAAGTACACCTTCGATCACGCAGCCGGCGGCATTGTCGACGCGTGTCGCCATGCGCTCGGCGTACGCGTTCCCGAAAACATCAAGCAGGCCGCCAGAAAGGCAGGATGAACGCCATGCAGGAAAGTCTGCTCCCCGACGTCGAAGCAAGCACCCCGGCCGCTCGTCGCATGCGAATCCTGGTCGCGCATAATGCCTATCAGCATCGCGGTGGCGAAGACGCGGTGGTCGATGCGGAGATCGGGCTGCTGCGCGATTACGGTCACATGGTAGAAGTCTATCGCCAGCATAACGACGCGCTCAAGCATATGTCGCGTGCCGTGGCTGCTGTTTCCACCGTCTGGTCGCGCTACAGCGCGCAGGAAGTCGATCGCACCTGCCAGCGCTTCATGCCGGACCTGATTCACGTACACAACACATTTCCGCTGATTTCTCCTTCGCTGTACTGGATTGCGGCGAAAAGAAACATTCCGGTGGTGCAGACGCTGCACAACTTTCGGCTGCTGTGTCCGCAAGCGATATTCCTGCGCGACGGCAAGATCTGTGAAGACTGCATCGGCCGGCTACCGTGGCGCGCAGTGACGCGCAAGTGCTATCGCGCGTCGGCCACGCAAACCACGGTGCTGGTCAGCATGCTGGCAGCCCATCGTGCGCTTGGCACCTACCGGCAGCGCGTGACGCGCTATATCGCGCTGAATACCTTCGCGCGCGACAAATACGTCGCCGGCGGGCTTCCTGCAAAACTGTTCCATATCAAGCCCAATTTCATTGGCAACACCAGCACTCCCCTCTGGAGCGACCGCCGTGGCGGCCTGTATGTCGGCCGGCTTTCGGTCGAAAAAGGCGTCGACGTGCTGGCCGACGCGGTACGAATCGTGCCCGAGGCATCGATCGAGGCGATCGGCGCCGGGCCGCTGCAGGAACTTGCGGGACAGGTTTTCGGTGCGCGTTATCTCGGCTTTCGTCCGCTGGACGATATTCTGCAGCGCATGCGTAGCGCACAGTTCCTGGTAGTGCCCAGCATCTGCTACGAAAACTCGCCGCGCAGCATCGTGGAGGCATTTTCGTCGGGGCTGCCGGTGATTGCCAGCCGTCTCGGTGCGCTGATCGACATCGTGCACGACGGCGTCACCGGGCTGCTGTTCGAACCCGGCGATGCGGCCGATCTGGCGACAAAAATCCGCTGGGCGAATGCGCACCCGGAAGAAATGATACGCATGGGCAAGGCTGCGCGCGCCGAATACGAAGCAAGGTACACACCGGAACGCAACCATGAAATGCTGATGACTATCTATGAAGACGCAATCGCCAGCCTGCACAAGGAACGTCATGCTGCGTGAAGCGGCGCAACACGAAGCGCCGCCGCGGAACGGCATGCCGGTCCTGCAAGCGTTCATCGACGCGCTTTCCTGGGAAGAGGCGATCGCACGCATCGCCGCCTGGAGCGCCGCACGCGAATCGCGCTACGTCTGCATCTGCAACGTGCACTCGGTGGTCACCACGACGCAGGACATCGAATTCAAGATCGCGGTGAACAACGCGGACATGGCGACACCGGACGGTGCGCCGGTTGCATGGGCCTTGCGTCGCAGCGGCTACCCGGAGCAGGAACGCATCAATGGCCCTGACCTGATGTTGAAGTACCTGACGGAGGCCGAGCGCCTGCAGCAAATCGTGTTCTTCTACGGTAGCACCGAAGCCACGCTCGCCAGGCTGCAGGCCGTGCTGGCGCAGCAGTTTCCGCAGTTGCGCGTTGGCGGCTGCCACGCGCCGCCGTTTCGTCCGCTGTTGCGCGAGGAAGACGAACGGATCGTCGACATGATCAACCGTTCCGGCGCGCACGTGGTATTCGTCGGACTCGGCTGTCCGAAGCAGGAGAAATGGATGGCCGACCATCGCGGCCGGATCCATGCCGTGATGGTCGGCGTCGGCGCCGCATTCGACTACCACGCCGGCGTGGTGAAGCGCGCACCGCTGTGGTGGCAGCAGCACGGGCTGGAATGGCTCTATCGGCTCGGCTCGGAGCCGCGCAGGCTGTTCAAGCGCTACCTGGTCACCAACACCTTGTTCGTGCTTGGCATATCGAAGCAGTTTTTCATGGCCAGATGCCTGCCCGATCGAGCGCAAAATGCCGAGCGCTCATGAGCGTCCGGTCCGTACAGACATGAAACCAATCGATTATCCCGATTGTCCTATCTCAACTTGCATCCTTGTCCGAACTCAACTCGCTGCCGCATCGAAATGAAATGATGGAATCATTGCAAATGCCTTTTCGGATGAGTCATTGATGTACAGCGCGCAAAACTTTTCATCGACCAGTGCCGTACCACAACCGGGATTCAGGGAAAAAGCACAAATTGTCATGGGATGCGCGGTCCATCCGGTAGAAACCTGTCGCTGGCTTCGCTTCCTCAAGACACATCCTCTTTTGCGCGATGGCGTATCGTCGCCCGCCGCTTTTCTCGGCAAGATACACCGCCCCTATCTTTCCACCGCCCTGACATGCACCGAGCGGGTCGAACTGCTGATGAAGCATTACGACAGGCTGTTGAACGCGGGCTTCGGCTCGCTGGTCCGGCAGGCAGTGCAAAAACCGCTGACGCTGTGCATGTTCTGCGGGAAATCGGGCACGCCTTATGAGCTGCAACTGTCCGCGCTGGAGCCGGGGCGACAGGATGGCGAATTATTGCTGCGGCTGGTATCGGCCGGTGTCTGCGTGTACACCGTTGCGTGCATCCTGAGCACCTCCGAAGGCAAGCCCGCACTGATGGTAGGCGGGCTCGCCGGCATGCTTTCCCAAGGTCGTACGACAGGTATCAAGCAGGTCACCCGTGATTTGCACGGCTGCCGCCCCAAAGATCTGATGGTGGCGCTGGCGCGCGACCTTGGCCGCTGCTTCGGTTGCGCGACGACGGTACTGATCGGCAACGGCAACCGGATCCCGCCTGCCGAAAAATACTCCTGCAAGAAATCGTCGGACTACGATCTGACCTGGCGCGAACTGCACGCCGCGCCGCGCGCAGACGGCGACTACGAGCTGCCCTGCGCCGCTGTCGAGCAGGCGCTCGATCGCGCCCGCAGCGCTTCTTCCGTCTGCGGCATCGCACTGCCTTCCCGGCGCGACGTGCTGCTGGAGAACATCCGCATGGCTGTCAGCGCAAACGTGCTCGCCCGCCGCTTGACCAGCCGCTATGTTTTCACTTCACCGCTTGTGCCGGTGGTGCGGGAAAATGTGCTTGAACGCTCGCATATGTGATGGCGTAGTTGGTCTTGGCTCTTGGGGGCTGGTTCGTAGAATTTACGCTCTGGTGATATGGTGCGGTTTGCACTTTGGCGATACGGTGCGGTTTGCACTCCGGTGCTTCGATACGGCTGGCACTTCGTGGTTAGTAGCCGGGACTGGCCCCGGCGGGCCACTCCCTTTCTTTGCTTCGCCAAAGAAAGGAAGCAAAGAAAGGCGACCGCGGCGAACTGCCCTTCGGGTCCCCGAAAAAGCGAGCGACAAAGCGGGAAGCGAAATAACTCGCCCTCGCTACGCTCGGAACTCAAACAGATTTCGCTTCTTTTTCCGCTTTGCCACTCGCTTTTTCGGCAGTTCACAGCGGCACTTCAAAAAACCAAATTCAAAAGCTAAAGCAAAACCGAAAAGCAAAACCGAAAAGCAAAACCAAAACATTCAGTGCTACCGGCATCTGTCGCAATGCCATTCCGGTTGATTTCAGAATGAATCGTCTCGAGGATCGTTGTTGACGTTAATCCCCTTGGGACGCTGCCGAAAAAAGGCAGTGCAAAGCGGATCAGAAATGAAATCTGTCTGAGCACCGAGCGCAGCGAGGGCGAGTTATTTCATTTCCCGCTTTGTGCTGGCTTTTTTCGGGAACCCGAAGGGCAGCGTCTGGGGTCGCCTTTCTTTGCTTCCTTTCTTTGGCGAAGCAAAGAAAGGGAGTGGCCCGCCGGGGCCAGTCCCGGCAAGCCTCCACGAAGTGCAAGCCGTATCGAAGCACCGGAGTGCCAACCGCATCGCATCACCTAATAAAAAAACGTTCGCAAGCCCAACACCCCTCAAAACAGCTCCGCCACCGAAGCCCCCGGCGCCGCAAACACCCGCGCCGCAAGCTGCGCATTACTCACCCTATCCTGCACCGGAATTGACTTCGCCACATGCGCGAACAACGCATCGAGCTCATTCCACGCCCGCAGTTCGCTGATCTGCGACGAGTGCCCCCACAGGTGAAATGTGCCGCCGTGCTCGCAAGCGTAATTGAACAGCGCATACAGCCGATCGATCCAGTGTTGGTGCTGGCACGCCAGCCGCAAGCCCGCCTGCCGCTGCAGCCAGTGGCCGGCAGCGGCAAAGTTGCGCACATAGACGCCGCGATAATGCGGATAGAACTGTATCGTGGTCGGCATTTCGTACGGATTGCTGCCGGTATCGAAGCAGAGATTCACGGTGGTTCGCGCATATCTGAAGCCGCAGGCACGCACCAGGTCCACATCGCGCCGCCGAAAGCGCCCGCCGGGATAACAGAAGCCGCTGACCTCCTTGCCGATCACGTCTTCCAGATGCTTCTTGCCTTCGGCGACCTGGTAATACGCCTGCCAGATATCGACGTTTTTCAGATAGCAGTGATCGTAGGTATGCGAGCCGATTTCGAACTGACGGGAGAGTTCCCTGATTAGCGCATCGGACAGTACGTTGAAGCCTTCGCGATTTCTGACCGGGATAAAGAAGGTGCCCCCCAGTCCATGCTTGTGCAGCAATTCTGCGGTCTTCATGTCCAGCGGGTGGCCGTCATCGATAGAGCAGGTAAACATCGGGCCCATCAGTTACTCCTGTGTGTTTCCGATCATCTCGCAGCAAACAGCGGCATGCATGGACGATTTTTCATTTTTTTGCAATCGCTTCGCGGACCGATGGCATCGTACGATCCGCATCGAGAAGCGCATCAGACCGGCCTGCGGAGATTGCTCAGCTCGCCGGCCGATAACGAGAAGCGGCAGGCTGCCAGCAAGCCCGCTGCGGCATTGTCGAAGCTGTATTCGCGCACCAGCATCAGGCTGCGCCGGGAAAATTCTTGCCACACATCGTCGCGTGTCAGCAGCATGGCCGCATGCTCGGCCCATGCCTGCTCGTCGAGCTCGCAGACGAAGCCGTTGTCGCCGCCGATCACCAGCTCTCCCGCAACGCCGGCATGCGGCGAAACGATCACCGGCAATCCCGCCGCACAGGCTTCGTTGGCAACCACGCCCCACACGTCGGCCTGCGTCGGAAACAGGAAAACCCGGGCGGAGCGGTATAGCGCAGGCAGATCGTGCTGCAATGCGAAGCCGTGAAACTCCGCTTCGACCAGGTTGGGCTGCAATGCCGCAAACGCCTTCGCGCGCGCCTCCTCGCTGCCCGCGCCGACAAACAGCATGCGGATGGGGCGACCCAGCTTTTTCGCGGTTTCCTGTGCGACCCGCAGCGCAAACAGCGGCCCTTTCTCCGGCACGATACGACCGCAGAAAATCAGGTCGAACTTTTTTTTCGCCGGCTCGGACGTCTGCAGGTACGCATCGTTGTCGATGCACAGATAGGACTTGAAGCAACGCTCCGCGGGAATGCCGTAACTCTCGTACAGCTTCTGTCCGCCGATACTGGCCGATACGAACGCGCTCGACTTCGCATAAACGAAGCGGCGCACCAACCGGTGCGCACGACTCAGTGCCTGTTCCGACAGCCAGGTGCCGTCGGTCATCGGCACATGCGCGACCCCCTTGAACATCGCGTAGCCGAACGCGTACAGATGGGTCGGATTGAACTGATCGGTGACCACCACGTCCGGCGCGAAGGCGCGCAGCTGTCCGACCACATCCGGGTTGTTGTGAATATAACGTCCCTTGAACGTGGTGATTCGTTCGCGCAGAAAAACATGATCGAACATCATGGAAGGCAGATCCCATTGCCGATTCGGTTCTCGCCTGGAGCAGAAAATTACCCGAAGCACAAGATCAGGTGCCCGGCTGAGTTTTTCAAAAACCGGAACGCGATATGGCGGCGGTTCGTTGGTAACGATTGCGATTCTTGTCATTCGCTAATCTTAGTGTTTGTGTCCCGGCGCTGGCTGACGCAAGTCATGAACCGATACGAATCAATCGCAACGATGCTGCGGCCAGGACGGAAAACGACAGTCGTAGCGGAGCCTCCCGCGAAACGGTTGCCATTCCCGTCGTCCTGGTTTCCCTTACAAGAAAGAAATCAAGCTCTGCAAGCGATGGACGGACAACAACGCAACGCGCCGGCCAAAGGCGCAGACATGGTTTCTTTTGCATGAATACTTAAGCTTATAAGAGGAAGCCACGGCGCTGGATGACGCATGTCATATCCGGTAAAAAAAGTTGCCGCGCAAGAGCATTCTTGCCGGCACCCGAACCACTCGCAGATCAGCCGATATGTCCGCACAGCGATGTAATTGCGGCGGCACAAAGTAATCGTTTCGGCGATCGACTATCTTTGGCATCTGCAGGGCAGGCGACGAAAAATTCGCTTCAAGCGTCTGTTTCAAGAGTCGATGCCGCGCCTACCAATCCATGCAGGAAGAGTGAACATGAATGCAGGCAGCAGCATCACCGACCAGCTTTCCGCAAACCGCGCAGCGACAGTGCAGGGCCATGCGACGCCCAATGCGGCCAACGTCAACATTTCATGGCATGAGAATGAAATACCGGCATTCGTCGAGGCAGAGCTGGAGCGGATCTATGGCAGCATCTTTTCGTCGCTTGCGCATTTTCGGGTCCACGGCGGCGCCGAGAATGCGAGCTGCTGGGTCATTCGCTGCGGCGCCGACATTACCGATATCCTGCTGTTCCGGCACGAAGGACGCAGCGTGCGGGTGATCAATGAATGGATCAAACTGGGGGTGCAGGACATACGCCGCTTCGCCGACTCGGTTTTCGCACGTTATCCGAAGGTGGACCGGATTGCGTTTCATGCGATCGCGCTCGACGGGGCACGATTCCCCTATCCCGGACAGCGCTTCAACTGCACCGACGACAGCGTTGTGACCCTGCCCGACAGCGCGGATGCGTATTTCGCCCGGCTCGGCAAGGCGACGCGCAAGAACATCAAACGCTATCTGGCCCGGCTGCGCCAGGACTTTCCCGATTTCCGCTATCAAATTTACAAAACCGGTGCGATCGAAGAGCAGCATGTGCGTGCCATCATCGGGCTGAACCGGCTGCGCATGGCGAACAAGAACAAGGTATCCGGCATCGACAACCTGGAAGCCGACCGCATGCTGCAGCTGTTGAAGATGAAAGGCACGGTCGGCGTGATGACGATAGACGGGAAACTGTGCGCCGGCGCGTTGACCTATCGCATCGGCGACAACTATTTTTCATTCGTGCGGGCACACGATCCGCAGTACGACGACTATCGGCTCGGCCTGATCGGCGGCTACCTGCTGATCAGCGAATGCATCGCGCGCGGCGGCAAGGAATTCCACTTCATGTGGGGACGCGAAGAGCACAAGGCACTGCTGCTCGGCGTGCAAAAGGAGTTCGATCATCTCACCCTGTACCGCTCACGCCTTCACTATCTGCAGGACAGCCGCAACCTGCTGCGGAATGCATTCAATGCGCGCCTGCAGCAACTGAAGCGGCGCCTGCTGAATGGACAGACCGATCCCGATCCAGCATGGCGGTTCGCAGCCGCTGCCTTGCGCCGCCTGCGCCGCTTCGAAAAATAACAGTTTGTTGCAAATTAATCGGCACGCACAGTCGTTTTCAGAAGCGTGACTGAACTCCTTCGCTTTCTCGACTAGAGCAGAGCTGGGCGACGCTTGTCGCCTGTTTTATTCCCCGCATCAAACATCGTTTTTCAACACCTTCTCTCCCTTCGTATTTCCTTCTCTACATGATGCTCTGAGGAACTTTTTCCTGGTGGAAAGCTCAGTGTTGCATGTCCTCTTGTAACGGGCATGCCTGAATGGCAAACAACAACCATTAACGATTCGTCTGCACAGCATCGCTGTGTCGCGGCCTACCTCTGGAGTCATCGCTTGAAACACCTTACCTTTCCTTCACTTCTGTTAACGACCCTGATTCTCGCTGCCTGCGGCGGCGGCTCCGGAACCACAGGCAGCGGCACGACGGCCGACGGGTCTACACAAGATCTGGTTGCCTCCAACGCAACCAGTACACCGCCAAACGGCGACACTATCGGCACCACCAACGCGTCTTCCTCTACCGCCACGCCAACAACAGGCAGCAGTTCCTCGTCCACCACGTCGCCCCCTTCCAGCTCTACACAGCCGAGCACACCGACCACCAGCACCACCACGCAGATCATCGAGTACTACGGCGATTCGACGATCTGGGGTTACAAGTCCGGCAGCGGTGGCCAGGTGGCGAAGCCGGCACCGGCGGCCTTTGCCGAAGCGCTGCCGGCTTCCGGAAAATACGATGTCCACAATGAAGGCGTCAGCGGCACCACCGCCTGCGACCTGCTCAATGGCGCCGATGGCGTGCACCCGGCATGGTCGAGCCAAATGAGTTCATCCAAGGCGAAATACGTGCTCGTCAATTTCGCGATCAACGACGAGTGGAAGTACGACATGGCTACCTACAAATCCTGCATGCATTCGCTGGCGCAGACAGCAAAGCAGCATGGCAAGCAGATGATTTTCGAAACGCCGAACCCGACCCGGGACAGCGGCCCCGGCGGCCTCGACACGATGGTCGCCGCGATGAAGGAAGTCGCCAGCCAGGAAGGCGTACCGGTGATCGATCAGTACCAGTACCTGACCAATTACCTGAATGGCGCGAGCCCTTATTCGATCTGCCCGGACGGACTGCATCCGACCGACGCGGTGTACATCATGAAGGGTCAATATGCAGCCAGCGTGTTTACCACCTTGTTCAAGTAAGCACCCGGTTTGATGAACATAAAGGAGCGGCACCGGATCGAATGACCCTCCTCAATGCGCGCTGCCACCGCAAGCCCATACTGCAGCGGACGCCCATTGAAGAATGGCTTTTCAACCAAGTGCCGAGCCGGTAACGACGCCGCCCCGATACCGCCGCCACAGCGGCATCGGGGCGGCGGAGCCCACTGACGCGGCCGCCCGTCTTTCACAAAAAAGGAAGACAGACGGCCGCGTTGCCGCATCGGCGCATCTGATTGACTGGTGCCCGATCCATGATCTTTTCCCTCGAAGGCCTGCGCGGTATCGCCGCGTTGCTGGTCGCGCTGTACCATCTCGAAATCGGCCGGGATTATTTCTCTGTCATTCGCAACGGCTATCTCTTCGTCGATCTGTTCTTCGTGCTGAGCGGCTTCGTCATCAGCGCCACCTACTCGGCGCGCCTGACGAAGGTAGCGGATTTTCGCCCTTTCCTGATCCGCCGCATCGGCCGCCTTCTTCCGCTGCTGATCTTTTCGACGATCGCGTTTCTGCTGATCGCCAATCTGATCGTGCTGGCCAAGAAGCTCGCCATCGCGCACGGCTACGGCGCATTCCTGCACAACCCGGGATCACTGGAATACATAGTGCCGGGCGTGAAGGAAATCCTGTCCACACTGACGTTCACGCATTCGCTCGGCATGTTCGACCATCTGATTCTCAACACGCCGACCTGGAGCATCAGCACCGAGTTCTACACCTACTTCCTGTTCGCCGCGCTCTGCCTGTTCGTGCCGCGGCGCGCCGCGATCGTATCGTTTGCGCTGCTCTGCATCGGCGGGCTGCTGACCAGCACATGGGCCTCGACCACACTGCACAATTGCGAGGTCGAAGGCGGTTGTCTCGGGCTCACCTACGATTTCGGTTTCGTTCGCTGCCTGTACTCGTTCTTCCTCGGCACCCTGGTCTATCATTCGAGCCGCCGCTTCCGCTTCAATCCGCTGGCGCTGCAAGTGGTCGGGTTGTTCGGATTGTTCCTGGCCTTCGTGACGATCGACTACGTGCCGCTGGCCGCCTTCGCCTTCCCGCTTGCATTCGCGCTGCTGGTACTTTCGATCTGCAAGGACAGCGGACCGCTGGCCGACATGCTGCGAGCCAGGCCGTTCCAGATGCTGGGCCAGCGTTCGTATTCGATCTACCTGATGCACATGCCGCTGCTGCTGATTTTCCAGAATGTCGCCAATCGCGCGCACGGGCTGCTGGCCGCCAGCGCCGTGGTCGCGCTCTACGTAGCCGTGCTGGTCACGGTAGCGGGATGGACCTACCGTTTCATTGAAAATCCGTTGCGCACCGTGTTCAATCGCCGCGCGGCGCGGGCCGCCGTTCCGGAGACGGCACAGGCCAGCGCTCCCGAAACGGTGCCGCTCGCGGAACACAGATAGAGCGCGCAATGCATACCCGCTCCCTTCGTTCCATTCTCGCGCGGGCCGCCCAGGGCGCGCTGCTGGCACTGCTTGCAGTCTCGAACATCCTGTTCGCCGCAGATGTTTCCGCTGCCGCCCCGCGCAAGCCATCCCGGATCATCGAGTATTACGGCGACTCCACCGTGTGGGGCTACAACCCGCTCGGCGGCGGCCAGGTCGCCACCCCCGCACCGAGCGCCTTTGCCGGCGCCCTGCCCGCCTCGCGCCGTTATGAAGTCCGCAACGAAGGCGTCAACGGCAGCACCGCCTGCGCGCTGCTTTACGGAAGCGACGGCAAGCACACGCCATGGCCGGAGCAAATGGCAGCATCCAGAGCCAGCTTCGTGCTCATCAATTTCGGCATCAATGATGAATGGAAGGTCGACGTGAACACGTACAAATCCTGCCTGTACATGCTGGCGCAAACGGCGCGGCAATACGGCAAGCAGGTGATCTTCGAAACGCCGAACCCGACCAGGGACAGCGGCAGCGACGGGCTCGACGTCTATGTCGATGCAATGCGGGACGTCGCCGATCAGGGTGGCATCCCGCTGATCGACCAGTACCGCTACCTGACCGGCTATCTGGCCGGGCGCAGTCCGTACACGATCTGCCCGGATGGCCTGCACCCGGACCAGGCGACCTATATCAGGAAGGGAAAATACGCCGCACAGGTCTTTTTGGAGCGTTTCCCGGGCCATTGATTTTCCAACTGTATGGAAAGAAACCTAGCGCTCGTGGCCCGAGTTTGAAAATACCTGCTGGTTGCCGGCGGGGAGTTCGGGGATCGCGCGCTTCAGGCTGCGCATTCGATCCGTCAGTTTGCGCGCATGCTGCGACAGAAAGCTGTCACCGTATTTCAGCCACACCTTCAAGCGACGCAGATAGCCTTCATATGCGATCCGTCCCGCGAAGCCGGCGTGGCGCATGAGCTGCGCATGATTGCGATAGACGACGACGTTATCGAGATCGCGCTGCACCGCGCCCAGCATGAATTTGTAATCGTAGCGACCCCACAGGAAATGGAATTCCTTGCCGCCGCGTGTGATGCATTCGCAGATCGTCATGTAGCAGCAGAGGAAGCCGAGCCAGTAATCGTCGTACCGCGGATCGTGGGCCAGCACGTTCAGAAAATAATTCGAGCCGCTTTGAAAGCTGATCGCGCCGGCGCACAGGCGGCCGTCTATCTTCATCACGCCGACCATCCCGCATTCACGCACCAGCCGGATGATGCGGCGGGTTTCATCTTCGTCGATCATCGATGTGATGTTCTTGTCGGCCATGCGGGCGCGATTGAATTCGATGATCTCGCGCACCATTTGCGGATCCAGCGTGTCTTTTTCATATGCTTCGAAACGGCAGGAAGGAAAGTCGCGTTCGAGTTTGCCCAGGTGGCGCCGGATATTGCGTCGCGTGTTCTTGCCCAGGTTTGCATGATATTCGTCCGTGGTCGGCGGCAATCTCAGGATCAGGTCTTCCAGGTGGTTGAAGCGCTGGAACGGAAAGGCGAAGCGTCGGATATCGGTTTCGATGGCCTTGAATGCAATGACATCGATCGATGCAAAATTGGAAAAAATATGATTGACGAAGCGTTCCAGTTCATCGCTGCCAAGCACGATGACTTCGTTCATCACGCGCAACCTGGAGCCGTCGCGCTCGAACAACAGAATGGCTTTCGTCCGGCCATCCTGCTGCACTACATAGGTACTGGTTCGCCCCGGTTTCCAGCCGTAGATGCGAAACTGGCGCAGCGACGAAAATATATTGCCGTAAAGCCGCTCCAGCTCGGCTTCGACAAAAACCGGTATCTCGTTTTCATGACACAAAATAGTCGCTTCGCTGGCGTTCATGGGCTGACCTGGTTTTCGAGGATTGACAGGCTGGTGGCATCGCATTGTATCGGCCTGACAAACCGCGGGAAGGCATGCGACGTTGCCTGCAGACCGATCAAACGCGCGATGCGACCTGTCCTGTTTGCAAGACCGGAAATGCCAGTATTGCTGAATCCACGAAGAATTTTTTGAGTTGGCGCAACGCCACCCGCATTACGGGTTGCCACGTTGCTGCAGGAGCACGCAGCAAACGGCCCGCTCCCGTTTAGAGAGCAGCACCATTCTGTCAGGCCGAATCACTCACCTGAAGACGTTTTGCACCTTGCGCACCATTTGCATTACTGCTGGCGAATACAGGCCGGATTCCTTGATGTCGGCCTTGAGCTTGTCGAAAGGTATGTCGTCGCGGGTGCGGAAATACTGCATGCCGTTGTAGCTTTTGTAGCGCAGGTTTTCCTTGGTCAGGAAAAGATTGCCGAACTCGAATTCGGACGGCAGATAGTGCGCAGTCAGCGACTTGCGCGACAGGCGCGGGTCCTGGGTAGGCAGTGCGCCGTGTATCGTGTGCGAGTTCCAGAACAGCACGTCGCCCTTTTTCAACGCGGGTGCGAGCACCTGTTCGCGGTTCCGTGTCACATGGTTCTTGATACGTGCGATCCAGTCGTCATGCTCCAGCCCTGGGGTGTCGCTCTGGAAGTCGAGCAATTGCGATTTCGGCACCACGTAGAATCTGCCGGCACGCTCGTCGATATCTTCCAATGCAATCCATCCCGCCAGCAGATGGCCGTTCGGAATGCTGTCCAGATACCAGCAATCCTGATGCGACTGCGTCTCGGTGTTCGCGTCGAACAGCATCGTCTGCATCAGCTTGAACGAGTCAAAGCCGGTGATGTCGCTCAGCGCCTCGCGCATTTCACGGCTGGTATAGATCTCTTTTGCGCACTGGCTGAACTCGGGGAATTTTCTGTAATCGTGAATATCGAGAAAGCTTTGCTGGATATGGCCATGCGGCGTCAGCTTGTTGGGTTCGTAGCGGTTGGTGTTCTGGCGAAAGAACGGATAGGTGCTGGGGACGATGTCCTTGTAAAAACGGTCCAGCAAGCGATCGATCATTTGCGATGGAACCAGATTGCGCCAGACGTAGTAGCCGTTCGCTTCGTAATACTCCTGCGCCGACGTCCTGACGCGCGCCGATCGCTCTGCCACATGCTCGACACCATTCATTTTTCTCTCCATGTTTTATCGATTGAAGCCGCAAGGATTGCGATATTTAAAGCCCACCTAACTTTAGTGAAAAACTGTTTCAGCGCCTTGAGCGGCAACAAGGAATTCCCTCCGCTTTCATGCTTTGTTTCCGCATGCAAAATAGCGATGACGACGAGCATTGAACAACATGAAAAAAGGGACCGGCATGCATTTGCATTGCTGGTCCCTAACCGTATTCGATACAGCATTCGACGGCGGCCGATACCTGGCCCCGCCGCCACGCTGCACGATCACTGGATCACTTCATTTTCCAGGCACGCAGGTATTTCACTTCAAAGGAATTGGTTTTTCCCTGCGGCGTCGAATTATCCGGCGTACCGCTGGCGCTGCCGTACCACAGGTCGAGCAGGATATACATCCGCTTGCTCATGCTGACGTTGACCGAGTACATCGCGTTGCCGTCGAAATAGAACGTGATCTTGCTCGGCTCCCATTTCATTGCGTACTTGTGGAAACCGGCCGACAAGTCCCCCATGTTCGCGAAGGTCTTGGTGCCCGCAGCCGGTGCACTCTCGATACCGGTCGGCCATACGGTCGACGCGAATGCGGTCGGATGCAGATTGCTGTCCGACCAGCCACTGTTCGGACCGCCGCCTGCATACGCTTCCAGGATGTCGATCTCGGGACGCGCCGGATGCGGATCATCGTGGTTCAGCAGCCAGAATGCGGGCCAGGTGCCCTTGCCGTACGGGAGCTTCGCTTCGATCTCGAAATAGCCATAGGTCTGGTAGTACTTGCCGTCGGTATCGATGGTGCGGTTGAAGAAATTGCCGGATGCGTCGCGCTGTGGCCAGATCTTCAGCGAACCGTTTTCCACGGTGTAGTTCTTGGTCGAGTTCGGCGACTCGTACCAGACTGTGTCGTTCCACACGTTGCTGTTGTAGCCACTCTCGAATTCGTCGGAGAACGTCATCACGTAATCGGCAGCGTTCTGGCCATAAGGGCCGACGCTTGCCGGTGCTGGTGCTGGTGCCGGTGCTGGTGCTGGTGCCGGTGTCGGTGTCGGTGTCGGTGCAGGCACTGGCCGCGTGATCGGTGCCGGCGTCGGTTTTATCGTCGGAATAGTCGACGAGGTCGATGGAGTGAAGACGCCGTCGCTCGATGTCGATGTCTGCGCCGTTGCGTCAGTGGTGGTTCCGGAAGCGCCCTGTGTCGAGTCCTGTCCCGATCCGCCGCCACATGCGGTTAATAAAACAGCCGCGCATGCACAGGACAGCGCGGCCAACGAAGAACGATGAAATGATGGTTTGTACATGTCGATTGCCTTATGTGAAAACCTCCCTTGATAATCCTCAAAGGAAAGTGTTTTCTGAGAGCAATGCGCTACGGAAATAGTTCCTGTCAGCATTGCAAAGGCAAGATATTTTTTTTCGTACGATGTATTTCAACAGCGCATGCACGATGCGTGAGGCAATAAAAAAAGGCCAGCCGGAAGGCTGACCTTTCACTGCTTCTTCAATGTGTCAGAAGCGATGCTTGCAGGCTCGCGGACACCTCATGCGAGATGCCTGCCCATTGGATTAGCGACGATCGATGAACGCTTGCTTGAGTTACTTGAACTGCCAGGCGCGCACGTATTTCACGTCGAACGAATTGGCTTTTCCCTGCGGCGTCGAATCATCCGGCGTGCCGCTCGCACTGCCGTACCACAGGTCAAGCAGGATATACATCCGCTTGCTCATGTTTGCGTTGACCGAGTACATTTCCCTGCCGTCGAAGTAGAACGTAATCTTACTCGGCTCCCACTTCACTGCGTATTTGTGGAAGTCGGCTGACAGATTGCCCAGGTTCGCGAAGGTCTTGCTGCCTGCTGCCGGTGCACTCTCGATACCGGTCGGCCATACGGTCGACGCGAATGCGGTCGGGTTCAGATTCCCGTCACTCCAGCCGCTGTTCGGGCCGCCACCTGCATACGCTTCCAGGATATCGATCTCGGGACGCGCCGGATGCGGATCGTCGTGGTTCAGCAGCCAGAACGCGGGCCAGGTGCCCTTGCCGGTCGGGAGCTTCGCTTCGATCTCGAAATAGCCGTAAGTCTGGTAGTACTTGCCGTCGGTATCGATAGTGCGGTTGAAGAAATTGCCGGACGCATCGCGCTGCGGCCAGATCTTCAGCGAACCGCTTTCGGTGGTGTAGTTCTTGGTCGAGTTCGGTGACTCGTACCAGACCGTGTCATTCCAGAGACTGCTGTTGTAGCTGTCGAACTCGTCAGAGAAGGTCAACGTGTACTTGCTCGCATCCTGGCCATAGGGGCCGGCGTTTGCCGACGTGGAAGCGGATGTGCCAACGGGCTCGGGAATATTTGCGGATGACATTTCGCCGGCGGAGACCTGGGCCTGCGTGCCGGCAGCGGCGTCGGGTCCGGATGAACCGCCGCCACAGGCGGTCAGCAAAATGGAAGTGCATGCGCAACACAGTGCGGAAGTGGCAAAACGGTGAAAAGGCAATTTAAACAAACTCTGTTCCTCCTAAGGATTAATCGATGCCGATTTTTCTCAGCGGCAAGTGGAGGGTCAGAGTTTTCCGTGCGGAAAATGGTTCCGACAATCAATGGAAAACACCTGTTTTTTTGGCTGATGTGAGCGCTTTGTTATGGGAAATTGCCGAGACGACAGCACAATGCTGGTCTCTTCGGCAAGCTTCGTTAGCGATCGGAAAACAGCTGTATTGGCAGGAGCGCAATCAAGGTTTTGCGCCGGAATTGGAAAAGGAAATCAGCGCGACATGCATCGCGCCTTCGCAACCTTGGCGATACGACATCAAGTGTCGTATCGAAAGCCGGCGTGCGGCGTATTGAAAGAACAAGCAGAAGAATTGCGCAATAAAAAAGCCGGCTTGTCAGGCCGGCTTTCAATGTGGGTGGCATCGACGATCGCGCAATGCCCGCGCCATCGATGCCTGTCGCGTTATCTGAACTGCCACGCTCTTACATAATTGATCTCGAAGGAATTGGTTTTCCCTTCCGGCGTGTTCTCGTCCGGTTCGCCGCTGGCGCTGCCGAACCACAGGTCGACCATGATGTACATCGGGTCCGAAAGATAGGCCCGGGTCGAATACATCTGCTTGCCGTCGAAATAGAAAGTGATGCGGTCCGGTTCCCACTTCACCGCATACTTGTGAAAGCGGGTCGACAGATCCGAGTGCGACACGTAGACGTGCTCTCCTGCCTTCCGTTCCTTGTCGGACCAGATTGTTGCGGCATAGGCATTCGGCCGCGCGATGCCGTCCGCATCGGTAAAGCCCCAGGGTTCGATGCCGCCGGGGTAGGCTTCCATGATGTCGATTTCCGGGCGCCGCTCGCCCGGATGCGCAAACAGCCAGAATGCCGGCCAGGTGCCCTTCCCGCGCGGCAGCTTCGCTTCCATCTCAAAGTAGCCGTACTGCTGGTAAAAATGATTGTCGGTATCGAGCGTGCGATTGAAAAACTTGCCGCTGTCGTCGCGCTGCGGCCAGATCTTCAGCATGCCGTGCTCGACCTTGTAGTTGATGGTCGGGTTCGGCTCCTCGTACCACACATGATCGTTCCACAAGCGCCGGTCCAGCCGGTCGAACTCTTCGGAAAACGTCAACCGATAGTCCGCGCCATTCTGCCCGTAGGGACTGCGGGCTCGCGCATCCGATTCCTTCTCGGTTTCTTTCTGGCTGGCCGCGCGCTTCGCCTTGGCAGCGTGCGCCGCAACCGGCATCGCAACGGCAGCATCGGAGCTCGCCTCCGCGCCGCGCGCCGCCGGCAGCGCAAATACGGCCGTCAGCAGCAGCGCGCAAGCATACTGCAATCTCATGCCGGACATGCGTTCACCTCAGGTCTTTTCATATCCATTCGGATTCATGCTCTGCCAGCGCCAGTGATCGGCGCACATTTCGTCCAGCCCCTTGGCGGCGCGCCAGTCGAGCACGCGCGCGGCACCGGCCGGATCGGCATAGCAGGTCGCGATATCGCCGGGGCGACGGTCGGTGATCCGGTACCGCACCGGCCGGCCGCTGGCCTGCTCGAAGGCGCGCACCATCTGCAGCACGCTATAGCCCTGCCCGGTGCCGAGGTTCAGCGTGAAACTGCGATGCGAACGGAACAGCTCCGCCAGCGCCGCCAGGTGCCCGCGCGCCAGATCGACCACATGAATGTAGTCGCGCACGCCGGTGCCGTCCGGCGTCGGATAGTCGTTGCCGAACACCGACAGCTGCTCGCGCCGTCCGACGGCGACCTGGCTGATGAAGGGCATCAGGTTGTTCGGAATACCGCGCGGGTCCTCGCCGATCAGCCCGCTCGGATGCGCGCCGACCGGATTGAAATAACGCAGCGCACCGATCGCCCACGACGCATCCGACTTGCCGAGATCGTGCAGGATCTCTTCGACCATCAGCTTCGAGCGCCCGTACGGATTGGTCGCCGACAAGCGCGCCGACTCGACGATCGGCACTGTTTCCGGATCGCCGTATACGGTCGCGGAAGAGCTGAACAGGAAGGTCTTCACATCGGCCTCGGCCAACGCCTGCAGCAACGTGACGGTGCCGCCGACATTGTTTTCGTAATACATCAGCGGCTGCTCTACCGATTCGCCGACCGCCTTCAGGCCGGCGAAGTGAATCGCGGCATCGATCGGATAGGTTTTCAGCAGCGCGTTCAGCGCGAGCCGGTCGCGCACGTCTGCCTCGAAGAAGGGAATCAGGCGGCCGGTGATCTTCTCGACCCGGCGTAACGCTTCGACAGAGCTGTTGCTGAGATTGTCGAGCGCGACCACCGAGTAGCCGGCCGACAGCAGTTCCACGCAGGTATGCGAGCCGATGTAACCGGACGCGCCGGTAACCAGAATAGTTTTCGTTGTTGTCATGCAGAGAGTCCGATTGTGAGCCGGCGCCATGAATGGCGGCGCGCGAATGCCTGCCCGGCTGCGTCACGCGATCGCGCCGGCAGCTGCGGCAGGATGGCGAAGTATCGCACAGCCGGGCAGCGTGTTTCCATGTGCACGGCATTGCCGTTTCGCGAAAAGCGGCGCGTTTTCCATCGTGGCAGGTCTCAGGCAGCCTCCATCGACAGATTCGTGCTGGCACCGCGCAATTCGCGCACCAGGTGCTCGGACAACCGGTACGTCAGCGCGGCCAGCGTAATGGTCGGAAAATTCGCGCCGGCGGTGGGGAACAGCGAACTGCCGGCCACGTACAGGTTGCTCATCCCGTGCACCCGGCAATCGCGGTCGACCACGCCGTGTTTCGGCGAATCGTGCATCCGCGTGGTGCCCATGTGATGCCAGGTGCCTTCGAGATCGGACGGCCACTTGCGGCCTTCGATCGGCGGATCGAGATCGACCTGCGCGACGCCGCTCTTGCGCATGTCTTCCGCCAGGATCGCGAGCGTACGGTCGAAGGTACGCTGCACCTTCGAACCGAGCCGCCAGTCGACCTGCACGCGCGGCATGCCGAGCCGGTCCTTCTGCGTCGGCGACAGCGTCACGCGGCTGGCCGGGTCCGGCTCCGGCTCCACGATCAGCTGGAACTTCACGCCCTTGATCAGCCAGCGCGGCTGGAACAGCCGGGTATAGCCGTAGCCGATGGTATCGAGCGGATGCGTCACCATCGTCAGGATGTCCTTGCCCAGGCTCCAGTCGTCCTGCTCCTTTTGCAGCAGCGCCTGCTTGCAGCGGAACAGCGCCTGCGCGCCCTCGCTGCCCTCGCCCGGAAACACCGACGAAAACCAGACGCGCGCATTGAGGATGCCTTCCTCGCGCAACACTTCCGGCTTCAGCGCGAACTGATGCGCAATGCAGGTGCCGTAAGCGGCCACGGCCGCATTCTGGTAGTGATACTTCACGTCGGACAGCTTGTTGCGCGACCATTCGCGGTTGAACCGGATGTTGCCGGAGAACAGGCGCGGGTGATCCATGAAGAAGCGCCCGACCAGATCGTTGCCGTTGCCCAGGCCATCGGGCTGCACCTTGTTCGATGCCAGCAGCAGGCGCGCATTTTCGATGCCGCCGGTGGCCAGCACGAACAGTCTTGCGGTCACGTCGATCCGGCGCCCGGTCAGCGTCGATACCTGCACATGAGACACGGTATGCGCGGGGCGATCGGTATCGATGTTGGTCACGTTCGCATACAGGTAAACCCGTATCCGGTGCGAGCGTTTCAACACATCGCGGTACAGCTTGCCGAAACGCGCCGGCGGGCTGAACTGCGAAATCGTGTCGCGCACCTTGCCGGAAACGAGCGGAATGCGGCGCACGTCGGGCCGCGCGATCGAACGTTCCCAGAAATCAGGGTCATAGTTGTTCGGCCCCAGCTTCAGCAGCGGATGGGTGCGCTCGTAATACGGCATCAACTCTTCCAGCCCGAACGGCCAGCCGCTGTGCGCGATCCAGTCGCGCTTTTCGAAATCCCACGGATCGAGTGGCCGGCACCAGCCGCCCCAGCAATTGCTGCTGCCGCCAAGGAAACGGCTGCGGCTACCGTCGGAAAAGTTGTAGGGCCACTCGCCGACATCCTCGCCGCGATACAGATCGCGCGTGCCGTCATCCGGCGCGAATCCGCCGCTCTCCAGCAGGCAGACATCGATTCCCTGCCGGTCCAGCTCCATCGCCAGCGTGATACCCGCCACGCCGCCGCCAATAATGCAAACGGTCGACTCGACCACCGTGCCTTGCTCAATTCGTCGTGTGTCGATAAACATTTTTGCTTTTCTTCCCAAGGTTTATAGGACCATCCACTCCTTTGCACGCACGGAAAAAAAAGGAGCGGACGGCAGCAAAGCAACTCTTTCGCCAATCAAAACGACAGCACCGCATCCGGCTTTACCGCCAGGATCGCGCGCTTGAATTCCTGCCGGATCCGCTCCAGCGCCTGTTGTGATTCGCCCTCGAAACGCATCACCACCACCGGGGTCGTGTTCGACGACCGCGCCAGCCCGAACCCGTCCGCATATTCGACCCGCAAGCCATCGATCGTCACCACCCGCTGCGCATCCGGAAAGCGCGCCTCGCGCTGCAGCTTTTCGATCAACGCGAAATTCTCGCCTTCCTGCAACTGCAGGTGCAGTTCCGGCGTCGATGACGATTGCGGCAATGCATTCAACGCCGCGCTCGGATCCTCACGTCGCGCCAGCAGTTCGAGCAACCGTGCTCCGGCATACAAGCCATCGTCGAAACCGTACCAGCGATCCTTGAAGAAAATATGCCCGCTCATCTCGCCACCGAGGGGGGCGCCGGTTTCGCGCATCTTCGCCTTCACCAGCGAATGCCCGGTCTTCCACATCAGCGGTGTACCACCGTGCCGTTCGACCCAGGGTGCAATGTGGCGTGTGCATTTGACGTCGTACAGGATCGGCTCGCCCGGATGCCGGGTCAGCACGTCTTGCGCGAACAGCATCAGTTGCCGGTCCGGATAAATGATTTGCCCATCCTTGGTGACCACGCCGAGCCGGTCGCCGTCGCCATCGAATGCCAAGCCGATCTCGGCGTCGGTTTCCTTCAGGCAGCGGATCAGGTCTTGCAGGTTTTCCGGGTGGGCGGGATCGGGATGGTGGTTCGGGAAGGTGCCGTCGACGTCGCAAAACAATTCGGTGACGTCGCAACCGAGCGCACGGTACAGCTCGCCGGCAAAGGCGCCGGCGACACCATTGCCGCAATCAATCGCAATCTTCATCGGCCGCGCCAGCCGGATATCGCTGGTAATGCGGTCGAGGTACGCTTGCTTGATGTCATGCGTGCGATAGCTGCCGTTGCCTTGCGCAAAATCGGCGCGGACGATGGTCTGGTACAGCGCCTGGATCGCATCGCCATAGATCGCTTCGCCGCCGAGCACCATCTTGAAGCCGTTGTAGTCGGGCGGGTTGTGGCTGCCGGTGACCATGATGCCGGATTGGGCATCGAGCACCTGGGTGGCGAAATACAGCATCGGGGTGGCGACGATGCCGAGGTCGATCACGTTGACGCCGGCGCGCTGCAGGCCGGAGGCGAGCGCCTGCGACAGTTCGGGGCCGGACAGGCGGCCGTCGCGGCCGATCACGATGGTCTGCTCGTCGCGGATGCGGGTGGCGGTGCCGAACGCCTGGCCGATGTGGCGTGCGACGCCGATGTCGAGCGTCTTGCCGACGACACCGCGGATGTCGTAGGCCTTGAAGATGGATGGAGAAACAGGTAACACGTCAAACAGCTCCAGCTCAGACAAATGACCAAGGCGCAGGGCGGACCCTGCTCACTCTCACGGCACTTCCTATTTACATCTCCTGCCGTCAGCGCACTCCAGGCGAAACCTCGATCAGCGGCGTACCGTTGGCCAACGCTCTGCCATGGACGGGACCGTAACCGTAGCCGTAGCCATAGCGCCCCGGCCGCGCCTTCAGGTCATTGAACAGCACACCCTTCGCTGCCAGGCCGGCCTGACCGAGACGCTTCATCGATTCGTGGATTTCGCCCGGCGTGGTGACGCCTGCCCGTGTCGTGATGTAGATTGCGCCGGCGTATGCGCCGATGATCAGCGTGTCGGCTACCGCCAGGATCGGCGGGGCGTCGATCAGCACCAGATCATAGTTTGCCGAGAACTGTTGCAGCATCGTGCCGAAGTTCGGGCGCAGCAATAGTTCCGACGGATTCGGCGGCAGCGTGCCGGTCGAGATGAAATCCATGTTCTCGATCACGCCCCGATGCACCACCTGCTCCATGCGGCGCGCGCCGGCGATCGCATCCGACAGCCCGTCCTGGCGGCCGAAGCCGAAGTACAGATGCAGCAGGCCGTTGCGCAGGTCGGAATCGATCAGCAGCACCTTCTTGCCGCTGGCCGCCATGATCGCCGCCAGGTTGGCCGACACGAACGACTTGCCCATGCCCGGCGTGGCGCCCGTGATCAGCACGATGTTGTTCTTGTGATGCGGCAGCGAGAACTGTAGCGCGGCACGGAAGCTGCGCAGGCTTTCGATCGCGGCGTCGGTCGACGACACATTCGCCAGCAGCGGCATCTTCTGATGCTTCGCGCTGACCTGTGTGTACAGCTCCTTCTGCTTCCTGCTGTGCGGAATGGTTGCATACACCGGCACGCCGACCATTTTCTCGATCTGCTCCGGCGCATCGATCGCGCCGTACAGCGAACGGCGGAAGAACGCGAACACCACACCGATGAACAGGCCGGCCAGCACCGACAGCGCGACAATCACCGGACGGTTCGGCTTGACTGGATGCTCAGGCAGCATCGGCATGTCGACCATACGCACGTTGCTCACCTTGCCCACCGTGATCAGGCGCAACTGCTGCGCGCTGTTCAGCAGCGCGGTATACAGGTCGGTGTTGACCTTCACGTCACGGCTCAGGCGCAGCAGGCTCTGCTCCAGCAGCGGCAGCGTCTTGATATGCTCGGCGGTACGCGCGATCTCACCATTGATTTCCTTGAGCTGGCTGTCGACGGCCTGCACCAGCGGGTGCTCCGGCGTGAAGCGCGTCATCAGTTCCAGCCGCTTCTGTTGCAGCGTCATTTTGGTGAGCTTGGCAGTGGCTTCCTGCTGCAGGCTGAGTTTCGATTCCTCGTTCAGATCAACCGTGCCGTTGGCATTGCGGAACGCGTTGTACTTCGCTTCGGCGGCTTCCAGCTGCTGCTTCAATTCCGGCAGCTGCTTGTTCAGGTAGGCCAGCGATTTTTCCGCTTCCTCGGTCTTGCGCGCTGCATTCTGCTTCATGTACTCCTTGCCGATTTCCGTCAGCACCGCATTCACCGTATGCGGATTCGATCCCTGCAGCGTAACCCCGATGACGCCGGATTTGAGCCCGCCTTCTTCGATTGCCTTCATCGACCCCTGCACGGCCTCGATGGTGGCGAGACGCGACGCGCGCGACATCAGGAATTCGGTTCCCGGTTTTGCCGCAATGCTGTCGACCGTCAGTTCGATCGTGCCCTTCGGCGTCTCGAATGTCGTCGGACTGCCGACCTTGCCCTTGAACTCGATGCCTTCATCCTTCTGCACCACGCGATACTGGCCGCCGTTTTCCGCGGTCAGCACGAACTCGCGGTTCAGCAGCGCTTCCGGCACGTTGAATACGGCGACATCGGCATTTTCCTGGCCCCATGCGTAGCCGCCGTAGCCGAACAGGCCCGGCGTCGACAGCCCCTTGCTGTGCTTTGCGATCCACGAGCCGATGACCGGAAAATAGCGCGGCGAAGTGTGGATGTACAGCCGCAGGTTGTCGATCGCGCGCGACACCACCATGCGCGACTGGACCAGCTCCATTTCGGAAGCGGCGTAGGTCTTCACGTCGAACAGCGAGGACATGTCGCCGACGATGTTCTTCGATTCCTTCTGGCCTTCTTCTTCCACATGGATCAGCATGTCGGCCTGGTATACCGGCTTCGCGAGAAACGCGTAGCCGGCGCCGATCAGCGTGACCACGAACGCGATGCCGAGAATCAGCCAGCGGTTCTCCCACAGGATATCGAAATAGGAGGCCAGCCCAAGCTCCTCGTTTTGTGGCCGCATCGGGCCGGCCAGCAGGGGGGTGGATTCAGTCATCATGGGAATATTTCGCAGTAGTTGGAACGTACATAGAACGACGCCGGGCCGCCACGCGCCGCGGCATCGCCGGTGCGGCGCCCGCCAACGCGGCCCCGCTGGCGCAGCTGCAGGCGATGCGGGGACCGACGCAGCCCATCATTTATTGGTCGCCGGCGTGACGGCGCCGACCGCGCCCGACAGCGCGCTCGGCAGGATCAGGCTGATCGCGCGGTGCCAGTTCGCCAGCGGCGTCGCGGCCACGTAGACGACATCCTTCGGATTCAGCTCGAAGCCTTCGGCCAGAGCCAGTGCGCCCGACTTGCGACCGTCAAGCTGATACACGACCTGCTCGCCGCTCTGCTGCCGCACGACGTAGATCTGGCTGCCGTCGCCGCTGAGCGGATTGACGCCGCCCGATTCGCCGAGCGCCTCGTTCAGCGTCAGGCGGCCGTTATGCATCGGCAATGCGCGCGGCTGCACCACTTCGCCCGACACGAACACCTGGCTCTCGTCGCGCGAACGCACCCGTACCACGTCGCCGTCCTTGAGCATGATTCGGCTCGGATTGACGCCGCGCTGTACCAGTTGCAGCAGGTTGATCCGGTAATTCTCACCCGCGCGATTGACGATGATCTGACTCTGGTCGCCGGTCGGGAGAATGCCGCCGGCGCGGTTGATCGCTTCCATCAGCGTCATCGGTATGTCGTTGATCGCCTGCAAGCCCGGCGTCTTCACTTCGCCGTCGATATACACACGCTTGCTGCGATACGCCTGCACGCGCAATGTGACTTTCGGATTGCGGATGTATTTTGCGAGCTTGCTTGCGAGCAGGTTGCGCGCCTGTTCCTCGGTCAGACCGGAGACCTTGAGCTGCCCGGCGAACGGAAACTGGATCATCCCTTCCTGATCGACCGAGAAGCCGATCGGCGGCTGCTGCGCCGCTACCACGTCGGCCGCAGCCGCGCCGGTGCCTGCACCCAGGCCGGTGGCCGAATTGGTCAACTCCGGATGATCCCAGACCACGATGGAGAGCACGTCGCCGCTATCGATCTGATAGTGCGACGATTTCGACAGCAGCATGCTGATGTCCTCGGTGCTTTGCTTCTCGCGGATTTCCCGCTCTGCTTTCACGAGGTGCGGCGTGATTGGCTTGAGCACCGATGCCATCTTGTCGTCGTCGGCCGTGCCGGAAGCAGCGGTACCGGGCGTACCGTACGAACCGGAACTATCGGAACTGTTGGAGGAGGAAGGACGCTCGAACTGCAAACCCGGAGCAACCGATCCGCAGGCCGCGAACCACGGCAACAGAAGAGCCACGCTCCATTTCTTCAGAGAGCTTCTGGAATACAGGTGCATAGAATTTACCTCGCGTGTTTAGTACAAACCAGCCAGTCGATCGATGGCATTTGCAACGACGATCAAGCCTTCATCGGAGTCGTCGGCGCGGTAGCCCTGCCCCGTTTCAGGACCATGGTGCGAACACACTTGCAAAGGCGCGTTCACCTGTTCTGCGGGCACGGCGAGCACCGGCCCTGCGCCACTTTTTACCAACGTCAACATCAGGCAACTTATCTGATGTACAACTTTACGTATCCGCTTGCTCGCTGTTTTGACACGTATCAACTGCAGCCGAGTTATGAAAAGCGACGGCCTGCAAGCGTTGTATTCGATTCCTGTTGCGGCGGTGAAAGCGATAAAGGTTGGAAAAAATGGCTGCGGCCGCCGCGACGCTTGTCGAATACGGGATCAGCATAGGATGCGGGGCGTGTAGCGGTCTTGCGCGAAAGCACGTGAAGCATCAGGAGGCTTTAATCAGGATTAAAGCCAAGTGCTTAAGCTGAGGGAGTGCTGTGGGGTCCGAAAGATGCAGTGCGGTTTGCGGTTTGCGGTTTGGTGCTTCGATGCGGTTTGCACTTCGGTGATGCGATGCGGCTTGCACTTCGTGGATGCTTGCCGGGACTGGCCCCGGCGGGCCACTCCCTTTCTTT
>CBIHNU010000021.1:0-75888 GCA_966211585.1 uncultured Noviherbaspirillum sp. | reverse complement strand
CGGCCGCGACACGCGCGGCATGATCCGCCAGCATCAGTTCGACAAGGTCGAGATGGTGCAGATCGTGCACCCGGAAAAATCGTATGACGCGCTGGAGCAGATGGTCGGCCATGCGGAGAACATCCTGAAAAAACTCGGCCTGCCGTATCGCGTGATCACGCTATGCACCGGCGACATGGGCTTCGGCGCGACCAAGACCTATGACCTCGAAGTGTGGCTGCCGGCGCAGAATACCTATCGCGAAATTTCTTCGGTATCGAATTGCGAAGCCTTCCAGGCGCGCCGCATGCAGGCGCGTTTCCGCAACGCGCAGGGCAAGCCGGAACTGGTGCATACGCTGAATGGCTCCGGCCTCGCGGTCGGGCGCACGCTGGTGGCGATTCTGGAGAATTACCAGCAGGCCGACGGCAGCGTCGATATTCCGCAGGTTCTGCAGCCTTACATGGGTGGACTCCAGCGCTTGACGCCGGCCGCCTGAACAGTTCTTTCCGCCCGTCTCGTCAAACGGGATAGGGCCAGGTCGACGGCGTCGGCATATTGCGCCGCTCCACGAACAGGCTGTTGCCGGCGATTTTCTTCGCCTGCTTCTTGGCTTCGGAAGCGGCGGTGGCAATCTGGTGATGCGACAGGTACTGTCCCGCCTCCGCGCGCACCACGCCGAGCGACAGCGTGATCAGCGCATGGAATACCTTGCGACCGCGCCGATCCTCGCTGACGTAGCCGCCACGTTTCCTGTCCTCACTGTTGAAATGATCGGGAATCGCCGCCGCGAACGCACCCAGGATGGCCTGACAGCGCTCTTCCCAATCCTCGCTCTGGAACAGGACGATGAAATCGTCGCCGCCGATATGGCCGACGAAGTCGCGGTTGGGATCGCAGTGCGCGGCCAGTATTTTTCCCGTCAGCTGGATCACGTCATCGCCCTTGCGATAGCCGTACACGTCATTGAACGGTTTGAAATGATCGAGATCGGCATAGCATGCGGTGAAGTGCGCGCCGTTCTGCAGCAGGCGCTCGATATGCTCGTTGATCGGCACGTTCCCCGGCAACAGCGTCAGCGGATTCGCATAGCGTGCCGCGTTGATCTGCATCTGCGTGATTTCACGCATCAAATCCTGCCCGGTTCCCATGCCCAGATAGCGGCCCTGGTCGGTAATGATGAAGCCGTTGGACAGGTGATGGCGGTCGGCGTCGACAATGATACGGCTGAGCTCCTGCAGGCTGGTGTTCTTGTCCGTGATGAGCGGCCGTGAATCCATGAATGCCGTGCACGGTTTTCTTCCGTACAGTTCGCGCAGGTAAGGTTGCGCAAAACGGTTGATCAGCTCGGGCCGGGCAATCAGCCCGAGCGGAACGGCATTCTCGACCACCGGAACAATGTCAAGTTCGGCATTGCGGTAAAACAGGTCGTAGACATCGTTGTTGCTCATGTCCGGCGTGGCCGTCGGCACGATCCGGAGCAGCTTCAGCGCGGTCACGGCCTGGTGTTCGAACCTGCTCTTGTACGGGTATACCGCGACGCCGTCGCGATCGAGCATGAGCGCGACTTCCGGTGCCAGTTCGGTCGCCGGGTTCGCATGCGGCCGAGCAATGTGATAGCCCTGGCCGCAGGCGATCCCGAGGTCGCGTATCAACAGCAGTTCCGTCTGCGTCTCTATACCCTCGGCGATCACCACCGAGCCCGACTGTTCGGCGATTTGCTGGATCGACCGGACGAACTGCAGCTTGACCGGGTCCTGGTTGATGCCCTGCACGAAGTGCATATCGATCTTCACGTACTCGGGTCTTAATTCCGACCACAGTCTGAGGCTGGAAAAGCCTTCACCGAGATCGTCGATCGCAATCTGGAATCCCATGCCGCGATAATGCATTACTGCTTCGCGCAGCAGGTCGTAATCATAGGTCGGCTGATTTTCCGTCAGCTCGATGATCACGCGTTCCGGATTGATGCCGACCTGCTGGATATAACCGAGCGTTTCGCCATGACGGGCCTGCGGTTGCAGCAGCATTTCCGGACTCACGTTGAGAAACAGCTTGCCAGGCAGCTTCAGTTCCGCGAATCGCTCCAGCACTGCGCGCCGGCACAGATGTTCGACTGCGACACTCAGGTTGTTGGCACGCGCCACCTTGAATAGATTCATCGGCGAGTGCAGCGGACTGTCGGAGGGGCCGCGAATCAGGCCTTCATAACCGACGATATGGCCGGTCTGCATATTGATGACCGGCTGAAACAGCGCATTCAACTGCCGCTGTTCGAGGATTTCCTTCAAGCGCAACAACAACATGGCATCTCTGCTTTCTGGCGGTTTTACCTGTTCGTTGTGCCTGTCGTTGGCCGCATGAACGTGGGTGCGCACCGTGTCGCGAGCATTGTGGCGACTGCCGGGAATCAGTTCGGTGGCGGGTGAGATCATGATAGGGTTCCCAGCACCACTTTGACAGTTGGGTCGATGAAAATAGGGAGCAAACTCAAGGCGGCCTTTCTTGTTTTTCTTGGTCAAAGCGGAATTTGGCGCATATGCGGAAATAGTAGAGAGGAATTGTGACAGGACGATGATTTCAGGAAATATCGCGACCTGACCTTGTCCGATGATGACGGGAACGCTCCCTCCAAGCTTGCCAAGAATGCACGGGTTTGCATTCGTATAAGAAACCGCTATTCCGTCTGACTGGAGACTCTGCTATACTGCTGTGCTTTGCGGCGCTCAGCGTCGCAAAGAGACCGAAACGGAAAGGTGGCAGAGTGGTCGAATGCGCTGGACTCGAAATCCAGTGTACGTTTAGGCGTACCGTCGGTTCGAATCCGACCCTTTCCGCCATAAATTAAAGGGCTTGCGTTAGCAAGTCCGAACAGCAAAAGCCCCGTACACCGGGGCTTTTTCTTTATGTGCGGCAAAGTTCGTCTTTTCGTATTGAAAGCCTTCTGCAATGCCGCGCGCAACCGAACCGTCGCGTATGAAGCGCGACGTCGCTGCAAGCATGGAAAACCCCTGACCGGTAATATGGAGCTGAAAAAACAACAAGCCGAGCCGTGATGAAACCGATTGTCCGCAGCCTACTGGAAACCGATTTATACAAGTTCACGATGCAGCAGGTGATGCTGCATCGACATCCGGCGACGCACGCGGTGTATGAATTCACTTGCCGGAATGTTCCGGCCTTTCCGCTCGCGCAACTGGAAGCGGAAGTCAATCAGGCGCTCGACGATCTGTGTGCGCTGCGCTTCAGCGAAGACGAACTCGACTGGCTGCGCGCGCGGCGCTATCTGAAATCCGATTATGTGGATTTTCTGTCGCTGTTCCACTTCCAGCGCAAATTCATCGAGGTCAGCACTGACGGAGACGGGTTGAAGATCGTGGCGCGAGGCCCGCAAATCCATGTGATGGGCTTCGAGATCTATGTGCTGTATATCGTCAGCGAACTCTACATGCGCCGGCTCGATCCGGCACGGGCGCTGGATGAGGGCATGCAGCGCGCCAGGAACAAGGTGCGGATGCTGAAGGAGTTCGGGACGCGGCCGCGGCGGCGCCATCCATTCGAATTCTTTGATTACGGCCTGCGCCGCCGCCACTCGGCGGCGATGCAGGACCAGGTCATCGCGCTGTTTCAGCGCGATGTGCCGGAGTTTTTCAAGGGAACCTCCAACTGCTATCTGGCGAAGCAGTATGGTCTCACGGCGATTGGTACCCAGGGCCACGAATTCCTGCAGATGTATCAGGCGCTCGGCGTTCGGTTGCGCGACTTCCAGAAGGCCGCACTGGAGGATTGGGTGCAGGAATATCGCGGCGACCTCGGCACCGTGCTGACCGACGTGGTCGGCATGGATGCCTTCCTCGCCGATTTCGACCGCTATCATGGACTGCTGTGGGACGCGGTGCGCCACGACAGCGGCGACCCCTACGTCTGGGGCGAAAAGATGCTCGCGAAGTATGCCGAGTTGCGGATTGATGCGCAGACCAAGCGGCTGGTTTTTTCCGACAGCCTCGATTTTCCGAAAGCGTTTGCGCTCCACGATTACTTCGGCGATCGGGCGATGAACGGATTCGGCATCGGCACGCATCTGACCAACGATGCCGGCATCGAACCACTGAACCTGGTAATGAAACTGGTCGAGGTGAATGGGCAGGCGGTCGCGAAGCTGTCTGATTCGCCGGGCAAGCTCGTTGCATGCCACGATCAGGGGTTTCTTACCTATCTGCGCCAGGTTTTCAACAAATACGATTGATATCCCGCCGCAACGGGGCGGCGGCTATGCAGATGCGGGATTTCGCCTCGGGATCTGCAGGCCTCTGGCGACCGCCGGGCGTGCAACGAAGGCATCGAGCGCCCGCGTCACATGCGGGAAATCCGCGATGCCCACCAGTTCGCCAGCCTCATAGAAGCCGATCAGGTTACGCACCCATGGGAAGGTCGCGATATCGGCAATCGTGTACGCGTCGCCCATGATCCACATGCGATTGGCAAGCTGCTGGTCGAGCACGCCGAGCAGGCGCCTCGATTCCGCGACGTAGCGATCGCGCGGCCGCTTGTCTTCATAACCCTTGCCGGCGAATTTGTTGAAAAAGCCGATCTGGCCGAACATCGGTCCGATGCCGCCCATCTGGAACATCAGCCACTGGATCGTCTGGTAGCGCCCGGCCGCGTCAGGCGGGATGAACTGGCCGGTTTTTTCGGCAAGGTAGATCAGGATCGCGCCGGACTCGAACAGCGGCAAGGGTTTGCCGTCCGGGCCGTTGGGGTCGATGATCGCCGGGATCTTGTTGTTCGGGTTCAGCGACAAAAACGCTGGCGAGTTCTGGTCGTTGGAGCCGAAGTCGACCAGATGCGGTTCGTAAGGCAGGCCGGTTTCTTCCAGCATGATCGACGCCTTCACGCCATTCGGTGTGGGCAGTGAATAGAGCTGGATCCGGTCGGGGTGCCGGGCCGGCCATTTCGATGTGATCGGAAAAGCGGACAGATCTGGCATGGTGACTCCTTGTGAATAGCGATGAATAGCGATGGCGATGGGCTTCGCCGGATCGGTGTTGTCGGCCTCGGACTCTCGAGCGGATACATAAAAGCGCATATGTTAGGTGAATATTTCCGGACATGCTGCCCGACTCGCGGGCAATCAGTTCCATGCACCGTTGTGTTTGGATCGAGGCAATCTCCAAACTGCCCTGAATGCAGCCATCAGTGATCAGTTATCAGCCATGCTGCATTGCAATGCTTGCCGGCACCGTCCTGGCAACTCCATCACTTTGTGATATATTTCGCGTCTCTGCCAGATCCGACGTATTTCCGCATGAGCAACACCTCCCGCGCACTGAATAAAAACGATTTCGAACAGCTTTCGGAATTCCGTTACCAGATGCGGCGCTTCCAGCATTTTTCGGAACAGGCCGCGCACGGTGAGGGGATCACGCCGCTGCAGCATTTGCTGCTGCTGCACATCAAGGGCTATCCGGAGCGGCAGTGGGCTACCGTGGGAGAGCTGGCTGAACGGTTGCAGGCGAAGCATCACGGCGTGGTCGCGCTGGTGTCGCGTTGCGAAGCGCTGGGCCTGGTCAGGAGACAGCACAGCGAGTCCGACCGGCGCCAGGTCGAGGTGCATCTGGAGCAGAAGGGCGAGAAGCTGCTTACGCGGCTGGCCGCGATGCACCGCGCCGAGCTGAAATCGCTGGCCGGAACTTTCCAGGTTCCGCAGATCGATCTTTAAACGGTATCAGCGGGAGCGCAGGCTGCGCCCCGCATTTCTTGATGTTTTTTTTCAATGAGCCGAACGCGGTTTTCCGGCGGCTCGACAAGGTATTTTTTGATCTTATTGCAGGAGTAGAAGTGGAAAATCATGATTCCCGGGGGGATTTCGCAGCGAACGGGCGGCTGCTGCGCATTGCCGCAATCGCGGCGGTGGTCGGTGCGCTGAGCACGGGTACGGCGTATCTGTTGCTGCACTTGATCGACTTCTTCACCAACCTCTTTTTCTTCCAGACCGTCTCGCTCGAAAAGCATTCGCCCGCGACCAACACGCTCGGCCTGTGGGTGCTTGCCGTGCCGGCGATCGGTGGCCTCATCATCGGCCTGATCGCGCGTTACGGCAGCGAAGCGATCCGCGGCCACGGCATTCCGGAAGCGATCGAAGCGATCCTGTTCGGCAAGAGCAAGATGTCGCCGAAGATCGCGGTGCTGAAGCCGATTTCGTCGGCGATCGCGATCGGCAGCGGCGGCCCGTTCGGCGCCGAAGGCCCGATCATCATGACCGGCGGCGCGGTCGGTTCACTGATCGCGCAGTATTTCCACCTGACTGCTGGCGAGCGCAAGACGCTGCTGGTGGCCGGCGCGGTTGCCGGCATGACGGCGGTGTTCGGCACGCCGATCGCCGCGGTGCTGCTGGCGGTCGAGCTGCTGCTGTTCGAACTGCGCCCGCGCAGCCTGCTGCCGGTCGCGGTTGCCTGCGCGGTTGCCGGCTTCACGCGGCCGCTGCTGATCGGCAGCGGCGCACTGTTTCCGTTGCATACGCAGCCGCTGGGCGCGGTAGGCCTGCTCTCGTGCGTGGTCGCCGGCCTGATTGCGGGCGCCTTGTCCTGGGGGCTGTCGACCTCGCTCTACAAGGTCGAAGATGCATTCGGGAAATTGCCGATCCACTGGATGTGGTGGCCTGCAATCGGCGGTCTCGCGGTCGGCATCGGCGGCTATTTCGAGCCGCGCGCGCTCGGCGTCGGCTATGACGTGATCGGCGACCTGCTGGAAAACCATCTCACCATCAGCATCGTGATCGGCCTGATCCTGGTGAAGGCAATCATCTGGGTGCTCGCGCTCGGTTCCGGCACTTCGGGCGGCGTGCTCGCGCCGCTGCTGATGATGGGCGCGGCGATGGGCACGGTATTCGGCCCGCTGCTGCCCGGCAGCGACCCGGCGATCTGGCCGCTGGTGTTCATGGCGGCGACGCTCGGCGGCATGATGCGCGCGCCGATCATGGCCACCATCTTTGCGTTCGAACTGACGCACGATCCCAATGCCTTGCTGCCGCTGCTGATGGCCTCGGCTGTCTCTTACGGCTTCACCGTGCTGCTGATGCCGCGCTCGATTCTCACCGAAAAGATCGCGCGCCGCGGCTACCACATCTACCGCGAATACGGCATTGATCCGCTGGAGCGCCACGTCGTCCAGGAAGTGATGACGCGCGACGTGCAGACCATCGCCGCCGACATGTCGATTGCCGAAGCGCTGGAAACCTACTTCGGCGCACAGCAAAAGCATCGTGCGTTTCCGGTAGTGCGCGACGGCGCGCTGGTCGGCATGATCGACCGCGAGACGCTGCTTGCCGCACGCGGCACGCCGAATGCGGTGAAGATAGCCGATCTGTTCGGCGCCAACGCGCCCAACCTTGCGATGCCTGGCGAAACCTGCCGTTCAATCTCGAACCGGCTGGCGGTGCAGGATCTTGAGCGGCTGCCCGTGGTGGCCGATGCACAGTCGCGCCGCCTGGTCGGCATCGTCAGCCGCAGCGACCTGGTGAAGCCGTCGCTCGCGTTCTTCCATGAAGAGGAGCGGCGCGAGCTGTTCCGCCGCACGCCGCTGCAGGCATTGACACAGCGGTTCATGGCGAAAGAATCGCAGAACGACGCAAGGCGCGAGCCCGAGTAATGCACAGACCGGGTGGCGGCCACGCTGCCCGTACCCGGTGCTGGATTTGCGCACCAATAATAAAGCGGGCCTCGCCAACAGCGAGGCCCGCTTTATCGTATCTGGCCCACATGATCATCGGCGGGGGCAGATTGCATGCTACCTAGCTGGCTGTTGATGTTCCAGTGCCTGCACTTCTGCAACAAGAAATTCAATAAACGCGCGCACCTTGAATGCAAGGAATCGGCGATTCGGATACGCGACGAAAAGCTCGCGATCGGCCAATGCAAAATTCGGCAGGACTCGCACCAGGTGTCCCGCCGCGATGTCATGCCGGGCGATGTACGAAGAAAACATGCTGATGCCAAGACCGGCGAGCACGCACTGATGCGCAAACGCGGTGGTGTTGCAGAAAATCGCGGGTTTGAGATTGATCCTCTGCAGTCTTCCGGACGGGTCGGCCAGTTCCCAGTGATAGCTGGATTGCTGCGAGCCGGTCAGCACAATTGCGTGGTGCGATACCAGGTCCGCCGGCGAGGTCAGCCTGGGGAAGCGGGACAGATATTCGGGCGTCGCACACAGGATCATTTTTGTCGGCGTGAGGGCGCGCGCAACCATGTCGTCGCCGAAGTTTTCGGCAAACGTCACGGCCAGATCGCGTCCGCGCGCAACCAGATCGATGGGCCCGTCGCTGAGAATGACGTCGACGCGGATATTCGGATATTTCTCGCGAAAGTGTGCAAGCAGTTCCGGCAAAACATGCAGACCGAAATTCGCGGTGACTGACAGTTTTAAAACACCGGCGACATTCTTGTCGCTGGCAGCGACCAGTGCTTCGGTTTCATCGATGTCCGCGAGAATCCGCAGGCTGCGGTCGAGGTAGAGTTCGCCGCGCTCGGTCAGCGACAGGCTGCGCGTGCTGCGGTACAGCAGCCGCGTGCCGAGATGCTTTTCCAGATCGGCGACATGGCGCGTCACGGCGGCGGCCGACAACTGCAGGTCGTTGGCTGCGCCGCTGAAGCTGCCCAGCTCGACGACTTTTGTAAAAACGCGCATCGACGAAATCTTATCCATGCCGGTTTTTCCTGACCAAAATGTTTGCCCGATTTGCTTTCATTTGCGCCTGGTTCGCTGCAGCCGCAGGCTGGTCTCGCTCCCAGCCGCCGCCGAGCGCGAGGAACAGCGCGACCTGGTCGCTGACCAGTTGCGCGTCCGATGCGGACAACGCGGTTTCGGTGCCGGCCAGCGTGCGTTCGGCGTCGAGCGCGGTGAGGAAATCGGTGCGCCCGGCGCGGTACAGCGTGCGCGCCTGCTGCGACGCGAGCGCGCTCTGGTCGCGCGCCTGCCGGAGGTCGGCGTTGCGGTCGAGCTCGCGCGCATATACGGCCAGCGCGCTCTCGGTTTCGCGCAGCGCGTTGAGCACCGCCGCGTCGAAACGCGCGAGCGCGGCATCGCTGCCGGCGCGGGCCTGTGCAATGCGGCTGTGCGCGGCACCCGACGGCAGCGTCCATGAAATCAGCGGGCCGAGACTCCAGCGGAACGCATTGGCGGCGCCGAACCCGGCCAGCGTGCCGGTGCTGCCGGCGGACAGCCCGATGCTGATGCTCGGATAGAGATCGGCGGTGGCGACGCCGATGCGCGCGACCGTGCCGGCCAGCGCGCGTTCGGCCTGCCGGATGTCGGGACGGCGGCGCAGCAGGGCGGCGCCATCGCCGACCGGAATCGGCGACGTGAGGCGGGGCGCGTTATCGCATTGTTCGAGTGTCGCAGGCAAGGCGCCGGGCGTCTCGCCGATCAGCACTGCGAGCCGGTACAGCGCGGTGCGTTGCTGCGCCTGCAGCGGCGGCACGGCGGCGCGCAACTGTTCAAGCTGGCTGCGCGCGCGGCTGATGTCGAGCGCGGTGCCGCGACCGGCGCGTACGCGCTGCTCGTTGAGTTGCACGAACTGTTGCTGCAACTCGACCGAGTGCTGCGCCACTTCGATCTGCCGTCCGGCAGAACAGGCGTCGCCATACGCGCGTGCGGTGTCGGCCGCGACGGTGACGTGCGCAAGATCAACGGCCGCTTGCGCCGCCTGCGTGTCGTCGCCGGCGGCTTCGACGGCGCGCGCAATCTTGCCGAACAGGTCGACCTGATACGACGCGCTGACGCCTGCATCGTAAGTGCCGGTATTCGGCAACGGATTCGGCAAGCCCTTGGCGGCGGCCGATGCGCGGCCGTAGCCGGGCGCGGCGTTCACGCCGACCGTCGGCCGGCCTGCCGCTTCGGCTTCATTCTGCACGGCCTGCGCGCGTGCCAGATTGGCCGACGCGACGCGCAGGTCGGTATTGGCACGGAAGGCCTTGTCGATCAGGCCGTCGAGCGTGGCATTGCGGTACAGCCGCCACCAGTTGGCCGGCAGCGGATCGCTTTTGTAGGCGGCGTTGTCCGCGCCCTTGAACGGCGCGGCGGCGGCAGGCCGCTTGATTGCGGCCTGCGCCGGCACCTGGTAGTCGGGGCCGACCGTGGCGCAGCCGGCAACGGCGAGCAGCAGCGCCACGATTGGTGCGGTACTGGTGAGACGAATACGGTTCATGACTTGATTCATTACGATGCCTGTTCATGCGTGGGCAGCGACGCATGTCTGTCGGCGCCCAGCACCTCGACGGTGGCGGTTTGCCCGGCGACCAGCCGTACATCCCGCGGCACACGGTCGAGCGCGATGCGCACCGGGATCCGCTGCGCCAGCCGGACCCAGTTAAAAGTCGGGTTGATGTTCGGCAGCAGGTTGCTGCCGACGCTGCGGTCGCGGTCCGAAATTCCTTCGGCGAAGCTGTCGACGTGGCCGGCGATCGGCTGGTTCTGGCCCATCAGCAGCACCTGCACCCGGTCGCCGACATGAATTCGCTGCAGCTTGGTTTCTTCGAAATAGCCTTCGATATAAAACGCATTGCGATCGACCAGCGCGAGCACCGGGTGGCCGGCGGTGGCGTACGCGCCCATTTGCAAATCGAGGTTGGTCACGTAACCATTCACTGCGGATACCACGCGCGTACGCGCTAGATTGAGCTTGGCGACATCGCGGTTGACCACTGCCTGCTCCAGCGCGGCGCGGATCTGCTCGACTTTCGCCACGCCTTGTTCGCGCGTTTCCTGCGACACCAGATCGCGCAGTTGCGCGTTGCGGCGCGCTTCCTTTTGCGCCTGCGCCAGCGCGGTGCGCTGTGCCTGCTCGGATGCTTCCGCCTGCCGCAATGCCAGCTCGAAGCGTGCGCGGTCGATCTCGAACAGTATCTGTCCCGCCGCCACCGGCTGGTTGTCGTGCACATACACGCCGGTTACCTAGCCGGTAACGTCGGGCGCCACCTGCACGACATTGGTCTTGACGCGCCCGTCGCGCGTCCACGGTTCTACCTCGTAGTGCTGCCATAGCTGCCTGCCGACGATAATTGCGATAGCGACGGCTATCAGGGTGATCGAAATCCGGCCGAGTGCCGGCAACGAAATTTTCATGGCCATCTCAATAAAATAAATTCGACGAAAGAAAGGACAAGGCGCCCAGCACGATGACGAACAACGCGAAATCGAACAGCGCCGGATGCCAGACCAGCCGGTAAAAACCGAACCGCCCTAGCAGATGGCTGAGCACGCGCGATGTCGCCAGCGCGAACAGCGACAGCAGCAACAGCCAGGGAACGTAAATGCCGTACAGGCTGATTTCACCGATCATTGCGCGGCCTCGCTTGAATGCATGGAAGGTTGATAGGGCAACGCGTCCGGAAACAGATCGCGCCGGATGCCCACCAGTGCGGCCACCGCTTCGCATTGCGCGGACGAACAGGCATTGCGCAATGCGTCGTCCAGGCACGCGAGCAAAGCCGGCTCGGTTGCGGCGGGCTGCTCGGTGCGATCGCGGAAGTGCGCGGACAGTGCCTGCATCAACGGCCGCTGGGCAATGGCTTGCGGCGGCTGAGTAGCCAACAGTTGCGTCATGTTCAGTCCGACCCGCAAGTCGCTCAATGCGTCCACTGCGGCAAGGTCGCGCTGCGGCCCGGCCATCGCGAGCCGTGGTGTCAGCAAGCCGATGCGATCGAGCATGCGCGCCGACATTTCCGCGATCGACGGTGCGCGGAAGGTTTGTCCGAGCGCGGCCAGTTCGGCCCATCCGGCGCGCAGCAGGCGACGCGCGGTCCAGTCGGCGCTGACGGTGCGCAGCAATCGCGTAAACATCACCGCCGCGCCGATGCCGGCGAGTTGCCCCATCATGCCATTGATGAACGACACCAGATCCGAGGTGCCGGTGTCCTGCAGGCTGAGCGTGCCGGCCACGCCGAACAGAAACGCCATTGCCCTTGCCCCCGTGCTGGGCCGCGCAACAAGGACGCCGAGCAGCAGGAACACCGGCGCCGTCACCAGCACCAGCATCTCGAAACTGTGAATGGCCGGCAGCAGCACCAGCAGGTACAGCGCGGAAACCGGAATCGACAAGATCGTGTAGTTCATGAACGCCATGATTCCCGGCACCGGATCGTCCTGCGTGGCAAAGAAGCAGCAGAACACGGCGGCCATCATCGGCGCAGCCGCACCGGACGACCACGCGGTGCCGATCCAGAATGCGCAGCAGCCGAGGATGGCGATCACGGCGGCGAACGAAGAGAGCGCGGCGAGGCCGCGGTCGCGGTGCAGCACGCGCGGCGAAAGACCTGGGATGCGGCGCATGGTGGACGGTGCCGCGCTGCGAAAACCGGCATCAATCTCGCGCCGCAGCGTGCGGCATTCTTCCCACGCGTTCACCAGCGAGAGCAGGCGCGCGGCGAGATTGGTTTTCAGTACCGTGCTCCATGATGCAGCGGCATCAATCTCCGGTGTAACGGCGGCAACTGCCGTACGGAGATCGGCGACACGCAACTGATCGCTTTCCTCATCGCGTACGGGCTGCCGGCCCCAGTCGGCAATATCGTCGAGCAGCGCACGCCAGCGCGCCGACATCGTTTCGCCCTCTGCGTCATGCAGCGCGCGAATGCGGTCTTCTATGGCGGACAACAGCGGCACCATCGTCGACAGCCGGTCCTGTAGTCTGCTGATGACATCCGAGGTCCAGCGCAGGTTGGAGGTATCGAACGGCAGGTGGGTGGCCATCAGCCGCAGCTCGGTGATGTCGCCCGCCAGCCTGCGCCGGTCGCGCTCGCCGTGTTCTACCGTGTCGCCGCGCAGCGCGTCGCTCAGCCATTGCTGCGCATCGCGAATGGCGCGATCGAGACGCGCCAGCAGCACCGGACCCAGACTCTGCGGAAAGACCAGGCTGTGGACCAGCGTCGCGCAGGTGATGCCGAGCGTGATTTCTTCCACGCGGGCGAGGGCGACGTCGAATATGGTGGACGGCGCGGTCACCGTCGGAAAGCCGATCAGCGCCGCCGTGTAGCCGGCCAGCATGAATACATACGAACGCGGCGTGCGATCGAGCAGTGAGATGTACAGGCAGATGCCGACCCACAACGCGAGCGCGAGTGACAGCAGTTCCGGCGAATTGGCGAGCGCTGGCACCAGCAGTACTGCCGCCATCGAGCCCAGGGCGGTGCCGCCGACCCGATAGAGGGCTTTCGAGCGCACCGCGCCGGAAAACGGATTGCTGACCACGTAGGCAGTCAGCATCGCCCAGAACGGACGCGGCAGGCCGATGCGCAGCCCGATATACAGCGCCAGCATCGCCGCCACAAAACTCTTGGCGGAGAACAGCAGTTCGGAGGTGGTCGGGAGTTTCACGATCTTCAGTGCGTGCTTGCCGCTTCCTCGAACTTCGCGATGCCTTCGCCGAGCGCGGCAAACACGCGCGCGCAGGCTGCGATGTCGGCTTGCGGCACGCCGTCGAACAGCTTGCGGCGAAACCCGATCAGCGCCTTTTCCAGTTGCGCCGCGCGCTTGCGACCATCGGCCGTCAGGTGCAGCGTCCTGGCGCGCCGGTCGCTGGCGTCTTCATTGCGCGTGATCAGGCCGGCATCGATCAGATGATCGATCACCCGCACCAGCGAAGACGGCTCCAGACCAAGCGCATCGGCGACCGCACCGGGCCGCACGCCGTCGCCGAGCCGACCGATCATGATGACCGGCCAGGCGGTCGCCTGCGACAGCCCGTAATTGGCGGCCATCTTGTCCGCGACCGACTTGTAGGCGCGCGACACTTGTGTCAGCGCCATTGTCAGGTTCATCAGGGTGTGATCGACGTTTTGCATGCCGGCCTCCAATTTAGTTTGCATACTAAATATTAGCATAAAAAACGAATCGGCTCAAGCTGCCTGCAACCGACTTCCGGGACCGGCGCAGCGACGCGAGCGCCCGATGGCGCAGCGCAGAACCTCGATAGGGGAGAAAAACCGGGGGGCGAATCAGTGGCGGAATGAGCGGTATGCACGGCGGGGCGACCGCCGTGGCGCGGGTGCATTCAATGCGAGCTGCCGGCTTCTTTCGCGGCTGTGGAAGCGCTGCCGGACCGCAGGGTGTTTTCGGGGATGATCCACGCCAGCACATGCGCGATCAGGGAAATCAGCGCGCTGGCCAGCAAGGTTGCGCGGAACGCAAAGCTGACCGAATGAGCATCGACGCCGGACAGGCCTGCCGCCTGCGCCATGCCGTGTTCCGACCCGAGTGACGAGGTGATCGCGGTCCCCGCATGCGGCAGCAGCGCGAACAGGATCGCGCTCAGTATCGACACGCCGACGGCGCCGCCCATGCTGCGAAACAGCGAGGCCATTGCGGTGGCGACGCCGATGTTCTTGTGGGGCACCGCGTTTTGCACGGCGACCAGCGAGGTGGGCAGCGACATGCCTGTTGCCACTCCGGCAAGCGCAAGGGCGAGGCCGACCGCGAAACTGGCGTGCGGACCAAGATAGGCAAGGACCAGCGTGGCCAGCGGCAGCAGGGCGGTGCCGACGATCTGCAGCGGCTTGTAGCGGCCGGAGTGCATCATCAGCCTGCCGCTCAGGAAGGCGCCCACCGGCAGGGCCAGCGAGAACGGGATAAGGTGCAGCGCGGCTGTATCCGGGCTGATGTTGTCCAGCGTCTGCATGCCGAAGGGCATCAGTACCGACAGCGAGATCACCTGGACGAAGCTGATGAACAGGATCGCGCATCCCATCCACACGGTGGGTATCTGGAACAGCGAGAGTGGCATGATCGGTTCGCGGGTCCGGCTTTCATGCCAGATGAACAGCGCGAGCAGCAGCAGGGATGCGCCGAGGAGTTCGACGCTCGATGCGGAAAACAGCGCGACACCCTGGCCGAGACGGGTGATGACGATCAGCAATACGCTCAGGCCGGCGGTCAGCAGCGCCGCGCCGGCATAGTCGATTGGAAGGCGGATGCCGGGCGTCGGCAGTGCCTTCAGTGCTCGGCGCGATACCCAGAAAGCAACCGCGCCCAGCGGCAGGTTGATCCAGAACACCCAGTGCCACGACAGGTAATGCGTCAGGTAGCCGCCCAGCACCGGCCCGCCCACGCTCGCCACCGCGTAGACCACCGAGATGTATCCCTGATAGCGTCCGCGTTCGCGCAAGGGCACCACTTCGCCGACGACGGCCTGCGCGGTCGAGATCAGGCCGCCGCCGCCGATGCCTTGCAGCACGCGTGCGATCACGAGTGCCGGCATCGACCATGCGAGCGCGCATCCGATCGACGCCAGCAGGAAGATGGCCACCGCAGCCGACAGCATCACGCGTCGGCCGTAGAGGTCGCCCAGCTTGCCGTACACCGGCGTGGCGACGGTCGATGCGACCAGATAACCGGATACCACCCACGCCAGCAGCGAGACGCCGCCGAGGTCTTGCGCCATCTGCGGCAGCGACACCGAAACAATGGTCTGGTCGAGCGCGCCCAGCAGGATGATGAGCATGAGGCCGATGAGGATGCTGCGGATCGCGGTGGCGGGAAGCGGAGGGAACGGCTGTGCGGGCTGTGAGGTCATTCTTGCAAGGCGCGGGTCGGAAGGCGCTGTGTCGGATCGACCCGTTACTCTACCCGTTCGCGCGAATGCCTGCTGGCGCTGCGTTTTCGCGGCGCTGGCGTGGGCGCTGGCACATCAAGCGACGGCACTTTTTCTGGCACTCGGTGCCGGCGTGGCGGCACTACTCGCCTTTCGCGGCTGCCCGGTGTGCTGGTCGGTAGGACTGGTCGAAACACTACGGCAGAAATTTCGACGGTCGCGTGACGGGGAAGAACAGCAGCGGGTCCGCGAGTCCCTTGATTGACTTCGGCCTTTCCGGGCAACCACGCAAGCAGGAAGCGCAAGCCCGCAATTCGGCGGCAAGCGTTCGCTCAGGCAGGCAACGGCGGCGTGCGTCAATATTTCGGGCAGTGCTCCAGTTCCGCGCGCGTCATTGTCAGCGCCACCTGACCCTCTTCCCAGTTGATCCGCTCGATGCGCGACGGCGAGACCAGCACGCTGCGTTCGGGCGACCAGTCGTGCGGATCGATCACGAAGAAGGCGATATTCCAGTTCGCGTCGTCGAACTGCAGGTCTTCGACCTGACCGTCGGTGCCGTCGCTGGTGCGGATCGCGCAGCCTATCGTCTCCGCGCTGCTGTGCAAACTGGATGCGACCTGCGCCAGGTCGCGCTCGGCAGCTTCGCGTTCGCTGGCGCCGGCATCGGCCGGTGCTTGCGACGCGGCGTCGGCGGCGGTGTCGGATGCGGCGGCCGGCAGCACGGAGTGCCGGCCGGTCCAGTAATGGGTATAGCCGTAGTGATCGAGAAACTCGGCTTCGTTCGCGTGCAGTATCGGTTGCGTGACACCGATGCCGGGGTTTTCCCTGAGCTGCGCGCTGGTGAGATCGGCGTATACGGTTCGCTTGTCCCAGTCGAGCCGCACCAGCGGCATTGGCGCGATCAGGATTTCGTTGTTGTCGAGCCAGTCGCCGGTTTCGAGCACCAGGTAGCGTATCACCCACGCTTCCTCGTCGAACAGCGTTTCCTTGACGGTGCCGGCGTTGCCGTCCAGCGTCTCCAGGCGAAAGCCATGAAACTGTTTTACGCTTCGTAACGTCATATGCTTGTCCTCCGATGGCAAGGCGCCGACGCCTTGCCATGTGGCGCGGACGCGGCTTCACTTTCAACTGTTGTGACCAACACGGAATTAGACCGGCCGCAGACCGCAGAGTTGCGGCGTTGCGGCGCACCCGCCTCGGTGCGATATGACCGGAGAGCAAGAACATGGACGATCGATTCGATCTGCAGCGCTTTGTCGATGCGCAGCAGCCGGTCTACGAGACCGCACGCGCGGAACTGGAGGCGGGCAGAAAGCGCAGCCACTGGATGTGGTTCATCTTCCCGCAGATCGCGGGCCTCGGCCACAGCGCGATGGCGCGCAAATATGCGATTGCTTCACTGGACGAGGCGCGGGCGTATCTGGCGCATCCGGTGCTCGGGCCCCGGTTGCGCGAATGCAGCCGGCTGGTGGCGGACATCGACGGGCGCGCTCTCGATGCGATCTTTCCCTATCCGGACGACCTGAAGTTTCATTCGTCGATGAGCCTGTTCGCACGCGCTACGCCGGACGATGCAGTGTTCGGCGAATGCCTGAAAAAGTATTTCAGCGGCACGCCCGACACCGCGACGCTGGAGCGCCTGGCGTGAGGGGCGCGATAGGCGTGACGAGTGCTTCGGCAGCACCAGTTCAGGCCGGCGCTGCCATCAATCTTTAATTGGCCTTGGCGTCATATTTTCGCGAGACGTTTCGCATTGCTGACCGCGCGCGAATGGATGGGCTTGAGTCCGTGGTGCGCGAGGCGGGCGATCGCGCCGGAAAGATGCGATGCCACGTCGGCGGAATCGGTCATGGTGTTGCGCAGCAGTTCGGCCTGCTTCTGGCCGGACAGCGCGAGCGTGGGCGCCGTCAGCAGCGCCAATAGGCCGCCGGCGCTGTTCATCAGCTGCTTGAATGCGATGACGGCGAATTGCTGGTTGATGCCGAACATGCGCACCGTCATCGCTTGTGCCGATGCCGCTGCGGCATCGAGTTTTTCCTGGCCCATCAGCGTGAATTCGCGTCGATCCCGCACGCTGGGTAGCGCGCCGGCTTGCGCAATACGGGTAGTGCGATGGCTGATGACTTGGGCGGATGCCAGCATCATCTCGTTGGTTTTCAAGGCCAGCGTGGTCCACTGGAGGAAGGAGTTGACGTTGTATAGACGGGCACGGTGGCGCTTCATGAGGGATTCCTTTTTCCAGTTGCAGAACATGCGCGGCGACATCGCAGTACGGCCTCGCGCGGCGTTTTTTATGCAAGTTGGAGCGCTTGTCCGTCCGGTAAGTTCGCCACCACGTAAAATCACGTACACCATACAGGCGTCGCCTGCGCGGCGGCGAGAGCGAATGTTGTCGAATGTTGTCATTGGGCAGTCATATTCGCGTTCTATTGTTCCCGGTTTTTCGCACAGCGGACGAATCCGAGCAGGCCCGTGGCCATTGATGATAAATTCGCGCATTGCGTATTCATTACGTGTTGCATATTGGCTTGCGTAAAGAAGGAATCTGAATGTTTGCAGCAGTGGATTTGGGATCGAACAGTTTTCGCTTGCATATCGGAAAGCACGACGGCGATACGATCCGGGTGGTCAAGAGTGCGCGCGATCCGATTCGCCTCGGTGCCGGACTGGATCACAACGGCGATCTGACGCCGCAGGCGATGCAGGCGGCGTTGCAGTGCCTCGCCAACTTTCGCACGATTCTCGACGGCTACGCGCTGGAAGCGGTGCGGGTGGTCGCGACCAATACCATGCGCATCGCAAACAACGCGACGGCTTTTTTGCCGGCGGCGGAGAAGGCGATCGGCTATCCGATCGAAATCATTTCAGGCGAGGAAGAAGGACGCCTCATTTACATGGGTGTGGCCAGCACGCTCGCTGCGCCTGCCGAAAAGCGGCTGGTGATCGACATCGGCGGCGGCTCGACCGAACTGATCCTCGGGCGCGGGCAGGAAATTCGCCACGTTGAATCGTTCAGCATCGGCACCGCCAGGCAGAGCCAGTCTTTCTTTCCGGACGGGTATCTCGATGCCGCATCGTTCGATGCGGCGATCCTGTCCGCACGTTCGCAGTTCGAAGATGCCGCGTTGCCGTATCACCCGCAGCACTGGTCGAACGCCTACGGTTCGTCCGGCACTATCCGTGCGATTTCGGATGCGATTGCGAAAAACGCGATCGGCGACGGCACACTGTCCCGTGACAACCTGGAAATACTGAAATCGCGGCTGATCGAATTCGGCAACCTGAACCGCGTCAACCTGATCGGTCTCAAGCCGGAGCGCGTGAGCGTGATGGTGGGCGGGCTGGCGATCCTGATGGGGATCATGCGGGAACTGGATATCAAGAGCCTCGCCGCAATCGATGCCGGGCTGCGCATGGGCGTGTTGTGGGACCTGCAGTTACGCGCCACCCGGCGCGACCGGCGCGAGCAGTCGGTGCAGGAGTTCATGGCACGCTTCCATGCTGATCCGGGGCGCGCGCTGCGGGTTGCGAATACCGCGGCCGCGCTGTACCAGCAGCTCAAGCCGGCTTCGGACGGCTATGCGCGCTATCTGTACTGGAGCGGCTTGCTGCATGAGGTCGGTCTGTCGGTGTCGCACACTGGCTATCACAAACACGCCGCATACATGGTCGAGAACGCCGACCTGCCGGGCTTCACCACACGCGAGCAGCGTCTGATGAGCACGCTGATCGTGGCGCAGAAGGGCAACCTGCGCAAGGTGAACGACGCGCTGGCCGATGCCGATCTGGCGAAAGCGGTGCTGGCGCTGCGGCTGGCGACCCTGTTCATGCATTCGCGTATCGAGGCGGACATGAGCGAGCTGCGCCTGAGGATGAAAAACAGGATCGAGCTGGAGCTGCGGCACGAATGGGTGTCGCAGCACCCGACGGTATCCTACTGGATCGCAAAGGAGCGCGACTGGTGGGAAGAGATCGGGGTCGACCTGGTGGTTCGGACCGCGGGATGATGCGCGCCGCTTTGACCCGGACGGCGCCGTATCCTCAGAACAGCAATCCGCTGCCCTTCTTGAACAGCGCGATATCGACATAGTTCGACAGCCGGTTGCCGTTGTTCGCTGCGAACACCGACAGGCCGCCCAGATCGATATCGCCGTTCTGCGCAAAAAATTCCTTCAGCTGCGCGCGGGCACCGGCCTTCGTTTGCCGGATCGCTTTCGCCAGCGCCTTGGCCGCGGCGAATCCTTCCAGCGTCAGCGACGACACCGGTTCGTCGCGATACTTCCGCATCATGTTCAGATGCTCGATCTGCAGCGGCGAGAGGGCCGCGTTCGGGCTCGGCACCACCTGCGAAAACACGGTCCACTCGACCGCCTTCGCACCGGCCAGTTCGCGCAGCGTCGACAGGTTGATCAGCGAGGTGCCGGCGACGAAGGTTTGTCCGTCGAGCTTGCGATAGGCTTTCAGGAATTGCGCGGTGCCGATGGTATCCGCGATCACCAGCACGAAGCCGGGACAGGCGGCTGCCAGCCGCTGCGCTTCCTGCGCGGCACCTTCGCCATTCGCGCCGATGCGCGCGGTGGCGCCAAGCTTCATCTTGCGTTCCCTGATTTCTGCCGACAGGCTGCGGAACGCGTCCGCATTGAGCGGCGTGTCCTGGTAGACGATGCCGACATCGTTGATGCCGAGTTTGCTGAAGTGCGAAAAGATATAGCGGATTTCCTGCTGGTAGCTGGGACGCCAGAACAGCACGCGCGCGCTTCCCGCATAATCGGCTGCGGCCAGCGGCGCGAACAGCGTGAGGCCGCTGCGCTTGAAGGCCGGCGCGTCCAGCACCGCCTTGGTAGCATCGTCGCCGACGCCGCCGATCAGATAGTCGGCCTGGTCGCGCTCGATCAGCTCGGTGGCGGCGCTGGCAGAGAGCTGCGCATCGCCGTGGTCGTCGCGGGCGACATACTGGATGCGGCGGCCATTGATGCCGCCGCTGGAATTGAGCATATCGAAATACGTCTTGATGCCGGCCACGTAATCGCGGCCGATGCTGCCGTTCGGGCCGGAAAGATCAACCGCCTGGCCGATCACGATGGTGTTCCCGGCGGCTGCGGCCGGCAGGGAGACGAACAGCAGCGAAGCGGCAGTGCCATGCACGAGCAGGCGCATAAATCGGGTCAGCATCATTCGGGAATCAAAAAAATGATCGGATGGCAATTTTCGCTGTCGATTGTGACGACGTGATGAAACAGCATGCTCACGCCGCTCACATCGCCCGCGTATCAGGCAAGTTTTTCGAATTCGAATGCCTGGCTGTTTTGCTCCACGCGATAGTCGGTGCTGGACAGCCGCGCTACCCTTGAAGGGAGCCGGGTGACAGTCGCACCGGCTGCATGCGCCACAGCGGCCGGTGCCGATGCCGCCAGCGCATCATCCAGCCGGAATGCCGATACCGCTTGCGCGAGCTGGGCCGCCTGGTCCTGCAGTGATTCGGCGGCGGCTGACGCCTGTTCCACCAGCATCGCATTGCGCTGCGTGACCTGGTCCATTTGCGCGATCGCCTGGTTGACCTGCTCGATCCCCGCGCTCTGTTCGTTGCTGGCAGCCGTGATGTCGTTCATGATGCCGGCCACCTGCCGGACCGACGCGACCACCTCGTTCATCGTCGCACCGGCTGCGTCGGCCAGTTGGTTGCCGTCTTCGATCTGCTCCACCGAGCGCTCGATCAATTGCTTGATCTCGCGCGCCGCGTCGGCCGAACGTTGCGCCAGCGCGCGTACTTCGGCGGCGACCACTGCGAAGCCGCGGCCGTGCTCGCCCGCATGCGCCGCTTCCACAGCGGCGTTCAATGCCAGCAGATTGGTTTGAAACGCAATGCCGTCGATGACGCGGATGATGTCGCCGATCTGGCTGGAGCTGGCCTTGATCGTGCTCATCCGTTCGATCACCTGTCCCACCGCATCGCCGCCCTTGCGCGCGATCTCGGCCGCCGACACCACTAGCCGGTTCGCTTCATTGGCGTTGTCGCTGTTCTGCCTGACGGCCGATGTCAGCTCCTCCATCGAACTCGCGGTCTGCTCCAGCGAACTTGCCTGCGCTTCGGTGCGTGCCGACAGATCCGCGTTGCCGGCCGCGATGCCATGCGAGGTGTCGGTAATGGTTTCGCTGCCGGCGCGGACTTGCGCGACCAATTGCGCCAGTCCGGCGTTCATGCCGCCGAAGGCGTTGACCAGTCCACCGATCTCGTCGCGCGACGTGGATGAAATGCCACTCGCCAGGTCGCCGCTGGAAGTGCGTTCGACGGCCTGTTCGAGCGTGCCGATCTCGCGCGAGAACGACGCGTAAAACCCGGCCAGCAGATAGGCAGCGGCCGCCAGCGCGGCCAGCACTACCGCCGCGATCAGGTCACGGCGTGCCGAATAGCGCGCGATGCGTTGCTGCAGCAGCGTGTCGAGCACTGCGGCCGAGGCATCGGCGGAAGCGTACAGTGCGTCCACGCTGTTGCGGCCGGCAGCGAAGAATTCCTTGCCCGAGGTCTGGTTGAACGCATTCACCACTTCGTTCTGCGCCCGGTCGAGGAAGGTGAGGGCGGTGGTGACGGAGGCCAGTTGCGGTGCCAGTGTCGGCCGCAGCGCGGGGTTTTCGCGGAACACCGCATCGAACTGTGCCGGCACCGCAGCCAGGTCGCGCCGGGCCACCATCACGATCGAATGCAGCATCAGGTCTTCGTTCGCTTCCAACAGGCCAGTATCGATATACGCGGCGCCGCGCCCGGCGAGATGCGACAGAGCGTCGGCGATGCCGGGAAAGGTGTGCACCAATGCAGCGGTCAGATGGTAGCTGTCGATCTCCGGGTCCAGCGTCAGGCCCGACTTGTCGGCGACCAGCGCGTTCAGCTTCGTCAACTGGTCGACGAGGGCAGTGTGTTCCGCGTAGCTGTCCTTCGCCTTGGCCGCCGGCAGGTGCTGCTGCAGTGCCTGCCAGCCTTGCTTGACGGCCTTCCATCCGTCGACCGCGCCGAAGCCGGTCGCCGCAGCATCGGATGTATCGAGCGCGGCGATCTTGCGGTCGATCGCGACTTGCACCTTGCGCGCCGGATCGGCCGCATCCGCATTGCCCGAAAGCTGCATGTGGCGCAGCGCGCGATGTGTCTGCACCAGTCGCATCATGTCTTCGAGTTGCTGCACGTAGCGCACGCCGACGCGCTCCTGTTCGGCCACCGCCAGCGATCGGTTGAGCTCGGCGAACAGCAGCGATACCGTCAGCAGCAGTGGTGCAATGAACACCAGCGCAACCAGCGCGAATTTGGGCAGAAGGCGCAATCGCTGCATCAGCAGGGACGCCGGCGCAAGCAGGATTTTCATGTTCTTTTCCAGGTTGTTGATTTTTGGTAATTGTGGGTGTTGATTGTTACCGCTTGATGAAACGCTTCCTTGCAAGGTGGAAGGCAGGTCGGTTGTTGCAGAAATTAAATAAACGATATATATTATTTATACTAATTAATAAAAAAGGACCTGAATCATGGCGAAAACCATTGCATCGAAAAGCGCTGCCTCGAAAACGGCGAGCAAAGCCGTTCCGGCAAAACCGGCTTCAAAGGCGACGCCTGTGAAAGCGCGCACCGCTGTTGCAAAGAAGGCGCCCGCCGGCAAGGCCGCTACTGCAGCGCCGAAACCGAATACCGTTGGCGCGCCGGCAATCAAGGCGCTGAGCCAGCCGGCCAAGCCGCAAGCGAAGGCAAAGCTGGAATCCGATACGAAGGAAAAGAGCAAAAAGGCGAAGCTGGTGCGTGACAGTTTCACGATGCCGGAAGCGGAGTATGCGGTTCTGGGGGAGGTGAAGAAGGCTTGCTTGAAGGCTGGTATCGAGGTGAAGAAGAGTGAGTTGCTGCGGGTGGGAGTGGCGCTGATTCGGCAGTTGGATATCCTTCGGCTGAAGGATATTCTTGGTAGTCTGCCTACGTTGAAGGCTGGGCGCCCCAAGAAAAGCAAGTAGGCGGTTAGTTGTTGGAGTTTTCCGTACTGCTTGCCGGGGTTGGGCTGGATTTGGCGCTGCTTCGATACGGTTGGCGCTTCGTGGAGACTGGCCGGGGCCAGTCCCGGCTGGCTTCCATGAAGCGCCAACGGCATCGCATCGCTCAACAAAAAAAACTATGTGCGCAAGCCAACAATTCCACCCAATCGGCACACTCCCTCCGTTGCACTGTCACCAAACTGAAATGAAACTGTCATTTCGTTGAAGTAATCCCCAGTTAGGCTTCGTCCATCGAAATGTCGAGGACGATGAATGCGATTACTGACAACTGCCGCGAATGCTTCCACCAGCTTCCCCAAACTCGCCCTGAGTCTGGCCAGCACGCACGAAGAAGTGCGTGAAGTCCAGCGCTTGCGTTACAAGATCTTCATCGAAACGATGGGTCTGTCGGCACTCGCGACCGAAAACGGACTCGACGCCGACGAGTTCGATGCCTTCTGCGATCACCTGATCGTGCGCGATTCCAGAACCCTCAAGATCGTCGGCGCTTACCGCGTACTCAGCCCGAGCGCGGCGCGCAAGATGGGGCGCTTCTATTCGGAAAGTGAATTCGATCTGGCACGCCTCGAACATCTTCGCGGCCGCATGATCGAGGCCGGCCGCGCCTGCATCCATCCGGATTACCGCAGCGGCGGCGTGATCATGCTGCTGTGGGCCGGGCTGGCTGCCTACATGCACCGTGAGTGCTGCGATTACCTGATCGGCTGCGCCAGCATCAGTCTGTCGGACGGTGGGCATAACGCTGCGGCGGTCTATCACGCGCTGGCGCAGACGCATCTTGCGCCGCCCGAATACCGGGTCACGCCGCATGTGCCGTTCCCGATTCACGAGCGCGAAACCGATCATGCGGAGCAGGTGCCGCCGCTGTTGAAAGGCTATATGCGCAGCGGCGCATGGGTCTGCGGCGAGCCGGCGTGGGACGCTGATTTCCATTCGGCCGACCTGTTCCTGCTGCTGCCGCTCGCGAAGCTCGATGACCGCTATGCACGCCACTATCTGAAAGAGAAGTGATCTTCGTTCCCGGCAATCACGACGAAGCGGTCCGCCAGTTCTTCACCGGCCACTGGTCGTGGCGCGCGCAGGCGCGCGTGATCGGCTGCGTGATGCTGTTCTGGATCGTCGAAGATTTTCTCTGGTTCGCGCTGAATCCCGGCTACGGTCTGGCGCGCTTTCGCGCCGACGCGATTCCATGGCACAAGCACTGGCTGGGTCCAATGCCGCTCGATTACTGGATCTTCGTCAGCCTGCTGCTGTTGCTGATCTGGCTGTCGGTTGAGAAGCGGAAATAGGAAGCAGCCCGCCGTTTTGTTGTCCCAGGTGAACCAATTACCGATGCGCGTGCTCGAACCGGATAGCAAATCATCATGTCCGGAGCGGCGACCCGATGCAAGAGCAGGAGCAGGCAAACCAATTAAGACAAGCCCGTGCGCTCGCCACCGGCCTGCTGGTGGCGATGGCGGCGCTGTTCGTGGTGGCGCGGCTGCTGCAACCGCAATATGCGTATCTGTCCTTCGTTGCGGCATTCGCCGAGGCGGCGATGGTCGGCGGCCTGGCTGACTGGTTCGCGGTGACCGCGCTGTTTCGTGCGCCGCTCGGTCTGCCGATTCCGCATACCGCGATCATTCCGAGAAACAAGGACCGCATCGGCGACAGCCTGTCCGATTTCCTGGAGCATAATTTCATTACTCAGGAAATCATTCGCGAGGAATTGCGCGCCATCGATTTCGCCGGCGCCGCGGCAACCTGGCTCGGTCAGCCGGAAAACAGCCGCGCGATCGCGCGGCAGGCGGTGCGCAGCATTCCGACGCTGTTGCGCGTGATCGAGGACGACGACGTGCGCCAGTTCATGCAGAACCGCATCGGCACCGCCCTGGCGAATATGAAATTTGCGCCGCTCGCGGGCGAGCTGCTGTCCGTGCTGGTCGACAGCCGGCATCACCATGCATTGTTCAACCGGCTGATCGACTTTGCTTCGCATGCGCTGCACAACAACAAGCCGTACATCCGCTGGAAGATCCATGAAAACAGCCCGCGCTGGCTACCCAAGGCGGTCGACGACCGTTTCTATGAGCGGCTGCTCGACGCGGTGCAAAGCACGCTCGATGAAATGCGCGACGAAGACAGCGAATGGCGCGCCCGGTTCCAGCATGCAATCGACGAGCTGATCGAGCAGCTGCGGATCTCGCCGGAATACGAGGAAAAAGTCGACGCGGTGCTGCGCGACGTGCTCGGTCATCCGCTGGTGCGAGACTATGCGGTCACCCTGTGGCACGACGTCAAGCAGCGGCTGGAGGCCGATGCCGCATCGCCGGATTCGCAGATGGCCGCGAAGCTGGACGGCGCGTTCCGCGCGTTCGGCAACGAGCTGCTGCACGACGCAACCGTGCAGGCCAAGCTCAACCAGTGGATACGGATCTTCGCCACCGAAGCCATCGTTGCGCGGCGCGAAACCATCGCCGACCTGGTCGCGCGCGTGATCCGCAAATGGGACGCGAACACCATGTCGCGCAAGCTGGAGCTGCATGTCGGCAAGGACCTGCAATACATCCGCATCAACGGCACGCTGGTCGGCGGGCTGGTCGGCCTGCTGCTGCATGCAATCTCACTGGCGCTCTGAACGGTGACGTCGAACCGCTTGGTCGCGGTACACTGCGCGCATCCGTACTCCGATCATGAGGCCAGCCGATGAAGCAGGACGCGCGTTTCCCCAATCTGTTCATTCTCGACCACCCGCTGATCCAGCACAAGCTTAGCTACATGCGCGACCGCGACACGTCGACGCGCACCTTTCGCGGCCTGTTGCGCGAACTGACGCTGCTGATGGGATACGAGCTGACGCGCGACCTGCCGCTGACCACAAGACGTATCGAGACGCCGCTGCAGGCGATCGATGCGCCGGTGATCGCCGGCAAGAAACTGGTGATCGTGCCGGTGCTGCGCGCCGGCATCGGCATGAGCGATGGCCTGCTGGATCTGGTGCCGTCCGCGCGCGTCGGCCACATCGGCGTGTATCGCGATCATGAAACCCACCAGCCGGTCGAATACCTGGTGCGCCTGCCTGACCTTGAAGAGCGCAGCTTCATCGTCTGCGATCCTATGCTGGCGACCGGCAATTCCGCGGTGCATGCGGTGGACGTGCTGAGAAAGCGCGGCGTGCCGCAGGAGCGCATCGTGTTTCTCGCGCTGGTGGCCGCGCCGGAAGGAGTGACGGTATTTCAGGCGGCGCACCCGGAAGTGAAACTGTATGTCGCCGCGCTCGATTCGCATCTGAACGAACACGCGTACATCGTGCCGGGCCTGGGCGATGCCGGCGACCGGCTGTTCGGCACCAAATAAATGAAGAAATAAAGCGCTTACTTATCGACCATGTCGGCGCCGATGATGGTCCTGATGTAGATCTCATCCACTTCTTCGTCCGCCTTTTGCGCGATCCAGCAGATGCTGCCCTTGCGTATCGTCCAGTCCTGTTCGATGCTGGCGATCAGCAACGCGGCGACTTGCCCCAGCGTCGGCTGATGGCCGACGATCAGCACCGGCTCGCGGCTGTCCGGCCAGTGCGCGGCAGCCAGTACGGCGCTGGCTGCCGCGTCCGGCGCCAGCGCGGCATCGGTCTTGAAGCTGCGCCCGAGCGCTTCGACGGTCTGCACCGTGCGCAGCGCCGGGCTTGCGAGAATTCGGCAATGGTGCGGCAGCTTGCGGTCCAGCCACTCGCCCATTTTCGCCGCCTGCCGGCGGCCTTTCGCCGTCAGCGCGCGCGCCATGTCCTGATCGGGCGTGCCCGGTTCGGCATCGGCGTGGCGCCACAGGATCAATTCCATGTCAGCTCGTTGTCAATGGGTTGGCCGCGCCGAGCAGGGCGGCAAGATGCTGCTGCGCGCCGAAAGAAAGCTGTTTGCTGCGCGGCTTTTTCCTGTGATAGCGGCCATCGGCATCGAGTTCCCACGCATTCACATTGTCTTTCAGGTAGGGATTGAGTCCCTCGGCGATCACCCGCTTTTTCAACGTCGGATCGAGCACCGGAAACGCGACCTCGACGCGCCGGAACAGGTTGCGGTTCATCCAGTCGGCGCTCGCCAGATAGACGTCATGCGCGAGATTGTTGCGGAAATAATAGATGCGGCTGTGTTCGAGAAAGCGGCCGATGATCGAGCGCACACGGATGTTGTCGGACAGGCCGGGCACGCCGGGCCGCAGCGCGCACGCGCCGCGCACGATCAGGTCGATCTTCACGCCGTCGGCCGATGCCGCATACAGCGCGCGGATCACCGATTCATCCAGCAAGGCATTCATCTTCGCAATGATGCGGGCAGGGCGGCCCTGCCGCGCGATCGCCGCCTCGTTGCGGATCGCCCCGATCAGCTCTTTCTGCAGCGCAAACGGCGCGAGCCACAGGTAGTGCAGCTTTTTCGGCTTGGTCAGGCTGGTCAGATGGATGAAGATTTCATTCACTTCGGCAGTTAGCGCCGGATGGGCGGTCAGCAGGCCGAAGTCGGTGTAGTGCTTGGTGGTGGTCGGATGATAGTTGCCGGTGCCGAGGTGCGCGTAATAGCGCAACTCGCCCGCTTCGCGGCGCAGCACCAGCGCCAGCTTCGCATGCGTCTTCAGCCCCACCACGCCGTACACCACCTGCGCGCCGACCCGCTCCAGCCGCTCGGCCCAGTTGATGTTCGCTTCTTCATCGAAGCGCGCCATCAGTTCGACGATGACGGTCACTTCCTTGCCGCGCAGCGCCGCCGCAATCAGCGCATCCATCAGGTCCGAATTCATGCCGGTGCGGTAGATGGTCTGCTTGATCGCAAGCACATTCGGATCGAGCGCCGCCGTGCGGATGAATTCCACCACCGGCTGGAATGACTGGAACGGGTGATGTAGCAGCACGTCATGGTTTTTCAGTGCGGTAAAAACGTCGCCGCCATTCAGCCGCGATGGCAGGCCGGGGAAAAACGGCGGGAAATGCAGCGCCGGCTGCTTGATGTTGTTGATCAGTTCCAGCAGCCGCACCATGTTGACCGGGCCGTCGACCGCGTACAGGCGGTTCTCGTCGATCGAAAACTGGTCGAGCAGAAATTTCGCCAGATGCGGCGGGCAGTTGCGCGACACCTCCAGCCGCACTGCGAAACCGAATTGCCGGCTCTGCAATTCGCTTTGCAGTGCCTGGCGCAGGTTTTTCACCTCTTCTTCGTCGACCCACAGGTCGCTGTTGCGGGTCACACGAAATTGGGAATAGGCAATCACTTCCCGCCCGGTAAACAAGTCGGCGATGTGCGCATGGATCACCGACGACAGCAGGCAGAATGAAATGCCTTTTTTCGACAACCTGTCCGGCAGCTGGATGACGCGCGGCAGGACGCGCGGCGCTTTCAGGATCGCGATCGCAGTGCCGCGGCCAAACGCATCCTTGCCCGACAGTTCGACGATGAAATTCAGGCTCTTGTTAACGACCTGCGGAAACGGATGAGCGGGATCGAGCCCGATCGGCGTCAGCAGCGGCCGTACTTCCCGATCGAAATATTCCTTCACCCATGCGCGCTGCGCTTCGTCGCGGTCCTGGTGGCGCAGCAGATGGATGCCGTTGGCCGACAGTTGCGGCAGGATCTCGTCGTTCAGCACCGCGTATTGTCGCTCGACGATCGCGTGACATTCGAGATCGGTCTTTGCCAGTGCCGCAGCCAGTGCCGGCGGGTCCGATTTCGCGCCCTCCAGCCGGTCGGGAGCGAGCAGGCTGGCAATGCGTACCTCGAAAAACTCGTCCAGGTTGCTGCTGACGATGCAAAGAAAGCGCAGCCGTTCCAGCAGCGGAATATTGGCATCCTCCGCCTGCGCCAGCACCCGGCGGTTGAACGCGAGTTGCGACAATTCCCGGTCGAGATAGGCGCTTTTCCGTGCAGGATCGAATAATGCAGCCTTGCCGCCGCTGGTCTTCTTGTTCATGGGATACGTTGTTTTCGAATGGCAATTCGCGCGGAGTCTAGGACGTCAATATGACGGCTTGATGACTTGTTTCCCTAGTCTTCCCGGATTATTACAGGTCGATTTTCGGCGGTCATAAAGCTGTCACAATTGTTGTTTAGAGTTCGCACTGTCTTAATTTCTCAACCAAGGAGCAGACATGCGATTGAACCAAATTCTGAAATCCGTTGTCGTTGCAGCGGGCGCCGCGACGGCGTTTGCATCGGCCTCGGCGGCTGACATCACCGGTGCAGGCTCCACGTTCGCCTACCCGATTCTTGCCAAGTGGGCAGAAGCTTACAAGAAGGATACCAATATCGGCCTGAACTATCAGTCGATCGGCTCCGGCGGCGGCATCAAGCAAATCAAGGCGAAGACTGTCGATTTCGGCGCGTCGGACATGCCGTTGTCGGTGGAAGACCTGGAAAAGGACGGCCTGACGCAATTCCCGATCATCATGGGCGGCGTGGTGCCGGTCGTGAATCTGAAAGATGTCACGCCCGGTCAGCTGAAAATGAGCGGCGATCTGCTCGCCAAGATCTACCTCGGCAAGGTCACGAAATGGAATGCGCCGGAAATCGCCGCGCTGAATCCGGGCGTCAAGCTGCCGGCCGACGACATCACGGTTGTGCATCGCGCCGACGGTTCGGGCACGACCTTTATCTGGACCAACTTCCTGTCCAAGACCAGCCCCGATTTCAAGAACACGGTCGGTGCCGGCACCGCCGTCAAATGGCCGGCCGGCGTGGGCGGCAAGGGTAACGAAGGCGTAGCGGCCAACGTGCAGCGCATTCGCGGTTCGATCGGCTATGTGGAGTACGCCTACGCGAAGAAGAACAACATGCTCTACACATTGATGAAGAATCATGACGGCCAGATCGTGGCGCCGCAGGACAAGACTTTCAAGGCCGCGGCAGCAGGCGCCGATTGGGCGCATACCCCCGGCTTCGGCGTGATTGTTACCGATCAGCCAGGCAAGGACAGCTGGCCGATCACCGGCGCCACCTTCATCCTGATGCACAAGAACCAGGCCGATCCTGCCAAGGCGAAGCAAGTGCTGGACTTCTTCAACTGGGCCTACACCAAAGGCGCTTCGATGACCACCGATCTCGACTATGTCGCGATCCCGGCACCGGTCGTGAAGCTGGTCGAGACCGCATGGAAGGCGAACATCAAGGACGGTTCGGGCAAGGCTATCCGCTGATACGCTTGCAGGCAAGTCTTCCATCCATCGCCTGACCCATTGGGGTGGCAAGGGCTGCTGCTTTACAATGCCGCACCTGAGGACATTGAAAGCGCAGCCCATGTTCAACTTGAACACCGCAATTTATGAATGCCAATTTTTCTTCAGCCGCGATACCTGCCATGGATCCAACTGACAAAGCCTACCGGTCCGGAATAGCGGACCAGACGGACAAGGCGCTGGTCGCGGTGATGCGGCGGCAGCGGTTCCAGGACTTCATCTTCCACAAGATCACGCTCGCGTTCGCGCTGAGCGTGTTGATCGTTCTGGTGGGCATCATCGTTTCGCTGGCAATCGGCGCGTGGCCCGCATTCAAGGAATTCGGCTTTTCCTTCATTACGACGATCGAGTGGGATCCCGTCAATGACAAATACGGCGCGCTGATCGCCATCGTCGGCACCCTTGCCACGTCGCTGATCGCGCTGCTGATCGCTTTTCCGCTAAGCTTCGGCATTGCGCTGTTCCTCACTGAAATCTGTCCTACCCGGTTGCGCCAGCCGCTCGGTACCGCGGTGGAACTGCTGGCCGGCGTGCCCAGCATCATTTACGGCATGTGGGGCCTGTTCATCTTCGCGCCGCTGTTCGCCGATTACGTACAGCCCGCATTGCACAACACGCTGGGCCAGTTGCCGCTGATCGGCCGCCTGTTCAGCGGTCCGATGATGGGTATCGGCCTGATGACCGCCGGCGTGATCCTGGCAGTCATGATCATCCCGTTCATCGCGTCGGTGATGCGCGATGTGTTCGAAATCGTTCCCGCAGTGCTGAAGGAGTCAGCCTACGGTCTTGGCTGCACGCGCTGGGAAGTGGTGCGCAAGATCGTGCTGCCGTACACCAAGACCGGCGTGGTCGGTGGCGTCATGCTGGGCCTCGGCCGCGCGCTCGGCGAGACCATGGCGGTCACTTTTGTGATCGGCAATGCGCAGTCGCTGTCCTGGTCGTTGTTCGCACCAGGTAACAGCATTGCCTCCACGCTTGCCAACGAGTTTGCCGAAGCCGAATCGACGCTCCATGTGTCGTCACTGTTTGCGCTCGGCCTGATCCTGTTCGTCATCACCTTCCTGGTTCTTTCCGTGGCGAAAATCATGCTGATGGGCCTGTCCCGCAAGGAGGGAAGCAAATGATGAATCCGGTTTATCGCAGGCGTTTGTGGATGCATCGCATCGGTATCGGACTTTCGATTGCCGCGATGGCAATCGGCCTGTTCTTCCTGATGTGGATCCTGTTCACGCTGCTGATCAAGGGTGTGGGCGCACTGCATCCGAGTATCTTTACTGAAACCACGCCGGCGCCCGGAAGCGAAGGCGGCGGCCTGATGAATGCCATTGTCGGCAGCCTGCTGATGGTGGGCGCGTCGACCGCGATCAGCACGCCGATCGGCATCCTCGCCGGTATCTACCTGGCAGAATACGGTGAGCGCAGCTGGGTTGCGCAAGTGACCCGCTTCGTCACCGACATCATGCTGTCCGCGCCATCGATCGCGGTTGGCCTGTTCGTCTACGCAATCTACGTCGCGAACGTCAGGCACTTCTCGGGCTGGGCCGGCACCTTCGCGATTTCGCTGATCGCGGTGCCGGTGGTGGTGCGCACTACCGACAACATGCTGAAGCTGGTACCCAACAGCCTGCGCGAAGCCGCGTTCTCGCTCGGCGCGCCGCGCTGGAAAGTGGCGACGATGATACGGCTGCGCGCAGTGAAGGCGGGCGTCATGACCGGCGTACTGCTGGCGGTTGCGCGCATTTCCGGCGAGACCGCGCCGCTGCTGTTCACCGCCTTGAACAACCAGTTCTACAGCGCCAACATGAATGCGCCGCTGGCCAACCTGCCGGTGGTGATCTACCAGTTTGCGATGAGTCCGTACGACAACTGGCGTTCGCTCGCCTGGGGTGGGGCGTTGCTGATTACCTTCAGCGTGCTGGGGTTGAATATCATTTCTCGCACCTTGTTCAGCCAGAAACTTCCGAAATGACATGATGAATCCAACTACTGCAACGCTTGAAAAAGTCACCATCGAAATCTCGGCGCTGAATTTTTTCTACGGCACCTTCCAGGGCCTGAAAAACATCAATCTGGACATCCACGAGAAAAAGGTGACCGCTTTCATCGGCCCGTCCGGCTGCGGCAAGTCGACGCTGCTGCGCACGCTCAACCGGATGTACGACCTGTATCCGGGGCAGCGTGCCGAAGGCAGCATCATGTACAACGGCCGCAATATCCTGGCGCCCGGGCAGGACGTCAACATGCTGCGTGCCAAGGTCGGCATGGTGTTCCAGAAGCCGACACCGTTCCCGATGTCGGTCTATGAAAACATCGCGTTCGGCGTGCGGTTGTATGAAAACCTGTCCCGCGGCGAAATGGACGAGCGCGTCGAATGGGCGCTGAAAAAGGCGGCGCTCTGGGGCGAGGTCAAGGACAAGCTCAACAAGAGCGGCCTCAGCCTGTCAGGCGGCCAGCAGCAGCGGCTTTGCATCGCGCGCGGTGTTGCGGTCAAGCCGGACGTGCTGCTGCTCGACGAGCCAACTTCGGCGCTCGATCCGATCTCGACGGCGAAGATCGAAGAACTGATCAACGAATTGAAGCAGGACTACACGATCACGATCGTGACGCATAACATGCAACAGGCAGCGCGTTGCTCCGACTATACGGCGTACATGTATCTTGGCGAGTTGGTGGAATTCGGCGAGACCGACCAGATCTTCATGAACCCCGCGAAGAAGGAAACGCAGGATTACATTACGGGCCGTTTCGGATAACTGTCATCTGCAGCCGCTGCCCACTACTGAATCATAGGAGAACCTGATGCCAGGCGACCACTCTTCCAAGCAATACGACATGGACCTTGAGACCATCCGTTCCAAGGTGTTACTGATGGGCGGACTGGTGGAAAACCAGTTCAATGACGCGGTCACAAGCTTTCGCAATACCGACGTGCAGCAGGCCGACCAGGTGATCAAGGCGGACGAAAACGTCAACCGGCTTGAGGTCACGCTCGATGATGCCTGCAGCCACCTGATCGTGAGACGGCAACCTGCCGCCAACGATCTGCGCACCGTGATGGCGACATTGAAGGTCATCACCGACCTCGAACGGATCGGCGACGAGGCGGCGAAGATCGCGCGCATGGCGAAGAGCCTGCATGAGCGCGGCACCAACAGCGTGCTCAATCACTACGAATCGATACGCGTGATGGCGTCCGGCACCGCGGACCTGCTGCACGACGTGCTGGATGCATTCGCCCGCCTCGACGAAAAGCAGGCCGCGAAAATCATCGCGCAGGACGAGGCAATCGACCATGAGTTCCGTTCCATCCTGCGAACCATGATCACCTTCATGATGGAAGATCCGCGCACCATCTCGGTAGCGCTTGATACCTTGTGGGTTGCAAAGGCGATTGAACGTATCGGCGACCACGCCAAGAACATTGCCGAATACGTGATCTATGTGGTGGAAGGGAAAGACATTCGCCATACCGATTATGTGCATGCGAAGCCGGGCGGTCCGATCTGAACATGGCTGCAGACAAGACCAACATCCTGATCGTCGAAGACGAGCCATCCATCGTCGAACTGGTGACGTTCACCTTGCGCGAGGCGGGTTGGAATGCCTATGCGGTGCACAGCGCCGGCGAAGCGTGGGAATCGATCCAGCGGCGTACGCCGCAGTTGATCCTGCTGGACTGGATGCTGCCCGACCAGACCGGCCTGCGCCTGCTGTCGCGCATCCGCAACGACCGGCAGCTGAGCGCTCTTCCGGTGATCATGCTGACGGCAAAGAGCATGGAAGAAGACAAGATCGCTGGCCTCGATAACGGTGCCGACGACTACATCACGAAGCCGTTTTCGCCGCGGGAACTGACCGCCCGCATCAAGGCGCTGCTGCGCCGGAAAAGCCCGGAACATGCGCAAAGCGTCATGAGCGCCGGCCCCGTCACACTCGACCCGGTCAGTTGCACGGTCAGCCTGCACGACCAGAAGCTCGATATCGGGCACGCGGAATTCAAGCTGCTGAAATTCTTCCTCGCGCATCCCGACCGGGTATTCTCGCGAAGCCAGTTACTGGACAAGGTGTGGGGCGATCATGTCGCGATCGAGGAGCGCACCGTCGACGTCCATGTGCTGCGCCTGAGGAAGGCTTTGAAGGATGCCGAGTCGTTGATCAGGACGGTTCGTAGCGTAGGATATATGTTGTCAGAAAAGTAGCTAAATGAATCCGAAACTGATTTTCTGGATTCCGGCATTCCTGCGCTTGTTCTTCATTCTGCTCGGTACCGGAATCGTCGCCTACTTTTTCGGCCCCGCCATCGGCCTCGCGGCCGGCCTTGCCGGCGTCTGCTTTTTGCTGATCGCGCAGCTGCACTATCTGTATCAGCTGTCCGACTGGCTCGACAATCCCAACGGCGTGAAACTGCCGGACGGTTGGGGTGCCTGGAGCGATATTTTTTCCCGCCTTTACAAACTGCGTCGCGACGACGAAAAAAGCAGGACGGAACTGACCGAATGGCTGGCGCGCTTCCGGCAGGCGATGAAGCTGCTTCCGGACGGCGTCGTCATCATGGACGATGTGCTGTTTCTCGAATGGTGCAATCCGGCGGCTGAGAAGCATCTTGGCCTGCGGCTCGACCGCGACAAGGGCATGCGCGTCACCAATCTGGTACGCAGTCCCGCATTCATCGATTACATCATTCTCGGCCGCTACGAGCAGCCGCTCACGCTCAGCTTGAGGGAACGCAAGCTGATCATGCAGATCATTCCGTTCGAGAACCGGCGGCAGATCCTGGTGACGCACGATGCAACAGAATCGGAGCGCATCGAGATGATGCGGCGCGATTTCATCGCCAACGCATCGCACGAGTTGCGCACGCCGCTCACTGTCATCAACGGCTTTCTGGAAATCGCGTACGGCCAGCCGAATCTCGATCTGCAGACGCGGATGGCGCATCTGAAGCTGATGACCGAACAAGGCCAGCGCATGCAAAATCTGGTCGAGGACATGCTGACGCTGACGCGGCTGGAATCGATCGAATACCCATTGCGGCCGGAGCGCGTCAACGTGCACGCGCTGCTCGACCAGATCCTGCAGGAGACCCGGGCATTGTCCGCCGGACGGCACACCGTTACGCTGGAAGTCGACGGGCCCGACATCAAGGGCAGCACCGAAGAGCTGCGCAGTGCATTCGGCAACCTGGCATCGAACGCCGTGCGCTACACGCCGGAGAACGGAACCATTCACCTTGCATGGCAGAACGGAGAAGAAGGGCCGCAGTTCATGGTGCGCGACAATGGTATCGGCATTCGTCCGGAACATATCTCCAGGCTGACCGAGCGTTTCTACCGGGTCGACAAGAGCCGGTCACGCGAGACGCAGGGGACCGGGCTCGGATTGGCGATCGTCAAGCATGTGCTGCTGCGGCACGACGCATCGTTGGCCATCGATTCCGAACCGGGAAAGGGCAGCACCTTCATGGTCCGGTTTCCCAAGAAATCGATCCGCGAAGAATAAGCCTGCGCCTGCGGTCGGGGCCCTGAAGCGCCGGCTTCCGCTACAATGCGGCTCTCTGTCCGGGCGCATTGCAAGCGCATGGGTCCGACGCAACCGTCTTTCCGGTGCTCCGATGCGCCGCAGTGATCAATCCATGTTCCGTATTCGCTCGATCCCGCCGCTGTTCCTTTCCCTTCTGTTATTGCTGACCGCATGCGGCACGACACCTCCGCCAACACCGCAGCCGCCGGTCGCGGAGCCGAAAGCGACACACAACATTCGCATCGGATTGGCGCTGGGCGGCGGCGCGGCGCGCGGCTTTGCGCATATCGGCGTGATCAAGGCGCTGGAAGCGCAGGGCATCGTGCCCGATGTGGTGGTCGGCACCAGTGCCGGCAGTCTGGTCGGCGCGCTTTATGCCGCCGGATACAACGGTTTCGCGCTGCACAAGCTGGCGTTGCAGATGGACGAGGCGGCGATTTCCGATTGGTCGGTGCCGTTTTTTGCGAAAGCGACCGGCGTTTTCAAGGGCGAGGCATTGCAGAGCTATGTCGACCGGACAGTCAATCACGTTCCGATCGAACGGCTGAAGATCCCCTTCGGTGCGGTCGCAACCGACCTTAATAGCGGCAAGGCGATACTTTTCCAGCGCGGCGATACCGGAATGGCGGTCCGTGCGTCATCCGCCGTGCCTGGCGTGTTCCAGCCGGTCCGGATAGGTGAGCATGTCTATGTGGACGGCGGGCTGGTGTCGCCGGTTCCGGTTCGTTTTGCGCGTGAAATGGGTGCCGATTTCGTGATCGCCGTGAATATCTCGGCGCAGCCCGATGTGCAACCGTCATCCAGTACGCTGGATGTGCTGCTGCAAACCTTTGCGATCATGGGGCAAAGCATCAATCACTACGAATTGCGGGATGCCGATGTGGTGATCCAGCCGTCGCTGGGAGCGATGAAGGGAAGCGATTTCCAGGGGCGGAACAATGCGATTCTGGCGGGCGAGCAGGCGGCAAGCGCGCTGATGCCGGAGATCAAGCGCAAGCTGGCTGCAAAACGGGAACAGTGACGCGGGAACAGTGACGCGGCGGGAGCCGTGATCAAAAACGGGCTTGCCTGCTACTGCTGTTCGGGCTCGGCGATGCGCCGCGCACCGTTGAAGCGCTTTTTCCAGTAGCTGATGTCCATGCTTTCGATACGCACCTCGCCGCCTGTGGACGGCGCATGGATGAACTTGTTGTCGCCCAGATAAATGCCGACATGGGAAAAGCCGCGGCGCAAGGTGTTGTAGAACACCAGGTCGCCAGGCTGCAGGTTCTGCCTGTCGACGTGCTCGCCGAGGTGACTGATTTCCTCCGACGTACGCGGCAGATTCGTTCCCCATACTTCCTTGAACAAATAGCGCACGAGCCCGCTGCAATCAAGGCCGCTCTCGGGCAGGTTGCCGCCGTACTTATAACGGATGCCGATCATGCTCATGGCCTGTATTGCAAGTTCGGAGGTTCGGGAAGTGAAGTGCTGCAACTTGGCAAGCGCCGTTCCCCGATTATCGGCACCGGTCTGGTCCGCGCCGATCGCGCTACCTGCCAGGCAGGCGCCCATCATCAAGGCGCATACCTGAAGACGTAACCACCGTCGGGAAGCTTGAGCATGGGTTGTCATTTTGATAAATTTCGAACGGCGCAACAGTTGCAATGTAAGGGAATCGGCTGGAGCTGTCAAAATCCATTGCATGCGGGTATGCTTGCGAAAGATCGCATTCTTGACATTCAGGTATGACCACACAGACATCGATAGATATTCCTGTCAAGCCGCGAGTACTGATTGCAGACGACTCGCGTATCGTGCGCGCGACGCTGATCAAGCACATCGAGGGCATGTTCGATTTCCGTGAAGCGCTCGATGGCGAGCAGGCATGGGAGACCCTGCTGGTCGATCCCAGCATCCGTGTGGTGATCACCGATCTGACGATGCCGAAGCTGGATGGCTACGGTCTTTTGCAGCGCATCCGCAATTCCCGGGTCGGCCGGATTCGCAATATTCCGGTCGTGGTAGTTTCCGGCAGCGACGAACAGGAAGAACGGGACCGTGCCAAGGCGGCCGGGGCCACTGACCTGATTACCAAAGGAATAGGGACGGCCCAGTTGCTGTCGCGCCTTGATATTCTTTCCAAATTGGTAACGACCCAGCAGGAATTCGAACGCGGCCTTGAGGCGCTGGTGCGCGACGTTCCGGTTGCGATGGCGGGCGCTCCATGTTCGCCAGAAGTATTCGAGGCGCGAGCCGGAGCCTTGCTCGCAAGTGCGGTAAAGAACAGGAAAAATTTCGTTGTCCTTGATGTCTGCGTCGGCTTGAAGCACGTCGGCCTCGAAGGCGGAGCAGCCGCTCCGCCGGCCAGTGTGATGGATGCGATCGGCCGACTGCTGCAGGCCACGGTGCGTGAAACCGATTGCGTCGCGAAAACGGGTGCTGCCGAGTTTGCGCTGGCGACGGGCGGAATCAATTTCGATGCGGCACGCAACTTTGCCGAGCGCGTCTGCCGTGCCATTGCGGCGGCCAATCTGGTACCAGACGGGCGGATGGCATTTATCGCCAGTTGCGGCCTCGCGTCACTTGCCGACGATGGGCCGAATCATGACAGCATCGCGCTGGCGTCGCTGCATGAAATTGCACATCGGCGTGCAATGCTGGGCATGAATCGCTCGGCTACCGGCGTCATCGGGCTGGCGGAAGAGGAAGCATTGCGGAATCGGCCAGTCGACCATTCGACACCTTGGACATCGATGCATGCCACTGAAGCAGGCGAGCGCGCTGACACTCCCGATCTTGCAATGTTGTTGCAGTGGATCAAGGAGGGGCGGCGTGACGAAGTGCTGCCGCATATCGGCAAGTTGTCAGCCGAATTGCAGTCGCTGGTCGAACTTGTACTTCAGACCAAGGGCTGAAAAATCGCCTGCGGATTGCACTTGCGCATGTGCAAGCGGACTGTCGTACAATCCTGCCTTCTTTTCACCGGGAGGCCTTATGCAATCGAAACAAGTCTTGTCACTTGAGGAAGTCAAAAAAATCGCCGCAGCCGCGGAAGCGGAAGCGAAGGCAAACAACTGGGCGGTAACGATCTCCATCGTCGACGACGGCGGACACCTGCTGTGGCTGCATCGTCTCGATGGCGCGGCACCGATTTCCACCAGTATTGCGCCGGCCAAGGCCAAGACGGCGGCTCTCGGCCGCCGTGAAACGAAAATCTATGAAGACATGATCAACAACGGCCGCTTTTCGTTCATGAGCGCGCCGGTGCTGGAGGGTATGCTCGAAGGCGGCGTGCCCATCATGATCGATGGTCAATGCGTGGGCGCGGTCGGCGTATCCGGCGTCAAGTCTTCCGAAGATGTGCAGATTGCAAAGGCGGGCATCGCTGCTCTCGCCTGATAGCCTGTTCGATGACAGTCGCGCCCTTCGGCGGCACGACTGTCATGCAGGTAAAGCGCATCTCGAATCGCTCTTGCTGTCAGCTCGCAAATTTGCTCGGAGCGGTGTTCTCGGCTATAATCTCAGGGTTTAACTAATTTTAGCCCGCCGTAGCGCATACCCTATCCATTTCGTCCCGAAAAGACCTCAGCATCCAAAGCGCAAGCCGTTGGTTGGCGGTCATTACGGCGCGACGCAGCGGCGGTAACCATCTCAGGAGTTACCCTTGCTGCCATTTTTTTCTGGCCAATCAGTACCGGCCATCCTAGCGCTTGCAGACGGGTCGATTTTCCACGGTTTTTCGATTGGCGCATCCGGTCACACGATCGGCGAAGTCGTGTTCAACACGGCGATGACCGGTTACCAGGAAATTCTGACCGATCCCAGTTACAGTCGCCAGATCGTCACGCTCACCTATCCGCATATTGGCAATGTCGGCGTCAATGAAGAAGACGTCGAAGCCGGCAAGATCCACGCCGCGGGCCTCATCATCAAGGATCTGCCTTTACTGACCTCGAATTTCCGTTCGCAGCAAAGCCTGTCTGATTATCTGAAAGCGGAGAACGTCGTCGGCATCGCCGGCATCGATACCCGCAAGCTGACCCGCATCCTGCGCGAGAAGGGCGCGCAAAACGGTGCGATCCTGGCCGGCGAAGCCAATATCGAAAAGGCGCAGGCGCTGGCGAAATCGTTTCCCGGGCTGGCCGGCATGGATCTTGCCAAGGTCGTATCGACCGCCAAGTCCTATGTCTGGACGGAGTCCGAATGGAAACTGGGCTCGGGCTACGGCCAGCAAACAAAGCCGAAGTTCCATGTGGTCGCTTACGATTACGGCGTCAAGTACAACATCCTGCGCATGCTGGCTGAGCGCGGCTGCAAGGTAACCGTGCTGCCGGCACAAGCGTCCGCCGCCGAAGCGCTGGCGCTCAACCCGGACGGCATCTTCCTGTCCAACGGTCCGGGCGATCCGGAGCCTTGCGATTACGCGATCGCGGCGACGAAGGAATTGATCGAGCGCGGCATCCCGACGTTCGGCATCTGCCTCGGTCACCAGATCATGGCGCTGGCTTCCGGCGCAAAAACACTCAAGATGAAATTCGGCCATCACGGCGCGAACCACCCGGTGCAGGACCTCGATACGCGGCAAGTGATGATCACCTCGCAGAACCACGGTTTTGCGGTCGACCAGGCCACGCTGCCGGAAAATTGCCGCGTTACCCACGTTTCGCTGTTCGACGGTTCGCTGCAAGGTTTCGCGCGCACCGACAAGCCGGCGTTCTGCTTCCAGGGACATCCTGAAGCATCACCCGGTCCGAACGACATCGCCCCCTTGTTTGATCGCTTTATCGGGCTCATGACCCAGGCGATGACGGAGAAAAGCAAACATGCCTAAGCGCACAGATATTAAAAGCATCCTGATCATTGGCGCCGGTCCGATCATCATCGGCCAGGCATGTGAATTCGATTATTCCGGCGCGCAAGCCTGCAAGGCGCTGCGGCAGGAAGGCTATCGCGTCATCCTGGTCAACAGCAATCCGGCCACCATCATGACCGATCCGGAAATGGCCGACGTGACCTACATCGAGCCGATCACCTGGCAGGTAGTCGAGCGCATCATCGCGAAGGAGCGCCCGAATGCGATCCTGCCGACGATGGGCGGCCAGACCGCGCTGAATTGCGCGCTTGATTTGCATCACAACGGCGTCTTGACCAAATACGGTTGCGAACTGATCGGCGCGTCGCCGGAGGCGATCGACAAGGCCGAAGACCGGTCGAAGTTCAAGGAAGCGATGACGAAGATCGGCCTCGGCTCGGCCCGTTCCGGCGTCGCGCACACGATGGACGAATCGTGGGCAGTGCAGAAGGAACTCGGCTTCCCGGTCATCATCCGGCCGTCGTTCACGATGGGCGGCACCGGCGGCGGCATCGCCTACAACGCAGAGGAATTCGACACCATCTGCAAGCGCGGCCTGGAAGCCTCGCCGACGTCCGAACTGCTGATCGAGGAATCGCTGATCGGCTGGAAAGAGTTCGAGATGGAAGTGGTGCGCGACAAGAAGGACAACTGCATCATCGTCTGCTCGATCGAAAACCTTGATCCAATGGGCGTGCATACCGGCGACTCGATCACCGTCGCGCCAGCGCAGACGCTGACCGACAAGGAATACCAGATCATGCGCAACGCGTCGCTCGCGGTGCTGCGCGAGATTGGCGTCGATACCGGCGGCTCCAACGTGCAGTTCGCGGTCAATCCGATCGACGGCCGCATGATCGTCATCGAGATGAATCCACGCGTGTCACGCTCTTCCGCACTGGCGTCGAAGGCGACCGGCTTCCCGATCGCGAAGGTTGCCGCCAAGCTGGCGGTCGGCTTCACGCTCGACGAACTGCGCAACGAGATCACCGGCGGCGCAACGCCGGCATCGTTCGAGCCGAGCATCGACTATGTCGTTACCAAAGTGCCACGTTTCGCGTTCGAGAAATTCCCCCAGGCTGACAGCCACCTGACCACACAGATGAAATCAGTCGGCGAAGTGATGGCAATTGGCCGTACCTTCCAGGAATCGTTCCAGAAGGCGCTGCGCGGGCTCGAAGTCGGCGTCGACGGCATGAATGAAAAGACCACCGACCGCGAAACCATCGAAGAGCAGCTCGGCGAACCCGGCCCCGAACGCATCTGGTATGTCGGCGACGCGTTCGCGCAAGGCTTCTCGCTGGAAGAAGTGCATCAATTGACGCACATCGATCCCTGGTTTCTGGTACAGATCAAGGAAATCGTCGATATCGAATTGTGGCTGGAGCAACAGTCGCTCGATAAACTCGACAAGAGCCTGCTGTTCAAGCTCAAGCAGAAAGGCTTCGCCGACCGCCGCCTTGCGAAGCTGCTGAAAACGACGGACAAGGCCGTGCGTGAATTGCGCCGCGAACTCAACGTGCGGCCGGTCTACAAGCGCGTCGACACCTGCGCTGCCGAATTCGCGACCAAAACCGCGTACATGTACTCGACCTACGAGGAAGAGTGCGAATCGCAGCCGACCGACAAGAAAAAGATCATGGTGCTGGGTGGCGGCCCGAACCGGATCGGCCAGGGCATCGAATTCGACTATTGTTGCGTGCATGCGGCGCTGGCGATGCGCGAAGACGGCTATGAAACGATCATGGTCAACTGCAATCCGGAAACCGTGTCCACCGACTACGACACCTCTGACCGGCTGTACTTCGAGCCGCTCACGCTGGAAGACGTGCTCGAAATCGTCGACCTCGAAAAGCCGGTCGGCGTGATCGTGCAATACGGCGGCCAGACGCCGTTGAAGCTCGCACTCGACCTCGAAGCCAACGGCGTGCCCATCGTCGGCACCTCGCCCGACATGATCGATGCGGCTGAAGACCGCGAGCGCTTCCAGAAACTGCTGCACGACCTGAACCTGCGCCAGCCGCCGAACCGCACCGCGCGCACCGAGGAAGACGCATTGCGCCTGGCGCAGGAGATCGGCTATCCGCTGGTGGTGCGCCCGTCGTACGTGCTGGGCGGCCGCGCGATGGAAATCGTGCACGAGCAGCGCGACCTCGAACGCTACATGCGTGAAGCGGTGAAAGTATCAAACGATTCGCCGGTGCTGCTCGACCGTTTCCTGAACGACGCGATCGAAGTCGACGTCGACTGCCTGTCGGACGGCGAGCGCACCTTCATCGGCGGCGTGATGGAACATATCGAACAGGCCGGCGTACATTCGGGCGATTCCGCCTGCTCGCTGCCGCCGTATTCACTGTCGCAGGAAACGATTGCCGAACTGAAGCGGCAGACTGCGCTGATGGCGAAAGGCTTGAACGTGGTCGGCCTGATGAACGTGCAGTTCGCGATCCAGCAGCAGGAAATCGACGGCAGGCTGCAGGACGTCGTCTTCGTGCTGGAAGTGAATCCGCGCGCCTCACGCACTGTGCCTTACGTGTCGAAGGCAACCGGCTTGCAATTGGCGAAGATCGCTGCACGCTGCATGGTCGGACAGTCTCTTGAAAGCCAGGGTATCCGCAATGAAGTGGTACCGCCGTATTTCAGTGTCAAGGAAGCGGTGTTCCCGTTCGTGAAATTCCCTGGCGTCGATACGATTCTGGGACCGGAGATGAAGTCGACCGGCGAAGTGATGGGCGTGGGCAAGACCTTCGGCGAAGCCTTCGTCAAGTCGCAGCTGGGCGCCGGCATCAAGTTGCCGAAATCGGGCAAGGTCTTCCTCAGCGTCAAGAACAGCGACAAGCCGCGCGCGGTGCAGGTGGCCAGAGACTTGGTCGGGCTAGGGTTCTCGGTGGTGGCGACCAAGGGAACCGCAGCGGCCATCAGCGCGGCAGGGATTGCGGTTGCCACCGTCAACAAGGTTGCCGAAGGGCGGCCGCACGTGGTCGACATGATCAAGAACAACGAGATTGCACTGGTCATCAATACCGTTGAGGAAAAGCGTACCGCGATCACCGACTCGCGCACGATTCGCACATCGGCGCTCGCAGCCCGTGTCACCACTTATACGACGATTGCGGGGGCGGAGGCGGCGGTTGAAGGCATGAGACATCTCGACGAGATTCATGTCTACGATTTACAAGGGCTGCATAAAACCTTACACTAGATTCACAATTCGAATCTAGCCACAGAGGTCACAGACGGCATCGGTTTTCTACGGTGCTATTTGTGACCTCTGTGGTTTTCATTTTTCCAAAAAATCATGAATACATTTCCCATTACCAAACGCGGCGCGGAACTGCTTAAGGAAGAGCTGCAACGGCTGAAAACCAAGGATCGGCCTGCTGTCATCAATGCGATTTCCGACGCGCGTGCGCAAGGCGATTTGTCAGAGAATGCCGAATACGATGCGGCGAAAGAGCGCCAGAGTTTTATCGAAGGGCGCATCGCCGAACTGGAAGGCAAGCTGAGTGCGGCACAGATCATCGATCCGCTTACGCTGGACGCGGAGGGCCGGATCGTATTCGCCTCGACCGTCGACTTGGAGGATCTGGAATCCGGCCAGAAGGTGACGTATCAAATCGTCGGCGAAGATGAAGCCGACCTGAAAGAAAAGAAAGTGTCGATTACGTCGCCGATCGCACGCGCACTGATTGGTAAATATGCAGGTGATGTCGTCGAAGTGAATGCACCGTCCGGCATTCGTGAATACGAAGTGCTTGAAGTCCGCTATATCTGATCCCGATGTTCGTCGAACGTGTCCGCGTGCTGATTGCAACGCTTTGGGCCGGGAGTCTGTGGACTGTCGGCTATCTGGTCGCGCCGCTGTTGTTTGCAACGCTCGCGGACCGCACAACGGCCGGCAACATAGCCGGAAGCGTGTTCCATGTGGAAGCATGGCTTTCCGTGTTTTGCGCGGTCGTTTTGATCTTGCTGGAGATGTCGGCTGCAAAGGACAGCAATGCGCCGGGGCGCAAGCGCCTGTTGTGGCTGGTTCTGGGTATGCTTGGATGCACCCTGGTCGGATACTTCGGGCTACATCCATTCATGGCAGCGCTACGGAACGCGGGTGGCGCGGGTACTGCGATGGATGCGGGCGCGAGCGCCAGATTCGCCGTCCTGCATGGCATATCAAGCGCGCTTTACCTGATACAGAGCCTGCTCGCGGTGGCATTGGTCCTGAAAGCGCGGTGACCGGACCTCTATCGGGATTGGATCAACCTCTGCCCAATGCGGATTTCTTGGTGCTGGTTTGACGCGGCTTGGCACGTTTGATCGAGCCGCCTTGCGTGACCCGCTCATTGCCCTTCAGTATGACTTTCTGGACGGTCGGTTTCTTTGTGCCGCTCGGACTTGGCTTGACGATCGTTACTTCGCGCAGGCCCTTGCCGCGCTTCTCGCTGCGTTCTTTCTGTGCTTCCTTTTTCGGGCGAAACAGGACTAGCAGTTTGCCGATATGCTGAATCGGCGCGGCACCGAGTTTTTCACAGATCGTTCCATACATTTCAATCCGTGCATCTCGGTCATCGCCGAACACACGGACCTTGATGAGGCCGTGCGCATTCAGGTTGACATCGACTTCCTTGAGGACGGATGGCGTCAATCCCGCTTCTCCGATGATGACGACCGGGTTCAGCGCATGGGCTTCGGAGCGAAGCGCGCTTCGCTCTGCGGGTGTAAGTTTCAACATAATCAATCATTTATCTAAAAACGGTATTCTACGCGAATGGCCAAGAACAAATTCAACAAAAACTGGGTGCACGACCACATCAACGATCCCTATGTGAAGCTGGCGCAGAAAGAGGGTTATCGGGCCCGGGCGGCCTACAAGCTGAAAGAGATCGACGAGGCGGAAAAACTCGTCAGGCCGGGGCAGGTGATTGTCGACCTCGGTTGCACACCCGGGAGCTGGTCACAATATGTGCGCAATAAACTGGCGGGCGAGGCCGGCGGCGGCATCAGCGGAACCATCATCGGCCTGGACATGCTGCCGATGGAGCCGATCGCAGATGTACATTTCATACAGGGTGATTTCCGCGAACAGCAGGTGCTGGAACAGCTTGAGGCTGTACTTGCGGGCCGCAAAGTCGATCTGGTGCTGTCGGACATGGCGCCTAACCTGACCGGGGTGGCAATCACGGATGCCGCCCGCGTCGAGCATATCATTGATCTGGCGCTCGAATTTGCGCAGGCTCACATGAAACCTTCAGGGGCGCTGCTCGTCAAATGTTTCAACGGTACCGGGTACACGCAACTGGTCGAAAAGTTCAAGCGGGAATTCAAGACCGTGTCGTCGAAGAAGCCGAAAGCCAGCCGCGATAAATCATCCGAGATTTTTTTACTTGGCAAAGTGCTCAAAAACCCTTCCTGAGACTACGCTATCTGAGAAACAATCCTTGACTTTCCCTTCTTTAGCTACATATGCAGCCTAGTAAGCATCGGTTAATGCGGGTAGAATCAACTTTACAAGATTTGTAGATAGACGCCCCGCGTCTAAGGAGTTCTAGTGAACAATATGTTTTCCAAAGCCGCCATCTGGGTGGTGATCGCCCTCGTGTTGTTTACCGTCTTCAAGCAGTTCGACGGACGCACCTTGGCTGGCGGCGCGACGTCGGTGGCTTATTCGGATTTCCTTGATGAAATCAAGTCCAAGCACATCAAGGAAGCGACGATCGAGGACCGGATGATCGTCGCAACAACGACCGATGGCAAAAAAATCAAAACGGCGATCACCTATCTTGACCGCGGCCTGATCGGCGATCTGGTCAACAACGGCATCAAGTTCGACGTCAAGCAGCCGGAAGAACAATCCTTCCTTTCCCAAGTATTCATTTCCTGGTTCCCGATGCTGTTGCTGATTGGGGTCTGGATCTTTTTCATGCGACAGATGCAGGGCGGCGGCAAGGGCGGTGCCTTTTCGTTCGGCCGGTCCAAGGCGCGCATGCTGGACGAGGCGAGCAATACCGTCACGTTTGCGGATGTTGCCGGTTGCGATGAGGCCAAAGAGGAAGTGCAGGAACTGGTCGACTTCCTGCGGGACCCGACCAAATTCCAGAAACTCGGCGGCCGCATTCCGCGTGGCGTGTTGATGGTCGGCCCTCCAGGTACCGGTAAAACGCTGCTGGCGCGTGCGATTGCCGGCGAAGCGAAGGTCCCGTTCTTCACGATTTCCGGCTCCGACTTTGTCGAAATGTTCGTTGGTGTTGGTGCGTCGCGCGTGCGTGACATGTTCGAAAATGCCAAGAAGCATTCTCCTTGCATCATCTTCATCGACGAAATCGATGCGGTCGGACGTCATCGCGGCGCCGGCATGGGTGGCGGCAATGACGAACGCGAACAGACGCTGAACCAACTGCTCGTTGAAATGGACGGCTTCGAGGCCAATTCCGGCGTGATCGTGATCGCCGCGACCAACCGCGCGGATGTTCTCGACAAGGCATTGCTGCGACCGGGCCGTTTCGACCGCCAGGTAATGGTCGGCCTGCCGGATATCCGTGGCCGCGAACAGATTCTTTACGTGCATATGCGCAAGGTACCGATTGCTCCTGATGTCAAGGCGGATATTCTTGCGCGCGGCACGCCCGGCTTTTCCGGTGCCGACCTGGCCAACCTGGTCAATGAAGCAGCGTTGTTTGCCGCCCGCCGCAACAAGCGTCTGGTCGAGATGCAGGATTTCGAGGATGCGAAAGACAAGATCGTGATGGGGCCGGAACGCAAATCCGCCGTCATGCGGGAAGAGGAGCGCCGCAATACCGCGTTCCATGAATCCGGTCATGCGGTGGTCGCCAAGCTGTTGCCGAAAGCCGATCCTGTTCACAAGGTCACCATCATGCCGCGCGGCTATGCACTCGGCCTGACATGGCAATTGCCTGAGCATGATCGGGTGAACATGTACAAGGACAAGATGCTCGAAGAGATTGCGATCCTGTTCGGCGGACGCATCGCCGAAGAAATCTTCATGCATCAAATGTCGACCGGTGCATCGAACGACTTCGAGCGCGCAACCAAGCTGGCCCGTGCCATGGTAACGCGTTACGGCATGTCCGAGTCCATGGGCACGATGGTGTACGAGGATAGCGAGCAGGACGCATACTTCGGTCGCATGGCTTCGAAGACGGTGTCGGAAGCGACCCAGCAAAAGGTGGATACCGAAATCCGCCTGATTCTCGATACACAGTATGCATTGTCGCGCCGCCTTCTCGAGGAAAACAGCGAGAAAGTGAAAATCATGGCGAACGCGCTGCTTGACTGGGAAACCCTCGATGCCGACCAGATCACTGACATCATGGAGGGCCGCGAGCCGCGTCCTCCGAAGGCCGGCCTGCCGCCGAAGCGTTCGTCGTCGGATAGTACGTCGGGTGGCGTATCACCGAATGCGACTGCGCCCGCCTGAGTTGATTCGGCCGTAGAAAAAGAACCATGCTGAAAAAGGGTGAGGAGCGATCCTCGCCCTTTTTATTTGCCGGAATAAACGATGAAGCAATACTTGCAATGCGGCCGTTATCGCCTTTCTCTGCATGCGGAAAATTCCCGTCCGCTGGTAATGGGAATATTGAATGTCACGCCGGACTCATTCTCGGATGGAGGCAAGTTTCATTCGCTTGAACTGGCGCTGTCTCATGCGGAACAGATGATCGCTGACGGCGTGGATATCATCGACATCGGCGGTGAGTCGAGCCGGCCCGGGGCGCAGCCGTTGCCGCTTGATGAAGAATTGCACCGGGTCCTGCCTGTCGTGTACGCATTGCGCGATTGCGGCAAACCCCTGTCGGTCGATACCTGCAAGCCGGACGTAATGCGGGAGGCGCTGGCGGCGGGCGCCGATATGATCAACGATATCAACGGTTTCCGTGCGGCGGGCGCGGTGGATGCCGTACGGGATAGCGACTGTGCGCTATGCGTTATGCACATGGCGAGCAATCCCTTGACGATGCAGATAAATCCGGAATATCGGGATGTGCTCGCGGAGGTGTCTGCTTTTCTGATGGAGCGGGTTTCAAGCCTGGAAGAAGCGGGCGTGAAGCGCGACCGCATTTGTATCGATCCCGGGTTTGGTTTCGGCAAGACCCTGGAGCACAATCTTGCGTTGCTGAATAATATTGACCGCCTCATCCGGGAGCTTGGGGTTCCCTTGCTGGCGGGGGTGTCGCGCAAATCGATGCTCGGCGCACTGACAGGGAAACCGGTAGAGCAGCGGATGGCGGGCAGTCTTGCCGCGATGCTGGCTGCTGTTGCACGTGGTGCGAGCATCGTTCGGGTTCACGACGTCGCTGAAACGGTCGATGCACTCAAGGTGTGGAAAGCAATAGAAAATACCAACAAGGATTAAGAGTATGACACGCAGATATTTCGGCACCGATGGCGTGCGCGGACGAGTGGGCGCGGCACCGATCACGCCCGATTTTGTAATGAAGCTGGGCTATGCAGCGGGCAAGGTGCTTGCGCAGGTTGAAACGACCAGCGGTAAATCGGCGGTCCTGATCGGCAAGGACACACGCATTTCAGGATATATGCTAGAAGCGGCGCTTGAGGCGGGATTTGCCGCCGCCGGCGTCGATGTCATGCTGGCCGGACCAATGCCGACGCCGGCAATCGCGTATCTGACGCGCGCACTGCGTCTGTCGGCAGGTGTGGTGATCTCGGCATCGCACAATCCGTATCAAGACAACGGCATCAAGTTTTTTTCCGCGTCTGGCAACAAACTGCCGGATGCGGTCGAGGCGGCAATCGAGGCGGCTCTGGAAATGCCGATCGAATGTGTGTCTTCCGAAAAGCTCGGCAAGGCCAAACGTCTGTTCGACGCACAGGGGCGCTATATCGAGTTCTGCAAAAGCACGTTCCCTAACGAACTCGACCTTCGCGGCCTGAAGCTTGTGGTCGACTGCGCGCACGGCGCCGCCTACCATATCGCCCCCGACGTGTTCCATGAACTGGGGGCCGAAGTCGTCGCGATCGGTAACGAACCGAATGGCCTGAATATCAATGACCATGTCGGTGCTACCGCACCGGCAGCGCTGTCCGCGGCAGTCAAGGAACACAAGGCGGATATCGGTATCGCGCTCGATGGCGATGCCGATCGCCTGCTGATGGTGGATGCGAACGGACGTATTTATAACGGCGACGAACTGCTGTACGTGATGGTGAAGGACAGACGGATGGTGTCGAAGGTCGCCGGTGTAGTCGGGACGCTGATGACCAACATGGCACTGGAAGTGGCGTTCAGAGAAATGGGTATCGGCTTTGCCCGCGCCAAGGTCGGCGATCGCTACGTGCTCGAAATTCTGCAAGAACGTGGCTGGCTTCTGGGCGGTGAAGGATCGGGGCATCTGCTGTGTCTCGACAAGCATACGACCGGCGACGGCATCGTTTCTGCGCTTCAGGTGCTGTCCGCACTGAAGCGCAGCGGCGAAACGCTGGAGCAGGCAACGGCCGATCTGGCGCTGTATCCGCAGTGTCTGATCAACGTGAAGGTCGAGCCGGGTTTCGATTGGCAGAAAAATACCACTCTGTTGAGTGAAAAGGAAATGGTCGATGCCGAATTGGGTGATGATGGCCGGGTCCTGATCCGGGCGTCGGGGACTGAGCCTCTGGTCCGGGTGATGGTAGAAGCAAAGCATGCGGAAACTGCGGAACGCCTGGCACGCCGAATCGCCGACAAGATCGCTTTCTGACTTAGCGCAACCCCTGAACGGACGCGGCGTTGCTCGGACGTCTGCTCGCCATGCCATAGCTGCCGGTGCAAGGTTTGGTAGTTGCCTTGTGAAAAGTCACTTATAAATTGACCGTAAGGTTCCACACCGGTATGATGCGTGTTCCTCGGGGCGTAGCGCAGCCTGGTAGCGCACCTGATTTGGGATCAGGTGGTCGCACGTTCGAATCGTGTCGCCCCGACCAGGAATATCAAAGGGTTAGCGTAACTGCTAACCCTTTTTATTTTCGCGCTGAATGAGCTTGTCCTCAGGCGCCTCGCTGCGTGCCGCTGACATTTGCCGTTGTAACGATGCGTTATTAGAGGTAATATCCGCAAGCCTCCGCTCGCGTAGGAACGGATCTTCACGTGACGAGCGCAGACCGGACTGTTGCGACGCCTGCGTTGGTAATTCCGGTATCTTCTCGCTGTTTCAGCATTCTGCCCATAGCTCAGTTGGATAGAGCATCAGCCTTCTAAGCTGAGGGTCAGAGGTTCGAATCCTCTTGGGCAGGCCATCTTCCCGCCTGCAATCGCAGTGAACATGATCAACGGCAATCGGCAGTTCTACACGCCGCATTCGCTACCGTAAATCTCTTCCGCGCGCCTTGCCTTGCGGCGCGCTTTTTCCCTTGACTTCCCGGTAGCTGCCACAGCATCTTCATCGGCCCATTTTTTGCGACGTGCCAGCGACGCGCATTTTTTCTGTCGGGCCGTCTCGGTACGAGCCGCGGTTTTTCGCAGTTTTTCCTGTTGCGCTTCCTGCTTGTGACGAGCATTTTCAAGCCGTTTTACTTCGGCTTTTTGCTGCGCCAGTTCGCGACGCGCCTGCACGGCATTGTCCGATCCCGTCGCGGGATTGCCGAGATCGATCGACTGGCCGCTGACGCATGCCGTATCGCTATAGGTAACCTTGGCGTCCGACTCACACTTATAGACGGCGAAAGCCGGTATCACAGCCGACATCAGAAGTGCCGGCAGCAGCACACGCAGAATCACAGTCATAGCACCTTTCCGGGGTTCAGCAGGCCTAGCGGATCGAGTGCCTGTTTGATGCTGCGCATCAGGTTCAGCTCAACGTCGGTTTTGTATTGGCGTATTTCGTCGCGTTTGAGGGCGCCCAGGCCATGTTCGGCTGAAATCGAACCGCCGAACCGGTGCACGCTATCGTGCACGACCTGATTGATCGCGCCTTGTTGCGCGATGAAATCGTCGGGATGTGCCTGCTCCGAAGGCGATACGTTGTAATGCAGGTTGCCGTCGCCCAGATGGCCGAAGGTCACCATGCGGCAGGCGGGAAAGTGCTCGGCAAGCTGGGCATCGGTGGCCCGGATGAAATCACCGATCCGCGAGATCGGGACCGAGATGTCGTGCTTGATATTCTTGCCTTCCTCAGCCTGCGCCAGCGGAATATGTTCGCGCAGATTCCATAGCGCCTGTGATTGCGCGAGCGATGACGCGACTGCCGCATCGTGGATCATGCCTTGTTCCAGCGCATCGGTAATCAGGGCTTCCAGCATCGTGTTCGCATGCTCTTCCGATTCGCTGTCCGACAGTTCCAGCAGCACGTATTGCGGGGAGCGTTCGGGGAACGGCAGCCGCATCTGGGGAAAGTGCTTGACTACCAGTTGCAGGCAGAAATCGGACATCAGTTCAAAGCCGGTGAGAGCTGCGCCGCAGCGCTGCTGCGCGATCGACAGCAGTCGCAATGCATCGTCCGGCGTCTTCATCGCGGCCAGCGCGGTGAGCTGCGCTTTCGGTTGAGGAAACAGTTTCAGTACAGCCGCGGTAATGATTCCCAACGTTCCTTCCGCGCCGATGAAAAGGTCGCGCAGATCGTAGCCGGTATTGTCCTTGCGCAGCCCGCGTAGTCCGTTCCAGATGTCGCCCTGCGCGGTCACGACTTCGAGCCCCAGGCAGAGCTCGCGCGTATTGCCGTAGCGGAGCACGGCGGTGCCGCCCGCATTGGTCGACAGGTTGCCGCCGATCGTGCAACTGCCTTCCGCTGCCAGGGATAGCGGAAACAGTCGCCCCGCTTCGGCGGCGGCGTTCTGCACTTGTTCCAGGATGCAGCCGGCTTCCACGGTCATCGTGTTATTGATCGTATCGATCGCCCGCATACGGTTCAAGCGTGTCAGTGATAGCACAATCGCGCGGCCGCTCTGGTCCGGCACACTGCCGAGCACCAGGCCGGTATTGCCGCCTTGCGGCACAATCGGTACACGAAATTCATTGCAGAGGCGAACGATCGCGGCCACTTCCTCGGTTGTCGCCGGTTTGACTACCGCCAGTGCGCTGCCGGTGAAGCGACGGCGCCAGTCGGTCAGGTAGCCAGCCATATCGGCCGTGTCGGTCAATACATGGGAAGTGCCGATCGCAGCGCGGCACTTCTGCAGGAAATCGTTCATTTGGAGGCTTTCTGGATGATTTGCTGCGCCAGTTTTTTTGCCGCCTGCTTGTAGGGGCGAAGATAGAAAAGCGAGCAGAAGAAGAACACGCAGCTGAGTGCGACTTCGATCCAGCCGAGCGTGATGGACGGTCCTCTGTCGCTGGTCGCGCGGACGATGCCCTCGGTGAAATACAGCAAGATCAGCATCGACGCCCATTGCATCGTGTAGATGTTGCGCTTCAGGACGCCGCGCAACGGAAACAGCAGCGGCAGCACTTTCAGTACCATCCAGGATCCACCCGGACGCAATGGCGCCAACACCAACTCCCATGCGACGCATAACACGATCAACAAGGTCAGACTGGCGACAGCGCCAACGTAGCAACTCTTTTGCAGAGGATTTTCCATCACTCGCTCCTCAGCTTGCACGCCGTTTCCGCCAGGCGTTTTCCCAGCGCGATCGTCAGTATCCTGGTCTCGTCGGAAATCGGGTGCGATCCATTCATGCCCGACCAGTGACTTGCGCCATAGGGCGTGCCGCCGCTGGCGGTGGTCATCAATTCAGGGTTTGTGTAAGGCAAACCGAGCAGCAGCATCCCATGGTGCATGAGCGGCATCATCATCGACAGCAAGGTCGACTCCTGTCCGCCATGCAGGCTGCCGGTCGATGTGAAGACACATGCCGGTTTTCCGGCGAGCGTGCCGGATAGCCATTGCGCTGACGTACCGTCCCAGAAATATTTCAACGGCGCGGCCATGTTGCCGAAACGGGTAGGGGAGCCGAGCGCAAGTCCCGCGCAATCCTGCAGGTCCTGCAACTCGACGTAGGGCGCGCCTTCTTTCGGGATTTCCGGCTCGCTTGCCTCGGTTACCGTCGATACTGCCGGGACAGTACGCAGGCGGGCATCGCAGCCAGGAACGCTTTCGATGCCTTGCGCAATAAGCTCGGCAAGCCGGCGCGTCGTGCCATGCCGCGAGTAATATAAAACAAGAAGGGTAAGGTCAGGTCGATTCATGCTTGGTATTATAGGACGCTTTATCGGCCTCGAATCTCAGCCTCGAATCGCACTGCAAACCCCATGCCGCGCCCGCTTGTTCATCGATCGTTTCCGTTCAACCTGCCGCTGTTCCGTCGCGTTCCGCTGGAGGATGTGCTCGGACTGTTCCGCTTTGCGCGCCAGCGGCTGGATGAGGAGCGTTTGTCGCAGGTCGCCGGCAGCCTCACTTTCACCACGGTACTTGCGCTGGTGCCGATGCTCACCATCGCGCTTGCGATATTTACGACCTTTCCGCTGTTCAGCAGTTTCCGTGCATCGCTCGACGCATATTTCATCAAGAGCCTGATGCCGAAGACCATCTCCAATACGATACTCGGCTATCTAAACCAGTTTTCGTCCAAGGCGAGCCGGCTGTCGGCATTCGGCGCAGTCGGATTGATCGTGACCACCGTCGTGATGATGCTGACCATCGATCGCGCGTTCAACCGTATCTGGCGCGTCAAGTACGCCCGGCCGCTGGCGCAGCGCATCGTGGTTTATTGGGCGACCGTGACGCTCGGCCCGTTGCTGATTGGCGTGTCGATTACCGTGACGTCATACTTGTTCGCTGCGACGAACGGGCTGGTTACCGGGCTTGCCGGAGCGGCGGCGTATACGTTGCTGTCCGTGCTGTTGACGACCGGCGCGTTCACGCTGCTCTACATGGCGGTGCCGAATCGGCTGGTCGACTGGCGCGACGCGGCCTGCGGCGGCTTGCTTGCCGCAACCGCATTTGAAATTGCCAAGCGTATTTTCGTGGTATTCGTATCGAAGTTTCCGACCTACACAATGATTTACGGCACGTTGGCGGCGATGCCGATATTTCTGCTCTGGATTTACGTGTCCTGGATGATCACCCTGATGGGAGCGGTACTGACTGCGGCGCTTCCTGTCGTGAAATACGAGCGCTGGTGGCACGTCCCGAAACCGGGCAGCGCATTCATCGATGCGATGGCGGTGCTAAGGGTGTTGTACGATGCAAGGTCCGATGGACGAAGTGCGGCGGTCGATGCGGCAGCGATCCGTGCGCTGACGCGGCTTGGATTCGACGAATCGGAAACCTTGCTGGAAAAGATGCTGGAAGCGGGCTGGGTCGGGCGTATCAAGATGGACGTGCCGAAGCGCCAGCAGTTCGGCAAGCGGATTGTCGAGGGACGCGATGTATGGACGCTGCTGATCAACCCCGAGCGGTTAAAGCTGGCCGACGTGTACCGGCTGTTCGTGTTCGATACGCGGAGTAACGCAGCGCTTGCGAAAAAAGTCGAGGCCGCAATCGAGGAGGGGCTCGATCAGCCCCTTGCCCTGTACTTTGGCCAGCGCGCGACAGGCACCATTCAGAACGATGCCTGACCGGTCAGCATCTGCCAGTACATGACCCAGTCGCCCATGAACGAATAGAGCGGATGCCTGAATGTCGCCGGCCGGTTTTTCTCGAATGCGAAATGGCCGATCCAGGCGAAACCGTAGCCGGAGGCCAGCGCCGCCAGCAACCACCACAGATTCCCGGTAATGAGCAGCGCGGCGAGACAGATTAGCGCCAGCGTCGAGCCTGCGAAATGCAATTCGCGCGAAATCCGGTTCGAATGCTCGCTCAGATAGACGGGATAGAAATCGGCGAACGACGCGTATTTCTTTTCCACGGCGACTGACATGGCCCTCTCCTTGCGGTTGTGGTAATTCCAGAGTAGTCCGGCTTGCAACGAGATGCAACCGGAATTCCTGGAATCAACCCAGTCTGCACGCCGCTATTCGACCGCGAACCCGAATAATGCGTCCAGCACGGCGTCCGGTTGTTCTCCCATCAGGTCATGGCCGCAGTTATCGAGCTGTATCATGCTGCAATGCGGTATGGACTTGGTCAGTGTTGCGGTCGCTTTCGGCATGGTCATCATGTCGCGCTTGCCAAGCAGGAGCAGCGCGGGACAGGTAACGGATTTCGCAGCCGCTTCGCCATTCGCGTAAGCGTTGCAGGCTGAAAAATCGGTGTGGAATACCTTGGCCGGATTTTGCCGCGCAATATGCTGCATCAAGCGCTGTGCACCGTTCATCACATGGAAACCCGGCCCGGGATTCGACGGCTTTTGCGCGATCGAAGAGTGCGACCAGATGTTCACCATGTCGATCGCTTTCTGTTCGTCGTTCAGCGCGGCGTCGAGCAAGGCATCGGACACTTTCATCGGATAGGCAGTGCCGACCAGCGCCAGCCTGTCGACCCGCGCCGGTGCGCGGAATGCGGTTTCCAGTGCAATCAGCGATCCCATGCTGTGCCCGATCAAAGTCGCCTTCCGTACCCCCGCCGCATCAAGCAGCGCGAGCAGCCAGTCGGCCATCGCTTCGACGCTGGCAAGCGGTGCACCTTTGCTGCGACCGTGCCCCGGCAGGTCCACCGCGAGTACGCCAAAACCGTGGTGCGCAAAATAGCGAGTCTGCAAGACCCATACCGAATGGTCATTCTGCGCGCCGTGGATGAACACCGCGGTCGGCAACGCGGCATTGAACGGTTTGCCGCCGGTATAGCAATAGGCATCCTGCCCCTGGACGTTCAGCAGCATGTCATGCTCCTTTCTGCGCGGCTTTCAGTCCGCGTCCCAGATCTTCGATCAGATCGTCGGCATCTTCCAGGCCGATCGACAGCCGCATCGTGCCCTCGGTAATGCCGGCGGCGGCCAGTTGTTCGGTCGGTACACGGAAATGCGTGGTCGATGCCGGGTGAATCACCAGCGACTTGGCATCGCCGACGTTGGCCAGATGCGAAAAAATTTTCAGCGCGTCGACAAAACGCCGGCCGGCCGCGCGGTCGCCCTTCAGACTGAACGAGAACACCGCACCACAGCCTTTCGGCAGCAGCTTTTGCGCGAGCACATGATCCGGGTGCGAATCGAGTTCCGGGAATGCGATCGCGTCGACGGCCGGATGCGCGGCAAGGAATTCCACCACCTTGCGCGTGTTCGCGACATGACGATCCATGCGCAGGCCGAGCGTTTCGATACCCTGCAGGATCGCGAATGCGTTGTACGGGCTCATCGTCGCGCCGAAGTCGCGCAAGCCTTCGCGTCGTGCACGCAAGGCGAAAGGCGCGACCGATGATTCCTCGGAAAACACCATGCCGTGAAAGCCGTCGTAGGGTTCGCACAATTCGGCGAAGCGCCCCGTTTTCTCGTACGCCTGTTGCCAGTCGAACGTACCGCCGTCGACCAGCAGCCCTCCCATCGCCGTGCCATGGCCGCACAGGAACTTGGTGGCGGAATGGTAGATCAGGTCGGCGCCGTGGTCGAACGGGCGCAGCAGGTAAGGCGTGGTGAAGGTCGCATCGACCATCAGCGGCAGAAAATGCGTGTGTGCGATCGCGGCGACTTCCGGAATGTTCAGCACGTCGAGGCCGGGATTGCCGAGCGTTTCACCGAACAGTACCTTGGTATTCGGGCGAATCGCGGCGCGCCATGCATCGAGATCGCGCGGATCGACGAAAGTGGTATCGATGCCGAAACGCTTCATCGTGTACGCCAGCAGATTCTGCGAACCGCCATACAGCGCGCGCGAAGCAACGACGTGCGACCCGGCACCCGCGATCGTCGCCAGTCCGAGATGCAGTGCGGCCTGCCCGCTGGCCACCGCGATGCCGGCGACGCCGCCTTCCAGCGCGGCAATCCGCTCTTCCAGCACAGCAGTGGTCGGATTGGAAATGCGCGAGTAGACATGGCCGGCGCGCTCCATGTTGAACAGCGATGCGGCCTGATCGGAATCCTTGAACACGAACGATGTGCTCAGATAAATCGGGGTGGCGCGCGCACCGGTTGTCGGGTCCGGTGCGGCGCCGGCGTGCAGCGACAAGGTGTCGAAACCGGGATATTTGGGATGGCTCATGATGGGATGGGCGGCGGAACTTTCCGCCGGCAAGCAAGGTATTGAGGTTTCGCAATGCTAGCACCGAACCCGGGATCGGGCTTTCGCCTTGACACACGGGAGTGCGCTGGATTTTTCATGCGGCTTACGTTACATTGGAAATGCAATAACAACATTCATCACTCTGTAGGACAGCCGCCATGAAAGTCTCCGAAATCCTGAAAGTCAAGGGCAATATCCTTTACACCGTCACTCCCGATACGCCGATGGCCGATGCCGTCGATACGATGGCGGAAAAGGATATCGGTTCACTGGTGGTGATGGAGTACGGCGAGCTGGTCGGCATGCTGACCTTCCGCGAAGTGATGAAGACGCTGCACGAGAACAAGGGTGAAGTCGGGCCGAACACTGTGCGCAAGCATATGGACGATCATCCGATCACGATTACACCAGATACCGAAGTCAACGAAGTGCGGCGCCTGATGCTGGAGCGTCATGCGCGTTACGTGCCTGTGGTAAACGCGAAGACGCTGCTAGGCGTGATTTCGTTTTACGACGTTGCGAAGGCGGTATTCGAAGCCCAGAGTTTCGAGAACAAGATGCTGAAAGCCTACATTCGCGACTGGCCTGCCGAAGGTGATGAATAAGCAGGCGTGCATCGGCAAAGGCCGTTCATGGGGGATGCAAACCATGAACGGCCTTTTTCATTTCATGGTTCGTTAACAACGTGTCGAAAGGATGCACCTCATGCATATTGCCGTCATCGGCGCCGGCCTGGCCGGCCTCACTTGCGCTCGCCAACTGCAGACGCAGGGGCACCACATCGTCGTCTATGAAAAGAGTGCCGGCGTTGGCGGCCGGATGAGCACGCGTCAGACCGAGCTGGGTGGATTCGATCATGGCGCGCAGTATTTCACCGTATCCGGCGAACGCTTCGGCAAGGCGGCAGCGGCATGGCGCAAGGCGGGTTGGGTGCAGCCGTGGCAGGGGCGGCTGGTTGTCATCGACAAGGGGACAACGAAAGCGGTGAGCCGCGCGGCAGACACCGCAAGGCAACGGCTGGTTGCGGTGCCGGGCATGGCCGATCTCGCGCGTCATCTTGCCCAGGGCATCGATTTGCGCTGCGAGCAAACGGTCAGGCGCGTCGAGCGTCATGGCGATCAGTGGCTGCTGGCGGTGCGGTCCGATACCGTGCCGATCGATGCCAGTGCGGGCCCGTTCGACGCGGTTGTTGTTGCGGCACCTGCGGATCAGGCCTTGCCTCTTGTGCAACCGTCAGCGAAGCTCGTCGAGCAGGTGCAGCGTGTTCATCTGGCGCCATGCTGGGCGCTGCTGCTCGGTTTCCAGGAGTCGCCGGGACTGGCTTACGACGGCGCATGGATACAGGGGGCGCGGCTGGCCTGGATCGCGCGCGACGCGTCGAAGCCGCAGCGTCGACCGGGAGAGCACTGGGTTGCGCACGCATCGCCGCAATGGAGTGCCGAGCATCTGGAAGATGACCTCGAGCGGGTCAAGGAGAAGCTGATCCGCGCGTTTCACGATGCGACCGGCTCAAAGGTCCAGCATATCTATGCCGACGTGCATCGCTGGCGTTATGCGCAAGCGACGGAAACGCTTCCGTCCGATTGCCTGTGGGACGGGAGCGCGCGCATCGGTGCCTGTGGCGACTGGTTTGCGACCGGGATGGACGGCAGCGGACGTATTGAAAATGCGTATCTGAGTGGCTTGGCGCTGGCCGAAGCAATAGGCTGAATCGGGGGTGTCGACGAATGCAGCTTTACCGCCGGCGCAGACATGCGGCGACTGGTTCTCTATACTCGCGCAATTGATCGGAAGGCGATGCCTGCTCGCCTTCCGGTCGAACGAGATCAATCGTTTTTCATTCATCGATAATCATCCGACATGAGCCGATCCAGCCAATCCAGCCAGTTTTCCCTGCTTGCGCAGCGCCGCTTCGGTCCGTTTTTCTGGACCCAGTTTTTCGGTGCGTTCAACGATAACGTGTTCAAGACCGCGCTGTTGACCGTTCTGACCTATGAAGCACTGGACTGGACCTCGCTCGATCCGGGGCTGTTGAACAACCTGATTCCCGGTCTGTTCATCCTGCCCTTCGTGCTGTTTTCGGCAACCGCCGGGCAGCTGGCCGACAAGTTCGAAAAATCGCTTCTCGCGCGTTACGTCAAACTGCTGGAGATCGGCATCATGGCGGTTGCGGCAGCCGGATGGATGACGCATTCGCTGTGGCTGCTGGTCGCGGCCGTGGTCGGCATGGGCGTGCATTCGACGCTGTTCGGCCCGGTCAAGTATGCGTATCTGCCGCAACAGCTGAAGCCGGAGGAACTGGTTGGCGGCAACGGCATCATCGAGATGGGTACCTTTGTCGGTATCCTGCTCGGCGAAGTGCTGGGTGCGCTGCTGGTGGTGCGCAAGCCCTGGGGCATCGAGCTGGTTGCGGCCGGTACCGTGGTCGTCGCCGTGATCGGCTGGCTGTTCAGCCGCCGCATTCCGTTGTCGCCAGCACCGGAACCCGGGCTGAAGATCAACTGGAATCCGGTCAGCGAAACGGTACGCAACATCGGTTTCACGCGCCGCAACCGTCCGGTCTTTCTGTCCGTGCTCGGCAACTCCTGGTTCTGGTTTTACGGCGCCGTGATCCTGGCCCAGTTTCCGGTGTATGCAAAGAATTACCTGCACGGCGACTACAGCGTGTTCGTGCTGTTGCTGACCGTGTTTTCGCTCGGCATCGGTACCGGCTCGCTGTTGTGCGAGCGTCTGTCGGGTCACAAGGTGGAGATCGGACTGGTGCCGTTCGGCGCGATCGGCCTGTCCGTGTTCGGCTTCGACCTATATCTCGCCAGCCTCGGCTACGTCAATACTGTGCAGGTCGATATGGTCGGTTTTCTTGCGCAGCACGGCAGCATGCACATTCTGTTCGACGTCGTGATGATCGGCGTATTCGGCGGTTTTTATATCGTACCCCTGTTCGCGCTGATCCAGACCCGTTGCGACCGCGCCCACCTGTCGCGCACAATCGCCGGAATGAACATCATGAATGCGCTGTTCATGGTGGTGGCGGCGCTGTTTGCGATGATGCTGCTGAAGTCCGGGTTCACGATCCCGCAGATCTTCCTGGCGACTGCGCTTCTCAACGCGCTGGTCGCCATCTACATCTTCTCGCTGGTGCCGGAATTCCTGATGCGCTTTCTCGCATGGCTGCTGATACACACGATCCATCGGGTTCAGACTGTCGATGCCGACCGGATTCCGGAGCAGGGCGCCGCTGTCCTGGTCTGCAATCATGTCAGTTATGTCGATGCAATCGTGATCATGGCTGCCAGTCCGCGGCCCATCCGTTTTGTGATGGACCACCGGATTTTCAAGATCCCGTTGCTGTCATGGATTTTTCGCACTGCGAAAGCAATCCCGATCGCCTCGGCCAAGGAAGACCCGTGGCTGATGGAAAAGGCGTTTGTGGACATCGCACAGGCGTTGCACGAGGGGGAATTGGTTTGTATTTTTCCGGAAGGAAAACTGACGTCGACCGGCGAAATGAACGAATTCAAGGGCGGTATCAGCAAGATCGTCGAGCGCACGCCAGTACCGGTGATTCCGATGGCGCTGCGCGGCCTGTGGGGCAGCATGCTCACACGCAGTCCCGGCAATCCGTTCGAGCGTTCGTTCCGTCGCGGGCCGTTTTCGCGATTGTCGCTGGCAGTCGGACAAGCTTTTACGCCTGCAGGTGCTACCCCGGAAGCCTTGCACGCACAGGTGCGCGCATTGCGCGGCGACTGGAAGTAAGCGCGCCTGCGGATGGTTCTGTGGCTCAGGCGTCGGAAGCGCGGCTGCGCAAGGCATCGTCCTCGCTCTGCTTTTGCGGCGCCACCAGCGGCAATGCCATGATGAAGGTGCTGCCGGTGCCGACTTCGCTTTGTACGCGCAGCCGGCCGCCGAGGATGCCGGTTACGATATTGTGCGCGATATTCAGGCCCAGCCCGGAACCGCCTGCACCCAGCTTGGTCGTAAAAAACGGGTCGAAGATGCGGCTCAGATTTCCGGATGAGATGCCGACGCCGTCATCGGTTACCGTCAGGTCCATCCAGCCTTCGTTGCCGGCTTGCGCCGAGATCGATACAGTGCCCGACTGGCGGCCTTCGAAGCCGTGCAGCAATGCATTGTTGACCAGGTTGGTGATGACCTGCCCTAGCGGTCCCGGATAACTGTCCATTACCAGGCGCTCAGGAATGCTTTGCGTGACGATGAACGAGGTTTTCTTCAATGTCGGCCACAGCGTAAGCATGATTTCTGAAACAACCTCGGCGACCGAGAATTCGCGTCGCTGCGAACTCGTCTGGTCGACCGCGACCTGCTTGAATCCGGTTACCAGATCGGCAGCCCGTTGCAGATTGCGCACCAGGATGTCACCGGCCCTGCCGGCATCGTTAATGTAGCTCTCCAGGGTGGAGCGCTTGACGCCATTGTTCCTGGCGTAATCCGATGTCAATGTGCGCGTCTGGTCGACCAGTGTGCTGGCCACCATCAGGCTGTTGCCGATCGGGGTGTTGAGTTCGTGCGCAATGCCGGCGACCAGTGAGCCGAGCGCCGCCAGCTTTTCACTGCGCACCAGTTCTTCCTGTGCCATGTTGAGCGTTTCCAGCGTATAGGCAAGCTCCTCGTTGGCCTGTTGCAGCTCTTCCGTGCGTTCGATCACGCGTTGTTCCAGCGTCGAATTCAGCTCCAGGATTTCATTTTCGACGCGGCGCTTGTCGGTCACGTCGGCGCAGGCAAGGATGCCGAATTTTTCGCCGGCGAGCGTGAACGTATGGCCGGCGAACTGCACCAATACCTTGCTGCCGTCACCACGGAACATCCAGATTTCCCGCGCGCTGTCGGTTCTTCCTGTGAGTTTCAGTTCCTCGATCAGCGAAGTCCGGTCTGCCGTATTGCAGTAGAGCGCCAGTTCGGCAGTATTTTTGCCGATCACCAATTGACGGCTGCGCAGGAAGAGGCGTTCGAATGCACTGTTGACGTCCTTCACCGCATTGTTTCCGCGGACCTGAGTCACGAACATCGCGACCGGAGAGGACTGGAAAATTGTGGAAAAGCGCTGCTCGCTGGTCCGCAATTCCTGCTCGGCGCGCTTGCGCTCCAGCTCGGCCGATGCACGCTCACTGAATACCTGCAGCAGTGATTTCACCAGATCGGGATTGGACATCGGTTGCGCATGCATTACGGCCAGCACGCCAATGGTATTGCCGGCCGTGTCTCGTAGCGGCGCGCCCGCGTAACTTTGCCAGCCGTGCCGGACCAGCATGCCGTCCGTGGGGAAACGGCTCTGGAGATCGGAGGGAAATACGCAGATTTCGCCCTCCAGTGTGCATGCGCAGGGCGTTCCGGTGCTGACGTACTCGAAATTGGCGGCCGGGAGTCCGTTCTGATGCGTGGCGATCGTTCCTATCCTGTTTTGCGCATCGGCGATGCGCAAACCTATGAAGGCACCATCCACGCGCAAAGCCGAAGCCAGATCGGCGACCAGCAATTCGAAAAACGATTCGCCCGCCATGTCTTGCGTGCCTTGGGCGAGGCGCAGCAGTGCGCGATCCGCTTCCGCTTTTTGCTCTTCGAGACGGCGCTGATCCGTTATGTCGCGGATAACCGCGAGCATATAGGGCTCGCTGCCCGCATTGAAGATGGTGGCATGGGTCGAGCATAGCCGGATGTCGCCCAATCGGGGGCGCATGTACCATGTGTAATTGCGGACCATCCGGTTGGCTTTCAATTCCTGGATCAGCGTACGCCGCTCATCCGGATTCACCCAGATGTTTAATTCGATTGCTGTCTTGCCGACTACCTCGTCGCGGCTGTAGCCGGACATCGCCTCGAAGGTCTGGTTGATATCGATCATCATGCCATCGTTCAGGCGTACGATCGAAATCGAATCGGGATTGCACTGGAATGCACCGGCAAACTTGGCTTCCGACAGGCTGAGTGCTTCTTCCGCGCGGCGTTTTTCGGTAATGTCTTCCGCAATCGACAGCAGGCGTTCGGAACCGCTGGTTTCGTCGGTGATACGGGTATGGCTCCATTGGCAGTAGATGATCTGACCGTCGGCGCGCCGATTCTGATTGATGCTGCGACTGTCCTCTTTGCCTGTGGCCAGCTTGCCGAACGCGACATCCACGGATTCGGCAGTCGCATTCGGGATGATGAAGCTGGCATGCTGGCCGATCGCCCGCGCACGCGGATGGCCGAAAATCCGCTCGGCGGCACCGTTCCATTCGATCACCCGATAAAAACTGTCCCACTCGATGATCGCGATCGGGCTTTGTTCCACCAGCGCCCGGAATCGCTGCTCGCGTTCATATAACTCCTGTTCGATTTGCTTGCGTTTGTCGATGTCCTGCTCCAGCTCCCGGTTTTTGCTGTCCAGTTCCTCGAACAGCTTGCGCAGGCTGATCCGGGTGCCTTCCATGCGCTGGCTGAGCATGCCGATTTCGTCCAGTCGTTTCCAGGTGAACGGCACATCCAGTTGCCGGGTAGCCAGGCGTTCGGCGCCGGCGCTCAGGCGCTGCAGGGGACGGACAAGTCGTCGGTCCAGCAGTATCAGGATCAATGCGATCGACAAACCGGCCTGCGCCAGCACGGCGGCCATCGACTCCAGCATGCCTTTCAACATGATCCGGCGCAGGCGCGCGCTGCCGACCTCGATCTTGACCGAGCCGATGGTGCTGCCGCGATAGACGACCGGTCTTACAGTGGTGGCGGTAAATCCGGTCCGACGTTCGGGACGCTCGCCGGAAACGAATATGCCGAGCGCGTTGTCACGCACTTCAATGCGCACGATATCCTCGTTGCGCACCATCATGGCCTCCAGCAAGGCGTTGCCGCTTTCCGGATTGATGTTCCACAGCGGCTCCTGCATGCCATTCGACAGGATGTCGGCATTCTGCTGCAGCAGTTCCTCGGTCTGGGTTTGGATGTCGTCGTGATAATGCCTGAACCAGGAGTAGCCGCTGATCAGCAGCGCCGGAATCAGCAGGCCGCTCACCACGACCAGCAGGATAGCCCTGCGCAGCGTGAGGGTGCGTCGGTTCAGCGTCATCGGTATCCCATTTCGAAGCGAACGCGTTTCCGTGGCGACCAGGCGGATTGCGTCAAGACACGATGCCTACGGCGCGGCATTGTCCTTCAGCCAGTTCGTCAACTGGTCCACCGTCATCGGCCGCGCGAACAGATAGCCTTGCGCCAGCGGGCAGCCGAGCGCGGTCAGTATGCTTGCCTGGCGCTCGTCCTCGACGCCTTCGGCGACCACCGACAGGCCAAGGTTGTGCCCGAGCTGGATCACCATTTCGGCAATGCTGCTGCCGCGGGCGGAGCTGGTGATTTCCGTGACGAAGCCGCGGTCGATCTTCAGACGGTCCGCCTGCAGGCGTTGCAGGTAACTCAACGAGGAGAAGCCGGTGCCAAAATCGTCGATTGCGATGCTGACGCCGATCTGCTTGATCTGGCCGAGCAGCTTGATCAGCGCGTCCGGCTCTTCCATCGCAATCGATTCGGTGATTTCAAGTTCGATGCGCGCCGGCGGCGCTTGCGTCTCGGCAAGAACGCTGCGCAGCATGTCGAGAAAGCGCGGATGCCGGAACTGAACCTGCGATACGTTGATCGACATCGTGAAGTCGCTGTAGCCGAGATTCTGCAATCGCACCAGTTCGCGGCAGGCTTCGCGCAGTACCCGTTCGCCGATTTCGATAATCAGCCCCGAATATTCGGCGATGGGAATGAAACGATCCGGCGGAATGAAGCTGCCGTCTCTGGTGCGCCAGCGCAGCAGGGCTTCCGCGCCCACCGGGCGGCGTGTCGCCAGGTCAATCTGAGGCTGGTAGACGACGAACAGTTCGTTGTCTTTCAAGGCACTGCGCAGCGCGTGCATCAGGCGCACCCGCTCCCGGATGTCGACTCCCATGTTGCGCGAGAAGTAGAAATGGCCCGCGCGCTGCAGCATCTTGGCGCGCTTGAGTGCAATGTCGGCATCCTTGAGTGCATCGGTGCCGTGACCGTCGTACTCCGCCAGATTGACTAACCCGGCAGTCGCCGATAACTGCACTTGCTGACCATCGATATTGAAGGGCTGATCGAACAAGCCGAGCAGGGTCGCGGGATTCACCATGACAGCCTGTCCGAGCACGCCGAAGGTATCGCCTCCCACTCGCGCGACCGTCAGGGTGTCGCCCAACTGGGACTGCAGGCGGGCGGCGACGCCCAGGAGCAGCAGGTCGCCGAACTGATGTCCGAGCGCATCGTTGGTTTCTGCGAAATGATCGATGTCCACCAGCGCGAGCGTTGTTTCCGGCGGCTTTGGTGTGGCCAGCGCTTCGTCCAGCAATTCCTTGAGCCGGGTACGGTTGGGCAGTTTTGTGAGGGGATCGTAAAACGCAAAGTTGTGCAGGCGGCTGACCAGCAATACGTTATCCAGGCCGACCGCGATGTTGCGGCAAAACACTTCCAGCAAGCGCTGGTCGATTTCGTCCAGCGGCAGCGGGGTGCTGATGAAAGCAGCGAAATCGCGATGCGCGTTGCCGTTGAAATACAGCACGCTGTAATCCCGGCTGTACACATTGCGTTCCTCGTCCAGTGCCTGTTGCAGTGCATCGGCGATACGTACGTCGCCAATCCCGTTCCCTGGCGCGCTCATCAGGCTCTCATGGGTACCGGCTGCCGCAAGGATGAACAGTTCGTCGCCGCGCTCGCTGCTCTTCTCCCGCACGCATAGCAGGCCATCAGGTTGCAGATCGAGCAATACGCCTGTTTGAGCAATGACGCCGGCAGCGAAATTGCTCAACCCATGCAATGCCATCAATTCAGTGCTTGCCCGCACAATACGATCGAGTCCGCGCCGGCTGGCATTGATCGCCCGGATCTGTTCATACGAACGGATTGCTGCGGTCACGGTGGTGTAGAGTTTGATGCGGGTGAGCTCGGACTTGGTCTTGTAGTCGTTGATGTCGAAATCGCGAATGGCATCGATCTCCGGCGCGTAACCCGGCTGGCCGGTGCGCAGGATGATGCGCACTTCAGTCAGCTTCAATACTTCACGAATATGCTGTACCAGCTGCAAGCCGGAATTGCCGTGCTCCATCACCACATCGAGCAGAATGACAGCGATATCCTTTTCCTGCGCCAGCAGCTCGCGTGCCTCTGCGGCGGAGTAGGCGTGCAGGAATTCCAGTGGCCGGTGCTGCATCTCCAGATTGCTGAGAGCAAACATCGTTGCCGAATGCACGTCGGTATCATCATCGACGATCAGGATGCGCCACACCCCTTTGCTCGCGAGGTGTTCGGGCGCAACGGACGAAGCTTCGTCCAGAAATACGAGTTCGTCGCCGGTCGACGTGCTCGAACTGTTCATTGTCCTCCCCAGCATTCTGATCTTCTTGTCTGGAAACAGTATATAGATAATTCGCTGAACGTCGAGGCAGGAAGTCGGGGCACCTGACTCTGGCACGTTCCTTGTTAATGCGGCAATTGCCGTAATGATATTGGTCCGCGTCGCCGGATCCTGTTTGATCCGGCCCTCGCGGCAAGGGTCTCTTGCTTATGGATAATTGTGCTTGGATGTTGCACCATAATTCATTGCCATGCAATCACAAGGCCTCATTGTTGCCGGTGTCGGCAACGCATTGGCATTGCAACTTTTTAAACGGCAGATCCGGGCGATACGCTAAAATCGAGTCTTCCAGAATCAATCCGCGCTCATCATGTCCGGCAACACCTTCGGCACTCTTTTCACTGTCACTACTTTCGGAGAATCACACGGCCCGGCTATCGGCTGTGTGGTTGATGGCTGTCCTCCCGGGATGCCGTTGACGGAAGCGGACATTCAACCGGAACTGGATCGTCGCAAGCCCGGCACTTCGCGTCACGTTACGCAGCGGCAGGAGTCAGACACGGTGGAAATCTTGTCCGGCGTGTTTGAAGGCAAAACTACCGGCACCCCGATCGCGCTGCTGATTCGCAACGAAGATCAGCGTAGCAAGGATTACGGCAACATCGTCGATACCTTCCGTCCTGGCCATGCCGACTATACCTACTGGCATAAATACGGCATCCGCGATCCGCGCGGCGGAGGCCGCTCGTCCGCGCGCCTCACTGCTCCCGTGGTCGGCGCCGCCGCGATTGCCAAAAAATGGCTGCAACAGCAATATGGCACCACTTTCAAAGGCTGCATGAGTCAGCTTGGCGAGATCGCGATTCCTTTCGAGTCCTGGGAGCACGTCCGGAACAATCCGTTCTTCGCCGCGAATGCCAGCCTGATTCCGCAGCTTGAGACATACATGGATGTGTTGCGTAAGGATGGCGATTCCTGTGGCGCCCGTATCGACGTCATTGCGCAGAATGTACCGGTCGGGTTGGGCGAGCCGATCTACGACAAGCTCGATGCCGACATCGCGTACGCGATGATGGGTATCAATGCGGTCAAGGGCGTCGAAATCGGCGCAGGTTTCAAATCGATTGCTCAGAAGGGCACCGAGCACGGCGACGAACTGACGCCCGAAGGCTTCGTCGGCAACAATGCCGGGGGCGTACTGGGCGGTATCTCTACCGGCCAGGACATCACGGTCTCGATCGCGATCAAACCGACTTCCAGTATCCGCACGCCGCGCCGCTCGATCGACAAGAGCGGCAACCCGATCAAGGTCGAAACCTTCGGACGGCATGATCCGTGCGTCGGCATTCGCGCCACGCCGATCGCGGAAGCGATGCTGGCGCTGGTATTGATGGATCACGCGTTGCGGCACCGCGCGCAATGCGGTGATGTTCGGGTAAGCACACCGAAGATCGCGCCGCGCAGCGCATGATGTCGTGAGCAGGCGTCCGGACGGACGTCCATCTTTCGGCGATCTTCAGCTGAACTGTCTCGAATACGCGCGATAACAATCGGTTTCGCAGTCATGGAATATCCACGTGTCTCACCCCGCCTGGCCTAAGCAGTCGAGCAGTTTCGCTCTGTTCTTTTTTGCGTACTACGGCTACATCGGGGTTTTTTCGCCTTATGCCAGCCTGTATTTTTCCGCCAAGGGAATGACCGCGGTGGAGATCGGCATACTGATGTCGTTGATGCAGGTGATGCGCATTTTCGGGCCCAACTTGTGGGGATGGGTCGCCGATCGTCAGCAGCAGCGGGTGCGGGTGCTGCGCATAACCGCGCTAGCCGCCTCGACGGCGTTCTGCGGCATTTTCGCGGGACAAACCTTCACGCAATTCCTTGTCGTGATGATTGCGGTGAATGCCTTTACCAGTGCCCAGGTGCCACTGTCGGAAGCGCTGATGCTGTCCGAAATGCAGGGCGACCTGACCCATTACGGGCGCCTGCGACTGTGGGGGTCGGTCGGCTTCATTGCAGCGGCAGTACTGGCCGGTCCGCTGCTTGATCGGTATGGCATTCGGACCATGCTGTGGATTGCGCTGGGGTTATTGCTGCTGGTACTGGGCGCCAGTATGCGCATGCGCGAACCCGTCGGAGTGCAGGCGACGCAAGAACCGCAATCGGCGCTGGCATTGCTGCGTCGCCGCGACGTCGCAGCGTTCTTCGTCTCCACCTTTTTGATGATCGCCGCACATGCGTCGCTGTACGTCTTCTATTCTCTTTATCTCGCGCAAATCGGCTACAGCAACACCATGATAGGCTTGATGTGGTCGCTGGGCGTGATTGTCGAGATCGCGTTCTTCTTTTATCAGGCGCCGATTTTCCGGCGATACGGCGTGCGGAACTTGATGCTGGCAAGCCTGCTGATCGCGGTCGTACGCTTCCTGATCATCGGCATGGGCGCCGAATCGCTGGTGTTGCTGCTGATTGCGCAGGTTTTGCATGCGGCGACCTTCGGTGCGCATCACTCGGCGTCGATCGCCACGCTGCAGCGCTGGTTTTCAGGGCCCCTGCAGGCGCGCGGCCAAGCCCTTTTTACCAGCATTTCCTATGGACTGGGCGGCACTCTGGGTGGCTTTTTGCTGGGCGAACTTTGGGATACATTCGGTCCCAAGTCGGTCTATTTGATGGCGGCGGCGCTTTCGCTGATGGCTGCGGCGGCCGCGGCGCTTTCATATCGCTGGCAGTTCTTTCGGAAGGAGAGCAAATGACTTCAACCGTCATGCGGAAAATGCCAGGGCGGCTCGCATCGGTCGCGATGGCATTGGCGCTGGCCGCCTGCGAAACCGTGCAGACAACGCAGGGTGGGCTGGTGGGTGTGGACCGGAAGCAGAGCATGGCCATTTCCTCACAGGAAATTGTCCAGGCGGCCGATCAGCAGTATGCGGAAATGAAGGCTGAGGCGCGGAAAAAAGGCGTGCTGAACCAGAACGCGGCGCAGGTGAGCCGGGTGCGCGCGATCGCAAACCGATTAATTCCGCAAACCGTCTATTTTCGCCCGGACGCGCGCAAATGGGATTGGGAAGAAAATGTGATCAGTTCACCCGAAGTGAATGCTTGGTGCATGCCGGGCGGCAAGATCGCCGTCTATACCGGCTTGATCGACAAGCTGCATGTGACGGATGACGAACTGGCCGCAGTGATGGGACATGAAATCGCGCACGCATTGCGAGAGCATGCGCGCGAGCGCGCGTCGGAGCAACTGGTCGCGGGTGGCTTGATTTCGGTCGGGGCCGCGCTGCTCGGCCTTGGGGATACTGCGCAAAAAGGAGCACAGGCGCTTTATATGGGCGCGATGGGGTTGCCGCATTCGCGCCAGCAGGAAACCGAAGCCGATCGGATCGGCATCGAACTGGCCGCCCGCGCCGGCTATGATCCACGTGCAGCGATCACTTTGTGGAAAAAAATGGCCCAGGTCAACGAAAGCGAACCGCTTCCTTTCCTGTCGACCCACCCGTCGCGTGAAGATCGTATGAACGACTTGACCAATTATTCGCAACGGGTATTGCCGCTCTACGAGCAGGCCAAAAAGCACCATTGATTGCAAAACGGTCAACAAAACGCCTGCGCCGTTCGTCGCGGGCGTTTTTCATGGCGCGCCCAGGGGCGAAGCAGCAGCGAGCGGTGCGTTTTCGCAATGCACAAATATGGCATAATCGAGAACTATTTTCACCGATTCGTGCGCCCCTCCGCGCGCTATTGACCCATGGCTCAAACGCTCTACGACAAACTCTGGGAATCCCATGTCGTCCATTCGGAAGCGGACGGCACTGCCATCCTCTATATCGACCGCCAACTGGTGCATGAGGTTACGAGCCCTCAGGCATTCGAAGGCCTGAAGCTGGCGGGCCGCAAACCGTGGCGCGTTTCCGCGAATCTCGCGGTGGCGGACCACAATGTGCCTACGACCGATCGTATCAATGGCATCGCAGACCCGATATCGCGGCTGCAGGTCGAAACGCTGGACGCCAACGCCCACGAATACGGACTCACTTATTTCAGCATGCGCGATCGGCGTCAGGGAATCGTGCACGTGATCGGACCCGAGCAGGGCGCGACTTTGCCTGGCATGACGGTCGTGTGCGGCGACTCACATACGTCCACTATCGGTGCATTCGGCTGCCTCGCGCACGGCATCGGCACCTCCGAAGTCGAGCATGTGCTGGCGACCCAGACGCTGCTGGCGAAGAAATCCAAGGCCATGCTGGTGCAGGTCGACGGCGCCTTGCCCTTTGGCGTCACCGCCAAGGATATCGTGCTGGCCGTCATCGGCAAGATAGGCACCGCCGGCGGTACCGGTTATGCGATCGAATTCGGTGGATCGGCGATCCGTTCGCTGTCAATGGAAGGTCGCATGACCGTCTGCAACATGGCGATCGAAGCGGGCGCGCGCGCCGGCATGGTCGCCGTGGACGACACCACGATCAACTATGTGAAAGGCCGACCTTTCTCGCCGGTCGGGCCGCACTGGGAGCGTGCCGTTGAATACTGGCGGACATTGCACTCCGATCCGGGTGCGAAATTCGACCTGGTGGTCACGCTGAACGCCGCCGAGATCAAGCCGCAGGTCACCTGGGGAACGTCGCCCGAAATGGTGGTCTCGGTCGACGATCGCGTGCCGGATCCGGACAAGGAAAAGGATGCGGTCAAGCGCGACGCGATGGAAAAGGCGCTGGTCTACATGAACTTGAAGCCGAATACGGCGATCGCCGATATCCGCATCGACAAGGTCTTCATCGGTTCCTGCACCAATTCCCGCATCGAGGATTTGCGCGCCGCCGCCGCCGTAGTGCGCGGCAAGCAGCGCGCTTCGAACGTCAAGCTGGCCATGGTGGTGCCTGGTTCTGGCTTGGTGAAGGAACAGGCCGAGCGCGAGGGGCTGGACAAGATATTCAAGGCTGCGGGTTTCGAATGGCGTGAGCCGGGCTGCTCGATGTGCCTCGCGATGAACGCCGACCGCTTGGAGCCAGGTGAGCGGTGCGCGTCGACGTCCAACCGCAACTTCGAAGGGAGGCAGGGGCAGGGCGGACGTACCCATCTGGTGTCGCCGGCGATGGCCGCAGCAGCAGGCATCGCCGGCCATTTTGTCGATGTGCGTGCGCTGCGCTGACTTTTTTCAGGGAGAACAAAAAATGAAAAAACTGTTCGCGTTGCTGGTTTCCGTATGCATCCTGATGGGATGCAATACGGTTCAGGGTTTCGGCAAGGATGTGAAAAAAGCCGGTGAAGTTGTCGAACGCGCGGCGCAAAAATAATTGCAGGCACAGCCGCTCGTTACACGACGAAGCGGCCATCGAGATCAAGATCATGGATAAATTTACCGTACACGATGGATTGGTTGCACCACTGGATCGCGCCAATGTCGATACCGACGCCATCATTCCAAAGCAGTTCCTGAAGTCGATCAAGCGCAGCGGCTTCGGCCCCAACCTGTTCGACGAATGGCGCTATCTCGATCACGGCGAGCCGGGCATGGACAATTTGAAGCGTCCACTGAACCCGGACTTCGTGCTGAACCAGCCGCGCTATCAGGGCGCATCGATTTTGCTGGCACGCAAAAACTTCGGCTGTGGTTCGTCGCGCGAGCACGCGCCCTGGGCACTCCAGCAATACGGTTTTCGTGCCGTAATCGCGCCGAGTTTTGCCGACATCTTCTTCAACAATTGTTTCAAGAACGGTGTGCTGCCGATCGTGTTGTCCGAAGTGCAGGTCGATCAGTTGTTCAATGAAGTGAAGGCATTCCCCGGTTACCGTCTGGTGATCGACCTTGACCAGCAGGTTGTCAATACCTCGAACGGCAGCACGGCCTATCCGTTCGACGTCGATGCATTCCGCAAATACTGTCTGCTGAATGGTCTCGACGACATCGGCCTCACGCTGCGGCAGGCGGACAAGATTCGCGCATTCGAAGAGCGCCACCTGGTGGCGCAGCCTTGGCTCGCCAACACGATTTAACCGTTTACCGAAAACAGCAAATGAAAATTGCAATCCTCCCGGGCGACGGCATCGGACCCGAAATCACCGAACAGGCGGTTCGGGTACTGAACGCGCTCGACGAAAAATTTGAAATGGAAACCGCACCGGTCGGCGGCGCCGGTTACGAGGCGCACGGTCATCCGCTGCCGGATGGCACGCTGAAGCTGGCGAAGGAAGCCGACGCGATATTGTTCGGCGCGGTCGGCGACTGGAAGTATGACAAGCTGGAACGCGCGTTGCGTCCCGAGCAGGCGATTCTTGGTTTGCGCAAGAACCTCAATCTTTTCGCCAATCTGCGGCCTGCGATCCTGTATCCGGAACTGGCCGGGGCCTCGACGCTCAAACCGGAAGTCGTGTCCGGTCTCGATATTCTCATCATTCGGGAGCTGACTGGCGATATCTATTTCGGCCAGCCGCGTGGCGTGCGTATAGCGCCTGACGGCGCGTTCAAGGGTGAGCGCGAAGGCTTTGACACAATGCGCTATGCGGAATCGGAAATCCGCCGTATCGCCCATGTCGCGTTCCAGGCGGCGCGCAAACGCGACAAGCGCGTCACCAGCGTCGACAAGGCCAACGTGCTGGAAACTTTCCAGTTCTGGAAAGACATCGTGACCGATGTGCACAAGGATTATCAGGATGTCGCACTTGATCATATGTACGTCGATAACGCGGCGATGCAACTGGTGCGCGCACCGAAAAAATTTGACGTGATCGTAACCGGCAACATGTTCGGCGACATCCTGTCCGATGCTGCTGCGATGCTGACCGGCTCGATCGGCATGCTGCCGTCGGCCTCGCTGGATGCGAACAACAAGGGTTTGTACGAACCTTCGCACGGCTCGGCGCCTGATATCGCAGGCAAGGGCATTGCCAATCCGCTCGCGACCATCCTGTCCGCTGCAATGATGCTGCGCTTCTCGCTGAACAGGACGCAGCAGGCGGACCGGATCGAAACCGCGGTCAAGAAGGTATTGGCTCAGGGGCTCCGTACGCCGGATATATACGAGGATGGCACCACAAAAGTAGGTACGAAGGAAATGGGCGATGCGGTGGTCAGGGCACTCGGCTAGCAGGAATTTTTGAAGTGACGCAAGGGAGAAAATCGTGAAGTCAGTTGGTCTGGTAGGTTGGCGCGGTATGGTGGGCTCGGTCCTGATGCAACGCATGCAGGAAGAGGGCGATTTCGCTCATATCGAGCCGGTGTTTTTTTCGACTTCCAATGCGGGCGGCAAGGCTCCGGCAATGGCGAAAAACGAAACCACGCTGAAGGACGCCAATAATATTGATGCGCTGAAGAAGTGCGACATCATTATTACCTGCCAGGGCGGCGACTACACGACGGAGATTTTTCCGCAACTGCGCGCGGCCGGCTGGAACGGCTACTGGATCGACGCCGCCTCGACACTGCGCATGAAGGACGACGCGATCATCGTTCTTGATCCGGTCAATCTGAATGTGATCAAGGATGCGTTGAAGCGCGGCGTGAAAAACTACATCGGCGGCAACTGCACGGTGTCGTGCATGCTGATGGGGCTCGGCGGATTGTTCCAACATGATCTGGTCGACTGGATGACTTCGATGACCTATCAGGCTGCGTCCGGTGGCGGCGCCCAGCACATGCGCGAGCTGCTGACCCAGTTCGGATCGATCAATGCCGAAGTGAAGGCGCTACTCGACGACCCGGCTTCGGCGATCCTTGAAATCGATCGCAAGGTGCTGGCCAAGCAGCATGCATTGACCGTCGATGAGACCAAGCAGTTCGGTGTGCCGCTCGGCGGCAACCTGATTCCATGGATCGACAAGGATCTCGGTAACGGTGTGTCGCGTGAAGAGTGGAAGGCTGGTGCCGAGACCAACAAGATTCTCGGTCGCGGCGAGGCTTTCGGCGTAACCGCCAAATCGGCAATCCCGGTCGATGGCCTATGCATACGTATCGGCGCGATGCGTTGTCATTCACAGGCATTGACCATCAAGCTGAAGAAGGATGTACCGCTCGACGAAATCGAAGGCATCATCGCCGACAACAATCAGTGGGTCAAAGTCGTACCGAACAATCGCGAGGCATCGATGAAGGACCTGACGCCGGCAGCTGTTACAGGCAGCCTGACAATTCCTGTTGGGCGTCTGCGCAAGATGCAGATGGGCGGCGATTACCTGTCGGCGTTCACTGTCGGCGACCAGTTGCTGTGGGGCGCCGCCGAGCCGCTGCGTCGCATGCTGCGCATCGTGCTGGAAGACTGATCCAACCTGATCTTTAAAGAAACAGCAATCGGGGCGCGGGGGGGGGGGCCCGCGGGGGGGGGGGGGGGGGCGGGGGCGGGCCCCCCCGGCGGGGGGTAGGACACCCCCCCAGACCCCCAACAAAGACCAC
>CBIHNU010000020.1:0-76800 GCA_966211585.1 uncultured Noviherbaspirillum sp. | reverse complement strand
ATCACGCCGCCCAGCGTTTCGATGCCGAGCGACAGCGGCGTCACGTCGAGCAGCAACACGTCCTTGCGCTCGCCAGACAGCACCGAACCCTGGATCGCCGCGCCCACCGCAACCGCCTCGTCCGGATTGACGTCCTTGCGCGGTTCCTTGCCGAAAAACGCCTTCACCTTTTCCTGTACCTTCGGCATGCGCGTCTGCCCGCCGACCAGGATCACGTCGCTGATGTCGGAAACCTTGATGCCGGCATCGGCAATCGCAGTGCGGCACGGTTCTATCGTCTTGTCGATCAATTCCTCGACCAGCGATTCCAGCTTGGCGCGCGTGATTTTCATGTTCATGTGCGCCGGCGCGCCGTTTACCATAGCGATGTACGGCTCGTTGATCTCGGTCTGCTGCGTCGACGACAGTTCGATTTTCGCGCGCTCGGCGGCACTCTTGATCCGCTGCAATGCGATCGGATCCTTGCCCAGATCGATGCCGCTGTTTTTCTTGAATTCGTCGATGATGTAATTGATCAGCCGCTGGTCGAAATCCTCGCCACCGAGGAAGGTGTCGCCGTTGGTCGACAGCACTTCGAACTGCTTCTCGCCGCCGGTGTCGGCAATCTCGATCACCGAAATATCGAAGGTGCCGCCACCGAGGTCGTACACCGCGATCTTGCGATCGCCCTGCATTGCCTTGTCGAGTCCGAAGGCCAGCGCTGCAGCGGTCGGCTCATTGATGATGCGCTGTACGTCGAGGCCGGCGATGCGTCCCGCGTCCTGGGTGGCCGGCCGTTGCGCGTCGTTGAAGTAGGCCGGCACCGTGATCACCGCATCGGTCACGCTTTCGCCGAGATAATCCTCGGCCGTCTTCTTCATCTTGCGCAGCACTTCGGCCGACACCTGCGGCGGCGCCAGTTTCTGGCCCCGCACGTCGATCCATGCATCGCCATTGCTCGCCCGGATGATCCGATACGGCATCAGCTCGATATCCTTCTGCACTTCCTTTTCGTCGAACTTGCGGCCGATCAGCCGCTTCACCGCATACAGCGTGTTTTTCGAATTGGTCACCGCCTGCCGCTTGGCCGGCGCGCCCACCAGGATCTCGCCATCGTCCTGATACGCGACCACCGATGGCGTGGTGCGGGAGCCTTCGGCGTTTTCAATCACCTTCGGCTGACCGCCTTCCATTACTGCAACGCAGGAATTGGTCGTACCCAGATCGATGCCTATGATCTTGCCCATTATCTTCACCTCGCAAAAAGCTGCAGTTCGTCACGACCGACACGCGCTCGCCTGCCGCATCGAACGGCGCGGCGATACCGGCGTCCGGCCCCCATAAACAAGGTTCGACAATTCACATCCGGAAGATTTCATCTTCTTTTGATTTTTTTCTTGGCGCCACCGGCAATAATGGAATTCATTCGAGAGACCCGCATCAAACGGTTTCAGTTGTGCGCTGTCATTGCAAGCCACGGATACAGGGACGGCGCGCTTTCCTGTTGTCACCCTTTGGTCGCACGGCCAGAAAAATGGAGGCACGCATGGAGATGGACCCTATTGAAAATCGAAGCAGCAGCGGATTCCCGGTCGACGACCCGATGCAGGCACTGGAGAAAGACCACGACTTCGTGAAACAGCTGTTCGAGGAATTTCTGAATACCGACGACATGCCGGTCAGGCAGCAGGCGGGACCGCGAATCCTGATGCTGCTGGAAATGCACAGTGCGCTGGAAGAGGCGACCTTCTATCCGGTAGTGCAGAGCCTGGATGAAGATCTGGTCGATGAATGCGAGGAGCAACATGCGCAGGCGGACCAGCTGATCCAGCAGCTGAAAAGCATGGAAGTCAGCGATCCGCAATATGAAGATCTGCTCCAGCAGCTATGCGACGCGGTGCTGCAGCATATCGACATCGAGGAAAACCAGCTGTTCCCGCTGGTACGGCAGTCGAACCTGGATCTCGAAGCGATGGGCCTGGAAATGCAGGCCTACGAAGCCAACATGGTCGCGACGCAGGCCCAGCTGTCCGACCGCAAGGATGCGACTTCGTAACGCCGATAGCATCGATAGCCGCAGTCGTGCCGCAATCGGAGCCGGGCGCCGGATTCAACGCCCGGCTTTTTCTTCCGTGACGCTGGTCAGGTTGTGGCGCACCCGTTCCAGCAATTCGGTCAGGCTGCGGATTTCAGCCGCGCTGAATCCGGCGAGCGCTTCGTCCGCCACCGCCTGTCCCACCTTGCGCGCGTCGCTTAGCGCATTACGCGCCTTGTCGGTCAATCCCAGCCGCCGCATGCGCCGGTCGCTCGCATCGGCTTCCCGCATAATCCAGCCGCCTACCTCCATCCGGTCCAGCAGACGCGCGCTGGCGATCGGCGTCACGCCGAGCAGGTCGGCCAGCTGCGCCTGGTTGATGTTCGGGCTGCGGTCCAGGTGCGCCAGCACGCTGCACTGCGCACGCGACAGGTCGAGCACGAACTTCGCACGCTGATCGAAACGCTTGCCGACCAGCCGGCCGGCATCGGAAATCAGGAATCCAAATGAAGGTTTGCTTGTTTTTGCCATGGTGCGGCAAGAATACCCTGTCTTTGACCGGGACGGAATCAGCTTGCGGGCAAGAATTAATAAGCATGCTTATAATTAGCAGGCTTATTGAATCTTCTTGCCGTACACATGAACACCGCCGCCTCGAAACCGCTGAACCGACCGATGATCACGCTGGCCATCATGCTGGCCACGCTGATCCAGACGCTCGACGGCACCATTGCCAATGTTGCACTGCCTCACATGCAAGGCACGCTCAGCGCGTCGCAGGATGAAGTCACCTGGATTCTCACCTCGTATATCGTCGCCTCCGCCATCGCTACGCCGCTCACCGGCTGGTTCTCCGACCGCTTCGGCGTGAAGAATCTGCTGCTCGCGTCGATCGCCGGTTTCACTGCGGCATCGGCGTTGTGCGGCGTGTCGCAGACGCTGGTCGAGATCGTCGGGTCGCGGCTGTTGCAGGGCGTGTTCGGTGCCGCCCTCGTACCGCTGTCGCAATCGATCCTGCTCGAAATCAATCCACGCGAAAAGCAGGGGCAGGCAATGGCGATCTGGGGCATGGGCGTGATGGTCGGGCCTATTCTCGGACCCACGCTCGGCGGCTGGCTGACCGACAGCTACAACTGGCGCTGGGTATTTTTCATCAATGTGCCGATCGGCACTGCGGCACTGCTCGGCGTGCTCGCCTATCTGCCGGGCCGCACGCACAGCAAGGCAGCGCGCTTCGATTTCTTCGGCTTTGCGACATTGGCGATCGCGATCGGCGCGCTGCAGGCGCTGCTCGATCGCGGCGAGCAGCTGGACTGGTTCAACTCCACCGAAATCGTGATCGAAGGCCTGCTGTGCCTGGTCAGTTTCGTGTTCTTCATCGCGCATACCGCAACCATCGGCAAGAATTCCTTCTTCCGCTATGAACTGTTGCGCGACCGGAATTTCGTCACCGGCTGCTCGTTCATCTTCCTGATCGGCGCGGTGATGTACGCGACGCGTGCAATGCTGCCGCCGATGCTGCAAAACCTGATGGGCTATCCGGTCACGCTCACCGGCCTGGTCACCGCGCCGAGCGGCATCGGCACCATGTTCGCGATGCTGATCGCCGGCCGCATCGTCGGCCGCGTCGACACGCGCATCATCCTGCTGTCCGGCTTCGGCATCTCGGCGATCGCGCTATGGCAGATGAGCGGCTACACGATGGTGCTGTCGGAGAGCGACATCGTGATCCCCGGCATCATCCAGGGCTTCGGGCTCGGGCTGGTGTTCGTGCCGCTGTCGGCCGCCACCTTCGGCACGCTGGCGTCATCGTTGCGTCCCGACGGCACCGCGATCTACAGCCTGGTGCGCAACATCGGCAGCAGTATCGGCATCTCTATCGTGCAGACGCTCGCCACCCGCAACACCGCGACCGTGCATGCATCGCTGGTCGAACATGTCACCGTGTTCAACACCTTCTCGACGCGCGGCTACGACATGCATTCGCTCGCCGGACTGGCCGCCGTCAACCAGGAAATCACGCGGCAGGCGGCAATGATCGCGTATGTCGATGATTTCGTGCTGATGCTGATCGCCACCATCGTCGTCGCGCCGCTGATCCTGCTGATCCGGCCGCCGAAAAAAACTGGCGGCGAACAGGTGCATGTAGCAATGGAGTGACGTCTCGTTTAACAGCAGACAACGCTCGCGCTTCCTGCCGCGCGAAGGTGGGATTCAACTGACGGAAAGCGCTGATACAACCCGGTTTCGCCCCGCCTTCTTGCCTTCATAGAGCAGCTTATCCGCTCTGGCAATCGTCTTGCTGGCGGTTTCACCGCTTTGATATACCGACACGCCCAGCGTCATCGACGTGAAAATCGTTTGCCTGTCGACAGTGACTGCGCTCGTCGCGACCGTTTCCCTGATTCGCTGGGCAATGAGAATCGCCTGGTCGAGATCCGTATCCGGCAGCACGAGCAGGAATTCCTCGCCGCCCCAACGTGAAGCGCTGTCCTGCTGGCGGATCGATTTTCGGATCAGCTGACTCACCGCGATGAGCACGGCATCGCCGGTTTCATGACCATACCTGTCGTTGATGCTCTTGAAGTGATCGATGTCGGCGACGATGAGCGATAGCGGAGCGGAACTGCGCTTTTGGCGCACCGCTTCATAATCGATGACATCCATGATGTGCCGGCGGTTGTACAGGCCGGTCATGGAATCGGTCATCGCCAGCTTGCTCAGGCGCTTCTGCGACTCCACGATGCTGCGGTAGTAATACGACGACAGGTAGGCAAACATCATGAATACCACGCTGATATTGAAGTAACGCAGCATTGCAAGCGCGTGCGGCGTCAGCGGTTCCAGAGGCTCGATGGCATGCGTCACCACGTTCAGTCCGATATAAAAACACCACAGCACGAATACTGCCGCGACTGCCTTCGAGGTTTTCGTGCTGACGAAAATTGCCGGAATGAACATCAGCAGGTAATAGTGAAACGCGCTTTCCCATCCGACCATGATCGTACCCAAGGCAGCATGCCCCAGTACTTCGGTCCAGATCAGGAAAAGCGCTGCAAGGTTTCTGCGATAGCTCAGGAGGATGTAGGCGCCCGCATACATCGAGATGCTGACGACATTGATCCACGCAAGAATCGGCGAGCCGACCGCGTAGAAGATGATGAAGAACATGAAATCGACGAAGGCTGCAATCTGGACACAGCGCTTCAGCACGATCCAGAATGGATGCTTTCTTTCGCTGGAGACGAGAGGCATGGCTCCCGTTTTTGGAAATCGCTCGACGCCAGTTGCCATTTTGTCTCTCCCTGCAGCCGCTTTTCCGTTTGAACGGTTATCGTAAAGCGCCAGAATTTCCTGCGACGAACACACACGCCTGAAAAACGAACGCGCATGTGGTCGCGGCTCTCTTGCAGATGTTCGCGATCCAGGCAAATGAATATGGCTTCAGCGTATCACTTCCGATCCGGTAATTAAAGGATTACCGGAAACTGTACAAACGGAGGCGGCGGCTTGCTTGCCGCCGAACGGCTGTCTCTTTAGCGGATACGTTCAATCCGGAGGGTTGTACCGCGCAGGTCGATCCTGTGGGCAGACGCGCTGCCGACACGCGGCCCGCGCGCGCCATCGGCACGCACATTGTCGACACTCGCGTTGTCGATATAGGTAGACAACCGCACGAGGGCTACGCCGCTTTTGTCGATCACGGTCGACAGATCGGCCGGATTGAAGCGAATCTCCAGGAACGCCGCATTGTCATCCGCGAAGCCGGGTGGCAAATTCAGCAAGGTCGCCGTGTTCCCCGAAGCTTCGACGGCATTACCGTTCGCCAGGTACATGGATTTGCCGGCGAACAGACGGTCGGAGAATCCTCTCGCCCATACAAGTCCGAGCTCTTCTTCAGTTACCGATGACAGACTGGAATGCGTTGCCGTCGTGGAGGGACGTGCAACGAGTTGAACGGCCTGTGCTGCGCTGAAAGCATGAACCTTCGGGGCGGCCAACAGTGCTGCCGCAAGCATCGACGACAGGATGAGTATTCGTTGCACCACAGGCAGAAAATCATGTAATCGGGGCGCAACACCGTGTTTTTCATCATCCGTCGCACCGGAATGCCGTAACTGCTCACTTCGCGTTTTTCGCCATTCCATAATGCCTCCGCCGAAGAAGAAACAGGAATACGCCACGGCCACCCCTTTATGCTGGACACCATTCTGGTAGCCAGGTACTCGCGCAAGCCGAATCGTTTAATTCGACCAACAAACACCGGAACAAAATCCTGGTATCGATTAAATGAATACAAAGTATCCGTGTCGCGCCCTTCAACCCGCATCCAAAGCGAGACCCCGTCCCGCACCATTGCGGATTCAGTGTGCCGTTCCGGAAACTATTCTTTATTAAAAGTGACAAAATAAGCTTTTATATCGATGGCCAGCTTTGTCTCCTGAATTATCTGCACACGTATGCGCATTGCAGAACAAATGAGACGGCTGGATAAAGAAGAATGCCCAACCACTTACGCATCGGAACATCCGTCATTTCGATGCTCATTGGATGTTCCGCGTTTGCAATGGAACGCCCGCTTCAGCTTCAGGATTGCGCAGCAATTCCGAACGATCATGATCGTCTTGTGTGTTTTGACAGTCTTGCCGCCGGCGCTGCAAGCACCAAAGAAGACATTAAATCCATTCAGAGCCGGCAAACGCCTGTTTCCGTCGTGTCGACAATGCCGGTGGCAGAGGAAAAGGAAAGCAATTCTTTTCTTGCTGACCACTGGGAGCTGGTGCCGGAAAAAAAGCGCGGTGTTTTCAAGTTCCGTCCTCACTACGATAACTATCTGATTGCCACCTACAACTCTTCGCCAAACAATGCGCCCTACATCCCGTTTCGCTCGCTGACGCCGGGTTCCGACGGTTTGTCCAGAAACGAGTTGTCGTTCCAGATCGGATTCAAGCTCAAGCTCCTGGAAAACGTGGCAAACAGCCCTCTCGATTTATGGTTCGGCTATACCCAGCAAAGCTTCTGGCAGGCATCCAATCACAAGGCATCCAGTCCCTTCAGGGAAACCGACTACCAGCCTGAAGTGATGGCGGTAACGCCAATCAACTTCTCGCTGCTCGGCTTGCGTGCCCGGTTCGCCGGTGTCGGCTTCGTGCACCAGTCAAACGGACAAGCGTCGACACTCTCGCGCAGCTGGAACAGGATGTACGCGCAAGCCGGTTTTGAACGAGGCGACTTCAGCCTGGTGGCGCGGGTTTGGCAACGTATCAATGAACCGCGCATATCGGACGACAATCCCGATATCGTCGACTACATGGGAAGAGGCGACCTGGAAGGAAGCTACCGGAAAAACGGGCACGAATTCTCGGTTCTTGCGAGGCGCAACTTCAATACCAACAAGGGAGCCGTGCAACTCGGATGGGCGTTCCCGCTGCAATCCAATCTGAAGGGCTATTTGCGCGTGTTTTCCGGATACGGATACAGCCTGATCGATTACAACGTCTATCAGAGAGTGATCGGGTTTGGCGTTCTGATCAATTTCCATTAACCGAGGCTAGCCACCATATTTATGATATTTCCCCGGCATCGCCGTACCGGACATTATCTGAATCTGTGTGGGTACATGAGCGACACGGCAGTACAGTGAATTCAGCCAATACATCTTGCGGCATGCCGATCCTTGACCGGTTTGCAAGCGAGATTGAAACCCGCGTAAAATGCACCCTACGCGGGTGTAGCTCAATGGTAGAGCAGAAGCTTCCCAAGCTTACGACGAGGGTTCGATTCCCTTCACCCGCTCCAGGTCAATCGGGCACCGGTCGGTGCCTTTTTTATTGCGCCGTGCAATCCCTTATTTTTCGATCCGAGCAGGTCCGACATGTCCGACAATCACTCCACAGACGACGCCAACAAGACAATGTTGTATGACCCTACCGAGCGACGCATCCGCAGCTTCGTCACGCGCGCCGGCCGGCTTTCGATTGCACAGGCGAAGGCGATCGAGACGCTGGGGCCCCGCTTCTGCATCCCGTACGTGAAAGAGACTTTCGATTTCGACCGGCCATTCGAGCGCGCCGCACCGACGATACTGGAGATCGGCTTCGGCATGGGCGACACCACCGCGAAGATCGCGGCAGGCATGCCGGATAAGAATTTCGTCGGGGTCGAAGTGCACAATCCGGGCGTGGGCAGCCTGCTGAAGCTGATCGGCGAACAGAGTCTGGGCAACCTGCGCATCATCCAGCACGATGCGGTCGAGGTGATCACGCACATGGTGGCGCCGGAATCGCTGGCGGGCGTGCATGTGTTCTTTCCCGATCCATGGCACAAGGCACGGCACAACAAGCGGCGCCTGATCCAGTCGCCTTTCGTCAGCCTGCTGGCGTCGCGCATCTCGCCCGGCGGTTATCTGCATTGCGCGACCGACTGGCAGGAATACGCGGAGCAGATGCTGCAGGTGCTGGGCGACGAGCCGGCGCTGCAAAATACCGCTGCCGATTACGCGCCGCGACCGGCTTATCGGCCGGTGACCAAGTTCGAGAACCGCGGCTTGCGGCTTGGACATGGGGTGTGGGATCTGGTATTCATCAAGCGATAGTGCAGGTATCGCTTATAGGGCAGATCCCTCCCGCCGGTTATTGGGTCGTTGGAGAAATGGCGAGTGGAACCCGCCCTACACCCTTCGGTCAGTTCATCTCGGCGATCAAGGCCACTATCTCGTCACCGTAGGTTTCCAGCTTCTTCTCGCCGACACCGGACACATTGCGCAGGTCATCCAGTGATGCCGGTTTCATCTTCGCGATTTCGCGCATCGTCGCGTCGTGGAAAATCACATAGGCGGGCACGTTGTGCTTGCGCGCGGTCTCGACGCGCCACCAACGCAGCTTCTCGAAAATCGCCTGCTCCACCGTTGACAGGTCGCTCTCCACATAGCCTTTCGATTTTGCGGTCTGGCGCTTCTGCCTGACCGGTTTCTGATACTGCCGCAACTGTACGCTGCGCTCACCGCGCAATACCGGACGCGCATCGGCGGTCAGCTTCAGCGAACCGTACGTATCATGGTCGACCATCACCAGTCCGAGCGCGATCGCCTGGCGCAGCACCGCGCGCCATTCCGCTTCGCTGGTTTCGCTGCCAACGCCAAAGGTCGACAGTTTGTCGTGCCGCCATTGCCTGACCTTGTCCGATTCGGTGCCGCGCAAAACGTCGATCACATGGCCCGCGCCGAAGCGCTGGTCGACGCGGTAGATCGACGATAGTAGTTTCTGCATCTGCACCGTGCCATCGAACGACACCGGCGGACTCAGGCAGATGTCGCAATTGCCGCAGGGTTCGGATGCCTGGCCGAAGTAATCGAGCAGGCGCACGCGGCGGCAGTTCAGCGTTTCGCACAGGCCGAGCATCGCGTCGAGCTTGGCACCTTGCACACGCTTGAAGGTATCGTCGGCTTCCGACTCGTCGATCATGCGGCGCTGTTGCACCACGTCCTGCAGGCCGTAGGCCATCCATGCGTCGGCCGGCAAACCGTCGCGGCCTGCGCGGCCGGTTTCCTGGTAATAGCCCTCGATGCTTTTCGGCAGATCGAGGTGGGCGACGAAACGCACATCGGGCTTGTCGATGCCCATGCCGAAGGCGATGGTCGCGACCATCACGATCGACTCCTCGCGCAGGAAGCGCGCCTGGTTTTTGGTGCGCGTCGCCATTTCCATGCCGGCGTGATACGGCAGCGCGGCAATGCCGTTCGCGTTCAGGAACTCCGCGGTTTCCTCGACCTTCTTGCGCGACAGGCAATACACGATGCCGGCATCGCCCGCATGTTCTTCGTTGATGAAATCGAGCACCTGCTTGCGGGCATTGGCTTTTTCGACGATCTGGTAGCGAATATTGGGCCGGTCGAACGACGAGACGAATTGCATCGCGTCGTCGAGCTGCAGCCGATGCGCGATTTCGGCGCGGGTCTGCGGATCGGCGGTCGCGGTCAGTGCGATGCGCGGCACTTGCGGAAAGCGTTCGTGCAGCACCGACAGCCGGATGTATTCGGGGCGGAAGTCGTGCCCCCATTGCGACACGCAATGCGCTTCGTCGATCGCGAACAGCGCGATGTTCGATGCTTCCAGCAGCTCCAGGCAGCGCGGCGTCATCAGCCGTTCCGGTGCGACATAGATCAGGTCGAGCTCGCCATTGCGCACGCGGCGCTCGGTGCGCATCGCTTCATCGAAGGTCTGGGTTGAGTTCAGGAAAGCGGCACGCACGCCGACTTCATCGAGCGCATCAACCTGGTCCTGCATCAAGGCAATCAGCGGCGATACCACCACGCCGACGCCGTCGCGCAGCATCGCGGGAATCTGATAGCAGAGGGATTTGCCGCCGCCGGTCGGCATCAGCACCAGCGCGTCACCGCCACGCGCAACATGACCAACGATCTCGGCTTGCTGGCCGCGAAACGAGGAATAACCGAAGACGCTTTCGAGTATGTGCAGCGCTCTGCTGTCGATGGAGTCGGACATCCTGTTATGTTAATCCGCCCAGGTCACCCAGTGGCCGTAGGCGCTGAAAATGACGATGAAACCGAACACGATACGATACCAGGCGAAGACCGTGAAGTCGTGCGAACTGATGTAGCGCAGCAACCAGCGCACGCAGAAGAACGCCGACACGAATGCGGCGACGGTGCCGAGGGCGAACAGGTCGAGGTCCGACGCCGACAGCAGCGCACGTTCCTTGTACAGCGAGTAGAAGGTCGCGGCGAACAGCACCGGGATCGCAAGGAAGAATGAAAATTCGGTGGCGGCCTTGCGCGACAGGCCGAACAGCATGCCGCCCATGATGGTCGCGCCGGAACGGCTGGTACCGGGAATCAGCGCGAACACCTGCGCGAAGCCGACTTTCAAGGCATCGAGCGCCGTCATGTCGTCGACCGACTCGATGCGCGCGGCGATCGGATTGGCTTTCTGCCGGCGCTCGACCCACAGGATGACCACGCCGCCGATGATGAATGCGAGCGCCACCGGGATCGGGGCGAACAGCACCGCCTTGATTGCCTTGTTGAACAGCAAGCCGAGCACCGCAGCCGGCAGGAATGCAATGAACAGGTTCAGCACAAACTTCTGCGCCTTGGCGTCGCTGAACAGGCCGGCCAGCACTACGGCGATCTTCGCCCGGTATTCCCAGCACACGGCAATGATCGCGCCGGCCTGGATCACGATCTCAAACACCTTCATCTTTTCGCCGGTGAAATTAAGCAGGCTACCCGCAAGGATCAGGTGCCCGGTTGACGAAATCGGAAGAAATTCCGTCAAGCCTTCGACGATGCCCATGATGATTGCCTTGAGCGCGAGAACGAGGTCCATGTCGATAGTGTGTAGAGGTCGGCGTCAATAAAAAACCCGCCGGGAACTGCGCCGCGCGGGTCGGGATTTCGAGGCTGGAAGCTGTAATGCTAGGCCCTATCTGGCAGGCACCAAGGTTACCACGAGACCACGCGCGGTTGTGGTGATTTTGGATGGCAGGAAAGATGTGCCGGCATGATGCAAATCGTCCGGATGAAAGGTATACAAAGGCATGTCCCGCAACAGCTCTTCGGCCAGCAGGCGGCCGATTTTTGTGATCTGGTTCGCATACGGCATGTCGAGCCCGTTGACCGTGAAGGTTTCCACATGCGGGTCCGCCAGCACGATTGCATTGCGTGCGGCGTCGAACCCGAGTTGGCCGGATACCGCAAAGCTGCCGCTCCACGAGCGATTCATGAATGGCGGCGCGAACGAAACGTCCATGCTGGTCAGGACACGGTTGGACTCGGGCTGCATCGCGATACGCGGGTTGCTGACATTGATGTCGAGCAGTTCGAGATAGCGGCTGTTGAACGGGAATTTGCGCGATACCGCCTGCTGCAGCGTGGACAGCGGAATCTCGACATCGCGCGGACCGAGCAGGCTCGCGCATGACGCCAGCAGCAGCGTCAGCGCGGCTGAAACGAATGACAACAGCCGCAGGCTCATCGTGTTTCCTTCATCATGAGGTCAGTGCCTCCAGGTGCGCCAGATACAGCAGCGCATGCTCCTGCGACGCGCCGCACATCTCGGTTGACGGCTGTAGACTTTCGCATACCGGTGGGCGTTCCCTTTTGCCGAAAATCATGCAGCGATTGGCGTCGTCAAGCTGAATGCAACGCACGCCGGCAGGCTTGCCGTTCGGCATCCCGGGAATCGGCGACGAAATCGACGGCGCGATGCAGCAGGCGCCGCAGCCGGGTCGGCAAGCTGGTTGGTTCATAAGCAATGGTTTGATCGGCAATGCCGATGCATAACGCACCCCGGCGCATACGAATGCCGAGCGCAAAAAGAGATACCGCTGATTTTACTGGTATTCACGCAACCCGCTGCCCATCCATTAATCGCGAATATCGATTGATCGACAAGCTTGACGCCGCCCCCCCCCGCGCTTATATTACTGACTCTTCAGTAAGTTATTTTCCCAACCACCATGGAATGCCTTTTCAAGAACAAACCACGCTGGACGCGGCGCAAGGAAGCGCGCCCGCAGGAACTGCTGGCGGCGGCGCTCGACCTGTTCGTGGAGCGCGGCTATGCGGCAACGCGCCTGGACGATGTGGCGTCGCGTGCCGGCGTTTCCAAAGGCACGCTGTATCTCTATTTCACCAACAAGGAAGAACTGTTCAAGGCGGTGGTGCGGGAAAACGTGGTGCCGGTGCTGGGCGAAGCGGAAGAAATGATCGATCACTACGAAGGCAGCAGCATCGAGCTGTTTCGCGAAATCGTGCTCGGCTGGTGGGAACGGATCGGCAACACCAAACTCTCGGGCATCACAAAACTGATGATGGCGGAAGCGGGTAATTTTCCCGAAGTCACACAGTTCTATCACGACGAAGTGATATCACGCGGCAACGCCATGATCGTGCGCATGCTCGAACGCGGCATTGAACGCGGCGAATTCCGGCAGATCAATGTCTATCAGGCGATGAACCTGATCTGCGCACCGATGCTGATGCTGATGATGTGGAAACACTCTTTCAGTGCGTGCCGCGCCGAGCCAATGGCCCCGGACGACTACCTGAACAGCTTCATCGACCTGTTTTTGCACGGTTTGCTGGTCGAGCGGCCTGCGTCACTGAAATGAACGGTTCCTCCATGTTGAAACGCCGCGTGCTGTGGATCGTGATCGTCGTGTGCCTGCTGGGCGCCGGGGTCGCGGCCGCGATGCTGAGAAAGACGAAAGCGCCGGACGCCCCGGCGTTGACGACGGTGCAGGCGCCTGCGATTCTCGAATTCCTGCCAGGCGACGTGACGCAAGCGAAGGTCCGCGATCTGCGTCAATTGCTGCCGCTGTCGGGTTCGCTGCGCGCACTCAACCAGGCAACCGTGAAAGCGAAGGGCGCTGGCGAAGTGCGCGAGGTGCTGGTGCGCGAGGGCGAGCCGGTCAAGGCCGGCCAGGTGCTGGTCAAGCTGGATGCCAGCGACTACCAGGCGCGGCTCGACCAGGCGAGAGGCGCATTGCAGGCGGCGCGCGGACAACTGGAAATCGCCACCAAGGCACGCGATAACAACAAGGCGCTGCTCGACAAGGGCTTCATTTCGAAGAACGCATTCGATAACGCGGCGAGCCAGTTCGACATTGCGCGCGCCAACGTCGAGTCCGCACGCGGTGCGCTCGACGTCGCGCAGAAGGCGCTGGCGGATACGGTGATCCGCGCGCCGATCTCCGGCCTGATCAGCAGCCGCACCGTGCAGCCGGGCGAAAAGGTGCCGGTCGATTTTCATCTGCTGGACGTGGTCGACCTGAGCCAGATGGAGATGGAAGCCGCGGTACCCGCATCCGAAATCATGCATGTCGCGCTCGGCCAGGAAGTCCAGGTCCGGGTGGAAGGCATGGCGCAGCCGCTGAAGGGCAAGGTTGCGCGCATCAATCCGGCAACCCAGGCCGGTTCGCGTTCGATCCTGGTGTATATCCAGATCGACAATCCGGAAGGCATATTGCGTGTCGGCATGTTCGGCGAAGCACAACTGACGGTCGCGAAAAAAACCGGCGTGCTGACGGTGCCGCAATCGGCAGTGCGCAACGAGGCGGGCACCGCGTACGTGTATGCGATCGAAAACGGCAAGCTGGCGCAAAAGCCGGTCACGCTCGGCATGCGCGGCGATGACGGCGAAGGCAACGCCGTGGAGGTTCTTGCCGGGCTCGACAACGGCGCACGCGTGGTGAAAACCAATCTCGGCAGCCTGCAGGTCGGCAGCAGCGTACGTTTCACCGGCGCCGGCAGCACAGGCGGCACGCCCGCGCCGTCCAGCGTAGCGGTCCAATAATGGTGCGCCGCATAGAAACCGCGATCGACATCGCGGCTGCGACCAGCGCGGTATGGCGCATCCTGATGGATTTCGCCGCCTATCCGGACTGGAATCCGCTGGTGCGTTCGATTGCCGGCAATCCACGACGCGGCGAGCGGCTCGATGTATGCATCCAGCCGCCGGGAAAAAGCAGGATACGTTTCCGCCCCCACGTGCAAGTGATCGATGAAGCACGTGCATTCAGCTGGCTCGGCCATTTCCTGCTGCCCGGCCTGTGTGACGGGCTGCATGAATTCCGGCTGCAGCCGGTGGCCGATGGAACGCGGTTTTACCATCGCGAATCGTTTTCGGGTCTGCTACTGCCCTTGGTTTGGCGCACGATGGAAGCGCCGACCCGTGCCGGCTTCGAAGCGATGAACCAGGCCCTCAAGATACGCGCGGAAGCGCTCTGATCATGTGGTTCACTCGCATCAGTATCGGCAATCCCGTACTCGCGACCATGATGATGGTCGCCTTCGTCGTGCTCGGCTTGTTTTCCTACCAACGGCTGCAGGTCGACCAGTTTCCGGACGTGACCTTTCCGGTGGTGGTGGTGCAGACCGATTACCCGGGCGCATCGCCGGAAACCGTCGAGTCCGACATCACGCGCAAGGTCGAGGAAGCGGTCAATACGATCAGCGGCATCAACAGCCTGACTTCGCGTTCGTATGAAGGCTCGTCGGTGGTCATCATCGAATTCCAGCTGACCGTCGATCCGGCGCAGGCCGCCCAGGATGTGCGCGAAAAGGTGGCACTGGTGAAAGCCGGCTTCCGCAAGGAAGTGGACGAGCCGCGCGTCACGCGCTACGACCCGGCAGACCAGCCTATCTTCTCGATTTCGGTCAGCAATGCAGCCGGCACAAGCGGGAGCAGGCAGCGCAGCATGCGCGAGCTGACCACGATCGCCGACCAGGTGGTGAAGAAGCGGCTGGAAAACGTGCGCGGCGTCGGTTCGGTGACGCTGGTCGGCGGCGTGATGCGCGAGATCGACATCTATGTGAAGCCGGTCGAGATGGAAGCGCTCGGCATCGGCATCGACCAGGTGATCAATGCGATCCGCAACGAAAACCAGGAATTGCCGACCGGCGCGATCCGTTCGTCGAACAGCGAGCGCACGGTGCAGATCAAGGGCCGGGTGAAGAATCCCGACGACTTCAACCGCATCATCGTGGCCCGCCGCGGCGATCAGCCGGTGCTGCTGTCGCAGATCGCGACCGTGGTCGACGGCCAGGAAGAACAGGAAAGCCTGGCGATGTTCAACGGCCAGCGCACGCTCGCGCTGAACATCCTGAAGGCGCAAGGCCAGAACACGATAGACGTGGCCGACGGACTGAAGGCGGCGCTGAAGGAACTGCAACCGACGCTGAACGCGCTGTATCCCGGCGTCAAGCTGGACGTGATCCGCGACAGTTCGCGCCAGATCCGGGTGGGTGTCGAAAACGTGCGCCGCACGCTGCTTGAAGGCGCGGCGCTGACCATCCTGATCGTGTTCCTGTTCCTCAACTCCTGGCGTTCGACGGTAATCACTGGCCTGACGCTGCCAGTGGCGCTGATCGGCACCTTCCTGTTCATGTACATCTTCGGCTTCACGATCAACATGATCACGCTGATGGCGTTGTCCTTGTGCGTCGGCCTGCTGATCGACGACGCGATCGTGGTGCGGGAAAACATCGTGCGGCACGCGGGCATGAAGGTGAACGGGCGGTTCAAGGACCACAAGACGGCGGCGCTGGAAGGCACCGCCGAGATCGGCCTGGCGGTGATGGCGACCACGCTGTCGATCGTCGCGGTGTTCCTGCCGGTCGGCTTCATGGGCGGCATCATCGGCCGCTTCTTCCACCAGTTCGGCGTCACGGTGACGGCGGCGGTGCTGATTTCGATGTTCGTGTCGTTCACATTGGATCCGATGCTGTCGTCGATCTGGCCCGATCCGGCGGTGCACGGCGTGCATCGACGCAACACCTTGTACGGCAGGACCATCGGCCGCGTGCTGGAACAGTTCGAGCGGCTGGTGCATTGGCTGTCGGCGGTCTATCAGCGGCTGCTGAAATGGTCGCTACGGCATCGCAAGAGCACGCTGGCGATCGCCGCGGCAACGTTCTTCGGCGGCTTTGCGATTCCAATGTCGGGCCTGATCGGCAGCGAATTCGTACCGCAGGCCGACTACTCGGAAACCGGCGTCGTATATTACACGCCGGTCGGCTCGTCGCTGGAATTCACCGAAAGCAAGGCGCACCAGGTGGAAGCGGTGCTGCGCGAATTTCCCGAGGTGCGCGACCTGTACACGTCGATCAACACCGGCACCGCGCAGGGCAAGAATTACGCGACCACCTACGTGCGCCTGACGCCGCGCGACCAGCGCAAGCGCAGCACCAGTGAATTGAGCATCCCGCTGCGCAACCGGCTGTCGCAAATCGCCGGCATCACCGTCACGCACATCGGTTCGCTTGAAGGTGTCGGCGGCGATACCAAGCAGGTCCGGCTGTCGCTGCTCGGCACCGATCTTGATCAATTGGCAAAGCTGTCGGCGGAAGCGCAGGCGAAGATCCGCGCGATTCCCGGCGTGGTCGATCTCGATTCCAGCCTGAAGCCGAACAAGCCGATCATCGCGATCGAGCCGAAGCGCGACATCGGCGCCGACCTGGGCGTCGGCGTCGCGCAGATCGGCGCCGCGCTGCGGCCGCTGCTGGCGGGCGAAGCGGCCAGCACCTGGCGCGCGCCGGACGACGAGAACTACGACGTCAACGTGCGGCTGGCGCCGAGCGACCGCAACAAGATCGACGACTTGTCGCGCCTGATGCTGGCCAGCTCGCAGACCAACACTGACGGCACGCCGAAAATGGTGCCGTTGCGGCAAGTGGCGGACATCGTGCCGTCGACCGGCGCCAACCAGATCAACCGGCGCGACCTGAACCGCGAAGTCGAGCTGTCGGCCAACGTAGTCGGCCACTCCGCCGGCCAGGTCAACGCCGAAATCAAGAAAGCGCTCGACGGCATGCACTGGCAGCCCGGTTATCGCTATCAGGTCAACGGCTCGGCCAAGAACATGCAGGAGTCGTTCGGCTACGCGCTATCGGCGCTGGCGCTGGCGGTGATCTTCATCTACATGATCCTGGCCTCGCAATTCGCCAGCTTCCTGCAGCCGGTTGCGATCATGGCGTCGCTGCCGCTGACGCTGATCGGTGTGTTCCTGTCGCTGATGTTCTTCCGTTCCACGCTGAACCTGTTCTCGATCATCGGCTTCATCATGCTGATGGGCCTGGTGACCAAGAACGCGATCCTGCTGGTCGATTTCGCCAACCATGCGCGCAAGGCCGGCGCCGCGCGCACCGCCGCGCTGCTGGAAGCGGCGCATGTGCGGCTGCGCCCGATCCTGATGACCACGCTGGCAATGGTGTTCGGCATGGTGCCGCTGGCGTTTGGCCTGGCCGAAGGCTCCGAACAGCGCGCGCCGATGGGCCAGGCGGTGATCGGCGGCATCATCACGTCGTCGCTGCTGACGCTGGTGGTGGTACCGGTGATCTACACCTATCTGGATGATTTTGCGGTCTGGGCACGCCGCAAATGGCGCCCGGAGGAAGCCGAGTCGCAGCGCCACGGCTCCGTGGTGGCGCTGCCGCATAGAAAAAATGACGACGCCGTTTGATAAAATGCCGACTTTGTCCTAACCCCTTGAGCCTCGAAAATGAACATCGAAAAAACCCGTTTCAACATGATTGAGCAACAGATCCGCCCATGGGACGTACTGGATCAGGACGTGCTCGACCTGCTGGTGATCGTCAAGCGCGAAGCCTTCGTGCCGGCTGCATACAAGAGCCTGGCCTTCATGGACACCGAAATTCCGCTGGGGGGCGGCGCGCACATGTTCGCGCCGAAACTGGAGGCGCGCATCATGCAGGAAATGCACATCAAGAAGCATGAACAGGTGCTGGAAGTGGGTGCCGGTTCCGGCTACATGGCCGCACTGCTGGCCTACAAGGCGCGCCACGTGACGACGGTCGAGATCGATCCGGCACTCAAGGCGATGGCGGAAAAGAATCTGCATGACTACGGCGTGACCAATGTCGACGTCGCGCTGGGCAACGGCGCACTCGGCTGGCCGCGCGACGCCGCCGACGCGGCCTACGACGCGATCGTGATTTCCGGTTCGCTGCCGGTGCTGCCGGATACGTTCCTGAAACAGATCAAGGTCGGCGGCCGCCTCTTCGCGATCATCGGCGAGTCGCCGGCGATGTCGGCACAGATCGTCACACGCGTATCCGATACCGCCTACAGCACGGTCAAGGTGTTCGAAACCGACGTCAAGCCGCTGCGCGATGCATTTACCCCGTCCCATTTCACGTTCTGAGGCAATCCTATGCAAACCATGACCGCGCCCGAACTGGCTGCCTGGCTGGCCGACCCGGATCGACCGAAACCAGTGCTGCTGGATGTGCGCGAGCCATGGGAATTCGAGACCTGCCGCATACAAGACTCGGTGCCGATTCCAATGAACAGCATTCCGGCACGGATGCAGGAGCTGGACGACGAGGCACCCATCGTCTGCATCTGCCATCACGGCGCGCGCAGCATGTCGGTCGCGTCCTTCCTCGAACGCAACGGCTTCACGCAAGTCATCAACCTGACCGGCGGCGTCCATGCATGGGCGCTGCAGGTCGACAATTCGATGCCGACGTATTGACCCTATCAACTTTTCTTGACCGACTCCACTGGAGAATGTAATGCGCAATCCCGTTATCGCCCTGCTGCTTGCCGGCGCCTTTGCATCGTTGAATGCGCATGCAACCGATGTTCTGCAGGCATACCGGGAAGCGCTCGCCAACGATGCGCAATATGCGAGCGCGCGTGCAGCATTGGCGGCCGGCCAGGAGAAGTCGGTGCAGGGACGCTCGGGGCTGCTGCCGAATGTCGCCATATCGGGCGCATATAGCCGCAACAGTCTGGACAGCAGCAGTCTTCCGGGCACTATCGATTACAGCGGCAACGGCTATACACTGTCGTTGTCTCAGCCGCTGTTTCGCGTCGCGAACTGGGAGCAATACCAGGAAGGAAAACTGTCGGTCGCAGCCAGCGAGGCGCAATTCGCGCAGGCGCAGCAGGACCTGATCGTGCGCGTCGCGCAAGCATATTTCGATGTGCTGGCGGCGCAGGATGCACTGGCGTCGCTGCAAGCGCAAAAGGTTGCGATCACCGAGCAGCTCGCATCGGCCAAGCGCAACTTCGAAGTCGGCACCACGACCATCACCGACACGCACGAGGCGCAGGCGCGCTACGACCTTGCAGTGGCGCAGGAAATCGCGGCGCAGAACGACCTGCGGATCAAGCGCAACGCGCTGGAACAGATCACCAATGAGCCGGCCGGCGCGCTGGCGACGCTGCGGCCGGGCGTCACCTTGACGCCGCCGCAACCGACCGCTGCCGATGAATGGGTGCGCAGCGCCGAACAGCAAAACTACGGCGTGGTCGGCCAGCAGCTTGCGCTGGAAATCGCGCGGCGTGAAATCAAGCACAACCGCGCCGGTCACTACCCGACCGTCGACCTGGTGGCGAGCCGTAATCACAGCAATCCGGGCAGCGTCAGCGCACTTAATTCCACGGCCAATACCAGTTCGATCGGCGTGCAATGGGCGATTCCGCTCTTTTCAGGCTTCGCGGTCGACAGCAAGGTGCGCGAAGCGATCGCGCTGGAAGACAAGGCCCGCGCCGATCTGGAAAATGCGCGCCGGACCGCGGCGCAAGGCGCGCGCCAATCCTTCCTCGGCGTGACTGCCGGCCTGGCGCAGGTGAAGGCACTGGAAGCGGCAGAAGTGTCGAGCCAGTCAGCGCTGGAATCGAACCAGCTCGGCTACCAGGTAGGTGTCCGCATCAATATCGATGTGCTGAATGCGCAGCAGCAGTTGTATTCAACCCGGCGCGATCTGGCGAGAGCCCGCTACGACACGCTGGTCAACGGGCTGCGCCTGAAATCGGCGGCCGGCACTCTGAAAGAGGAAGATCTGGCACAGATCAATGCACTGCTGAAGCAATAGTGTGCATTTCCGGCCGGGACGGGGCAGCCCGCCGGCGCAGCGACGGCGCGTAGCGCAGTGTGTCGATGCAGGCGTCGATCAGCGTTTCGGCATTCCCTGCGAGATTGAAGCTGTCCGGCGCGAACAACCAGTTGTTGAGCAATCCGTCGATCATCGCGTGCAGCGTCACGCATCCCAGACGGGTGTCGAAATCCGGCGCCAGCTGGCCGCGTGTAATCGCATTGCGCAAAATGCGTTCCAGGTTCACCATCCCTTGCAGATAGCATTCCCGCTGCCTGATCACGATCGGGTCGGTCTCGTCGACAAACTCGCATTTGTGGAACAGGATATCGAACACCTTGCGCGAATGCACATTACGCACCGCTTCCTTCATGATGAAAATACAGGTCGAGCGCAATTGTCCGAGCGGATCGGCCTCTTCTTCCGTCGCGCTTGCCTCCACCATCGCTTCCATCGGCAGCCGGACCCGTTCGCACATCGCATCGAACAGATCACTCTTGTTCCGGAAATGCCAGTAAATCGCGCCGCGCGTCACGTTCGCCGCCTGTGCGACGTCCGCCAGCGAGGTGCGCGCAACGCCCTGCGCGTGAAACACGTTCTCGGCGGCGTCGAGAATCCGGTTGCGCGTTTCAAGCGCTTCTTCCTTGGTGGATCTAGCCATGGCGAATCAAAATTCAGGTGAGAAACCGCGGATAATATCCGCGCGCTGCCCGGTCATTCGAGCAGGATTGCACGCTGTTACATACATACACGCACGTATGTATAATACCATTCGCTGATCCTGAAAAAAACAACGCTGCAGCGGGCGCGCCATCAGTGCAGTGCCATCGCCTTTCATGCCCGTATCCGGTTTTCCTGCCTGCGTTTCAATTTAATTACCATGCGAGAATTTATGAATTCCATTCGTCATGTACCGCGTATCGCCGCGGCCGTTTTCCTGGTCACCGTGCTTGCAGGATGCGGCGACAAGATCACGAGTGCCCAGGCGCAAGGCGCCGCCATGCCGCCGCCGGAAGTATCGGTGGTGACTGTCGCGCCCGTGCGGGTGGCGATCACGACCGAGCTGCCGGGACGCGTGGAGGCATATCGCGTCGCGCAGGTGCGGGCACGGGTTCCGGGCATCGTGCTGAAACGGGTTTTCCGGGAAGGCAGCGACGTCAAGGCAGGCGACGTATTGTTCCGCATCGATCCGGCACAATTCCAGGCAACATATAACAGCGCCAAGGCAGCGCTGGCAAAAGCGGAAGCCAACCTGGCGCAGGCCAATCTCAAGGTGCAGCGCTACCGGCCGCTGGTTGCGACCAATGCGATCAGCAAGCAGGAATTCGACGATGCACTGACTGCGCAGAAACAAAGCGAGGCTGATGTCGCCGCCGCCAAGGCCACGCAGCAGACTGCGCGCCTGAATCTCGGCTATGCCACCGTCAACGCGCCCATCTCCGGCCGTATCGGCCGTGCACTGGTTACCGAGGGTGCCTTGGTGGGACAGGGCGAAGCCACGCCGCTGGCAATGATCCAGCAGCTCGACCCGATCTACGTGAACCTGACGCAATCCGTATCCGAACTGCTGCAACTGCGCCGCGCGATGGAGAACGGCCAGTTGAAGCGTGTCGGCCGCGATCAGGCAAAGGTAACCCTGGTGCTGGAGGATGGCACGCCTTACCCGCACGCCGGTAAATTGCTGTTCTCCGACATGAGTGTCGACGAGAATACCGGCGCCGTGACGCTGCGCGCGAAATTCCCCAATCCCGACCATTTCCTGCTTCCCGGCATGTATGCTCGGGCGCGGCTGGAACAGGCAGTCGACGAGCAGGCGATTACCGTGCCGCAACAGGCGGTGATCCGCAATCAGGACAGCGCGTCGGTGATGCTGGTCGGCGCTGACGGCAAGGTGAGTTCGCGGCAAATCAAGACCGGTTCGGCCCAGGGCGACGAATGGATCGTGCTGCAAGGATTGAAAGCAGGCGACAAGGTTATTGTCGAAGGTCTACAGAAAGTGAAACCCGGTGCAACCGTGAAACCGATGCCATGGAAGAATCCGGCATCGGGCGCGGCGGCAAACACGGCCCCGAACGCGGCGCCGCAACCTGCACAAAAACCTTAATCGAGGAATCCGCCAGATGGCAAAGTTCTTTATCGACCGCCCGGTATTCGCCTGGGTGATCGCACTCTTCATTCTGCTTGCAGGCGCGATCTCGGTTACCCGGCTGCCGGTCTCGCAGTATCCGACCATCGCGCCGCCGTCGATCGTGATTACCGCGACCTACCCCGGCGCATCAGCCGAGACGCTCGACCAGAGCGTGACCAGCCTGATCGAGCAGGAAATGAACGGCGCCGACGGCTTGCAGTACATCGAGTCGCAAAGCCAGTCGAACGGCCAGACGCAAATCACGGTCACCTTCCTGCCCGGGACCAATCCCGATCTTGCCGCGGTCGATGTGCAGAACCGGATCAAGCGCGTCGAGTCGCGCCTGCCACAGGCGGTGACGCAGCAGGGCGTGCAGGTGACCAAGGCGCGCAGCAACTTCCTGCTGTTCACCACGCTCTCCTCTACCGACGGCCGGCTCGACCCGGTTGCGCTCGGTGACTACCTGTCGCGCAACGTCCTCAACGAAGTCAAGCGCATTCCCGGTGTCGGCGACGCCACGCTGTTCGGTACCGAACGCGCGATGCGGATCTGGATCGACCCCGCCAAGCTGGAGGGTTACAAGCTGACGCCGGCCGATGTTGCCGCTGCAATTCGCGCACAGAATGCCCAGGTTGCATCCGGCACGCTGGGCGACACGCCGAACGAGAGTTCGCAGCAGATCACCGCGCAGGTTGTGGTGACCGGTCAATTGAAGACGCCCGAGCAGTTCGGCAACATCGTGCTGCGCGCCAGTCCGAACGGCGCCACCGTGCGCCTGCGCGATGTGGCGCGCATCGAACTCGGTGGCCAGGCATATGCCACGTCGGCCCGGCTGGACGGCAAGCCCACCGCGGCGATCGGCGTGCTGCTGTCGCCGACCGCGAATGCACTGGAAACGGCGACCCTGGTACGTAACAAGATGCAGGAGCTGGCGCGCTATTTCCCAGCCGGCGTCAAATACGACATTCCGTATGACACTTCGCTGTTCGTGAAAATCTCGATCGAGGAAGTGGTAAAGACATTGCTCGAAGCGATCGTGCTGGTGTTCCTGGTGATGTACCTGTTCCTGCAGAACATCCGCTACACACTGATTCCGACCATCGTGGTGCCGGTAGCCCTGATGGGAACGTTCACCATGATGCTGGCGTTCGGCTTTTCAATCAACGTGCTGACCATGTTTGGCATGGTGCTCGCGGTCGGCATCCTGGTCGACGACGCGATCGTGGTGGTGGAAAACGTCGAGCGCATCATGAGCGAAGAAGGCCTGTCGCCGCGCATAGCCACGCGCAAGGCAATGGGCCAGATCACTGGTGCGATCATCGGCATCGTGCTGGTGCTGGTCGCGGTGTTCATCCCGATGGCCTTCTTCGGCGGTGCGGTCGGTGCGATCTACCGCCAGTTCTCGCTGTCGATGGTGTCGTCGATGCTGTTCTCGGCGCTGATGGCATTGTCGCTGACGCCGGCGCTGTGCGCGACGCTGCTCAAGCCGGTCGAGGCCGGGCACCATCATGAAAAGAAAGGCTTCTTCGGCTGGTTCAACCGCGGCTTCCACCGCACCACCGGCGGCTACCAGAGTTTCGTCGCGAAAATGCTGACCAGGACCGGACGTTACATGGCGATTTATGGCGTCATCATCGCCTGCGTCGTGCTGCTGTACGCACGGCTGCCGTCGTCGTTCCTGCCGATCGAAGACCAAGGCTACCTGATCACCAACGTGCAACTGCCACCGGGCGCCAGCGTCAACCGTACGCTGGACGTGATCAAGCAGGTCGAGAACTATTACCTGAAGCAGCCCGCGATCCAGCACACGGTTGCCGTTACCGGCTTCAGCTTTTCCGGCAGCGGCCAGAACGCCGGCCTGGTGTTCACACCACTAAAGGACTGGAGCGAGCGCGGCCCCAGCGATGCCGCTACCGCGATCGCCGGCCGCGCGTTCGGTGCGCTGTCGCAGATCCGCGACGCGATCATTTTCCCGGTCAACCCGCCGCCGATCCGCGAGCTGGGTAACGCAACCGGCTTCACCTTCCGCCTGCAAGACCGCGGCGGCCTCGGCCACGATGCCCTGCTCTCCGCGCGCGACCAGTTGCTCGGGATGGCGGCAAAGAGCCCGTTGCTGACCGGCGTGCGTCCCGAAGGACTGGAAGACACGCCGCAGCTCGAACTGCATATCGACCGCGACAAAGCCAGTGCGCTCGGCGTCAGCTTCGCCGACATCAACACTACCTTGTCGAACGCGTTCGGCTCCGCCTATCTGAACGACTTCCCCAACGCGGGGCGGCAGCAGCGCGTGATCCTGCAAGCGGATTCGCCGAAACGGATGCAACCGCAGGATCTGCTGAACCTGTATGTGCGCAATGCGCAAGGGACGATGGTGCCGTTCTCGACCTTCGCCACGACGCAATGGATCACCGGTCCGGTGCAACTGGTGCGCTACAACGGCTATCCGGCGGTGAAGATTTCCGGCGATGCGGCGAAGGGACGCAGTACTGGCGAAGCGATGGCGGAAATGGAAAAGCTCGCGGCCAAGCTGCCGGCTGGCATCGCCTATGAATGGACCGGCGGTTCGCTGGAAGAAAAAACCTCCGGATCGCAGGCACCTGCGCTGTTTGCCCTGTCGCTGATCGCGGTTTTCCTGGTGCTGGCCGCATTGTATGAAAGCACCACGATTCCGCTGTCGGTGCTGCTGGTGGTGCCGCTCGGCGTGCTGGGGGCGCTGCTCGGCGCCACATTGCGCGGCATGCCGAACGATGTGTACTTCAAGGTCGGCCTGATCGCGATCATCGGTCTGTCGGCGAAAAACGCGATCCTGATCATCGAGTTCGCGAAGGATCTGCAGGCACAGGGCAAGAGCGTGATCGAGGCGACACTGGAAGCGGTGCATCTGCGCTTCCGTCCCATCATCATGACCTCGCTGGCGTTCATTCTCGGCGTGCTGCCGCTGGTGATCGCCACCGGCGCGGGTTCGGCCGGCCAGCGCGCGATCGGTACCGGCGTGATGGGCGGCATGATTACCGCAACGCTGCTAGCGGTGTTCCTGGTACCGGTATTCTTTGTGGTCGTGCGCCACTTCTTCAAAGGCAGTGAGCGGCAGCGGAAAATGTACGCGGCGCACATGAAACAGATCGAAAGCGAAAAGATCGAGGACGAAAAGATCGAGGAAGAAAAGAATGATTAAGCAATTGACCTGCGCCCTGCTCGCGGCCGGCGTGCTGACCGGCTGTACGCTGGCGCCGACCTACGAACGCCCGGAAGCGCCGGTAGCGACAAGCTATCCGGCCGAAGAAACCGGACAAGGGGACAGCGACGCCTCGGCGATCGGCTGGCGCAATTTCTTCCCCGATCCGCGCTTGCGCGTACTGATCGGTACTGCGCTCGACAACAACCGCGACTTGCGCATTGCCGCGCTGCGCATCGAAGAAGCGCGTGCGCAATACAACATCCAGTCGGCCGATCTTTTCCCGACAGTGAGCGCAACGGCCAGCGGCAGCCGCGGCCGCACATTCGTCAATGGCGCCGCAGTAACCGGCGCCAGCTACCAGGTCGGCCTCGGACTCACCGCGTTCGAACTCGATTTCTTCGGCCGTGTGCGCAGCCTGAAAGACGCGGCGCTGGCGCAATATCTGGCCACCGGTGAGGCGCATCTGGCTGCGCGGATTTCGCTGATCGCAGAAGTGGCGAAGGCTTACCTGGCCGAGCGCGCGTTTGACGAGCAATACGAACTGGCACGACAAACGCTGGAAGGTCGCGAAGCCGGCTACAAGCTCGCGAAGCAGCGCTTCGATGTCGGCGCATCGTCGGCACTCGATCTGCGGCTGGAAGAAACGCTGGTGCAATCGGCACGCGTGTCGCTGGCCACGCTGGCGCGCCAGCGGGCGCAGGCGGCCAATGCATTGACGCTGCTGGTCGGCAAGCCGCTGACCGATCTGCCGGCGGCTCAAACACTGTCGGAGCAGAACATCGTGGCTGACATTCCGGCCGGCCTGCCGTCGGACCTGTTGGAGCACCGCCCGGATATTCGCGCCGCGGAGCAAAGTCTGCAGGCGGCCAATGCCAACATCGGCGCCGCGCGTGCCGCTTTCTTCCCGCGCATCTCGCTGACGGCAGGCGTCGGCACCGCCAGCACCGAATTGTCCGGCCTGTTCGACGCCGGTTCGCGCACCTGGTCGTTCATACCGCAACTGGTGCTGCCGCTTTTCGACGCCGGACGCAACAGCGCCAATCTGTCGCTGACCAAAGTGCGCAAGAACATCGCGGTTGCCAATTACGAGAAATCGATTCAGGTTGCCTTCCGCGAAGTGGCGGATGCACTGGTGGCGCGCGGAACGCTGAACGATCAGATCGAAGCCCAGCGCGCAGTGCAGGATGCGCAGGCGGAACGCCTGAAGCTGTCGCAGCAACGTTACGAGAGCGGCGTATCGAGCTCGCTCGACGTGCTGGACGCGCAACGCGAGCTGTTCACGGCACAGCAGGCGCTGGTGCAGGCGCGGCTGCTGCGGCTGACCAATGCGGTCGACCTGTACCGAGCCCTCGGCGGCGGCATCAACGAAACCACGCCCGCTCCCTAGTGAGCGCAGCGCCAGTCCGCATCGTCGCGATTTCTGGAAGCCTGCGCGCAGCCTCGTCAAACAGCGCATTGCTGCGTGTCGCGGCGCGGTTGGCACCGGCCGATGTGCAGATAGAACAGTTCAACGGCATCGCCGGCCTGCCGCATTTCACGCCGGATCTGGACGACAACGCACCAGCCACGGTCATCGATTTCCGCAAATACATTGGCGTTGCGGACGGCCTGATAATCGCGAGCCCCGAGTATGCGCATGGCGTACCGGGCGCGATGAAGAATGCGCTCGATTGGCTGGTCGGCGGCAGTGAAATCGTCAACAAGCCGGTCGCGCTGATCAATGCGGCACCGCGTGCGATGCATGCTTATGCCGCGCTCGCGGAAATACTGACGGTGATGTCGGCTACACTGGTCGCCGATGCATGCATCACCTTGCCGCAGGCAATCCACAAGCTGGATGAGTCAGAGATTGACAATTGCGCCGCGATCACTGATGCCATACGTGCCGCGCTTGGCGTGCTTGCTGACTTCATCCGCGAGCGCCGGAACAATGCCGGTTGAAGAAGACCGACCGCCGCTTGCTACTGCGTGACAAGAAAAGGTCGCAGCAGCGCGATGGTACGTGCCGTCGCCCCGCGATGCTGGTGCGCGAACATCAGCGCCTTTTGCCCCATATCCGCGCGCTCATGATCGCAAGACAGCAACCGGGTCGCCTGCGTCAGCATCTTCGCGGCATCCGCTGTCCGTAAAGCGGCTCCGGCGGCAATTGCGTCCTCGCTGATCGCGCTGAAGTTGAAGGTGTGCGGACCGACCAGCACCGGCTTGCCGACCGCGCATGCCTCGATCAAATTCTGTCCGCCCAGCGGCAGCAGGCTGCCGCCTATGAAGGCGACGTCGCACGCGGCGTAATACGCGAACATCTCGCCCATGGTATCGCCGAGCAGAATCCGTATATCGGGCGACACCGGCGCATCGTTCAATGCAGAGCGGCGGCACATCGACAATCCGCGCGACGCGATCAGCCGCGCCACCTCGTCGAAACGTTGCGGGTGGCGCGGCACGATCATGACCAGTGCAGTATCCGGCACCGCTGTCGTCAACGCATCAAGAATCAGCGCTTCCTCACCTTCCCGCGTACTCGCGCACAGCAGCACTGGCCGCGCACCGATTTGCGCGCGCAGCGTCGCACCGGCCGCAACCGCCTGTCGCGGCGGCACAATGTCGAACTTGAGGCTGCCGGCTACGTGTACGCTCGCGGCGCCGAGCGCACGCAGGCGTTCCGCATCCGCATCGGTTTGGGCCGCGACGCAAGCGATGCCGCGCGCCGCCTCCCCTATCAGCGCGGAAAATTTCTGCGCCTTTGCCAGCGAGCGTTCAGATAAGCGGGCGTTGGCGAGGATGACCGGCACACCATGACGCACGCATTGCGCGATCGCATTCGGCCACACTTCGGTTTCCATCAGCACGCATGCACGTGGCGCGAAGTGCCGGATGAAGCGGCCGACCATCCAGCCCGTGTCGTAAGGCAAATAGCATTGCAGCACCCGCGCACCATGCCGAGCGAACAACGTGCGGCCAGTGGCGCGGCCGGTCGCCGTCATATGCGTCAGCAGGATCGTGTGGCCGGGGTAATCGTGCAGCAGCGCATCGATCAGCGGCTCCGCCGCGCGCGTCTCGCCAACTGACACCGCATGCACCCAGATCACGGGATTGGTGCGGCGATCGACGGCAGTGGCAGGATAGAATCCAAGCCGCTCCGCCACGTGCTGCCTATAACCCGGCTCCTTTCGGCCACGCCACCAGAGCCGCCCTAGCACGGCAGGCAGTGCCAGCCACCATGCGGCGGAATAGAGAATGCGCGTCAAACCAGGGAGCGGCCCATCAGGCGCGTGAGGATTGCGAGCGGGCTCGCGTCGGGATCGTATTGTTGCGCGGCCGGCAAATGCAGCGTCTGCTCCATCATGTACTGGCCGGACATCACCGCATGCGAAGTCTGGTCGGAAAAACACACCCACACCGAGCCGGGCGGAAACGGCTTCGTCACCTGCGGCGCTTCCTTTTGATAAGCCAGATCGGATTTCATACCGTCATGCAATTGCAGCATCAGGTGATCATATTCGCTGCGCAACGACTTGGTTACATGCAACGCGTGCAACGCCTTCGCCTGCCAGCGCATGTACGGTTTGGCGCGCGGCAGAAAACGCTTTGCTACCGCTTCGAATGGTTCACCGACGCGCCAGACGCGCGCGATACCATCAGGATTGACATTGGTGAACACGCGCAGAATCCGCTCGCCGTAATTCGGCCGCGATGGAAATGCATCGACATGCAGCCGGCGATCGTCGGCACGCCACGATTGCGTGCGCGACTCCACCTGCATCGGCCGATAACTGGTTGGTGCCATGCGCAATGCGCCGGCATAGCGCGGCAGCAGCGAATGCACCAGCGTTTGCGCATGATTGCGGAAACGGCCGATCATTGCCGCCACTTCATTTTGAACTGCAGCATCGCCGGAAGCTCCCTTCAGGCGGCCGTTCGCATCGAGACTGATATTGCGCGATTTCGGATCGAGGACACCGGGCGTCAGGAAGCGCGCTTCCTGCGTCGTCAAGCTGAATGCAAGCCGCGGAAAATAAAGCACCTTGCCCGCTTCGAGCGCGGCGATCCAGGCCTCATGCGGGGCGCCGATCTGCCAGTCCGCAACATCGAGTTCGAGAATTTGCTGTTCCATACTGCATATTATGCCGCGCCGCTGCCGATTACTGCAGCATTGCCTGCGATCGCCAGCAACTGGGCGGCCGCCGCTTCGACTTCGGCGACATCCGGCGGCGCTCCGCTGTCGCCAAGATTAATGATATTGGGCGACCAGTTGCCCTCGGTTTTCCAGCGCGGTGAGTCGCAGTACAGCTCGATGGTCGGCCGGTTATACGCTGCAGCAATATGGGTGAGGCCGGTATCGACACCGATCGCCAGTGCCGCGCGCTGCGCCAGCAGCGCCGCCTCCATGATCGACAGTTTCGGCAACACTTGGCCGTCCTGCATCTGCTGCGCCAACTGTTGCGCTGCCAGTCTTTCCGACTCGTTACCCCAAGGCAGCAATACCGGCATGCCGCGTGCATTCAGCATGCGCGCCACGCGCAGCCATGATGCATTGTCCCAGCGCTTGGCGTCGCGCGCGGTCGCATGAAAAAACGCCGCAAAAGGCCGGGACGGCAACCATGAAGCATGCGACGCGTCCGGCGCCCGCATCTGAAAATCCGCCGGTCCGTTCACCGTATAACCGAGCGCCGCTGCGGCTACCAGCCGCGCGCGCAACACTGCATGAGTGCGCACGCCGACCGGCACGCTCATCGTGTGAAACACACGCGAGATCGCCTCGTAGCCGGAACCTTCGGTGGCATTGGCAAGCCCTGCCCTCTGTCCACCGGGCGCGAGGCGCGCCATGCGCATCACCAGGCCTGTCTTGAACAGGCCTTGCGTATCGAGTACCGCATCGTAGATTTCAGCACGCAGCGCTTGATGGAAGTCGCGTATTTCGGCGCGCGTTTGCATCGCATGCAAGCTCTTGCGCCAACGGCGCAACGCAAACGGGATAATTTTCCGTACCCCCGGGTTGAGCCGCACCAGACCCGCGTACGATTCTTCGACTACCCAATCGATGTTGGCACCGGGGTAGTGACGCAGGATATCGGCCACCACCGGCATGTTATGCACGACATCGCCCAGCGACGAAACCCGAACGACCAGGATATTCACGTCGGATTTCTCAACACGACCAGACCGGCATCAGAACGGTAAAGCCGCATCCGGCTTTACCGCCAGGATCGCGCGCTTGAATTCCTGCCGGATCCGCTCCAGCGCCTGTTGCGATTCGCCTTCGAAGCGCATCACCACCACCGGGGTGGTGTTCGACGACCGCGCCAGCCCGAACCCGTCTGCATATTCGACCCGCAAGCCATCGATCGTCACCACCTGCTGCGCATCCGGAAAGCGCGCCTCCTTCTGCAGCTTTTCGATCAGCGCGAAGTTCTCGCCTTCCTGCAACTGCAGGTGCAGCTCCGGCGTCGATGACGATTGCGGCAATGCATTCAACGCCGCGCTCGGATCGTCGAGCCGTGCCAGCAATTCGAGCAGCCGCGCCCCGGCATACAAGCCGTCGTCGAAGCCGTACCAGCGGTCCTTGAAGAAGATGTGCCCACTCATTTCGCCGCCCAGCGGCGCACCGGTTTCACGCATCTTCGCCTTCACCAGCGAATGCCCGGTCTTCCACATCAGCGGTTTGCCGCCGTGCCGTTCGACCCATGGTGCGATATGCCGCGTGCATTTGACGTCGTACAGGATCGGCTCGCCCGGATGCCGGGTCAGCACGTCTTGCGCGAACAGCATCAGTTGCCGGTCCGGATAGATGATTTGCCCATCCCTGGTGACCACGCCGAGCCGGTCGCCGTCGCCGTCGAATGCGAGGCCGATCTCGGCATCCGTTTCTTTCAGGCAGCGGATCAGGTCTTGCAGGTTTTCCGGGTGCGCGGGGTCGGGATGGTGGTTCGGGAAGGTGCCGTCGACGTCGCAAAACAATTCGATCACGTCGCAGCCCATCGCGCGATACAGTTCACCGGCAAAGGCGCCGGCGACGCCGTTGCCGCAATCGATCGCGATCTTCATCGGCCGTGCCAGCCGGATGTCGCTGCTGATGCGGTCGAGGTACGCTTGCTTGATGTCATGCGTGCGATAGCTGCCGTTGCCTTGCGCAAAATCGGCGCGGACGATGGTCTGGTACAGCGCCTGGATCGCATCGCCATAGATCGCTTCGCCGCCGAGCACCATCTTGAAGCCGTTATAGTCGGGCGGGTTGTGGCTGCCGGTGACCATGATGCCAGATTGGGCATCGAGCACCTGGGTGGCGAAATACAGCATCGGCGTGGCGACGATGCCGAGATCGATCACATCGATGCCGGCGCGCTGCAGGCCGGACGCGAGCGCGGCCGACAGTTCGGGGCCGGACAGGCGGCCGTCGCGGCCAATCACGACCGTTTGTTCGCCGCGCACACGGGCCGCGGTGCCGAACGCCTGGCCGATGTGGCGCGCGATGCCGATGTCGAGCGTCTTGCCTACCACCCCGCGAATGTCGTAGGCTTTGAAGATGGATGAGTTTAGAGTTGCCATGTAGACATCTTGGTTAATCTGCCCTTAATTTTACAACCTACCCCATTAGGTCCCTGGTTCACAAAATGATTTTGGTACGTCAGCCATTAGAAGGTGGGCTAGTTCTTTGCTTCAGTACGGCGCAGTATCACGCGCTCCGGATCGTGGAAAAAAAGCTGATGGCTTGATGCGAGCGTTGATATTTGGAAAACACGGTCGAGATCAAAGTGCCACAGCCTCCACTTCATGCTTAAGTGTAACCAATCACTGATTTCCCTACCGGTGGAGGCAATCTGACTTGATCCACTCGGAGATAAGACAAATTCGTTGTTGTCCTGAGGACTAGAGTTTAAAATGCTACCTGAAAAGGAGGATAGCAATGCACTGGTATCTGGTCCACACCAAACCCAAGCAGGAAAAATGCGCGTTGCAAAACCTCCAACAGCAAGGCTACCAGTGTTACCTGCCGATCTTCCCAATAGAAAAGCTGCGCCAAGGTGTTCTGGCCGTAGCTGACGAACCCCTATTTCCGCGCTACTTGTTCATTCGACTAGGTCAGGGTAGCTCGGCCAAGAGCTGGAGCCCAATCCGCTCGACAAAAGGGGTCAATCGCCTTGTCAGCTTCGGTGTAGAGCTTGCCAAGATAGACGATAGTCTGATAAATCTCATCAAAGCTCAGGAAGCGGCGGCTCAGAACGAGCCCGAGCGCCTATTCAACCCAGGTGAGCGTGTCCGACTAACTAAAGGGGCTTTCGCAGGCATCGAAGGCATCTACCACATGGATGATGGTGAGCGCCGGGCCATGGTGCTGATTGAGCTGCTGTGTAAGCCTGTGGCTGTATGTGTATCCCCTGCCGGCCTGCGCAAAGTCAGTTAAAAGTGCCGGAAGCTAGGATCAATACATCCCTAAACAGATTTTCTGTTTAGAAAAAACTTCGCAAAGTCATAAGAGCATGGCAAAATCTGACCTCAGTCAGGCGGACTCATGCCTGCTTCCTACGCGCTTGCTGATCGTTGAACAGCATGGCGGTAGCGTATTTATCCCGGCATAACATGGCCGCGGCTTCATCAGAAAATCCAATCTTTTCCAAATAAATTAGACACAGTACTCCTCCCGTATAAACACAGTACTCTTCCCGTAGACTGGACCGGAGCCCGATACAAACTTCCCGATGCCGAAGCAAGAAGACCTGAATTCACTGCTCAAGCGCTTGTGGCAACACGCAAGCGCGCTGCGGCATGCACAGATGGTGGGGCTGCTGGTTCTCATGGCCGTAGCTTCGCTGGCGGAGGTAATGAGCATTGGTGCGGTGCTCCCCTTTCTTGGCGTGCTCACCGCGCCGGAGAAAATCTTCTCCCATCCATCGGTGCAACCCTTTATCGCGCTCCTCGGCGTACACTCCCCGACCGAACTGCTGCTGCCGATGACGCTCGCCTTTGGTGCAGCTGCGCTGCTTAATGGCAGCATGCGACTGCTCCTGCTGTGGGGCACCACCAAGTTGTGCGTCCTCATCGGCACCGACCTGAGCAGCGACATGTACCGGCGCACGTTGTACCAGCCCTACCTGCTGCACCTCTCACGCAACAGCAGCGAGATCATTAACGCCATTTCGACCAAGACCGGGACCACCATACACGTGATCATGATGGTGATGAACTTGCTCAGTTCAGCCGCAATCATGGTGGCGATCCTCGCCGCACTCCTACTCGTCGACAGCAAGATGGCGCTCACTGCCTGTGCCGGCTTCGGCCTAATCTATGCAGTCGTGATCCGGTTGACCCGTAGATCGCTGCTGGAGAGCAGTGAGCGCGTGGCGCGCGAAACGACTCAAGTCATCAAGTCGCTGCAGGAAGGATTGGGGGGGATACGCGACGTGCTGATCGACGGCAGCCAGGCCATTTATTGCGAGATATACCAACGCTCCGACCTGCGAGCGCGGCTGGCTCAAGGCAACAGCAGCTTCATTGGCGGGAGCCCGCGTTATGCGGTTGAAGCGCTTGCCATGCTGCTGATCGCGGGCCTCGCCTACAGCATGGCCCGCGAACCGGGTGGTGTAGCCAAGGCAGTTCCAGTCCTCGGCGCGCTGGCGCTGGGTGCCCAGCGTCTGCTACCTATCATGCAGCAAGGTTACTCGGCTTGGGCCAACATCAAGTCCAGCCAGGCCTCGCTTGCCGATGCACTCGACTTACTAGACCAGCCACTGCCCGCCTGGGTCAACAATCCGGCACCGGCCCCGCTCCCGTTCCAGCACGAGATTCGGTTGCACGACCTCGGCTTTCGCTACGGTGAGCATGGCCCTTGGGTACTGCAAGATGTCGATCTATCCATTCCGCGTGGGTCCCGCATTGGCTTCATTGGCGCGACCGGCAGTGGCAAGAGCACCCTGTTGGACATCATCATGGGCCTGCTCCCTCCTAGCCATGGCCAGCTTCAAGTAGATGGACAGGAAATCAGGGAACAGAACCGGCGCGCTTGGCAAGCCCACATTGCGCATGTCCCCCAGACCATTTTCCTCGCTGACGCCGCCGTTGAAAAGAACATCGCCTTCGGCGTCCCTGATCGACAGATTGACCGTGAGCGCGTGCGCGAAGCAGCGCGCCGAGCCCAGATTGCTGACACGATCGAGGCATGGCCAGACCAGTACCAGACTATGGTTGGTGAGCGCGGTGTACGCCTGTCGGGCGGCCAGCGCCAACGCATAGGCATAGCCCGTGCGCTTTACAAGAATGCCGACGTCATCATTTTCGACGAAGCCACCAGCGCACTGGACTCGGAAACGGAGCATGCGGTGATGGAAGCAATCGAAGCCCTGGACCACACACTCACTATCCTTATTATCGCCCACCGCGTGACGACGCTACGTGGGTGCGATGAGATTTACGAATTGCGCAACGGGTGCATCGCCCGCTCCGGCAATTACGCGGATATCCTAGCGCAACCATGAAACCGACCCAAACCCGCGTGCAAGCAATCGAATGCATTGCTTTATCCGCCGAACAGACATGACGACACCCATTCCCTATGGTCGACAAGACATCGACCAGCACGACCTCGACGCCGTGGTTGCTGTGCTCACCACCGAGTTCCTAACGCAAGGGCCAACTGTAGGCCAATTCGAACAAGCGCTGGCCAGCTACTGCGGTGCTCGGCACGCTATTGCCGTCAACAGCGCCACCAGCGCGCTACACATTGCCTGTCTCGCTCTGGGTGTTGGCCCGGGCGATGTCGTCTGGACCACGCCCATTACCTTCGTGGCAACCGCCAATTGCGCCGTCTACTGTGGCGCCAGTGTGGATTTTGTCGACATAGATCCAGCCACTTACAATATGAGCGAGGAACGCTTGGCCGAGAAACTTTCGGCAGCAAGGAAGGCTGGCACTCTACCCAAGGTCGTCATCCCGGTCCACATGGCGGGCCAGTCTTGCGACATGGCAGCCATCCATAAGCTCTCATGCGAATTCGGCTTTGCCATCATTGAGGACGCTTCCCACGCGGTCGGAGGACGATACCTCGAACAGCCGGTAGGTTGCGGTCAATACAGCGACATCTCGGTGTTCAGCTTCCACCCAGTGAAAATCATCACCTCAGGTGAAGGCGGCATGGCACTAACCAACGACAAAAGGCTGGCGCGCGAGCTCAAGCGGCTGCGCAGCCACGGCATCACCGGTGATCCGGATGAAATGGATCCCCGTCCTGCCGACGAGTTGTGGAATTACCAGCAGGTGGCCCTGGGCTTCAACTACCGCATGACCGACATCCATGCCGCGCTCGGGCTGTCGCAGATGCGACGACTGGATGAATTCGTCGCCACCCGTCATAAGCTAGCACATCGCTACGACGAAAAGCTGCCGGGCTTGCCGCTGTCGACACCCTGGCAGTCTCCGGATACGTATTCCAGTTACCATCTGTATGTGATAAGACTGTCACTCCCCTCGATCGGCAAGACGCAGCATGAGGTATTTCTGGAGTTGCAGGCGCGCGGAATCATGGTCAACCTGCACTACATCCCTGTATACCTGCAGCCTTTCTATCGGAAGCGTGGTTTCCGCCCCGGCTACTGCCCTGAAGCAGAGCGTTATTTCAAAGAAGCCCTGAGCATCCCGCTCTACCCGGGCCTAAGCTTTGAGGCACAGGACCGGACCATCGAAACACTGGCCGAGGTACTGCGAGCATGAAACTGGCTGTCATCCCTGCACGCGGCGGCAGCAAGCGCATTCCGCGCAAGAACGTAAAGCTGTTTCACGGCAAGCCTGCGATTTGCTGGTCCATCGATGCCGCCCGAGAAACCGGCCTGTTCGATCGCATCATCGTCTCCACCGACGATACGGAAATCGCGGAAGTGGCACGACAAGCGGGTGCCGAGGTTCCGTTTACTCGTCCGGCCGAACTATCCAACGATTTTGCCGGCACCATCGAAGTCGTGGCTCATGCTACCGCCTGGGCAGTTGAGAACTGGAGCACGCCGGACGCGGTGTGCTGCATCTACGCTGCCGCGCCTTTCGTGCACGCAGACGACATCCGGCAAGCCTGGGAGGTACTGCAATCCGGCGACTGGGCCTATTCCTTCCCGGTCACCGACTTTGGTGCGCCCATCTTCCGCTCCTTTCAGCTGAACGAACAGGGTGCGGTCGAGATGTTCTTCCCGGAATATTTCACCACCCGGTCCCAGGATTTGCCGACCGCCTACCATGATGCCGGCCAATTCTATTGGGGCAAGACCGATGCCTGGCTAAAGGGATTGCGCCTCTTCGACAAGCATTCCAAGCCCCTCGTAATCCCCCGCTGGAGAGTGCAGGATATCGATACTTTTGAAGACTGGACGCGTGCGGAAATTCTAGCGCGATTGCTGGACGAACTCCCCCCGCGGTAATCGGACGAGGAACGCTGTCTTGCATACGCGCCCCCTTGACGTCCTGTTCCGTGTCGACGCCTCATCCCAAATGGGGACGGGCCACCTCATGCGCTGCCTGACTCTCGCTATGAGACTACAGGCAACCGGGGCACAAGTGAGTTTTATTTGCCGCGACCTGCGTGGGAACTATGCTGATTGGTTGCGAGAACGGGGGCATCGTGTGCATCTTCTCCCCGCTCCCGCATATGAAGTTCCGCCCAGCGCCAACGAATACCTTTCTTGGCTTGGCGTTCCCATGGAGAGGGAGATTTTGGAATGCAAGGAGGTGATCAGTCGCGGCCCTGCGCCTCACTGGATAGTTGTGGATCACTACGCGCTGGACCAGCGCTGGGAATCCGAAGTGCTGCCGCAGCAATCATCCCTTCTTGTAATTGACGATCTCGCAGACCGTTCGCATGCCTGTCAACTGTTACTGGACCAAAACTACCACCCTGAGGCAAACACGCGCTATGCTGGTCTAGTAGGCGGGGTGCCGCTCCTGCTCGGACCGCGCTACGCGCTCCTCCGGTCGGCTTTCGCGGCAAGTCGCCGTCTCGTCTCACAGCGAAGTGGCGATGTGCATAGACTCTTGGTCTTCCTCGGCGGCGGAGACAGCGCGAACGTCACCGCAACCGTCCTTAGGGCGCTCGCCGCTTTCAGGAGTCGCGCCCTCGAGGTGGACGTGATTGCGGGGCAGGCCAATCCCCATCTAGATGAAATTGCCACCCTTTGCGACAACATCGGCGCCAAGCTGCTGAAGCAGGTGGATGACATGGCCGAACGGATGGCAAGGGCCGACTTGGCAATTGGGGCAAACGGCGTCGCCACTTGGGAAAGAGCTGCTGTGGGCCTTCCTGCACTCACTGTGAGCGTGGCAGACAACCAGCGAGCTATTGCGCGCCACGCCGATCAACTCGGGATTCTTCGCTGGCTTGGCAACGCGGAATCCGTGAGTGAAGCAGACTGGGTGCAGGCGCTGGACTGGGCCTTTTCCAACCCGGATGCTTTGCAGGCGCAGAGCGCAAATGGCATGCGACTGGTAGACGGAAACGGAACGGCTCGAGTAATGGAGGAAATAATTGGACATCACCGTTGTCTGCACTGATCGCCGACACCCGGTCTTCCCGCACCTGATCCAGTGGTGCGAACGACAGCGTGCAGTGCACTACGTTACGCTGAACGACACGATCGATGGTCTGCCAGGGGGCGATCTACTTTTCCTCATTTCCTGCAGCAGAATCGTTGGCCCAGAGATACGGAGCACGTACCGACACGCTCTCGTCATCCACTCCAGCAACTTACCGGAAGGTCGCGGCTGGTCCCCCCTGACTTGGCAATTGCTCGAAGGCCGTTCCAACATCGCTGTCACACTGCTTTGCGCAGACGACCCGGTAGACAGTGGCGACATTTGGGCGAGGCGCTGGCTGCATTTCGAAGGGCACGAATTGTTCGATGAAATCAATTCCGCCCTGTTTGAAACTGAGCTGGAGCTGATGGACTATGCCGTGAACCAGTGTGGGCAGATACAGCCCGAACCGCAGGACGACTCGAAGGCGAGTTGGTATCCCCGGCGACGACCGGAGGATAGCCGACTGGATCCCCACAAGACGCTCGCCGAACAATTTGACTTGCTTCGTGTCGTAGACCCTGTTCGTTACCCGGCATTCTTTGAGTTTCGCGGTCATCGCTATGAAGTAACCATCTGCAAGAAGGACTGACATGAAGGAATTCAATATAGGCGAACGATGGATTGGCCTAAATCACTCGCCGTTCGTGATTGCCGAGATGTCTGGCAACCACAACCAGTCGCTTGAGCGTGCCCTGGAAATCGTAGATGCGGCAGCAAAAGCCGGAGCGCACGCGGTCAAGTTGCAGACTTATACTGCCGACACAATGACGCTCGACCTTGACCAAGGCGAGTTCCGAATTGACGATCCAAAAAGCCTATGGGCTGGGCGCAACCTGTACTCGCTCTATCAGGAGGCGCATACGCCATGGGAATGGCACAAACCGTTGTTCGAGCGCGTGCGCGAACTGGGCATGATCCCTTTCTCTACTCCCTTCGACGAAACCGCCGTCGATTTCCTGGAAGAACTGGACGTCCTCTGCTACAAGATCGCCTCCTTCGAAAACACGGATTTGCCCCTCGTTCGTAAGGTAGCAGCTACCGGGAAGCCAATGATCATTTCGACCGGCATGGCGACCGTCGCCGAACTCGACGAGACCGTGCGTACGGCACGCGAGGAAGGTTGCCGTGATTTAGTCCTGCTCAAATGCACAAGCACCTATCCCGCCACAGCCGAGAACACGAATGTGCGGACAATTCCCCACATGCGCGACTTGTTCAAGTGCGAGATCGGCTTGTCCGACCATACGATGGGCTGCGGCGCTGCTATAGCCGCAGTCGCCCTCGGTGCCACCGTGATCGAGAAGCACTTCACGCTCGCTCGTGTGGATGGCGGCGTGGATTCAGCCTTCTCCATGGAACCCGCTGAAATGCACCAGCTCGTCATAGAAACCGAGCGTGCCTGGCAATCTCTCGGGCAAGTGCACTACGGTGTGCAGTCGGCCGCGGAAGGCAAATCCTTGACATTCCGGCGCTCACTCTATGTCGTGGAGGACATTGCGGCTGATGAGCCGTTCACGACGAACAACGTCCGCGCGATCCGCCCCGGTTTCGGTCTTGCACCGAAATTTCTGCCACAGGTGCTCGGCCGCCGTGCGCGGCACGGCATTACACGCGGTACGGCACTCGACTGGTCACTCTTGTCCTGAGATGCTGAATGTACTGATTATCGGTTGCGGCAACATCGCCGGGGGCTTCGACGCCGGGCGCCCGGGAACCAGTACTCCTTTCACGCATGCCGGAGCTTATCGTGCCCATGATGGTTTTGTGCTGCGAGCCTGTGTCGACCCGGATACGGTGCGGCGTGCTGCCTTCCAGAAACGCTGGGAAGTCGAGTATGCCTTCGACAATCTGGAACAAGTGCTGCAACAGGGACTGCAGTTCGATATCATTAGCATCTGCTCCCCCACACCCTGTCACGAAGCAGACCTGCGCTTGGCACTATCACTCACGCCGAAGCTGGTTTTTTGCGAAAAACCCTTGACCTCGAGCCTGACGACGAGCACCGCAATGGCACAGCGATACAGCGACGCCGGGATTCCCCTAATGGTCAACTATACTCGCCGCTGGGACCCTCGAGTGCGTACACTGTCGGCCCAGCTTTCGTCTGGCGAATGGGGACGGGTGCGCTCGGTCAGTGGGATCTACAACAAAGGGCTCAACAACAACGGTTCGCACATGCTCGACCTGCTGACTCTGCTGCTGGGACCACTGTCGGTCCTTGCCGCCGGTCCCGCCGTGGCAGACATGTGGGAAGACGATCCCAGCATCCCGGCCATGCTCCTGTCTGCGCAAGGGGTTCCGGTCACGCTCAACTGTGGCCATGCCTCCGACTACGCGCTATTCGAACTCGAAATCGTAACTGAACGCGGCACGGCAAAAATGGAAAACGGCGGGCTGGACTGGCAAGTGAGGCGTTCCGGGCCAAGTCCGACCTTTACCGGATATCAGACACTGGGAGAGTCGCTGCGCCAGCCCGGCGGCATCGGCCACGCAGCCCTGTCGGCCGTAAGCGAAATCACCTCGATTCTCGAGGGGCGGCTATCTCCTTCCTGCACAGCCGATGACGCGGTGGCGGTACAAAGGCTATGCCAGGCAATACGCATGCAGTCCGGACCTTCCTTAGGCAATTAGAACTCACAATGACTACATCATCGACCCTTGCCCTGCTCGGCGGAAAACCGGTGCGCACTCGCCTGTTCCCGGCCTATCGTGTCATAGGCGAAGAAGAAAAGGCCGCCGCAGCCCGAGTGCTCGACAGCGGCATTCTTTCCCGCTTCCTCGGGGCTTGGCATCCTGACTTCTTCGGCGGACCGGAGGTACAAGCCTTCGAAAAAGCCTGGGCCGAAGTCAGCGGAGTCCGACACGGCATTTCGGTCAACTCTTGCACCAGCGGCTTGTATGCTGCGGTTGGAGCGGCCGGCATACAACCGGGAGATGAAGTGATCGTATCTCCGTACACCATGGCTGCTTCTGCCACCGCTGCCCTGATTTTCAATGGCGTGCCGGTATTCGCCGACATCGACCCGGACACCTACTGCCTATCTGCCAGGACCATACGTGAGCGCCTTACATCACGTACCCGCGCCATCATCGTGGTGCACATCTTCGGCCAGTGCGCTGACATGGACCCGATCATGGAATTGGCGCGTGAACACAATCTTGTCGTCATTGAAGACTGTGCCCAGGCGCCCTTCGCTACCTACAAGGGACGTCCCGTCGGCAGCCTCGGGCATATGGGCGTGTTCTCGCTGAACTACCATAAACATATCCATACCGGCGAAGGCGGAATGGTGACTACCAATGATGACCGGCTGGCGGAACGCGTGCAACTAATCCGAAACCATGCCGAAGCAGTGGTCGAGAAAAAAGGCGTGAGCGATCTCACCAACATGATCGGATTCAATTTCCGCCTGGGTGAAATCGAAGGTGCGATCGGCTTGGAGCAATTGCGCAAGGGACCGCGACTGATCGAGGAGCGCAAGGCCAACGTGCGCTATCTGGAACAGAAGCTGGGCGAGCTACCTGGCTTGCGCATACCAAAGATCGGGCCGGCCGAAGACCACGTCTACTACTTGCACACGCTGGATTATGATGAGCAAATGACCGGAGTGGGCCGTGAAAGACTGGTGCAGGCGATCAAGGCAGAATTGCCTGCAACAGAACTGCGGGAAGGAGAAGGACCGCTAATGGGCATGGGTTATGTCCGGCCACTCTACATGTTGCCGCTGTTTCGCAACCCGATCGCCAGTGCCGGAGCCGAATCGCCGATCGCCCGTGCCTGTACCGAGGGCCGGGTTCGCTACCAGGATGGGCTATGTCCGGCCGCGGAAAAGGCACACTTCGCGCGCGTCATCACCCACGAGATGATGCGCCCGGGCATGCAGCGTGCCGACCTCGACGATGTCGCCGCAGCATTCCAAAAAGTGTGGGATAACCTCGACCAATTGCGCGGATGATGGCCCAGTCGCGGCTGCTACCTGCACTATCCGCACTAGACGGGAAAATGGTTCGCCTGCGCCCCTTTACGCGCGAAGATATCAGCACCGACTACATCGGCTGGCTGAACGACCCGCTGGTCGTCCGGTTCAGCAACCAGCGCTTTCGCCAGCACGACTTCGCCAGCAGCGAACAATATCTGCGCAGCTTTGCCGGCACCAACAATCTGTTCGTCGCGATCGAGGGCAAAGCAGATGGCCGCCTGTTGGGAACCATGACGGCGTATTTCGCCAGGCACCATGGCACGGTCGACATAGGCCTAATGGTGGGCGAGCGTAACGTATGGGGCCAAGGTATCGGTCAGGATGCCTGGAACACGCTTTGCACTTGGCTACTCGGTCGCGAGGTCTGTGTACGCAAGCTGACTGCAGGCGCCGCCCGCACAAACTTGGCCATGATTCGCATCATGGAGCGCTTCGGCATGCAACTTGAGGCCGTGCGACGGGAACAGGAAATCATCGAAGGCGAACCGGTTGATCTGCTTTACTATGCAAGATTCAACAGTCATGGCTGAAACATCGGGCGCCATTGACGCATTCATACTTCCGTCATGCACGGCCGTTGTGTGCAACGATGCCGGAGCCGCCAATATCATCGTTGCAGGTCTGCAGCGCTATCCTGCGCAGGCATGGCGGGCATGCATGCAGGGACCCGCAGCACTTGTGTGGCAGAGTGCTTTTGGCAGCCCCGCCCGTTGCGCAACGCCGGAAGAAGCACTGCAAGGAGCGCATTTCCTGCTGAGCGGAACCGGCTGGGCCAGCGATTTGGAACATCGAGCTCGGGCATTGGCCAAGCGAGTGGGCGTACCAAGTGCCGCGCTGCTCGATCACTGGGTGAATTATCCGCAGCGCTTTGTCCGCAATGGCGAGACCATTTTGCCGGACGAACTCTGGGTGACGGACGAGGATGCCTTGCGGCTGGCGCGGGAAAGCTTTCCGAAGCTTGCCATACGCTTGGTCGGAAACTGGTATCTGAAACAACAGCTCGCCGACGTTGTCGAGCCGGCCGTCGATGCCGTGCCGGAGCTGCTGTACATTGCCGAACCGGCCAGGAGCGACTGGCAGCGCGGCCAGCCGGGTGAGTTCCAGGCGCTGGATTATCTGGTTAGCAAGCTGCCTCTGCTCGGATTGCCCTCAGGCCTGCGCATCCGCCTTCGACCGCACCCTTCTGACCCATCGGGCAAATATGACGCTTGGCTATGCGCTCAGGCGGATGTGCAAGTGGAACTAGATGAATCACCATCGATAGCAGCCGCGCTGAGCCGTGCACGCTGGGTAGCTGGCTGCGAATCCTACGGCCTTGTGCTGGCACTGGCGGCAGGCCGCAAAGTATATTGCGCCTTGCCACCTTGGGCGCCGCCCTGTCGCTTGCCGCAGCGCGGCCTGGTTCACCTTGCGCTGGATAACTAAGATGAAATACTGCACCCACTGCCTGCAGCCAGACACTCGACCCAACACCCATTTCACTGACGAGGGTCTGTGTCCCGCCTGCGATTACTTCGGACGGTTGGCCCAGGTAGACTGGCAGGAAAGGTTTGATATCCTGCAGGACTTACTGACCAATTTCCCGCGCAGGCCAGGACAGCAATTTGATTGCATCATCGGTGTCAGTGGTGGCAAGGACAGCACTCGGCAAGCCCTGTGGGTGCGCGACAAGCTCAAGTTGCGCCCCCTGCTTGCCTGCCTGACCTATCCACCAGAACAGGTGACCCAGCGCGGCGTAGAAAACATTTCCAATCTGATCGAACTCGGTTTCGACGTCGTCATTTCTGCACCCGCTCCGGGAACGTGGAAGCAACTGATGCGCGAAAGCTTCAATCGCTTCACCAACTGGGCACGTTCCACCGAACTGGCCTTGTTCAGCTCGGTGCCTCAGCTTGCGATACGCCACCGCATACCACTCATCCTCTGGGGCGAGAACCCGGGGCTGCAGCTGGGCGATTTGAAGACATTGGGTCGTACCGGCTACGACGGCAACAATCTGCGCTACATGAATACCTTATCCGGCGCTGCCTTGGATTGGATGCTGGAATGCGGGTTGCAGATGCAGGACCTTATTCCCTACCAATACCCGACACCGAAAGAGTTCGAGCAACACCAGCTGCAAATCGTCTATCTCGGCTGGTTTCTTGGCGACTGGTCGCTCGCCAACAATGGCATGTACTCGACAACCAACGGCTTGCAGGTCAGGGAAGACACGGTCGCAAATACCGGCGATCTGCTCGGCATTACCTCGCTGGATGAAGACTGGGTGACACTGAACCAAATGATTAAGTACTACAAATTCGGCTTTGGTCGGGTCACAGACTATGTGAACGAGGAAATCCGGCTCGGACGCATGAGCCGCGAACGCGGAATCGAATTGGTGGAACGATATGACGATGCTTGCAGCGACAAATACATCGAAAGCTTTTGCAACTACATCGGGATCAGCCCCCAGTTTTTCTGGGAACGTGTGCATACCTCACTCAATCGAGAACTGTTCACCCTTGTCGGGAATGGCCGTATCCAGCGCAAGTTCAAGGTAGGAGTCGGACTGTGACGCCGTGCTCTATCGCTGTCGTCGATTACGGAATGGGTAATCAAGCCTCGGTAGTCCATACCCTGCGCGCACTTGGATACCGGGTCAAGGTCGCTGCAGCACCGGAAGAACTGGACGATGCCGATCTGATGGTCCTGCCTGGCGTCGGTGCCTTTCCTGCAGCGATGCAGGCCCTGCAGCAGCGCGGTCTGGTGGACTACCTGAAGGAACAGGCGCAGCGCTACCGGCCGATTCTCGGCATTTGCCTGGGCATGCAGCTACTGACCGAGGCCTCACATGAGCATGGCTATTGCACCGGCCTCGGCCTGATCCCCGGAGAGTTCGTGCCCTTCTCCAATGGAGATTGGCACATCGGCTGGAACACGATCGAATGCCGGCGCGAGGATGCACTGTTGGTGCACAGTGATGGGCAAGCGTTCTACTTCAACCACTCCTTCCACTACCAGGGGCCGGAACACTTCCAGCTCGCGTATGCAGGGGAGCCACGCCCCTGCGCCGCCATCATACGCAACGGCAACGTGGTGGGCATGCAGTTCCACCCGGAGAAAAGCCAAGCCCCGGGCCGCACGCTGCTCCAAGACCTCATATCAGGACTGCCCCATGCTTAAAAAACGTCTGGTGGGCGTGGTGACGGTGAAGGATGGCTTGGCTGTTCAGTCTTTTGGCTATCGGCGCTATCTTCCGCTTGGCAAACCCGAATGCCTGGTGGAAAACCTGGACCGGTGGGGCGCAGATGAAATCCTGGTGCAATGCATAGACCGTTCACTCGAGGCTACAGGTCCCGATTTCACTCTCCTGAAAAGACTGGCGCACATCGGCTTGGGCACGCCACTGGTCTATGGTGGCGGGGTCGTTAGCGTCGAAGACGGCGTCAAAGTCATCCAGGCAGGTGCAGACCGCATCGCACTCGATAGCCTAATGCACGACGCACCGCACGTGGTGCGCGAACTCGGTCAGCAGCTTGGCCTACAGGCCTTGGTGGGAGTCGCGCCGTTGCGCCTTTCGGGTGACACGCCGAATTGGCATAACTATCGGTCGCGGCGCGATCGTCCCATGAGGGAGCTCAGCGAGGTGCTGGAAAAAGGACTCGTCTCGGAACTTCTTGCGATCGATTGCGAGCACGAAGGCCAGGAAGGCGGCTTCGACTCCCGGCTGCTGGAGGCGCTGCCAGACTGCAGCCCGCCATTACTCGCCTTTGGTGGAATCAGCCGAACTGAGCAGATGCGTGACCTGCTCGCACACCCATGTGTCGTTGCGGTCTGCGTCGGCAATTTCCTCAGCTATCGCGAGCTTGCCATCCAGCAGTTCAAGAAAACGCTCGCCAGCCCGGATCTACGGCCAGCGATGTTTGCCTCTGACCTTCCGCATCCTGCTTCATGACTTCTCCCGCCTTCTGCAAGCGCTGCCTGTATTCGACGGCACATCCCCTTGGTCTGACAATAGACGAGGAAGGCATCTGTTCGGGCTGCCGGGTACACGAGGAAAAAGACCGCCTCGAGTGGGTTGCACGATGGGAAAGGCTGCGCGCACTGGTTGACCCCTACCGTGCAAAGTCGGGCCGTACTTACGACTGTATTGTTCCCGTGAGTGGCGCTCAGGATTCGTACTATATTGTCCACCTCGTCAAGGAAAAACTCGGGCTGAACCCGCTGCTGGTGGCGTACAACAAGTACTTCAACACCCCGTTGGGCATACGTAACCTCGCCAATCTGCGCATTCGCTTCAATTGCGACATCCTGATCCAGAACGTCAACCCGCTCTCAGTCAAAAAGATTGTGCGCACCACACTGCGGCGCTTCGGCAGCATCTACTGGCCCATCCTCGCTGGCCACACGGTATTTCCGGTGCAGACCGCCGTGCGCTATCGCGTCCCTTTGATCATCTGGGGTGCCCACCAAGGGCTGGAGCAGGTCGGCATGTTCTCGCATGAGCACGAAGTGGAAATGACGCGACGCTACCGCAAGGACCATGACCTCATGGGCCATGAGGCGGATGATCTGCTCTCCATTTTCGACGACTTGGCGGAATCTGATATCTGGCAATACCGCTACCCCGACGACGCTTCGCTCGAAGCCGTGGGTGTGCGCGGCATTTATCTCGGCAATTTCTTGCGCTGGGACCCTAAAGCGCAACACGAGCAGATGATGGCCACCCGTGACTACGCCACCGCGTCCTTCGCCCGCACCTTCGACTGTTATGACCATGTCGATTGCTTCAACTACATGGACCTGCACGACAGGATCAAACTCTACAAGCACGGCTACTCACGCGTTACTGACCACGCCACGCGCGAAATCCGCCATGGTCGCCTGAGCCGCGAGCAAGGGCTGGCGCTGGTGCGCCGCCATGAGCATGCGCCCTTGCGCTACCTTGATTATTTCTGCGACTGGCTAGGCGTTACGCAACAAGGCTTGCAATTCATCCTCGACCAGCACCGCAACCGGCGCTTCTGGCAAGAGGAAGAGCCGGGCACCTGGGCCTTCCATGGATGGAGCGCGCTGCAGCAAGGTGAGACTGGCGAGGTGATTGATGCCGGCTTCGTCGCCAACAGCAGCTTGGAAACGGATGGCCTGAAAGGCTACATCACGATCGGCAAGGGCTGGTATTGATGAACGTGCGCGCCAAGGTCTGGTTCCGGGAAACCCTTACGCTTGGAGGCTATCTGCGTGCGCGCCTGCAGCAAAGCCAGACTTGGTACTATGGTGAATCGCTCGGGATGCGCCTCGCGCGCCGTATTCTGCGCCTGCCAATGGCGCCATTGGTGGAACGCATCCGTTACGGACATGTGGGAGCGGCAACCGGCATCCGTCGCCGGGCCTACGAACAGGGCCTCAGGGCGATTTCGCAGCACCCCTTACCGCTCGACCAGTTCGATCCCGGCTTCGCAGCTGACATGCGCTTGCTGGCTGAGAAATTCCTGCTTGACCATCTGTTTTCGAAGTACGAATTCCATGGCATGGCAGCACAGTTTGCACAGGAACATCCCGACAAAGACGTTGTACTGCTCGCCGATCGTGACCTGTTCCCGGCATTGGATCTGTCGTCCCCGTGCCTGCGGGTTGTGCAGCAGCGCAAGCTGCACTGGCTGCATTACCTGGCAGGGATCCTCGTTACCCCGCTCTACCTGATACAGCTACTTAGGAAACACGCGGCCAAACACGAGCAAGCACCGCTGCAAGGGAAAGTTTTGTGCGAAGTCGATAACATGCCTGTCGTCGAAATGTTCAGGGATTTGCTGCTGCCAGAACATCCACCAGTGTTTTTCATCCAGCCACACTATGCTGGCAATTTCAGTGCCGATGAGACGAGCCGCCTGGGCTTGCAGGTGCATGGCATCGGCAAGCTCAAGCGCGAACGCTTGCTTCGCCTCACCCTGCGGTGGCTGAGCTTCGCCCTGCGCGGCACTCCACGCTTTGCAACCGGTGGCATGCTGCTCTTTGATTTCTTCAAATCGCTGGCGCAAGGCATACTGATCACCCCAGTCGCCACCCGTTGCACCTATCTCACCTTCGAGCACATGTCCACGGTCAAGGCGGTACGCAATGAGCTGTTGCGGACCACTGGCAACACCTCGGTGTTCGTGCCGTTCAACACGTATGCCATCGATCATTTTTTCGTGCCTGAATTCCAGTACAACTATGACGTACTGTGTTCGCCCTGCGAGCTGCTCGAACGTGTGTACCGGATGCAGCAAGCGGTTACACCAGTTGTCCTCAAAACCGGCGCTTACAGTCCGCATCGTCAAGTCCCGCCGGACAGCGAGGCAAGCATGAGACAAGCGCGGCTCGCGGCTTTCAAGGGAAGCGATATTGCCATCACTATCCTCAGTGCCGGGGTTGGCGTGGAAACAGTGTCCGGAGAACACAAGTTGCTGGCGCTGGCGCGCGAGCTGGCATCCCTGACGGGAGTGAAAGTCTTCATCCGTCAAAAACCCACTACACCGGAACCGTGCTTTGCCGGTTTGTACTCAGAGGGTGTTGCGAACCAGCCGAACATCATGCTTACCCACGCCGAGTACAAGCTGTTCGACTTCCTGCCAGTGACCGACCTGTTCATCACTTCGATCTCCAGTTCGGCAGTGGACCTGTGCGGCGCAGGCGCAGATTTTTTTGCCGTCGACTTCTGGCAGGACCGTGACCTCTACCTTTGGCAGACCGAAGTCGAAGGGGTTTTCCTCACGCCTGAGCAGGCGGCTGATATCATTATGGGTTGGGTAGCCGATCGGCCTTCCGGCGCACGCACTAGGCACAGGGCGCGTATGAATGCGCTGCGCAGCCTCATCGCCTACGATGCCGGCAGTTTCCAGGTTTACCGCAACCGTTTCCTGGCCCACCTTGCTCCCTGGCTTCCAACAGCGAAGCCAACGGAAAAGGTAATGACAGTAATAGAAAGAACAGCAACGTGACGACAAGGAAAATCCTGGTAACCGGTGCCGACGGCTTCATCGGCTCGCATCTGACCGAAGCCTTGGTCCGGCAGGGACATGAAGTGCGCGCATTCACCCTGTACAACTCCTTCAGCGCTTGGGGCTGGCTGGACCATTGCGCTGAGGATGTGCGCGGCAAGTTCGCGGTATTCCAAGGCGACGTGCGCGACCCGAATGGCGTGCGCACAGCGATGAAAGGCTGCGACACAGTCCTGCACTTGGCCGCCTTGATCGCCATTCCATATTCGTACCACTCACCAGATACCTATGTAGATACGAACGTGAAGGGTACGCTCAACGTGCTGCAGGCGGCGCGCGATCTCGACGTCTCACGTCTGGTCCACACGTCCACCAGCGAAGTGTATGGCACCGCACGTTTCGTCCCTATCACCGAGCAGCATCCACTGCAGGGACAATCTCCCTACTCTGCTACAAAGATTGCGGCCGATCAGTTGGCCTATTCCTTTTACGCGTCCTTCAGAATGCCAGTGGTAATTGCCCGCCCCTTCAACACTTATGGGCCGCGACAGTCTGCTCGAGCGGTCATCCCGACCATCATTACCCAGATTGCCAGTGGCCAGCGCCGGATCAGGTTGGGCGCGGTGACACCCACCCGAGACTTCAATTACGTGGCGGACACCGTGGCTGGCTTCATCGCGGCTATGCAGTCGGACGCCGGGTTGGGCGAAGTAGTCAATTTTGGCAGCAACTTCGAAATATCGGTAGGTGATACTGCCCGCCTCATCGCCGAAATGATGCAGGTCGATATCGAAGTCGAAACCGATGAAATGCGTCTGCGGCCAGCCAACTCCGAGGTTGAGCGACTGTGGGCGGACAACAGCAAGGCCAAGCAACTGTTTGGTTGGGCTCCGGCCTACGGAGGGCGCGATGGCTTTGCCCGCGGCATCAGGGAAACCGTGGCATGGTTCACTCGGCCGGGTAACCTGTCCGGCTACAAGACCGGCATCTACAACGTATGACAAGCGCAGCGCCCCTTGTTGATGCCGTAGTGGCGGCCTTGCGGGAAGTCACAGGAAGTACCTCGACGCCCCTGCACGCTCCGGAATTTCTGGGCAATGAATGGGCTTATCTCAAGGAGTGTCTGGATTCGACCTTCGTCTCTTCAGTCGGCCAGTTCGTCGATCGCTTTGAGGCGGGGTTGGCTGAGTTCACCGGCGCGCGCCACGCGGTTGCTGTCGTCAACGGCACCGCCGCCTTGCACGTCGCGCTGCTTCTCGCTGGCGTCAGGCCGGGTGACGAGGTTCTGGTTCCCGCACTGACCTTTATCGCTACTACCAATGCCGTGTGCTATTGCGGGGCAGTACCGCATTTCGTCGACAGCGAACAACTGTCGCTTGGCGTGGATGCGGCCAGGCTACGTGAGTACCTGCAGGCAAATACCGAGCGGTCAGGCGGCAACTGTGTCAACAAGTCCACCGGACGCGTGATTCGCGCCTTGGTCCCGATGCACACCTTCGGTCATCCCTGCGAGCTCGACGGTCTGGTGCAGCTCGCTGCTGATTTCGGGCTCGCCCTGGTCGAGGATGCCGCCGAGTCGTTGGGTAGCCTGTACCATGGCCGGCACACCGGCACGTTCGGCCTGGTAGGCACGCTGTCCTTCAATGGCAACAAGACTATCACCACAGGCGGCGGCGGAGCGCTAATCACGAACGACACAGAACTGGCCAGGCGCGCCAAGCACATCACGACCACTGCCAAACTGCCGCATGCATGGGAATATCGACACGACGAAGTCGGCTTCAACTATCGGCTGCCCAACATTAACGCAGCATTGGGCTGCGCTCAGCTGGAGCGTCTGCCGCAAATGCTGGCCGACAAACGCAATCTCTATCAGCGTTACCGCCAGACGCTGGCAGGCATTTCTGGCGTACGGCTGTTTGCTGAGCCGACGCACTGCACTAGCAATTACTGGCTGCAAACGCTGCTGCTGGATTCCGACCATGCCGACCAGAGGGATGCTCTGCTGGCGGCAAGCAATGCAGCCGGCGTGATGACGCGTCCGATCTGGACTCTGATGCATAAGCTAACACCCTTTGCATCCTCGCCGCGCATGGACCTATCCTGCGCAGAAGACTTGGGGCATCGTATCGTGAACATTCCCAGCAGCGCAATCCTGGGCAGGAGCAAGGAATGAAGCAAACCGCGATCCTGCTGGTCGGCGCCGGCGGTCACGCCCTCGCCTGTATCGACGTGATCGAGGCAGGCGGACATTTCCGCATTGAAGGCCTGCTGGGAGCACCGCGGGAAAAGGGGGAGCAGCGCCTCGGCTATCCGGTCCTGGGTAATGATGAAGATTTGCCTCTCCTGGCCGGGTCCGGCAGGAACGCAGTGGTATGCGTGGGTCAGATCAAGTCGCCCGAGCCCAGAATGCGGCTGTTTGCCAGGCTACGCGAACTTGGCTATAAGCTTCCCGCCATCGTCTCGCCCAGCGCCTGGGTGTCACCGCATGCGCGGGTCGGCGCCGGCAGCATCGTCATGCATGGTGCCATCGTCAATGCTGGTGCGGAGGTCGGCGAAAACTGCATCATCAATACCCAAGCCTTGATCGAGCATGGCGCACGGGTCGGCAACCATTGCCATGTCTCCACCGGGGCACTGCTAAATGGTGACGTGGAAGTCGGTGAAGGCAGCTTCATCGGCAGTGGCAGCCAGGTAAAGGAAGGGGTGCGCATCGGGCAGCGCTGCCTGGTTGGCATAGGGACGACCGTGCTTTCCGACCTTGCGGCTGGTGCCTGCCTGAAACTAGCAGGATGAAAATGGATAAGACGAAAACTTTGATTATTGCCGAAGCCGGCGTCAATCATAATGGCGATCTCGGCATGGCGCTGCGCATGGTCGATGCCGCGGCCGATGCCGGCGCCGACCTAGTGAAATTCCAGACATTCAGCGCAGAACGGTTGGCCGTGCCAGAAGCGAGGAAGGCCGCTTACCAAGAGGTCCAGACTGGCTCTGAGGAATCGCAATTCGAGATGCTACGGCGCCTGGAACTATCGGCAGCCGATCACCATGCGCTCGCCGCACGCTGCACGGAACGGGGCATCGGCTTCTTCTCGACCGGCTTCGATACCGAGAGCGTGGACATGCTGGCGGCAATGGGCCAGACTATGTTCAAGATCCCTTCAGGTGAAATCACTAATCTGCCCTACCTGCGCCATATCGGTCGCTTCGGCGGTAAAGTCATCCTCTCTACCGGTATGTCCATGTTGGGAGAAATCGAAGCTGCACTCGACGCCTTGGAGGAAGCAGGAACGCCGCGTCGACAGGTGGTGGTCCTACACTGTACGACGGAATATCCAGCCCCCTTCGATGAAGTCAACCTCAATGTGCTGCCTGCGCTGCGCGCCAGCTTCGGTGTGGAGGTCGGTTACTCCGATCACACGAAGGGCATCGAAGTAACCATTGCCGCTGTTGCCCTCGGGGCTCGCGTGATCGAAAAGCATTTCACGTTGGACCGTAGTCTGCCCGGCCCGGATCATGCAGCGAGCCTCGAGCCCGGCGAGCTGATGGCGATGGTGTCGGCAATCAGAAACATTGAAAAAGCGCTAGGCAACAGCGTCAAGCGCAGGACGCGAAGCGAAGTTGGTAATGCCGAGGTCGTGCGCAAGTCAATCGTAGCGGCTCGGTCGATACGAACCGGGGAGTCGTTTTCTCCTGAAAACCTCAGTACCAAACGCCCTGGAACCGGCATTTCCCCGATGCGGTGGGATGAAGTCGTAGGACGCGCAGCGCGCCGCGACTATCAAAAAGACGAGTTGATCGACCTATGAAAAGGAAGATTTGCGTAGTGACCGGGACCCGTGCTGAGTACGGGCTGCTCCGCTGGCTAATGGAGCTCGTCGCGGAAGATCCCGCCTTTCAATTGCAAGTAGTGGTCACTGGTATGCACCTGTCTCCCGAGTTCGGGTTGACTTGGCAAGCGATCGAGCAGGATGGCTTTGTGATCGACCGCAAGGTGGAAATGTTGCTCTCGTCGGACACGCCGGTGGGAATCGGCAAGTCCATCGGACTGGGCATCATCGGGTTTGCTGACGCTTTTGCCCAGCTCGCGCCAGACATCATCCTGGTGCTCGGCGACCGCTTTGAGATCCTCTCCGCTGCCACTGCAGCCATGGCTGCAAGGGTACCAATCGCCCACTTGCATGGCGGGGAGGCGACAGAGGGGTTAATTGACGAAGCGATCCGGCACTCTGTCACCAAAATGGCCCATTTCCACTTCGTCGCCGCTGAAGCCTATCGCAAGCGGGTCATCCAACTCGGCGAAGATCCCACTCGGGTGTTCACTGTTGGAGGTCTGGGTCTCGACAGCCTCGCCCGGCTCCAACTATTGCCTAAGAAAGAACTTGAGGCTTCACTCGACTTCCGCTTCCTATGTCGCAATCTCCTCATCACCTTCCACCCAGTGACCCTGGAGGAAAACAAGGCAGCAGACGAGCTCGCCGAGTTGCTGGCCGCGCTTGATGGCCTAGAAGATACGGGATTGATTTTCACGCTTCCCAATGCCGATACGGAAGGACGCAGTCTAATCAGGATAGTGGAAGATTTCGTCCACCGGCACCCCAATGCGCGCGCGTATCCCTCGCTCGGACAGCTCCGATATCTGTCCTGCATGAATCTGGTCGATGGAGTGGTAGGAAATTCCTCCAGCGGCCTAATCGAAGCACCCTCATTGCACACGGGAACAATTAATATCGGCGCACGTCAGGATGGCCGCATGAAAGCAGAGAGTGTGATTGATTGCGAACCCAATCGCGAGAATATCGACAAGGCCTTGGCTAGGCTGTATTCGGATGAATTCCAGGCTCTGCTTTCTAGAGTACATAACCCATATGGGAAACCCGGTGCAAGCAACAAGATCGTCACGCTGCTGCGGTCTATAGAGCTTGATGGCGTGCTGAAAAAGCGCTTTTATGACCTGGAAGTCCCATGCGTATAATCTTGATCGGCACCGTTGTTTTTTCACGCGAGATGCTGATGCAGCTGATTCGCATCGGTGTCGAAATTCATGGTGTGTGCATGGCAGAGGCGGGTGCGCCGAATGCCGATTTCGCCGACCTCGGCCCAACCTGCCTAGAGCACGGCATCCCCTTGCACCGCACCCGCGACATTAATTCGGCCGGCACCATCGCTTGGATACGAGAGCGCCGCCCTGACGTCATCTTCTGCTTCGGCTGGTCGCGGCTCATTGGAAAGACCCTCCTGTCGCTGCCACCGCAAGGTGTTGTCGGATACCATCCTGCAGCACTTCCCGCCAACCGCGGACGCCATCCACTCATCTGGGCGCTGGCTCTGGGCCTCGAGAAAATCTCCTCGACCTTTTTCCTTATGGATGAAGGTGCGGACAGCGGGGACATACTGTCCCAAGCTGAGGTCGCGATCAATGAGGACGACGATGCGAGCTCTGTTTATCGCAAGATGACTGACACGGCTAAGCGCCAGCTGCAAGAACTGGTGCCGGCACTCGCACACGGCCGAATTGAGCGACGCAAACAGGATGCAAGCCAGGCTAGTACTTGGCGCAAGCGCAGCGCTGCCGACGGCCGGATCGACTGGCGAATGTCCGCGCGCGGTATCCACAACCTGGTCCGAGCGCTCGCTCGCCCCTACCCTGGCGCTGACTTTACCACCCCAAACGGAATCGTCAGAGTCTGGAAAACCTCGGTTGTCGAGGATGTGCCAGCCAATGCGGAGCCGGGCAAAGTACTGTTCCATCTTGATGGCAAGCCGGTGGTACGTTGTGGCGAACAGGCGGTCTGCCTGCTTGAAACAGACCCACCTTTTGATGCGCAGCCAGGAGATTATCTGTGAAATCGATAGTGATCGCGCCTCATCCCGACGACGAAGTACTTGGCGTCGGCGGCACCGCACTACGACGGAAGGCGGAAGGTCACACGACGGCATGGCTGATAGCCACTTGCATCTCCACGGAGGCGGGATGGACGCTGGAGCAAGTGCAAAAGCGTGAAGCCGAAATCGAGGCAGTCCGTACCGCACTCCAGTTTGATGAGGTTTACCGCCTCGACCTGGCAACGACCGAGTTAGACCAGCTCCCTATGCGGACTATTGTTGGGGGCATTTCGAGAGTGTTTGAGCAATTCGAGCCGAACGAGATCTTCCTACCCCACTATTCGGACATCCACACGGACCATCGGGTTCTGTTTCAGGCTGTGGCGAGTTGTACAAAATGGTTTCGTTATCCGTCAGTACAGCGCATCCTTTGCTACGAAACGCTTTCAGAGACTGATTTCGGACTAGGCGAGGCGGGCAGCTTCCGGCCCAATTATTTCGTGGACATCAGCTCATTCTTGGATAAGAAGCTCCAGGCACTGCAAATCTATTCCTCGGAACTGGGATGTTTCCCGTTTCCGCGAAGCCTGGAAGCGGTGCATGCACAAGCGATGCTGCGCGGAGCAGCGTCGGGCTACATGGCAGCTGAAGCATTTGAATTGCTGCGCGAAAGAGCTTAACAAGAGTTTCACACAATGAGCGAACAAGAACGGTGGAAACAGGCGCTACTGCCTGAATACAGCACGATCCAGGATGCCATTCGTAATCTGGACCGGACGGCACTCCGCATCGTCCTGGTTCTCGATGAGGGAGGCAGGCTGCATGGTACGGTCTCGGATGGAGATATTCGGCGAGGGTTGCTGAAAGGCCTTGGTCTGGATGAACCCATTGCGTCCGTTACCCATCGTACGCCGCTAGTCGTGCCAGCCCAGCTAAGTCGCGATGCGGTGATGCAACTGATGGTGGCAAACAAGGTTCTGCAGATTCCTATGGTAGACGAAGAACGTCGCGTGATCGGCCTCCATGTCTGGGATGAACTGAGCGCATCGCCGGAACGCGACAATCTAATGGTTATTATGGCGGGAGGTAAAGGTACTCGCCTGCGCCCGCATACCGAGAATTGTCCGAAGCCATTGCTCCCGGTGGCGGGCAAACCCATGCTGGAACACATCATAGAACGCGCACACGGTGAAGGCTTCCGCCACTTCGTCCTGGCTATTCATTACCTCGGCCACATGATCGAAGAACACTTTGGCGATGGTACCTGCTTGGGAGTACACATTGATTACCTGCGCGAGCAGGAACCACTGGGCACTGCCGGTGCGCTCAGCTTATTGCAACCGCATCCGCAGCAGCCCTTCATCGTCACCAATGGCGACGTACTAAGCGACATCCGCTACGGTGAACTACTCGATTTCCACCTTAGTCATGCGGCGGTGGCTACCATGGCGGTGCGTGCTTACGAATGGCAGCATCCCTTTGGCGTGGTTCACACGCGCGGCGTGGAAATTATCGGATTCCAGGAAAAGCCCGTGTCGCGTAGTCACATCAATGCGGGAGTCTATGCACTGGAGCCAAAGGTCTTGGATATGCTCGAACGCGGGAAGCAGTGCGATATGCCATCACTTTTCGAGCGCCTGCAGGAAGCGGCACAGCGGACGGTTGCCTATCCTATGCATGAGCCATGGCTGGACGTAGGGCGGCCCACCGACTTGGAGAAGGCTCGCTCGATGGGCGGAGCTCACTCAGGGAGCAAGATTTGATGAGGCTGCTTGCGTTGGTTCCTGCTCGGGGCGGCTCCAAACGCCTGCCAAACAAGAATCTGCTGCTCTTGGGCGGCAAACCGCTGATCGCCTGGAGCATCGAAGCGGCCCACGGCCTGCCGGACATCTGTGACATTCTGGTGTCCACAGACAATAGCGCGATTGCCACATTCGCTATCGAAGCCGGTGCAAAAGTGCCTTGGTTGCGTCCGGCTGAGCTGGCCACCGATACTGCCAGCAGCGTGGACGTGGCCTTGCATGCGATAGATTGGTATGAAGAAGCTCACGGTAAGTTGGACGGCCTGTTAATGTTGCAGCCTACCTCGCCACTGCGTTCACGCCGGACGATGGAACGGGGTATCGCCCTGTTCAGCAAAGGTGGCGGGCGCGCCGTAATCGGCGTAGCTCCCGCAGCCACTCATCCGATGTGGGCACTCAAGTTGGTTGACGGCGGATTGCAGCCTTGGCTGGCCGAGAGCGGCCTGCAAATACGCTCGCAGGATTTGCCGCCTGCCTATGCGGTGACAGGCGCGTTCTATCTTGTCACACCGCAGGATCTGCGAGCGCACCGCAGCTTCTTCCCCCCCGATGCGCTGCCAGTGGTAGCGGAAACCCAGCGCGAGACGATCGACATAGATACCGCCGAAGACTTTACATTGGCTCAGGCGATGTTGTCGCTGGATGACGAAGGGGCGACATGAGAACCACCGCCCCGACGCAGCCGATAACCGAGTCGAATGCGATCGCCGAAACGCCCACCTTGCGCCCGCGCGTCGCCATCCTGCTCGGCTCGCCCCTCACAGAACAGAACGTCGAACGTCTGGGTTTGCATTTTTTAGAACCGCATTGTCGGATAGTGGTCATTGACTGCGCGCGGCTCATAGGGCGCAACCCGGATGCAATCTCTATAAAGAAAGTAGATTGGCCACTATATGAAGTTGCAAATACGCCAGAGGATTTGCGCCGATGCTTGACGACTTCTGGCGCAACTTGGGCATTAGATGATATTGGTTTGAGTGTTGGTACCTGTTGGGTTTGGAAGCTGGTCAAGGATCTCGGAATAAAGCTGGTCTACCAAAGATCTGGATTACTGCCGGCACCTTCATTGAAAGATCGCCTGCGGTCCTTTTTAACCCGCAATTCCGATGCAGCGAATTCCGAATTGCTGGATTCTGCGGAGGCAGCTGACTCAGGAAGCTCGAAACGAGGTTTATTGTCGCGCATGGGGTCGCTGCGCCGTACATTGTCTAATCGTTTGTCCTACGAATGGCAGTACCGCGTAGATATTCCTACGCCTGACTTGGTTCTATTGGCTGGTCGTGAAGCATTAAATTCCTACCATGCGAGGAAGTCGGCAGAAAAAGTTTGGATAGGAGCTGACGATTTCTATAAATACCAAGCTGTTGCCAGACAACTCGATCAAGGGGATTTTTCCTGTCGAGAACAGCCGTTTGCGCTGTTCATCGATGTCTGCCTTCCGTATGCCACCGATTGGAAATTCCTGGGCATAGCTCCGCCGATCACAGCGGAGGAATACTACCCGCTGCTGCGTAGGCTGCTCGACCGTATCGAGTTGCTCCTCGGCGTACCAGTCGTGGTCGCGGGACATCCCAACACGCGCTGGGTGCCAAACTACGCCGGGCTGGTCGGCGGGCGCGAAGTGGTGCTAGGCAGCACCGCGGCGCTCGTGATGCAGGCGGACTTGGTTCTGACCCATGCCAGTACGGCGACCTCTTTCATTGCACTGGCTGGCAAGCCGTCGGTATTCGTGAGTTCGCGCAGCATCGACCGCAGCTATTACGGCAGCCGTGTACGCGCGATGGCCGAGAGCCTTGCCAGCCCACTGGTGATGCTCGAGGATGCCACGACGTTGTCGGACACCATGCTGCCCCGCGCTGCGGACATGGCTGCCTGCCAGCGCTACGTCACCCGCTACCTGCGTAGCAACAAAACCATGGAACAGGAGCCATGGCAGGGATTCATTGATGTCATCACCCGGCACTCCTTCCGGGTAAATCAACCGTTGAGCGCTGTACCCGGCGCTCGTTCCGCCGAAAGGCAATAATTAAGAGAGGCAACGCAATGCATCCCTTCGATGCCGTCAGAAACTTCGAAAAAGCCCTAGCCGAATATGCCGGCAGCAAGTATGCCGTGGCATTGGAGAGCTGTACTTCCGCTTTACTGCTGTCTTGTGCTTACATGAAGGTCGAGACAGTGACCATCCCCAAGCGTACCTATCCATCAGTTCCCTGTTCCATCATTCATGCTGGTGGCAAGGTACGCTTCGAGGATCTGGAATGGGAGGGCATTTATCAGTTGAAGCCTTATCCGATCTACGACGGCGCCAAACGCTTCCGCCGCGGCATGTACATCCCGGGGTCGCTGCACTGTCTGTCTTTTCATGCCAAGAAGATCCTGCCGATCGGCCGCGGTGGAGCTGTTCTGACCGATGACAAGGATGCTTACGACTGGCTGAAAGTGGCTAGTTTCGACGGCCGCCATCCCGGCGTGCCGCTGTCGGAAGACAATTTCGAAATGATCGGCTGGAATTGCTACATGCCGCCGGAACAGGCGGCGCGCGGCCATCTGCTACTGTCGATGGCAACGGACTACAACGAAGACCAAAAGGAGAACCCACCCTATCCGGATCTGTCGAGCTTCCCGATCTACACGCGGCGCTGAACGTGCCGAAGATCCACTTCCATTCCGACTGTGAATTCTTTGCCGGCAGTGAAAACATGCTGGCAAACCTGTTCGGTTCGCCTGAGCTTCGTACACGTTTCGAGTTGAGTTTCAGCTACCGCGCTACCCCACGCTACACTGACGGCCTGCGCCAGCGTACCCAGATCGACTTCCCTATTTGGCCGCTCAAGCTGTCTAACTTCGACGCGCTACCTCTACCGCCCCCGCTGGCACAGTTGAGGCTGCTCCCAGTGCTGTGGCGTCAGTTGGTATACGCACCGATGCTGGCGCGGGAAGTGAAGCAATTGCGTGCTGTCCTCGAAGAAGTGCGGCCCGACATCGTGCATATTAACAATGGAGGCTATCCCGGCGCGCTGTCCTGTCGCGCGATGACGCTGGCAGCGCGCAAGGCAGGCGTAAAAAAGATACTGATGGTCGTAAACAATCTGGCCGTACCCTACGACCGCGTTTCGCGCTGGATGGACTGGCCGCTCGACCGCCGTGCGGCCGCGTCGGTCGACCTGTTCATTACCGGCTCTTCTGCCGCCGGGAAACGACTAAGCAGCGTATTGCGCCTACCGGCGTCCAAAATCAGGCCCATTCATAATGGAATCAGGCCACGCACACCGCAAGCTAGCTTGGAGCAAACCCGGCAGAGGTTGGGGCTCGCGGGCTTTGACGGACTGGTTCTGGGCGTTGTCGCGCTGCATGAAGAGCGCAAGGGCCACCGCATATTGCTGCATGCGTTGGCGCAGTTAGTGTCGCAAGGCCAACCAGCAAAAGCCCTGAAAGTGCTAATAGAAGGCGACGGCCCACTGCTCGGCGAGTTGCAGGCGCAGTGCAAGCAACTCGAACTCACGGACATCGTGCGTTTTATCGGCGTGGAAGCGCATGTGTTCGACTTCATGGCGACCATTGATGCCTTGGTTCTGCCGTCCGTGCGGGACGAGGACTTCCCAAATGTAATTCTGGAAGCGATGTCACTTGCCAAACCAGTCATTGCCACCCGTCTGGCCGGTATACCGGAGCAAGTGGAGGATGGTGTTACCGGACTGCTGACCGCGCCGGGCGATGCAGAGCAGCTGGCACAGGCAATCGCGCGGCTTGTCGCCGATCCTACCGGACGGCGCGCAATGGGCCAAGCAGCTCGACAGCGATTCGCCAGTCGCTTCGCAAGCGACATCGCGCTCGACAACTACCTGCGCTTGTACCAGGAAATGACATCTGCGACACAACTCTGGGAGCAACATGCTTGATATCTATCGCGGCCGCAAGGTCTTCATCACGGGCCATACTGGTTTCAAAGGGGCTTGGCTGGCTTTCCTACTGCACGAAGCTGGCGCCGAGGTGATGGGTTATGCCCTTCCACCAGCAACCGACAACAACCATTTCGATCAGCTCGACTTGGCCAGCAAGATCCGCCATCATCCTGGGGACATCCGGGACGACGTAGCGCTCTCGAGGGCACTAGGAGACTTCCAGCCAGATTTCGTATTCCATCTGGCGGCCCAAGCCCTGGTCAGGTCTTCCTATGCCGACCCGGTGGAAACCTTCTCGACTAATGTGCTGGGTTCGACCCACCTGCTGGAAGCTGTTCGACAATGCGAGTCGGTACGCTCGCTGGTGTACATCACTTCCGACAAGTGCTATGAGAACGTCGAGTGGGTCTGGGGCTATCGCGAGAACGACCAACTGGGCGGAGCGGATCCCTATAGCGCCTCCAAAGCAGCCGCCGAACTGGTGTTCTCGTCTTACACCCGCTCCTTCTTCGCTAAGCGCCCTTCGTTGGGAGCGGCCAGTGCACGTGCCGGCAACGTGATCGGCGGTGGCGACTGGGCAATCGATCGCATCATCCCAGACTGCATACGGGCAATTTCCTCGGAGCAGCCGATCGTGCTACGCAACCCCTCGGCTACCCGTCCGTGGCAGCATGTGCTGGAACCGCTTTCAGGTTACCTGCTGCTCGGAGCAAAACTATTCGAGGAACCCGTGCGTTGGGGCGGCGCCTGGAATTTCGGCCCTTCGAGTCATGACGTCAGAACGGTGATGGATGTTGCACAGCATATGGTCGCGCGCATCGGTTCCGGCTCAATCAGGGTCGAAACGCAGCCAGGGCAACTACATGAGGCGCGCCTTCTGCAGCTTAACTGCGACAAGGCCAATCAACTGTTGGGTTGGGCATCGCGGTGGAACGTGGATCAGGCACTGGATGCAACTGCGCACTGGTACAAGGCAGCCCTGCATGGGACAGACGCCGAAATCGTGACTCGTCAGCAATTAAAAGAATATTTCGCAGGCATGATTTAAGACAGAATGAAATTCCCTCCTTTGTTAAGCTTTGAACCGGGAAGATAGATGCCAGAAAAGAACTCGACTTACGAATCGGTAAAGTCTTTTTACAAGAAATTCGATAACTACCAAGATCTCTACAACCAGGGATTCTGGAAAGAATATCGAAAAATTGCAGCCGACATGATTTTGGCAGATTTCGGCAATTGCTCATCCCTAAGTGTACTGGACCTCGGCGGGGGGGCCATGGCCTCCTTGCCGACCTTGCTCGCCGAGGACTTGGTACACAACTATACGATTGTCGATCTGGTCGTCCGAATTTCATCGGACCTGCAAAAGGTAACTTTAATCGAGAATGATATCTTGTCATTCCTCGAGTCCTACGACGGCCCCCGATTCGATGCGATTGTAATATTTGGAGTACTTGAGTATCTCAGTACCGAGGAGGCAATTAAGGTATTGGGTAAATTGCCGGCAGTGATGTCGCCCCGTGGCCGCGTACTGGTGCATGAGCCGAACGCCCGTGCCGAGCGTCATCTGAATAAAGGCCAAGGCAAGCAGCATGCAATCGAGCTGGAGGCACTGCTGACCGGAACCGGGCTTCGGTTGGCCGCAAGACGCGATTACCACCTTATTTGGTTGAGACGGCTTCTCAATTTATTTCCGTTCAGGTTTCCCGCCATACTCAAGGCGGGCTTGACTTGTGAGAGATATTTCGGCAGCGGCGTCGATTCCTTGTATCTTCTTGAATTAGACAGTCAAAAGAGCTTGAGTTAAAACAATCATGAAACATTCAACTAACGACTCCCAAATGCTGGATTTGGGCTGTGGAAAAAACAAGCGGCCCGGCTCCTTGGGTGTCGATGTCATCTGGAACGAGCAGATCGACGTCGTCCATGATCTCAACCATTATCCCTATCCCTTCGAGGACAGCCAGTTTGACGATGTCCTTATGGATAATTCAATCGAACATCTAGACAGTATCGTGAAAACCTTGGAAGAGATCTGGCGCATCTGCAAGCCCGATGCCACCATCAAGATCAAGGTACCGTACTTCCGCAGCCATTATGCGATTGATCCTACCCACAAGCACTACTTCGCGTCGCACTCGCTCTACTACTTCGATCCACGCCACGATTTTCATCAGCGCTATAAATATTCCAACATTGCTCTTTTCCATGTTGAGGAGGTGGCGTTCGACAAGAACTATGGCTATACCGCGCTGCAGCGGCTGCTGATGTCCGGTGTGCGCTGGCTCGCCAACAAATACCCGATGCGCTACGAGGAATATCTGGCTCCCTTGTTTCCGATGCACTGCATCGATTTCCGACTCCGCGTCCTGAAGTGAGAACGTCAATGGCTGCTCTTGAGCCCACCTCGCGCCATGAACGCGAGGTCCTGTACGATAAACTGGACTGGACATCATGATCGATGGCGTTGTTCTTACCCCACTGAGGCAGATCTTCGACGAACGCGGCAAGGTAATGCATATGATGCGTTCCGACTCCCCGCTCTTTACGCAATTCGGAGAGATCTACTTCTCGTGTATTTATCCAGGCGTGGTGAAGGCATGGCATCTACACAAAAATATGACGCTCAATTACGCCGTGATCCATGGCGAAATCAAGTTCGTACTGTACGACGACCGACCGGACAGCAAGACGCGTGGCGAACTTCAGGAGATATTTCTGTCGCCGGAGAACTATTATCTGGCGACGGTGCCTCCCTTGGTGTGGAATGGCTTCAAGGGTGTCGGCACCGAGACTGCCATCGTAGCCAATTGTGCGTCGCTGCCCCATTCACCTGACGAGATTCTGCGCCGCGCGCCTGACGACCCGGCGATTCCCTACGAGTGGCAGCTGGTCCATCGCTGAAGGTAATCCATCCAACAATAGGAACAACAATGAAAGTCATCCTTCTTGCCGGGGGCTTTGGCACCCGACTCGCTGAATATACGGACGTCGTGCCCAAGCCAATGGTGCAGGTCGGCGGCAGGCCAATCCTTTGGCACGTCATGAAGACCTACGCCCACTATGGGCACAAGGACTTCTATGTCGCGCTCGGTTACAAGGCCGAGGTGGTGAAGGAATATTTCCTCAACTATCGCGCCCTGAACGCCGACTTCACTGTGGACCTGAAGTCGGGCGACGTAACATCGCACCAACTCGACGAAGTCGACTGGCGCGTGACCCTGGTGCATACAGGTGACAATTCCATGACAGGTGGACGCGTTAAGCGCTTGCGCCACTACGTCGGCAACGAAACCTGCATGCTGACTTACGGCGATGGTGTCGCCGACATCGACTTGGACGCACTGTTAGACTTCCACAGGAGCCACGGGAAGCTTGTGACAGTGTCGGCCGTGCGGCCGGGGGCGCGCTTCGGCGAGCTGGAACTCTCAGGCGATTTCGTCGCTAACTTTAAGGAAAAACCCCAATTGCACGAAGGCTGGATCAATGGTGGCTATTTCATCATCGAACCGGAATTCTTCGACTTGATCGATGGCGACACCACCATGTTGGAACGCGAACCACTGGAACGTGCCACACGTGCTGGCCAGCTTGCGGCATACCGCCACGACGGCTTCTGGCAATGTATGGATACCAAGCGCGACCATGACCTGCTGGAGTCGCTATGGGCAAAGGGTGCACCCTGGGCAGCGAAAGGCTAAAGACGATGCGTGTGCTGGTGACGGGAGGCTTCGGCTTCGTCGGTGCGCGCTTGGCTCGCCACCTCGCTGCTGCGGGCTATTCGGTTAGACTGGGATCGCGCAAGTATACGGCGCAGCCTGACTGGTTGCCGCAAGCGGACGTGGTGCAGACGTGCTGGGACGACATGGCCACCCTGATTGCCGCTTGTAATGGCATGGATGTGATAGTACATGCTGCTGGCATGAATGCGGCGGACTGTGCGGCCGACCCAGTCGACGCACTGATGTTCAATGGTGTGGCTACGGCACGACTAGTGCAGGCAGCCAACCAGACAGGCGTTCGCCGGTTTCTCTACTTTTCCACCGCCCATGTCTATGCGAGTCCGCTGACGGGAAGCTTTGACGAACTGACCTGTCCGCGCAATCTGCATCCCTACGCAAGTTCCCACTTGGCGGGTGAAGCTGCAGTGCTGCAGTCCGTGGCGCAAGGCAAGCTAGAAGCAATGGTACTTCGCCTCTCAAATGCCTTCGGCGCACCTATCACGGCGGATGCCAATTGCTGGATGTTGCTGCTCAACGATCTGTGCCGACAAGCTGTTACTACCGGTAAGCTGAGCTTGCAATCCTCGGGGGACCAGTGGCGCGACTTCGTTCCACTATCGACAGTCTGCGCTTACATCCTGGCACTGCTGGCTCAACCGGCGGACATACTGCCACCAGTGCTGAACATTGGCAGCGGCGAAGCGCTAAAGGTAATCGAGATGGCCACCCTGATTCAACAACGCTGCCAAGTGACCCTCGACTTTACACCTGCCATTGAAATCGGCACGCGCAAGGAGCAATCGCTACCGCTTCACTATTCCTCCGTGCATGCTCAGCGACTGGCGTTGCCCGCAACTGACCCCGTACCGGAAATCGACGCATTGCTTGCGTTCTGTAAGGCCCATTTCAGCCCAGCACTAAAGTGACCCCCCCCCTCATTTCCATTGTCATCCCCAGCTACAACCACGCCCACTTCCTGCCCCGCGCGCTCGCGTCGGTCAAGTGTCAAGACTGGGCGAACTGGGAAGTGCTGGTAGTTGACAATCATTCCGGCGACAACACTGACGAGGTACTGCAGCCTTGGCTTGGCGAGCAGGTCCGCTTGTTGAAGATACACAATAACGGCGTCATCGCGGCCTCCCGCAATATGGGCGTACGCAACGCGCGCGGCGAATGGATCGCCTTCCTTGACTCCGATGACTGGTGGACAAATGACAAACTCGAGGTCTGCATGCAGCATGTCAACGCCAGAGGCGCAGACTTGGTCTACCACGACCTCACGATGGTCGGCAGTAATGGCCGTACGCGGGCTTGGCGCCGCTCCCGGTCGAGACCGGTCGCCATTCCTGCCTATGAGGACCTGGTGCGCAACGGCTGTGCCGTCCCAAATTCGAGCGTCATCGTTAAGAAAGCACTGATAGACGCGATTGGAGGACTCTGCGAGGAACGGGAACTCGTCGGCTGGGAGGATTTCGACACTTGGTTGCGTCTGGCGCGCCAAGGCTGCCGGTTCTCACGCGTGCCAGGAAGCCACGGCTTCTACTGGGTAGGAGGCGGCAGTGTCTCCAATCCCAAGCGCACGCTGGCCAATATCGATGCGTTCCTGCAGCGCCACCTCGGTGACGCGTGCGAGGCCGACATCCCTTGGTGGTGCCACTATTCACGCGCTGTTGCCTACAGCAACTTGGGTGAAACCGACAAGGTTGGACCGGCCTTTGCCGCCGCTTGGCGGGCCCGTCCCGATCTGATCAACCGTGTACGCATCGCCTGCAAATGGTTAGTAATGAGATAACGCCATGCTACTGATACAGGCATCGAACATCCACACCGGCGGAGGAGCAGTATTGCTGCGCCCCTTGCTACAAACTCCGTTCCCGAAAGTAGGTCGGCGGATATGGGTAGATACCCGTTTTACCTTGCCCGAGACACTAGCTTCGGATGTGGACGTAATCCGGGTCCAACCCTCGATCCGGGAACGTTTACGGGCGGATGCACAGATAAAGCGCCAAGCATCGACCGATGACCTCCTCCTGTGTCTAGGAAATCTACCTCCTCTGCGGCGACCAGCATGCAAGACCGTGGTGTACCTGCAAAACCGCTACCTGATCGGGCCGGCAAAGCTGCACGGGATGCGTCTGGCGGAACGCGCTCGACTGACAGTAGAACGTGTCTGGCTGCGTACCCAGGCGTCCCATGCACACCTGTTCCTGGTGCAGACGCCGACCATGAAGCAGGTGCTCTGCGAACATTTAGGCCTGGACAATAATCGGGTCCGTGTTGCCCCCTATCTAGCTTGCAATGCTGACTGGCCACGATCGCTGTCCGGTGCGCCAGAATTGCGGCCGGATCAGGAGCGCCCCTTCCTGTACGTAGCTTCTGGCGAACCGCACAAGAACCACCTGTTGCTGGTACAGGCTTGGGTCTTGCTGGCTGCAGAGGGACATTTTCCCCGCTTACAGCTGACTCTGGATGAAGTCCGGTTTACTGCACTGGTAACCTGGATAGCAGAACAGGCAAGAAAGCACTGCCTGCGAATTGAAGTAAATGCGGCAAAGGGTTTGGAAACAATCGGGGGTCTGTATCGCCAGGCCCGCGCTCTGGTCTACCCGTCCCTGTTCGAGTCCTTTGGTCTGCCACTAATCGAGGCACGTCAGGCAGGACTGCCAGTACTGGCAGCAGAGCAAGATTACGTACGCGACATCCTCGACCCCGAGCAAAGTTTCGACCCGCATTCGGCACGCTCCATTGCCCGTGCCGTGAAGCGGTACATGGGAGTCCCCGAAACCCATCTCACTACCTGCGCTGCCGAGCAATTCCTGGATATGCTATGGCAGGAGTGCCGGCCATGAACGTGCTACTCGTTTCACAGTACTTCTGGCCGGAAAGCTTCCAGATCAATCCGATCGTGGCCCGACTGGTGAAACTTGGACATCGTGTCGAGGTGCTGACGGGCCAGCCCAACTACCCCCACGGACATGTTTATCCGGGCTACAAGGCTATGCGTTTGCAACGGGAGCTATACGCTGGCGCCGTTATCCATCGTATCCCCCTCGCCCCACGTGCCTCAGGTGCCTTGCGACTGGCGCTCAATTATCTGTCCTTTATGCTGTCGGGCTCGCTGTTCGGCCCCTGGATGCTGCGCAAGAGGCCATTCGACGTCATTTTTGTATACGCTCCGTCGCCACTATTGCAAGCCTTGCCTGCCCTGCTCATCGGATGGATGCGGCGGCGGCCGGTTGTGCTCTGGGTGCAAGACCTATGGCCGGAAAGCCTATCGGCGACCGGCCATGTTCGCAACCGCTTCATCCTATGGCTGGTTGAGCAGACAGTACGGTTCATCTACCGCAGGATGGCGCTGGTGCTGGTACAATCCGAGGCCTTCATGGAACCGGTACGCCGGCTTGCCCCGCACACGGCGCTTGCCTATCTGCCTAATTCGGTTGATGACAACTTTGCCAGGCAGGATGGCAGGGTCGAACCAAGCGACAAGACGGACAAGTTCGTCGTCTTGTTCGCTGGCAACCTCGGCACGGCACAGGCTGTCGAGTGCATCTTGGCGGCAGCTGAGATGTTGCGCGACCATGCCGATATCCAACTCATGCTGGTCGGAGATGGGAGCCGTCGTTCTTGGCTACTCGAGGAAGTAAGGCGCAGGGAACTTGGCAACATCAGCCTTCCCGGACGCTTTCCAGTAGAAGCCATGCCAGCCATGATGCGCCAGGCTTCGGCTTTGCTGGTGACCTTGGCAGCCCAGGAAATTTTTGCCTATACCGTTCCAAGCAAAGTACAGGCATACATGGCGTCCGGTCGCCCCATCATCGCCGCGATCAATGGCGAAGGCGCTCGTCTCATCCGCGAGTCAGGTGCAGGACTGGCGGTCCCTGCTGAGGACGCGCAAGCGCTGGCCCGGGCGCTCCTTCATCTGCGCAATATGCCGGCGGCGGAAAGAGATGACATGGGTAAAGCAGGACACGCTTATTACAAGATGCACTTTCGTGAAGACATGTTGGTAGACAGGCTGCTTGCGCACCTAGATCAAGCTACCAGCACAACAAGGGATGATAAATGAAAGCCCTGGTAATCGGTGCAAGCGGAATGCTGGGCAATGCCGTGATGCGAGTTTTGTCGGAGGGAAAAGACTGGGATGTGCATGGCACTCTTCGTTCCCCTTCGGCCAAGCGATTCTTTTCCCCGACCCTCGCTGCCCGCCTGCATGACGGCATCGACGTCGAGCAGTATGACATGCTGCTCGACATCTTTAATCGGGTGCGGCCGGAGTTGGTGGTGAACTGCGCGGGTCAGATCAAGCAGGTCGAAAGTGCGGACGATCCGCTACGTGCCATCCCCATCAACGCTCTGCTACCGCACCGCCTAGCCAAGCTGTGCGCGTTGACCGACGCCCGGCTGGTGCACATCAGCACCGACTGTGTATTCGCCGGCACCCGAGGCGGCTATCGCGAGGAGGATATCCCCGATGCTCAGGATTTATATGGCCGCACCAAGCTGCTGGGGGAAGTCGACGCCGAGCACGCCATCACGCTGCGCACCTCAATCATTGGACACGAGCTGCAATCGGCACATGGACTGATCGAATGGTTCCTGTCGCAGGAAAATCGCTGCGACGGCTACACTGGCACCATTTTTTCCGGTCTACCCACTGTGGTGCTGGCGACAGTGATTCGCGATATCGTAGCTGACCGCCCCGACCTGCGCGGCGTCTATCATGTGGCCGCTGCGCCGATCGCAAAATACGACCTGCTACGGCTCGTTGCGCAAGCCTATGGGAAACAGATTGACATCATTCCGGATAGTCGGCTGCAGATCGACCGCTCGCTCGACAGCAGCCGCTTCTCTCAGGCCACTGGCTTTCAGGCACCCGACTGGCCGAAGCTAGTGGAGACTATGCACGCATATCGATAGGATAATACTCATGTTTGACAACAAGGTCCTGATGATCACTGGCGGCACAGGCTCGTTCGGTAACACCGTGCTGCGCCGCTTCCTGTCTACCAATGTTCGCGAGATCCGCATCTTCAGCCGGGACGAGAAAAAGCAGGAAGAGATGCGCATCGCCATGAACAACCCGAAGCTGAAGTTCTATATCGGGGACGTGCGCAATTACGATAGCCTCTACCAAGCCATGAAAGGCGTAGACTTCGTCTTCCACGCCGCTGCGCTCAAGCAAGTGCCCTCCTGCGAGTTCTATCCAATAGAAGCAGTGCAGACCAATGTACTCGGCTCCGAGAACGTGATGTCGGCCGCCATCGCCCGTAGCGTATCGCGGGTGGTGATGCTGAGCACAGACAAGGCGGTTTACCCAATCAATGCCATGGGCATTTCAAAAGCCATGATGGAGAAATTCATGGTAGCCAAAGCACGCATGCAGACCGAAGGCGAAACCGTGCTGTGTGCAACTCGCTATGGTAACGTGATGGCATCGCGTGGCTCGGTAATACCGTTGTTCGTGTCCCAGCTAAAGGAAGGCAAGCCGCTCACGGTCACCGATCCGAACATGACGCGATTCCTGATGTCCTTGGAAGATTCGGTCGACTTGGTACTGTACGCGTTCCAGCACGGCCGGCAGGGAGATATTTTCGTGCAGAAAGCCCCGGCGTCCACAGTGGCCGACTTGGCATTTGCGGTGCGTGAGCTTTTCCAGCGCGACAATCCGCTGCGTATTATCGGTACTCGTCATGGCGAGAAGCTGTACGAATCCCTGATTTCACGCGAAGAGATGGCCAAGGCGCAGGACCTGAGTTCGTATTACAGGATTCCGGCTGACAACCGTGACCTCAACTACTCCCAATACTTCAGCGAGGGAGAAGAGCGAATTTCCCAACTTGACGACTACACGTCGCACAACACGCAGCGCCTGACCGTGCCGGAAATCAAGGAACTGCTGCTGTCACTGGACTACATCAAGGAAGAGCTGCGTGCGTAAAGTCATGACTATCGTGGGCACGCGTCCCGAGCTGATCAAGATGTCGCGGGTGATCGCCGAACTCGACCGCCACACACACCATGTGCTGGTCCATACCGGCCAGAACTTCGACTACGAACTGAACCGTGTCTTCTTCGAGGACATGGATATCCGCGATCCTGATCATTTCCTTGGTGTCGCTGCCGATAGCGCCGCTCAGGCTATTGCCCGTGTGATAGAAAAAGCCGACGCCGTGATGGAGCAGGAGAAGCCCGAGGCGCTACTGCTGTACGGCGACACGAATTCCTGCCTGGCTGTGATTCCCGCGAAACGTCGCAAGATCCCTGTGTTCCACATGGAGGCTGGCAATCGCTGCTTCGACCAACGTGTACCCGAGGAACTCAACCGCAAGGTATTGGACCACCTGAGTGACTTTAATCTGGTCCTGACCGAGCATGCACGCCGCTACTTGATTGCAGAGGGCATTCGCCCGGAGACGATCATTAAGACCGGCTCTCATATGCATGAGGTATTGCAACATTACAGGGCGCGCATCGATGCCTCTGACGTCTTGCAACGCATCGGCTTGGAGCGGGACGGCTATTTCCTGGTGAGCGCGCATCGCGAAGAAAACGTCGACAGCGAGGACAACCTTCGCCGTCTGCTGGAAACACTCAATGCTCTAGCGCGGGAGTACGAGAAAACCATAATCGTTTCCACCCACCCGCGCACCCGCAAGCGTCTCGACGCTTGCGGCACTGAGAAAATGGACCAGCGCGTGCAATTCATGAAGCCTTTCGGATTCACCGACTATATCCGGCTGCAAATGGAATCGGCATGCGTGCTTTCCGACAGTGGCAGCCTAACGGAAGAAGCCTCCCTACTCAACCTTCCGGCCGTTGCGCTACGCCACACGCATGAACGCCCTGAAGGCATGGACAAGGGTACAGTACTGATGGCGGGGTTACGGGCCGACCGGGTACTGGACGCAGTACGAGTGGTGTTGGCTCAGCATGACCGCAACCGACGACTCATTCCCGCCGTGGACGATTATGAGAACGGCCATGCATCGACTCAAGTGGTCAGAATCGTCCTCAGCTACATCGATTACATCAATCGAACCGTATGGTCCCGGCAGAATTGAGCATGCGCCGAATACTTATTACGGGGGCAACCGGTTTTGTCGGGTGTGCATTATGCGAAAGCTTGAGCCAGTCCTTCTATGTTGTACCTGCTGTGAGACGCCAAGCGGCGCCCGGCCAGATCGAGGTGGGCGAAATCGATAACACGACCGACTGGCAGATTGCACTTGCGGGATGTGAAAGCGTCGTACATACCGCGGCCAAGGTGCATCAGATGCAGGACGGCGGCATGCAGGCTACGTCCGATTATTTCCTCGTGAACACTCAAGGCACGATCAAACTGGCCAAGCAGGCGGCAGAAGCAGGCGTAAAACGCTTCGTTTTCCTCAGCAGTATCAAGGCAATGGGAGAAAGCGGCCATTTTAGCCCAGAAAACCCATGCGTTCCCCTCGATGCCTATGGCAAATCCAAGCGGGAAGCCGAACTGGGACTGCTGGACGTGGCCAAAGAAAGCGGGATGGAATGCGTAATCCTCAGGCTACCTTTGGTATATGGTCCTGGCGTGGGCGCCAACTTCCTACGGCTAGTGCGTCTAGTTGATCGCGGTTTACCGCTTCCGTTCGGTATGGTGAACAACGCCCGCAGTCTCCTGGCACGGCACAATCTGGTCGATGCCATCGGAGCATGCCTAGTACATCCTGCCGCTGCCAACCAGACTTACTTACTATCCGACGGTGAAGATGTCTCGACTTCCGGACTAGTACGCAGGATCGCGGCAGCGCTCGAAAAAAAACCTCGACTGCTCCCGGTTTCGCCTGCGCTCATGCGTCTTGCTGCAACGGCGCTCGGTAAGCGCACCGTAGCAGACCGGCTCCTGGACTCGCTGGTCGTGGACAGCAGCGCAATCAGAACCGAACTCGGCTGGTCACCGCCTTCGCTCATGCAAGATGAACTGGTGCGTACGGCGGCCTGGTACAAGTCGGTCTTTGGCCAACAGCGACGTTCCACAGGAGGAGGCAAGTGAAGCGTTCACTACCCGTGGTAAGGAGCAGCGTTTCCCTGCTGGCGGCCAGCGACAATCTGCTGCTTTTGTTTTTTTCTCTGCTTCCATTTGCCTATGCTGCCCAAGTTCTCACTGGCAAGCCGGTGGCAGGAGCTGTTCCCTACCTGTTCCTGCTGACTGCCCTTGCCCTTCGCTGTAGCGAATGGATTGACCATCCCACAGCTGGCCGGCCAAATCTGCTAGCGATCGGCTTTGCACTACTGATCCTGCACAATCTGTTTTTTTCCATTCACGAGCTTGTCGCCGGCGAGGCTGGCCTGGCAATTCGGGTACTGGTCCTGTTCACACTGCCACTGGCACTCTTCTGGCTGGTGCAAATGGCGAACCAAGAGACAGTGTTGCGTATCTTCGCCATTCTTGCGCTTGGCGCCGTCGCGGTGTCCTTGGAGCTCGATTACGAAAACATATGTACTCAGATACTGCAGAAAAGCTCGCCTTTCCAACTGCTCAACAAGGATTATGTTGCCGCTATTACGGGTCATGACCTGACCCAGCTTTACCTGATTTCCTACAGACCCACCGGGTTGCTGGAACATTCTCATGCCACCACGTTCTTCATCACGATAGGTTTGTTCACTTCGACCTTCCTTCATATCTACCGAGGAAGGTTGTATTGGCTGGCCTGTGCATTGCTATGCGCGACAGCGGTGGTGATGCACGGTACGCGTTTACCATTGGTGGCGATAACGGTAGCAGGCTTGGCGGGAGCTATCATCTTTGCCTTTGTCGAAAAACAAGCCATATTTCGGCGTCGGGCGCTGGTAACCACGCTCCTGCTCATTTTGGTTTGCCTGCTGGTATTGCTGATTGATCCTACTGGAGCCGCCCACAAGTACTACTGGCCGGCGCTGTTTCACGGCGATTTCCAGCTTCCCAATCCATCTCCTAATAAGGCACGGGTAATCACGGACGGATGGGCAACTACGGATGGATGGATAGCAAGTTCGATTGAGGATCTGATAAACATAAACATTGGCCCATGGCACAAGCTGATGCAGGGGCAAGGCAAGAACCTCATCTTGGCTTTGTTCGGCCATGGAATTACCGGGACACTGTCCGGGCGTTATCCTTTCTCCGATGATCTGTTCATACTGGCGCTGCCGCTGCAGTACGGCCTGCTCGGCACAGTCGTGTTCTTTGGCATCTGGATTGCTTGCCCACTACTCGTTGTACTCGTACTTCTGCGTAGGAAGGAGATCGACAAGGATGCCCGACTCTTGCTGTGCATGGCATTCACCGCCCTTGTTGTTCTCGGTACCAGCATGCTACACAGCGGTGTCCTGCAACGCAAGGCGACGTTCCCTATCTTCCCGCTTGCAGCCGGCATCGTCTGGCGTATTTATCAACGTTCTGGCACAGCAGGGGCTGCCAAGGTTTCTGCTGTTTCTGCTGACAAGCACGTAAAGCAAGATGCAGCATCCTACTGAAATGATCATGTGCACCGAACGGGATAAGCATTGAAACGGGCACTTGACTTGATTCTGGCACTGGCGGCGAGCGTGCTGCTAGCCCTGCCCATCTTGCTAATGGCGCTTTGCGTCAAGCTCACTTCGCCAGGGCCAGTGCTGTACTGGTCGGCGCGCGTAGGACGCAACAACAAGTTGTTCCAGATGCCAAAATTTCGCAGCATGCGTATCGACACGCCCACTGTTGCCACACACATGCTAGCCAACCCCACGCAATGGTTGACGCCAATTGGCCCCTTCCTACGCAAGTCCAGCTTGGATGAATTGCCGCAATTGTGGAACATCCTCAAAGGGGACATGAGCTTTGTCGGCCCCCGCCCCGCCCTATTCAATCAGGATGATCTGATTACATTGCGCACTGCGACTGGCGTACATGCATTGGTACCAGGCCTCACCGGCTGGGCTCAAATCAACGGTCGAGATGCGCTTCCCATACCTGATAAGGTGGCGCTGGATGCTGAGTACCTGCAGTACCATTCACTGTCCTTCGACCTGAAGATCCTTTGGCTGACATTCATCAAAGTGCTTCGTCGGGACGGTGTGTCTCATTGAATACACGGAAGGTAAGCAAAATGCCCTTGGACCGCATAGCCCTACCCATCCTAGCCATGCCGCGCGTAATCAAGCGCCTTATTGTGCTCGCTGTTGATGCGTCGCTGTGCATCTTGACGATATGGGTCTCGTTCTACCTACGCCTGGGGGAATTCGTGCCGCTCTCCGGATCGGCTTTCTGGGCCGCAATCGCTTCCTGCGCTATCGCACTGCCCATCTACGTCTCCTTTGGCCTGTACCGCGCCATATTCCGTTACTCCGGCTGGCCATCCCTCCTGACTGTGGCCAAAGCCTCGTTGCTTTATGGGCTGTTGTACGCAGCCATCTTCACCGCTATCGGGGTTGCCGGCGTACCGCGCACCCTCGGGCTGATCCAGCCTATTCTGCTGCTCCTAGCGGTGGGACTGTCACGCGCCTTAGCGCGCCTATGGCTGGGGGGGTTGTACCAAGCCCAACTACAGCAGGGCGCCTTGCCCCAAGTCCTGATCTATGGCGCGGGCACCTCTGGCCGCCAGTTGGCTGCTGCCATGGCTAACAACCTGGAAATGCGGGTAGCTGGCTTCCTAGACGACGATGATCGCCTGCACGGCCACGTACTCAACGGCCTTCCGATCTACAGCCCGGCGGACCTTCCCGGTCTGATGGCGTCGTGTTCAATCTCCACCGTGCTACTGGCCCTGCCCTCCGTCAGCCGCCGCCGCCGCAACGAAATTCTGGAGCAGATGCTTGCAGTGAAAGTTGCCGTGCGAACCCTCCCCAGCGTGATCGAACTTGCTCAAGGAAAGGTCGATATGGCGGACTTGCGGGAACTGGATATCGACGACTTGCTGGGACGTGAACCGGTCGCGCCGAACCACATCCTATTGCGCAAGAATGTCTCGGACAAGGTAGTACTGGTCACTGGGGCTGGCGGTTCCATCGGTAGCGAGCTGTGCCGTCAAATACTTGCCTTGCGCCCTACCCTGCTGCTGCTAGTGGAGCAGAGCGAGTTTGCGCTGTATGCCATCAGTCAAGAACTGGAAGCGCTTGTACAATCGGAAGAGTCTAGGATCGTACCGCTATTGTGTTCGGTGCGCGACGAAGAGCGCATGCACGATATCATGTCGGCCTGGCGTCCCGATACGGTGTATCACGCCGCAGCCTACAAGCATGTTCCTCTGGTTGAGCACAACCCGTCGGAGGGCATCAAGAACAATGTATTCGGCACCCTAATCGCTGCCCGCGCTGCAGCGGAAAACGGGATAGCGGACTTCGTCCTTATCAGCACCGACAAGGCAGTGCGGCCGACCAATATCATGGGCGCAAGCAAGCGCCTTGCAGAGATGGTGCTGCAGGCGTTGACGGTAACTAATAACCGCACGAAGTTCACCATGGTTCGCTTCGGTAATGTGTTGGGCTCGTCTGGCTCGGTGGTCCCAAAATTTCGCCAACAGATTCGGAAAGGCGGCCCGATTACACTGACTCATCCTGAGATTACTCGCTACTTCATGACTATTCCTGAGGCGGCACAATTGGTAATCCAGGCAGGGGCGATGGCCAAAGGAGGAGATGTTTTCGTGCTGGACATGGGACAATCTGTCAAGATAGTGGATTTGGCTCGACGTATGATTGAATTATCCGGACTGACAGTGAAGGATGGAGAAAATTCCGATGGTGACATTGAAATTGAGATTACTAGTCTGCGCCCCGGGGAGAAGCTATACGAGGAGCTACTGATCGGCAACAACCCGACACCAACCTCCCATCCGAGAATTATGAAAGCTCACGAAGATTTCATGCCTTGGCCGGAATTGGAACAAAGACTTAGTGCTTTGGAGATTGCCCTCAATGTCAATGATGTCAGTACAGTTAGGTTGATGTTAGAGCAACTTGTTTCAGGCTACACTCCTAACAGTGAAATTGTTGATTGGGTGTACATGGAGCAGGAAGCCGAAGCTAACAAGCTTGGACTCGCCAATTGATGGTGACGGACATAGACATCCCGAGAAACTTGTTCAGATCGTTCAATCGTTATCCGTATCACTTTATAATCCGCGCCGGGTTTCGATACCAATCTCGAAAGCGATCTTAAACCGTGACCGATCTCAGTAGACTCGCCCGAAGTGTAAATTCAGCCCATAACAAATAATTGAGCTATTACAACAAAAGGCACACGCATCAGCACAAAATATGTCGTAGGCATACACCGATGTAAACTCTATTGGGCGGAAATGAAACATGGCACGATAGAATCATCTATGGTAGTGTCAGAAATTCTGTGTGCTGAGGTCGGTTTAAAAAATCTCAGTGCAGC
>CBIHNU010000019.1:0-79301 GCA_966211585.1 uncultured Noviherbaspirillum sp. | reverse complement strand
GCTTCGGCGGTCTGCTCGCCGATCAGCATGCCGTAGTTGCGGCGGATGTAGTTGACAATCGCCTCGTCGAACTTGTCGCCGCCGACGCGCACCGAACCCTTGTACACCATGCCGCCCAGCGAAATGATGCCGACTTCGGTGGTGCCGCCGCCGATGTCGACCACCATCGAGCCGGTCGCGTCCGATACCGGCAGGCCGGCGCCGATCGCTGCGGCCATCGGCTCTTCGATCAGGTACACCTGCGAAGCGCCGGCGCCAAGCGCCGATTCGCGGATCGCGCGGCGCTCGACCTGCGTGGAGCCGCAGGGAACGCAGATGATGATGCGCGGGGAAGGCTTGAATAATTTGGAGTCGTGCACCATGCGGATGAACTGCTTGAGCATCTGCTCGGTGACGGTGAAGTCGGCGATCACGCCATCCTTCATCGGACGGATCGCTTCGATATTGCCCGGGACCTTGCCAAGCATCTGCTTGGCTTCCTTGCCGACGGCCTGGATCGTCTTCTTGCCGTTTGGACCGCCCTGCTGGCGAATCGCGACAACCGACGGTTCGTCCAGCACGATGCCCATGTTGCGCACATAGATCAGCGTATTGGCCGTGCCCAGATCGATTGCCAGGTCGTTAGAAAAATAACTGCGTAAAAATCCAAACATGGTGTGTCCCGGTGCGCAACAATGGCGCCGTTAATCGTTCAAGGTAAAGCCTGCATGCCTGCGTCCGCTCAATAACAGCGGTGCCGGCGCGGCATTCGCCCGACATTCTACCTTATAATTTACGAGGAATTTGCTGGCGGAAACCCCAAAAATGCACACCCGATGCGCCGTTTTGACAAGCTTTTGCCAGAATAAGAATACATTCTGCTTTTTTTAAAAATGCGCGCCGCATATCGCGCGTCAACCCTATCCAATCATGTCACTCGACCTTTCCGATGTTAAGCGCCTGGCCCGCCTCGCGCAGCTCGATTTCAACGAAGACCAGGCCGGCAAGACACTCGACAAGCTGAACGGCATTTTCGCGCTGGTCGAGCAAATGCGCGCAGTCGACACAAGCGGTATCGAGCCGTTGAATCATCCGATTGCCGCGCATCAGAGCGGACTCGCGTTGCGTTTGCGCGACGACGCAGTCACCGAACCGAACCGCCGCGATGAATACCTGCAAGTCGCGCCGGCGACGCAGGACGGATTGTTCCTGGTCCCCAAGGTCATCGAATAACACCTGTCGGCGCGACGCGCCGGCAACGCCTACGGCAAACCATCCATGCATACCAAAACTCTTAAAGAACTGTCGGACATGCTGCATGCCCGACAAATTTCCGCGACCGAACTGGCGACGCTCTATCTCGACCGCATCCGGCACAGCGACCTGAACGCATTCATCGACGTGAACGACGCGCTGACGCTGCAGCAGGCGGCCGAAGCCGATCAGCGCATTGCCAAAAATGACATGACCCCGCTGACCGGGATTCCCATCGCGCACAAGGACATTTTCGTCACACGCGACTGGCGTTCCACCGCCGGTTCCCGGATGCTCGCAAATTATGTCAGCCCCTTCGATGCAACTGTGGTCGAACAGTTCCGTCAGGCAGGCATGGTTACACTCGGGAAATTGAACTGTGATGAATTTGCCATGGGCTCGTCGAACGAGAATTCCCACTTCGGCCCGGTGAAAAATCCCTGGGACAGCAAGGCAATCCCCGGCGGTTCATCCGGTGGCTCGGCCGCGGCAATTGCCGCGCGGCTGGCGCCGGCCGCCACCGCCACCGATACCGGCGGCTCGATCCGGCAACCGGCCTCGCTGTGCGGCGTGACCGGCATCAAGCCGACCTATGGCCGCGTGTCGCGCTTCGGCATGATCGCTTTTGCATCGTCGCTGGACCAGGCCGGACCGATGGCGAAAACCGCCGAGGATTGCGCGATGCTGCTCGGCGCAATGGCCGGCTTCGATCCGCGCGACTCGACCAGTCTCGAAAGCGGCAAGGGCGGCGATCGCGAGAACTACGCGCGCGACCTGAACAACAGCCTGCAAGGCCTGAAGATCGGCATCCCGCGCGAATACTTCGGCGCCGGTCTCGCATCCGACGTGGAGCAGGCAGTGCGCGCGGCCTTGCGCGAATACGAGAAACTGGGCGCGACGCTGGTCGACATCTCTCTGCCGAAAACCGAGCTGTCGATTCCGGTGTACTACGTGATCGCGCCGGCGGAAGCATCGTCCAACCTGAGCCGTTTCGACGGCGTGCGCTACGGGCATCGGGCGAAGGAATACAAGGACCTGGCCGACATGTATCGCAAGTCGCGCGCAGAAGGCTTCGGCGAAGAAGTGAAACGCCGCATCCTGGTCGGCGCGTATGTGCTGTCGCATGGCTATTACGACGCCTATTACCTGCAGGCGCAAAAGATCCGGCGCCTGATCGCGCAGGACTTCCAGCAAGCGTTCACGCAATGCGACGTGATCATGGGGCCGGTGTCGCCGACCGTCGCGTGGGATCTCGGCGACAAGGCGGACGATCCGGTCGCGAATTATCTGGCTGACATCTACACGTTGTCGACCAGTCTCGCCGGCTTGCCCGGCATGTCGATACCCTGCGGCTTCGGCCAGGGCGACAAGAATGCGCGCCGCCCGGTCGGCCTGCAAATCATCGGTAATTATTTCAATGAAGCGAAACTGCTGAACGTGGCGCATCAATACCAGCGCGTCACCGACTGGCACGCGCGCGCACCGGAAGGCGTATGAAGAACTCGCCGCGCATCCTGTGCCTGGTTCTGCTGACGGCCCTGCTCGGCAGCGTCGGCATGGCGGCCGATGCGCAGCAGATCGACACCCGTTTTTCCTGCAGCGCCGAGCGCAGCGACGGCGGCGAAACCATCACCTATGCGGATACTGCGGAAATACGGCTCGATGGCGACCGCATACAAGCGTTTCGCTGGGAATCGGATCTATATCGCACGACGCATGGATTCGATTGCAGCATCGACGAAAGCGACGGATTGAAGGCTGAGATGTACAACGAGGAGGCGCAGGTGCTGTGGCGTGTTTCGCTGACGGATCCGCAGGCGGCGCGCGAACGGCGCGGCTATGATTTCGATCGGCTGCCGCGCTGCTCGATCCGCCTGGAACGCAAGGGCGACACGCTCGATATCACGCCGAGCTGCCCTGCCCTCTGCGGATCGCGCGGCAATTTCACGCAATTGTCGGTGAACCTGAAATCCGGCAAATGCCAATACGGAAAATAGAACGTTCCATATCATCGTCCCTGCCCGCAGACGGACGGGGAAACAGTCAGATTAAAAAGTGAGGCAATTATGCAGTGGGAAGTCGTGATCGGCCTGGAGACGCATGCGCAGCTCTCGACCCAATCGAAAATTTTCAGCGGCGCATCGACGCGCTTCGGCGCCGAGCCGAATACCCAGGCCTGCCCGGTCGATCTGGCGCTGCCGGGCGTGCTGCCAGTGATGAACAAGGGCGCGGTCGAACGCGCAATCCAGTTCGGCCTCGCGATCGGCGCAACCATCGCGCCGCAATCGATTTTCGCGCGCAAGAATTATTTTTATCCCGATCTGCCGAAGGGCTACCAGATCAGCCAGTATGAAATCCCTGTGGTACAGGGCGGCACGGTGTCGTTCGTGCTGGAAAAAGATGGCAAGACCGAAATGAAAACCGTGCAACTGACGCGTGCCCACCTCGAAGAGGATGCGGGCAAGTCGCTGCACGAGGACTATCACGGCATGACCGGCATCGACCTGAACCGCGCCGGCACGCCGCTGCTGGAGATCGTCACCGAGCCCGACATGCGCAGTGCCGCCGAGGCGGTCGCGTATGCGAAAGCGCTGCATTCGCTGGTGATGTGGCTCGGCATTTGCGACGGCAACATGCAGGAAGGCTCGTTTCGCTGCGACGCGAACGTGTCGGTGCGCCCGATGGGACAGGCGGAATACGGCACCCGCTGCGAGATCAAGAACTTGAACTCGTTCCGTTTTCTCGAAGAAGCAATCAACTACGAAGTGCGGCGTCAGATCGAACTGATCGAGGATGGCGGCAAGGTGGTGCAGGAAACCCGGCTGTACGATCCGGACCGCAAGGAAACCCGTTCGATGCGCAGCAAGGAAGACGCACAGGACTACCGCTACTTCCCCGATCCGGACCTGCCGCCGCTGACGATTGCACAGGATTGGATCGAGCGCGTGAAGGCGACGATGCCGGAACTGCCGGGCGCAATGCGCGAGCGTTTCGTGCGCGATTTCGGTTTGCCGGAATACGATGCGGCGGTGCTCACGCAGTCGAAGGCGATGGCCGGCTATTTCGAAGCCGTCGTTGCAAAGGCCGGCAAGGAGCAGGCAAAGCCGGCGGCCAACTGGCTGATGGGCGACGTGTCGTCAACCTTGAACCGGGAAAACGTGGATATTGCGGAAGCGCCCGTGAAGGCCGACCAGCTCGCATTGCTGTTGCAGCGCATTACCGACGGCACGATCTCCAACAAGATTGCCAAGGAAGTGTTTGCGGCGATGTGGGAAGCGTCGTCGGACAAGCCGACGCTGGTTGACGACATCATCGAAGCCAAGGGCCTGAAGCAGATTTCGGACAGCGGCGCGCTGGAAAAAATTGTCGACGATGTACTGGCAGCCAATGCAAAGTCGGTCGAGGAATTCCGCGCCGGTAAGGAAAAGGCGTTCAATGCGCTGATTGGCCAGGCAATGAAAGCGACCAAGGGCAAGGCGAATCCGGCGCAGCTGACCGAGTTGCTGAAGCAGAAGCTGGCACGATAGAACGGACGACGGCCTTCGAAAAAAACGCTACTGGGGACGAACGAAGATACTGGACTGATTGATCATGCGCCGGTACTTCCGGGCGAGATCCTGAATGTAGTTGTCCAGCGCGGCTCCCGTCATGGCGAAAGGTTCGAGTCCCAGATCTTCCCGCAGATGGGCGAATTCCGGATGCGCCAGCATGGTGTTGATCGTCGCAGCCCATCTCTGATAGTCGGCATCGGAAACATGCGGCCCCATGTACAGGCCGCGAATGTTTGGCCATTCAATGTCATAACCTTGCTCCTCCGCCGTCATGATGTTTTTCAATGCGCCGGTCAGGCGCTTTCCGGAAAAGACGACCAGGACACGCAAAGGCGCTCCGGCCTGGATCAGGCCAAATGCTTCGGACAGGTCGCCGGACACCACGTCGACATATCCGCCCTCCAATGCGGCATTCGCTTCCCCGCCGCCTTCGAATCCGACGAAACGCAGCGACTTCGGATTCACATGCGCCGCTTGCGCGACCAGCGTGATCTTCGTCCAGTCCTGACTGCCTTCCGCGCCGCTAAAGCCGAATACCACCTTGTCCGGCTCTCTGGATAGTTTTGCCATCAAGTCCTTGAGCGACGCAAACGGTGCGTCGCGGCGCACGATCAGCACGCCATAATCAAGGCCGATCGCGGAAAGCCATTTCACGTCACGCTCCGTGTGCTTGCCGAAATTACCCTGCACGATGTTGAATATCGAACCGCCGGAAAAAGCGACCAGGGTATTCGGTTCGGCGTCGCGACGGGTAATGATCGCATTGAAGGTAACCGCACCGACCCCGCCCGGCATATGCACGATAGGCATCGGCTCGTGGTATGCGCGGCTCTGTTGCAGGCCTGCACGCAGCAGTTCGCAGGTTCTGTCGAAGCCGCCTTTCGGCCGCGCGGGAACGATGCATTCCGCAGCATGGGCAAGGCTTGCGCAGGCAAATGCAAGAATACCTGCCAGAGAAGCGAATCCACGCAACTGCAATTGCACATATCCGCACATCTGTCCGACCGTTATTCGCCACATGTTTTCGCTCCGTAGATAAGCTTCTTTACGCCTGCAAAGGAATTGCCAGGCATAGCGTAGTGCCGATCTGATGCGGGCCATCCGCCACTTCGAGCACCCCATCATGCTGCTCGACAATAGCCTTTGCGATCGCAAGGCCGAGACCGGCGCCGGTAGCAGCCGCTTCCTTGCCTCGTCGAAAACGCTCGCCCACATGCGCCCGCTCGCCGGCAGGAATCCCCGGGCCGTTGTCAATCACCGTAATGCGCGCAATTGCTTCGTCGGCGCTGACGGACAAGGTGATGTGTCCGCTCTTAGGCGCATACCGGATCGCATTGTCCACCAGGTTGACAACCGCTTCGCGCAGCAAAGCCTCAGCGCCGGATACGACGACGGCGTGATCCGGCACCGCAAAACCGAAGTCCTGCCGCTTGCGACGCGCTTCGGGAAGCATCATGCGGGCGATGTCTTCGACCAGGCTGCACAGATTGATCTTCTCCATCGGTTCGTTACGCGTCGCGGCGTTGTTTACGCGCGCCAGTGCAAGCATCTGGTTGACCAGCCTGACTGCCCGCTCCAGACTCTGCTGGATTGCACCCAGCGCCTCGCGCACCTTGAAAGGTTCCGGCTCGCGCAGCGCATAATCCACTTGAGTGCGCAGTACCGCAAGCGGCGTACGTAGCTGATGCGATGCGTCGTCGAGAAACTGACGCTGGGTGCGCGCCATCCGGCCGGATTGCTCGACATGGTGATTAATTGCATCGACCAGCGGCCTCACCTCCAGCAGAACCCTGGAAGGGTCGATCGGCGCAAGATCATCCGGGTCACGCGCGATCACCTCGTTGCGCAGTCGCTGCAATGGCCTCAACGCCAGTACCACGCCGACCACGATCACCAGCGAGACGAACAGAATCAACAAGGCATCGAGCGCCACTGCCTGCAGCAACAGATGTCGGGCGAAAGCAGAGCGCGACTCGGTTGTTTCCGCAACCTGGATGACCACGCGCTGTACCTGCGAGCCGTACAAGGGCACATCGAGACGACGCATATAGGCGCCGATGCGAACCCGTTCGCCGAAATACCGGGCGTCGTAGAAATACGGCACCCCGAGCCGCAGTGCCGCCTGCGGTTTCGGCAGGTCCGTGTTCCCGAGTTTCACAAATCCGTCTTCGGTACTGACAAGATAAAAAACCTTCCCGCTTGCGGTCAGCTGGAAAAAATCGAGCATCCGATACGGCAGCTCCACGCCCAAGCCGCCGCTTGCAGTAGAAATGTTGGCATCGATCGCCTTGATGGCGCCTGCGAGCGAACGGTCATACGCGGAATTTGCCGCCACCAGCAGCGCCCGATAACTCAACCACAGTTCACCGCACAGCAACCCGGCCAGTGCCGGCAGCAGTACGGCCAGCAGTTTACGCTTGAGGCTGTTCACGGCTCTCGATGCCGGCTTCCAGGCAGTATCCGAATCCGCGCATGGTGGTAATGCGGACAGAAGTCCCGGCCAGTTTCTTGCGCAGCCGGTAGGCCAGGACTTCGATCACGTCCTGATTCACGTCGTCACTATGGTCGAATATCCGGATCAGCAATCGTTCCTTTGAAACCGGCTCCCCTACCCGCTGAATCAGAACGCTCAACATCGCACGCTCGCGCGGCGTCAGTGCCACCGGAGCGCCGAGAAGGAAAAACTGCCTGCTGTGAATATCGAAAGTAAGCGGCCCGCAACTGAGTCGGGGATGTTCCTTTCCGCGGCTGCGCCGTATGAGGGCGAACAGTCGCGCTTCCAGTTCCGCCAGCGCGAACGGCTTGGCCAGAAAGTCATCCGCTCCCTGATGCAGACTCGATACTCGCTCGGAAAGCGAATCACGCGCCGTCAGAATCAACACTGGCACCCGATTGTCGGCAGCGCGCAGCGCATTCAGTACGCCATATCCGCTCTTGCCCGGCAAGCCAAGATCAAGAATGACGGCATCGAATTCTTCGAGGCTGAGGATTTTCTCGGCAACCAGGCCATCGCTGCTCCACTCGACGACAAAATCGCTCTGCGCCAATGCCTTGATCAGCCAGGTAGCGAGCTCAACTTCGTCTTCTATCAAGAGAATGTGCATGTCTCTAATACGTCGGATCTGGCGTGCGCAAGTCCCATGCACGGGAAGCCGATTGTACAGCGCATTGCGCACGGTAATGCAACCGCCGGCCGCGCCTTGATATCTGTAGCAAAACAGATACACGCTGTGCACCTGACAGCAAATTAACAGTTTCGATTTCTATAGTTCTCGCTCTGGCCCAACCGTGGGCCAGTATGGCCAATCATATTTGTGGAGGAGAACTAGATGAAGAAATCGCTACTGGCACTTGCCGTATTAGGCGCCTTGGGAAGTTTTGGCGCGGCTCATGCACAGTCAAACGTGACCGTATACGGCCTGATCGACACGACTATCAGTACGGTCAATAACGCGAACGCCGCGGGGCAGCGCCTGACCGGATTTCAAGTACCTTGGTTCAGCGGCAGTCGCCTGGGATTTCAAGGCAAGGAAGATCTGGGGAGTGGACTCAAAACCATTTTCAGACTGGAGAGCGAGTACGTCACGACAACAGGCGAAATGGATACTCCAGGCGTGTTGTTCAACCGTGACGCGTGGGTCGGGCTGCAAAGCGATTCGCTCGGCAAGCTGACCTTCGGTCGCCAAAATGCACTGGGCCGCGACGTCGCCGCTCAATACATCGACACGTACGGCTCGGACCGAGTCAGCACCAACGAGGGCGGTGGCTCCAATACCAACAATTTCAAGCAGTTGATCTTCTATGCTGGCAGCGCAACCGGCACCCGCCTCAATAATGGCGTCGTCTGGAAGAAGCTGTTCAGCAACGGCCTGTTCACCGGATTGGCTTATCAATTCGGCGAGGTTCCCGGCAGCTTCGCAAGGAACACGACTGAAACTGCCGCTCTCGGCTACAACGGTGCGAACTTCTCCGTCTCCAGTTTCGCTACCCAGGCGAACATCAATGCCCAGACCCATCGGTCCTATTCGTTGGGCGGTGCCTATGTATTCGGCATGATGCGCCTGAATGCCGGCTATTTCCATTACACCGCCGATCAGGGCGCGCTCGGGCAACGCAAGGATGACGCTTATACCGTGTCGACCAAGTTCAAACCTGCCGGAGCCTTTGACTATGAGCTTGGCTATCAGGTGATGAAGGCAAACAACGCTGCCTACAACGCCGCCGGCACCAGCACCTTGAATGCCTTTGCCGATACCAGCACTGCCACTACGGTCGGCACTGGCAAGAAGTCCACCCTTTACGGCTCGGTCTTCTACCATTTGTCAAAGCGTACTGAACTGTATGTCGCTGCGGACTATATGAAACTGCGCAATGGCTACCGTGTGGCCAGCGCAAATGGTTTCAGCAATCAAACCGAACTCGCGGCTGGCATGCGTACACGATTCTGAGTCGAGTATCGCGACATCACGGGCTTCATGCCCGTTGATGAATCGGACAAGAGTTTAAGCGGGCATTGGGAAATCAATGCCCGCTTTTTTTCGTGGTCCGCCATGCAGCACTCGATTGCTTGCCCGCTTTCGCTCGCCTTGTCTGATTTTTCCATCCGGTCCGCGCATGTCGTCGCACCAGAGACATGGATCAATTCCGCCTGTTCACGCACCGAGGCGTCAGCGGAGATCACGTTGTCGATGGCGGCGACCGGCCCCTGTGGTCTGGCGCCGATCAGCGTGCCGCCTTCGTCGTGGCCTTTGATATCTTCGCGGTTGAACGCGAACGACACGTTGCTGCCCTTGCCGGCCCCCGTTCCCGCGGACGCCGGCACATGTTATTTCGAGGTCGTTGCCATCAGCTCACGATAACGTTGCAGCGTCTCGTCGTATCTCGCATTGATCCGTTCGATTTCCGCCTCACCGTCCTGGATTGCGTTCTGTGAGCTTGTAACCGCCTGATCGAAGTCTTCCAGCTTGCGCTGCAAGGCCGGCGGCACACCAGCCTTTTTCTTTTTGCGCGATTCGATTTCCGCCTGCACTTTTGACCGTTGTTCGTTCGCAGCTGCAAGCGATGCCTGGTTGCTCTTGAGCTGATCCTGCACCGGACCGAGCGACCGCTTGCGCGCAACATCGATATCGCGTTCGCTGCGATAGCGTAGCCGGATCGCGCGATCGTTGCGTTTCTGTTCCTGGGCGGCCGCCTGTTCCGCCTTGCGCTTTTCTTCGTCCGCCTGCTGTTGCCGCTTTTGTTCGGCCGTCATGGGCGCCGCGATTTCATGCCGCACCATCCCGCGATTGTCGAGTTCACGCATGGCGCGGTCAGCGCACTCCGGAATGGGGCGGTCGGAAGTGAGCGTGTGGCCGGCCGCATCCTTGCACATGAATATCTGTGCGTGGCTGTCGGCCAAGACCAGCATCAACGGGAAAAAAAGCACAAGCCCTGGTGAAATCCTCATCGCACCTCCCCAATGCAGTGTTGATCAGGTAACGCCGTAGCGGCGCCGGTAGGCGGCAACCGCGTCCTTATAGGTCGACAGCTCGCGGCTTGTCCCGGCTTGGGAAATATACTCCAGCAGATCATCCAGGTTGCCGATCGAGACGACCGGCATGCCGTAAGCCTGGCTGACTTCCTGCACCGCCGAGTGGGCTGACAACGCATCATCCTTGCCGGATTTTTCCATGCGGTCAAGTGCGATCAGCACCGCGCAGGGCGTCGCACCGGCAGTGCGGATCAATTCCACCGATTCGCGCACCGAGGTACCGGCGGAGATTACGTCATCGATGATCACCACGCGCCCTTCGAGTTTCGCGCCTATCAAGGTGCCGCCTTCACCATGATCCTTGGCCTCCTTGCGGTTGAACGCGAACGGCACATTGCGGCCCTTGCCGGCCAGTGCAACGGCGGTCGCGGATGCGAGCGTGATGCCCTTGTAGGCGGGACCGAACAACATGTCGAACTCGATGCCGGAATCGAGCAAGGTCTGCGCGTAATAATCGGCGAGCTTGCCCAGCACCGCGCCGTTGTTGAACAGTCCCGCGTTGAAGAAATAAGGCGACGTACGGCCGGCCTTGGTGATGAATTCACCGAACTTCAGCACACCCGCGGACACCGCGAACGCAATAAATTCCTGACGTAGCTTGCTCAAGATAGCCTCGAAAAATAAGAAAGAAAACAATGCGCCCGGACGGCGCCCGAACCAAGCCGGCATTGTAATGGGATATCGTGCCGCCATGCCGGAAAGCGGCTGCACACGCCACAAATTTCGCGACGGATCGGGTATGCTTGGCCGGTCTTTTTTCCTTGTCATGCCATGTTAAAAATCATATCCGCCAATCTGAACGGTATCCGTTCGGCCGCCAAGAAGGGCTTTTTCGACTGGATGTCGCAGCAATCCGCGCAATTCATCTGCGTGCAGGAACTGAAAGCGCAGGCAGACGACATGACGCCCGAGTTCCTGGCGCCGGCCGGTTATCACGGTCATTTCCATTACGCCGAAAAGAAGGGCTATTCGGGCACGGGAATCTATTCGACCATCAAGCCGGACACGGTACAAACCGGCTTCGGCTGCCCGGAGTTCGATGCCGAAGGCCGTTACGTGCAATGCGATTTCGGCAAGCTCAGCGTGATTTCAGTGTACTGCCCGTCCGGATCATCGAGCGAAGAACGACAGCAGGCCAAATTCCGTTTCATGGAAGTCTTCCTGCCCCACCTGGCCGAGCTGTACGCATGCGGGCGCGAGGTCGTGATCTGCGGCGACTGGAATATCGCGCACAAGGAAATCGACCTGAAGAACTGGAAGTCGAACCAGAAGAACAGCGGCTTTCTGCCCGAGGAGAGAGCCTGGCTCACGCGCGTTCTCGATGAAGTGGGCTGGGTCGATGTGTACCGCCGCCTGCATCCGGACGCGACCAGCGACGCCTACACCTGGTGGAGCAACCGCGGACAGGCCTGGGCGAACAACGTCGGATGGCGCATCGATTACCACATTTCCACCCGCGCCCTTGCCGAAGCCGCTCGCGCGGCAGCGATCTACAAGGCGCAACGCTTCAGCGACCATGCGCCGCTGCTGCTGGACTACGACTGGCCGCTCTGAACGGCAGGAAACCTTCGAACGACGCTCGCGTACACACCTTGCCGGCGTCGTAGCCGCTGCGACATCCGGGCTTGCCAAACCGATCAATTGACGGGTCAGGCGATTTTTCGTAAAATACTTGACATGTCAATGATTGCCGTATCAACGGTAATTGCCAGCTCATTCAAGGATGTCTGCTTTCATGTCACTCCCTGCAACTGCTCAAGCGCCGCAGAACCGATCCTTCCGGGAATCGCTGCTGGCGATGATGGGTCTTTTCTTTGTCGTGATGATGGTCGCACTCGACCAGACCGTGGTCGGCACCGCATTGCCGACGGTGGTCGCAGAGCTCAGGGGGTTCGATCTTTACGCGTGGGTCGCCACCTCCTATCTTCTGGCATCGGTCATCACGGTGCCGATCTTCGGGCGGCTCGGCGATTACTTCGGACGCAAGTATTTCGTCATTGCATCGATCGTGATTTTCACACTGGCCTCCGCCCTGTGCGGCATGGCCGGCAGCATGCTGGCATTGGTGCTGGCGCGCGCGCTGCAAGGCATCGGCGGCGGCATGCTGGTGGGCACCGCGTTTGCGTCAGTGCCGGACCTGTTTCCAGAGCCGCATGTACGCTTGCGCTGGCAGGTGCTGATCAGCTCGGCGTTCGGTATCGCCAACGCGATCGGCCCTTCGCTCGGCGGCTTCCTTACCGAATATGCCGGCTGGCGCTCGGTGTTCTACGTGAATCTGCCGATCGGCCTGCTGAGCGTGTATTTCGTCTGGCGCCACATGCCACTGATCCGCAACCACAAGAACGCAGGTCCGATGAAACTCGACTGGCCGGGCGCGCTGCTGATTGCAGCGGCACTCGGCAGCCTGCAGCTTTTCGTCGAGCTGCTGCCGAATCATGGGCTGAGCGCCGGCATGCTGTTGCTGGCCCTGGCAAGCGTGGGGGCGTTCGTCGGCCTCTACTTTTGCGAAAAGCGCGCGACGAATCCGGTGCTACCGTTCGAGATGTTCCGCAATCCGGCGCTCGCGGCGCTGTTCACGCTGTCGGTGATGCTGGGCTTCATGATGTTCGCGCTGATTTTTTACATGCCGCTGTTGCTGCAGGGCGGCTTCGGCCTGTCGCCGAACGCGGCCGGACTGCTGATCACGCCGCTGGTGGTCTGCATCACGCTGGGATCGATTTCCAATAGCAAGCTGCTGCCCCGGCTGTCCAATCCAGCCCATGTGATGTACGCCGGACTCGCGCTGCTCGCGGTATCGGGCTTCGGCATCACGCTGCTGAAACAGAGCACGCCGCACTGGCTGATGGCGCTGTGCATGTTCGGCAGCGGCCTGGGACTAGGCTTCGTAATGCCCAACCTGACCATCTTCACGCAACAGACCGCCGGCCGCGCCCATCTCGGCATCGCGACCGCGATGATCCAGTCGCTGCGCATGGTCGGCGGCATGCTCGGCACCGCGCTGGTCGGCAGTTTCGTCAATCATGCCTATGTGCACAGCGTGACCGGCGCGCTGGAATCGGCCCATGCGACACGCTGGCTGCCGCAGCTGAACAATCCGCAGGTGCTGGTCAACAAGGAAGCGCAGACCGACCTGCTGGCGCAAGTGCAGGCGCTTGGACAAAACGGCACGGCGCTGATCGAGACGGCACGCGTGTCGCTGGTGTCGTCGATCCACATGGGGCAGCTTCTGTCGGTGGTGGTGGCGATTCTGGCGCTGCTGCAGATGCGCCGCGTGCCGCGCTTGCAATTGCACCGCAAGATTGAAGAAACGCCGTTGGGAGAATGAGCATGGCCGAGGCAGGCGAACGGCTGCAGGTATTGCAGCAGCTGGGACGCACCTACCGCGCGTTCCTGAGCGCGTACGAAAAGGAAGTCGGGCATTACCTGCCGCGCTGGCGAGTGATGCTGCATCTGTACAAGCAAGGCGAACCGAGCCCGCAGAAACAGGTGGGAGAAGCGTCGTACATGGACCCTGGCGCGCTGTCGCGCCAGCTCAGCGCGCTTGAAGCGCTGGGCTGGATCAAGCGCGATACCGATCTGCACGACAAGCGGATCACCAACGTATCGCTCACCGCGCAGGGCAAGCAGGAAGTCGAAAAAAGCCTGCCGAAGCGAACCGCGTTCATGGAAGCCACGCTGGGCGATATTTCCGACGCCCAGTTGCGGCAGATGATGGATGCGCTGCTGCTGCTGGAAACGCGCTTCAATGCAAGCGGCCGGCACCAGCAAGAAGACAATGCCGGCTGACGCGTCGAGTCACATCAATCGATGCTAATCGATACTACCCGGCCTTGACTTCGGCGATGGCATCGTCGGCCGTTTTTTCCCGCGCGTTCCACGGTGCGATCTTCGGCAGCATCAGCATGCCGGGCAGCGCCAGCGCGAAGCAGAAGATGAAGAACCAGAACCAGCCGGTTTCGGCAACCACGAAGCCGGCCAGCGAGTTGATGAAGGTGCGCGGCACTGCGGCCAGGCTGGAGAACAGCGCGTACTGCGTCGCCGTGTAGCGCGGATCGGTGGTGCGCGAGATGTAGCCGACGAACGCGGCAGCGCCCAGGCCGAGGCTGCCGAATGCTTCGAAGCCGATCACGGCGCCAAGCAGGTAGGGATCGGCGCCCGCATGCGCGAGCCACGCAAAGCCGAGCACCGCCAGCGCCTGTACTGCACCGAAAATCCACAATGCGCGATTGATGCCGAGCTTGACCATCCATACGCCGCCGACGATGCCGCCGATGATACTGGCCCACAGGCCGGTGGTCTTCGCGATCGCACCGATCTGCGTCATCGAAAAACCGATGTCGAGATAGAACTTGGTAGCCAGCGCGGTCGCCATGCTGTCGCCGAGCTTGAAGATGCAGATGAAGCCGAGTATCCACAACGCGCTGCCCCAGCCGTCGCGTCGGACGAATTCCTGGAATGGCAGCATCACTGCTTCCCGGATGCTCTTCGGCGGCGCGCCATACACCGCCGGTTCCCGGATCACCAGCGCACATGCGAGGCCGGGCAGCATGAAGGCGGCAGTAATCAGGAACACCTGCGACCACGGCAAATGGTCGGCGAGGATCAGCGACAACGCACCGGGCACCATGCTCGCCAGCTTGTACGCATTGACATGCACCGCCGCGCCCAGCCCCTGCTCATTGTCGGTCAGGATTTCCCGGCGATAGGCATCGATCACGATATCCTGGCTCGCCGACAGAAAAGCAATCAGCGCCGCCGTGCCTGCGATCGTCGATATCTGCGTCGACGGATCGAGCGTTCCCAGCGCACCGATCGCAACGAACAGGCCGAGCTGCGTCAACACCATCCAGCCGCGGCGGCGTCCCAGCAAGGGAAAGCTGAAGCGGTCCATCAGCGGCGACCACAGGAATTTCCAGGTGTACGGGAACATCACCAGCGCGAACAGCCCGAGCGCTTTCACGTTGAGGCCCGACTTTGCCAGCCAGGCCTGCAGCAGGTTGAGCAGAATGAACAGCGGCAGGCCGGAACTGAACCCCAGGAAAACCAGGGTCAGCATGCGCCGGTTCAGATAGGTATGCCAGGTGATCGTGGTGGAACCGGCCATGAATTCCCTTGCCGTTCCGGCATGCGCCGGAATCAGGACAGAAGTTGAAAATTATTTTTGACGAAAGCGGAACACGGCCAGGCTGCCGCGCCAGTTCGGCACGAAGCTAACAGGCTTGCCGTCCTGCAACGCAACGCGTTCGAGCACTTCGAGTCCGACCTTGTTCGCAAGTTCCTCGAAATCCCGGATCGTCGAATAGCGAATGTTGGGCGTGTCATACCATTCATACGGCAGCAGCTTCGATACCGGCATCCGGCCGCGCAGTATCGACAGGCGATGCGGCCAGTACGCGAAATTCGGGAACGACACGATCGCCTCGCGCCCGACGCGGGCGATATCGCGCAGCACGCCTTCGACGTTCTTCATCATCTGCAGCGCCGACAGGCACAGCACCGTGTCGAATGCATTGTCGTCGAACATGGCCATCCCGGTTTCGAGATCCTGCTGGATCACCGCGACGCCGCGTTCGATGCACTGCGGGATCTTGCTGTCGTCGATCTCGACGCCATAGCCGATGCACTGCTTGTCCGATTGCAGATATTCGAGCATCACGCCGTCGCCGCAGCCGAGATCGAGCACATGCGATGCAGGACGCACCCAATGTGCAATGAATGCAAGGTCGGCGCGCAGCACGCTCAGTTCATGGAAATTCATGCGCGCCCCCTGTTGTCGATTTCTTTCCAGATCCGGTCGTAATATGCGCGGACCGTATTCATGTAGCGCGCGTCTTCCAGCAGGAACGCATCGTGGCCGTGCGGCGCATCGATCTCCGCGTAGCTGACCTTGCGCTTGTTGTTCACCAGCGCCTGCACGATTTCGCGGCTGCGTTCGGGCGAAAAGCGCCAATCGGTGGTGAACGACACCAGCAGGAATTGCGCCTCGGTGCCGGCCAGCGCCTTGGTCAGGTCGCCGCCGTATTCGCGCGCCGGATCGAAGTAATCGAGCGCCTTGGTAATCAGAAGGTACGTGTTGGCGTCGAAGTATTCGGAAAACTTGTCGCCCTGATAGCGCAGATACGATTCGATCTCGAAATCGATGCCGAAGCCGAACTGGTAATCGCCATTGCGCAGCTCGCGCCCGAATTTCGCCGCCATGCTGTCATCGGACAGGTAGGTGATATGGCCGACCATGCGCGCGACGCGCAGGCCGCGCCGCGGCACCACGCCGTGCGCATAGTAATCGCCGCCGTGGTATTCCGGATCGGTCAGGATCGCCTGCCGGGCGACATCGTTGAACGCGATGTTTTGCGCGGACAGCTTCGGCGTCGACGCGATCACGATCGCATGCCGCACGCGATCGGGAAACAGCATGCTCCACGACAGCGCCTGCATGCCGCCGAGCGAACCGCCCATCACCGCGGCGAACTGTCGGATGCCGAGCTCATCGGCCAGCCGCGCCTGCGCGCGCACCCAGTCTTCCACCGTCACCACCGGAAAATCGGCGCCATACTGCCTTCCAGTCACCGGATTGCGATGCATCGGTCCGGTCGAGCCAAAGCAGGAACCGATGTTGTTGACGCCGATCACAAAGAAACGGTCGGTATCGAGCGGCTTGCCGGGGCCGACCATGTTGTCCCACCAGCCAAGGCTCTTGCTGCCGCCCTCGCCTTCATACATGCCGGCGACGTGATGCGATGCGTTCAGCGCATGACAGACCAGCACTGCGTTCGAGCGATCGGCATTCAGCGTGCCGTAGGTTTCATACATCAGCGTGTAGTCGGCCAGCGTCGCGCCGCTGTCGAGCGGCAGCGGCGCGGAGAAGTGCATCGACTGCGGAGAGACAATTCCTATGGATGACATGATGGTCCAGAAAATGATGCACCGGTTCCGCGGCGTGTTATCGCCAGCGTCCGCCGATACACCGGAAATAAAAAAGCCCGACAGCTGGTCGGCTTGTCGGGCTGAATTCTTGGCTTACATTCAAGCACGCTTTAGCCGTATTTATCAGGCGCCCGCAAGCTGATTGTCAAATCGGCGCCCCGTAAGAATAGCGAAGTCGTTGCGGGCCGTCAAATCAGGCGGCCCGCAATTGTTCCACCACGTCGGCGATTGCCGCCGGGTCGAACGAACGCAGGATCTTCCGCACATACGGCCCGATCACGCCGAGATCGCTGTTCAGGATTTCCTGCTTGACCGGCAACAACTGGGTCGGATGCATCGAAAATTCGCGCAGCCCCATGCCGAGAAGCAAGCGCGTGAGCTTCGCATCGCCCGCCATCTCGCCGCATACCGCGACCGGAACGCCGGCCTTGGCGCCGGTTGCGATCGTGCTTGCCAGCAGCTGCAGTACGGCCGGGTGCAACGGGTTGTACAGGTGCGCGACTTCATGGTCGGCGCGGTCGATCGCGAGCGTGTACTGGATCAGGTCGTTGGTGCCGATCGACAGGAAATCCATCTTCTTCACGAACATCGGCAGCGTCAGTGCGGCGGCCGGGATCTCGATCATCGCGCCGACCGGAATCAGCGGATCGAACTTGCGGCCCGCATCGCGCAACTGTTCCTTGGCCTGCTCGATCATCGCCAGCGTCTGATCGATCTCGAACGCATGCGCCAGCATCGGAATCAGCAGCCGGACCGGTCCATAGGCCGACGCCCGCAGGATCGCGCGCAACTGGCCGAGGAAGATCTGCGGTTCGGCAAGGCAGAAGCGGATCGCGCGCAAGCCAAGCGCCGGATTCAGCGCAGTCTGCTCCGCCACGTCGAGCGGCTTGTCGGCGCCGATATCGAGCGTGCGAATGGTGACCGGACGGCCTTTCATCGCCACCACCGCCTTGCGGTACGACTCGAACTGCTCGTCTTCGGACGGCAGCTGGTTCAGATAGCCGGTACGGCCCATGAACAGGTATTCGGAACGGAACAGGCCGACGCCCGCGGCGCCCGCTTCCATCGCGGCAGCGCAATCCTCCGGCAGCTCGATGTTGGCCAGCAGTTCGATCTCGGTGCCGTCGCGCGTGACAGCCCGGGTTTTCCTGAGCTTGCCGAGCTTCTTGCGCTCGCGCAGCAGCTTCGCCTGACGCTCGCGATACTGCTCAAGCACGGTCGGCGTCGGATCGACGATCACCACGCCGGCATCGCCGTCGATGATGAGCCAGTCGCCCTGCTGGATCAGCGCGGACGCATTGGTCATGCCGACCGCGGCCGGAATGTCGAGGCTGCGCGCAACGATCGCCGTATGCGAGTTCTGTCCGCCGAGATCGGTGACGAAACCGCCGAATGCGCGGTCCTTGAACTGCAGCATGTCGGCCGGCGAAATGTCGTGCGCGACGACGATCATGCTGCCGACCGATTCTTCCGAACCGTCGCCGCCCGGAAGAGTGCTTGCACTACCGGTCAATACCTTCAGCACGCGTTCACCGACCTGCTGGATATCCGCCTTGCGCTCGCGCAGATAGGGGTCCTCGATTTCGTCGAATTGCGCGGACAGCTCGTCGATCTGCGTCACCAGCGCCCATTCGGCGTTGTAGTAGCGGGTGCGAATGATGTCGAGCGGCGCTTCGGCGATCATCGGGTCCGACAGGATCAGCGCGTGCACGTCGATGAAGGCACCGAGTTCGGCCGGCGAATCCTTCGGCAGGTCATTCCAGATCGTCTGCAATTCCTTGTGTACCGTCGCAATCGCTTTTTGCAGGCGCAGCACCTCGGCTTCGACCTGCTCTTCCGCGATCAGGTAATGCTTGACGTCGAGCGCCGCCGGCGCAAGCAGGTGCGCGCGGCCGATCGCAATGCCGCGCGAGACGGGGATGCCGTGGAGCGTGAAGGAAGCCATGATGGCGCGCCTATTCGCCTTCGCCGAACTTGTTCTGGATCAGTCCGAGCAGCGCATCGAAACACTCCTTTTCGTCCGCGCCTTCGGTTTCCAGCGTCACTTTCGCGCCCTTGCCGGCGGCCAGCATCATCACGCCCATGATGGACTTCGCATTGACGCGGCGCGCGTTGCGCGTCATCCAGACTTCGCTCTGATACTTTGCCGCGAGTTGGGTCAGCTTGGCCGACGCACGCGCATGCAGACCGAGCTTGTTGATGATTTCAATTTCCTGTTGAATCATGGGTCGTTGTTATGGTTGTTATCAATTCAGGCGCACCCGGCTGTCGACGCGTACCGCGCCGCTCTGGCCGCCCGCCAGCGCCATTTCGACCACCACATCGATGGTGTCGTTGCGATAGGTGAGCGCACGCAGCAGCATCGGCAGGCTGATTCCGGCGATTACTTCCACATGACCGGGATCGCCGAGGCGCTTGGTGCAATTGGACGGCGTGCCGCCCATCACGTCGGTGATCACCAGCACGCCGGAGCCGTCATCGAGACGCGCGATAACTTCTTTCGCGCGGCGGTTCACTTCGGCCGGATCTTCATCGGCACGCACGTCGATCGCTTCAAGGCGTTCCGGCCGCCCACGGAATACGTGGGTGGCCGCCTCGATGAAGGCATTGCCGAGCGGTGCGTGCGTCAGGAGAAGAATACCAACCATGGTGTCAGGGCTTGCGTCGTTGCGGCGAAGCGGCGCTTGCATGACGCAGGCCGCTTCTTTCTGTTCGAATCCATCTCACCGCTTTTCGAGTGCATCAATAAACATCGCGGCGACATCGAAACCGGTTTGCTGCTTGATTTCCTGAAAACAGGTCGGACTGGTGACATTGATTTCAGTCATATAGTCGCCAATCACGTCCAATCCTACCAGCAATAAGCCGCGCTGCGATAGAACCGGCGCAAGCGTTTCGGCGATTTCACGGTCACGCGCGGAAAGTGGCTGCGCGACGCCCAGACCGCCGGCCGCAAGATTGCCGCGCACCTCGCTTCCCTGCGGAATGCGTGCCAAGCTGTACGGCACCACTTCGCCGCCGATCAGCAGGATGCGCTTGTCGCCCTGCGTGATCTCGGGAATGAAGCGCTGCACCATGATCGTATTCGCGCCGTTGCCGGTCAGCGTTTCGATGATGGAACCGAGATTCAGGCCATCGTCCTTCACACGAAAAATGCCGGCGCCACCCATGCCGTCCAGCGGCTTCAGGATCACGTCGCGGTGCTCGTCGTGAAATGCACGAAGGCGCGCGGCATCGCTGGTCACCAGCGTCGGCGCGATGAACTGCGGGAATTGCGCGATCGCGAGTTTTTCGTTGTGACTGCGGATCGCTTCGGGCCGGTTGACGATGCGCGCGCCGCGCTGCTCCGCCAGTTCCAGCAGATAGGTGGCGTAGATGTACTCCATGTTGAACGGCGGGTCCTTGCGCACCAGTACCGCATCGAACTCGCTCAGCTGCATCGCCGCCGGCGCGTCGGCGCGATACCAGTCGTCCGGGTCGCCGGTAAGTTCAACCCGCGCCACGTTCGCGCTGACCGAACCGGCTTCGAACGCAAGGTCCTTCTGCTGGAACGCATGGACCTGATGGCCGCGCCGCACCGCCTCGGCCATCATCGCGTAGGTGGTGTCCTTGTAGATCTTGAAGTGGTCGAGCGGATCGGCGAGGAAGGCGAATTTCATCAGTAGACTTCCGGATTGGGGTCGGTTTTTTCCAGCTCGATCGATGCCGCCAACAGCGCCATGCGCGCGACTACGCCGTACATGTAGAAACGGTTCGGTGCAGCGGTGCCCGGCTTGGCCTGCAGGTCGGGCAGCGCATGCTGCTGCGCGAACGCGAGCGGCACGAAATGCATGCCCGGCGAATTCAGGTTCTCGTCGACGCCGCGCTCCGCGTGCACGCGGTAGAAACCGCCGACCACGTAGCGGTCGATCATGTACACCACCGGCTCGGCCACCGCATCATTGATGTGCTCGAAGGTATGCACGCCTTCCTGGATGATCACGTCGGACACTTCCAGGCCTTCCTTCACCACCGACATCTTGTTGCGCTGCTTGCGGTTGAGGTCTTTGACCTCGCTCGCATCCTTGACCGTCATGATGCCCATGCCATAGGTGCCGGCATCGGCCTTGACGATCACGAACGGCGTTTCCTTGATCCCGTATTCCTTGTATTTCTTGCGGATCTTGGCCAGCAGCGTATCGACGTTCGACGCCAGGCATTCCTCGCCGGTGCGCTCCTGGAAATTCACTTCGCCGCAACGCGCGAAATACGGATTGAGCATCCAGCCATCGATGTCGATCATCTTCGCGAACTTCTTCACCACTTCATCGTAGGCGGCGAAGTGGTTGGTCTTGCGGCGCACGGTCCAGCCGGCATGCAGCGGCGGCAGCAGGCTCTGCTCGTGCAGGTTTTCGAGGATGGGCGGGATGCCGGATGACAAGTCGTTGTTCAGCAGGATGGTGCACGGATCGAAATTCTTCAGCCCCAGCCGACGGCCGTTCACGGAACGCTCCAGCGGCTCCAGCGTCAGCACGGTACCGTCGGGCAGTTCGATGCTGGTCGGTTCCTTCACCTCGTCGGACAGCGAACCGAGCCGCACATTGAGACCGGTCTGGCGGAAGATCTGGATCAGGCGCGCGACGTTCTGCAGATAGAAGGTGTTGCGGGTGTGCTTCTCGGGGATCAGCAACAGGTTCTTGGCGTCCGGGCAATATTTTTCGATCGCTGCCATTGCCGCCTGCACTGCCAGCGGCAGCATTTCCGGCGACAGGTTGTTGAAGCCGCCGGGGAACAGGTTGGTGTCGACCGGCGCCAGCTTGAAGCCGGCGTTGCGCAGGTCGACCGAACAGTAGAATGGCGGCGTATGTTCCTGCCATTCGAGACGGAACCAGCGCTCGATCGCCGGCGTTGCCGCGAGAATTTTCTTTTCGAGTTCGAGGAGCGGACCGTTCAGGGCCGTGACGAGATGCGGAACCATAATAGCCTTTGCGGTATAAGCATTTTTGCAATGGGAAAGAGTTGCTGATTCTAACGGCAATCCCCGTTTTGCGTATGCCGGGTGTTTGGTTGAGACGATCGATTCGATGTCGTTTTGCAAATAACAGCGAATGCACCGGTTTGTCGCTGGAACGACGCCGTCTTTACATCAGGGTGCTTCATCGATTTTAAAGGCGGGAATAAAAAAAAGCGCCTCGAATGAGGCGCTTTGCAAGACCCGTGGGGCACGGGGAGACACACCGGCAGTGGCCGGCAATCAGGAATGGTAGGCCGACTCGCCGTGGCTGGAGATATCGAGGCCTTCGCGCTCCTCCTCTTCCGGCACACGCAGACCGATCACCAGGTCGACCAGCTTGTAGGCGACAAACGCCACCACGCCGGACCAGATCACGGTAGTCAGCACGCCCTGGAACTGGATCCAGACCTGGCCGGCGATCGAGTAGTCGGGAGCAACCTTGTTGGCGACATAGTCGTAAATGCCGGTGCCGCCGAGCGACGGGGCGGCGAATACGCCAGTCAGCAGCGCACCGAGCATACCGCCGACACCATGCACGCCGAACACGTCGAGCGAATCGTCCGCGCCGAGCAGACGCTTCAAGCCATTTACGCCCCACATGCAGATCACGCCGGCCAGCAGGCCGATGGCCAGCGCGCCCATCACGCCGACGAAACCGGCTGCGGGAGTAATCGCCACCAGGCCCGCCACCGCGCCGGATGCACCACCCAGCATCGAAGGCTTGCCTTTCGCCATCCATTCGGCAAAGGTCCATGACAGCGTTGCGGCAGCGGTCGCAAACAGCGTGTTGACGAATGCCAGCGCGGCGCTGCCATTGGCTTCCAGCGCGGAGCCGGCGTTGAAGCCGAACCAGCCTACCCACAGCAGTGACGCACCAACCATGGTCAATGTCAGCGAATGCGGCGCCATCGATTCCTTGCCGTAACCGACACGCTTGCCGATTACGTAAGCACCGACCAGGCCGGCCATCGCCGCGTTGATATGCACCACGGTGCCGCCGGCGAAGTCGAGCGCGCCCTTCTGGAACAGCCAGCCGGCAGCAGCTGTTGCCTTTTCGGCAGCAGCGGCGTCGGTATACGCATCCGGACCAGGCCAGAACCAGACCATGTGCGCGATCGGCAGGTAGGAGAAGGTGAACCACAGCACCACGAACAGCAGCACGGCGGAGAACTTCACGCGCTCGGCGAACGAACCGACGATCAGGCCGCAGGTAATTGCCGCGAAGGTTGCCTGGAAGGCGACGAACACGAACTCCGGCAGCACCACGCCCTTGCTGAACGTGCCGGTGACGGTATCCGGCGTCATGCCCTTCAGGAACAGGCGATCGAACGAGCCGAAGAAGCTGCCGCCCTGCGTGAACGCGATCGAATAGCCGTAGATGCTCCACAACACCAGGATCAGCGCGAAGATGATGAACACCTGCATCAATACCGACAGCATGTTCTTCGAACGCACCAGGCCGCCGTAGAACAACGCCAGGCCGGGGATCGTCATCAGGATCACCAGCACCGTTGCGACCATCATCCACGCGGTGTCGCCCTTGTTGGGCACCGGCGCCGCAGCGGCGGGAGCCGCTTCGGCAGCCGGAGCCGCGGCAGCAGGTGCGGCTGCGGGCATCGCCGCAGTATCGGCGGCAGGCGCGGCAGCCGCTGTCACGGCCTCGGTTTGGGCGGCCGGCGCATCGGCGGCAAGCGCCGATTGCGCAAAGCCGGCCGCGAACAGCAGCATGCCTGCTGCCAGTAGACTTGCAAATTGTTTTTTCATCTTGTTCCCCTCTTAAAGTGCTTCGTTACCGGTTTCGCCGGTACGGATGCGCACGACTTGCTGCAGATCGTAGACAAAGATCTTGCCGTCACCGATCTTGCCGGTGCGAGCCGACGTCTCTATGGCCTCGATTGCGCGATCGACGATTGCGTCGTCGACGGCGGCCTCGATCTTGGTCTTCGGCAGGAAATCGACCACGTATTCCGCGCCGCGATACAGCTCGGTGTGGCCCTTCTGGCGGCCAAAACCCTTGACCTCGGTGACGGTAATGCCCTGCACACCGATCGTCGACAGCGCTTCGCGCACTTCATCCAGCTTGAACGGTTTGATGATCGCAGTGATCAGTTTCATGATGGCCTCGTTTAGAAGGTTTTGCTGACGGAGAGAACCAATGCACTCTTGCCCAGGAACTTGCCGTTCGCCGGAGATGCATAGACGGTCTTGTTGGCATTGGTGCCGACGGCGGCCAGCGAGCCGACGACAACGCCGAAGTCCTTGGTCACGCCGACTTTCCAGTCGCTGTAGCTGGCGTTCGCCACGTTCTTCACATTCTGGTGTCCCGCATGCAGGTTCAACATATAGCCGTTGCTGACATCGACGTTCGCGCCGACGTCGAGATAGCCGCTGTTCTTGCTGTTCACGTTGCCGAACAGGTTCGTGACTGCGTGCGAGTATTTGACATATCCCGGACCGTAACCAAGCTGGCCATAGAGTTCGGTCGTGTTTGCATTGGTGAAACCAGAGACGCCGCCGAGCCCGTTGGACGGATAAATGTACGACAGTACGCCGACATCGTAAGAGAGGTCCTTGACAATCTCGCCGCGCTTGCCGCCGTAGATATCCCATTCGATATCGCCGCTGCCGCCCTTGATATCCTTGGTCCACTTGATGGTGGACAGCCAGGTACCGAGATAGAGGCCGGTCGGATTGTTGGTATAGTCGGCGCCGCCCTGCAAGGCCGGTTGCAGGCGCGTCTGCGAAATGCCGCGATAACGGTAATCGCTGACGACCGCCGCATTGAAGCTGATCGTATTGTCCGGTGTCTTGTCCTCTGCCTGCGCGATACTGCCGACGAAGGCGGCCATTACAGCCGAGGCGAGAATCAATTTTTTCATGGCATATCCCTTAAGGTAATGTTGGAGCAAAAAATAGGCGGCACTACAACTTTCTCCTTACTTAGCAGGACTCATGCCACCCTTTTCCTGACGGTATGCGTTATTATTTTTTCCATTTGGATGCGTGTCATCGCTTGTGGATGCCCCGATTCATAGCGACGCACCACAAAAGACGCACCACAATAAGGCGCACCATTGCAGCGCGCACTACGGCAGTGCACTCCATTCACTTCGGAACCATCATGGACAAAACCAACTTCTTTAATGACCTGCAGGACAAGATTCATCAGGCAATCCAGAATTCACCCGCCAAAGACATCGAAAAGAACGTAAAAGCGATGCTGAATCAAGGCTTTTCCAAGCTCGACCTGGTTACGCGCGAGGAATTCGACGTGCAAGCGCAAGTACTCGCGAAGACGCGCGCCAAGCTGGAGGCACTCGAAACCCGCGTCGCCGAACTCGAAGCGCTGCTGAAAAAATAAACGGCGAAGATCAGCCAATGAGTCTCGCGGTCCTGAAAAGCCGGGCGCTGGCCGGCATGCACGCGCCGGAGGTCACGGTCGAGGTGCACCTGGCGAACGGCTTGCCGTCGTTCACCATCGTCGGCTTGCCGGAAACCGAGGTAAAGGAATCCAAGGACCGGGTGCGCGCGGCGTTGCAGAATGCCCGCTTCGAATTTCCCGCACGACGCATCACCGTAAACCTGGCGCCGGCCGACCTGCCGAAAGAATCCGGGCGCTTCGATCTGCCGATCGCCCTTGGCATTCTCGCCGCGTCCGGCCAGATGCCCGGCGACGAGCTGGATCAATATGAATTCGCCGGCGAGCTGTCGCTATCCGGCGAACTGCGGCCGATCCGCGGCGCGCTCGCCATGACTTACGCAATGCATCGAATCGCTGCCCCCTCCGGCCGACAGCGCGCGTTCATCCTGCCGCGCGCCAGCGCCGATGAAGCGGCGCTGGTACGCGATGCCAGCGTTTTCCCGGCTGATTCGCTGTTGCAGGTGTGCGCCCACTTCGCCGCTACCGACAGCGATGCAAGACTGAGCCGCCATCGTGCGGACGCCGAGGCGACACGCCCGGCATATCCGGATTTCGCGGATGTGAAGGGACAGGCGCAGGCCAAGCGCGCACTTGAAGTTGCGGCTGCCGGCGGACACAGCGCATTGTTGATCGGGCCTCCCGGCACCGGAAAATCGATGCTCGCCGCACGCTTCCCCGGCATCCTGCCGCCGATGACCGATGAAGAAGCGCTGGAGTCGGCGGCGGTGCAGTCGCTGACCAGCGGCTTCTCGATCGCGCGCTGGAAAGCGCGGCCGTATCGCGCACCGCATCACACCGCGTCCGGCGTCGCACTGGTGGGCGGCGGCGGCACGCCGCGTCCGGGCGAGATTTCGCTTGCGCATCGCGGCGTGCTGTTTCTCGATGAATTGCCCGAGTTCGACCGCCGCGTACTGGAAGTGCTGCGCGAACCGCTTGAATCCGGCCAGATCACGATTTCACGCGCGGCGCGGCAAGCCGATTTCCCCGCGCGCTTTCAACTGATCGCGGCGATGAATCCCTGCCCGTGCGGCTATCTCGGACACAGCGCGAACAAGTGCCGCTGCACGCCCGACCTGGTTGCACGCTATCAGGACAGAATATCCGGGCCGCTGCTCGATCGCATCGACATGCAGGTCCAGGTCGGCGCGCTGCCGCACGAAGACCTGATGAGACAGGCCAACGGCGAATCATCCGCAGCGGTCGCCGAGCGTGTGGCGTGCGCGTTTGCCGTACAAATCGAACGACAGGGAAAAGGCAACCACGGCCTGTCTACCTCGGAGATCGATGCGCACTGCAAACCCGATGCATCAGGCGAGCAGCTGCTGCGTGCCGCGATGGCGCGGCTGAACTGGTCCGCCCGCGCCTATCACCGGGTACTCAAGGTAGCACGCACGATCGCCGATCTGGCCGGACAGCCGACGATCGGCCACGCGCATGTCGCCGAAGCGATCCAGTATCGGCGCGCTCTGCGCGAGCACTGAATCCCGATACAGATTCCCGCAAGCCGTGTTCCAGCATCCATCCGAATTCGTCACCTTCAAGACCAGCCCGCACTTGCCGGGCGTCGAGCTATATTCGGCGCGCCTGGTCGAGCATGCATTTGCACCGCATGTGCATGACGGCTATTCGATCGGCGCAATCGAGGCGGGGGTCGAACGCTTCCGTTATCAGGGCGCGGAACATCTGGCGCCGGCGGGCACACTGGTGATGCTCAATCCCGACGAACTGCACACCGGCGAGGCGGAAATCGAGGCCGGCTGGACCTACCAGATGCTGTACATCGAACCCGACACTTTGCGTGCAATGACCGGCAATGAAGCCTTCTTTCCAGAAGCCGCCGTGCACGATCCATTGCTGTCGGCAACATATCGAACGCTGTTTCACCAGCTATGGTCGGCGCCGGACGATATCGCATTCATCTCCGGCTTCACGCAGCTGATCGACGCGATCGTCGCGCGTTACGGCAGGAATGTGCGGGCGCCGGTTCTGCTTTCAAAACAGCAAGTGCGGCGCATGGCGTCGATGCGCCGTGTTCTTGACTGTATCGAAGCGCACCTCGACGAGCCGCTCGGCATCGACGCGCTGGCAGCGGAAGCGGGATTGTCGGTGTTCCATTTCGTGCGCACCTTTTCCGCGATCTTCCACGCCACCCCGCATCAATATTTGCAGGCGCGGCGTGCGGCACGCGCCAAGTCGCTGCTCGCGCGGCGCGTGATGCTATCGGATGCCGCAGCGGCCGCCGGCATGACCGACCAGAGCCATCTGAACCGCTGGTTCAAGCGTGCCTACGGCGTAACGCCCGCACAGTATCAACAGCAAATCGGTACAAGACCGCGCGTCTGCCCGCGCGGATAATCCGCTGATTTCGCGCGTCCCGCGATGCGCTTCCTTTCACCCGGATACCTGCGACTTCATCATGCTCATCGGCTTTCTCTGCGCGCTCGGCGCCGGCCTCATGTGGGGCCTCGTTTTCATCACGCCGCTGATGCTTGCGGATTATCCGGGCATCGTGCTGTCGTTCGGCCGCTATGTCGGATTCGGCCTGATCGCTCTGGTGCCCGCGCTGTTCGACAGACGCCGGATCGGCGCGCTATCCAAGGACGATTGGATGGTGGCGATGCGACTATCGCTGATTGGCAATATTCTTTACTACGCCGCGCTGGCAAGCGCAATCCAGCTCGCCGATGCGCCATTGCCGGCGATGCTGATCGGCACGCTGCCCGTCGTCATCTCGATCTTTTCGAACAAGTCTCCCGCGCATTCTGCCGAAGCGATCGCATGGAAGCGGCTGATGCCGTCACTGCTCATCATCCTGATCGGGTTGATGCTGGTCAATGCAAGTGAGCTGGCGCATCTCGACGGCCGGCGCTCGCTCGCCGACTACCTGCTCGGATGCGTGCTTGCACTCGGCGCGCTCGCCGCGTGGACCTGGTATCCGATCATGAATGCGCGGCACCTGAAGGCGCATCCGCACATCCGCTCCTCCACCTGGGCCACCGCGCAAGGCCTCGCGACGCTGCCGCTGGCACTGGCTGGTTTCGCCGGGTACGGCGTGTACGCAGTTTTGTCCGGCGGCGCGTATGCGTTCCCGCTCGGTCCGCGTCCGCTCGTGTTCATCAGCTTGATGCTGGCCATCGGCCTGTGCGCGTCCTGGCTCGGAACCGTGTTGTGGAACCAGGCAAGCCAGCGGCTCCCGACATCGCTGGCCGGGCAACTGATCGTGTTCGAAACCCTGGCCGCATTGCTATATGCGTTCATCTGGCGCCGCATATTTCCAGCCGCGCCGGTGCTCGGCGGCGCCCTGTTGCTCTGCATCGGCGTAAGCCTTGGCGTGCGTACTTTCCGTCGAGCCCATGGCGGCGTCCCTGCGGCAGCGAAAGGCGGTTGAAGCGATCGCTTGCAGGCGAACGGCCAACGACAGCGTTCGCGCCGCCTGTTACCATGCCATCCATGACAACCTTCGTGCACTCCTTACCTCGCAACGCTGTCTGCGCTGCACTCATCTGCCTGCTGCTTGCATGCACTCCCAAGTTCGACTGGCGCGAAGTGCAAGGCGCCGGCGCACCGTACAGCGTCATGTTGCCGGCGAAGCCGGCGTCGCAGACCAGGCCGATCAATCTCGACGGCACGCAGATCAAAATGACAATGACTGCTGCCGAAGCCGGCGGCATGACATTTGCAGTGGGCACCGCGGAACTACCGGACGCGACGGCCGCACAAAATGCGCTCGCCGTGATGAAAACCGCACTGGTCAGAAACATCGACGGCACGGTCCGTCATGAAAAACCGGTGACTGTCAATCCTGCGTCTGCAGCAATCGAAATCGATGTCATCGGAACGCCAAGCAAGGCGACCAATGGTCAGCCTCGCGTGTTGCTCGCCCGCTTCATTGCTCGGGATCGACGCATTTATCAACTGGTGGCGACAGGCGGGGAGCAGGCGGTTTCGCAGGAAGCGGTCGACACTTTCTTTACGTCATTCAAGCCTGAATAAGTTCGGTGCGAAGATCACAGGCTTCGCCGCAGCGGAGCTTTAGCCCATAGCAAATTCCATGAGTCATGCTATGGTTTAATAATGGAGAGGTTATTCTGGTGCCGAGATAGCAAGACCGTCTCAAATCGGAAAACCATTCCGCATGAACACATTCCTGGAGGTTCCATGCTGGTCACATTCAAATCAAAAGCCGCTGCCGAAGTCATGATGTACGAAGAACATGCGAAACGCATTCTTGATTTGCTGCACAAGGACGTCAAGCGCGGGGTCATTACCGCGGCCGAAATGCCGCGCGCCGTTGCCACACTTGAAACGGAAATCACCGAGAGCAGGATGCACGCGCCATCGGACGAAGTACGGCGTGATGTACTAGCACATCACGGCGACAGCGGCGACGACAACGAACACGAACATATCGAATATGTGAGCTTCTCGACACGCGCCTATCCGTTGCTGGAAATGCTGCGTGCCGCACAAAAAGAAGGCAGCGACGTCATGTGGGGCGTCTAGGTGTCGGACAGGCGCGAGTTGCGGCTTGCTGCAACTGACGGCACCGCGCTGTTCATTACCGACTGGCCGGATGCGAAGCGTGAGCGCGGCATTCTGCTGATGCATGGTCTGGGGGAACACTCCGATCGTCATGCGCATGTGGCGCGTTTCTTCAACGACGCGGGCTGGTCTGTGCGCGCCTATGATCACCGCGGCCACGGCCGTTCCGGCGGACCGCGCGGTGATACGCCGGACAACGAAGCGCTGCTGCGCGATGCGAAGCTGGTATTCGATGATTTTGCGCAGCAATTTTCCGCACCACCGCTACTGCTCGGCCACAGCATGGGCGGCCTGTTCGCCGCGCGTTTCGCCACTGCCGCCATATCGCCGATCGGCGGCCTGATCCTGTCATCGCCTGCACTGGCGATCCCGTTATCGGGCGGTCAGAAGCTGCTGCTGAAAACACTGGAGGCAATCGCGCCTGGCCTCGGCGTGCCGAACGGATTGCAAACACGCTACCTTTCGCACGATCCGGCGATCGAGGAAGCCTATCGCAAGGATCCGTTGGTACATTCGAAGATCACATCACGTCTGCTACGCGCAATGCTGGCGGCCGCCGAGTTCTCCCAGGCGAATGCGGTGACACTGAAAATTCCGGTACTGATGGTGGTGGCAGGCGATGATCATCTGGTCGACGCGTCCGGCAGCGATGCGTTTTTTGCACGTCTGGCGCCGGGCATCGGCAACATGCACCGCTATGCGGATTATTATCACGAGCTCTTCAACGAGGTGGGTTCGGCACGCGTGTTCAACGACATCCGTGCCTGGCTGAACCGCCATCCGCAATAGGACACGGCCGGATCACACCGCTCCAGCGACTACAATTTACAATCGCACCTTTACTTCCTGGGCGCCGGCAAGCGGCGCAATACGACAATGAGCCTGTTCGGCATTTCCAATTTCGGCCTGTTCTTCCTTGCGGTGCTGTTGCTGAACGCGACACCCGGTCCCGATACCGCATATATCGTTGGCAGAAGTGTCGCGCAGGGCCGCAACGCGGGCCTGATGTCGGCGCTCGGCATCTCTGTCGGCTGCTGCGTGCATGCGCTTGCATTGGCTCTCGGCTTGAGCGCGATTCTGGCTGCGTCAGCGACGGCATTCATGCTGATCAAACTGGCCGGCGGCATCTATCTGATCTATCTCGGTATCCGCATGACACTTGCGAAGCCGGCTGCCATGGTTGCCGCAGTAAAGGAAGATGTGCGCTCATTGCGCACGATCTTCTGGCAGGCGATGATCACCAACGTACTGAATCCGAAAGTCATCCTGTTTTTTCTCGCATTCATTCCGCAATTCGTGCGCACCGACGCGCCGCAAAAAACCGTGGCATTCCTGTTGCTGGGCGTGATGTTTGCGGCGATCAGTATGTGCTGGAATAGCGGCACCGCTTTTTTGGCCGGCACGCTGGCGCGCCGGGCCAGCCGCAATCCGAAGCTGCGTCTGTGGCTGGAGCGCACGGTCGGCGGCGCTTTCATCGCGCTCGGCGCAAAACTTGCGTTGACCAGGAACTAGCGAATGGGCCGTGCAATGTCCGGGCCTCGCTTGAAAGCAGAGTCCCTCGCGTACAGCCTGCGCAACGCGGCACGCGCAGTGGCAAAAGTGAAATCCGGCACTGCCTTGCCGCAGGCACTGGCCGCGGTCTTTGCGCACGCCGATGCAACGCCACAGGCACGCGGCGCGACGCAGGATATCGCCTACCGCAGCATGCGCCAGTTGGGGCGAGCCGAAGTCCTGCTCGGCCGGCTTGCGAACAAGGCGCCTGCGCAGCCCGAGCTGCATGCCTTGCTGTGCTGCGCGCTGGCGCTGCTGTGCGGCGATGAAGAATCGCCGCACACCATGCCGTACGAGGCATTTACCGTGGTCGACCAGGCGGTGCATGCCGCAGCGGCCGATGTCGACATTGCGCATGCAAAGGGCATGGTGAACGCGGTGCTGCGTCGATACCTGCGCGAACGCGAGGCGTTGCTGCAGGACGTGATGCAGCAACCCGCCGCGCACTGGAATTATCCGCAATGGTGGATCGCGGCAACGCAAGCTGCCTACCCGGATCAGTGGCAATCGATTCTGCGAAACGGCAACCGCACGCCGCCGCTCACCTTGCGCGTTAATCGCCGCAAAACCAGCGTCACGGAATACCTGCGCATACTGGATGGTCATGGCATCGCAGCGTCTTGCATCGGGCCAGATGCCGTGATGCTGGCGCAGGCGCTTCCGGTGGAACGGATTCCGGGCTTCGCCCAGGGACTGGTATCGGTGCAGGACGCCGCTGCGCAACTGGCCGCTCCGCTGCTCGACGTGCATGACGGCATGCGCGTGCTTGATGCCTGCGCTGCGCCCGGCGGCAAGACCGGACACCTGCTGGAATGCGCAGCCGTCGACCTGCTGGCCCTCGACAGCGATGCCCGACGGCTAGGTCGTATCGAAGAAAATCTGCAGCGGCTGGAACTCGACGCGACGCTGCTCACGGGAGACGCGGCCGGCAACGCATGGTGGGACGGCAAGCCGTTCGATCGCATCCTGGCCGATGTGCCCTGCACCGCGTCCGGCATCGTGCGGCGCCATCCGGACATCCGCTGGCTGCGGCGCGACAACGATGCGTTGCAACTGGCTGCCGTTTCCGCGCGCATCCTCGACAACCTGTGGCAGATGCTGCGACCCGATGGTAAATTGCTGTTTGTGACATGCTCGATCTGGCCGTCGGAGTCGGCGCTGCAAGCCACCGCTTTCGGGAAACGGCACAACGCGCTTCGCCTGCCTGCGCCCGGCCAGTTGCTGCCGACCGTCGATGTAGATCGAAATCATGACGGCCTGTTTTACGCGCTGTTCCAAAAGACCGCTGTCTGATAGTATCTCCAACCTGAAAACGGATCGTTGGCCGGAGCAAAAAATGGATACCGTCGACTGCATGTCTTTATTTTTTTGCCACGATTGCGCCGGCCTTCGACCGATCGACAGTGTCCGCCGCGATGCAAGATTCACACTTTTCCCGCAGGTGCATTGATGCATGTTGTCACTGCACCGCGTCATCGATACGAGTGATTCGCCGATCCCTTCATTTATTTGCCATCTGGCTGCTGACCGCGTCGCTGCTTGCGCTGGCGTTCGCGCCGTCGTCCGCCCGGGCATCGGAAGGCATGGAAATCACGACGGCCAGCCTGGAACACTCCGATGACGGCTACCGGCTCGCGCTCGCTACCTCGTTCGAACTGAATCGCGGTCTGGAAGACGCGATCATGCGCGGCATTCCGCTGTACTTCACCATCGAGGTCGAAATCGACCGGCCGCGCTGGTACTGGTTCGATGAAAAGGCCGTCAGCGCATCGCAGACCATCCGCATTTCGTACAACGTGCTGACGCATCAATTTCATGCCGCCATCATCGGCAGCCTGCAGCAGAGTTTCAATACGCTGGAAGACGCGCTGTCGCTGGTGCGGCGGCCGAGTCGCTGGATCGTGGCCGACAAGGGCGCGCTGAAACCGGGCGCGCTGTATAACGTTGCGGTCCGCGTCGGACTCGACGTGGCGCGCCTGACGAAGCCGTTCCAGGTCAATGCGCTGAATAACAGCGACTGGCGTTTTTCGTCGGACTGGATTCAGTTCACCTACAGGGCTGAATAGAAGTGCAACGGTTCCTGCGTTACTTCCTGGTGGTCGGCGGTGCGGTCGTCAGCATCCTGTTGTTCCTGCTCGCATCGGCATCCGAAAATTCCGCCTACTTCGACAAGCACTATCCGTGGTTGCTGGGATTGAACGCGCTGATGGCAGCGGCGCTGCTGATGCTGGTGACGCTGCTGCTGCTGCGCCTGTACCGGCGCTACAAGCGGCGCCAGTTCGGCTCGCGCCTGATGGCGCGACTGGTGCTGCTGTTCGCGGTAATCGGCATCCTGCCGGGCACCGTGATTTATATAGTGTCGGTGCAGTTCGTATCGCGTTCGATCGAATCCTGGTTTGACGTACGGGTAGAGTCGGCGCTGGAATCGGGCCTGACACTCGGCCGCACCGCACTCGACGCCTCGCTCGCCGATCTGAGCGCGAAGGCACGCAGCATGGCGCTCGAACTTTCCGACATGCCGGAATCGGCGCAGATCACGCAGTTGTCGCGTCTGCGCGACCAGAGTCAGATGCAGGAAGCGACCATCGTCACCGGCGGCGGTCGCATCGTGGCAACGGTCGGCGGCCGGCTCGGTGCGCTGGTGCCCGACCTGCCCGGCAGCGCGATGCTGCGCCAGGCACGGCTGACGCGCGGATTCGCCGCCATCGAAGGCGGTTTCGATTTCCATGACGAGCAGGATGGCACGTCCTCGGCCGCCGCGTCTTCGGGCCAGAACAACTCGGAAGACCTGCGGCTGCGCGTGGTGGTGACGATACCGGATTCGAGCAATGCGCTGTCGCTGCAGACCGAGCCGCGCTACCTGCAATTGCTGCAACCGGTGCCGCGCCATCTGGCGGCCAATGCGGAAGCGTTGCGCGCCGCCTACAGCGAATATCAGGAACGCTCGCTGGCGCGTTCCGGACTGCGCAAGATTTACATCGTGACGCTGACGCTGACCTTGCTGCTGGCGATTTTCGGCGCGATCGTGGCCGCGTTCCTGATTGCCGGCGATTTCGCGAAACCGCTGCTGGTGCTGGCCGAAGGCACCAAGGCCGTCGCCGAGGGCAACCTGTCGCCGCGCCCGATCGTCGCGACGTCGGACGAACTCGGCACCCTGACCCAGTCATTCAACATGATGACGCGGCAACTGGCGGACGCGCGTGCGTCGGTCGAGCGCAATCGGGCCGAACTGGAAAACGCGAAGGCCTACCTGGAATCGGTGCTGGCCAACATGTCGGCGGGCGTGATGGTGCTGGACAGGCAATTCCGGCTGGTAAGCTGCAACGAATCGGTCGAACGTATCCTGCAACATGATTTCAGCACACATATCGGGCAACCGCTGGCGGCGATCGATGGACTGGAACCGCTGGCGAATGCGATCACCCGCTATTTTTCCGAGCAGAGCGCGAGTTCGGCCGGTGCCGGCGACGGCCAGAGCGATCCGCACTGGCAACAGCAGATCGAAATTCCGCGCAGCGGCGCTGCCGCGTCGGACGGCGACAGCCCGATCACGCTGCTGGCGCGCGGCTCGCATCTGCCGGTCGCGAACGGTACCGGCTACGTGGTGGTGTTCGACGATATTTCCGATGTGATCTCGGCGCAGCGTTCGATCGCCTGGGGCGAAGTTGCGCGCCGGCTGGCGCACGAGATCAAGAACCCGCTGACCCCGATCCAGCTGTCGGCCGAACGCCTGCAAATGAAGCTGGAAGGAAAACTTGAGGAACGCGATGCGGCGATGTTGAACAAAGGCACCGCAACCATTGTCAATCAGGTGGCGGCAATGAAACGGATGGTGGATGACTTCCGCGATTATGCGAAAACGCCGCCGGCGGTACTGGCGCCGTTGAACCTGAACGCGTTGATCGAAGAAATCCTGCATCTGTATATCGGCGGCGACGAGAGCGGCATCATTCATCCGCAACTGGCGGATGAGCTGCCGCAGGTGATGGGCGACGCAACCCAGTTGCGGCAGGTGATTCATAACCTGCTGCAGAATGCGCAGGACGCGATCGCCGACCGCGCTACGCAGGCGGAAGAAGCGCGCATCGATGTGGCGACCGAGGCGATTCATTATCAGGATTCCGATGGCAGCCAGCGCGCCGCGGTGCGGCTCACGATCACCGATAACGGGCCGGGGTTTTCATCGAAGATCCTGTCGCGCGCTTTTGAGCCCTACGTTACGTCGAAGCCGCGCGGCACCGGACTCGGGCTCGCGATGGTGAAGAAAATCATCGAAGAACACGGTGGGCGGATTGACGTCAGGAATCGCACGAATGGACATGGTGCAAAAGTGGCAATTTTGCTGTTAAAGTTGGCGCCGGATTCGATTGATTCTTAACAATGATCCTGCTTCACACAGCGTTTGGCACTCAGGAAATCGGCAACAATGGGAGCAATGAGGCAAGCATATGGCAAATATTCTGGTAGTCGATGACGAAATGGGCATCCGCGAGTTGCTCTCGGAAATTCTGGGCGACGAAGGGCATGCCGTCAGTACTGCGGAAAACGCGCAGCAGGCACGCGAACTGCGGGCACAGGCAACGCCCGACCTGGTGCTGCTCGATATCTGGATGCCCGACACCGATGGCGTCACGCTGCTGAAGGAATGGCAGCGCGATGGCATGCTGACGATGCCTGTCATCATGATGTCAGGCCACGCGACCATCGATACCGCAGTGGAAGCAACTCGCATCGGCGCGCTGAATTTCCTCGAAAAGCCGATCGCGCTGCAAAAACTGCTAAAGGCCGTACACCAGGGCCTGACCCGCACACACGAAACAATTCGCCCTGCGCCGGTTTACCATGCGCGCCCGGCACCGCCGATACAGGCGGAAGCCGCAACCGGAGCCGTCGCGCCGTCCAATCCGGTAGTTGTCGGCGGCATGTCCACTGCTGGCATCGTATCGCCGCTGCCGGCTGCGTCCGATACGCAATTGTTCGGCCTGTCGTTCGACCTGCCGCTGCGCGAGGCACGCGATGCGTTCGAGCGCGCCTACTTCGAACATCATTTGGTACGCGAAGGCGGCAGCATGACGCGCGTCGCGGAAAAGACCGGACTGGAGCGCACCCATCTGTACCGCAAGCTCAAGCAGCTCGGCGTCGAACCGGGCAAACTCGCCAGAAAAGGGTGACGCCAACCACGCTAGTCACCGGCGCGAACGCTGCGGCACGGGAAGCGGCGATCGCCGCCACGATGGAATCCGGGATCCGGATCGCGCTGATACTCGAAGGTTTGCCGAGCGGCACAACACAGTTCGACGGCATTGCGCAATCGCCGGATCTGCAAGTCGAGCGGATTGCGCCAGGTTGCCTTTGCTGCACCGGCAACCTGACCATGCGGGTGACGCTGAACCGCATGTTGCGCCGGCCGCCCGCACGACTCTATATCAGTCTCGCCAGCGCCGATCATCTCGACCGCCTGCGCAGCTTTCTCCTGCAGTCGCCCTACAATAATTTGCTCGTGCTGACTAAAGATTTGCAAGCCTGATGCCGTTGTCACCTGTATACCGTTGTTCCGTAGTGCAAGATTGAATTTACGCTATCCGCTTGAAACCGGTCTGGTTGGCCCCATTTTTGCATCACAGGCAATGGGTCACCAACGATCATGCCGAAGTAAAGGAGCGCAACATGAACTTGATCTACAACAGCGAGCAGTACAGCGTGGTGGAATTCGGGGCAGACGACGGCCGTGAGGCCTTGCGCTTTGGCGGATATGAAATCATGGACAAATCCGGCAAGCGCGAGATCTTCATTGGCGGTACCCTGGCCCGATCTTTCCGCGAAGAAGTGGAAAACCTGATTGCCAGCGAACCGAGCATCGAAGAGATCGATGACTTTCTTGGAAAATATGACGCATTGATGCGTCAGCCGGTTACCCTGCATTGATTTTCCGTCACACCCTGAACCGGCTTTCGGTGTCCACCGGCCGCGCGCTGGCGAGCGCCGCGCCACCGAAATCCGAGTGAATTTTATCCCTCGTCCTTGCCGTTGAGGCTGCGCCCCCACCCTTTTCAAGATTTTCAAGACAGACGCGGCACGCGCGCTTTTTACAAAACTTCACCGCAGTCTACACGGGGCACCGCCGGATTTGCCCGCTCACCATCCGTCATTCGTTTATCCCCGGTATGTGGAATGTTCGCCTATGGCATCATGGCGAACATTTCTTCCGGTTCCGCTGCTCAATCGAAAAACCGGCCGGCATTTCCTGCCGGTTGCATGCGGAATCCAGGCAATCGAGGCGGCCGATGGATCAACTGAATGCATTGAAGGCGTTTTGCCGGGTAGTCGAAGCCGGCGGCTTTTCGGCTGCCGCCGCAGAACTCAATGTATCGCATAGTGTGATGTCGAAACAGGTGCGGCAACTGGAAACCCTGCTCGGCGCGCAGTTGCTCAACCGCACAACCCGCCGGCTCGCGCTGACCGAAGCCGGCCAGGCCTATTACGATCATGCGCGGCGCATTCTCGACGACCTGCAAGATGCCGATCTGGCGGTAAGCCTGCACCACGCGACCCCGCGCGGGATCTTGCGCATCAACGCACCGATGGCATTCGGCACGCTCGACGTCGCACAGTGGCTGCCACGCTTTATCGCACGCTATCCGGAATTGAAAATCGACCTGGTATGCAATGATCGCTACGTCGACCTGATCGAAGAAGGATTCGATATCGCGCTGCGGCTCGCGCGCGAGATGCCGGATTCCACGCTGATGGCGAAAAAGCTCGCGACCACGACCACCATGGCGGTCGCGTCGCCAGCGTATCTGGCGCAACACGGTATGCCGCGTGTGCCACAGGATCTCGCACGGCATAATTGTCTGGTGTATACGCTAGTGCCGAAACCGAACGAGTGGCTTTTCACGGCGCCCGACGGCAGCGTGCAAGCAGTCCAGGTGCACGGCAGTTTTCAGGCCAACACCGGCATCGCCTTGCGTTCGGCCGCGCTGGCCGGCGTGGGGATCGCCACCACCGCGTCGTTCATCGTGCACGACGATCTGCGGCGCGGCGCGCTGGCGGCCGTACTTCCGGATTACGCGAGCCGTGCACGCGACCTGTATGCGGTCTATCCGCATAACCGGCACCTGTCGCCGAAAGTGCGCGCATTCATCGATTTCGCAACGGATGTTTATCGCACGCCCGCATGGGCGCAATAACAGGCACAGGTAGCACCCATGTACGCCAACTCGACCCCGATCACCAGCGCACAAACCGCCGTGCATGAACAATTGCCGGCAGTCGTCGCGCGTCACGCGGCGAACGCGTTCCGCAAGCCGGTCATGACGCACAATCGGGCCGCCTTCGACGCCAGCATCGCTTGCTGGCAAGCCGCAGGCGGCATGCCGTTGATACTTGACGCAGGATGCGGTGTCGGACTGTCGACGCGGCATCTTGCAGTACAGTTCCCCGACCATTTCGTGATCGGCATCGACCAGTCGGCGCACCGTCTCACGCGCAATACTGTTTGGGATTCGGCACTGCCGCCCAATTTCATGCTGGTACGCGCCGATCTGGTCGACTATTGGCGCTTGATGCACGCCGCCGGTATACGGCCGGCGCGGCATTTCCTGCTTTATCCGAACCCCTGGCCGAAAATCGGCCAGCTTGGCCGCCGCTGGCATGGGCATCCGGTTTTTCCCACCATTGTCGCGTTGGGTGGCCAGCTTGAGTGCCGCAGTAACTGGCGCATCTACATCGAGGAATTCGCCAGTGCAGTCACGCAACTGACAGCATGCAACATGCAATGCGAACCGTTCGCAGCATCTGCACCGATCACGCCATTCGAACAAAAATACCAGGCGTCCGGACATGCGTTGTGGCGTTGCAAGGCGATCCTTGCAAGTGAATCCGGAGCGCTGTAAACACCTTGTTTCGCCGCCTGGAAAAAGGCGATGATTTCAGGCGCCACATCGTTTATTCATGCGGGTTGCAAGGGCATAATGCCCTATGGACCGTGAATTTCCTTGGTTGCAGTAAGGAAATGACGTATTGACAAAGCACAAACGGGTGCCTTGTTGTCCCGAATTACCCCATTTATGGCATTGTTCGAGGTATCAAAAGAAGCTAAGCTCGCCTCTTATTCGAGTCTTGAAAGAGGCTTCCCGAGAGAGCGTTGTGACCATTCATGCACTCTCCGCAACAGACAGACGTCGAGGCCCTCTCCGTAAATGACCACGCGGTCGATGTGAAGGAGCAATCGCATCTGCCCAACGATACGGACATTTCATGAAAACCGTCCGGAGACCTCGGCAAGCATCAACACGATAAGGGTATTGCGCAATGCTTTACGTCTCCAATTCTGCGCCATCGAATCAGACTGTCATGGTTTTGCGTCTGACCAGCCGCCCCGGACAAACCTGTTCCCATACCGAGACGCTCAAGGAGCACGGCCTCAATCTGATCGAATGCTTCACGCTTGAAGCTGCCCACAACGCGATGAACAGCGGTTGCCGGGTCGGTCTTCTGCTCGTCACGCATGAGGCGGAACTGAGTCATCTCGGCAAATGTGAACCGTTTGTCAGCAACACCCGGGTTTCATGGGTCGGGCTGGTGGCGCAGGAACTGATTTCCATGCCGCGCATGCGCGAATTCATCGGCGAGCATTTGTTCAACTTCATCACCATGCCGGCCGAGCTCGATCATATTGTGCTGACGCTGCGCCACGCATGGGGCATGGCATTCATGCGGGAAGTGCAGCAGACCTCGTCACCGGATCCGCTGCCGGACGCCGCCGAATTTACGATGGTCGGCAAGACGCCGCAGATGCAGCGGCTGTTCGGCCAGATTCAGAAAGTCGCGCGCACCGATGCGTCGGTGTTGATCACCGGCCCATCCGGTACCGGCAAGGAAATCGCGGCACTGTCGATTCATCGCCAGTCGGCGCGCAGGAATGCACCTTTCGTCGCGGTCAACTGCGGCGCGATTGCGCCGCAGTTGTTTCAGTCTGAATTATTCGGCTATGAAAAAGGCGCCTTCACCGGCGCGCAACAGCGCAAGATCGGACGCATTGAAGCAGCCCAGGGCGGCACGCTGTTCCTCGACGAAATCGGCGACATGCCGTTCGACATGCAGGTCAACCTGCTGCGCTTCCTGCAGGAAAAAACCATCGAACGCGTCGGCGGCAACAACACGCTCGAAATCGATGTGCGCGTGATTGCGGCAACCCATATCGACCTGGCGCTGGCCGTCAAGGAAGGCCGTTTCCGTGAAGACCTGTACTACCGCATCAATGTGGTGTGCATCGGCATTCCGAATCTGGCGGATCGCGGACAAGATATCGAAGACATCGCGAAGCATTATTTCGCCAAGTTCGCCAGCATGCACAACCGCAGCCTGCGTGGCTTCTCGAAGGCGGCGATGAATGCCATGCTCAGCCATAGCTGGCCCGGCAACGTACGCGAGCTGGTGAACCGCGTGCAGCGCGCGACGGTGATGGCCGAAGGACGTTTCATCCAGCCCGAAGACCTCGGTTTCGATCGTGAAATGCAGCAGCAACTGATGTCGCTGGAAGATGCCCGCGCCGCGGCTGAAAGCATGATGATCCAGCGCGCGCTATCGCAGTCACGCAACCAGATTTCGCGGGCTGCGTCGCTGCTCGGTGTATCGCGCGTGACCTTGTATCGGCTGATCGAAAAGTACAATATCCGCCCCGACACGATGCCTGCGGCGCGAGCGCCGTTCCGCAGCGCCAAGGCGGATCTGGAAGCACACAAGTAGTAGTGGCCGGCCGACGGTCCTCGATCGCGGCAGAAAAAGACGTACATGCTGCCCGGTCTCCCTTGTGCGCTGATGCCAGCCGCCGGAGAGCCTCGCCGCAACGACAAGCCAACAGATATTTCGCACGCATGACGAAACAAGATCGTGCGGGCGATTCCATAAATAATGATTCACCCGGGTTTTTTCACGACATAAGAGTCTGCGGAAAACATCGACAGCCTGCATTCCGGTCCGGAGCCGGAATGCATCGCCGCTTTCCCTAACAGACCTTAAGAGCAGGATTTAACCACGGCGGACAAAGCAGGTACGGCGCAAGCCGATTTGTGAAGTGGGTAGCGCGCGATGCGAACCCGCAGATGACGCCGTTGGTGCAACAGGCAGGGAATCGCTCGCCGCGACTCCCGCGACATGCTGTTTCCGATATCGTCTCCGCCACGTTCATGGCGATCGCTTGTTGCGATCGCCAATGCATTCGGTCGCCGCACTACCCACCTGGTTCCAATGACATGACAAGGAAAGGTGGTGCATGAATGAAATGGCAAACGAACCATAGCGCGCGGATCGTGCCGCTGGCATTGATCGGATTTCTACTGACGGGGCAGTCGCAGGCAGCGGAAACAGCGGCGCAAAAGCGGGAACGCGCGCTGCTGCAGCGACTGGCGAAGAGCGATGCGCAAGCGGCTGCGCTCCAGGACAGGATAGAAAATCTGGAGAAACGCCTTGAGGTTTTACGCGCAGCGGTGGCAGCGGCCCCGTCTCCAGTCGCGGCAGGTCCGATACCGGTGGCGCAAGCGGTGCCGCGACTCGCTCAGGCAACGCCGCCCTCACCGCCGTCCAGCAGCGGCAGTGCGAGCGCGCGTCGTTCCGGACCGGGAACATTCGAGGTAGACGAAGAGGCGGCCCAGCGCGCACTCGAACGAACGCTGACCCAGTCCGGAGCGTTGCTACTGCCGCCGCGCACGATCGAAGTCACGCCCAGTTTTTCATACCGGCGTATCGAGCAAACGGCGCCGGCGCTCGCGAACATCACCAATCCGACGAGTGGCGCGCCGGCATTGGTGCTGACCACCCAACGTATCCGGCGCAATGAATTCGCCGCTCATCTGGGTCTGCGCGCAGGCCTGCCGTATGGCACGCAGCTGGAGTTCGACCTGCCGTACAACTACGTGCGCACCTCGCAGCTGACCGACCTGGGACCGACCAGTTCCGCCAACGGCAATGGCGTGGGCGATGTAACCCTCGGCATCGCGAAGACCTTGACGCGCGAAAGCGGATGGCGACCGGATCTGATCGGCCGATTCAGCTACAACTTCGGCAATGGCCGGCAGCAGGACGGCACCGTTCCGCTGGGAAGCGGCTATCGCCAGATGCAAGGCGAACTGGTCGCGCTCAAGCGCCAGGACCCGCTCGCATTCGTTGCAAGCACGTTCTACAGCAAGTCGTTTGAAAAGGATGGAATCAAGCCTGGTGACGCGACCGGCTTTTCCCTGGCGACGGTGCTCGCCGCCAGCCCCGCGACATCGCTGCAATTCGGATTTGCGCAGGTCTACCGCAAAGAGCAGGAGAACAACGGACTCAAGATAAGCGGCTCCGACCAGACATACGGAATCGTAAGTGTGGGAGCATCATCGGTGCTGTCGCGTGACGTCACGCTGCTGACGCAGGTGGGCATCGGCGTCGGAAACGATGCGCCGAAGTACAGCTTTTCGGTAGCGGTGCCGATTCTGTTTCGTTAACACGGGCGAAAGAAAATACGGCGATGCGCATCATGTTGATTTGAAGCGATCCTTGGCAGCGGCGGATTCGCACCAGAGCCGTTGCAATCGGTTTCAATCGTTGACGAAGAAAAGGCGGGAGAACCCCGCCTTTTCCTTGAGACAGCCAGTTTCGCTTACTGGCGGATATACGAGAAGTTGCCGCTGGTGACGTAGGCGACGTTGTTGCCATTATCGCCGCTGCCGATATTCAGAACGCTCACTTGCGTGGTAGTGACCGGCGAGGCATTGTATTGGAAAACATAGGCACGATCACGATAGCCGGCCGTAACCACGTCCATTTGTGCCGAGGTCAGCATCACGGCGCTGGAGGCCGGTTCAGCAGCAAACACCATCGAAGACAGGGACAACAGGGGTACTGCGACCAGGGTAGTAATGAGCGACTTTTTCATTTTGATTCTCCTAAATTAACTGTTGAAAGGATCTGAAGCACGAACACGTTTTGTGCCGCGATTCCCTACCACTCTAAACAGCGATGCTCCAAAAAATAAGTACGAAATCTCGATGATACGAAGCCCCCGGACCGGACGAGCGTTCGCCTTTTCGATCGATTTCCGGCAAGCGATCAGACATGCGCAAGACGTTTTCCGTCGATCGTGCACCCATCCGGAATCAGGTATGAAATTGCGCCAATGGCTTGATGTCAACGGATACCCGATTGGTGTGCTGAGTGGTTGATGCATTGGATATTGCCGCTTCTTGCCGCGTGTCAGAGTCTGGCCGTCATTGCAGGATATGGCCCAGATTGCCGCTGACGATGTCCGCGATGTTATTGCCTCCGCCAAAATTCAGGGCGCTTATCTGGACCACGGTGACCGGGGAGATATTCAATTGGAAGAGACCGGCAGTGGAGAAAGCACCGGCGGTGACACCGTCCATTTGAGAAGCGCTCAGCAATACAGGTTCAGCCGCTGCCGGCTCGACTGCAAATGCCATCGACGAAAGGCTCAGCAACGGTGCAACAACCAGCGTGGTAATCAGCGATTTTTTCATGTTTCATTCTCCTAAACGAACTGTAAAAGATAGTGAACCGCAGACATGCGACATGCAGCGGCTCTCTCCCACTCTAGACAGCAGGCGCGTGGAAAATAAGTATGAAATTTCGATGATGCGGTGTCCGCAATTCAATGCGTGCCGCTGGGAGAAACCGAAGAAGTTCGTCTGCCGGCCTGCGTGATTGCATGCGGTAATGCATGCAATCGCACAGGCGGCACCGATGTCTTCCCTGTTCGTTTAACGGATGATCTGCTGCGTAGCCGTGATGCTGGAGGATCCGGTACTGCGAATGTAAAGATAATTTGTGCCGCCGCTGCTCGCCTGCCGGATATTCAAGGCCTCACCGGGTTTCAGCAAATAGGTAGTCACGTTGCCGCCAGTGTTCGATGCACTGGCTGAGGTAACGTCGGCAGGCGCAGTCTGCCGCATCAACACGATTTGCTGCCCGGGCTGCAGCTGCCGGGCAGCGACCAGTTCACCGGTGGGCAGGCGCTGGAACGCGACAAGCTCGCCGGATGCAATCTTCTGGAGCAGCGCACTTTGATCCGCTGCAAGCACCGGCATATCTTCCGTCCTGCCATCGAGTGCCTGGCCGGACATGGCGCCCAGAAGACCGGCGGCCTGTTCGAAGATTTTTTGCGTGCCTGCAGTAATCCGATCCATGTCGGAACCGCCCAGCATTATCGGGCCGGCGGCGGCCGGCAGCGTTGCACCGGCGAGCAGAGGCAGGATTGCCAGCGCATGCTTGATGTCGGTGTACTTCAGATTGGTTTTCATGATGCGTCCTTTACTCTTTGTGAATGCACTGATAAGGCGTTATCAACCGCACTCCATGCGGCGGCAGATGACGCGAACCTGCTGCGCCCTCCACCGCTCGTTCAAGGCGCTTACTGGTAGATCGTCGAAAAATTACCGCTGATGACATTCGCGTAGTTGTTGTTACCGATCTGAACAATGATGACCGGCGATATGTTTATCTGATTGACGACGGCGACTTTGGAAAAGAGCGACATTGACTGCCAGAAGCCAAAATTGCGTGAAGCCGTTCCGGCTGTTACCCCGTCCATTTGCGCCACAGACAAGAGCATCGGTTCCTGCGGCGCAGCTTCGGCGGCGAACGCCATCGAAGACAGTGTCAACAGTGGGGCGACAATCAGGGCGGTGACCAGCGACTTTTTCATTCTTTTCTCCTTGGCTGACGATTTGAATACACGATAGAGGCCGAGCCGCCTCGCTTGGCAGCTCTCTATCACTCTACGTATTTCGGCAAAAAAGATAAGTATGAAATTTCGATCATCAACAATCGATTCGGCGGCCTCTCATTCAGTTTTTGAATCAATCAAATTGCCGGTTGCGGCCCTTTCAGCGAACCATCACAAAATCATCGACATGCGGCGACAGCTGATTCGACGACGTTGTGCCATCGCGCCGCTGTACCGCAAAACCGATGCGCCCCAGCGCCGGATAGTCGATCCATTTTTCCATGAATTCTTCCGTTGCCATCGTGCGGTTGCCCCAGGCAGGATCGGCGAGCAGGACCCGGTCGCCATAGCTGCCCCGAAACACCACGAAATGGTTATAGCCATTGGTTTGAATCGGGACGATCAGCGGCGCCTTCGCGATCAGATCCTTCAGCTGCAGCTTGCCATATCCGTTACCCAAGTAGCCGCGCGCGTCGACGTTGCGTTTCAGGTCGAGCAGCGAAAAACCCTCGCGGCTCTGCACCAGTTGCGGGTTGCGTATGTATTCTTCGCGCTTCATCAGCGCGAGCGCGATCTCTTTCTCGGTGACTGGCTCGCCGTGCTGGTACTTCAGCAGCGTGGCGAGCGCGGCCGCGCCGCAACTCAGGTCCCATTTTTGTATCACCACGTTCTGGTGCCGCATTTCGAGCAGCGACTTCACCGGCCTCTCGCGGTCCGAATCCGCAGCATGGGAAGACAGCGCAGGCCCCAGACAAAAGATCAGCACAAGGGTCCGCAGACTTGCCGGCATCAAACGCCTGTTCGGCACAGGCGGGGAAACGGTTTTGTTCATTTTTTTCATGGTCTGTGACGATCAGGCGGCGGCTTGACTGCCGGCCGGTTCGGCGACGATCAGGCGCAGCATTTCGGAAAGCTTGGCGGCAGCCGGATTGGATGTCCACGAGCGGCCGTGGATCAGGTACAGCATGGATTTGTAGATGCGCTTGTCGGCCATCGGCAGACGCATCAGTGCGCCCTGCTCCAGCCATGGCCGTATCCGGTGCTCCGCCAGCCAGGCGTAGCCGAGGCATTCGCTGACCGCTTCCACCGCGGTATCGAAACTGCTCATTGCCCAGCGATGCACGGGCTTGGTGCCCACCGTGTTTCCCCGCTCGCTATCGTTCGCATTGCCGATCAGGATAAGGGTTTGCTGCGCCAGGTCTGCCGCGGTGACTTCGCGCCCCAGTTTCAGCAACGGCGATGCGGGATGCACGACAGGAATGTATTCGACTTCCACCAGCGGCTCACCGAGAAAACCGAGCGGAACGCGCTCGCTGATGGCCAGATCGATTGCCTGATCGCGCAGCACGTCGTCCGCCTGCAGCATCGCGACTTCGCTGAGCTTTACGCGGACCGCGCCGCGTCCGCGCTCCGTGAACCTGCTGAGCGCACGCATCAGCAGGCGTGTCGGAAAATTCTGGTCGACCACGACACGCACTTGCCCGCTCCAGCCCTGGCCGAGATTTTTCGCAAAGGTTTCAAGCTCGATCGCCTCCTTCAGCACGTGGCGCGAGCGCTCCAGCAACGCGCGTCCTTCAGCGGTCAGCATCGCCTTGCGACCTTCGATTTTCAACAATGGCACACCGAGTTGATCCTGCAGCTTCGACAACGTATAGCTGATCGTCGACTGACTGAGATGCAGTGCTTTCGCCGCTTCGGCAAATCCGCCGCAGTCGATAACAGCGTGCAGGATGCGCCACTGCTTCAGACTGACATATAGATTTTGAACATCATGCGGCCGTGAGCGCAAGGTCACGCGCTGATCGCCGATTTTCGGTACCGGCTCTGGAATCCGGCTTTTTGAATGCGTCATTTTTTTCCTTTACTCTTCAAGACCCGATCGGAATGATCATTGACCGCAACGCGACAACCTGCGCAAATCGAATACGCATTGCCACATGAGGACAGATAGCCGGGTCATCATGGGAAAATTGCTTGCGTCGGTCTGCCGGGAAATATGCATTCACTTCGTTGCCCGCATTTTCCGGCCTACTTCGCGAAAACCTAAAGCAAAACCTACACCCGGGATGCAAGCATCTGATTCGATTGAATTAATTGCGTCGACGCGGTAATCGCCTGTCCGACGATGTATAGGTATCGGCGCAGCGTTTGGAACGCACACTTTCTGCAGTGGCCTGCTGGCATATCGAACTCGATATCCGTGGGTGCATAAAAAACCCGCCACGCCTGCTTGCGCAGACAATGGCGGGAACCGGAGAGGAAACGTGAAAGACAGCCTTACCTGCGCATGTCATGTCGTCGCAAACGACGCGGCCTGTGTCTCTGTACGTAAAGCGTAATGCACAGGCCGAGAAAAATCGCCGGTATTGCATAGGCATGCAGCTGCAATCGGGACAACACTGCGATGGCGAACGCTGCCAGAAAGAGGCCGCCAAGGGACTGCAACGATATCTTGATTGATCTGTTTCTCATTGCGTCCGGCGCTTTTGACATGCAAGAAAAACTCTCGTATCGCAAGAGCCATGCCACTGACTTAAACCGTTGATCCGGCTGGGTAATTTTCTGCGCTGTCGCACGTGCGACAGATTCGCGGTCCGCTCGTGTGCCGCTTTCGAAGCACTGATTTCCGACGCGACTCGTGGCTGTGCGAAGGCGTGATGCAGTTACGGCACAAGACCGAAAATGCATCGTCGTCGTACAAATAAAAAAAACGCCACCGCGAGGTGGCGTTCGAATGATGCCGGGGGGCTGGGTTTAGCTGCCGAAATACAGCGAGCCTGCCTGATCGTTCTTCGCTGCCTGGATTGCTTCGCTGCGCACTTCGTCACGGGTACGAATCGATGCAACTTTCGTTACCTCAGGCACTTCGGTATTCTGGTTCAGCTCGCCATTCGCATAAGCCTGTTCGAGCTCGGCGCGCACTTCGGCACGGGTCTTGGTCGTTGCAACCTTGCTGAAATCAACGTATTCGGTATTGTCGGCGGCAAATGCAGCACCGGCTGCGGCAAACACGGTAACGGCGGCAATCAATTGTTTCGCATTCATTTTATTCTCCCAAAGGGTTAAGTGGATGACTCCGGGCTCGGCGGTTCAGGCGATGCTGCTGCCCGTCGGGTCCTGCCAGCGGTGATGCACTTGCTTTGTTTGTGCGCTCATCGATGAAGCACAGTGTATCGATTGCATGCCTTGTGAAAAACCCGAATAATCACAACATACTATTTCCCGATCAGAAACAATAAAGGACTTGAAACATGGACCGTCTGCAATCAATGCGGGTCTTCGCCAAGGTGGTGGAACAGGGCAGCTTCGCCCGCGCGGGACAGTCGCTCGACATCTCGAATGCGGTAGTGACACGCCATGTCGCCGACCTGGAAGATCATCTGGGCACCCGGCTGCTGAACCGCACCACACGCCGACTGTCGCTGACCGAAACCGGCCATGCCTACCTCGAACGCGTGCTGCAGATCCTGCAGGAAATCGATGATGCCGAAGCGATCGCCTCGTCGCAGTCGAAAAAACCGGCAGGCACCCTGCGTATCTATTCGCACATCGGCTTCGGCCAGTTGCAGCTCGGGCAGCTGCTGCCGGAATATGCAATGCGTTATCCGGACGTGATGCTCGACGTCACCTTGTCCGATCGCACCCTCGACCTGGTCGAAGACCGTTTCGATATCGGCATCTTCACCGACTTCCAGAAGTTCGATGCGACGATGATCGCGCGCCAGCTTGGCGTTTCGGAAGTGCTGATCTGCGCGTCGCCCGACTATGTAAAGCGCCACGGTGCACCTGCTGAACTGGAAGACATTTCACGCCATGCCTGCCTGAACTTTTCCTATGAGCAGTTACGCCATCACTGGCCGATACGCGGATCTGACGGCGATACCGTCCATATCCCGATCACAGGCAAGCTGACGTCCAACAATGGCGAGTTGCTGCGACATTGCGCGCTGGCCGGCATGGGCATCATGCTTCGCCCGTCCTTCGCGCTGGGAGACGACCTGGCGTCCGGCCGCCTGGTCCGGCTGCTGCCGGAATTTCACTTGGGGAAATTGATGGTGGCGATGGTGTATCCGAGCCGGCGCCTGCTGTCGGCCAAGGTGCGCACCTTCGTCGACTTCGTGATCCAGCGTTTTCCGCATCCGGAGAGCGACCCATGGCTTGGAGCGAATTCGGCCTGATCGCTGCGCTTGCGGCATTACCCGCCAGCCGATTGCAAAACCGATTGCGAAACCAATTTCAAAACAATGCGCAGACCTGGAGCCGGCGTGCTACTGTAATCCGGTATTGAACCAGGAAAAATCGAATCATCATGTGTCAACTGCTCGGCATGAATTGCAATGTCCCGACGGACATCGTGTTCAGCTTCACCGGTTTCGCGACGCGCGGCGGCCGCACCGATGTGCACGCAGATGGCTGGGGCATCGCCTTCTTCGAAGGTGCCGGCGTGCGCCATTTCGTCGACTACGAAGCGGCGATCGCTTCGCCGATCGCCGACCTGATCAAGCGCTGCCCGATCAAGTCGAAAAACGTGATCGCGCACATCCGCAAGGCAACGCAGGGGCGCGTCGCGCTGGAGAATTGTCATCCGTTCGTCCGCGAACTGTGGGGCCGCTACTGGGTATTCGCGCATAACGGCGACCTGAAGGATTTTTCGCCTGTTCTGAACGGTGCCTTTCGTCCAGTCGGCAGTACCGACAGCGAGTGGGCATTCTGTTATCTGCTGCAGGAATTGCGCCGCCGCTTCGGCGATGTGGTGCCGGCCTTGCCTGCGCTTTCCGCCGCACTGCGCGAGCTGACACGGGAAGTCGCCGCGTACGGCACCTTCAACATGATGCTATCGGACGGCTCCGCGCTGTTCGTGCACTGCGCAACCAAGCTGTACTACATCGTGCGCCAGTATCCGTTCGCGACCGCCAGCCTGTCGGACGAAGACCTGAGCGTGGACTTTTCACGGGTGACCACACCGAACGACCGCGTCGCGATCATCGTTACCGAACCGCTGACCACCAACGAAACCTGGACGCCATTGGCGCCCGGCGAATTGAAGGTGTTTGTCGATGGCGCACCGATGAATTGCTGAGCCGCCTCGGCTGGCAATCGCTATTTGCACCGCACCATCGAAAGTTGCGCTTTGGAAATCCAAATGCGCTAAAGTGTTTGTATAGAGACGGCGGTTCAGCATCAGTCTGCAGGCAGGCAACTGAAGTGCGAACAGGCCGTATGCGTTGCAGCACCAGGCAGGAACGTGCAACGCGAGGCATCTCGCGAGCGCACCTGACTTTGGCTGTGACCCATACGACCTGTGCGCACTTCGTTTGTCCATGGCAGGAACACGGGGCAGTGTTTCCTCTAACGAGAAGAGCGTCGCGACCGCAATAACAACACTGTAATGATTGCCTCATCCACGTCCGGCTCCGATGGTCCGCTTCCCCTGCGGGTACGGGAATTCTTTCTCGCGCGCCAACCCATTCTTGATCGCGACCAGGCGCTGGTCGCATACGAACTCCTGTTCCGCAATGCCGCCGTCGGCCCCGCCAACATAACCGACGATCTGTCGGCGACCGCCTCGGTCATCGCCCATACGTCGCAGCTCGGCATGGAAAGGGTGATCGGCGATTCGCTCGGATACCTGAACGTCGATGCGGCAGTGCTGATGAGCGATATTTTCCAGTTCCTGCCACGCGAGAAAGTGGTATTGGAAATCGTCGAAACGATGAAGGTGACACCCGAGATTCTCGATCGCCTCAGCGCCCTGGTAAAAGCCGGCTTCCGCTTCGCTCTGGATGACGTCATTACCGATAGCGACGACGTGCAGCAGTTGCTGCCGCTGGTCGAGATCATCAAGTTCGACCTGCGCGACATGCCGCTGTCGGCGCTGCTGAAACTGACACCGCAATTCCGCAAACTGGGCAAGAAACTGCTGGCGGAAAAAGTGGAAACCCAGGAGCAGTTCCAGACCTGCCTGGAACTCGGCTTTGATTATTTCCAAGGCTACTACTTCGCCAAGCCGGTGATCCTGAGCGGCAAGAAATTGTCGCCGTCGCAGCTTGCGATCCTGCAGTTGATGTCGCTCATCAAGTCGGACGCCGACACGCAGGAAATCGAACAAAGCATCAAGAAAGACGTCACGCTCTGCTTCAACCTGCTGCGCCTGGTGAACACGCCTGCGGTTGGCGCCAAGCGCCGCATCGATTCGATCGGACAGGCGTTGATGGTGCTCGGCCGCGACCAACTGCAGCGATGGTTGCAGATCATGCTGTATGCGGAACCGTGCAAGAAAGGGCAGAATATGACGCCGCTACTGGCGCTCGCCGCGACCCGCGGCAAGCTGCTGGAGCTGATTGCGCAGCAGATCGAACCGAGCAACCGCGGCATGGCCGACACCGCTTTCACGGTCGGCATCATGTCGCTGATGGATACGCTGTTCAGCATTTCGATGCAGGAAATCCTGGAACAGGTTTCAGTCGTCGACGCGGTCGCCGATGCGCTGCTGTACAGGCAGGGGCGGTACGGCGACATGCTGCGGCTGGCGGAGCACATGGAAATGATCGAAGACGCCGGAGCGATGTTCGACGAGTTGATCGACAAGCTCAAGCTGCCGAGCGACGAGCTGTACCGCCTTCAGCTCGAAGCGTTCGAGTGGAGCCACAACGTGGCGCGCTACGCTCACTAGCGCGTAGGTATCGCAGCGCCATCAAGGTGCCGCAGCGCATCCGCGGAATGGATGCGGATGCGCTCTTTTTCTTCAGGACAAATTCGGCGCCAGCCAGCGCTCCATCTGTTCCTTGTCGATGCCGCGCCGCGCGGCCATGTCGTTCAACTGGTCTTCTCCGATCTTGCCGACCACGAAGTATTTCGATGCTGGGTGCGCAAAGTAGAAACCGGATACCGACGCGCCGGGGAACATCGCAAACGATTCGGTCACCTGCATGCCGATCTCTTCGCATTGCAACAGCCTGAACATGTCGGCCTTCACGGTATGCTCGGGGCATGCCGGATAGCCGGGCGCCGGGCGGATGCCGCAATACGCTTCCTTGATCAGCGCGTCGCTGCCGAGCGACTCATCGGCCGCATAGCCCCACAAATCCTTGCGCACCCGCTCGTGCAGATGTTCGGCGAAGGCTTCGGCCAGCCGGTCGGCGAGCGACTTCAGCAGGATGCTGCTGTAGTCGTCGTGCGCATCTTCGAAACGCTTCTCGTACTTCTCGATGCCAAGACCCGCCGTTACCGCGAACAGGCCGATGTAGTCGGCGATGCCGGACGACTTCGGCGCGATGAAATCGGCCAGGCACTGGTTCGGCCGTGCGACGCCGTCGATCACCGGCTTCACCGTCTGCTGGCGCAATCCGTAATAGGTGAACGCGACCTGCGTGCGCGTGTCGTCGGTATAGATCTCGATGTCGTCGTCGTTGACGCTGTTGGCCGGCAGCAGCGCGATCACGCCGTTCGCAGTCAGCCAGCGGCCCTCGATCACCTTCTTCAGCAGCGCCAGTCCTTCTTCGTACACCTTGCTGGCTGTCTCGCCGACGACTTCGTCCTTCAGGATTGCCGGGAACGGGCCGGCCAGGTCCCAGGTCTGGAAGAACGGACCCCAGTCGATGTATTGCGCAATCGTCGCCAGATCGACGTTCCGGAATTCGCGGCGGCCGATGAATTTCGGCTTCACTGGCGCGTTCTCGCCGGTGAATTCCAGCTTCGCATTGTTCGCGCGCGCATCGGCCAGCGACAGCAAGGGCACCGTCTTCTTGTTGGCATGCTGCACGCGGATGCGTTCGTAATCCGTCTTGATCTCTTCGATGTACTGCTCGCGCTGCTCCGGCGTCAGCAGCGACTGCGCAACCGACACCGAGCGCGACGCGTCCGGCACGTACACCACCGGGCCTTCGTAATTCGGCGCGATCTTGACCGCCGTATGGGCGCGGCTGGTGGTAGCGCCGCCGATCATCAGCGGGATCTTGAGCATGCGGATGTCCGGATCGCGCTGCATTTCTTTCGCGACGTAGGCCATCTCTTCGAGCGATGGTGTGATCAGGCCGGACAGGCCGATGATGTCGGCATTTTCGGCCTTCGCCTTGGCCAGGATCTCGGAGCACGGCACCATCACGCCCATGTTCACGACCTCGAAGTTATTGCATTGCAGGACCACCGACACGATGTTCTTGCCGATGTCGTGCACGTCGCCCTTGACCGTCGCAATCACGATCTTGCCCTTCGGCTTGCTGGCGATGCCGGTCCTTTCCTCTTCGAGGCGCTTTTCCTCTTCGATGTACGGGATCAGGTGCGCGACTGCCTGCTTCATCACGCGCGCCGACTTCACCACCTGCGGCAGGAACATCTTGCCCTGGCCGAACAGATCGCCGACGATGTTCATGCCGTCCATCAGCGGGCCTTCGATCACGTTGATCGGCCGGCCACCGCTGTGCAGCACCTTCAGCCGCACCTCTTCGGTATCCTCGACGATCCATTGCGTGATGCCGTGCACCAGCGCATGCGCAAGCCGCTTCTCGACCGGCGCCTCGCGCCATTCGAGACTCTGCTCTTCCTTCTTGCCGCCGGCCTTCAGCGTGCCGGCGAATTCGATCATGCGCTCGGTGGCATCCGGGCGCCGGTTCAGCACCACATCTTCCACGCGTTCGCGCAATTCCGGAGCGAGATCGTCATACACGCCGACCATGCCGGCATTGACGATGCCCATCGTCATGCCGGCCTTGATCGCGTGGTACAGGAACACGGTGTGGATCGCTTCGCGCGCCGGGTCGTTGCCACGAAATGAAAAGCTCACGTTCGACACGCCGCCGCTGATCTTCGCGTACGGCAGGTTTTCCTTGATCCAGCGCGTCGCATTGATGAAATCGACCGCGTAGTTGTTGTGTTCCTCGATGCCGGTGGCGATCGCGAAAATGTTCGGATCGAAGATGATGTCTTCCGGCGGGAAGCCGACCTTCTCGGTCAGCAGCTTGTATGCGCGTGCGCAAATCTCGGTCTTGCGCTCGAAAGTATCGGCCTGGCCCTGTTCGTCGAAGGCCATCACGATGATCGCGGCGCCGTAGCGGCGACACAGCGTCGCCTGACGCAGGAATTCTTCCTCGCCTTCCTTCATCGAAATCGAGTTGACCACCGCCTTGCCCTGCACGCACTTCAGGCCGGCCTTGATCACCGACCATTTCGACGAGTCGATCATGATCGGCACGCGCGCGATGTCCGGTTCGGATGCAATCAGGTTCAGGAAGCGCGTCATCGCGGCGACCGAATCCAGCATCGCCTCGTCCATGTTGATGTCGATGATCTGCGCGCCGTTTTCGACCTGCTGCCGCGCGACCGACAGCGCCTCGTCGTATTGCTCATTCAGGATCAGGCGCGCGAACGCCTTCGAGCCGGTGACATTGGTGCGCTCGCCGACGTTCACGAACAGCGAGCTGTCGTCGATGATGAACGGCTCCAGTCCGGACAGCTTCATCGCGTGCGTCGCTTCCGGCACCTTGCGCGGCGCGATCTTGCGGACGGTATCCGCGATCGCCTTGATGTGCTCCGGCGTCGTGCCGCAGCAGCCGCCGGCGATGTTGACGAAGCCGCTTTCGGCGAAGTCCTTCAACAGCGATGAGGTGACGTCCGGCGTTTCGTCGAAGCCGGTATCCGACATCGGATTCGGCAGGCCAGCGTTCGGGTAGATGCAGACGAAAGTGTCGGCGATCTTCGACAGCTCTTCCGCATACGGCCGCATCAATGCGGCGCCGAGTGCGCAGTTCAGGCCGACGGTCAGCGGCTTCGCATGTCGTACCGAATGCCAGAACGCGGGCACGGTCTGGCCCGACAGGATGCGGCCGGATGCGTCGGTAACCGTGCCGGAAATCATGATCGGCAACTTCTTGCCCGATTCCTCGAAGTAGGTATCGATCGCGAACAGCGCCGCCTTGCAGTTCAGCGTATCGAAAATGGTTTCGACCAGCAGCACGTCGGCGCCGCCCTCGACCAAGGCGCGCGTCTGTTCCAGATAGGCCGCGACCAGTTGATCGAAAGTCACGTTGCGCGCGGCGGGGTCGTTCACGTCCGGCGAAATCGATGCGGTCTTCGGCGTCGGGCCGAGCGCGCCGGCAACGAAGCGCGGCTTGTCGGGCGTCGAATACTTGTCGCACGCGGCACGCGCCAGTTTCGCCGCCTGCAGGTTCATCTCATAGGCGAGATGCGCCATGTGGTAATCGTCCTGCGCGACGCTGGTGGCGCCGAAGGTATTGGTCTCGATCAGGTCGGCGCCGGCCGCCAGATACTTTTCATGGATTTCACTAATGATGTGCGGCTGCGTCAGCGTCAGCAACTCGTTGTTGCCCTTGACGAACAGCTCCTTGCCCGGCACCGAGAAATCGGCAAACCGCGTGCCGCGATAATCCTCTTCCGTCAGCTTGTACCGCTGGATCATCGTTCCCATTGCGCCGTCCAGAATCAGGATGCGTTTGGAAAGCAAATCGCGCAGCAGCGCTTCGGTAGGGGAAATGGCGTCGCGTTTCATTTTTTCTCTCTTGAAAGCAAAAAACCCGGCCTGCAAAGCGGGACCGGGTTTTACTTGTCCGCTTTAGCTGTATTTGATAGTGGGACTTCACCCTGGCGCCCGCAAGCTGGGTTTTGACTTGTTCAATCAAATCGGCGCAGCTGGAAATTATACGTCAGATCAATGACTTGGGTAAGCAGTCGCTGCGGCGCAAACGCCATTATCCCCTATGCGGGCCGGCTGTTCGACCGCCAGTCGCAGCCGATCTGTGCCATTCGGGCACAGATCCTGTGCACAACGAGGACTGGCTGCCGAGGCGGCGTGCCGTTACGCTTCAGTCATCACTTTCAACCCAGGAGTCTTGCATGACACATCCCACCATGCGCGCCCTCAACGGCGCACCGCAAGCCAAGGCGCTCGATCCGGCCAGCACCGCGCTGATCGTCATCGACTTTCAGATGGAATATTTCGCAGGCGGCAAGCTGCCGATCCCGGACGGCCATGCGGCGCTGGTGCGGGCCAGGGAACTGGTTGCGTTGGCGAATGAACATCGAATGCCGGTGTTCCATGTGCAGCATCTCGGCGCTGCCGGCGGGGTGCTGTTCGCAAAAGATGGAGAGCAGGTCGCCTTTCATCCCGATCTCCGGCCCGCGCCACAGCATGCGGTGGTACAGAAAACCACGGCGAGCAGTTTCGCCAGCACCGATCTGCATCTGCAACTGCAGGCGAAAGGCATACGGACGCTGATCATTTGCGGGCTGATGACGCATATGTGCGTATCGACCACGACGCGCGATGCGCGGCCGCTCGGCTATCAGGTGTTGGTCGCCGGCGATGCATGCGCCACGCGTGACATCAACGCCTGGGATGGTGGAATGCTGCGCCACCAGGATTTGCACCGGGCTGCGTTGACCGCATTGGCGGACGGCTTTGCCGAGGTGCTGCCGAGCGCGAGGATTGCCGCACTTCCGATCCAAGCCGCAATACATCACGCATAATCGAAAGGAAAACCATGCCGCTCGTTACGCTCACCGTCCGCAAGGGCAAATCGACTGCGTTCAAATCCGCCGTCCTGAATGCGGTACATGCCGCGCTGGTCGCATCCGGCGTTCCAGAAACAGACCGGTTCCAGCGCGTGCTGGAACTCGGCGCGGACGACTTCCGCTTCGACACCGGCTATCCCGACCTCGCATCGCCGCGCACAGATGATTTCGTGTTGATCGAGGTACTGTTTTCAGTAGGGCGCAGCGTCAAGGTAAAGAAAAAGATTCTTGCCCAGCTGATCGCCAGCCTGTCGAACGATCCCGGCCTGCACCCCGATAACGTAATGGTCTGCTTCAAGGAAACGCAGTGGGAAAACTGGTCGTTCGGCGGCGGTCGGTTGCTGCATGTATGACAACGCCTGAGACATGGGCAGTCATTGTCCGAAACGGCCGTCTTCCATCGGGAAGCCTTTGAGGAATTCGGCCGCTGCAAGGCGTTTGCCGCCCGGCTTTTGCAACTCGGTCAGGCACAGGACGCCATCGCCGCATGCCACCACCACACCGGTCTGTGCATTCGCTGCCAGTACCTGGCCGGGTGCGATGCCAGCCGCACCGGAAAGCGCATGCGCGCGCCACAGTTTGAGCGGCACGCCGTTGAACGGCGCCGACGCGCCGGGAAACGGATTGAACGCACGAATCTTGCGGGCCAGGGTGTCGGCCGACAGGGAAAAATCGAGCGCTGCTTCTTCCTTGGTGATCTTGGCCGCATAAGTGACGCCGGCCTCCGGCTGCGGCGTTGCCGTCAATGTACCGCGCTGCAGCGCATGCAACGCGTCGACGATCATTTTGCCGCCCAGCACGGCCAGCTTGTCATGCAGGCTGCCGGTGGTATCGCCGGCTGCGATCTGCACCTGCTCGCGCAACAGCATCGGACCGGTGTCGAGCCCTTCTTCCATCTGCATGATGGTGGCGCCGGTTTCCGTATCACCGGCCTCGATCGCACGGTGAATCGGCGCGGCGCCGCGCCAGCGTGGCAGCAGCGATGCATGAATATTGATGCAGCCGCGCGGCGGAATGTCGAGCACGCTGCGCGGCAGGATCAAGCCGTAGGCGGCGACCACCATCACATCGTGCGGCGTTGCGCGCAACAGCGCATGCGCTTCCTTTGCCACGTCCGGATACTTGCCGTCGAGCCGCAAGGAAACCGGCTGCGCCACCCGGATACCCTGCGCCGACGCGAACTGCTTGACCGGCGAGGCCTGCAATTGCATGCCGCGTCCCGCTGGGCGATCCGGCTGTGTCAATACGAGAGGGATGTCGAAGCCCGCATCGTGCAAGGCTTTCAGCGCAACCGCGGCGAACTCGGGCGTGCCGGCAAAGATGATTTTCATGGACAGCGATTGTATTGCACGGCGTACCGGGTGCGTCGGATTCCGGCGTTGCGAAGCGCGTCCGTCGAAGGCCGATCAGGAAATCAGCGCAGCGCGACCTTCTTCTTCTCGCGGCTCAATTCCCGCTCTTCCTTCAGCATCTTGGCCTTGATCCGGTTGCGCTTCAGCGGCGAAAGATATTCGACGAATATCTTGCCTTTCAGATGGTCCATCTCGTGCTGGATGCACACCGCGAGCAGGCCGTCGGCGTCCACTTCAAAGACTTTCCCGTGCACGTCGAACGCGCGCACCTTCACGCGCTCTGGCCGTTCGACGCCGTCGTAAATCCCGGGCACCGACAGGCAGCCCTCGTCGTAGATCTGGGTTTCCTCGCTGGCCCAGACGATTTCCGGGTTGACGAACACCCGCAAATCGTCGTGCGTTTCGGAAGTGTCGATCACGATCAGTTGTTCATGCACGTCGACCTGGGTAGCGGCCAGGCCGACACCGGGGGCGTCGTACATGGTCTCGGCCATGTCGGCGGCGAGCTTCTTCAGTCGCTCGTCAAAAACGGCGACCGGCTTGGCGATCTTGTGCAGGCGAGGATCGGGATAGCGCAGGATATTCAATAAGGGCATACGGCGTTTGTGCAACAACACGACAGGATAGGAGTGTCGTTTCTCTTGCTAGTTCAAGGATTTATGTGCAGAATTTGATTCACTTTGACAAGTTTTGTCGGGCAAATCTTTGCAAGCTGACAATCCGCGGCGGCCACAACAATCACCTTCCACTAGGGCCACGCTCACCGGACAGATTATGAAAAAGTTTAGCACAGCAGCCGTCATTCTCGCTTTCGCCTGGACCTCCAACGGTTTCGCAGCAACGGGGGCAAATGCGGCAAGTTCGCCGCGCTGCGCTTTTCTACCCAACGCACCGGATCAGCACGTCGTCAAACGCGGCGACACGCTGTGGGACATTTCGGGAAAATTCCTGGAACATGCATGGTGCTGGCCGCAGGTCTGGGGCATGAATCGCGAGCAGATCCGCAACCCGCACTGGATCTATCCGGGCCAGGTAGTGTATCTGGACCGGGCAGCGGGACGCCTGCGGCTCGGTAGTCCGGTCGCCGAAGGCACGGTCACAGGCGGCGTTCCGACGGTGCACCTCGCGCCGCAGGTGCGCACCGAAGAACTCGACCGGCAAGCGGTGCCGTCGATTCCGCCGAACGTGATCGAACCCTTCCTGTCGCAACCGCTGATCGTCGAGCAAAACGAATTGAACGATGCTCCGCGCATCATCGCGACACAGGAAGGCCGCGTCATTCTCGGCAAGAACGACAAGGCGTATGTCCGCGGCGACCTGAAGTCAGACACTTCGTTCCAGGTATTCCGTCCGGGCACGCCGCTGAAGGACCCGGTCACCAACAAGGTCATCGGCTATGAAGCCGCATATCTTGGAACGATGAAACTGGAACGTGCGGCGACCGCAGACAACGAAGCACACGTGTTCAAGGTGACCAACGTGAAGCAGGAAATGGGCGTAGGCGATCGCCTGCTGCCGATGCCGCCGACGCCGATCCTGAACTACGTGCCGCATGCGCCGGAACAGAAGATCGAGGCGCGCATCGTGTCGATCTATGGCGGCGTATCGCAGGCCGGCCAGAACCAGATCGTCTCGATCAACCGCGGCAGCAAGGACGGCCTCGATGTCGGCAGCGTGCTGGAACTCTACCGTTTCGGCCAGACCGTGACCGATCGCACCGTTGGCAGCGGCGGCTGGTTCTCGAAAAAGGAATTGGTGAAACTGCCGGATCAGCAATACGGCTCGCTGTTCGTGTTCCGCATTTTCAACAATATTTCCTACGCTCTCGTCATGCAGGTGGCTGACCCGGTCCAGATCGGCGATGTCGCCAAATCGCCGGAATAAGCGCTATCCGAAAACAGATGGCGCAATTCGATCGGGCGGATGAACTGGCGCAATGGCTGCGCCTGGAACGGACGCCCGGCGTCGGCCTGGAGACCGCGCGCAAACTGCTGAGTGCGTTCGGCTTGCCGGAAAATATTTTCGAGGCCGGCTTCCCTGCCTTGCAAAAAATCGTCCCCGAACGCGTTGCGCAAGCGCTCACGGCGCCGCCCACCGACGACATCCGCGCACTGATCGACAAGACCCTGGCCTGGGCCGATCAGGATGGCAACCGGATTCTCACGCTGGCGGACGCCGATTATCCGCAGATGCTGCTCGAAATCGCCGACCCGCCGCTGATGCTGTATGCGAAGGGGCGGCTCGATCTGCTGGCCAGCCGCGCGCTCGCCGTGGTCGGCAGCCGCAATGCAACTGCACAAGGCGTCGCGAACGCGGAGAAATTTTCCGAAGTGTTGAGCGGAGCCGGCCTGACGATTTCCTCCGGCATGGCGCTCGGCATCGATACCGCCGCGCATTACGGCGGCCTGCGCGGCACCGGCTCCACAGTGGCGGTAATCGGCACCGGCGCGGATATCGTCTATCCGGCACGCAATCACGAACTGGCGCACCGGATCGCGGCCGAAGGCTGCATCATTAGCGAATATGCGCTCGGCACGCCGGCGATCGCATCCAATTTCCCGCGCCGCAATCGCATCATTTCGGGGCTGGCGCGCGGCGTGCTTGTCATCGAAGCGGCCGCGCAATCAGGTTCGCTGATTACCGCACGCGTCGCAGCCGAACAGGGGCGCGACGTGTTCGCGATTCCCGGCTCTATCCATTCGCCGTTGTCGAAGGGTTGCCATCAGTTGATCAAGCAAGGCGCGAAGCTGGTCGAGTCGGCGCAGGATGTTCTCGAAGAACTGAGCCATATTGCAACCTCCGTTGCTGCTCCCATGGTGCAAGCGCGCAATCGCGCCGCACAACATGATGCGGCACCGTCGCGCATCCTGCGTGCGGCAGGCTTCGATCCGGTCGATCCGGACACGCTCGCAATGCGCTGCGAAATCGATATCGCGGCGCTCCAGGCGCAGTTGCTGACGCTGGAACTGGAAGGGGCAATCGAGATGCTACCCGGAGGCATGATCCGACGCCTCACTACATCCTGACACATTTGGCGACTGGGCGCGTCTTCGTTTTTGGGATATGCTGTAGGGTGTAAGCGCTGGATGTATCCTGTAGCTGGCATGGCACTTTGTCTTTCTCATCACACCCGTTGATGCGTCGGAAAGATCAAATCGCAACAGTGTCATTTATTCGCAACTCCGTTGCGGCGCAGCTTGTATCGCGACGGCCTTAACGCTACATTTGAATCATGTTTGACGTCCTCGTCTATCTCTACGAAACCTATTACCGCCCCGACGCATGCCCGGATTCGGAAGCGCTGGTGAAAAAGCTGTCGGCTGTCGGCTTTGAGGAAGAAGAGATTTCCAAAGCGCTTGGCTGGCTGACCGATCTGGCCGAGACCACCAACGAATTCTCGGACAGTTATCCGCAGCAGACCGCGTTTTCATTCGGCATTCGCATTTACGCGCAACAGGAAATGGACGTGCTCGGCACCGAAGCAATCGGCTTCCTGCAATTCCTGGAATCGGCCAAGGTCATCAATCCGATTCAGCGCGAGATCATCATCGAGCGTGCGCTGGCAATCAGCGATTCCCAGGTATCCCTCGACAAGCTCAAGGTCATCGTGCTGATGGTGATGTGGAGCCAGGGCAAGGAGCCGGACGGCCTGATCTTCGATGAACTGTTTTCCGACGACGAAGACGCGGAACCGCGTCTGTTGCATTAGTCTGTTGCATTAACAACATCCCGCCTCCCTTGCGTCCGGACAGTCAGTCCGCATATCAGTAGCGCCCGGCCTCCCCTCGCTTGCGGTTTTCGCCGCAACGCGCTTATCATTGGCCGCTCAATCCCGGATCGTTATTATTTTCGCTTGTCAATAGGCAAATTCGTTCCGGACGGTATCATGCATGACCTGCGCGCCTGTTTGCGCCACTTTCGAGACCCTATTTATGACTAAAACCCTCATCATCGCAGAGAAGCCCTCGGTCGCGAACGATATCGCGAAAGCGCTCGGCGGCTTTACGAAGCACGATGAGTACTTTGAATCTGACGAGTATGTCTTGTCTTCCGCAGTCGGCCACCTGGTCGAAATCGCGGTGCCGGAAGAATACGACGTCAAGCGCGGCAAATGGACGTTCACGCATCTGCCGATGATTCCGCCGCATTTCGCGCTGAACCCGATCCAGAAGACCGAGTCGCGGCTGAAGGTATTGAACAAGCTGCTGAAACGCAAGGATGTCACGGCACTGATTAACGCCTGCGACGCGGGCCGCGAGGGCGAACTGATTTTCCGGCTGATCGTGCAGTATGCGAAAGCGAAACAGCCGATCAAGCGGCTGTGGCTGCAATCGATGACGCAGGGTGCGATTCGCGACGGTTTTGCCCGTTTGCGGGACGACAAGGAAATGCAGCCGCTGGCGGATGCCGCGCGCTGCCGCAGCGAAGCGGACTGGCTGATCGGCATCAACGGCACGCGCGCAATGACTGCGTTCAATTCCAAGGAAGGCGGCTTCTACCTGACCACCGTCGGCCGGGTGCAGACGCCGACGCTGTCGATCGTGGTCGAGCGTGAAGAAAAGATCAAGAATTTCGTGCCGCGCGACTATTGGGAAGTACGCGCCGAATTCGTGTGCGCGGCCGGCATCTACGAAGGCCGCTGGCTCGACACCAAATTCAAGAAGGATGAAACCGATCCCGAGAGGCGCGCCGAGCGGCTGTGGAGCAAGGCTGCCGCCGAATCGATCGTTGCCGCCTGCCGCGGCCGGCAGGGCACGGTCACAGAAGAATCGAAACCCGCCACGCAGATCGCGCCGGCATTGTTCGACCTGACCAGCCTGCAGCGCGAAGCGAATGCGCGCTTCGGCTTTTCCGCGAAGAACACGCTCGGTCTGGCGCAGGCGCTGTATGAAAAGCACAAGGTATTGACCTATCCGCGTACCGATTCGCGCCATTTGCCGGAAGACTATCTGGATACGGTCAAGCAGACGCTCGATGTCGTGTCGGAGAACAACAACTATCACCAATTTGCGAAGCAGATTCTGAAGAACAGCTGGGTCAAGCCGAACAAGCGCATTTTCGACAACAGCAAGATCAGCGACCACTTTGCGATCATTCCCACCACGCAGGCGCCGAAGAACCTGTCCGAGCCGGAACAGAAACTGTATGACCTGGTGACGCGCCGTTTCATGGCAGTGTTTTTCCCGGCCGCCGAGTTCCAGGTGACAACCCGCTATACCGAAGTGTCCGGCCATCAGTTCAAGACCGAGGGCAAGGTGATGACCAACGCCGGCTGGCTGGCGATCTACGGCAAGGAAGCGGCCAACGACGACGACAAGGAAAATGCCGGCACGCTGGTGCCGGTGGCCAAGGACGAGAAGGTCAAGACCGACAAAATCGTTGCCAATGGCCTCGTCACCAAACCGCCCGCCCGCTATTCGGAAGCGACGCTGCTGTCGGCAATGGAAGGCGCCGGCAAGCTGATCGATGATGAAGATCTGCGCGACGCGATGGCCGGCAAAGGCCTGGGCACGCCAGCTACGCGGGCGGCGATCATCGAAGGCCTGCTGAACGAAAAATACCTGTTGCGCGAAGGGCGCGAGCTGATCCCGACCGCGAAGGCATTCCAGTTGATGACCTTGCTGCGCGGACTCGGCGTCGACGAGCTGACATTGCCGGAACTGACCGGCGGCTGGGAATACAAGCTGTCGCAGATGGAACGCGGCAAGATCAGCCGCGAGGAATTCATGCGCGAGATCGCGCAGATGACACAGATCATCGTCAAGCGCGCGAAGGAATACGACAACGACACGATCCCCGGCGACTATGCGACGCTGCACACGCCCTGCCCGAACTGCGGCGGCGTGGTGAAGGAAAACTACCGGCGCTTTGCCTGCACCAGTTGCGAATTCTCGATGAGCAAGACGCCGGGCAGTCGCCAGTTCGAAGTCGCCGAAGTCGAGGAATTGTTGCAGAAGCGCGAGATCGGTCCGCTGCAAGGCTTCCGCTCGAAGATGGGCCGGCCGTTCGCCGCGATTCTGAAAATCGTGCGCGACGAAGCCATCAACAACTACAAGCTGGAATTCGACTTCGGTCAGAACCAGGACGACGACGAGAACGGCGAAGGCGTTGATTTCAGCAACCAGACGCCGCTCGGCGCCTGTCCGAAATGCGGCAGCGGCGTATACGAGATGGGACTCGCCTATGTGTGCGAGAAAACCGTCGCCAAGCCGAAGGCTTGTGATTTCCGCAGTGGTCGCATCATCCTGCAGCAGGAAATCCTGCCGGAACAGATGGCGAAGCTGCTCAATGAAGGCAAGACCGATTTGCTGCCCGGTTTCATCTCGCAACGCACACGACGCCCGTTCAAGGCTTTCCTGGTAAAGGACAAGAACGGCAAGGTCAGCTTCGAGTTCGAGGAACGCAAGGCGAAGCTGCCGGCCAAGGGCAAGGGTGCGAAAGCCGACGAGGCAGAAACCGCCGAAGCACCGAAAAAGGCGGAAGCCAAGCCGGCGGTAAAGAAAGCCGTTGCAAAAAAGGCGGCGGCAAAAAGGCCTGCCGCGAAAAAAGCGGCCTGAGTGGCGCGTCGTTCACCGTATCGCGAAAATTTCAAGCATCCGTTAGGGCTGATCACGTTTTACAGAATCGTGCAGCCTGTCGTTGCCAATGACCGGCAAGCGGATGCGATGCCGCATTGCACATCCACCCTGCAGGCGGCGATTGCCGCGGGCAACGCCGTTCGTTGCATCGGCCGGGCTGACGGATGTGCGGCAGCGGACCGCACGTCATTTCAGCCAATGGCGATGCAAAATCGGGAATGCAATCCGGTACAATTTCGGGATTGGTTGGGGACGGTGGATGCAGGCATGAAGCCGCCGCCCGCCGATTACCGGATGCGTGAACGTTTCAGGAGTGAGTCATGACAGAGCTGATAGAAACCGCTCCCACCAAGGACGAGTGCAACCTGGCGATGTTGTCGCATCTGCTCGGCATTGTCACCGGCTTTGTCGGCGCGCTGGTGCTGTGGCTGACCAAACGCGACCAGGGAGGCTTCGTCGCGGCGCAGGCGCGCGAAGCACTGAACTTCCAGATCACCGTCGCGATCGCGCTGGTGGCGAGCATCATGCTCAAGGTAATCCTGATCGGCATCCTGCTGGTGCCGATCCTGCTTGTTGTGAACTTCGTTTTCTGCATTATTGCGGCGCTATCGGCTTCGAAGGGCCACGCATATCGCTATCCGTTCGCGCTGCGCCTCGTGAACTAGCCGAACCATCTCAGCCGCGTCCCGGCTCCAGTTTTTCATAGCGCGGCAAGTCATCGTCCAGTGCTGCCCACGGCGGCAGCCCGACGGTGAAGATATGCGCAACCGGCGTTGCCTGCACCGGCGTATCGATCGTGCCCATGCGTAATCGCAGCACATCCGGCTCGCTATCCCTGCGTGAATACAGCGGTGAACCGCAATGGCTGCAAAACGCGCGCTTCTTGCCATGCGACGATTCATACTCGCGCAGCAATTCCGTACCGCGAGTCCAGCGCAATTGCGTCGCGTCGACCGGTGCAGCCACGCTGATCGAGCCTTGCGCCTTGCGGCAATCGCTGCAATGGCAGACGGTCATCGTGCCGAAATCACCTGTGTATTCATAGTGCACACCGCCGCACAGGCAGCTTCCTTCGATCATGATTTTCCTTTCGTTTGCGCGATCCATAGCCGCGTTCAGTGCTTGCGTTTCATTTGAGACAGCCTCTTCCCGTGCTGCAATGACTGCCCGGAACTCTGTCCATATCGACAAGTCGAACCTGTGTGATTCGAATATGCGACGCCGCGCGATCGGGCGTGGAATGCCGCCAAAACAACCGGAGAAAACATGATTTCACGCACCCTGATTTCAGCCATCGGCGCCATCACGTTCGCAGCGGGACTGTCGGCCTGTTCCACTTCGCCGACCCGGCAACAGGTCGGCATCGGCACCGGCGCGGTAGTCGGCGGCGTCGCGGGCCACGTCCTTACCGGGGGCAGCACGCTGGGCACAGTGGGCGGCGCTGCGGTCGGCGGCGTGGTCGGCAACGAAGTGGCCAAGCCAAAGTAAGAATACGGCGCTGTGCAGGTTTTGCGGAAGCGGCGGCGCAACGCTGCCGTGCAGAACTTTTTTGCGCATGCATCAATCATCAATCGATCAATCGCCAGGTTCGAAGTCCGGCTCGAAGAAGCACCATTTCGCATGCGGCCAGCGCAACTGGATGCTCTCTTCCACCATATTGATCGCGTCGACCAGCGCGCGGTCGGACGTCTGCGGGCACATCTTTGCCTGCACTGCGATCATCAGCTGTTCGCCCCATTGCAGCGTGATCAGGTGAATCACGGCTTCGACTTCAGGACGCGCTTCGATATGCGCCTTGATCGCCGCATGCACTTCCGGCGCCGCCGATTCGCCGGTGATCATCGCCTTCACTTCGCGCGTGATGAACACCGCGACCACCATCAACAGCAGGCCGATCGCGATCGAGCCGCAGGCATCCCACACCGGATTGCCGGTGGCGACCGCCAGCAGCACCGCGACGAAAGCCAGCGCCAGGCCGGCGAGCGCGGCGATATCTTCTCCCGCAACGACCAGCAGTTCCGATTGGCGCGTTTCGCGAAACCAGCGGAAGAAGGTCTTGTCGCCTGAAATCTTGCGGATTTCCCGCATCGCACCGTACAGCGAAAATCCTTCCAGCGCGACCGATATGCCGAGCACCACCAGCGCGACGAACGGGCTGCTCAACGGTTCCGGATGCCGGAAATGTTCGACGCCTTGTAATACGGAGAACGCGCCACCGAGAAAAAACAGCAGCAGCGCCACCATCATCGCCCAGAAATAGACGACGCGGCCGTAACCCATCGGATGAAATTCATTGGCCGGCTTTTTCGATTCCTTCAATCCGATCAGCAGGAATATCTGGTTGGTGCAATCGGCCAGCGAGTGGATCGATTCCGCAAGCATCGCACCGGAGCCGGTGTACAGCGACGCCGCGAACTTGGCGAGCGCGATACCGCCATTGGCACCGAGCGCATAGAAAATCGCCTTGGTGGAACCTTCGGAATGGGATGACATGAATTCTTCTTGTGTTGGTCTTGTGTTGGTAAAGGCGTCAACTTACCTGCTGCCACGCAGCTCGGCAAGAGCGTCGGACAAATGTCATCTTGCGTAATTGCATTTTGTCCTGCCGAACCTCGATGGCGCGTGATTCGCGGCATTGAAGACGAACAATCTGTTACATCCGCATGCCCGGCGCATATGGAACTTTTGGCAACGGACTCCTTCTACACGCTAGTAGCAAGTGACTCTTCGCGCAGGCAATTTATTGCGCTTCAGTGTTTATTATCAAGGAGAATTTTATGACCAAATGGATCGCCGTTATAGCATGTGCCCTGTCGCTCGCGGCATGCGGTTCGATGAGTGGCAAGTCTTCGTCCGGAAGCTACGGCAGCGGATCAAGCGGTACCAGCGGCAGCACCGGCACGTCATCCAGCAGCGGCACCAGCGGCAGCGGTGGCGCCAGTTCGTCGTCGACCCCGAGTACTGGCCAGACGCCGAATTATCCGTCCAGCCCCACCAATCCTGCGGGCACGTCGGGCAGTTCGGATACGTCCGGTAGCGGCAGCATGTCTGGTAGCGGCAGCATGTCCGGCAGCGGCGGTGTGTCGGGCGGCTCCAGCACGGATTCCAGCGGCGCGAGCTCCTCGGGCTCGACCGGCAGCGGTTCTACTGGTTCTACCTCGCGCTGATTCGGCTTTGCATCGTTCCGGTAGTGCGTCGACTGCGATGCACTACCGGATTTTTTTGCTTCCGATATTCATTCAGGCAGCCATGGGCCGACTGCCCTGTCGCGGCGCAATGCATCCTCTCCGCTTTTCGTCACTCTCCCGCTTCGAGGCCGAGCAGAAAGCGCTTGCGCTCCAGCCCTCCCGCATACCCCGATAACGCCCCCGACGCGCCGAGCACGCGATGGCAAGGCACGATGATCGACACCGGATTGCGGCCGATCGCGGTGCCTGCCGCACGCACGGCGTTCGGCTTCGCGACGCGTCGCGCAATCTGTTGATAGGTGGTGGTCGATGCGAACGGCAGGGTTTGCAATGCATCCCATACCGCACGCTGGAATGGCGTGCCCGGCAAGTCGAGCGGGATATCGAAGGCCGTGCGCCGACCGGCGAAATACTCGTCCAGCTGCTGTGCCGCACGCCGCAGCAGCGGATGATCCGGATCGCGCAGCCAGTCGCGTGTGCCGGCGAAATATTTATGCTGTTCGAAGTACAGGCCGCACAGCCCCTTGTCGGTTGCCGCCAGCAGCAAGGTGCCGAGCGGGCTCGCATGTTCGATAAATGAAGTCGTCATGATGAAGTCATCCATAAAGCGAGCGCGGCATAACCGCGCCACGGTGCCCATCCGCCGGCCCGCGCGGTGAGCTGTTTTTCGGTGAGCCGGCCGCCCTCTTCGGCTGCCGCCTTTTGCAGGCCGAGGTCGCCGGCCGGAAATGCATCGGGATAACGCAATGCGCGCAGTGCGATGTACTGCGCGGTCCAGTCGCCGATGCCGCGCACGCTGGTCAGCCGCGCGATGGCATCGGCGAGCGGCAGTCCCGGCGGCATTGCCAGGCCGCCGTCCGCGGCGAACTGCGCAACGACGCGGATCGTCTGCGCGCGGGTTTGCGGGATGCCGATCGCGGCGATGTCGGCCGCCTCGGCGCCGGCGAGCACGGCAGCACGCGGGAAATGGTGCGACAGTTCGGTGAACGGCATATCGCAGGCATCGCCGAAACGCTGCACCAGACGTCCGCACAGAGTGCTGGCGCCGGCCACGCTGACTTGCTGACCGAGCACGGCGCGCAACGCCAGTTCAAACGCGTCGAACGCGCCCGGCACGCGCAGGCCGGGCAGCGCGGCGATGCGCGCGGCAAGCAAGGGATCGCTGCGCAGATGCGCTTCGATCAGTGCCGGATTCGCGTCGAGATCGAACTGGGCGCGCACGCGCGCGAGCAGCGGCATCAGCACCGGCGACAGCGACGGCGACGCGTGCAGTTCGAGCTGCGCGCGCGCCGGCAAATGCGTGATGCGCAACCATCCCTCGACATCGCCGATGCGCACACCGCGCAGATAGCTGCCGGCACCGTCCGGCACGACCGCTTCGACGCCGCGGATCGCGCGCCCGGCAAGGTAACGCAGCATGGCCGGCCATTGCAGCGGCGGCCGGTAGGCCAGCCGCAGCGTGAGCGCGTCCGGCCGGTCGGCAGCTGGCTGCGCGTTCGCGCGCCGGATCGCGCTCGGCGCAATGCCGTAGCGCAGCGCGAACAGCGCGTTGAAACGTCGCACGCTGCCGAAGCCGGCCGCATAGGCGATCCCGGTCATCGGCATGGCGGTTTCCTGCAGCAGCTTTTTCGCGAACAGCAGGCGCTGTGTCTGCGCCAGCTCGACCGGCGTGACGCCGAACTGCTGCACCAGCACACGGCGCAACTGGCGCGACGACAGGCCGACTTCGCCTGCCAGGCGTTCGATGTCGCCGTCATTCAGCGCGCCGGCGGCGATGCGCTGCCAGACCGCATGCGCGAGATTCTGCTGCAGTGCATACGGCGCGAGCTCCGGCCGGCAGCGCAGGCAGGGACGGAATCCGGCCGCTTCCGCCGCGGCTGCGCTGGAGAAAAACCGGCACGAGGATTCACGCGGCGTTTTCACCGTGCACACCGGACGGCAATAGATGCCGGTGGTGGTGACGCCGGTGAAAAACACGCCGTCGAAACGCGTGTCTTTTGCCGCCAGCGCGCGATAACAGCTTTCGCTGTCGAGCACGGGCAGGTGGGTGGGCGGTGATGGCGTTGCGGTCTTCATGCAGTCGTTATACGCGCCGCACCGAGCAGCGTCTAGCCGTTTTCGGACACGATTCCTGTGGCTTTTCCCGATACGGCCAACAACGATAGTTGTTTAAGAAAGCGGGATATTGCGTCTAGAATTGTATCCATACGGAAACCCGGAGATTCCCATGCCTGCACCACTCAATCTGCTGAAGCAAAAACTGTCGCGCGGCGAATTCAGCGTCGGCTGCTGGCTGTCGCTGGCCAGCGCACCGGTGGCGGAAGCGCTGGCGCATTGCGGCTTCGACTGGCTGATGATCGATGCCGAGCACGGCCCGAACGATATCCAGAACGTGTTTGCGCAACTGCAGGCGATCGATGCAGCGCGCTCGCGCGGCGCGACGGCGCAGGCGGTGGTGCGGGTGAGCTGGAACAATGCGGCGCTGGTCAAGCGGATGATGGATTGCGGTGCGCAAACCATCATGTTTCCGGGAATCGAAACCGCGAAAGAAGCGGCACACGCGGTCGCGTCGACCCGCTATCCACAGGAAAACAACCACGGCATACGCGGCATTTCCAGCGTGGTGCGTGCCGGCATGTATGGCCTGGACCGCGCCTACACATCGACGGCGAACGCGCAAGCCGGCGTGATCGTGCAGGTCGAGTCGCCAAAAGGCTTCACCAACATCGCGGCGATCGCGGCAACCGAAGGCGTCGACTGCGTGTTCGTCGGCACCGCTGATTTCGCCGCCAACATGGGCCACCTCGGCAACGCGACGCATACCGACGTGCAGACTGCGATCGCGTACATCACCGCGGTCTGCGTGCAGCACGGCAAGGCGGTCGGCGTCTATGCACCGGATGCCGAAGTCGCGAAACGCTACCGCGATCTCGGCATCAACTTCATTGCGCTGCATTCAGATGTGGTGTGGCTGACACGCGGCGCCTGTGCCGTGGTCGAAGCGATGAAATAGGCTTTTTTGCGAGTCCGCGCCGACCGCCGGGAGCAGTGGCCGCTTGCGTTTGCTCAGGATCAAGATCGGCAATCCCTCGTATTTTTACTACTTTCCCCTCACCCTGCCTTCGGGTAATCTGCTTCGGGCCTGTTTCCGGATGTGTCATGGCGGGGTCGCGTCATGCTGCATTGCGACATATGCGGAATCAGGTTCCAAAACAACCAGGACAAGAGGAAGAGACGACATGAGACACCACCTGATGGCGGCGCTCGCCGCATTGAGCTGCACTACGACGCTGTACGCAAAAGACATCAAGATCGCGCACGTCTACGACAAGACCGGTCCGCTGGAAGCGTATGCGAAGCAGACGCAGACCGGCCTGATGATGGGTCTCGACTATGCGACCGGCGGCACGATGCAGGTCAACGGCAACAAGCTGGTGGTGATCGAGAAGGACGACCACGGCAAGCCGGACATTGGCAAGTCGCAGCTGCAGTCGGCGTTCGCCGACGACAAGGCCGACATCGCGGTCGGCCCGACCAGTTCCGGCGTCGCGCTGGCGATGCTGCCGGTGGCCGAGGAATACAAGAAGATCCTGCTGGTGGAGCCGGCGGTGGCCGATGAAATCACCGGCAGCAAGTGGAATCGCTACATCTTCCGTACCGGCCGCAATTCGTCGCAGGATGCAATCTCGAACGCGGTCGCACTCGACAAGGACGGCGTGACGATTGCGACGCTGGCGCAGGATTATGCATTCGGCCGCGACGGCGTGAAGGCATTCAAAGGGGCATTGAAGCATGCGAAGCTGGTGCACGAGGAATACCTGCCGACCAGCACCACCGACTTCACCGCCGGCGCGCAGCGGCTGTTCGATTCGCTGAAGGACAAGCCGGGCCGCAAGATCATTTTCGTGATCTGGGCCGGCCCTTCGCCGCTCGGCAAGCTGGCTGACCTCGATCCGAAACGCTATGGCATCGAAATCGCCAGCGGCGGCAACATCCTGCCGGCAATGGCTGCATACAAGCGCTTCCCGGGCATGGAAGGCGCGACCTACTACTACTTTGGCATTCCGAAGAACCCGGCCAACCAGTGGCTGGTCTCCGAGCATTACAAGCGCTTCAAGTCGCCGCCTGACTTCTTCACTGCGGGCGGCATGGCGGCCGGCATCGCACTGGTCGAAGCGCTGAAGAAAACCGGCGGCAATACCAACACCGAGAAGCTGATCTCGACGATGGAAGGCATGAGCTTCGACACGCCGAAGGGCAAGATGACCTTCCGCAAGGAAGACCATCAGGCGATGCAGTCGATGTACCATTTCAAGATCAAGGTCGATCCGGCGTTCGCCTGGGGCGTGCCGGAACTGGTGCACGAGATCAAGCCGGAAGAGATGGACATTCCGATCCAGAACAAGCACTGATCGAGTCGCGGCCTTTCATCGGGGATGAAGCCGGGGTTTCGCAATGCATGCGTTGCGTCGGCCGAATCGTCTGGCCTTGCGAGGCTAGACGTGGGATGGCTGGGATGGGGGTTGAGTGCTTGCGCAATCGACTCCACTGAATCAACCACTCTACCCCCACCCTAACCCTCCCCCTGCAAGGGGGAGGGGATACCGCAACCGCGCAAGATCCCAGCGGAGCTTATTCATGCCCTTGCAACAACTTGACCCGAACAGGGGCGGCACGCAGCATCATGCCGGCACCCTCGAAACCCGCGACCTGACGATCCGCTTCGGCGGCCATGTCGCGGTCAATGCAGTGTCATGTAAATTCGCACCCGGCACACTGACCGCGATCGTCGGCCCGAACGGCGCCGGCAAGACCACCTACTTCAACCTGATCTCCGGCCAGTTGAAAGCCAGCACCGGGCAGGTACTGCTGAACGGGCGCGACATCACCTCGCTTTCCGCTTCGGCGCGCACCCATGCCGGCCTCGGCCGCGCGTTCCAGCTGACCAGCCTGTTTCCCAACCTGAGCGTGATGGAAAACGTGCGGCTTGCGCTGCAGTCGCGCAAGCATGTCGGGCTCGACATGTGGCATGTGTGGAACCATCACAAGGCCTTGATCGAGCGCGCCGAACAGCTGCTGGAAAGCGTCGCGCTCGCGGCCAAGCGCGACGTGCACGCGGCGGCGCTGCCGCACGGCGACCAGCGCAAGCTGGAAGTCGGGTTGCTGATGGCGCTCGATCCGGAGGTCTACATGTTCGACGAACCGACCGCCGGCATGAGCGTCGACGAGGTGCCGGTGATCCTGGAACTGATCCGCATGCTGAAAGCGCGGCGCGACAAGACGATCCTGCTGGTCGAACACAAGATGGACGTGGTGCGCGAACTGGCCGACCGCATCATCGTGCTGCACAACGGCACGCTGATGGCCGACGGCGAACCGGAAACGGTGATCGCGTCGCCGGTCGTGCAGCAGGCATATCTCGGCATGGCGCCGGTGGAGGATGCGGCATGAATGCACCGTTGCTGAAACTCGAAGGCGTGAACACGCACATCGGCGCATATCACATCCTGCATGGCGTCGATCTCGACGTGCCGCGCGGCCAGCTGACGATGCTGCTCGGCCGCAACGGCGCCGGCAAGACCACCACGCTGCGCACCATCATGGGCCTGTGGCAGGCGTCGCTCGGCAACATCCGCTTCGACGGCCAGGACATCACGCGCAAGGGCACGCCCGACATCTCGCGTCTGGGCATCGCCTACGTGCCGGAGAACATGGGCATCTTCGCCGACTTGTCGGTGAAGGAAAACATGCTGCTCGCGGCACGCGCCGCGTCCAGCATCGACGATCTCGATCCGAAACGGCTGGACTGGATCTTCACGCTGTTCCCGGCGATCAAGAAGTTCTGGCTGCACCCGGCCGGAAAATTATCCGGCGGGCAGAAGCAGATGCTGGCGGTATCGCGTGCGATCGTCGAGCCGCGCAAGCTGCTGCTGATCGACGAGCCGAGCAAGGGGCTGGCGCCGGCGATCATCGCCAACATGATCGCCGCGTTCCGCGAGCTGAAGCAGACCGACACCACGATTCTGCTGGTCGAGCAGAACTTCAATTTCGCGAAGCAGCTCGGCGATACGGTCGCGGTGATGGACGACGGCAAGATCGTGCATCGCGGTGCGATGGCGGAACTGGCGGAGGATGAGGGTTTGCAGACGCGGCTGCTGGGGTTGTCGCTGGCGGCGCATCAGTAGGTTGCGCAATTCCGGGAATGCGCCCTATGACTCTCGTCATGGGTGGAGCAAGGCCCCTTCCCCCTTGCAGGGGGAAGGTTGGGATGGGGGTAGTGCGGCTCAAGAAACAGCAATCTGATCTCGACCGCACTACCCCCTCCCTAACCCTCCCCCTTGCAGGGGGAGGGAACCGGTAAGAGGGGGAGGAGATAAAAATGGAACAAGCAATGACGCTACAACCGACTGCCGTCTGGCGCCAGATCGACTGGCTGCCGCTGCTGCTGGTGCCGGTGCTGGCACTGGCCGCGCTGCCGCTGGTCGGTTCGCCGTCGACCTGGATCACGCTGACCGCGGCCGGCCTGGCGATGGGCATGATCATCTTCATCATCGCATCGGGACTGACGCTGATTTTCGGTTTGATGGATGTGCTGAATTTCGGCCATGGCGTGTTCATCGCGCTCGGCGCGTTCGTCGCGATGTCGGTGCTGGGCCTGATGCCGGAATGGACCACCGCCGACAGCATCGCGCAGAATCTCGCCGCGCTTGCCGTTGCCATCGTGGCGGCGATCGTGGTCGCCGGCCTGGTCGGCCTCGCGTTCGAACGGGTACTGGTGCGGCTGGTGTACGGCCAGCATCTGAAGCAGATCCTGATCACGATGGGCGGCATGGTGATCGGCGAAGAACTGATCAAGGTGGTGTGGGGGCCGCAGATGATTCCGCTGGAGATGCCGGCCGCGCTGCGTGGCGCGCTGCTGTTCGGCGATGCGGCAATCGAGAAATACCGGGTGCTGGCGGTAGCGATCGGCGTCGCGCTGTTCGTCGCGATGCTGGTGGTGCTGAACCGCACCAAGCTCGGCCTGTTGATCCGTGCCGGCGTGCAGGACCGCGAAATGGTCGAAAGCCTCGGCTACCGGATCAAGCGGCTGTTCATCGGCGTCTTCATGGCCGGCTCGGCGCTGGCCGGGCTCGGCGGCGTGATGTGGGGACTATATCAGCAAGGCGTGTCGCCGCAGATGGGCGCGAAGGTGAACGTGCTGATCTTCATCGTCATCATCATCGGCGGGCTGGGTTCGACCGGCGGCTGCTTTCTCGGTGCAATGCTGGTCGGCCTGGTGGCGAACTACACCGGCTTTTTGGCGCCGAAGATTGCGCTGTTTTCCAACATCCTGCTGATGGTCGCGATCTTGCTGTGGCGGCCGCAGGGACTCTATCAGGTAACCAACAGGTAAGCGCGATGATCACCCGCCTTCTCTCCCATGACCTGCCGAAAAGCCGCGTGCTGGCGGCGATTCTTGCCGTGATCGTGCTCGGCCTCGCGTTCGCGCCCTTCCTGTTTCCAAGCGCGAAGGCGCTGAACGTCGCGGCGAAGATCCTGATCTTCATCGTGCTGGTCGCCAGCTACGACCTGCTGCTCGGCTATACCGGCATCGTGTCGTTCGCGCATACGATGTTCTTCGGCATCGGTGCCTACGGCATTGCGATCGCCTGCACGCGCATGGACGGCAGCTGGGAAAGCCTGCTGATCGGCGCGCTCGCCGCAGTCGGGTTGTCGCTGCTGCTGTCGCTGGTGATCGGCCTGTTCTCGCTGCGCGTACGCGCGATCTTCTACGCGATGATCACGCTGGCGGTCGCATCCGCGTTCCAGACGCTGGCGTCGCAGCTGTCGGAATTCACCGGCGGCGAAGATGGCTTGAACTTCAAGCTGCCGGAGCTGCTGCGTCCGTCATTCCAGTTGCGCGAGGATCCGCTGTTCGGCGCGTCGCTCGATGGCCGCTTCATCACCTATTACCTGGTGTTCGTCTGCGCGGTGCTGCTGTTCCTGGCAATGTTGCGCGTGGTGAATTCGCCGTTCGGCCGCGTCTTGCAGGCGATCCGCGAAAACGATTTTCGTGCCGAGGCGATCGGCTATCGAACCGTGGTGTACCGCACCTGGTCCAACGTGCTGGCTGCGGTATTCGCGACGCTCGCCGGTTGCCTGCTGGCACTGTGGCTGCGCTATAACGGACCCGATACCTCGCTGTCATTCGAGATCATGATCGACATCCTGCTGATCGTCGTGATCGGCGGCATGGGCACGATGTATGGCGCGGTGTGCGGCGCCACGATCTTCCTGCTGGCGCAAAGTTATCTGCAGGACCTGATGGCGCTCGCCGCGAATGCCACATCAGCCGTGCCGCCGCTGTCGGCACTGCTGTCGCCGGATCGCTGGCTGCTGTGGCTCGGCGTTCTGTTCGTGCTGTCCGTGTATTTTTTCCCGAGCGGCATCGTCGGCAAATTGCGTAGCTGGAGATAGGCATGCTGCAACCGTCGTCGCATTATCTGCGCTGCTGCGAGCGCGAAATCCATTACGTCGAATGGGGCGCGCAGGATGCGCCGCCGCTGATCATGTGGCACGGGCTGGCGCGCACCGGCCGCGATTTCGACGACATCGCGGCCGCGCTGTCGGACACCTATCGGATCATCTGCCCGGACACGATCGGCCGCGGCCTGTCGCAATGGAGTCCTGATCCGGACAACGAATATTGTCTCGCGTTCTATGCGCGCCTCGCGCGCGCGCTGGTCGATCAGCTCGGCTTTGCGCAGGTGCGCTGGGTCGGCACGTCGATGGGCGGCGCGATCGGCACGGTCGCCGGAGCGACCACGCTGAAAGACCGCATCAGCCACCTGGTATTGAACGACAACGGCCCGGCACTGGCGGCGCCGGCGATCGAGCGAATCAAGGCCTATGCCGGCAATCCGCCGCAGTTCGACACCGTCACCGAGCTCGAAACCTTCTATCGCACCGTGTACAAACCGTTCGGCTGGATGAGCGACGCGCAATGGCGCCGGCTCGCGGAAACCTCGACGCGCCGGCTGCCGAACGGCAAGGTGACGCCGCATTACGATCCGGCGATGGTGCGCCAGTTCTTCGTGTATCCGCGCGATTACGAGTTGTGGGACGAGTACGACATGCTGGCGATGCCGACGCTGGTGCTGCGCGGTGCCGAGTCGGACCTGCTGCTGCAGGACACCGCAGAGCAGATGACGCAGCGCGGACCGCATGCGCTGCTGGCGGTGATCAACGGTTGCGGTCATGCGCCGGCACTGAACGTGCCGGCACAGATCGATCTGGTGCGGGAATTTCTCGCTACCTGAAGCGCTATTTCGCGAGCATCAGGGCGATCAGCCCCAGCACCGCCGGCACCGTCTGTATGTACAGAATCCGCATCTTTACCGTCAGCCCGCCCCAGACGCCGGCCACCGCGATGCAGACCAGACCGTACACCGAGAACGCATGCGCGATTGCCGCATCTGGGTACCACAGGCCGAGCGCCAGCGCCGCCACCAGGAAGCCGTTATAGCACCCCTGATTCGACATGGCCGGGGCCATCGTCTCGACCTGCTCGGGAAGCAGTTCGAACACTTTGGGGCCGCGGGTGCGGAACATCACGGTTTCGAGCAGCACGATATACACGTGAATCAACAGCACCAAACCGATCAGGATATTGGCAACGAGTGTCATGATGAACCTCCCTTGTTATTGTCAGTTCGGCAAAGATACAGGCTTATCCGCCCCCGGTCAAAGCTGGGACGGCAGCATGAAGTCACGGTACTGTCCACGAAAAGCACGAAAAACACGAGAGGCGCAAACCTGGCCTGTTCGTGTCTTTCGTGCTTTTCGTGGACAAAATCCGTGTTGCTGCTCGGCCCAGGTCTTGCTGCCGGCGCTCCGCTAGTCGGTCAGAACATGTGCATCACGCCGATCGAAATGCCGGTCTGCCGCGTCTGGTTCAGCGCCGTCGTGCCGCCGCTCGCGTAACCGCCGTCGAGGTGCGTGACGTCGATGTCGGAATACAGCGTGGTGCGCTTCGACAGCGCATAGGTCGCGCCGATCATGTACAGGTCTTTCTTCGCGTCGCCCGCCGCCACCGTCTTGCTGGCCTTGGTGTTGAATGCCTTGGTGCGATACCAGGCGCCGGTGAGCTCGACCTTCGGGCTGAGCTTGTAGCTGACGCCGGCCCAGGTCCATTTCGACGTGTTGTCGACAGTGGCGGTGGCCTGCTTTTCGTCGACGTAGCCGACATACGCGGTCGCGGCGCCGAAGGTATAGGCGCCGCCGATCGCGTAATGATCGTAGTCCTGGTAGTTCGGCGTGGCGCTGGTGCCGACGTTCTGCTTCGACGTGGTGTACGACGCGCCCAGTTGCACCGGCCCTTGCTCATAGCTGGCACCGATTGCCTGCTTCGCGCCGTTCGACGTGCTGCCAGCGACTTCGCCCAGCGCGTATTCGGCGCGCGCGGTCATCGCGCCGAACTTGCCGGTGTACTGGATATCGTTGCTGTTGCGCGTGCCGGCGGTCGCCGAGATTGCGTAGGTGACGCCGGGATACTTGTACTGGAACGGATCGAACGCGCCGATGGTCTTGAACGCGACCGTGTACTGGCGGCCGAGCGTGAGGTCGCCGTAAGCGCCGGAGAGGCCAACATTCGCCTGGCGCTGGAACAGCACGCCGGTCGTATTGTTCAGCTCGCCGGTGCCGGTCTTGAAACCCATTTCTAGGTTGAAATGCGCCTTCAGGCCGCCGCCGAGATCCTCGACACCCTTGAAGCCGAGCCGGTTCGAGCGATAGGTGCCGTTGGACGCCATGCTGAGCACGCTGTCGCCTTTGGCGTTGGTGTTGGTCTCGTTGCGCAGGCCGGCGTCGATCGAGCCGTAGACGGTGACGTTGGTTTGCGCCGAGGCAGCGCCGCAAAGCGTGCCGAGCACGGCGATCGCGAGCAGGGATTTCTTCATTGGTCTCTCCTGGTTGTAAAAATATTTTCTTTGCACTGCGGTTGTTGCTCGCACGACGGCCACTGGCCCGGATCGGATAGAGGCCGGCGCGCGTCGAGACGGCTGTCACCAGGAATCAGGCGGCAGCAGGCTCTCGCCCTTCTTCACATGAGAGAAGGGAACGATCCGGGGAACGGTGGATTGCGTAGGGTGGGGCCACACTGCCCACGCAGCGCGCCGACATGGGGGAAACCCGGGGGCCACCTGTGACCC
>CBIHNU010000018.1:0-80192 GCA_966211585.1 uncultured Noviherbaspirillum sp. | reverse complement strand
GCTGGCGGACGGCGGGGCGCCGCTCGCCACCCTGGGCGCCCGTTCGCGCGGGGGGCTGTTCGGGGGCGCGGGGCGGCTCCCCCCCAGCGGGGTCACCCGCGCCGGCAGCATCGGTTTCGTCGGCCTGATCGTGCCGCACGCCTGCCGTTTTGCCTGGGGACCGGATCACCGGCTGCTGCTGCCGGCCGCCACGCTGGCCGGCGGCGGCTTCCTGGTGCTGGCGGACACGCTGGCGCGCAGCGTGATCGCGCCGCAGCAGTTGCCGGTCGGTGTCATCACCGCACTGATCGGCGTGCCGGTGTTCCTGCTGCAATTGCATCACGTGCGGCGGAAATAACATGCTGCAGACCCGCGATCTCTCTCTGCGTATCGGTGGCCGGACGTTGATCGGCGCGCTGCACTGGCAAGTGGATGCCGGCCAGTGCTGGTGTGTCATCGGCCGCAACGGCGCCGGCAAGAGCACGCTGCTGCGTACGCTGGCCGGGTTGCGGCAACCCGATGCCGGCATGGTCGCCATCGGCGGCCGCCCGCTGGCCGACTGGCCGCTGCTTGATCTGGCGCGCGAACGCGCTTACCTGCCGCAAGGCCGCAACGACGTGTTCGGCTATCGTGCGATCGAAACGGTACTGGCGGCGCGCCATCCTTACCGCGACACGGGCTACTGGGACGCCGATGCCGACTATCGCGCGGCGCAGGCGGCGCTGCACGCACTGGATGTCGGCGATCTCGCCGAACGCGACGTGCGCACGCTCTCCGGCGGTGAACGCCAGCGCGTCGCGATTGCCGCAGTGCTGGCACAAGACACACCGCTGCTGCTGCTGGACGAGGCCGCCGGCGCGCTCGATCTGGCCCATCAGGTCGGCGTGATGAAGCTGTTGGGCCGCCTGTGCCGCGGCGAAAAAAAATCGGTGGTGCTGGTCAGCCATGACCTGAATCTCGCGCATGGCGTCGCCACGCATGCGCTGCTGCTGATGGGCGACGGCCGCTGGCAGGCCGGACCGGTAGACGAAGTGATGCGCGCGCCGCTGCTGAGTCTATGCCTCGGCTATCCGATCGACACGGTGCGGCACGGCGACCGCACCATCTACATTCCCATGGAGAACAGGCAAGATGACTGAAGACCTCAACCAGAGACACAAGGTTCGCATGCAGCGCAAGAAGGAGGTCGTCGACCGGAAAATGGAGGCCGCGCAACGCGACGCCGGCGTGCTGCTGGTCAACACCGGCAACGGCAAGGGCAAGAGTTCCAGCGCGTTCGGCATGGCGATCCGGGCGCTCGGCCACGGCATGAAAGTGGGCGTGGTGCAATTCATCAAGGGCGCCAAGTCGACCGGCGAAGAACTGTTCCTGCAGCGCTTCCCCGATGAAATCAGTTTCCATGCGATGGGCGAAGGCTATACCTGGGAAACCCAGAACCGCGAGCGCGATGTCGCGTGCGCGGAGCGCGCGTGGGAGCAGGCGAAGATATTCCTGTCCGATCCGGCGATCGGCTTCGTGGTACTGGACGAATTGAATATCGCACTCAAATACCACTATCTCGATGTCAATCGCGTGGTCGCCGACCTGCGCGCGCGGCCGCCGATGCAGCATGTGGTGGTCACCGGGCGCGGCGCGCTGCCGGAAATGATCGCGGCGGCCGATACGGTGACCGAGATGCAGCCGGTCAAGCATGCGTTCGAGGCCGGGATCGCGGCGCAGCTCGGGGTGGAGTGGTGAAATGAATACCACTGTCAACGCTCGCACGGTGCTGGTATCCGCGATCGCGTCCGGCCAGGGGAAAACCACGGTGACTGCCGCACTGGCGCGCAAGCTGATCCGGCAGGGCTTGCGCGTGCGGGTGTTCAAGACCGGCCCCGATTTTCTCGATCCGATGATGCTGGAGCGTGCGTGTGGCGCGCCGGTGCAGTCGCTCGACCTGTGGATGGTCGGCCTTGACCGTTGCCGCAGCCTGCTGGCACAGGCAGCCGCGCAGGCCGATGTGATCCTGATCGAAGGCGTGATGGGCTTGTACGACGGCACGCCGTCATCGGCCGATCTGGCGCGCGCGTTCGGCGTGCCGGTGCTGGCGGTGCTCGATGCATCGGCGATGGCGCAAACCGCCGCTGCGCTGGTGCTCGGCCTGCGCGATTACGGGCCGGTCGATCTGGCCGGCATCATCGCGAATCGCGTCGGCAGCGCCGGCCATGCGCGCATGATCGCGGACGCGATGCGCGGTATCCCATTGCTGGCGACGCTGCCGCGTCAGCAAGAGGCTTTGCCGGAACGGCATCTCGGCCTGGTGCAGCCGGACGAAGTCGATGCGCTCGATGCGCTGCTCGACCGGCTCGCCGATCAGCTCGCGCTCGACCAGGACGCATGGAATGCGCTCCCTGCCGCCGGCTTCACGCCCGAACAGACGCAGCCGGTCACACCGCTGCTGCGCGGGACTCGCATCGCAATCGCGCGCGACGCCGCATTCGCCTTTATGTATCCAGCCAACCTCGATTGCCTGCGCGAGCTGGGAGCGGAACTGACATTCTTTTCGCCGCTGGCGAACCAGCCGGTGCCGCCGCAGGCGGATGCGCTCTATCTGCCGGGCGGCTATCCGGAGCTGCATGCGCAACGGCTGTCGCAGGCAGACCGATGGCAGGCATCGTTGCAGGCTGCGCATGCCGCAGGGATGCCGATATTCGCCGAATGCGGTGGCATGATGGCACTGGCCGAAAGCCTCACCGATCTCGATGGCAATACCTGGCCGATGGCAGGATTGCTGGCAGGGCGAGTGCTGATGCAGACGCGCCTGGCCGCGATCGGTTCGCAACAATGGACGACGCCGCGCGGCGCATTGCGCGGCCATGCATTTCATTATTCGCGGCTGGAAACCGCGCTGGTGCCGAGCGCGCGCACGATCCGGCATCCGTCGGGCGACGCCGGCGAAGCGATCTATCGCAGTGGCGTGCTGACCGCATCGTATTTCCATGCTTATTTTCCGTCCTGTCCGCAGGCAGTCGCCGATCTGTTCCTTGGCGGAGCACGCGCATGATACGCACACTGGTGTTCGGCGGCGCGCGTTCCGGCAAGAGTGCGCATGCGGAAAAGCTCGCCGCACAATCCGGCAAGGAGGTGGTGTATATCGCCACCGCACAGGCGGGCGATGCCGAAATGGCGACGCGCATCGAGCACCACCGGGGACGACGCGATCAGGGCTGGACCACGGTCGAAGAAACGCTTGCGCTGGGCGACGCGATCCTGCGCTGGAGCGCGCCGCAGCGGCTGGTGCTGGTCGATTGCCTGACCATCTGGCTGTCCAACTTGCTGTTCGCGCAGGAACAGGCGTATCCCGAAATCGGGGAGATCGTTCCGCCGGCGGCCTTCCAGCAGCAGCGCGAATGTTTTCTGCAGGCGCTGGAGCAGGCATCCGGCGATCTGGTTCTGGTATCCAATGAAGTCGGCATGGGCATCGTGCCGCAGGGCGCAATCTCGCGCTGGTTCGTCGACGAGGCGGGGCGGTTGAATCAGGCGGTTGCCGCGCGCTGCGAGCGCGCGGTATGGGTCGCGGCCGGGCTGCCGCTGGCCTTAAAGGGGTGAACATGCTGTTCGACTGGAACCTGCCGACGCTGACGCTGCTGATGTTCGCCGGTCTCGCGCTCGACTGGATACTGGGCGAGGCGCGGCGCTGGCATCCGCTGGTCGGATTCGGCCGGCTGGCCGCCGCAGTGGAGCGTCGATTCAATCGCGGCAGCCTGCGTTATGGCAAGGGTGGCCTCGCGTGGATGCTGACGGTGCTGCCACCGGTATGGGTCGCGTACCGACTGACGAGCGCGGATGGCTGGCCGGGCATGGCCGGCCATGCGCTGCTGCTGTACTTCAGCCTCGGCCTGCGCAGCCTGCGCGACCATACTCGGCCGATCGAACAGGCACTCGACTATGGCGAGCTGGACAAGGCGCGCGAACTCACCGCCCGCATCGTGACCCGCGATACCGCGCAGGCCGATGCCGGCGAATTGTCGAAGGCGGCGGTCGAGTCGCTGCTGGAAAACGGCAACGACGCGGTATTCGGCACGCTGTTCTGGTTCATCGTCGCCGGCGGTCCCGGCGCCTTGCTGTTCCGCCTTGCCAATACGCTGGATGCAATGTGGGGTTATCGCACGCCGCGCTACCTGGCATTCGGCTGCGCAGCGGCGCGCATCGACGATCTGCTGAACTGGATTCCCGCAAGGCTGACGGCGCTGTCGTATGCGTTGCTCGGCGAAACGCGCCACGCCTGGCAATGCTGGCGCACCCAGGCGCCGGACTGGCCGAGCCCGAATGCCGGTCCGGTAATGGCAGCCGGCGCCGGCACATTGGGTCTGGCGCTCGGCGGCACAGCCTGCTACGACGGCGTGACGGAACTCAGGCCGATACTCGGCCGCGGACGTGCGGCGCAAGCGATCGACATCGGTCGCGCATGGCGGCTGGTGGCCGGCACGACGCTGCTATGGCTCACGCTGCTGGCGCTCGTCGCCGGCGTCGAAAGGATGCTGCATGCTTGACCATGGCGGCAATCTGCATGATGCGATTGCGCGCTTCGGCCGTCCGCATGAAGCATGGCTCGATCTGTCGACCGGCCTCAATCCACAGCCGTATCCGGTGCCACCGCTGGCGGCTGGTGCCTGGCACCGGTTGCCGTCGACGTGCCCGGAACTGGGGGCGGCCGCCGAGAAGTATTACCGCGCGCCGCGCCTGCTGCCGGTTGCGGGAACACAGGCGGCGATCCAGGCTTTGCCTCTTCTGCGCGCGAAGTCTCGGGTCGCAGTGGCGGCGCCTTCGTATGCCGAGCACGCGCACCGTTGGGCACAGGCTGGTCATGCGGTGTGTGAAGTGCCTTACGAAAACCTGGAGCAGGCACTGGACGACTGCGACGTGATGGTGGTCTGCAATCCGAACAACCCGACCGGCGCCACGATCGAACCGGATGTGTTGCTGCGCTGGGCCGAACGGTTGGCCGCGCGCAATGGCTGGCTGATTGTCGACGAAGCATTTGCCGACACCGTGCCGCAGCTCAGCGTCGCGCCGATGAGTACGCACCCCGGCTTGATCGTGCTGCGTTCGATCGGCAAGTTTTTCGGGCTGGCCGGATTGCGGCTCGGTTTTGTCGCCGCGCAGGATACGCTATTGATGCAACTTGAAGAAGTGATTGGCCCGTGGTCGGTCAGCGGTCCGGCGCAGGTGATCGGCTGCGCCGCACTGAGCGACCGGGAATGGCAGGCAGTAACGCGCGATACGCTGCTGCGCGCCGGTGAACGCCTGCATGCGCTGCTCGCGTCGTACGGCATTGGCGCCGCCGGCTGCGCGTTGTTCCAGTGGTGGCCCGAGCCGCGCGCGCAAGCCTTCCACGAGCACATGGCGCAACGCGGGATCTGGGTGCGCCTGTTCCGGCAAAAGGGGCACGGCATACGGCTTGGACTACCGCCGGATGAAGCCAGTTGGGAACGCCTGCAGCAGGCGCTGAACGCCTGGCATGTGACGGAGAAAACGCAATGAAACCTTACCTGCTCCTGCTCGCCTGCGCGTTCGCGCTGCAAGCGAGCGCCGCGATCAGCGTGCGCGACGATACCGGCGCCATCGTGGTGCTGCAGCAGCCGGCGCAGCGCGTGGTATCGCTCGCGCCGCATGTCACCGAACTGCTGTTTGCCGCCGGCGGTGCCGAGCGCATCGTCGGCACCGTCAGCTACAGCGACTACCCGCCAGCCGCGCGCGCGATTCCGCGTATCGGCGACAACCGGGAAGTTGACATCGAACGCCTGCTCGCGCTCAAGCCAGATTTGCTGGTGGTATGGCGACACAATGCATCGTCGCGCCAGCTGGAGCAATTGCGCGGACTCGGTATTCCGCTGTTCTACAGCGAACCGCACAAGCTGGCCGATATTCCGGATACCTTGCAGCGTCTCGGGCAACTGCTCGGTACCGAGCCGCAGGCGCAGCACCAAGCGGACCAGTTGCGCCGCCAGTTGAGCGATCTGGCGGCACGCTATGGCAACCGGCCGCCGGTGCGCGTGTTCTATCAAGTGTGGGATCGTCCCCTGTACACGTTGAACGGCCGCCATATTGTCAGCGATGCGATCCGCCTGTGTGGTGGCGAAAACATTTTCGCGCAACTGCCGGTGACCGCACCGCGCGTCGATATCGAAGCGGTGCTGCAGCAAGACCCGGAAGCGATCATTAGCGGCAGCCGGCCGGAGCGCAGCGACGACGGATTGGGCATCTGGAAGTCTTATCCGACGCTGCAGGCGGTGCGCCTCGGCAATCTGTTCGCGATCAATGGCGACCTGCTGAACCGGCCGGGACCGCGCATGATCGCCGGTGCCGCTGCGCTGTGCGAAACCTTGGAACAGGCGCGCCAGCGCCGGGGAGAAAAGAAGTGAGCCATTATCGACGCATCGCCTGCCTGTGCACCGAGGCGGTGGAAACGCTGTACGCGCTGGGCGCGCAGGACATGATCGCCGGCATCTCCGGTTTCACCACAAGGCCGGCGCGCGCGCGCCGCGAGAAGCCGAAGATCAGCGGCTTTTCGTCGTCGAAGATCGAGCGCATCCTGGCCGTCGAGCCGGACCTGGTGATCGGATTCTCGAATCTGCAGGCCGACATCTGCCGCGACCTGGCAGCGGCTGGCATCGAGGTGCACCTGTTCAACCAGCGCGATACCGCAGGCATCCTGCGCATGGTGCGCGTGCTGGCCGTACTGGTGGAGCGGCGCGACGAAGGAGAACGCCTGGTGTCCGAACTGCAGGCGCACATAGCCGCGATTCGCGCCCGCGCTGCGCGGCGGCCGGCGCGCCCGCTCGTGTATTTCGAGGAATGGAACGATCCGCTGATCAGCGGCATCGGCTGGGTATCGGAGTTGATCGGCATCGCCGGCGGCATCGATGCGTTCGCCGAACTGGCGGTGCATCCGGGCGCGAAGCAGCGCATCATCGCCGATCCGATGGAAGTGGTGCGGCGCGCGCCGGACATCATCATTGGCTCCTGGTGCGGCAAGAAGTTCCAGCCCGACGCGCTGCGCAGCCGTCCGGGATGGGATGCCATTCCGGCGGTAAAGAACGGGATGCTCGCCGAAATCAAGTCGGCCGACATCCTGTCGCCGGGACCGGCCGCGATCACCGAGGGACTGACGCAGATCGATGCGCTGATCGCGCGCTGGCAAGAACAGCGGGAGCAGCAATGAATTTTCCGTATTCCACGTTGATGGTACAGGGCACGACCTCGGATGCCGGCAAGAGCACGCTGGTCGCTGCGTTGTGCCGGCTGCTGGCGCGACAGGGCGTCAGGGTTGCGCCGTTCAAGCCGCAGAACATGGCCTTGAACAGCGCCGTCACGATCGATGGCGGCGAGATCGGCCGCGCGCAAGCCTTGCAGGCACAGGCTGCCGGACTGCCGCCGCATACCGACATGAACCCGGTGCTGCTCAAGCCGTCGAGCGACACCGGCGCGCAAGTCATCATCCACGGCAAGCTGCGCGCCGACATGAATGCGCGCGACTATCATCAATACAAGACGACTGCGATGGGCGCGGTGCTGGAATCGTACCGGAGGCTGGGCGAACGCTATGAATGCATCGTCGTCGAAGGCGCGGGCAGTCCCGCCGAAATCAACCTGCGCGATCGCGACATCGCCAACATGGGCTTCGCCGAAGCGGTCGATTGCCCGGTGATCCTGATCGCCGACATCGATCGCGGCGGCGTGTTCGCGCACATCGTCGGCACGCTGGCCTGCCTGTCCGATAGCGAGCGCAAGCGCATCGTCGGCTTCGTGATCAATCGTTTTCGCGGCGACATCAGCTTGCTGGAACCGGGGCTGGAATGGCTGGAACAGCAGACCGGCAAGCCGGTGCTGGCGGTGCTGCCGTATCTGCATGGCCTGTTCCTCGACGCGGAAGATGCGATCCAGCCCGAGCAGCAGACGCAGGGCAATTTCCGGGTGATCGTGCCGGTGCCGCCGCGCATCAGCAACCATACCGATTTCGATGCACTACGCGCGCATCCCGACATCGATCTACGTTTCATCGGGCCGGGCCAACCAATTCCGCCCGCCGACCTGATCATCCTGCCCGGCAGCAAGAGCACGCGTGCCGATCTCGCATGGTTGCAGGAGCAGGGCTGGCAAGAAGTGCTGACGAAACACCTGCGCTACGGCGGCAAGGTGATCGGCATCTGCGGCGGCTACCAGATGCTGGGCCGAACCGTCGCCGATCCGCACGGCATCGAAGGCGCGCCCGGCATATCGCAAGGCTTCGGCCTGCTCGATATCGACACCGAACTGGCGCGCGAAAAACGGCTGGCGCAGGTCGAGGGTCGGTGCGCGTTCGCCGATGCGCCGGTGCAAGGATACGAGATCCATGTAGGAAGCTCGCACGGCGCGGCGCTGGATCGTCCGGCGTTTTATCTCGGCGAGCGCCCCGAAGGCGCGCGTTCGGCAGACGATCAAATCCTCGGCACCTACCTGCACGGCCTGTTCGATGCGCCGCAGGCGCTGGCCGCGCTGCTGCAATGGGCCGGGCTGGCCGATGCGGCGCCGGTCGATCTCGCGCAATTGCGCGAGCACAGTCTCGACCGCATCGCCGATGCCGCCGTGCCTTTATTTGAAGCGCTGAAGAAAACATGAATCCACATCGTTTTTCCGAACAGGAAATCGAAGGCGTCTATCGCGCGATCCGCGAGCGCCGCGACATGCGGCATTTCCGGCCGGACCCGATCGAGCCGGCGCAGCTGGCCCGTTTCATCGAAGCGGCACATCTGGCGCCCAGCGTCGGCTACATGCAACCGTGGCGCTTCATCCGCATCGTCGACCGGCAACTGCGCGAACGCATCCATCAGCATGTGGACCAGGAACGGATTCTCACCGCCGAAGCGCTCGGGAAACGCGCCGACGAATTCATGCGGCTGAAGGTGGAAGGCATCCTGGCCTGCGCGGAGCTGCTGGTGGTCGGTCTGACCGATCAGCGCGACGCGCATGTGTTCGGCCGTCGCACCATGCCGGAAATGGACTTGGCATCGGCTTCGTGCGCAATCCAGAATTTCTGGCTGGCCGCGCGCGCCGAGGGCATCGGCGTCGGCTGGGTATCGATGTTCGATCCCGCCGAAATGCGCACGCTCTGCAACATGCCGGAAGGCAGCCAGCCGATCGCGGTGTTGTGCGTCGGCCACGTCGAAGCGTTTTATCCGGCGCCGATGCTGGAAATCGAACGCTGGGATAGTCGCCGTCCGCTGAACGAGATTTTGTATCAAGACGCTTGGGGCAGCAGCGGCAGCTCGTAGCTCAGCTCAGTAGCTCAGTAGCACAGTAGCTCAGTAGCTCAGTAGCTCAGTAGCTCAGTAGCTCAGTAGGGCGGAAAAGCGCAGCGCCTTCCGCCGCATGTCTTCCGCCGCATGTCTATGCACCCCTTTCTCCCGCTGCCAAGTCAGGCACCTCGCCCGCCCAATCGTTCGGATAAATCCCCGCAGCCACGAGCCGATGAAATGACGAGTAGGGCCATGCGCTTACCTGCCGCACGAGCTCATGCTTGAACGGATTGATATGCACGTAATCGACATGCGCCGCATAATCTCGCTCATCGCGAATCGTATGCTCCCAGAATCGTCGTTGCCAAATACCACGTTCGCCCTTGCGTGCACGTGCCACCGATAAACGCTCGGTTTTCGGCAGCGACTTTGCGAAGGCAATCTTGATTGCTTTCCAGCGTGAGGAGTAATCGGTGTCGCCGGGCGGAAGAGTCCAGACGCAATGGGTATGGTCCGGCAGTACCACCCATGCATCAATGTGGAATGGCCTGCGGACACGCACTTGTCGTACGGCTTCGCGAAAGGCATCAATGTGCTCGACCAATAAGCCGCTACGGCGTTCAAGCAGATTGACGGTGAAAAAATATGTCCCTCCCGGGACGCGATTGCGACGGTAGTTTGGCATGGGTGCAGTGTGCCTGAGAGTTGCATGCGGCGGAAGGCGCTGCGCTTTTCCGCCCTACCGAGCTGGGGCAGTAGCGGCAGCGCGGCTGTGTGAGAAAGTGCCTGCTGGAATAGTCTTCCAGGCCGATTCATGCATATCTTCCAGTTGCCAGGACCGAGACTGACGGTATGATGACGCAGATATTTTCAATATTCCCGGAGCATTTCATGACGCTTGCGGACGCAATCGGTTTTCTGGCCGCGTCGATGACGACCTGCGCATTCGTGCCACAGGTAGTGCATAGCTACCGCACTCGCGATGTGAGCGGCATTTCGCTCGTGATGTATCTGGTGTTCACCATCGGCGTGGCATTGTGGCTTGCCTACGGCATCATTACGCGTGCCTGGCCGGTCATCATTGCCAATGCGCTGACTCTGGCACTCGCTGCGACCATCCTGTACCTGAAACTCGGCGCATCCAGCGCCGTCAAAGACAGCGGCAAAACCTGATCGGCGCGGCGAACAGGTAGCTGACTTCCGCGTAAAGGAAGCCGCTCAGAACAGGATCTGCTGCCGACTCGTCAACGCCGCAAAATCCTCGCCCACAAACGGCAGGATCGCATCCGCCACCGGCTGCAACTGGCGTGTCAGGTAGTGCTCGTAATCGATCGGCGAGCGTCGGGTTTCCAATGGCTCCGGCCCGGCCACCGTCATCACGTAACGAATCCAGCCCTTGTTCTGATACTGCAGTGGCCGCCCCTGCTGCCGGTTGTAGTCGTCGGCGTGGCGCGCCGCGCGCACATGCGGCGGCACGTTGCGCTGGTACTCGTCCAGCGGCCGGCGCAGCCGCTTGCGGTACACCAGCAGTTCATCCAGCTCGCCGCCGAGCGTGCGCTCCACATAGTCGCGCACATAGTCGCGGTACGCCTCGCCCTTGAAGATGCGCAGGTACAGCTCCTGCTGGAACTGCTGCGCCAGCGGCGTCCAGTCGGTGCGCACCGACTCCATGCCCCGGAACACGACTTCCTCGCCGCCGTCCGGCTGCACGATCAGCCCTGCGTAGCGCTTCTTGCTGCCCTCGTCGGAACCGCGGATGGTCGGCATCAGGAAGCGCCGGTAATGCGTGTCGAACTCGAGTTCGAGCGCGGAATCGAGGCCGTATTCGTCGCGCAGGTGCTGCTGCCACCATGCGTTGACCTGCGTCATCAGCCTGCCGGCGATCTCCGTCGCCTGCGTTTCCGTGTGCGGCGTCTGCAGCCAGACGAACAGCGAATCGGTGTCGCCGTAGATGACCGGATAGCCCTGGTCTTCGATCAGCGTGCGCGTGCGCAGCATGATCTCGTGGCCGCGCAGGGTGATCGACGATGCCAGGCGCGGATCGAAAAAGCGGCAAATGCTCGCCCCCAGCACGCCGTAGAACGCGTTCATGATGATCTTCAATGCCTGCGACAGCGGCTGGTTGCCATCGCGCTTGGCCGCTTCCCGCTCCTGCCAGACCTGCGTGACGATGGCCGGCAGGCAGTGTTTGTCGCGCGAAAAGCGCGCGCCGCGAAAACCCGGCACGGTCGCCTCGGCAACATCGGCATCTGCCGTGCCCTCCACCAGCCCGACCGGATCGATCAGAAAGGTGCGAATGATCGACGGATACAGGCTCTTGTAATCGAGCACCAGCACCGAGTCGTACAGCCCCGAGCGCGAATCCATCACGTAACCGCCAGGGCTGTTCTCGCCGTCCACGTCGCCCAGGTTGGGCGCGACATAGCCTTGCCGGTGCATCATCGGCATGTACAGGTGCTCGAACGCCGCCACCGAGCCGCCGCTGCGGTCCGCCGGCAGCCCGGTCACGCTCGCGCGCTCCAGCAGGAAGTCCAGCAGAGCGGTCTTGGCGAAGATGCGCGTCACCAGCTCGCAATCCTTCAGGTTGTAGCGTGCGAGGGCGGGCTTGTCCTCCTGGAAGCGGCGCTCGATTTCCGCCATGCGATCGTAGGGATTGTCGATCGCCTTGCCCTCGCCGAGCAGCGTCTGCGCCACATGCTCCAGGCTGAACGACGCAAAGTTCCAGGTCGCCGACTTCAGCGCCTCGATGCCGTCGATGATCAGCCGGCCCGCCGCCGCCGCGAAGAAATGCTGGTGCCGGCTGTGCTCGCGCCATTCCATCGCGCTGCCGTCGCGCCCGAAGCGCAAGGGCACGCCGAAGCGCTCCGCATGCCGCTGCAGCACGCGCAGATCGAACTGCACCAGGTTCCAGCCGATGATCGCATCGGGATCGTGCCGCGCCAGCCACTCATTCAGCCGCTCCAGCATCTGCGCCCGGCTGTCGCAGTATTCCAGGTCGAAGTCGAGCGCCGCATCCTGCACGGTGGCGTCGCCGCTCGCCGGGCCGAGCATGTACACCTGCCGCTGGCCGCAGCCCTCCAGCGCGATCGAATACAGATCGCCATGCGCGCTGGTCTCGATATCCAGCGACACCAGCCGCAGGCGCGGCCGATAGCCGGGCGCGGGCTTCATCTGGCCGTCGAGCAGCGGCCCGCCGCCATCGTCCCCCGGCTGGCCGCCGAACCACACCGGCGCGGTGATGAAGCGCTCCATCAGGTAACGCTCCGGCGGCCGCACATCGGCCTCGTAGACATCGACGCCGTATTCCCGCAAGCGCTTCTCCAGCTTCAGCAACTGGCGGTACTGCCGGCAATACAGTCCCAGCACCGGGCGCCGACTGAAATCGCTCAGCGCGAGCGGCCGCAGCTCGATGCCGCGTTCGCCGCGCAAGATGGCCTCCGCCTGTTCGCGCTGCTCGGCCGGAATGAACGCCACCGACGGCCGGGCCGCCAGCCGGAGCCGGCGCGCGCCGTCATCGGTCGCCAGCCAGAATTCGACTTCTGTGCCGGCGGGCGTGTCGCGCCAGTGGCGGGTGAGGAGGAAGCCTTGAGTGAGGTCGGTCATGCGAGTTGATTTGATGCATTCATTGCACGGAGCGCGTGCCTAAACGTGCCGTTGAGCGCTCAGTCCTCGCTCGATGAAGGAGAGATGCGCTTGAGCCGCTGACCGTAGATACCCCATACGGTCTCGACACCATCAATGGTCCCGAACAATGCCCAGCCAGGTCCGATCTTGCGCGCCTCGACTGAAATCCCCATCTCGCTTCCGACCTGCTGCGCCCATTGCTTTGCCGCCCCTTGGCCCTTGAACAGCTCCTTGTCTTCAAATATCACCGTGCCATCGAACACAGGCTTGCTGAATACACTCATGTAACGCTCCTTCGGCAAATCAATGAAAGTCATTCAGCTCGTAGCTGGTACTTCTGCCGCCCGCATCGGACTTTCTCAACACGCCGCGTGCCAACAGGTCATCGCGATTTGTTCTTCACAAGCTGTTGGCCTCAGCCTCGGGCCAAAGGCGTGGAAACAGATAGCGCAGCAGGTGCATGGGGAGCGCAAGCTCGACCGGGCCTTTGGGTGTCTTCGAAGTCACCACGCCAATCTTGAACAGGTCGACCAGAACCCGGTCCGCTGTGCGGCTTGCCAGTCCCATCATTCCTTTGAATGGCGTTCTGTCCATGGTCTGGACGGTCGCAAGATAGGCGAGTGGCACAGCGGCCTCTATCTTCAGTGATTTGCTTGCTTCTTTCGTGGCTTCGGACGCCAGCATCTGCGTCAATCTGTCCTTGAAGGCGTTCATGTCGAGCATCCGGGACATGAATTCAATCTGGTCGAGGCTGGTTTTCATCATGAAGGTAATGAACTCGACCAAGCCTCGTTCGGTGAGCACGCCGCGACCGTCGAAGTCGCCTTGCCGGTCCCGATCTGCGCCAATCAGGCTGCCGTAGTATTCCTGCTGCGCGCGTGCAAGACCTCGCATCGGGGACCAAAGGCCTTGGGTGAGCCCGAGAGACGAAAGGCCCAAATGGGTATGCAAGCGTGCAGTGCGGCCATTGCCGTCTAAAAAGGGGTGTATCCACGCAAATCGGTGGTGTGCCGCCATCAGTGCGATGACGGCGGTCTCTCCGGCGCGGCAATACATGTATCCCTGGTGCCATGCCTCCATGAACTGCGGCACGGTTTGCGGGTCGGGCGGAATATGTCTTCCTACCTTGACACCCTTTTGCCTCCACTCGCCCGGGACGATTTCCGTTTGAATTCCATCTTCGTTCACTTGGACGAGATCGTCGGGAGTGAGCTGGCCGTGTAGATGCTGGTGGATTGCCTGCAAGACGGCCGGTTTGAAGAATTCGTCCGAGTCGAAGCGGAGGTACGCAGCCTCACCCCATCGTTCAGTGTTGATGTGGGCCAGGGCAATGCGCTGTTTGCGCGCTTCATCGGGTTGACTGGAAAAATCCTGTGCCAGCGCGCGTTCGATCAGGAGGGGCTCCGTATGTTGGCCCTCTATCTTGTTGGTATAGAACGAGTTCATCGGCCTGAGCGTTTCCCGAAGCAGGCGACGCAAGTGGGGCATGCCGTGAGATGCAAGGTCTTTTGCCTGGCTGATTACCTCCGCAGCAATGGGGCGAAGATGGTCCATTTCCTTGCTCGAAGGGAGCAGGGGATGCATTTGATGCGGACTGCGGTAATGGTATTTGGAGGACTCATCTTCCATGGCGGATCCATTGGCGAATGATTTGGCGAATCTGTTGGTGCATGATATCCGAGTTGTGGTGATTGCTAAATCTTTTAAAAACAAAGATTTAGCTTGATGCTGCGGGCGGGATTGGTGGATTCATTGGCGAATCTTTGAATAAGTCGCCATGAGTAGGTGCAGGGCGACGGTAAGGACGCCGGCCAGATGATTTCAGGGGCGAAGCAGTTTGATGCCTGCAGCGCCGAATGAAGTTGTCTCACGAGGCACAGCGATAGTGCTTGAATCGAGACAAGGCACTTCCGTTGGCGGGACAGGACGCAACCCCCAAGCTACCGCCGGACAGAGACCGGCTCGAGCGGCATGACGCTGTCGTTCTCGCCCATCAGCGCGTAATAGTCACCGGGAAGCCCGGAGCGCTCGCAGAGTCCATCACGGTAAGCGACCGCGTCATGTTCTGTTTCGAACGATTCGAGCAGCACCCAGGCACCCTCTTCAAAAAAATAGACTTCCCACGGCAGTACGCGCGCGCCGGAATTTATTCTCTCTTGCATATACATCCTCCTTGGCATTGGGCGCGGAATCGGCATTGTGCTGCCTCACAACGAGCCCCTCATATTCACGCTTCAGCCTCGACACTGCTGCACCGGTTCACCGTGCTTGCTTACGGGAAGACAACCGCAAGGGGTTGAAGTTGCGGCCAAGAGAAGACGCAACGAATAGTGGCCGCTAGAGGATTCAGGCTGTATCGGGCTTTCGGCAGCAAGTTCAGGAGAGGAATGAGCTCCTGCGCACCGCGCTCAAACACACACTCATCACATATCGGCGGGGATTCTGTTTTCTGACTTGGGCGTCGGCTTTTACCAGGCTCCCATATTCATGGCATATCTTGATTTTAGGCAATAAGGTGTAATGCCGCTTTACCCACAACAGGATTAGCGGGAATGAGTAGGTTTAGCCATTTGGACCGAGGACTGGATGAACTATGAATGACATCAGATCAAACCTTTACGCATGTGCACACTGCGCGAGTGAAGGGACTTGTAGAAATGGCCTCAATGGACTCTCCTGCACGGTGTGCATAAAAGAGCATGAGCTAAAGGGAAAGGAGCATGGAGGCCTCCCATGCGGGGTTTGTGGCGGCATCGGACAGGCAGAGCCGAGGACCGAAAGAATTGCCAAACGTATGCCGGCTATCTTGGGATTTGTCGTTGTATTTCCGCTGATGATGGGCATTTTTGTGGCGGCGGTTTTACAAACCCCCCACTTCAGTGAATTGCTAGCTTTCGCCGGCACCACAATCGGGACGGTCTTGGGCTTTTACTATTCAGATCGAAGAAGCAAGAATTAGTAATAAATCGAGAGGGACCGTTTTAATTCCATGCTGTTTTTAATGCGTTGATTAATTTATAGGGGAAGCGTAATCGTGGACGAGACAATTTTTTTCGAAAACGATGGAGTGAGAGTGACGAACACTCGCTTTATCGTTGATGGGCAAACCTTTGCAATGAATAACATCACATCGGTAAAGCCATTGGAGGAAAAGCCCAAGAGAATTTTGCCGGCTTTGCTGATCATCATCGGTATTCTTGTCGCACTTAATGGATCTACAAAAATGTTATTCGTTGCACTCGTCGGCGGGATTTGGTGGGCGCTGCAAAAGACGGCATATCACGTGATGTTGCATACCTCTGGAGGTGAGACAAGTGCGTTAAAGACATATCAAAAAGAATATTTACAGAGCGTGGTAACGGCTCTGAATAATGCAATCGTTCACCGCGGTTAATTCAGTAAGTTTGGTCTGATTCAAGAAATTTGAAGGAAGCCAACCGCACCGGCATGCCCTGAAACGACATGGCCATGCTCTACCGACACTACGGCATTGACAAGGAAGTGGCGGATACCCTCACACGCATGGGTGTGCCATTCCGGTGGCAGCAGGGCAAGAATCAGAAGTTTGATCTCATGCACGACAGCGTCAAGCTCAACAGTGTGCACAGCAGCAAAGGGCTGAGGTTTCCACCGGTGTACATGTCAACGGTAGGCGAGGATCAGGTGCTGGAGGGTAAGGCACGCTTGCTGTATGTGGCTTATGACACGGGCAACGCCATGATGAGTTGGTGCTGGCAGAGAAAGTGCGGAAGGCGATGGGATTGTTGGAAAAAATTTGACTTTGTAGCTAAGGCAACTAATTCTGCACATGGCTTTCGAGGAATAACATGCTTCAGTTTAGGTACGACGACGATTCGCAGGTAAAGCCGGAATGGGAGGCACGCTTGCAGGATTTGCTAAGCACCCCGTCCCGCGATAAGAGACGTCTGCTTTTGATGTCGAGTACAGTTGCGTTGGTGATCGTTGTGCTTGGTCTATTCCCAACGAAAATAGAGGCGTTTGGAATATCGTTCGAATCCCGAGATACTGCAAAGATGATGTTGATATTGGGTGGAGTTACCGCGTACGCCTTCGCTGGATTCCTTTTGTATGCGTGGAGCGATTTACACGTTTCGCGGAGACGTTATGAAAGCACTACAACCGGGTTTGTTCATGGAGGCCTGCTAAGAGGGCGCGCCACGCTTCTAGAACTACTTAATTACTACCTGAGATTTTCTTTTGAGTTCATCATGCCCGTCATGTACGGGTCGTACGCTCTATTTCATATATACGAAACATATAAAAAGTTTATGCCTGGCGATGGTTTCTGAAATCGTAATAGAGGGAACAGCGCGTCGGAGTCGTGATCGTCGTAATTGCAGAACTCGCCGGACTCGTATGCCCCTAAGGAATGGTGTTGGCGAACACATTTAGAGTCTGACTCTTTTAATTCTTTGGGATATATCGAGCTTGGCACTTTTTAACTGCGAACTTGGTTCCTTTTATTTAATAACAAACAAATTTACAGTGGTTACGGCCTATGCACGATCAATCCTGCAATTTAAGAACGCTCTCTGCTGTCATGCGATGGGGAGATTTCCATAGGGTTCCCCTTCATGTTCGGGACCTATTTCGGGAACAAACAGCGAAAGCCGCAGAAATAATTGCAAGCAGCGGTGAGTTGAAAGCAAGCTCGATAAAGAAATTTCATTTAAAGAAAAAAGCTTCGTACAGGATGAGTACGTTGGCTTCAGAGTTGGTCGTCCGAAAGGTCGCTCGAAACGTGCGGCGAGCAGCGTATGTGCCTATGCCCGGACGCGCCAAAATCGTTAAAAATCTTGCTCGACTTCTAGAGGAAGGAGTGCCTTACAAGGTTTACCGTCTTGACATTAAATCGTTCTATGAGTCCTTTCATCTCCCCCAAGTACACATGGAAATATTGTCTCTTCGAAAGTTGGCGCCGGAAAGCAAGAGGCTATTAGGATTGCTGCTCGATAGCTATGCGGAAATCGGTGGCCAAGGCCTTCCTAGGGGAATGGCCCTTAGTGCAGATCTCGCCAATTTCTTGATGAGAAGATTTGATGAATGGGCTAGGGCCCACCCCTCTATATACTTCTACGCACGTTACGTCGACGACATTATTTTTATTTCAAATATCTCGGAAATTGAGACCGACTTCGTCCGCGAACTGGAGTCTCAATTGCCTGTCGGCCTTAGTCTAAACAAGAAAAAAACGCAAATCTATTGCGTTAGAGAGAAAACAAAAATTCAGAAAGGGCAGGAAAAAGATAATCCAGCACAGCGGAAGCTGATGTTAGCGCTTGACTACCTCGGATATAACTTCTCAGTATTCGACCCGCCAGCGTCGTCTAGTGCCCGTGCAGATGGCTGCCGCCGGTCCGTGGAGGTAGACATCGCCAGCACCAAGCTGGACAAAATAAAGAAGCGAGTGGTTCGAGCTTTTCTTGATTTTTATGAAAAGAAAGATCCCGAGCTTTTGATAGAAAGAATTCGGTATCTTACTTCTAATTTCTACATCATAGATAAGAACACCGGAGCGCGACAACTTTCTGGAATCTATTATGGTTACCCTGCACTTGACAGTTCTGCTAAGGGATTAAAGGACTTGGATAAGTTTCTGAGGAATGCGGTCCTTTCCAAGCGAGGTCGGTTATTTTCAAGGGTTTTTCCGTTATTAAGCCATAACGTGAAACGGGCGTTGTTGGCGCAGAGCTTTGAGCACGGCCACATTGAAAAGCGTTTTTCGTATTTTTCTCTAAAAAAAATTGGAGAGATTCAGTCATGCTGGAAATATGAGTAAATTACGACATAGAAACAAAATACGAAAAGACGACTACTCCCGCGTACTTGTGACGGAAACATTGCCTTTTGAAACTCCAATAATATTTTCGAATGACGGTCTATATGAACGGATTAAGAACATTGATCTGGCTGACCCACTCCAGAGACGGCTCATTGAGGCACTAATATTCGGACGGGGCGAAGGAAAGGTCGCTTACACCGTTCCCTATCTCTATAAAATCCGAAAAAACTCATGTGAATACAGGAGGCTCGCTCTAGTTCATCCACGATCCCAGTGGAAAATAAAAGAATTTTATGAAAGATATGAAGATCTCGTTACCTATTATTGCGGCCGTAGTCCTGCTTCGATTCGGGCTCCTACGCGAGTCGCATCTAGTTTCTTCGTAAAGAGCGAATTGGAGAATTTGAATCAGTATAAAAGCGGCTCGGCTGCGCTCACATCATCGGACCAGTTCGTCAAGCATGCCCCTTCCTTTTTTGCGTACGAGGGGGTTGATCGTCTCTATAAATTTTTTGAATCTGCAGATTACTTTGAGCTAGAAAAGCAGTATTCGATCATGCTAACGCTTGACGTTTCCAAGTGCTTCGACAGTATTTACAGTCATACTATCTCATGGGCTGTTAAGGATAAGGATTTCATCAAAAGAACGCTGCCTGTATTAGGAACGTTTGGTTCGGACTTCGATGCAGTGATGATGCATGCGAATCACAGCGAGACGAATGGAATTGTTATTGGCCCTGAGGTAAGTAGGGTATTTGCCGAGATTATCTTTCAAACGATCGATGTGCGATCAATTGGCCGGATTAAAATCAGTCATGGACTTGAATTTGGGAGGGAGTATACATTCCGGCGCTATGTCGATGATGTCTTTATATTTGCAGAGTCCGAAGAAATCGCTGAGTTGGTTTATGCAACTTATACCGATGTTTTGCTTGAATTTAATCTTCACTCTAATTCTTCAAAGCGGCGAGTCATTGCGCGTCCATTTATTACAGAAAAATCACGATTAATAATGGCTGCGAGTCGTGCGGTAAACGATTTTGTCAATAAATTTCTTATAGATGCAGCTGGCAATACCTCACTAAAACCTCTCCCAATCCGATCGACGTTTCGGCTAGTAAAAAGCTTCGTAGACTCGATAAAGAGCATTTGCTCTCATGGCGACGTAAACTATGACGAGGTTAGCGCCTACCTTGTGGCAGTGCTCACAGAGCGGGTCAAGAAATTGGTGGCCGTCAGCGACGATATGGTTGACGCTTCCGAAGCAAGAATCTACCAGGACGCAATTCTCGTTTTGCTAGAGACCCTATTTTTCCTCTATCAAGTCTCGCCGTCTGTAGGTGCTTCTTATAAGTTTTGTACTTCCATTATCCTTGTAGTCCGATTCTCAAAAAAGCGAATAAGGCAGCATTATCCGACTATCGCTCAACGCATTTATGAACTAACGGAGAGCTTATTTGTTGGGCAAAAACTCAAAGGAAACAATTCAGTCAAAAACTTACTGCCGCTCGAGGTCCTGAATGTGGTTCTAGCCGCAAGGGAGTTAGGAGGCGGTTTCCTGTTGTCAGCCAACACCGTTAAATCACTATTTCTAAGCGCTCCGCAGCGATCCTACTTCGATATTATCTCTTGTCTTTTTTATATCAGAGACGATGGTCTGTATGGGGCAGTGCGCGATCAGCTAGTTGCCGATGCAAAAGGTTTGCTCGGTAGTTTGAGTGACCTGCGAACGGATAGCGAGAAAGCTTACTTACTTCTAGATCTACTAAGCTGCCCCTTTATCGACGAGCAGATACGGAAATCGTGGCTGAAGGATGCATGCGCGGCGCTCTCCATAGGTACCCCGACCAACGCTGAAGTACACAATTGTTTGGCGGATTCTGAAGCAACGCCTTCCCATGTCAATTGGCGCGAGGTGGACCTTTTAACGACGTTGGAAAAAAAGGAGTTGAAGCGAGCTTACTGATGGGATAGTCTTTCGTCCGGCTAGTCATCCTATTCAGAGGTCGTAAGACCTTTGCTCAAGTTAACTTGGCGGAATCCAAGTTAGCCATTCCATCAAATCGAGACAACCGTCGATCAAGCAGAGACTCTCGGTTTGATGTGAGCAGCGAGCGCGAGTTCACTGCACACACTAAGGGGACTAGCCACTTTCCCCCTTGTCAATCACAGCAACTCTTGGCCCAATCTTTATTGGGGGGATCCGCACATAATTCGAACGTGCGCTATCAACGCCGCCCACTTTCCTCGGGGAGCAAACGGCGACGGCCGCTGGGTATGTGAGGATTGGCGTTTTTACTACGCCACCTTCTCCATCCGCCGCTGCAACACAAATATCGGCTGCGCCCACTGCGTATCCTTCTTCTTCTTGCTCGTAATCAGCGTCAGCTCTGAAGGATCATACACGTCGGTATTGTGCGTCAGCGGCGTGGTCATCAGGTACTGCGCATCGGTGTTCTTCAGGAACTCGCCGACCAGCTGGATGTTGCGGATGTCCAGGTGGGCGAACGGTTCGTCGATGAAGACGAAGCCGCCTGAGCCGTCATCGGACTTCAGCAAACCGATCAGCAGGATCAGCGATTTCATCACCTGCTGGCCGCCGGAGGCTTCGCCGTCGTTCAGGCCGATCGGGCCCTTGCCGTCGAACTTGAAGCGCACATGCAGGCCGGCCTGCGCCAGTTGCACGTCGTCATTTTCCAGGCGCACGCTGTCGGTGTGCACTTCGATGCCGGCCAGTTCGCCCAGCTCCTTGATGTTCTTGCTGTAGGTCTTGATGGTGTAGCGCAGGCGTTCGATGTAGGCGCCGCGCGCATTGGTGGTGGCTTCGATGGCGCGGTTGTTCTGGTAGCGGCGCTCGTCGGTTTCCGCCTGCCGGCCCTGCAGCAGGTTGGTGAGCCGGACGTGCTGGTCCACCACGGTGGAATCGGTTTCCCAGTCGTCGCGCGCGAGGTCGGTGGCGAGATGGTTCAGGCGCAGATGCACCTGGTGCGCGTTCTGGTGCTGTTCCACCAGCGCGAGGCGGCGCTCGGCGCGGCGCCAACCGAAGGGCAGGTGGCGCCAGTTCTTGCGCAGCTCGATCAGTTCCTGCGCATGCGCGGTGCGCTCTTCCTGCGAGCGCTTTTGCGCGAGGCGCAGCTGCGCTTCGCCATCGGCCAGCGCGCGCTTCGCGTTTTGCCAGCCGTTGTCGGCCAGCGTGCGTTCTTCGGTGGCTTTCTTGGTGAGCGGGAACAGTTCGCCGAGGCGGGTGCCGACTTCGGTGCGCGCAGCTTTCAGCGGCGCGGCGCCGTGGGTGGCTTCGTCGAACTCGGCCTGGCGGGCGACCAGTTCCTTCGCCGCATCGACGCCGGCAATGCGCGCCTTCAACGCGCTGACTTCGCTGGCGAGCTTGCTGATCTTCAGCGTGAGCTGGTCTTCCTGCGCTTCGAGTTTTGGCAGCGACTGCTGCAGGGCGGCGAGGCGCTGCGCGCGGCCGGCCTGGCCGAAGCGGTAGCGCGAGACTTCGACGAACAGCGAGCGGCCGCCGCGCCGTTCGCGGTGGTAGGCGTCCGGCGTGATCCATTCTTCATGCGAGGACAGCTTGACGCCGGCATCGACCGAATCGACGCGGGTGATGCGCGCGAGCTGGTCGATCAGCCAGGCCGGCGCGGGTGCGGTGAAGCGCACCACCGACAGCAGGCTCTGGTCTTTCACTTCCGGCGCGGCGACGCGATCGGCCACGAGGAAGTGGCTGTAGCGTTCCTTCTCGCCGATGCGGAAGGCGGCCGACGCGTCGCGCGCCTTTTCCAGCAGCACCACCGAGGTGTAGCTGCGCAGCACGCCTTCGACCGCGCCTTGCCAGCGCGGGTCGGTGACTTCGACGATGTCCGGCAGCATCAGGTGCTCGATCTTTGCCTCGTTCAATGCGCGGCGCATCGAGCGCACGTTTTCCGGCTCGGGCAGGGCGGCCTTGCCTTCCAGCGCGGCGATGGCGGCGCGCTCGGCGGCGATGCGCGTGGCGAGTTCGTCGCGCGCCTGGCGCTGCCGCATGTATTCGGTTTCCTGCTGCTCCAACTGGGCGGCGACGTCGGCGATGTCGGCGCCTTCATCGGCGGCGAGTTTCTGCAGGCGGGCTTTCTGTTCGAGCAGGTTTTCCAACGGCTTGAGCTTGCCGTTGAGTTCGTTCAGGCGTTTTTCGAGGGCCGATTTTTCTTCTTCGAGCGCGGTCTCGTGCTGGTGCGCGGTACTGAGGCGATTGGCGCGTTCCGCAAGTTCAGCGCGCTTGTCTGACAGTTGCGCATCCTGGGCGGCGAGCGAGGCGCGCGCATCGCGCAGCGAGCGGCTGGCGACGGCGGCTTTCTCGCGGGTCTCGTGATATTGCAGCGTCGGCAGCACTTCTTCCTGCAGGTCGCGCTGTTCCTTGTTCAAGCCTTCCCACTGATGGAAGTTGGCGGCGCGCAGGCGCAGTCTTTCCTGGTTGGTCTGTGCCGATTCCAGTTCGGCCTCGAAGCGCTGCAGTTCGATTTCGGTATCGCGCTGGTGGCGCTTCGCTTCGTCGTAGGCGTCCAGCACTTCCTTGTCGCCGAATACCTGGAACACCAGGTCGAGCAATTGGCGCGGCGCGTATTCGCACAGCTTGTCGGTTTCACCCTGTTCCAGCGCCAGCACCTTCGCCATTGCCGGCGACAGGCCGGCGTTCGCGAGGCGCTTGCGATAGCTTTCGAGGCCGAGCCAGTCGGTTGCGTCCTGCACTTCCTCCACCTCGACCACGCCGCCGCGCATCAGGTATTGCCGCTTCCAGTCGCCGCCGTTTTTCTGGATCTGGCAGAACAGCGTGACTTCGTCTTCGCTGAAAAAGCCGGACGCGCGGAACGGGCGATTCGAGAGCTGCTGGCCGGTCGCACGGTTGTCGACCACGGCGCGCAGCCAGGAAGTCTGCTGGCCGGCGTGGCGCGCATAGTGCTTGTACGAACGGCCCATCGAGCAGTCGAGGCCGAACAGCGTGCGCAGCGCATCGAGCAGCGTGGTTTTGCCGGAGCCGTTCTGGCCGGCGATGGTGATGATCTTCGCATCCAGCGGAATGTTCTTGACGCGTTGCCAGTAGTCCCAGTGGACCATCTCGAGCGATTTGATGTGAAACATGCTGGTTGTCCTGTTTGTGTTTCTTGTTTGATTTGCCCTACGGGGGCGGATTCAGTCGCCGCCTTCACCTTCGTTCCCTCCCCTTCAAGGGAGGGTTAGGGGGATGGGTTAATTACTGAGCTTTAAGAAAGTGAATGACGAAATCGCCCTTTGAGGCATTCGACCCCCTCCCTAACCCTCCCCCTGCCCGGGGGAGGGGACCTTGCTCCTTCCCCCTTGCAGGGGGAAGGTTGGGATGGGGGTAGTGCGTGTCAATTACCTTCCAGATTTTCAATAGTAGGAAATCATTCCCGCTTCACTCCGCCGCCGGAAACGGAATCACGTCCGCTTCCTTCACGTCTTTCCGTGCTTGGTTCTGCGCTTCCTCCGGCACTTCCTCGTCCTCATCCTTTTGCTGCCGCAGCGACTTCGGCAGTGCCTTGCCGAAAATATCCGCCAGTGCGCCGTTGATGATGCGGTCCTTCAGCGTGTCGGTATCCATCATCAGATCGAGCAGCGGCCCTTCAACGATCATGTCGCCGCGCCGCTCGATGAAGCCGAGCTTGTTGAGCTGGCCGAGGTTCATGTCCATGCGCGTCTTCTTGCCGAGCTTGTCGCCGAAATCGGCCAGCAGTGCGCGGTATGAAATGCCCATCGACGCATCTTCCGCGCGCGGCAGCGGCTTGTCCTTGCCGAACATGTCTTCCTGGTCTTCCAGCGCATGCTGGTGCGCCTCCTGCCGCTCGCGCTTGGGCAGGATGATCATCGCCCACAGCACCACCAGCAGCGCAACGCCGTCGCGCGCGAGACCCATGTTGTTGTTCTGCCAGACTTCCCGCGCGCCGAAAATCTTCGGCTCGATCTCGCGCGTCAGCGCCAACGTCACGTTGTCGGCATACACATTGTCGAGGAATTTCATGCCGCAGGCGGCGAGCCGGTTGTCGAGTTCGAGGCGGAATACCTCGTCGGTCAGCGCGCGCTTGACCAGCTTGTTCTCGCGCGCCAGCGTCTGATGCGTCAGCAGTTGCGCGATCAGGATTTGTGCATCATCGGTCATTCTTCGGTATCCGGTTGGTTGTCTTTTTTCGGGGCCAGCGTGCCGTGCGAGATCGCCGCTACCTGCGGATCTTTCAGCCGCTGCATGCCGTCGCGCGGGATGAATTCGAGCGGCAGCCGTGCCATGGTCGCGGTGCCGCCCTGCAGCGCCGCTTCGCTTTCGTCGCCCAGCAGCGGCAGCAGCGACGCACGGTACGAAGCAATCGCGAAAGGCGCCGGCAGCAGTGTCTGGTGCGCATCGGTGGAAGCATCGATCGATGCGGCAAACGACGACAGCCGCGTCAGCCACGCGTTCAGTTCCGCCGGCATCTCTGCGGTTTTTCCTTGCGTGACATGGGCATTCTCGCCGCTCGGCAGCGCGGTGCTGACGGTGTTGTTGCGATCGGCGAACATTTCCGCTTCGGCCACGTCGATCATTTCGGAAGGCGTGATGAACATCGGCGTGACCGGCAGCGAGACCGCGTTGCTGACGAGGCCGGCCAGGTCTTCGTGCTGCATCAGCCAGGTCTTGATATCGGTGGTCGACAGTCCGGATTGGCCGAGATGCACGCGCTGCCGTTCGATCTGGTTCAGCGCGCGCGAGAACATGCCCTGCATGTTGAGCAAGGCACTCTGCGCGCGGCCGATCGCCTGCGCGGCGCGGTGCGTGGCGGCGTCGGCGTCCGGGTCGGTGGTGATCGCCTGGATGATCTGCGACCCCTTGTCGACCCAGTCGCAGGCGACATGCCATTTTTCCTGTGCCGCGCGCAGGCGGAATTCGGAGCCGGACGCGATCGCATCGCGGAATTCCTCGGTCAGGTCGACCATGCGGCCCAGCAGATGCTGCAACTGCTCGACCGTCACGCCGCCGACCGCCTGCGCACCGGCTACCTGCGACAGCACGAAGCCGATGTCGGCATTGTCTTCGCGATGATCGAGCGCGAGCAGGCCGTCGAGCGCCGACAGCACGTTGCGCGCCAGCGGCGTGACCCGGTATACACCTTGTGCCGCGTCCCACGCGAGCAACTGGTGCGAGCGCAATCGCGCCAGCACGGTTTCGAGGCTGTCCGGATCGAGGTAGCCGAGCTTGGCGTTGATGTCGGCGCGCGTCACGGTGGACGACTGCACGTCGGCGGCCAGTTCGCCCAGCACCAGCAAACGGACCAGCACGCCGTCGAAGCCGCCGTGGAACAGCGCGGTGAACGCCTGCAGCAGCGGCTGCGCGCGTTTCAGGCGGAAAACCTGTTCGATTTCGTCCGGAGAGACTTGCGGTTTGAAATAGGCTTGCAGCGAGGTCGGCTGCTCGTCATCCGGCGGGATGGCGGTATTCGTCGATAAATTCTGCATGGCAGGTATTTTAAGGCAGCAAGCGGGCCAGGGGCGTTGGTTTCGGCCGCAAAAAACCGCATGCTATGCTTGCAAAAATGCCGTTTACAAGGCATGCAAATCGGGTCTGCCGATGTCAAAACATCAATTCAGCGGAGGATAACCATGCCAGTCATCGTCATTGCCAACCCCAAGGGCGGCGTCGGAAAAAGCACGATCGCGACCAATCTTGCCGGCTATTTCGCCAAGCAGGGCCACAAGGTGATGCTCGGCGACGCCGATGCCCAGCAATCATCGCGCGCGTGGCTGGCGCTGCGGCCCGGCAGCCTGCCGCCGATCGCTGCCTGGGATATCGTCGACGGCCATGTCGCGAAGCCGCCGAAGGGCACCACGCATATCGTGCTGGACACGCCGGCCGGCATCGACGGCGGCCGGCTCGACGAAGTGCTGCGAATTGCCGACAAGGTGATCGTCCCGCTGCAACCGTCGATGTTCGATATCCTGGCGACGCAGGAATTTCTGCAGAAGCTGACAAAACGGCAAGGAAAATTCGCGGTCGGCGTGCTCGGCATGCGCGTCAACGTGCGTACCCGCGCCGCCGACCAGCTTGCGCACTACGTGACCAACCTCGGTTTGCCGCTGCTCGGCTATCTGCGTGACACGCAAAATTATGTGCAGCTTGCCGCGCACGGCGCGACCGTTTGGGATGTGGCGCCGTCGCGCGTCGAGAAGGATCTCGAGCAGTGGCAGCAACTGGTGGCGTGGATGCAGCAATAGTGGAACAATGGTTTGGTCGGAGTCGCGAGTAATGATCACACCGCAATATGCGCAAACCATGGCGCGCTACAACCGCTGGATGAACCAGAAGATCTACGCTGCCTGCGAGCAACTGACGGATGCGCAGCGCAAACAGGATTGTCATGCGTTTTTCAAATCGATTCATTCGACGCTGAATCACCTTCTGTGGGGCGACTATATGTGGCTTGGCCGCTTCGTAAAGGGAAGTGCTCTCGAAAAGAATTATCCAAAGGCAGCTATCGGCACCGATCTGTTCGATGACTGGAATGCGCTGAAAACCGCGCGGACGGAGATGGATGCGGACATTCTCGCCTGGGCCGCGGTACTCGATCCTGGCTGGCTGGCACAGGATTTCAGTTGGTACAGCGGCCTGACGAAATCGATGCGCACCAAGCCGGCGTGGCTGCTGGTGACGCATCTGTTCAACCACCAGACCCATCATCGCGGCCAGGTCACGACGCTGTTGGCACAGGTTGGGATCGATCCCGGCGATACCGATCTGATGCTGATGCCCGACCAGTTCTAGTGTTTTTTGCCGCGCACGCGGTCGAGCTGCCTGCACAGATCTTCCACGCCGTCCAGCATGCGTGGCCCGGAACGGTTCATCTCACTGCCGTCGATCGTGATCAGATTGCCGTGCGCGACCGCTTTCAGATGCGGAAAGCGGCGCCAGCCCGACAGCACGTCTCCAGTCGCACCGTTGCTCGCGATGATCGCATCCGGATTTGCCTGCAGCACGGCTTCGATGCCGACCGTCGGCGCCAGTTGCGGCAGCCCGCCGAAAATGTTTTCACCGCCGCACAGGCGCAGCGCGCGCGATACCGGGTGCGCGCCATTCAGCGTCATCAGCGGCTTGCGCCAGATCTGGTAGAACACGGTGACGGTCGGGCGATGCCGATAAGTCGCTGCCAACTTTCGCAGCCGTTCCCGGAACGATGATGCGGCGGCCTGTCCGGTCGCGTCGGTGCCGGCCAGATGCGCGAGCCGTTCCAGCGAGCTTGCGATCGCGTCAAAATCGCGTGGTTCGCTTTCGAACACGGGAATCCCGAGTGCGCGCAAGCGCGCTATTTGCGCTGCCGAATTGCCGCTGCTCCAGGCCACGATCAGATCGGGCTTGAGCTGCACGATGCGCTCCAGGTCGAGCGCAATGCCGCTGCCGACGGACGGGATACGTTTTGCTTCAGGCGGAAAATCGCTGTAGTCGACGACACCGACCACATGATCGCCGGCACCGGCCGCATACAGCATTTCGGTCGCATGCGGCGCCAGGCTGATGACGCGGTGTGCCGGCTCGCTCAGTGTAACGGTGCGGGCCTCATCATCGACTGCGGACACCGTTGCCCAGGCCGATGCCAGAGGCAGCAGTGCCAGCATGCACAGCGCGAGAAAGCGCATCAAATTACGCGAATCACACTTCGAGGTTGTCGATCAGGCGGGTAACGCCGAGCTTGGCTGCGGCAAGCACGACCAGCGGCGCGCCTTGCGCCAGGTCGCCGGCGGACGGCGGCTGCAGATCGGCGCGCTTGCGGATCGAGATGTAATCCGGCTTCCAGCCGCGCGCCGCCAGCTTCGCCATCGCATGGCGTTCCAGTTCGAAGATGTCGAGATGGCCGGAGCGGACTTCACTGGCGACTTCGTTAAGCAAGCTGTACAGCGCAGGAGCTTCCGCGCGTTCCTGTTCCGACAGGTAGCCGTTGCGCGACGATAGCGCGAGGCCATCGTCGGCGCGCCAGGTTTCGGCGGCGATGATTTCGGTCGGCAGTGCGAACTGTTTCGCCATGTTGCGCACGATCATCAACTGCTGGTAGTCCTTCTTGCCGAACACGGCAACGCGCGGCTGCACGCAGGAAAACAGCTTCAGCACGACGGTGGTCACGCCGGTGAAGAAGCCGGGCCGGAATTCGCCTTCGAGGATGTTGCCGAGATCGTCCGGCGGACGCACGCGGTATTCCTGCGGCTCCGGGTACAGATCCTTCTCGGTTGGTGCAAACAGCACGTACACGCCTTCCTTCTCCAGCTTCTCGACATCGGCCTGGAAGGTGCGCGGATATTTGTCGAAGTCTTCGTTCGGGCCGAACTGCAGCCGGTTGACGAAGATCGACGCGACTATCGGATCGCCGTGCTTGCGCGCCAGCCGCATTAGCGACAGGTGGCCTTCGTGCAGGTTGCCCATGGTCGGTACGAATGCGGTGCGCAGTTGTCCGCGCAACTGGTCGCGCAATTCCTCGATGGAAGAGATGATTTTCATGAAGCAGCCTTGCTAGGTGAGAGCGCCGCCACGCGACGCGAATGAATCAGCTCGGAGAATAGGCGAGACGGACATAGATAGGCGCGAAGGCTTCCGCTTGCGTGATTTCGATCAGCGTTTCCTTCGCCAGTTCCAGCAGCGCGATGAAGTTGACCACGACCACCGGCACGCCGCGCGACGGATCGAACAGCTCGGCGAATTCGACGAACTTCGCCGATTGCAGCCTGCGTAGAATGCCGGTCATGTGTTCGCGCACCGACAATTCTTCGCGGCTGATGGTGTGATGCGCGGTCAGCTTGGCGCGTTTCAGCACGTCGGCCCAGGCTGCCTGCAACTCGCTCATGCTGACCTCGGGCCAGCGTGTGACCATGCTCTGCTCGATGTAGATCTGCGTACGCACGTAATCGCGGCCGAGCTGCGGCAGCGTGTCGAGTTGTTGTGCGGCGACTTTCATCTGTTCATATTCGAGCAGACGCCGCACCAGTTCGGCACGCGGGTCTTCCGCCTCCTGGCCATTGTCCGCCTTCTTGACCGGCAGCAGCATGCGTGACTTGATCTCGATCAGCATCGCCGCCATCAGTAGATACTCGGATGCCAGTTCGAGATTGTGCGTGCGGATCTGGTCGACGTATTCCAGGTACTGCAGCGTGACCTGCGCCATCGGAATGTCGAGGATATTGAAGTTCTGCTTGCGAATCAGGTACAGCAGCAGGTCGAGCGGGCCCTGGAATGCTTCAAGAAAGACTTCCAGCGCATCCGGCGGAATGTACAGATCGTTCGGCAGCTTGAACAAGGGCTCGCCGTACAGCCGCGCGAATGCGACGCCGTCGATCACGTCCGGCGTCGAATCGGGCTGGCCCGCGAGCGCGAGTTCGGGCGCGCCAGCCGGCAAATGCGCGAACAGCACGTCCTGCTGAGAACTCATCAATACTTGGTCTGATAGACGTACGGCTGTTGCGTGACGCGGGATTCCGCCGTGCGGCGGCGTGCATCGAGATCGATCGGCGCCTTGTCCCACCAGATGGAACGTCCGTCACGCTGCTTTTGCTCCAGTTCGGGATCTTTTTGCTTCAGATCCTTCAGGAACTTGGTGAAATCGGATTCGTACGACGTCTGTTGTTTGCTGAATTTCATGATGTCTCGGTTCGCGATGGAAAAGCAGGCCGTATTTTACCCTGTCTTGCCCGGGGTTCCGGTGAATCAATCCTGTCCTGGCGGCTTTATCACACAGGCTTGATCTGGAATAGACGGTATTGCATTTATGGCAACAAAGGTCTCGTCGCCCGGAGATGGAAATCAGTGGCGCAGCATGCGTCGCATCACTGTCGGCGCCGGTTCGACCGGGTTGGCATGCGTATATTCCAGCTCGGGTGCAAGCTCGAATCCGAAGGCCGCGTACAGATCGAGCAGACGCGGCTGGTCGGCGCGCACGCCAAGCCGAAGCTCGTTGACGTCGGCCAGCTGCGCATGATGAATCACTGCTTCCAGCAGGTGCTGCGACAGATATTCGCCGCGATATGCGGGTAGCACACTCATCCGCATGATTTCCCACACATGCGGTTCGCCCTCGACCGGCACCCAGCGTACCGAGCCGATTGGTTCGTCGTTGCGCAGCAGGATGAAGCCGCCGCCTTCATGCAAATGCTCAAGCACCCGCACCGCCGTTTCCCGGTGACCGCTCGACGTCACCGCCACCTTGCCGGCCCACGCTGCACGGGTCAGGTCGGCGATCAATTGCGCGTCATCGGCAGTGGCTTCGCGGACGATGATATTCATGGAGCCGGCAGCGGGGCGGTTGAGGCAGGCAAAGCGGCGAGAGGTCATCGCACCCGCATGCCCGGCTCCGCGCCCGGCCAGGGGTTCAATACATAAATACCGGGGTTGGCCTTTTCATCGGCTGCCGATGCGGCCAGCACCATGCCTTCCGAGACGCCGAACTTCATCTTGCGCGGCGCGAGGTTGGCAACCATCACGGTCAGCTTACCGATCAGGTCTTCCGGCTTGTAGGCGGATTTGATGCCGGAAAACACATTACGCAAACGGCCTTCGCCGACATCCAGCGTCAAGCGCAACAGCTTGTCGGAGCCATCCACCTGTTCGCAGTTGACGATCTTCGCGATGCGCAGGTCGATCTTGCTGAAGTCGTCAATCTTAATCTCAGGGGCGAGAGCTTCTATCGCCCCTCCGTTCTCACCTTCCCCCTCTGAGGGGGAAGGCTGGGATGGGGGGGCGGCCGTCGCACCTTGCGCAGCCTCTGGAGCTTCAAACAAAGCCTCCAACATCTTAGGCTCTACCCGCGTCATCAAATGCTCAAACGTACCAATCGCCTGCGGCACTGACTGCAAATCCGCCCAAGTCAACTCCCGCTCAATACCAAACAGCGAAGCGACCTTGCGCGCGACCGCAGGAAGAATCGGCGCCAGATAAATCGTCAGCCGGTAGAACGACAGCAGCAGATCGCTGCACACATCCTGCAGCGCCTGGTTGTTCGCCGGATCCTTCGCCAGCTCCCAAGGCTTTTTCGCGTCGACATACTGGTTGACCTCGTCGGCCAGCGCCATGATCTGCCGGATCGCCTTGCCGTATTCGCGCGCCTCGAATGCGTCGCGGATGAGCGCTTCCTCGCCTCCTGCAATCTGCTGCCAGAACCGGTTGCCGCTGGTACCCGCTGCGACCGGATTGCTCAGCTTGCCGCCGAAACGCTTGGTGATGAAGCCGGCCGCGCGGCTGGCGATGTTCACGTACTTGCCGATCAGGTCGGAATTCACCTTGGCAATGAAATCCTCGGCATTGAAGTCGATGTCTTCGACTTTCGAATTCAGTTTGAACGCGAGGTAGTAGCGCAGCCATTCCGGATTCATCTTGATATCGAGGTAACGCAGCGGCGAAATGCCGGTGCCGCGCGACTTGCTCATCTTTTCGCCGTTCACCGTCAGGTGGCCGTGCACGTTGACCTTGAGCTTGTCGATGATCGGATGGTCGGAAAACTTCAGCATCGTCGGCCAGAACAGCAGGTGGAAAGACACGATGTCCTTGCCGATGAAATGCACCTGTTCGGTTGCCGGGTCGCGCAGCAGCGCATCGTAATCGATGCCTTTTTTCGCGCAGTAATTCTTCAGGCTCGCGAGATAGCCGACCGGCGCATCCAGCCAGACGTAAAAATACTTGCCCGGCGCATCCGGGATCGGAATGCCGAAGTAAGGTGCGTCGCGCGAAATATCCCAGTCGGCCAGGTCCTTGCCGTCATTGCCCAGCCACTCGCTGACCTTGTTCACCATTTCCGGCTGCAGTCGGCCCGGCGAATTCAGCCATTCCTGCAGGAAGGCGAAGCAGCGCGGATCGGACAGCTTGAAGAAATACTGTTCCGATGGCTTCATTACCGGCGTCGCGCCGGTCAGTGCCGAGTACGGATTTTTCAGTTCCGTCGGCTCGTACGCCGCACCGCAGACTTCGCAGTTGTCGCCGTACTGGTCCTTCGCGCCGCATTTCGGGCATTCGCCCTTGATATTGCGATCCGCGAGGAACATGCCCTTGACCGGATCGAAAAAGCGTTCGACGACGCGGGTGACGATCAGGCCTGCCTCTTTCAGCCGCAGATAGATGCTCTGCGACAGTTCGGTATTCTCGGCCGAATCGGTCGAATGCCAGTTGTCGAACGAGATGTGGAATCCGTCCAGATACTGCTTGCGACCGGCCGCGATCCGGGCGACGAATTCCTGCGGCGTGATGCCGGCCTTTTCCGCCGCGATCATGATCGGCGTACCATGCGCATCGTCCGCGCCGACAAAATGCACCTCGTTGCCTTGCATCCGCTGAAACCGTACCCAGATGTCAGCCTGGATATATTCCATGATATGGCCGATATGGAATGCGCCGTTGGCATACGGCAGGGCAGTGGTGACGAATAGCTTGCGGTGCGAAGTGGTGCTCATTTGGCGATGCTTGGTGAAATAAAACAGCCATTTTAGCAGCGCGACGGCTCTTATCGCAGTACGCCGCTGTCAAAGCTGGAGGGAGCACGATCGTTGACCTTGAGGATTTTCCCGGTCCGATCTGCAAGGAAATCCGGCATTTGGTTTAGACTTCAGCAACATATTTCAGGAGAAGCAATGAGTATTACCGTGGATGCCGTCAAGACGGCGCTATCGCATGTCATCGATCCGAATACCGGCAAGGACTTGGTGGCCGGTAAATCGGCAAAAAACATTCAGGTCGATGGCAATGACGTCGCGTTCGACGTCGAACTCGGCTATCCGGCCGAAAGCCAGCTGGATGCCATTTGCAAGGCGGCGACCGAAGCCGTCCGTGCGATCGATGGCGTGGCCGCGGTCGACGTCAACGTGTATTCGAAGATCGTCGCGCACGCGGCGCAGCGCGGCGTCAAGCTGATGTCGAATGTGAAAAACATCATTGCGGTCGCGTCCGGCAAGGGCGGCGTCGGCAAATCGACCACGGCGGTCAACCTGGCGCTGGCTCTCGCAGCCGAAGGCGCGCGTGTCGGCATTCTGGATGCGGATATCTATGGCCCGTCGCAGCCGATGATGATGGGCATTTCCGGCCAGCCGGAGTCGCTCGACGGCAAAACCATGGAGCCTCTGGAAAACCACGGCGTACAGGTATCGAGCATCGGTTTCATGATCGATCCGGACCAGCCGATGGTATGGCGCGGCCCGATGGTCACGCAGGCATTGCAGCAATTGCTGGAACAGACCAATTGGCGCGATCTCGATTACCTGATCGTCGACATGCCGCCCGGCACCGGCGATATCCAGCTGACGCTGTCGCAGAAGGTGCCGGTCACCGGCGCGGTGATCGTCACCACGCCGCAGGACATCGCGCTGCTCGACGCGCGCAAGGGACTGAAGATGTTCGAGAAGGTCGGCATCCCGATTCTCGGCATCGTCGAAAACATGAGCACGCACATCTGCTCGAGCTGCGGCCATGCGGAATCGATCTTCGGCGAGGGCGGTGGTAAAAAGATGTGCGCCGAGTACGGCGTCGATTTCCTCGGCGCGCTGCCGCTGACGATGGCCATCCGTGAACAGACCGATTCCGGCAAGCCGACCGTGATCGCCGATCCCGATGGACCGGTCGCGACAATCTACAAGGAGATCGCGCGCAAGGTGGCGGTCAAGGTGGCGGAAAAGGCGAAGGACATGAGCAGCAAGTTTCCCAGCATTGTCATCAAGAACGACTAGCGCGCCTGCCATCTCCATTGTCGACGCGGTAAAATAGCGCATCTCTCATCCGACCCAGAACGGCTTTGGCGAACCAAGGCCGTTTTTATTTGCCATGACCGTTCCTTCTCCAGTCCGTACCCGTTTCGCTCCCAGCCCGACCGGCTATCTCCATCTCGGCGGTGCCCGCACCGCGCTGTTTTCCTGGGCCTATGCCCGGCATTTCGGCGGCACTTTCATCCTGCGCATCGAAGATACCGACCTGGAACGGTCGACGCCGGAAGCGGTGCAGGCAATTCTCGACGGCATGAAATGGCTCGGCCTCGATCATGACGAAGGGCCGTTCTATCAGATGCAGCGGATGGACCGCTATCGCGAAGTGGTCGCGCAGATGCTGGAGGCCGGCACTGCCTACCATTGCTATTCGTCGCCCGAGGAAGTGGAGGCGATGCGCGAACGGCAGCGTGCGGCCGGCGAAAAGCCGCGTTACGACGGCACCTGGCGGCCTGAACCAGGCAAGACGTTGCCGCCGGTACCGGAAGGGCGCAAGCCGGTGGTGCGCTTCAGGAATCCGCTCGACGGCGACGTCACCTGGAACGATATGGTGAAGGGCCCGATCACGATTTCCAATCGTGAACTGGACGACCTGGTGATCGCGCGTCCGGACGGCACGCCGACCTACAATTTCTGCGTCGCGGTCGACGACTGGGACATGCGGATGACGCACGTGATCCGCGGCGACGACCATGTGAACAACACGCCCCGTCAGATCAATATCCTGCGCGCGCTCGGCGCGCCGCTGCCGGAATACGGCCACGTGCCGATGATCCTCGGCGCCGACGGCGAGAAGCTGTCGAAGCGCCACGGCGCGGTCAGCGTGATGGAATATCCGGCCCAGGGCTATCTGCCGGAAGCGATGCTGAATTACCTGGCGCGCCTCGGCTGGAGCCATGGCGACGACGAGATCTTTTCGATGGCGCAGTTCTGCCAGTGGTTCGATGTCGATCACCTGTCGAAATCGCCGGCGCAGTTCAATCCGGAAAAGCTCGCGTGGCTGAACAACCATTACATCAAGCAGTCCGATAATGCGCGGCTGGAGGCGCTGGTACGTCCGTTGATGGAACAGGACGGCGCGCGTTTCGAAGGCGCTCCCGACCTGCAGGCGGTAATCGCGCTGATGAAGGAGCGCGCGAACACGATCAATGAACTGGCCGAGGCGGCAATGCTGTTCTACCGGCAGCCAGCGCCGGAGCCTGCGCTTGTCGAGCAGCATGTGACCGATGCAGTGAAGCCGGCGCTCGCGCAGTTCGCCGAACAGTGCAGGACAGTGGAATGGAGCAAGTCCTCATTGTCGGCTGCAATGAAGGAAGTGCTTGCTGCGCACAAGCTGAAGATGCCGCAATTGGCGATGCCCTTGCGTCTGATCGTCACCGGTCAATTGCAGACGCCGGGAATCGATGCAGTGCTGGAATTGTTCGGCCGTGAAGCGGTGCTCGCGCGCCTTGCAACATTTATCGGATAATTTTTAAAAGACGATTTACACCTGAGAAAAACCTTTGCTATAATCTCGTTTCTTCGCACGGGGGTATAGCTCAGCTGGGAGAGCGCTTGCATGGCATGCAAGAGGTCAGCGGACATCACCCTTTCACGGTGAGTACCGGGGTTCGAATCCCCGTGGGGACGCCACTCAAAACGCCGCGCAATTGCGCGGCGTTTTTCTTTTTCCGCAAGTTGAATACGCTTCGGTACTATTCAGGGCTGACGACTGCGGCAGGGACAGGATGCCGCAATCACTGTCTATTGGAAATCAAGTCGTTAAACATGTTCGTCAATAAAAACCGGGCAACATCCCTGGCCATTTTCTGCAAGGTCGTTGATAACTATGGCGACATCGGTATCTGCTGGCGCCTGACAAGGCAGTTGCAGCAAGAGCACGGCGTCGCCGTTACCTTGTGGGTGGACGATTTGCGCAGCTTCCAGCGGATTTGCCCGGCCGTTGCAATCGACGCTGAAGTGCAGCAGCTTGGCGCGGTGACGGTGCGCCACTGGCATGATCAGGACGGCGTATTTTCGGCTGGCGAGATTGCCGATATCGTCATCGAGTTTTTCGCTTGCGATATCCCGCCGGGCTATATTGCCGCAATGGCGGAATGCAATCCACGTCCAGTATGGCTCAATCTGGAAGGCTTGACTGCCGAGGAATGGGTTGAAGGCTGCCATACCTTGCCTTCGCCTCATCCGCGCTTGTCATTGACGAAGTATTTTTTCTTTCCGGGCTTCACCAGTAAAACGGGCGGCTTGCTGCGCGAATCTGCGTTGGAGGAGCAACGTCAGCGATTCCAATCGGATCAAGCCGGCATGGCGGCTTTTCTTGCGCAGTTTGGCGTGACGCCGACGGAAATGGTATCGCTGAAAGTATCCTTGTTCTGCTATTCGCACGCACCGGTATCGGCATTGCTGGATGCATGGCAAGGCGGCGATACCGCAATCACTTGCCTGGTGCCGGAAGGTGTTGCGCTCGAAGCAATTCAGGCATTTCTTGGCGGTGAAGCGCAACCGGGGGCGGCACGAACCCGTGGCGCGCTCACCGTACGCGTCCTGCCGTTTGTCGCCCAGCCGGATTACGACAAGCTGTTATGGGCATGCGATCTCAATTTTGTGCGGGGAGAAGACTCCTTTGTTCGAGCGCAATGGGCAGGCAAGCCATTCGTCTGGCATATCTATCCGCAGGACGAAAACCTGCATCACAAGAAATTGCGTGCGTTTTTGCAGAGTTATGCAGCCGATATCGAAAGTTTGACGTCCTTTTCCCTGCAGTGGAACGGCGCAAGGGTCGGCAGCGCGGACGAGCAGGCAAACTGGGTCGCGCTATGGCGTCCGTTGCAGGACGATATGCGAAGGATTGCGAGCTGGTCGGCTGATTGGCAGAGGCAAAATCTGGCAAACGGAGATCTCGCATCCAACTTGCTCAAGTTTGCGGCTTCGATTCGATCGGCAACTGCAGAAACCTAGGTATAATGCGCGGTTAATCTATAACGTCCTTTCGATCAGGCATGGGTTTGAAGCGCTGTTGACCCTGAGGCGAAAGCTGATTTTTACGCAACCTGTTTTTACGTACATTTTCTATGAAACCTGCAAAAGAAATTCGTGTTGGCAACATCATCATGGTCGACAGCAAGCCTTTTATCGTGCTCCGTTCCGATGTCAACGGTTCCAGCCGTACCGGCTTCACCTACAAATGGAAGATGAAAAATCTTCTGACGAACGCGCCTCTGGAAAACGTATTCCGCGGCGACGACAAGTTCGATGTCGTTGTTCTCGACAAAAAGCCGGTGACTTTTTCGTATTTCGCCGATCCGCTGTATGTGTTCATGGACGAAGAATACAATCAGTATGAAATCGAAGAAGAAAACCTGGGCGATGCGCTGCATTACCTGAAAGACGGTATGGAATGCGAAGCGGTTTTCTACGACGGCAAGGCGATTTCTGTTGAGCTGCCGATCACCATTGCCCGGAAAGTGACCTACTCCGAACCAGCAGTCAAAGGCAATACTTCCGGCAACGTCCTGAAAGAAGCCAGGATTGAAAATGCCGTCGAAGCACATAGCCACACTGTCCAGGTGCCGTTGTTTGTCAGCCAGGACGACGTGATTGAAATCGATACCCGTACCAACGAGTACAAACGCGTGGTTCGCAACTGACCCGTCTGAAATCAAAAAAAACGCTGCCGATAGTGCAGCGTTTTTTTTTGCGCTCCGGCTTTGCCGCCTGCGCATATGCGTCAGTCGGCTCTGCGCTTGTCGCAGCACGGCTTTATCGATCCATCGCTCCGGTATAAACTGCTTGGGTTTTTGCGCCCGCACTGCGTCTCATGTGGGGATGTCAATGGCACGCTGTCATTCGTGGTAGCGTGCGGTTCATCAATCATGAAAGGAAGCGCCGTAAATGAAACGACTGCAAACGATCCTCGTGTTCTCCGCAGGTCTGGTGCTGAGCGCCTGTTCGTCAGCACCAATGCAATCGGAACCCGTTGTTGCGGAGAGTGCGCATACGAAAAAAATGCCTGTTGATGAACATGTCGCGGGCAAGGTGCCGGAGCGGATCATGGTTCGGGACGAGCGCGGCAGCGCAATCTTGCAGAAGGTCGCATTCCAGACCGGCGTGTCGTCGGCGACCGTCGAACGGTTGGGACGACATTACGGATGTATCAGCCTTCAAGGTGCCGGACTGGTTACTCAGAAAGGGCCGGCCGAGGTATACAGAATGCGCTGCGATAACGGCACCACCTTCCTGGCTGAATGCGAATTGCGTCAGTGCCGATCGATGCGCTGACCGGCTGCGGACACCATTCAACTAGCGGGCGTTTCGTATCCGTTCGATCCGCTCGTCTGCCGGCGGATGGCTCGACAGGTAAGGCGAGGGCTTGCCTGTCTTTTGTTCCAGCTTTTTAAACGCCGATGCCAGTGTCATTGGACTGATGCCGTTTGCCTTCAGCATCGCGACCGCATAGTCATCCGCCTCGCGTTCGGCATCGCGCGAATACTTCATATACAGCATCATGGTCGGTATGCCGGCAACGAGGGAAGATACGTCGCCGAAAAGAGCCGCGGTAACCGCCCCGACTGCCGAAGTCTGGATGATCTGTCGAGTCAGATGGTGTTCATGCAGATGGCCGAGCTCGTGGGCGAGTACTCCCATCAATCCGTCTCCGTCACCAATCAGGGTGACGATTTCATCTGTGACGACGATCTGGCCGGAGGGAAGTGCGAAGGCGTTCGGGCCAACGCGACTCTTGCGAAATACGATGTCGTAGCGTGGACCAGCGGGTTGCGGCGCCGTCAGTGAGGCAAAACGCGCAATGATCGCCTTGCGTTGTTCGATCGGCAGTTCCGACGGGGCCAGCATTCGGCTGTCGAGAAAATGCAGCGTCTCGTGTCCGATCGCGCGTTCCGCGGCTGGCGGCAACAACTTCGCTGCGAATTTCGCGATGACAGGCAAGCCATACAAATAACCCATCAGCAGGACTGCTACCGTGATCGCGCAAGCGATCAGCGCACCGCGCCCGCTCTGCTGTAACCGGACCACGAACGAATCCCGGTGTCCGGTTTCATCAAGCAGTTTGGCGAAAGCCGCACAGTCGTCTACTTCGAGATACGCGCCGTCCGGAAACGTCACCTTGCGGTCGGCATGACGCATGCGTTCCGATACATGCAGGTCGGTCAGCGGGCATTGCCGCTGCGCTTCTCCGGTGATGATGGCGATGCCGTTCTCGACCGAGAGTTCGACCGCAAGCCCGCGCGAGGTTTTTCCATCGAAGTAAATCGCAGGAATACTCATTGTCTATCGTTGTGGATGTTATAGGGAGAGGTCGAAATCGAGCAGGTCCGCCATGCCTTCACCGGTGGCAGAAGCCTGCGCCTGCGTATCGGCGGCAAACTCGTCGAGGCTGCCGGCTGCAAGCAGCGATATCGATTCAATCCGGTATTTCAGTGCCCGGACCTGGGCGAATGGAATGAAGAGGCCAAGCGTGACGATGATGCCGATCAGGTTGGTGACGGCAATGAAAACCATCTTGCCCGGCTTCATACGGCTTTCGAACCGGTGAGTGCCGAGCACGGTGCTATTCCAGATCAGGTTCTGGATCAATGCCAGGAAGATCGGCAACAATGAAAACATCCACGCATACACGACAAAAATGAACAGTACGAATGTCGCGACAGCCGTTCCGCTGGCGTGCTTCAACCCGCCTGCGCTGAAAATGCCGCGTAGCGCTCCCGTGAACCCGAAACCGATCACGACTGTACCTGCGACGCCGATCAGGAAGACGATCAGATAGGTCTTGTAAAAGGCGCGGACCGAGCCGTAAAAGGAAAAATGCGTATTCCCGTAGCGGCTTTCCTCATGCTGGAATTTTTTGATCCTCTGGTGCGTAAACGGCGCCAGCAGGTAAGCGGTCATGAAGGTCAGAATGGGAAGCAGCAGATATACGAAATAAACCTTGCCAAGCGTTCCGCGAAATCCGAAACGGATGCCGCGATAACTGGTGTTATACAACTTGAATTGATAGCTTTTCCAGACCAGCCATGGCGTGAGCAGCATCATTGCCGCGAGCATCACGAATCCGGTCGTCGCCGAGATCTTGAAGGCGATATTGTAGGCAGCGATGAAAAGGACTGCGATGACCCGACCTTTCAGGATCGCTATCGGATTGCCGTGGTAGTCGAAGCTGGTGCCCGCCAGTTTGGTATTCGCGTAAAAATAGCGCGTTCTGCGTACTTTCGCCCATGCCGAGTAAATGCCAAGCGTGACAATGGACAGTAGCAGGTTGACGATCCAGATGCGAAAGTATTCGCTGCCACTGCCGACGAAGCTGAACGGCAGAAGCCTGGACTCGTCGGTTGGTTGCTGAAGTGCTGCTGCCGTTTGCATATCGCCGGTATTCGCCATATTCCCGCTCCCTTGTAAATTATTGTTAAGGTGGCGGCGGACAGCGTGACGTGCCTCCTTGAAAATGTCAAGAAGGCAATTTTCGGTGCTGGTATTGAGGGAATGTTCCGCGCCCTGGAGCGGGAAAATTGCTGGCCCGATGAAACGAACGGTGCGGGCAACCGGCGCCACACCGTTCGGCGAACCTGTTCAGTCGTCCTTGCTAACCTGCAGAATCAGCTTGCCGAAGTTCTTCCCCTCGAACAGCATCAGCAGCGCTTCCGGAAAGTTGTCGATCCCTTCGACGATATCCTCGCGCGTCTTGAACGAACCTTCCTTCATCCACTTGGCCATTTCCGCAACGCCGAGATGATAACGGTCGGCGTAATCGAACACGACAATACCTTCCATCCGTGCGCGGTTGACCAGTAGCGACAGGTAATTGGCCGGGCCCTTGACCGGGGTCGTGTTGTTGTACTGCGAGATCGCGCCGCAGATGATGATGCGCGCCTTCATATTGATGCGCGTCAGCACATCGTCGAGGATGTCGCCGCCGACGTTGTCGAAGTAGACATCGACGCCTTTCGGGCAATGCTGCTTCAGGCCTTCGCGCACCGAACCGCTCTTGTAATCGATGCAGGCATCGAAGCCGAGTTCGTTGACGACGAAATCGCATTTGTCCTTGCCGCCGGCGATCCCGACCACGCGGCAGCCCTTGTGCTTCGCCACCTGGCCGACGGTCTGCCCGACCGCGCCCGCGGCGCCGGACACGACCACCGTTTCGCCCGCCTTCGGCTGGCCCACTTCGAGCAGGCCAAAGTAGGCCGTCATGCCGGGCATGCCGAGCGCATTCAAGTATTTCGGCAGTGGCGCTGCCTTCGGATCGATTTTGTAAAAACCCGCGGTTTTATCATCAGCCGGACCGATCCAATATTGCTGAACGCCGATACCCCCGGAAACGTAATCGCCGGCCGCGAATTTCGGCGATTTCGATGCGATCACCTTGCCGACGCCGCCAGCGCGCATCACCTCGTCGATGGCAACCGGGCGAATGTACGATTTGCCTTCATTCATCCAGCCGCGCATGGCCGGATCGAGCGACAGATAAAGTGCCTTGACGAGGATTTCGCCATCGGCGATTTCGCGTACCGGCTCCGAGGTGAATTTCCAGTCGCTTTGTTTGGGCATGCCAACCGGGCGGGCTGCCAGCCGAATCTGTTGATTTGTCGCGGATTGAGTCATGTCATCTCCAAAAGAATTTTTACGAATCCGACTATACATTAAATGGAACGAGCGTGCTTTTTTATTGAAAAGTGTAACAGTTCAAAACAGCGTCGGAACTTTCCGCAGGACATGCGGACCAACGGGGGAGCTGCAATATTGCCGCGGCTCAAGAGGTGGGGAGATTGCTTCCTGCAGCGCGCAGGCGAGAGTTGCCTCGATTTCGACGCGCTGCATGCGTAACAAGTCATCGCACAAGTCACGTTTAACTACGCTTATCATTTTCAGGAGATCACATGCTTCGATCCGAAACGCTTTTTGGCAAGCGCGAAACCAATACGCCAAATTCCTCCCTCAATACTGCCAGCGGCATCGTCCCCACGGGTACTTCGGGTTTTACCAAGACGGTTGCTCCAGCAGTTGCAGGCGGCGCCGGCAGCGCAAGCACCGCTCATATCGAAACCACATCGTCCAGCACCAATGAAGGCGGCAGCAAGCTGATCGTCGGCCCGAACATCAAACTCAAGGGCGTTGAAATCACCGATTGCGACACGCTGGTGGTCGAAGGCCGCGTCGAAGCAACGATCGATTCGCGCGTGATCCAGATCGCCGAGCGGGGCGCGTTCAAGGGCTCCGCCGAAATCGATATCGCCGAGATCCACGGTGAATTCGATGGCGATCTGACAGTGCGCCAGAAGCTGGTGATCTACTCGACCGGCAAGGTTTCCGGCAAGGTCCGCTACGGCAAGGTCGTTATCGAAGAGGGTGGCCAACTGGCCGGCGACATCCAGGTCGGCACCACGAGCGCCGCCAAAGGCTTGTCGGTCGCGAAAGCGGGCTGAGGCTCGGGCGCAAAGCAGTTGTGACGCATACGATGTAACGATCAATGCGGGTCGTCGGCGCTTGGAGTAACCGCACCGGCCAGGGTGTCCCCGCATCCGGATAGCCGCAGGCGGTGGCCTGCGGCTGAGCCGGACTTTCGTATTGTGTCTTCATCGAGAAACCCGGAACGCTGGCGCGTCCGGGTTTTTGTTCGTCCCTGCAAGGCGTGCGACAATAGCGCACTTCACGTCTGTGGCGTTATCGAACGATCAGCATGCACCCGGAATACATCCTTACTTTATCCTGTCCCGATCATCGCGGCATTGTCCATCGCGTATCCGGTTTTCTGGCCGGGCATGGCTGCAATATCATCGATTCCGCCCAGTTCGGCGATGCGCAATCGGCACTTTTCTTCATGCGTGTGCATTTCGCGTCGGAAGACCCGGCGATGAGCGATGCGGCATTGCGTGCCGATTTCGCCGAAGTGGCGCAGGAACTGAACATGAATGCGCAATTGCATGACGCGGGAAAGAAGCCGCGCGTGATGCTGATGGTGTCGAAGATCGGCCATTGCCTGAACGATTTGCTGTTTCGGTACAAGAGCGGGCTGCTGCCGGTGGAGATTCCGGCGATCGTGTCGAATCACACCGATTTTTACCAGCTCGCTGCGAGCTACAATATTCCGTTTCACCATCTGCCGCTGGCGAACGGCGCGTCGCAGGAAGCCAAGCGGGCGCAGGAAGAGCGTGTGCTCGAGATCGTGAAGACCAATGATATTGACCTGGTCGTGCTGGCGCGCTACATGCAGATACTGTCTCCGCAAATGTGCGACGCCCTGAAGGGGAGGGCGATCAACATCCACCATTCCTTCCTGCCCAGCTTCAAGGGCGCCAAGCCGTACTATCAGGCGCATGAGCGTGGTGTGAAACTGATTGGCGCAACCGCGCATTTCGTTACCGGCGACCTGGATGAAGGGCCGATCATCGAGCAGGACGTCGAGCGCGTCGACCATGCGATGGATCCCGATACGCTGACCGCGATCGGGCGCGACGTCGAGTGCGTGGTGCTGGCGCGCGCGGTCAAGTGGTTCGTCGAGCACCGCATTCTTCTGAACGGGCACAAGACGGTGGTATTCAAATAGTTCGCGTCGCCAGCCGGGAAGTTTTCAGGCCAGTACGCGTTTCAGCCACGCACCGATATTCTCGATTTCTTCCTCGCAGACCGAATGCGGCATCATGTATTCATGCCACTCGACCTTGTAACCAAGCGCCTGCAGCATGTCGCGCGATTTCTCCGCGCGGTCGATCGGAATGACATTGTCGCCGCGCCCGTGTGCGAGGAAGATCGGCGTGTCATGGTTGGCGCTGTGGCGTTCGTCCTGAACCGTCGCGTGGATCGGCAGATAACCGGACAGGCATAGCAATCCGGCGAGTTTCTCCGGATGGCGCAAACCGGTTTGCAGCGTCATCGCACAGCCCTGCGAAAATCCGGCGAGAACAATATTGTCGGCGGCGATTCCGCGAGCCTTTTCCTGCGCGATCAGCTGTTCGACCAAGGCCTGTGACTTGCGCAGGCCGGCTTCGTCTTCGCGTCGGGCGATATCGGTACCGAGTATGTCGTACCACGCGCGCATCACATAACCGTTATTGATCGTCACCGGCATGGTCGGTGCATGCGGAAACACGAAGCGGATGGCCGGGCAGCCGCTCAAGTCGAGTTCGCGCACGATCGGTACGAAGTCATTGCCGTCCGCGCCCAGGCCGTGCAGCCAAATGACCGATACGGTGGGATTGGGAGCAGTTTCGATCTGGATGCTGTCCAGTGCGGGATTGTTCATCTGTGGCGCCTGTTGGTCTGCGATTCAAACGGTAACGAGGGATTACTTTTGCCGGATCGCCGATTTCGGCCGGAGTGCCTTGCATACCGCATCGTTGGTTTCGATATATGGACCGCCGATCAGGTCGATGCAGTACGGCACAGCGGCAAATATGCCGGATACGACCTGCGTGCCGGCTGCGTCTTTCAAGCCTTCCAGCGTTTCCTTGATCGACTTCGGCTGCCCCGGCAAATTCATGATGAGCGCCGCATGGTCCGCGGTTTCGCGGATCACCGCCACCTGGCGCGACAGGATCGCCGTCGGCACGAATTTGAGACTGATTTGCCGCATCTGTTCGCCGAAACCGGGCATCTCCTTGGTGGCTACGGCAAGCGTCGCTTCCGGCGTCACGTCGCGTCGTGCAGGTCCGGTGCCGCCGGTGGTAATGACCAGGTCGCAGCGCGCATCGTCGACCAGTTCGATCAACGCCTGCTCGATCAGCGCCTGTTCGTCCGGGATTAGCCGGGTTTCCAGTTTCCACGGGCTGGCCAGCGCCGCGCCGAACCAGTCGCGCAATGCCGGGATGCCCTGATCTTCATACACGCCGCTGGATGCGCGGTCGGAGATCGAAACCAGCCCGATCAGAAGCTCGTCAGGATTACTCTTCTTCTGTGTCGTCATGTTCGTCGGCTTCCGGTGTTGCCGCCGGTTTTTGTAATTGCTTCAGGATCTGGAAGATTTCGCGATACGCTTTCGGCGGTTTGTTCTCTGCCTGTTCCTTGCGCGCATTGCGGATCAACGCGCGCAATTGTTGTGCGTCGACTTCCGGATGCTGTTCCAGCAGGTTGGTCAGCGCCTTGTCATCGGCAAGCAGTTTTTCGCGGCGGCGCTCCAGTGCATGCATCGCAGCAGTCTCAGCTTTCGATGCACCTTTCCAGCTATCCAGCACTTTCTGGATCGCGGCGATTTCATCTTCGTCGAGTGTGCGCATCTTCTTGCCGACATACTGCATCTGGCGCCGGCGGCCTTCGTGATCCTTGATCTTCTGGCATTCGAGGATCACATCTCGCACGTCATCCGGCATCGGCACGCGCAATACGCGATCCTTCGGCTGCGATACCAGCTCTTCGCCCAGTTTTTGCAGGGCGGTCATGTCCCGTTTCAGCTGCGATTTGGATGGGCGGTCGTACTGCTGCTCGAACTCGGTCGACTTGAAGCCGACTGCGCCACGATTGGGATTTACCATGATGATGAAAATAGGTTGGGCTCAAGGCCGTTCTGTAAACGACTGCTATGATAACTGCTTTAAACCGACTTCCAAACAACAAGCTCATGAGCAACTCCGTATTCACCCATAGCCAGGACCAGTTGAAACAGCTCGCGCAGGATGTACTGCGTTTCGCAAAGGAAAAAGGAGCGTCGGATGCCGCAGTCGAAATCAGCGAGGGCAATGGCCTTTCGGTGACGGTGCGCAAAGGCAAGATCGAGACGATTGAACAAAACAAGGACAAGGGTATTGGCGTCACCGTCTATCTCGGCGAAAGACCTCATATTTGTCGCGGCAACGCAAGCACCTCCGACTTTTCGCAGCAATCGCTGAAGGACACGGTGGAAGCGGCTTACAACATCGCACGCTTCACTGCCGATGATGACTGTGCCGGCCTGCCTGATGCCGACACGCTGGAAATGTCGCCGCGCGATCTGCAGCTTTGCTATCCGTGGCTGCTGTCGACAGAAGAAGCCGTAGAACTGGCGCAGCGTTGCGAGGCGGCGGCGTTCGCAGTTGACAAGCGGATCACCAACAGCGAAGGCGCCAGCGTGTATGCGCAGCAGTCGCATTTCGTCGCCGCCAATACACGCGGCTTCATCGGCGGCTATCCTTATTCGCGGCATACGGTCTCGGTATCGCCAATTGCCGGCAAGGGCGCCAACATGCAACGCGATGACTGGTATTCATCGACGCGCGACCCGCAGCGACTGGCAAAACCGGAAGATATTGGGCGTTACGCCGCAGAACGGGCACTGGCAAGACTGAACGCGCGCAAACTCGACACGCGCAAATGCCCGGTGCTGTTCGAAGCCCCGCTTGCTGCCGGCCTGCTCGGCGCATTCGTGCAGGCAGTGTCGGGCGGAGCGCTTTACCGCAAATCGACCTTTCTGCTCGATTCACTCGGCAAGCAGGCGTTCGCATTGCATATCCAGGTGCACGAAGACCCGCACGTTGTCGGTGCAGTCGGCTCCTCGCCATTCGATGAGGAAGGGGTGAAGACTGGGGCACGCGATGTCGTGAAAGACGGCATGGTGCAGGGCTATTTCCTGTCTACGTATTCCGCACGCAAGCTCGGCATGAAAACCACGGGTAATGCCGGTGGCTCGCACAACCTGTCGCTGACTTCATCGTTGACGACTCCCGACGACGATTTCAGGGCAATGCTGAAGAAGCTCGATACCGGGTTGCTGGTAACCGAATTGATGGGCCAAGGTGTGAATTATGTGACTGGCGACTATTCACGCGGTGCGTCGGGTTACTGGGTGGAGCGGGGCGTGATCCAGTACCCGGTCGAGGAAATCACGATTGCGGGCAACATGAAGGACATGCTGTTGCAGATCGTCGCCGTCGGTGCCGACAAGCTGGTTCGCGGAACCAAGGAGACGGGGTCCGTCCTCATCGAAAACATGACGGTCGCGGGGAATTGAGTCGGGCGGCGCCACGCCGCCTGCCGCAGGCGTCATTGCCGCCAAGGACCTGCAATGCAGGAGCAACGGCGCGCTGCGCGATAAAACCATTTTCGACGGAATCATTCATTCTGCTTGCGCCGACGGGACGCCTGGATCAGGTACCAGTTTGCAAGGGAAGGGTCTCGCCATGAGGCTTCCAGAAGTGCTTCTCCCTTCAGCGGTTTTTCTACGTAGTATTACCTAAGCGCTCATACTCGCAGCGTAGTTTTGTATTGCTGCTTGCACATTTGAACACCTAGAATTCGCATGTCTATAACTGGCTTTATCGCTGCGTTACAAGGCGTGGTTCCACTCATTTTTTTAATCCTTCAGGAGACAAAATGGAACGTCGTTCATTTTTGAAAAAGGCTGCCGTCGGCACCTCGGTCGGAGCAGCAGTCGGCACGATCGCCGCACCTGCATTGGCCGAAACCCAACCAACCATCAACTGGCGTCTGGCATCCAGCTTTCCGAAATCGCTGGATACGATCTTCGGCGCTGCCGAGACATTCTCCAAGCGCGTATCGCAACTGACCAACGGCAAGTTCAACATTCGCGTGTTCGCGGGCGGTGAAATTGTGCCAGCGTTGCAGGTGATGGATGCGGTGCAGGCCGGTACGGTGGAAATGGGGCACACGGCTTCGTACTATTACTTCGGCAAGGATCCGACGTTTGCATTCGATGGTGCCGTTCCGTTCGGCCTGATGTCGCGTCAGCAAACCGCATGGTTCGATCAGGGCGGCGGCCGTCAACTGACCCGTGAATTCTTCAAGGATTACGGCATTCTCAATTTCCAGGGCGGCAACACCGGCACGCAGATGGGCGGCTGGTTCCGCAAGGAAGTGAAAACGGTGCAGGACCTGAATGGCCTGAAGATGCGCATCGGCGGCTTCGCCGGCAAGGTGATGCAGCGTCTGGGCCTGGTGCCGCAGCAGATCGCCGGTGGTGACATCTATCCTTCGCTGGAAAAAGGCACGATCGACGCAGCGGAATGGATCGGTCCCTACGACGATGAAAAGCTCGGTTTCAACAAGGTCGCGCCTTACTACTACACGCCGGGCTGGTGGGAGCCGGGTCTGCAACTGTCGTTCTATATCGGCATCAAGCAGTGGGAAAAACTGCCGAAGGAATACCAAGCAGCGATCGAGGCGGCATCGTATGAAGCGCACGTGGTGATGCAGGCGGAATATGATGCGAGGAATCCGGCAGCGCTGGCACGTCTGTTGAAGAACGGCGTCAAACTGCGTGGCTTCTCGAAAGAGATCATGGATGCCTGCTGGAAGGCAGCGAACGAAGTGATGGATGAGGAAGCCGCGAAGAACGCGAAATTCAAGAAGATCTATGAACCGTGGAAGCGCTTCCGTAATGACCAGAACCAGTGGTTCTCGGTTGCGGAAGCACCGATGCAGAACTTCATGATCGGCCGCAAGTAATCAAGCCGCCGACGTTTCGAAAAGCCTGCAGCGCATATGTGCTGCAGGCTTTTTTTTCGACTGGAGAGCGCGAAGCACATGGGGAAAATTCGAAGCGGAATTGGATAGGGCATCGCTTGCTCGATGCCTGATTTTGTTGCCTCAAGAAAATTTTTTCCAGTCCAAGTAGAATAAGTGTCCGAAGTAAAAACGCATGCATTTGAAATATTCCGCATGTGCAAATGATCATCGGCGGCACTTTAAGTTTGAATCGATGTCGATCTGATCAATGCTTCCCTCTGACCTCTTTGATCGGCAACCTCGCATACAGCAATCCGTCGCCGTTTGACGTTGGTGTATTCAATGCTTTCATCCCTCAGGAGACTATATGGAACGTCGTTCCTTTCTAAAAAAAGCAGCTGTCGGCGCATCCGCCGGCGCAATTGCAGCCCCGGCCTTGGCGCAGTCGCAACCTACGATCAACTGGCGTCTTGCCTCCAGTTTTCCCAAATCGCTGGACACGCTTTACGGCACCGCTGAAACCTTTACCAAACGTGTTTCCCAGCTGACCGGCGGCAAGTTCAACATCCGACCGTTTGCGGGTGGTGAGATCGTGCCGGCGCTGCAGGTGCTAGACGCGGTGCAGGCAGGGACTGTGGAGATGGGACACACCGCGCCGTACTATTTCTTCGGCAAGGATCCGACGTTTGCATTCGACTGTGCCGTTCCATTCGGCATGAACTCGCGCCAGCAGACGGCTTGGTTCCATCAAGGCGGCGGACGGGAATTGTTGCGCGCTTTTTACAAGGACTGGGGCATTGTCAACTTCCTGGGCGGGAATACCGGCGCACAGATGGGGGGCTGGTTTCGCAAGGAGATCAACACACTCGATGATATTCGCGGCCTGAAGATGCGGATCAGCGCATTTGCGGGCAAAGTCATGCAGCCTCTCGGCCTGGTGCCGCAGCAGCTGGCTGGCGCCGACATCTATCCTGCACTCGAAAAAGGCACGCTCGACGCAGTCGAATGGACGGTGCCCTACGACGACGAGAAGCTCGGCTTCTACAAGGTTGCCCCTTACTACTACTCACCGGGATGGTGGGAGGCGGGTGCGCAGTTGTCGTTCTATGTCGGTATCAAGCAATGGGAAAAGCTGCCCAAGGAGTATCAGTATGCGATCGAAGCCGCATCGCATGAGGCGCATGTACTGATGCAGGCGGAATACGACGGGAAGAATCCGGCAGCTCTCGCGCGCCTGATCAAGAACGGCACGAAGATGCGCTTCTTCTCGAAGGAAATCATGGAGGCCTGTTACAAGGCTGCAGTGATAACGATGGAAGAGGAAGCCTCGAAGAACGCAAAATTCAAGAAAATCTATGAGCCGTGGAAGCGTTTCCTGCATGATGAGAACCAGTGGTTCTCGGTGGCCGAAGCGCCGATGCAGAACTTCATGATCGGCCGCAAGTAATTCGCGGTAGCCGTTTATCGGCGAGCTGCGTGGCGTGTTGCGCCTGCGTTGCCCGCTTCGACAGGCTCTTGTCATTGACGGCAGTGAGGTATCCGGTTTTTTACCGGACCTTACTTGCATGATTAATCAAAGGAGATCCGGATGTCATTGTGATGAATATTTTCATCGCAATGACATCAACCCGTATTGCATTCGCTTTTCCTCCAATTCTCTTCTTGGATAAGGCTTTCACGGACGGCGAGTTTGTTTCATCCGTGAACCTGCTTTATCGTTCCTATTGCATTGCAATACCTTTGTGTGTTGCAACTGCGTCAATGCGCCTCTACAATCTGCTGCACATGCAGCGATCCTGTATGTCAAGCAAGCTTGATCCAAATAACGATAGATCATTCAAGGAGAAAAAATGGAACGTCGTTCCTTTCTGAAAAAAGCGTCGGTCGGTGCATCGGTCGGTGCAATCGCAGCGCCGGCGCTGGCGCAATCACAACCAACAATCAACTGGCGCCTGGCATCCAGCTTTCCGAAATCGCTGGATACGATTTTCGGTGCCGCGGAGACCTTGTCGAAGCGCGTATCGCAATTGACAGGAGGGAAATTCAATATTCGCGTGTTTGCGGGCGGTGAAATCGTCCCTGCATTGCAGGTGGTTGACGCGGTACAGGCCGGCACGGTGGAGATGGGGCACTCCGCTTCCTATTATTACTTCGGCAAGGATCCGACGTTTGCATTCGACTGCGCGGTGCCATTCGGCTTGAACTCCCGCCAGCAAACCGCATGGTTCGATCAGGGCGGCGGAAGGCAGTTGATGCGCGAATTCTTCAAGGACTACGGTATCGTCAACTTCATGGGAGGCAACACCGGTACGCAGATGGGCGGCTGGTTCCGCAAGGAAGTGAAGTCGGTGCAGGACCTGAACGGCCTGAAGATGCGCATCGGCGGCTTCGCCGGCAAGGTAATGCAGCATCTGGGTCTGGTGCCGCAGCAGATCGCTGGCGGCGATATCTATCCGGCATTGGAGAAGGGCACGATCGACGCGGCGGAATGGGTCGGTCCCTACGACGATGAAAAGCTCGGGTTCAACAAGGTGGCGCCTTACTACTATTCACCAGGATGGTGGGAAGCGGGCCCGCAGTTGTCGTTCTATGTCGGCATCAAGCAGTGGGAAGCGCTGCCGAAGGAGTACCAGGCAGCGATCGAGGCGGCTTCATTTGAAGCGCACGTCGTGATGCAGGCGGATTACGATGCGAAGAACCCGGCAGCGCTGGCGCGTCTGTTGAAGAACGGCGTGAAGCTGCGCAGCTTCTCGAAAGAGATCATGGATGCCTGCTGGAAGGCAGCCAATGTTGTGATGGATGAGGAAGCCGCGAAGAACGCGAAGTTCAAGAAGATTTACGAACCGTGGAAGCGCTTCCGCAACGACCAGAACCAGTGGTTCTCGGTTGCGGAAGCACCGATGCAGAACTTCATGATCGGCCGCAAGTAAGTCGAACCGGTCGCAAAAAAACCCGCAGAGCGAAAGCTCTGCGGGTTTTTTCATGCTCATCGCATCCTCTCTATTGCTCTATTGCGGAGACTGCGTTGCTCCGATTGGATTCATTGAGCGAGATCCCGGCGCTGCCTCGGGTACCTCTGATGGCTATTTGCCGCGAACGCTGCATCGCCGATTCCTGCAAGATGCGCCATAAAAAAAGCCCGCATGGCCGAACCATGCGGGCTTCCGGAAGCAGGAAACAGGCTTATTTCTTGTCGGTGTCCGACGAGAAATTCAACTGCAGACCGCCACTGTCGTTCTTGCTGCCCTCGTTCGAGAAATTCAACTGCGGCGAACTGCCGTAGCCTTGGTTCAGCATCGGCGTTTCAATCTGCAACTGTAGTTTTTCCTTCATGTCGGTTTTCTTCCCGATCGATACCAGGCTCGGGAACGCAATGATCAGTGCCACCATGATGACTTGTATCATCACGAACGGCATCGCACCCCAGTAGATGTCGGTTGTCTTGACTTCCTTCGGTGCGACCGAGCGCAGGTAGAACAGCGCGAAGCCGAACGGCGGATGCATGAAAGAGGTCTGCATGTTGACGCTGATGAGCACGCCGAACCAGATCAAATCGATTCCCAGCTTGTCCGCGACCGGACCGACCAGCGGCACCAGGATGAATGCCAGCTCGAAGAAGTCCAGAAAGAATGCGAGGCCGAAGAACAGGATGTTGACGACGATGAGGAAACCGGCAGTGCCGCCCGGAAGCGACGTCAGCAGGTGCTCGACCCACAGATCGCCGTTCACGCCGCGGAACACCAGCGAAAACACGCTGGAGCCGATCAGGATGAAGATCACGAAACACGACAGGCGTGTGGTCGAATTCATTGCCTGTTTCAACAGGTCAAGCGACAGCCGGCGATTAAGGAGTGCGAGCACCAGCGCGCCCATTGCACCCATGCCGCCGCCTTCAGTCGGAGTTGCAATGCCGACGAAGATCGTGCCGAGTACCAGGAAGATCAGCGCCAGCGGCGGGATTAGTACGAACACGACCTTTTCCGCCATTCTGGAAAGCAGGCCGATCTTGAACTTGCGGTTCGCGAAGGCCACGACAAAGGCACCGGCGATGCCGACTGCGCCAGCGTAGATGCCGACTTCATCGGACGGCATGTTCGGATGACCCGCGTGAAAATACGATGCGAAAGCGAAAGATCCGGCGATTGCCAGCCCAAGCAGAACGAACACCGATACCACGCCGCTCTTGCCATTGGGCTCGCGCAGGTTGCGCGCTTCCAGCGGCAGCGCCGGAACGGCGGCCGGCTTTATCAGCGAGATGATTAGCACATAACCGGTGTACATGACGGTAAGCAGCAGACCTGGCAGGAATGCGGCCTTGTACATGTCGCCCACGGAACGGCCGAGCTGGTCGGCCATCACGATCAACACCAGTGACGGCGGGATGATCTGCGCCAGCGTGCCGGAAGCGGCGATCACACCGGTCGCAATCCGTTTGTCGTAGCCATAGCGCAGCATCACCGGCAGCGAGATCAAGCCCATCGAAATCACCGAGGCGGCAACCACGCCGGTCGTTGCGGCCAGCAGTGCACCGACGAAAATCACCGCGTAGGCAACGCCGCCGCGGATTGGCCCGAATAGCTGACCGATCGTGTCGAGCAAATCCTCGGCCATGCCGGAACGTTCCAGAATCAGTCCCATGAAGGTGAAGAAGGGAACTGCCAGCAGCGTATCGTTGGCCATGATGCCGAACAGGCGATTCGGCAATGCCTGCAGCAGTTGCGGCGTCAACAGACCGAACTCGATGCCGAGAAAGCCGAAGAAAAGACCGTTTGCAGCGAGCGAAAATGCGACCGGAAAACCGGATAGCAGGAATACTACGAGTGCACCGAACATGATCGGCGCCATGTTCGTGATGATGAATTGCTCCATGATTCTTTCCCCGGACGATCAGTTGAGTTTGTTCGCGGCCTTGATAGCCTCGATTTCTTCTTCAGGCGTGGCAGCGTGTTTTTCAAATTCGTGTGCATCCACCTTGCCCTGCAGGTACCCGATACGTTTGATGAGTTCGGAGATGCCTTGCATCAGCAACATGAAAAAACCGATCGGAATCAGAATCTTTGCCGGCCATACGATGAGCCCGCCGGCGTTACTCGAATATTCCTGCTCTTGGTACGATATGAGCGCATAAGGCACTGCGTAGTACAGGATGATGGATGCCATTGGCAGCAGGAAAAAAATGAAGCCGAACAGGTCAATGCAGACCTGGGTGCGCTTGGAAAAGTGACCGACGACCACATCGATCCGCACGTGTTCGTTGCGACGCAGGGTATAGGCGCTTGCCAGCAGGAAGATCGCGGAAAACAGATACCACTGGATTTCAAGCCATGCGTTGGAACTGGTATCCAGTCCGTAGCGAACAATTGCATTGCCACTGCAGATGAGAACTGCGACGAGCAATGCCCAACTGACGGCATGCCCGATTTTTTCATTGATCGTGTCAATGAGCCTCGATAGCGCGAGTAAGAAAGACATGGTTTGTCTCCGTTATTGAAAAAAAGTGAACCGCATCGCTTGCTTTTTATATGCGATGGGTGACCCCGGGAGAGGGGGGCTTTATGGCTCGGGGCAGTATATGACATTTCAACTTGCAAGCGAACACTTCGAGTTCGCGAACAAAGCTCTTTTCATGTTGCGACGCAAAAGCACCCGATTATTTTCATTTTTCGAGGGTGTTTTTCGTAGTAGCGCTTACGTGAAAATACGCAATCGCATACTCTGGCATCAAGGCGCTGCGCAAAGAACATCGCATCTGACGCGATGGAAAAACGAAGAGCGAGTGAATGCGCGAACATAAGCATACGCGTATTTTGCTTTTGCCGAATACCGGGTGTGGCAGCAGAGGAGTGAGATGATTTCCGGCGTCATGTCTTGCGGCCGCAACAATTTCACATGCACTTCAACCGAGTTGTTTGCGAGCGTGCGCGATGGCTGCGCGCACCTGTTTCGGCGCGGTGCCGCCAATATGATTGCGAGCGGCAACAGAGCCTTCCAGCGTCAGTACATTGAAAATGTCGGCATCGATCAGCGGTGAAAACTTGCGCAGTTCGTCCAGCGACAGGTCGCTCAGATCGCAACCGCGGTCGACGCAGGCACGCACTGCGTGTGCGACTGCCTCATGCGCATCACGGAACGGCAGGCCTTTCTTCACCAGGTAATCGGCCAGGTCAGTCGCTGTTGCATAGCCCTGCAGTGCCGCGGCACGCATCGCATCCGGTTTGACCGTGATGCCGCCCGCCATGTCGGCGAAAATGCGCAGCGTGTCGGTCACCGTGTCGACGGTGTCGAACAGCGGTTCCTTGTCTTCCTGGTTGTCCTTGTTGTAGGCCAGTGGCTGTCCCTTCATCAGCGTCAGCAATCCGATCAGGTGGCCATTGATGCGACCGGTCTTGCCGCGTGCGAGCTCGGGCACGTCCGGATTTTTCTTTTGCGGCATGATCGACGAGCCGGTGCAGAAACGATCGGCGATGTCGATGAAGCCGACGCGCGGGCTCATCCAGATCACCAGTTCTTCCGACATGCGCGAAATGTGCGTCATCACCAGTGCGGCGGACGCGCAGAATTCGATTGCGAAATCGCGATCGGATACTGCGTCGAGCGAGTTGCGGCAGACGTCGTCGAAGCCGAGCGTACGTGCGACCCGTTCACGATCGATCGGGAAGGTGGTGCCGGCCAGTGCAGCTGCGCCCAGAGGCAGGCGATTGATACGCTTGCGGCAGTCGCTCATGCGCTCGGCGTCGCGGCCGAACATCTCGACATAGGCGAGCATGTGATGGCCGAACGTGATCGGCTGCGCGACCTGCATATGGGTGAAGCCGGGGAGGATGGTCTCGGCATGCTGTTCCGCGAGATCGAGCAACGCTGCGCGCAGATCGCGCAGCAGTCCGATGATGTCGTCGATCGCCGAGCGCAGGTAAAGCCGGATGTCGGTCGCCACCTGATCGTTGCGCGAGCGCCCGGTATGCAGCCGTTTGCCCGCATCGCCGACCAGTTCGGTGAGCCGCTTTTCAATGTTCAGATGGACGTCTTCGAGATCGAGCAGCCACTCGAACTTGCCGGAGGCGATTTCGGCCTGGATCTGTGCCATGCCGCGCTGGATGTCCGCGTAGTCCTGGGCGCTGATGATGCCCTGGTGCGCGAGCATTTCCGCGTGCGCCAGCGAACCCTGCATGTCGGCTTGCGCCAGACGCTTGTCGAAAAAGACAGATGCAGTATAGCGCTTGACCAGATCGGAGACGGGTTCGGAAAAACGGGCCGACCAGGCCTCGCTTTTTTTGGAAAGTTGTGCTGTCATAATTGGGCCTCAGTGAATACCGGATTATAAAACAAGCGCACCTGCTTCTCGCAGGCGGAGCCACCAACCGTTAGATCCATGCAGCCGTCCAAGCCGTCCATCGTTATCCCGACCGAGATCGTGGTCCCCGATTGCTGCAATATCGGCGTGGTATTTCGTTCGTTGCTCGCGGTGAACGCCGTCGTATTTGGGGGGATCCTGGTGCAGGCCGGCAGCTTGAAAGCGGCCTTGCTGGAATTTGTTGAGGCGTCGATGGTGACGGAGCTGGCGTGCCTATGGTCGCTGTTCGTGCTGTGCGTGGTGCGTCGCCTGTTGCTGCGCTCTGGAGCGATCGGCGTAATGTCGCTGTGGGGGCAGCGCTTGCTGTGCGCGCTCGTGCCCGCAGCGGTCACCGGGATGATCGTCGGTTTTTTCATTTCTTCCGATTGGTTCCTGAACAGCTTTGCCCATCTGACAATATTGAAAGGTGTGCTGATCGCGGGATCGATCGGTATCGCGTTCCAGCATTATTTCGAGCTGCGCACTCGCGCCTACTCGCCGGCCTTGCCTGAGGCCCGGTTGCAGGCGCTGCAGGCCCGTATCCGCCCGCATTTCCTGTTCAACAGCCTGAACGCGGTGCTGTCGCTGATTCGCACAGAGCCGCAGCGCGCCGAAAACACACTGGAAGATCTTGCGGACCTGTTTCGCGTGCTGATGAGCGATCCGCGTAGCATGACAACACTGGAAGATGAGATCCGCTTGTGCCGGCAATACCTCTCCATCGAAAAGATCCGCCTCGGCGACCGTCTGCAGGTAGAGTGGAAAATGGAAAACATTCGAGAGGGGGTGTTGCGCCGTGCGCAGATTCCGGTTCTGCTGCTGCAGCCCTTGCTGGAGAACGCGGTTCACCATGGTGTCGAACCGGCGATCGGGACGGCATTGATACGGGTTGAGGTCAGCGGCGCTCTCGATCGCATCGAAATATCGGTCGTCAATCCATATCATGCAGACGCGACCGGTGCGACCGGCAATCGGATGGCGCTCGACAATATTCGCGAACGCTTGATGCTGCTGTACGACGTGGAAGGCCAGTTGACCACATCCGTCGCCCAAGGCTTCTTTGAAGCTCGTCTGCATTTTCCTTACACCAGGGGGAGCTTGTGAAGCCGCGCATATTCATCGTGGACGACGAGCCGCCGGCGCGCGCGCGGCTGAAGATGCTGCTGGACGACATCGAAGCGGAGTGTCCGCATGAACTGGTCGGCGAGGCGGAAAATGCGCAGCGCGCGCTGGATGGCATTGCCGCAGCCAGGCCGGACATCGTGCTGCTCGACGTACAGATGCCGGGCATTACTGGAATCGAACTGGCGGTACATCTAAAAAAACTGCCGCCGCCCGCCCCAATCGTGATTTTCACTACCGCCCATGACGCTTACGCGCTAAGCGCATTCGAAGTGCATGCGCTCGATTATCTGTTGAAACCGGTGCGGGCCGCGCGCCTGGCAGATGCCTTGCGCCGTGCGAGCGCGTTGAGCACACAGACGGCGCTGCAGATAACGGCGATTGATGCCATTGCGCAGTCTGCCGCACGCCGCCATTTTTCGGTGCAGGAACGCGGCCGGCTGCTGCTGGTGCCGGTGGGCGATGTCATCTATCTGAAGGCGGAGTTGAAATACGTGACGCTGCGTACGGCGACGCACGAATATCTGATCGAGGAGTCGCTGACATCGATTGAAGACGAGCTGGCCCGAGTCTTCGTTCGCGTGCATCGCAATGCATTGGTCGCGCGCAATGCGATTGCCGGCGTGGAGCGCGGTTCGCAAGCAATCGATGCCGATACGGATGCCGACAAGCCGCAGGAATCGTGGCAGGTGATTCTGCGGGACGTCGAAGAGCGGCTGCCCGTTTCGCGCCGCCAGTGGCCCGTGGTGAAGGCCCTGGTCAGATAAGCAGGCATATGCGGGCGCCGCAGCGCCCGCATGCATCGCATCAACCGATGCTCAACCGGTGTTGCGCAAGCCCGCCGCAATGCCGTTGATCGACAGGTGGATTCCGCTGCGTACTCGCCCGTCGGGTTTGCGTCCATCGGCCGCTGCCGCGCGGTGCCGCTTGATCAGTTCCACTTGCAAGTGATTCAGCGGATCGAGATAGGCGAAGCGGTTCTTGATCGAACGCGCCAGCAGCGGATTGGCAGCCAGTCTTTCCTTCGTCCCGGTGATGACGGTCAGGCACGTGACGGCGCGTTCATGCTCTTGCGTGATCCGCTTGAAGATGCTGCTGCGCAGTTTCCTGTCGGCGACCAGTTCGGCATAGCGCGAGGCCACTGCGAGATCGGTTTTCGACAGCACCATGTCCATGTTCGATAACAGCGTCGCGAAGAACGGCCATTCCTTGAACATGGCGCGCAGCGTTGCGACCTTGCGCTTGTATTCCTGCGCATCGCCGCCTTCCTCCAGCCAGGATGATATCGCGCTGCCAAATCCGTACCAGCCCGGCAGCAGCAGTCGGCATTGGCCCCAGGAGAATCCCCACGGAATCGCGCGCAGGTCTTCGATGCGCCGGGTCGACTTGCGCGAGGCCGGGCGCGAGCCGATGTTCAGTTCCGCGATTTCCGCGATTGGCGTGGCGGCGAAGAAGTAGTCGGTGAAACCCGGGGTTTCATAGACCAGGTTGCGATACGCGTGGTATGCGCGTTCGGACAGTTCTTCCATCACGCGCTCGAACGAGGCGAGCTTTTTGGCACGCTTCCCTTCCGCTGCGCCTGGCGTCAGACTCGCTTCCAGCGTCGCGGCGACCAGCAGCTCCAGGTTACGGCGGCCGATTTCGGGATTGGAGAATTTCGACGCGATGATCTCGCCTTGTTCCGTCAGGCGGATCTGGCCGTTCACGGTGCCGGACGGCTGCGCAAGGATCGCCTCATAGCTGGGACCGCCGCCCCGGCCGACGGTGCCGCCACGGCCATGGAACAGGCGCAGCGTGACGCCGGCGCGGTCGAACAGTTCGACCAGCCGCGTTTCCGTCTTGTACAGTTCCCAGTTGGAGGTGAGGAAACCGCCATCCTTGTTCGAGTCGGAATAGCCGAGCATCACTTCCTGCAGCGCGCCTTGCTTTCCGATCAGGTAGCGCATTTGCGGCAGCGTCATGAATTTTTCCATGATGTCGGCGGCGCAGCGCAGGTCGGGAATGGTTTCGAATAGCGGGATCACCATCAGTTCCAGTTGCGCATCCAGTGCCTGTCCGGAAGCCGGGTCCCATTCGATGCGCAGCAGACCGGTTTCCTTTTGCAGCAGCAGAACCTCGAGCAGATCGGATTCGGTCTCGGTATGCGAAATGATGTAGTTGCGGATCGCGCGTTCGCCGTAGCGTTGCCGGATGTCACGCGCCACGCGCAAGATCCTCAGTTCCGAAGCTGTCTCGGCGGAGTAGTCGAGATAGGGCGAATACAGCAGGCGCGGCTTGCCCAGTTCGGCCAGCAGCAGCTCGACTTTCGCCTGCTCCGGCAACCCGGCATAGTCGCGTTCGACGTTGGCGCGTGCGAACAGCTCGGTCAGCACCCGTTCATGCACGTCCGAACTCTGGCGCATGTCCAGCGTCGCCAGGTGAAAACCGAAAATATCCGATGCGCGTTTCAACGTCGCCAGCCGCGGCATGGTGAGCACTGCGCCATGATGTGCATTGAGCGAGTCGATCAGGATCTGCAGATCACTGCTGAATTCCGCTGCTGTCGCATAAGGGGCGGCCGGGCCGACTTCCTTGCGCAATACATGGGCTGCGCCGAGCGTGCGTGCGGTTGCGGCAAGACGCGCATACAGGCCGATCAGCGCACGGCGGTAGGGTTCGTCGGTACGGTGCGATGATTGATCGGGCGACGCATCGGCCAGGGACTGCAATTCGGCGCTGACGCCCACCAGCAGCGTCGAAATCGAGAGCTCGGCTCCCAGCGCATGTACTTCATCGAGGTAGAAGTCGAAGATGGTGGTTGACTGCCGGACCAGCGCGTGTTGCATGGTATCGGCATTGACGTTCGGATTGCCGTCGCGGTCGCCGCCGATCCAGCTTCCCATTTGCATGAACGGCGCCAAGGCCTTTTCGGAGGCATGGCGCTGCGGGAATTGCGCGGCGATTTCGGTATCGATGTCGTCATACAGCGCGGGCAATTCGCGCAGGAAGGTGATTCGGTAATAGGACAGCGCATTCTCGATTTCATCAGCGACGGTGAGCTTGGAGTAACGCAGCATGCGCGTTTGCCAAAGCGTCGTCACACAGGCGTGCAGCAATTGCGTGTTGTGCGCCAGTTCCCGCGGCGTCAACGGACGGTCGCGCTCGGCCAGCAGGCGCGCGATTTCGCGCTCGGCATCAAGGATGCTCTTGCGCTGCACTTCGGTCGGGTGGGCGGTGAGCACCGGCGAAATCAGCGCGCTGTCGAAGAAGCTGCGTACCGCGGAACCGGAAACGCCGGCTTCGTCGAGTTTCGATAACGCATACGCGATGCTGCCTTGCTGTGGCGCCGAGCCGGCCAGCAAATGCGCGCGGCGGCGGCGGTTGTGATGCTGGTCTTCGGCGATATTGGCCAGGTGCGAAAAATACGAGAACGCACGCACGACCGCATTGGTCTGGTCGCGCGTCAGTTTTTTCAGCAGGCGGTTCAGGTCGGCGCCGGCCTGCGGATCGGATTCGCGGCGAAAGCGCACGGCAGTCTGGCGTATTGTTTCAACCACGTCGAATACCGCATCGCCTTGTTGTTCCCGAAGCACGTTGCCGAGCAGGCGTCCGAGCAGACGGATATCTTCTTTCAACGGAGCGTCTTTTTCTGTCGTGGATTTCACGATGCGCGACGGCGCGTTCAATTGTTTTGCCATGGTAAATGGGTGCAATCAGCTTCGAGGGAATGCGGCTTTTGGCCGCGGTTGGCGCAGGTGCGCGTGATAAAATCTGCGACGTGCTGCGATCAGCTTCAGTGAAAATCGAAAGAGCCTGCCGTGAAAGTCATTCCCCCTACAAAATTGGTAATCGCCTCGCGTGAAAGCCGTCTGGCGATGTGGCAGGCAGAGCACGTGCGCGCAAGCTTGCGTGCATTATATCCGCAGTGCACCGTTGAAATTCTCGGCATGACCACTCAAGGTGACCGGATTCTCGATCGGACGCTGTCGAAAGTCGGCGGCAAGGGCCTGTTTGTGAAGGAACTTGAAGTTGCGATGGCGGAACGGCGTGCCGATCTTGCCGTGCATTCGCTGAAAGATGTGCCGATGGAATTGCCGGAGGACTTCGCGCTCGCCGCTGTGCTGGAGCGGGAAGATCCGCGCGACGCGTTCGTGTCGAACGATTATGCGTCGCTCGATGCACTGCCCGCAGGGGCGGTAGTAGGAACCAGCAGCCTGCGGCGCCAGGCGCTGATTGCGGCGCGCTATCCGCATCTCGTGATCAGGCCGTTGCGCGGCAACCTGGATACACGGCTCGGCAAGCTGGATCGCGGCGATTATGCCGCGATCATTCTTGCCGCGGCCGGCTTGAAGCGGCTTGGCTTGCCGCAGCGTATTCGCGCATTGATCGACCCGGAACAAAGTCTGCCGGCGCCGGGGCAGGGTGCAATGGCCATTGAAATATTGAGCGAGCGCACCGACCTGATGCAACTGCTCGCGCCGCTCAATCATGGACCGACCGCGCAAGCAGTGAATGCGGAACGTATGGTGTCGCGCGTGTTCGGCGGCAGTTGCCAGGTACCGCTGGCAGCCTTCGGCACGGTGGACGGAGCCGTGCTGCGGCTGCGCGCGATGGTCGCCACGCCTGACGGCAAGCGCATCGCGACTGCTGATGCAAGCGGGGCGGCCGATGCGCCGGATCTTCTGGGACGCGATATCGCACAAGCGTTGCAGGCGCAAGGCGCGGATGACATTCTTGCAGCTTGCAGGGCGCTTGACGCGAACTGAGCGTACGACAACTCAAACGCGTTGGCGCAATGCGTTCGGCGGTTCTGCCTGCCCCGATCGCATGTGCCGACGCCCGCATGCGGATTCGACTATGACCGATCAAACTACGCATCCTGTCGTCATTACCCGGCCGCGCGCGCAGGCGGGGACGTTTGCGCGACGTGTGGCAGCGGCGGGGCGCGAAGCAATCGTTTTTCCGCTGCTCGAGATCCTGCCGTTGCAGGACACGAGCGCGCTGCGCGATGCGCTTGAAGACCTGGCGCAATATGCGATGGTGGCCTTCGTAAGTCCGAATGCGATCGACGCCGCGTTTTCGATGCTGCAACAATGGCCGAACGAGGTGGCGATCGGCGTAATGGGGGAAAGCAGCCGTACGGCGCTGGCGCAGCACGGACTGGTGCCCGGGAATGCGACCATCATCAGTCCGCGCGACACGCGGCGCACCGATTCGCAAACGCTGCTGGAAGCCATGGATCTCGACGCATTGCGCGGCAAGCGGGTGCTGATCGTCCGCGGCGAGAGCGGACGCGAGCTGCTTGCGGATGCGCTGCGGTCGCAAGGCGTGCTGGTGACGCAGGTCGCCGCCTATCGTCGTTGCGCTCCTGCGCTGGATGCGGCGGCGCGTGCGACATTGACAAGCCTTCTTGAACGCGAAGCGGAATGGCTCATCACCAGCTCGGAGGCGTTGCGCATCCTGATACGGATGGTTCGTGAGGTGGCGGGCGATGCAGGAGTGGTGAAAATGCAACAGCAAAATCTTGTGGTGCCCCATATTCGCATCGCGGAAACCGCGCATGCACAGGGCTTTGTCAATGTTGCCCTTGTCGGATCCGGCGACGAACACCTGTTTGCCGCGTTACAATCGCGACCATGAACGAATCGCCATCTTCTTCCTCCACCGGCCAACCCGGAAATCATCAGTCAACCGCCGCGCAGCAGACGGATTCCGTAGCGCTCGATCCGACGTTGCAGGTTCGTCCGACAGCGGAGCCGCGCGCACGAAATGCGCTGATCTATGTCGCGCTTGCCGCCCTCGCGCTATTGCTGCTGGCGCAGTGGTGGTATTCGCATCGTGAAATGAGCAGCTTGCGCGAGGAAGTCGCGCAACGCCTGAAGAGCGACGAATCGACCAACACCGAAATGAAGGTGCTGGTCCGGTCGGTGCAGGACAACACGAAAGAGCTGCAGTCCAAGGTGAGCGTCCTGGAAGGCAAGCAGATCGAGGCGCAAAGCCAGCAACTGGCGTTGGAGCAGCTGTACCAGGAGTTGTCGAGAAACCGCGACGATTGGGCGCTGGCCGAAATCGAGCAGGTGCTGTCCACCGCCAGCCAGCAACTCCAACTGGCCGGCAACGTCCAAGGCGCACTGATCGCGCTGCAATACGCGGAAAGCCGGCTTTCGCGCAGCGACAAGCCGCAGTTCATCGTGATCCGGCGCGCGGTCGCCAAGGATATGGAAAGACTGAAAGCGCTGCCTACGGTCGATCTGACCGGTATTGCGCTGCGGCTCGACAGCGCGATCGGCCAGATCGACAACATGCCGCTGCTGGCCGACGAAAAACCGATCGAAGTGGCTACGCCGCCGAAGACTTCGCGACGCGCGCGGAAAAACGCTATCCCCAAGACGCCCGTAGCCAAGGAAGATACCGTTTCCAGCGCCAGTTCGGAGTGGCTGGCGACGCTGGAGAATAAATGGAATAGCTGGTCCAATGAAATGTGGATCGAGCTCAGGCAACTGATCCGGGTACGGAACGTCGACACGCCAGAGGCATTGCTGCTGTCGCCAACGCAGGAATACTATGTGCGCGAAAACCTGAAGCTGCGGCTGCTGAATGCCCGCCTGGCGCTGCTTTCGCATAACGAATCCGCGTTCCGCAGTGATTTGATTGCCGCGCAGGATGCGATTGCACGCTATTTCGATACTCGTGCGCGACAAACCCAGACCACGCAGGCGCTGCTGCGGCAGGTGCAGGGCAGCAATCTGTCGATCGAAATGCCGACGCTGGCCGACAGCCTGAATGCGGTGCGCAACTACAAAGCCAAGCCATAACGTCATGCGCATCTTCCTTTCGCTCTTGCTGCTGTTTGCGATGGCCATCGGCCTTGCCGTCGGCGCGCGCTTCAATGTCGGCAACGTGGTTTTCTTTTATCCACCGTACCGGGTTGACCTGTCTCTCAATTTCTTTCTGCTGCTGACGGCGTTGCTGTTCCTGTTGCTGTACGGTGTATGGAGCGCAATCCGCACTACCCAGCAGATGCCGCAGCGGGTGGCCGCCTATCGCCGTGAAAAGCGGGAACGGGAAGGCAACCGGGCGATGCGAGAGGCACTCAAGGCGTTGTTCGAAGGTCGCTTCGGCCATGCCGAAAAGGCAGCATCGCGTGCCGCCGGATCGCCGGACAATGCGGGGCTATCGATGCTGATCGCCGCACGCGCCGCCCATCGCATGAGTCAATACGATCGCCGTGACGGCTGGCTGGCAAAGGCACAGGACGACGCTTCGCTTAAAACAGCACGCCTGATGACCGCGATCGAGTTGTCGGTTGACGGCCATCAGCCGGAGAATGCACTGGAGGCCGTGGCCGAACTGAATGCCAGCGGTACCCGGCACATTCACGCATTGCGGCTGGCACTGAAGGCCAATCAGCGCGCCAAGAACTGGCCGGAAGTATTGCGCCTTGCACGTCTGCTGGACAAGCGCAATGCACTGCATCCGGTGCTGTCGCGCCGCTTGCGTGAAATGGCCTACGAAGACTTGCTGTCGAATCGGGCGCACGATGCGGAATCGATCAGCCGGGTCTGGGCCGATATTCCCGCAGAAGACCGAGTACAGCCTTTCGTGGCGGTACGTGCGGCCAGGGCATTCAACGCACGCGGCTTGCATGACGAAGCGCGTGCCGTGGTTGAAAAGGCGCTGGCGGTCGAGTGGGACGACAGGTTGGTGCGCGCATACGGCAACTCCGCGGCGGCGGAAGGTTCTCCGGCATTGCTGACGCAGATCGAGCGCTGCGAGGAATGGACGCGCGCGCGTCCGACCGATCCGGAACTGGCATTGACGCTCGGTACGCTATGCCTGCGGCAAAAACTTTGGGGCAAGGCGCAGCGTCATCTTGAACAGGCATTGTCGGATGCTACCGAACCGGAAGTGGTGCGCGAAGCGCATTTGAAACTTGCGCAGCTCCATGAGGCGTTGAGTCAGCCGGAACAGGCAGCATCTCATTACCGGCAATGTGCGCTGGCCACCATGCTGTGATGCCGTACATCTCGCATATCACCGGTTTCTGACGACCGCCTGACGTGTCGTGCTCGTGTGTTGCGACGCACAAACGGCTGGTGAAAGCCGCTATAATCTCCCGAATTCCTTACTGTTGAGAGAGCATCATGAGTTTGAGTAATGTACCTGCCGGACGCGATGTGCCGAACGATTTCAACGTCATCATCGAAATCCCGATGAATGCCGATCCGATCAAATACGAAGTCGACAAGGAAACCGGCGCAATTTTCGTTGACCGTTTCATGGGCACCGCGATGCATTACCCATGCAACTACGGCTATATTCCGCAAACGATTTCCGACGACGGTGACCCGGTCGACGTGCTGGTGGTGACGCCGTTCCCGCTGATTCCCGGCGTGGTGGTGCGCTGCCGCCCGGTCGGCGTATTGAAGATGACCGACGAAGCCGGCGGCGATGCCAAATTGCTGGCAGTGCCGGTCGACAAGGTGTTGCCGATCTATACGCACTGGCAAAAGCCGGAAGACATGAACGATCTGCGTTTGCAGCAGATCCAGCACTTCTTCGAGCATTACAAGGATCTCGAAAAAGGCAAATGGGTGAAGATCGACGGCTGGTATGGCCCTGACGAGGCAAGGGCGGAAATCCTGGCTGGCGTCGCCGCCTACAACAAGGCGCATAGCAAGTAAGTTCGAGCCTTGCATGAGTTATGAAAAGCGCATCTTCGGTGCGCTTTTTTATTTGTATGGCCCAAACACCTGCGTTTGCTGCAATCTCAAGTTAAAGGAGGCACGGCCGTAATTAATAGAGAGAATCGGATGCTGGCGTGGTCATTGTGTCACGTCGACAAGTTCGCTTGAATGCGTCATCATAGGTCGCTTGACCGTTGCTGAACTAGGAGCCTTTAGACGTGGTTTTCCCTCATGCCGGGTTGTCCGGCCCCGATGTGGCGCCCGACGCCGGTGAAGACGATCAGGCCATGCGTGCGCGCGATCGTCTGTTGCAGAAAATAAGCACCGAAACAGACTTGCCCGCGCTAGGCAGTTCCGTTTCCCGCGTCGTACAAATGACTTCGTCCGACGACGAGGCCGTGCGCAATCTCGCGCATTTCATCCTGTCGGATGTTGCGCTGACGCAGAAAATTCTGCGTATCTCGAACACCGTTTCTTATCGCACCGCGTCCGGCAATCCCGTGACGACCGTGTCCAAGGCGATTTTCCTGCTGGGTTTCGACACCGTCAAAACCAGTGCGCTGGCAATGATGCTGGTCGACGGCATGGGAAGCCGGCATGCGCAAAGCGTGCGCAATGAACTCGCGCATGCGCTCTGTTCCAGCATCCTGGGCCGCGAAATGGCGCGGCGCAGTCAGTTCAAGGACGCGGAAGAAGCAGCGATCGCCGCGCTGTTCAAGAACATTGGCCGGCTGCTGGTGGCCGCACATGATCATCAGCTTTACACCCGTATCAGCAAGCTGGTGGAAAGCGGAAGCCATACGCCGGCCCAGGCATCAACGGCTGTGCTGGGATGCAGTTTCGATTTGCTGGCCGAGTCGGTTTTGCGCGAATGGAATATTCCGGAAACCCTTGTCCAGGCATTGGCCGCGCCGCCCGGTGGCGTATTGAAACCTGCAAAAGGCAGGCAGGAGTGGCTGCAGCAGGTTGCCGCGTTCAGCACTGCGGCGGCGAAGTTGATCCCGGGCATAGGCGATCCGGCGCAGGAAGCGGCGGCCAAGGCCGTGGTGACGCGTTTCGGCGGTGCTCTTGGACTGGACCATAACAAACTTGCCCAGTTATTTGCCAACGTTTCCCAGGAAGCGAGAATGTTGGCGCGAAATATGGATCTCGGGGTGCTGCCGGATGATCCGGCCCAGCAAGCCGATTCCTCTGTCGTATCGAGTCAGGCGGCGACATCGCAGAGTCACGACGGCGAGCCGGGTGTCGAACTGGAATCCGGTCTGCCGAGCGAGTTTCTGCTCGATATGAATGAAGACACGCAACCTTTGCTGATCAAGGAACGTCATCCAAGCGGCAAGCCGCTCAATGCGCGCGATCTGTTACTGGCCGGGGTGCAGGACGCCACGCAAATGATGGCGTCAGGTCGTTGCAAGGTGAACGATCTGATGCTGCTGGTGCTGGAGACGCTGTACGCCAGCCTGGGGTTTCGTTTTGCAACGGTGTGTTTGAAAGACGTGCAGAAAAAGCAGTTCCGGGCGCGCGTCACCATCGGGGAAGACAACGTCGCACGCCAGGCCGGGTTCGTTTTTCCGGAGGCATCGATGCGCGACCTGTTTCACCTCGCGCTGGAGAACGATGCGGATCTGTTGATTTCGGATGCGCGCTCGCCCAAGATTCGCGACCTGCTACCGGCCTGGCATCGCACGCTGCTGCCGGATGCACGCAGCTTCGTCGTGTTGCCGCTGGTAGTGCAGAAAAAGCAGATCGGATTGTTCTATGCGGATCGGGCGCAAGAGGCGCCGGAAGGCGTGCCGCCGGACGAAACAGCGCTGATCAAGACCTTGAAAGGGCAGGTGCTGACTGCGCTGAATTTGCGTTGACGCATGCAGGTCTGGAAAACAAGTATCGCACTGGCGAATCAATGCAAAAGCATTCTGCCTGCAATTGCTGCCGCCACTGCCAGCAATATATATCCGAATAGAAAACGCACACGATGGCTTGCCGGCAGCCAGGCAGATCCCGGCTGTTTCATCGGTGGCATGTCGATCTTCAGACGCCGGGCGCGTCGTTCGCGAAGCAGGTAGCGCTTGATGTCGAGCGCCATTTTTTCCGCACTCTGATAGCGTTTTTCCGGGCGCTTGCTCATCGCCTTCATCACGATTTGCGACAGTATGGCGGGAATCCGGGAGTCGATTTCATGCGGCGCCGGCGGTGCTTTGTAGGCGATCTGCTGCAACAGCTTGTCCGCGCTCTCCGACTGAAACGGCTTCTGGCCGACCAGCATTTCGTACATCACTGCGCCGAGCGAATAAATATCGGTGCGCGAATCCACCTGTTTGCCGCTGGCCTGTTCCGGTGACATGTAGTTGGGCGTGCCAAGCAGGTCGTTATTGCGAAACATCGTGTAAGGCCCATCGTCGCTTTGCTTGTCGGCCAAACGGTTGGGCGAGCGCGCGATGCCAAAATCGATCAGCTTCGGTACCTCATCTTTCACCATGAAAATATTGGCCGGCTTGATGTCGCGATGCACCACTCCGTTGCGATGCGCATGGTCGAGCGCGTCGGCGATTTTCCACACGATCGATGCGACTTCACCCGGCCGGAAGCGATGTCCGCTGTCCAGCGTCTTGTTCAACTCGCGTCCCTGCAGGTATTCCATCGCGATGTAGGTTGTTCCGCTTTCGACCGATGCATCGTAAATGGTCACGATGTGCGGATGCGACAGGCAGCCCGCGGCGCGCGCCTCATTGATGAATTGCTGTCCGAAGCGGCTTTTTTCCGTCAACGTAAGGCGCGGGTTGAAGGTCTTGATCGCAATCTCGCGCCCGATCACGGGATCATGTCCAAGATAGACGCAGCCTACTGTGCCGCGACCGAGCTCACGCGTGATGTAAAAGCGACCGATGCGGCTGATCGCGGGACTGTTCGGCACCAGGGCAGGGGACGACGTAATCATGATGGCAAGAGCATGCCGGGAAGTGTAAAGTTTGGCAAGGAATTATGTTGGATAAAATCCAAAATCAGATGTTTCCCGACGCCGCAGATCGAGGCTTTTTGCTGTGATGATCGACTGTCGGTTAACGCGGCTTGAATGGAGTGCGCTCGCCGAGTTCGTCGATATACGCGTCGATGCCGCAGGTTTCCCGTCGCAGGAAATGTTCGATCGCATCGGCGAACGCGGGGTGCGCGAGCCAGTGCGCGGACCAGGTTTTCTGCGGCAGAAATCCGCGTGCCATCTTGTGCTCGCCCTGCGCGCCACCTTCGAAGCAGGCGATCCTGTGCTCGATGCAGAATTCGAGCGGCTGATAGTAGGCGGTCTCGAAATGCAGAAACGGCACGTCCTTGATGGCACCCCAGTAGCGGCCATACAGCGTCTGGTCGTCGTGGACCACCAGCGAGGACGCGATCGGCTTGCCGCCGCGTTCGGCCACGATCAGCAGCAGGTGTTGCGGCATCGTGGCGCCGAGGCGCAGAAAGAACTCGAGGTTCAGATAGGGTGTCGAGTAATGGGCGGCGTAGGTGTGGTCGTAGCAACGTTTGAAAAAGCGCCAGTCCATTTCGGTGGCGGCGGTTCCCGGCACCTGGCGAAAGCCGATACCCGCTTCGCTCACCTTGCGCCGTTCGGCGCGGATGTTCTTTCGTTTCTTGCGGTCGAGGGTTTCTAGAAAATCGTCGAAGTCGCGATAGCCCTGATTGAGCCAGTGAAACTGCACTCCGGTGCGCAGCATGAATCCGGCGGCTTCCATTGCCCGTGCCTGCGCTTCGGGCGGAAACAGCACATGCGTCGACGACAGGCCGCTGTTCTGCTGCAGCATGCACAAGGCGTCGAGCAGCGCAGCTTGTGCCATTGTGTCCCGCGCCAACAGGCGGCTGCCCGAGACCGGCGTGAAAGGTATCGCCGACAGCAGCTTCGGGTAATAGTCGAGCCCATTGCGCCGGTAGGCATCGGCCCATGCCCAGTCGAATACATATTCGCCATACGAATGTGACTTGACATACAGCGGCAAGGCCGCTTCCAGCCGCTCTCCGCGCCATAGCGTCAGGTATTGCGGCTGCCAGCCGGTATCTTCCGAAGCGCAACCGGTTTCATGCAGTGCATTCAGGAAAGCAAACGACAGAAAAGGATTGCCGTTTTCCTGCGCGCTCATCAGCGCATCCCATTGCGACTGGCCGATGTCAGAGAGAGAAGAGACGATTCGCGTGCGATAATTCACTATTGATAATCTGTTTCATTCAGCCGTCATGACAGTCAAAGTTGCCATTGCCCAAATCAACAGCACCGTCGGCGATTTCGCCGGCAACCGGGCAAAGATTGCAGAGTTTGCGCACCGAGCGGCAGCGCAGGGCGCGGACATCGTATTGACACCGGAAATGTCGCTGGTCGGCTATCCGCCGGAAGATCTGTTGTTGCGCCGTTCATTCTACGCAAAAACTGCCGAAGCGTTCGACACGCTCGCCGCCGAACTGGCCGATCTCAAGGGATTGCACGTGGTGGTTGGCCATCCGGTGATAGAGGATGGCCGGCACTTCAATGCCGCTTCCGTGATCCTCGACGGCAAGGTGGCCGGCAGTTATCACAAGCATGACTTGCCGAACGATACCGTGTTCGACGAGAAGCGCTATTTCGCATCGTCGGACCAGCCCTTCGTATTCGACGTGAAAGGGGTCCGTTTCGGCATCAACATCTGCGAAGACACCTGGTCGAAGCATGCGCCTGCACGTGCACGCGAAGCCGGCGCGCAGGTGCTGCTGGTGCCGAACGGTTCGCCTTATCACATGAACAAGCAGCATTTGCGTTACGAAAAAATGCGCAGCAATGTCAGCGTGCTCGGTTTGCCTATCGTGTACGCGAACCTGGTCGGCGGCCAGGATGAACTGATCTTTGACGGTAATTCCTTTGTGCTGGACGGACAGGGCGCGGTATGCGCGCGCCTCAGGCATTGCGAAGAGGATTTGCAGATCGTCGAATTCGACGGCGCGCAACCACAGCCGGCGAACGTATGCGAAGAGCTGCCGATCGAAGCGCAGGTGTACAAGGCGCTGGTGCTTGGTGTGCGCGACTATCTCGGCAAGAACGGTTTCCCGGGCGTAATCATCGGCTTGTCGGGAGGCGTCGATTCCGCGCTGACGCTGGCTGTCGCGGTCGATGCGCTCGGCGCCGACAAGGTGCGTGCGGTGATGATGCCTTCGCCGTACACCGCCGACATCTCCTGGCTCGATTCGCGCGATATGGCGCAACGTGTGGGCGTGCGTTACGACGAGATCCCGATCGTCGATTGTTTCGCCGCATTTCGCGGCACGCTGGCGGACGAGTTCAAGGGTTTGCCGGAAGACGCGACCGAAGAGAACATCCAGGCACGCATTCGCGGCACGATCCTGATGGCGCTGTCGAACAAGTTCGGCTCCATCGTTCTGACCACCGGCAACAAGAGCGAAATGGCGGTCGGCTACTGTACGCTATACGGTGATATGGCCGGCGGTTTCGCGGTCATCAAGGACATCGCGAAGACACTGGTGTACCGGCTGTGCAGTTACCGCAACACGATTTCGGGCGTGATCCCCGAACGGATTCTTACCCGCGCGCCGTCCGCCGAGTTGCGCCCCGATCAGACCGATCAGGATTCGCTGCCGTCGTATGAAGTGCTCGATGCGATTATGCAGATGTACATGGAAGAGAACCGCAGTATTGCCGAGATCCTCGCAGCGGGTTATCGTAAGGACGATGTGGAGCGCGTGACACGCCTGATCAAGATCAACGAGTACAAGCGGCGCCAGGCGCCGATCGGCATTCGCGTCACGCATCGCGCGTTCGGCCGCGACTGGCGCTATCCGATTACGTCAAGATTTCGTGAGTGACATTCAATAAGGAGTTGTTATGAAGCTGATTACCGCAATCATCAAACCATTCAAGCTGGACGAAGTGCGCGAAGCGCTCGGGGAAATCGGCGTTACCGGTTTGACGGTCACGGAAGTGAAGGGCTTCGGCCGGCAGAAGGGGCATACCGAGCTGTACCGTGGCGCCGAGTATGTCGTCGATTTTCTACCGAAAGTGAAGATCGAGGCGGTGGTGGACGACAAGGTGGTCGAGCAGGCCGTCGACGCGATCATCAAGGCGGCACGTACCGGCAAGATTGGCGACGGCAAGATCTTCGTGCGCGATGTCGAGCAGGTGATCCGGATTCGTACCGGCGAGACTGGCGCGGAAGCGGTTTGAGTTGACGGAAAGCGGGCCGTGGCTATCCGAGCCGCACGTTCCTGGACCAGGTGACGAGACGCAGCACAGAAATCGCGAGCGCGCTTGTCCATAGCGAAAAATCCGGCGGAATGCCGGATTTTTGCATCAGCAGGTACATCCAGCATCCGGCGAACGAGCAGATCGCATACGGTTTGCCGTCACGCAGCACCATCGGCACCTCGTTGCAGACAATGTCGCGCAGCACTCCGCCGAAGATCCCGGTAATCACACCCATCATCGATGCGATGAAGATCGGCATGCCGGCCGCCAGCGCTTCGGCGACGCCGGCAATCGAGAACAGCCCGAGGCCGAGCGCATCGGCGATCACGATCAGGCGTTCCGAAATGATCTTGCGCAGGGTCTTGATTGCTGGCGCTGCGATCAGTGCCAGCACGAAAATCAGGATTGCGTATTCCTGGTGCGCAACCCAGAACAGCGGTCGCTTGTCGAGCAGGATGTCGCGCAGCGTGCCGCCGCCGAATGCGGTGATGAACGCGACAGTGAATACACCGACCACGTCCATCCGCTTGCTGCGGGCTTCGATGAAGCCCGAGAACGCGCCGACCAGGATGGCGAGAATTTCGATGATCTTGAGCAGCGACATGCGAGCGGATGCAGAGTTGTTTGCCTGATGATACTGGGGTGTGGGCGGAAAGCAAGTGCGCGACCCGGTCGCTCGGCCGATGCTCGCAGGCGAGTGTTACGGCGTCGCTTTCAGCAATACCACCAGCGCGCCCGATCCGCCATCGGCGGCCCGGGCCTGGCAAAACGCGATGACTTCCTCTTTCTGCACCAGCCACGCACGCACCTTGTTCTTCAGCACCGGTTCCTTGTTCACCGAGCCGAGTCCCTTGCCGTGTATGACGCGTACGCAGCGCTGCCCACGCCTGAGGGCGGCGCGCAGAAATTCACCGAGCGCTTCGCGCGCTTCGTCGCGCCGCATGCCATGCAGATCGAGTTGGCCCTGAATCACCCAGTGACCGCGCCGCAGCTTGCGTAAGGTATCCGGACCGATGCCGTTACGCGCGTAGCTCAGCGCTTCATCGGTATCGAGCAGCGTGTCGACGTTGAATTCGTCGGACAGCGATTCCTTCAATGCGGCCTGTTCATCAGCCAGATGCTGTCGTGGTATCGGTAACGGGCGCGGCGTGGCGGGAAGTGCCTTGTCGGGCGACGGCAAAGGCGCTACCTCGCCGATACTGCGGCGGAACAGGTCGGCGTCGCGCCGGCTTTCCTGTTCGCGGCGCAAGCGCTCCGCTTCTTCTGCCTTGCGCGCTTCTTCCTGCGCTTTTATGGCGGCGCGCATCGATTTGAGCGCGCCGAAATCCTTGATGGTGCCAGACATGATTGCTGTGTCCTGAAGCCGCTCACCCCGGTTGCCGGCCGTGGCGAACGGCGTACTTCGAGCGCGGCACCGCTACCGCCGCGCTGCCCGCCGGCGAATGCCGGCTGTTATTCCGCCATGCTTTCCAGATAGCGTTGCGCGTCGAGTGCCGCCATGCAACCTGTTCCGGCGCTGGTGATCGCCTGGCGATACACATGATCCTGCACATCCCCGGCGGCGAACACGCCTGCGACGCTGGTCGCGGTCGCCATGCCTTCGAGTCCGGTTTTCGTCTTGATATAACCGTTGCGCATGTCGAGCTGGCCTTCGAAGATGCCGGTGTTCGGCTTGTGGCCAATCGCGATGAACACGCCATGCACCGGGATCCTGCTCACGCTGCCATCGGCGGTGGACTTGATACTGATGCCGGTGACGCCGCTTTCGTCGCCGGTGACTTCATCCAGCGTGTGATCCCATTTGACCTCGATCTTGCCTTCGGCGACTTTTGCCATCAGGCGGTCGATCAGGATAGGCTCGGCGCGGAACTTGCTGCGGCGATGGATCACGGTGACCTTGGTCGCGATGTTCGACAGGTACAGCGCCTCTTCGACCGCAGTGTTGCCGCCGCCGACCACGGCCACTTCCTGACCCTTGTAGAAAAAACCGTCGCAGGTCGCGCAGGCCGACACGCCTTTGCCCATGAATGCTTCTTCCGACGGCAGGCCCAGGTATTGTGCCGATGCGCCGGTCGCGATGATCAGTGCATCGCAGGTATATTCGCCAGCGTCGCCGATCAGACGCATCGGCTTTTCGGTCAGCTTCACCGTATGGATATGGTCGAACACGATCTCGGTCTGGAAGCGCTCGGCGTGCTGCAACAGGCGCTGCATCAGTTCCGGGCCTTGCACGCCCATCGGATCGCCGGGCCAGTTTTCGACGTCGGTGGTCGTCATCAGCTGGCCGCCTTGCTCGACGCCGGTGACGAGAACGGGTTTCAGGTTGGCGCGCGCCGCATAGACGGCGGCGCTGTAACCGGCCGGACCGGAACCGATAATCAGGACTTGCGCGTGTTTGGTGTTGGCCATGGCTGTATCTGGGAAGTAAAGGAGTTGGTCGGCGCGGGCGCGGAAAACTGACAAAGCGACGCATAATCGGGTGGAAAATCCGCTTTATGTATTGCAGATATCGCCGAAACGCGAAATTTCAACCGCATCCCGTATGATTCCCGCATCCATGCAAGTATCTATGCACGCATTTTTACAATATCGCGCCCGAAAACTGGTTAAGATTATAGTCGAACCTGCCCTGTGAGCACCGCCGGTCCCCTCGGGCGCGACCGGAAGATTGCAAACAGATGCCGCACGCTATTATCCAGAGAGTTATGACACGAACAACCCAAGCCTATACCCGTAAAACCACGCCGACGGAGACGCGACCGCTTCCCGGCCGGTTGGTGCGTCTGCTGTCCGAGGCGCGCTGGTTCGTGCTGGCGGCAGTCACCGCCTACCTGATCCTGATTTTCCTGACCTATTCGAAAGCCGATCCCGGCTGGTCGCATGCGAACTCGGTGCCGCAACTGCACAACTGGGGCGGCCACATCGGCGCCTGGGTGGCCGATCTGACGCTGTTCGTTTTCGGTTTTTCCGCATGGTGGATCTGCGTGTTTCTGATGCGTTCAACATGGGTCGGTTACCGTCGGCTGTCGCAGCGCTTCCTGCTGCAGAAGGAGCCGGAGCCCGAGCATCATCATGAAATGTGGATTCGCGCAGTGGGCTTCGTGCTGCTGATGATCGGCAGCGTCGCGCTCGAATACCTGCGCATGTATACGCTGAAAGCGCAGTTGCCGCGCGCGCCGGGCGGCGTGCTGGGGCAGTTGATCGGCGCCGCCGCGCAGAATGCGTTCGGCTTCACCGGCGCCACGCTGTTCCTGCTGCTGCTGTTCGCGGTCGGCTTCAGCCTGTTCTTTCATGTGTCGTGGCTGGCGGTGGCGGAACGCACCGGGGCGGCGATCGAGGACGGCATTGCAGCGATTCGCAATCTGTATGCGGCGCGCGAAGACCGCAAGCTGGGCCAGGTCGCCGCGGTCAAGCGCGAAGTCGCCGTCGTGCAGGAGCGCGCGAAGATCGTCGAAGCGCCGCCGATCCGCATCGAGCCGCAGGTGGTCGCGGTGCCGAAATCGGAACGCGTCGAGAAAGAGAGGCAGGTATCGCTGTTTGCCGACATGCCCGATACCAATCTGCCGCCGCTGTCGCTGCTGGACGAACCGCCGGCGGCGCAAGAAACCGTCAGCGTCGAGACACTGGAATTCACCAGCCGGCTGATCGAGAAGAAGCTGTCCGACTTCGGCGTCGACGCGAAGGTGGTGGCCGCCTATCCGGGGCCGGTGATCACGCGCTACGAAATCGAGCCGGCGACCGGTGTCAAGGGTAGCCAGATCGTGAATCTTGGGCGCGATCTCGCGCGTTCGCTGTCATTGACCTCGATCCGCGTGGTCGAGACCATCCCCGGCAAGAATTACATGGGACTGGAGTTGCCGAACCCGAAGCGGCAGATCGTGCGCCTGACCGAGATTCTCGGCTCCAAGGTTTACAACGACAGCCATTCCAGCCTGACGGTCGCGCTCGGCAAGGACATCGCCGGCCATCCCGTCGTCGCCGACCTGGCGAAGATGCCGCACCTGCTGGTGGCTGGTACCACCGGCTCGGGAAAATCGGTCGGTATCAATGCCACCATCCTGTCCTTGCTGTACAAGTCGGACCCGAACGACGTGCGGATGATCCTGATCGATCCGAAGATGCTGGAAATGTCGGTGTACGAAGGCATCCCGCATCTGCTGGCCCCGGTGGTCACGGACATGCGGCAGGCGGGCCATGCGCTGAACTGGGCGGTGGCCGAGATGGAGCGGCGCTACAAGCTGATGTCCAAGCTCGGCGTGCGCAACCTGGCCGGCTACAACACCAAGATCGCCGAAGCCGACAAAAAGGAAGAAAAGATTCCGAACCCGTTCAGCCTGACGCCGGACGCGCCGGAACCGCTGGAAAAACTGCCGACCATCGTGATCATCATCGACGAGCTGGCCGACCTGATGATGGTGGTCGGCAAGAAGGTCGAGGAACTGATCGCGCGCATCGCGCAGAAGGCGCGTGCTGCAGGCATCCACCTGATCCTCGCGACGCAGCGGCCGTCGGTCGACGTGATCACCGGCCTGATCAAGGCCAACATCCCGACGCGGATCGCATTCCAGGTCAGCAGCAAGATCGACTCGCGCACGATCCTCGATCAGATGGGCGCGGAGACGCTGCTTGGCATGGGTGACATGCTGTACATGCCGCCGGGGACCGGGCTGCCGGTACGGGTGCATGGCGCCTTCGTGTCCGACGATGAAGTGCATCGCGTGGTCGAGCACCTGAAGGCGCAGGGGGAACCGAATTACATTGAGGGAATCCTAGAAGGGGGCGTGGCCGAAGAAGGTGGCGATGCGGCGTTCGGCGGCGAAGGCGCAACCGGTAACGGCGAAGCCGACGAACTGTACGACCAGGCGGTTGCGGTGGTGCTGAAGAACCGCCGTGCATCGATCTCGCTGGTGCAGCGCCATTTGCGTATCGGCTACAATCGCGCGGCCCGGCTGCTGGAACAGATGGAGCAGAGCGGGCTCGTTTCAACCATGCAATCCAACGGCAACCGCGAAATCCTGGTGCCGGCCGGGAATGCCACCGAATAGGAAACCTACCTTGAATCAGGCACATCAGGCACGAGTCCGACAGCGCTTTGCTTTCAATGCTGTATGCAATATCAAACGTTTTGCCAGCCTCGCCGGCATGATTGGCGCGCTGGCCGTTGCCTGGCCGGCGAGTGCCGAGGCATCGGCACTGGCACAATTCAAATCGTTCGTCGCCACGACACAGTCGGCGAAAGGCGAATTCACGCAGCGCCAGGTCAAGATGATGGACGGTACCCTGAAGACGTCCAATGCCGCTTCCGGCATCTTCATTTTTCAGCGGCCCGGAAAGTTCATCTGGGACTATCAGAAGCCGTATGAACAACTGCTGCAGGCCGATGGCGAAAACCTGTACATCTACGACAAGGACCTGAACCAGGTCACGATCAAGAAGCTGGGCAATGCGCTCGGTTCGTCGCCGGCGGCGATCCTGTTCGGCAGCAACGACCTGGAAAAGAATTTCACGCTGAGGGACGCAGGGACTCGCGGCGGCCTTGAATGGCTGGAAGCGACGCCAAAGTCGAAAGACACTACCTTCGATCGCATCGGCATCGGCCTGAAGGACGGTGTGCCGCAGGCGATGGAGCTGAAGGACTCGTTCGGGCAGACTTCGGAACTGACGTTCCCGAAGTTCGAAAAGAATCCGCCGTTGTCGAAGACGCAGTTCAAGTTCACGGTGCCGAAGGGCGCCGACGTGTTCCGGCAATAGACCGTGTCGTCCATCCCGCTCGCGGAACGCCTTCGCCCCCAATCACTCGACGATGTCATCGGCCAGCAGCACTTGCTCGGCCCAGGCAAGCCGCTGCGCGTCGCCTTCGAATCGGGCGAGCCGCATTCGATGATCCTATGGGGCCCGCCCGGCGTCGGCAAGACCACGCTGGCGCGGCTGATGGCCGACAGCTTCAATGCGGAATTCATCGCGCTGTCGGCCGTATTGTCGGGCGTGAAGGATATCCGCGAAGCGGTCGAGCGTGCCCAGATCGTGCGTGCCAATTCCGGCCGGCGCACGATCCTGTTCGTCGATGAGGTGCATCGCTTCAACAAGAGCCAGCAGGACGCGTTCCTGCCGCACGTGGAAAGCGGCTTGTTCACCTTCATCGGCGCGACCACCGAAAACCCGTCGTTCGAAGTCAATGGCGCGCTGTTGTCGCGCGCAGCCGTGTATGTATTGAAATCGCTGTCGGACGAGGACCTGGATGAACTGGCCGATCGTGCTTGCATCGCCGCGCTCGACGGGCTGGAATTCAGCGCCGAAGCCAAGGCGACCTTGATTGCCAGCGCCGACGGCGACGGGCGCAAGTTGCTGAACAACCTGGAAATCGTCGCGCGCGCCGCCACCGCGAACAAACAGCATGAAGTGGACGAAGCCTTGCTGGCGACCGCGCTGGCGGAAAACCTGCGCCGCTTCGACAAGGGCGGCGATGCGTTTTACGACCAGATTTCCGCGCTGCATAAATCGGTGCGCGGTTCCAATCCGGATGCGTCGCTGTACTGGTTCGTGCGCATGCTGGATGGCGGCGCCGATCCGCGCTATCTTGCGCGCCGTATCGTGCGCATGGCGAGCGAGGACATCGGGCTGGCCGATCCGCGCGCATTGCGGCTCGCGCTCGATGCGGCCGAAACCTACGAGCGGCTGGGATCGCCGGAGGGGGAGCTGGCGCTGGCCGAGGCGGTGGTATATCTTGCCTGCGCGGCGAAATCGAATGCGGTCTACAACGCGTATAACGCGGCGCGTGCCTTCGTTGCGAAAGACAAGTCGCGGCCGGTGCCCGAGCATTTGCGCAACGCGCCGACGAAGTTGATGAAGGAACTCGGCTACGGCAAGCTGTACCGTTATGCGCATGACGAGCCGGATGCGTACGCAGCGGGCGAAACCTACCTGCCGGAAGGCATGAAAGAGCCGGGCTGGTATCAGCCGGCGCCGCGCGGACTGGAAGGCAAGATCGGCGAGAAGCTCGCGTATCTGCGCACGCTCGATCGCGAGGCACGCAAGAATGAAAAAAAATAAATGCCTTCGGTATGATGAAGCAGGAGCATTCCGCCAGCACTACGCTTTGTGTAATCTTGTTTGGCAATAATCAACGCCTTCGCCTTCGCATCCCGGATGGAAAGCCATTCCCGCTTGATACAATGGCGCTTTCCGCAATCCAGATCGCATTCCCATGATTGACATTCAACTTCTCCGCAAGGACATCGACAGCGTCGCCGCCCGCCTGGCAGCACGTAAGTTCCAGCTCGATGTCGCCACCTTCAACGCGCTCGAAGCCGAACGCAAGCAGATACAGACCCGTACCGAGGAATTGCAAGGCAAGCGCAATGCATTGTCGAAGCAGATCGGCATGCTGAAGGGCAAGGGCGAGGACACGTCAGCGGTGATGGCGGAAGTGGCGGGTATCGGCGACGAACTGAAGGCGTCTGCCGAGCGGCTGGATGTGGTGCAGGCGAAGTTGAGCGAATTCATGCTGGCGATTCCGAACCTGCCGAACGAGTCGGTGCCGGTCGGGCAGGATGAATCGGCCAACGTCGAAGTATGCAAGGTCGGCACGCCGCGCGCGTTCGATTTCGATGTGAAGGATCATGTCGACGTCGGCGCCGCATTGGGACTGGATTTCGATGTCGCCACCAAGCTGACCGGTTCGCGCTTTGCCGTGATGAAAGGCGGCATCGCCCGCCTGCATCGCGCGCTGGCGCAGTTCATGCTCGACACACACACCAGCGAACACGGCTATACCGAGTGCTATACGCCCTACATCGTGAATGCCGATTCGCTGCGCGGCACCGGCCAGTTGCCGAAATTCGAGGCCGATCTGTTCGCCGCGAAAAAAGGCGGCCAGGAAGGCGAGGGCGAAGCCTTGTATCTGATCCCGACGTCCGAGGTGCCGCTGACGAACATGGTGCGCGATGAAATCATTGCCGGCGATGCACTGCCGCTCAAACTGACCGCGCATACGCCGTGCTTCCGCTCGGAAGCAGGCAGCTACGGCCGCGACACGCGCGGCATGATCCGCCAGCATCAGTTCGACAAGGTCGAGATG
>CBIHNU010000017.1:0-80601 GCA_966211585.1 uncultured Noviherbaspirillum sp. | reverse complement strand
CGAACCGGATCGTGTTCATGGACCAGGGGGCGATTGTCGAGGATTGCAGCAAGGACGCGTTCTTTGGTTCGCCGCGCTCGGAACGGGCACGCGACTTCCTGGCGAAAATCATTCACTAGGCAAAATACCCATCGGTCCAGAGCGATTGCATCAACGCCCGACTCGCGTTGCCCGCACGGCATTTTGTCCACGAAAGCCACGAAAAGCACGAACATATCCTGGCTTTCATGGACAGCGAGTGGCTGCAAGGCCGGTGCCTTCATGCGCCGCCTTGCAAGCCTTGCTGGCGTTAACCAGCGGAGCGGCGCAATACCGGCATTTCTCCTGGCGCACTGCGCTTGCCCAGCACCAGTTGCACAATGACCGCGACAAGGATGTTCAAGACCAGCGCCACCAACCCCGTGTAAAACGCATAGCTTCCGCCTCCCAGCACAAAGGTATGCACCGGTTTGATGCCGTCGATAAATGCCAGCCAGCTGCCGGCAATCAGGCCGACGGCCCAGCCGGCAAGCAATGCAGGCGCACGGAACCATCCGACGAACACCCCGAACACCACTGCCGGGAAGGTCTGCAATATCCAGAGCCCGCCAAGCAACTGCAGGTCGAGCGCGAACTTGGTCGGTACAAACAGGATGAAGAACAGTGCGCCCAGTTTGACGACAAGCGACACGATTTTCGCTACTTTCGCTTCGCCGGCATGCGTGATGTCCGGATTCACATACGGCTTCCAGAAATTGCGTGTAAACAGGTTGGCGGCGCCGATCGACATGACCGCGGCCGGCACTAGCGCGCCGATCGCGATCGCGGCGAACGCAAACCCGCTGAACCAGCTCGGAAACAGCGCATTGAAGAGCGCCGGCACAACGTCGTTGTTGCTCTTGACCGTGATCTTTGCGGCGTATGCCATGAAGCCCAGCAGCGCGATCAGGCCCAGCAACACCGTGTATGCCGGCAGAAATACCGCGTTCTTGCGAATCGTGTCCGCGCTTCTGGCGGCAAAGATGCCGGTCAGCGTATGCGGGTACATGAAAGCCGCCAGTGCCGAACCGAACGCCAGGGTGGCGAACGGCAGGAACTGTTGCGCTTTCAACGTCAGGCCGGTCGCTCCTCCCTTGAGGGCGAATGCGTCGCCCGCCGATGCGAACACGGCGCTGTAGCCACCGAGTTTCATCGGCACCAATACAACGGCGACCAATACGACGATGTAAATCATCAAGTCCTTGACGAAAGCAATCAAGGCAGGCGCACGCAATCCCGCCGAGTAGGTGTAGAGCGCAAGGATGACGAAAGCCGCGGCAAGAGGCAGCTCGCCGGTCAGGCCGAGCGCCTTGATGACGACTTCCATACCGATCAGCTGCAACGCGATGTAGGGCATGGTGGCAACCACGCCGGTCAGCGCGACGGCAAACTCCAGCCAGCGCGAACGGTAGTTGCCGTACACGACGTCGCCGGCGGTCACATGTCCGGCACGATGCGCGTTATGCCACAGCCGCGGCATGATGAGAAAGACGACCGGATACACCAGGATGGTGTAAGGCAATGCAAAGAACCCGTAGGCGCCGACCGCATAGACGAGCGCGGGAACCGCGATCACGGTATAGGCGGTATAGAAATCGCCGCCAACCAGAAACCAGGTGATCCAGGTGCCGAAGTTGCGCCCGCCCAGGCCCCATTCGTCGAGATGCGCACCCTTGTGTTCCTTGCCGCCGCTGTGCCAGCGCGACGCGCCGAATCCCATTACCGTTACCAGCGCGAAGAAAAAAATGAAGACGCCGAGCGCCGTCCAATTGATATGGCTTTCCATCATTCGACTCCTTTGCGGACGCCGTCGCGATACACGATCCAGATCAACAGCGCGGTGACGGGCACCCACGCCAGTTGATACCAGTAAAAGAAGGGGAACCCGAATAGCGCCGGCAACTCGCGGTTATAGAACGGAACCCACAGCAAGCCGATGAAGGGCAATACAAGCAGAATCTTCATGACGTCTCTCCTGAACTCTCGAATCACAATAATTGTTTGTATGAAGCAAAGCGAAAAAGCGAAACCTGTCGGTTCTCTGTTTCGTTTCCATTCCTCCAGCGAGATCTGCCATTGCCGACCCGGCTGCGGACCCGGCTGCGGACCCGGCTGCGTTAACGCGGGCAATGGACTGGATTGTGGCCGGACCGGAAAGCAAGAGGAACAGCAAAAGCACGCAATGCACCGGGTACAACTACCTAAGAAGACTAGTCCCGGGAAAGCGGCGCTTCAATAGCGTATCGACGAAAACATGAACGGCCATCAATGTCCGGTTTCCTTTTCGGGTTGATACGATGCGCCCCGGTTGTTCTTGCGCGAGCAGCCGATATTGCGCGCGGCACACGCGGAGAACGGCATGTGCACGGCATTGCGCATATCGCGAAAACGAAAACGCGGCCGGCATGGAAGGCCGCCGCTCGGTCATGCCGAATGCGGTCAGCGCGAATTGCTCAAGAAAAACTGCCGAATGTCTTCCGCCTCTCCCCGCGCGACAGCAGCAAACTACGTCGCGCCTTCCTTTGATGCCCGGATTCCCGGCCGCATCGCACCGGTAATTCTTCCACACCATTCGTCGTTATTACGCGCGCGCCGCGCTGCGATTTCCATTGCGCTTCGCGCATCGCGCAAGGAACAGACTCGCTGCGGGCGACCGCGATGCCGGAGCCGAACTCTGGTACGAACAGTGCTTCCGGTTTGCCTGATCAAGGGACCGCAATGCACCCAGCATGCGCACGCGGCAACACGTCCCGCATACGGTCCCGCAGGCATCGGACCGGACACGAAGAGCCGGCGTATGCAAGGTACGCCGCGCATCACTTTCCCGCCCGTCTCCGAACGATCAGAAAGCGCTTTATCCATTCAGGAGACATCAACATGAAACCGCTTCATATCCGATCGATTCTGCGTCGGTGGCCAGCCGTCGTCGCGCTTGTTGCCGTCGCCGGCTGCGGCGGCGGCGGCAACGATACCGCCAGCAATGCGAATACGCCGGGATTCACGCAATCGTCATTCGCCGGTTCCGAACAGCTCGTCAATACTTTTGCGGCAAGCCTGACGGGCGCGCAGGAAACGCCACCCACCACGAGCACTGCACAAGGTTCCGCGACGGCCGTACTCGACCCGACTACCCGCGAACTGGTTGCGACGATCACCACGCGCGGCATCACTGGTGCCGCCGCCAACATCCATGGGGCCGCGCCGGGCGTCAACGGGCCGATCCTGTTTCCATTGACCGAGAACGGCGCCGGCAGCGGCATATGGTCGGCCCGGGTAACACTTACCGATGTGCAGATCGCCGACCTGCGTGCCGGCAACTGGTATTTCAACGTACAGAGCAGTGCCCTTCCCGGCGGCGAGATTCGGGGGCAGATTCTGCTGCAACAGCCGGGATCGACCGCCGGCAGCGGCAGCGCAACCTTCACGACTGGCAATGGCGCAGGCGCCAGCACAACGCCCGGAACAGGCACCGGCATTGCATCGGCCGGCGTTTTTGTCGCGGCGCTCAGAGGTTCGCAGGAGACACCGCCCACCCCGAGCGCGGCGGAAGGCTCAGGCACCGCGCTGGTGGATGCCGGCACCCGGGTTCTGATTGCGGCCGTAACGACGACCGGAATCACCGGGACCACGGCGCATATTCAGGCCGGTCCGCCCGAGGCCAGTGGACCGGTCGTGTTTCCATTGAGCGAAAGCACCCAGGGCAGCGGCGTGTGGACCACCAGAGTCACGCTGACCGACACCCAGCTTGCAGCTTTGCAGGCAGGCAACTGGTACTTCAACGTGGGTAGCGCGGCATTTCCCAACGGAGAAATTCGCGGACAAATCCTGCCGCTGCTGCGCGTACTAGCGATCGGCAACGGCACGACCTCGACCGGCGCCAATACAGGAACCGGCGTGGTTGGCACGACCGGAACGGGAACCAGTGGAACGACGGGAACTGGCATCGGCACAAGCGGCACCGGGGCGACTGGGATCGGCATCGGTTCAAACACCGGATTCGGCTCGACCATTGGTACTGGTTCGCCAACCGGATTCGGTTCAACCATTGGTACTGGCTCGCCAACTGGATTCGGCTCGACCATCGGTACCGGATCGCCAACCGGATTCGGATCAACCATCGGTACTGGCTCGCCAACCGGATTCGGATCAACCATCGGTACCGGTTCGCCAACTGGATTGGGCTCGACCACCGGCATCGGTTCACCAACCGGACTCGGTTCGACCACCAGTACCGGCTCGCCAACCGGATTCGGCTCGACCACCAGTACCGGCTCGCCGACCGGATTCGGCTCGACCACCAGTACCGGCACGACAATGACAACGACCGGCAGCAGCCCGACCACCGGCGCCGGCCTGTAACGGCAATGCTGCCTCCGCTGCTTCGCGGAGGCAGCACCGTCTGCAGAACGCCAGACGCCGCGCACTCGTGCCGGACGCCGTAACCGGTCTCATGCAGCGCGACGTGGGATGATCCAGGCATCGCCGCATCGGCGCCCATTTCGAATCACCGTAAGGTGCGCTCCGCGCACCAATACCGTCGCCAGTACACTGGTGCGCAGAGCGCACCCTACCTTCTGACTCGGCCTACCGACACAGGCTCTAAGTATCCGCGCTGCCCAAATCGTCCGGTGACGTTTTCTGCAGTGCGCGCTTTTCCCGCCTGCCGAGCCGCGCAAACTCTTCCTGCAATTGCAGCAAATCCTCGTCGGACAGGTCCTCCAGGTCGACCAGCTTGTTGCGCGCGCCTTCGACCGCACGAATCAGTTCGTCCAGCTTGAGCTGCATCGCCTTGGTATCGCGGTTTTGCGAGTTCTGGATGATGAACACCATCAGAAAAGTGACCACCGAGGTACCGGTATTGATCACCAGTTGCCAGGTATCGGAGTAACCGAACATCGGGCCGGTGAAGGCCCATATGACAAGCGACAGCAGCGCGACCAGGAACGCGCGCGGCGATCCAACCGCGGTGGCGATCACATGCGCGAACTTGCGAAATGTTTCATCCATGAAGATTCTCCCGCCGACCCTCCGGCTGTAGGCACAATGCACCACGCCTTCCATGAAGGTTCTGATGGGCAATTATGTGACAGGAGAAAATTACGGATTCTGCGCGCGCACAAACAAAGCGCTTGATCGCATCGGTTCGCGATGGGCAATCATCGCTATCCGCCGGCGACGCTGGCGGCAATGTTGACCGAGAACCCGAGTATCGCGGCGTTGAATACGAAGCTGAGTATCGATTGCGCCAGCACCACCTTGCGCGCGGCACGCGTCATCACGGCAACATCCGAGGTCTGCACGGCGACGCCGATCGTGAATGAAAAATACAGGAAATCCCAGTAGTCCGGATGCTGCTCGCCGTCGGGAAAACGCAGTGGCCGCTGGTCCGCATGTGACCGGTAGAATTCGCGCGCGTAGTGGAAAGTGAAGATGATCGTGACCAGGCACCAGGAACCGAAGACCGTCAGGCCGGTGATCAGGTAGTGCAGAAAGCGCAGGCCGGAATGTTCGCCTTTCAGCGTCGCCAGGTCGAACACGATCGCGGCCAGGCTGAGCGTGGCGGCGATCGACATGATCGCGAGCACCGCGACCGCGCCTTCGTCCTCTTGCTCGGCAATCTGGCGGACACGCGCATGGCTGGCGCGCGTCATCAGCCACACGATCAGGCACAGGTAGGACCAGACGGCGACGTTCCAGCCGGCCAGCGCGCGCGTGACCGGCTTCCATTCGGGCGGCAGCAGCAGCGCGATCACCGCGCCGAACACGAATGCGCCTATCAGGCGAGGCCGGTTGCGGGTGATGCGCGGAATCGCGCTCATGGAATTCAATGTCCCGACTATTTTTTCGGAAGCAGGTCTTCGATCGGCTTGACGCTGCCGCAATCGGCGCTCAGGAATTTGCCGCTGGTGTCCTGGTGCTGACTCACCGGCTGGCCCTGCATCGTGCCCTTGAAGTCATAAGTCGACGTGAAACTCTCGCTGCCTGCGAACGTGCCCCTGGCCTTGCCTTCACCCTTCATCGGTCCGTCGCACACGATGTCGAGCGAATAGCCGGTGCCGGTATGCTGGTAATTCTTCGCCTGGCAGCCGGCTTCGTTTTGCGCCATCACCGGCGGCTGGTCACGCTCGGCCATCTGCTTCGAGATGCAGACCTTGGTGACCATCGCACCGTCTTTGATCTGCGGGATATTGATTCCCATCTTGCGCATCTGCTCCATCTGCGCGGGCGGGATCTGCGGCATGTTCTTCATCGCATCGGATTTCACCGTCATCTCCCACAGGCCGGGCCTGATCTGGCCGGCGGCAGACGCAGCGATGGAAACGGACAACAGCGACAGCATCAGTGTCGGAATGGCGAAGATGCGCATGGCGGCTCCTGGAAAGTGATGTTTGATGCTACTACCGATCCGCAGCAGCGGCAATCGGGTTCGCGCCGGCCAATCCGGCCTGACCGCAGCGCAAGATCAAGGCCCGCCGAGCTGCAGGCTGCTAAACTGCGAGCCATGCCAGACAGCCAAGCCTCCGTCATGTACACCCATTTCTTCAGGCTGATGCGGGAGCCGTTCTCGATCTCGCCCGATCCGCGCTATCTGTTCATGACCCAGCGCCATCACGAAGCGCTGGCACATCTGATGTACGGTGCCGGCAGCCGCGGCGGCGTGGTGGTGCTGACCGGCGAGATCGGCGCCGGCAAGACCACCGTGTGCCGCTGCTTTCTCGACCAGATCCCGGCCGGTTGCGACGTCGCCTACATCTTCAATCCGAAGCTGACCGTCGCGGAACTGCTGCAATCGATCTGCGAAGAATTCCATGTCGCGGTGCCGCAGGATGCCGCGCGCGGCGGCGTCAAGAATGTCATCGACGCGCTCAACCGCCATCTGTTGCACGCGCATGCCGAAGGCAGGAACAGCATGCTGATCATCGACGAGGCGCAGAACCTGTCGGTCGAGGTACTGGAACAGCTGCGGCTGCTGACCAATCTCGAAACCAGCGAACGCAAGCTGCTGCAGATCGTGCTGATCGGCCAGCCCGAGCTGCGCGACATGCTGGCACAGCCGGCGCTGGAACAACTGGCGCAGCGCGTGATCGCACGCTATCACCTGTCGGCGCTGTCGGAACAGGAAACCGCGAGCTACATCCAGCACCGGCTGACGACCGCCGGGTTGAACTCCGCGTCGCCGTTCCAGCCGCAATCGATGCGGCGCATCCATCAATTGACGCAAGGCGTGCCGCGCCGCATCAACCTGCTGTGCGACCGCGCGCTGCTCGGCGCGTACGCGCAAGGCACGCATGAAGTGAGCCGCCGGACTCTCGACCGGGCCGCGCATGAACTGTTCGACAGTCCGGTGCGCAGGCGCACGCGGCGCTACCTGCTGCCCGGCGTGGTAAGCGCCGCCTTTCTGGCCGGCGCCGCCGCACTGGCGATGAACGGCACGATGCTGGAGAAGATCGCCGGCGACGCCTTGTCCGGGCCGCTCGCGGCAGCCGGCACGCCGCGAGCGGCCACGCCTGCGCCCGCGCCAGTGCCGCCGCCCGCGACGGAAGCAGCGGCCGCGCCTGCCGCGCAACCCATCGTGTCGGAACAGCATGTCGTCAACCTCGCCGGACTCGACAGTGAAGACGCCGCGCTGCATGAACTCGCGCAGCTGTGGGGCGTGTCAGCTGCGGACGCCGCCCCCTGCGATGCGCTCGAACACGCCGGACTGCGCTGCTATCGCGGCGACGACGGCTTCGCCAGCTTGCGCCAGCTCGGGCGGCCGGCCGTACTCAAGCTGCATGACAGCGACGGCAAGTCGTTTTACGCAGTCCTCGACGGCCTGGCCGATGCCAGCGCCTGGCTGCGTGCCGGCACGGTCAGCCAGAAGGTCAGCCTGGTGGTACTGGCGCGCTACTTCCACGGCGAATTCGTGACTCTATGGCGCGCGTCGTCCGGGATCGACGGCTCGATCGCCATCGGCGACCACGGGCCGGGAGTCGACTGGATCGCGGCACAACTGGCGAAGCTGAACGGCACCGAAGCGGCGGCCGACGGCCAGCCGTTCGGCCGCAAATTGCAGATACAGGTACGCGAATTCCAGCGTGCGCAAGGCCTGTTCGTCGACGGCGTGGTCGGTCCGGTCACCTTGATGCAACTGAACCGCGTCGCCGCTGTCGACGAGCCGCGTCTGCGCAGCGAGCCGGCCGCGCTGTCGGACGTTGCGACCTCGAAGGAATGAACGAATGTCTTATATTCTCGACGCACTGAGAAAAGCAGAAGCGGAGCGCAGGATGGGCGACGCGCCCGACGCAGCGGCCGCACCGGTATTCCATGACGCGCAAACCGGGCGGGGTAGCGGCTGGCGCGGAAACCGCTGGCTGTGGGTGCTGCTGGCTGCCGCAGGCGGCGCGCTTGCGGCGGCTGCATGGCTGCAATGGGAATCATGGACGTCGATAAATACGCTGACGTCCCCAGTGACGGTAACCGCAAGCGCGCCCCGTGCCGAGCCGCCGGCCGCGCCGGTAGCGGTACCGGAACCCGAGCCAGTGAGCGAACCGGCATCCGTCCCCGCCGCCACAGTGACGATGCATGAGCCGCCACCGCCCGCCGCCGAAGTGGCGCGACCGGCAGCACCGGTCCCGCGTTCCAGGACGGCGCCCGATCGCGTCGCGGCAAAATCCGACGACAAGCCGGCGTCCGCCCCCATCGCAACGCTGCGCGAGCTGCCGGCCGAGATCCAGCGCCAGATTCCGCCGCTGTCGATCAGCGGCTACATCTATGCCGCCAATCCGGCCGACCGTTCGGTGCTGATCAATCGCAAGCTGCTGCGCGAAGGCGATGAAGTCGCGCCCGGACTGACACTGGAAAAACTGCTGCCGAACGGTCTGGTGCTGAACTACAAAGGCTACCGCTACCGCAGCGGCTATTGATCAGGCGATCGCCGGCCGGCGGCGCAGCCGCGCCGGAATGAACGCGAGCAGATTGCCGGTCAATACGCAAGCCAGTCCGCCAAACGCCAGCGCATTCCAGCGATAGCCCTCGAATACGGTCGAGATCGTCAGCGCCACCACCGGGAACAGCACCGTGCAATACGCTGCGCGTTCGGGACCGAGGCGGCCGACCAGCAGCAGGTAGGCGGTAAAGCCGATCACCGATCCGGGAATGGCCAGATACAGCAGCGAGCCGACATAGCGCGCGCTCGGGTCAAGCGCAAACGACATACCGAGCGCAAGGCCGGCCGCGCTGAGGATGGCTGCACCGATGAACATGGCCCAGGTATTGGTCAGCAGCGGCGCCAGGCCGAGCGTCTGCATGCGGCTCGACAGCAGATTGCCGGCCGAGAAAAACAGCGTGCCGAGCAAGGCCAGACCGAGACCGAACAGCATGTTGCCCTCGCCCCAGTGTCCGTTCATCTGCGGCAGGAACAGCATGCCGATGCCGGCCAGGCCGAGCAGCGCCCCGCACACCACCTGCGGCTGGATGGCGCGGCCGAGAAACAGGCGGCCGTTGATCGCATTCCACAGCGGCGCAGTGGAAAACACGACCGCGACCAGGCCGCTCGGCACCCACTTGCTGGCGTAATAGAAGCACAGGAAATTGCAGCAGAACAGCGTCAATCCCTGCGCGAACAGATAGCGCCATGCCTGGCGCGGCGGCAACACCGGTTTGCGGCTTGCCGCCAGCAGCACGAGCAGTACCGCGGCCGCGATCCAGAAGCGGTAGGCGATCGATACCGGCGCCGGTACCACGCCGAGCTGCCATTTGATGGCGATCCAGGTCGAACCCCAGATCAGCACGGTCAGCAGATAAAGAAACGGATTCATGTTCGAGGCTTCCGATCAAAGTGAAAAATGTCGGAAGCCAGCATGCAGCGGACTGCCCACGCCGGCTTGTCTGAAATTGCGCATTTGCACCGGCGCCGGCGGCATTTGTCTGTTCTTGCGCATTTTTCCGGGCGCGCCGTGGTGCCGGAACATCACGCGCGCCGGAATGGTAAAGTGGCTTCCCGTCAATGCATGTCTTCCGTCGTCATGTCCGTACCGCCGTCACTGATGCCGCAGCGCCCCGCCCCCTCACCTGCTCCGGACCAGCAGGCAGGCCTGCTTTCGCATGCGGTGTTCAAGACGCTGCGCGGCACCAATGCGGTACTGGAGCGCTTCGCGTGGCTGGGCGACGAGCTCGCGGTCGCGATCTGGCAGCGCGAAACGGACGAGGAAGAAATCTCGTACATCCAGCCCGGTCACCACACGCTGTCGTACTACCTGGGCGGCGGCTATCGCACCGAACGCGACGACCTGCCCGGCCTGTACGGCAGCCCCGGCCGCCTGTGCACGCTGCCAGACCAGCACGAATCGCGCTGGATGGTGCGCGATCAGCTTCGCTTCCTGCATATCTATTTCCTGCCCGAGCATTTCACGCGGCGCGCGGTAGTCGAGCTGGACCGCGAGCCGCGCGAACTGACGCTGGCCGACCGCACCTATTTCGAGGATGCGCAGATTGCACAACTGTGCGATACGCTGGTCCATTCTTCCTGGCAGGGTCCGGACGGGCAACTGCGTGCCAACGAAGCCACGCACGCGGCGCTCAGCCGGCTGCTGCTGTCGCAATCGTCGCTGCGACGCGATCTGCGACTCACCGGAGGTCTCGCGCCTGCGGTGCGGCGGCGCCTGGCCGATTACATCGATAGCCATCTCGCGCAGGCGCTGACACTCGGCACGCTGGCCCGGATCGCCTGCCTGTCCGAATACCATCTGGCGCGCATGTTCCGCGTCTCGTTCGGCATGCCGCCATACGCCTGGATCGCGGCCCGTCGCCTCGATCGCGCGCGGCAATTGCTGACAAGCGGCACGCTGCCGCTGCAACAGGTGGCAGACGCCTGCGGCTATGCCGACCTGAGCCATTTCAGCCACCGTTTCCGGACCGGCGCAGGCGTGTCGCCGAGCCGCTACCGCCAGATCGTCCGCGGCTGACGCGAACGCAACACCGCGGCGCATCCGCACGCCATTACCATTCGCCGATCGGGTAAGATGTAGCGCATCGCACGACACCATCGCGCGGCTGACGAAAGAACAAGCCCCCTCCGCTTCATGGATGTAATCACTGCCGGCCTCGCCTTAATCCTCGTGCAACTTTGCGTTGCACTCGTCATGGCTGGCATTTTCCGGGCCGCCCCCGCCGAAAAATGCACCCGCTACTGGGCCCAGTCCGGCAGCCTGGTCGCCGTTGGCATATTGATGGTCGTGCTGAATGCCGGTGCATTGCGCTACCCGATTCTGATCCTGGGCAACAACGCGCTGATACTCGGCATGGTGTTGCAATGGTGCGGCATCCGCGCGTTTTACCGAAAGAAACCGGGTTACGCGGGATGGGGCGTGGCCTTCGGATTCTTTGTGCTGTACGCAATGCTGTTATTCCGTCATGCGCCCACTGTCGACCGCTCCGCGCTGTCCGGCATCGGGATCCTGGCAATGCTGCTGCTGAATTTTTTTGAAGTGTGGACCGGCCGCGGAAGCAGCCGCAGCTTTGCTACCATGCTGACCCTGACGGCGCTCGCGCTGCTGGTGGCAAGTTACGTCTGCCGCGTCGCCATGTCGCTGGCCCACGTCATGCAGTTCCTGCCCGACACCCGTTCACCGCTGGAGATCACCCTGCTCTACATGGTGCCGATCGCCGGCACGCTATTACTGTCGAACGGCTTGTTGTTGCTGTACTTCGAACGCATCGTCGCCGACAAACATCAGCTCGCGATACATGACGAGCTGACCGGCGTATTGAACCGGCGCGCGATCGCCGCTGCCGGCGAACGGGAAGCCAACTGTGCGACACGTCTCGGCATATCGTTGTCGGTGGCTTTCGTAGACATCGATCATTTCAAGAAAATCAACGATGCGTGCGGCCATGAAGCGGGCGATCGCGCGATCGCCGCGATCGCCGCCGCCTTGCGCAAATCGTGCCGCAGCGTGGACCTGGTCGGGCGCTATGGCGGCGATGAATTCTGCCTGATTTTTCCCGGCGTCGACCATCCCGGCGCAGCGGCGGTCGGCGAGCGCCTGCTGCAGGCGGTGCGTCAGGACGCAGCCGGACGCGAAGTCGGCATCACGATCAGCATCGGCCTCGCGACGCTGTCGCCCGACGACCGCGACCGCAGCTGGTCGGCATTGATCCGCCATGCGGATTCCGAACTCTACAATGCCAAACATGCAGGACGCGACCGCTACTGTGTCGCGCCGAGCGATGCCGCCGAAAAGGTTTCCGTCTTGGTGTAAGGCAAGCTGCGCAGCCCCGATCAATGCAACCGGTTCTTCACGTAGTCTTCGATATCGCGCGCGTCCAGCTTCGAAATATCCTTCGGCACTTCATCCTCCACCAGCCGCTGCGCTTCCTTGCTCAGGTTTTGCCGCAGCAGGCCGAGGAATTTCGGAAACGCGATCAGGCACAGCTTGTCGTAGCGATGCTCGACGCGCGCCTGGTCCAGGTATTCGCTGACCTGTTTTGAAAACAGCTCGGTCTGATGCTCGACCTCGTCGACATGCGGCTCGGCGGTATGCGCCTGCTGCCGTTCCCCCTTGCCGTAATAGCGTCCGCGCGCATCGCTGCTCAACTCTCGGTCCTGCTCGCGCCCCGCCGGATTGGCGAAATCCTCGATTTCCTGCACCGGATCCTGCAGCCCATGCATTTCGAAGATACGGGCACGGCTGCTGTCGGCGGCGACTATCCATGTGGTTTGCATCGACGTCTCCTTGAATAGACAAACTTGTTCGACCTGAAATCCCGGCGCTTCGTTCGCGCCGCTAACTGATCTATACCGGCGCCGGAAATACATGCATAGGCGCAGGCCGCTGCGGCGGCCCGGCTCCAGCTGTCTGCGTGGCCTGCTCGATCGCTGCCATCACCTCGTCCGGTGCAAGCTGGTGGATCATGTGGCCGGCGCCCGGCATCAGATGCAGCCTGCTTTCGGGCAGATCGCGATGCAGTTGCTCCGATTGCCGCTGGGTATTCACCAGCCTGTCATTGCTGCCGGCCATGATGACGACAGGCATGGCCAGCTCGCGGTAACGATGGCGCAGGGAAAACGCGGCCGGTATCACCAGCGCGGTTTCGGCTGCGACTGCACGCAACTGCGAAGGGCGTAGCGCCATCCATACCGGAAAGCCGGAAAAGCGCTCCGGCACCGGCGCCGGCCCGAAGATCCTGCGCAGGATCGCGGGCCATAACAGGCGCGCAAGCAAAGGCGACACTGTGTAACGCATCAAGTCGCCGATCAGCGGAAGCGCCGGCGACGACAACAGCGGCACGTCCAGCCGCAAGGTCGGATAGTAATAGCCGGACAGCAGCACAAGGCTCTTCACGTAGCGCGGAAATTCCAGCGCCAGCGCAATCGCCACTAGCGTGCCCCACGAATGGCCAACCACGACTGGACTATCGACATCGAGCAGTCGCAGCGCGTGGTGCAGCAGCGCCGCTTGCGCCCGCGGCGTCCAGACCGTGCTGCGCGGGCGCTGGCTGTAACCGTAACCGGGGCGATCGAACACGATTACCCGGTAGCGCTTCGCCGCGGCTTCGATCAGGCCGCTGGTTTCGAAATCCTGAATCATGCTGCCGTCGCCATGCAGCAGCACCAGCGGCTGGCCTGCGCCGCGTTCGACATAATGCAAGCGGACGCCATCCACGTACACGAAGCGCCCCAGCGGCGGATTGTCGCGCTCCGCCTTGCGTGTGCGCTGCCGCACCAGCAGCGCGGCGGCGGCCAGTCCAGCGCCGACCGCCAGCAGCGTTGCATTGCGGCGCCACAAGCCGCTTGCGGCGGCAAGCTCGTGTCCGACCGGATCGCCGATCCGGCCCTGCATGGCATCCCTCATGATCAGCTCCTTGCGCCTTTGCAAATCGGTTGGAATTGATGATCGGGGCGAAGTTCAACTTCACAGCCGGTGGCGGCTGCGCAGGCTGTTTGACAATGAATGTATATGCATATATATTCATTTCATCATTATCGACGCCACTTCCGATGAACCCGATCAGGCTGCCCTGCTATTGCGGATCGATCCGGCAAGCATCGCGCATTGCAACGCAGATGTACGACCGTGCGCTCAAGCCCTCGGGCCTGAAGATCACGCAATTCGGCATCCTGCGCATGCTGTCCGCCTATCCCGATCTGACCACCGGCGAACTGGCGCAGGCACTGGCGATGGACAGTACGACACTGACGCGCACGCTGAAGATCATCAGTGACAATCGCTGGATCGAGGCAACACCGGGCGACGATCGGCGCGAGCGCCACTGGCGCGTCACGGATAGCGGACAGGAGCGGCTGCGGCAGGCACTGCCCCTGTGGAAAGAAGCCCAGAAGGAATTCGCAAAGTTCACCGCCGATATCGATCTCGATGCGCTCACCCGGACCGTGTTTCAACTGGTGCAAAAAGCCGACGCCTGATTTTTTTTGCCGCAATATATGTATATACACATTAACAGGAGAATATGATGAGCGAGCCGCAACTGGAAGTGCGCAAGGGCCGGCATTTTTCCAAGGCCGATGCCGGGGCGCTGACTGGCCTCGGCAATTACCGTTTTTTTCATCCACTCGGCAAGGGACGCGGCTTTCCGGGAAAACTGTTCCTGAAGGAAGCGCTGGAAATGACCGGCATGGAAGTGTCGCTGAACAAGCTGCCGGCCGGACAGGCGATGCCGTTCCATCACCGGCATCGCGAACATGAAGAGCTGTACATTTTTCTCAAGGGCAGCGGCCAGTTCATGGTCGACGATACGGTGCTCGACGTCACCGAAGGCACAGTGATCCGGGTCGCGCCGGATGGCTTGCGCACCTGGCGCAACCAGTCGCAGGAAGATTTGTATTACATCGTGATCCAGGCCAGGGCCGGTACGCTGACAGCCAACGAAGTCGAGGATGGTGTGGCCAGCCCGGAACGGGTAAGCTGGCCAGATTGATTTTCCCTCTTTCTCTATCAAGGTCCTCCATGCAACCAACAAAGACTGCTGATTCGTTCAATCAATTCGGGAAAACCTATCTGCCGGGACTGCTCGGCATCGTCGTCAACGAGATCGGCGAAAATTTCCTGACCGCGGAATTCACGGTCACGCAATCGCACCTCGCGCCGAATGGCTACCTGCATGCCGGCAGCGTGGTGACGCTGGCCGATACCGCTTGCGGCTATGCCTGCGTCGCGCACTTGCCGGAAGGCGCAAGCAGCTTCACGACGATCGAACTGAAGAGCAACTTCATCGGCACCGCGCGCGAAGGCGTGGTCGAGTGCGAAGCGAAAGCAGTGCATGCCGGCCGCAATACCCAGGTGTGGGATGCGCTGGTACGGCATCGCGACAGCGGCAAGCTGATTGCGACCTTCCGCTGCACGCAGATGATCCTGTGGCCGAAATGAACGATGCGCAAATCGTGCCGGGCGTCTACCGGCACTACAAGGGCAAGCATTATTTCGTGCTCGGGCTGTCGAAGAACACCGAGACCGGCGAGGTATGCGTGGTCTATCGTCCGCTATACGAAACCGACTGGCCGCAGCTGGTGCATTGCAATGCGGTGATGTTTTTTGAGACGGTAACGGTCGACGGGCGACAGGTGCCGCGCTTCCAGCCGGTCGCGTAAACCGCTGCAAAAGAAAGCATGGACGATACCTTATCGCTGTTTGACGCGGCGTCGACACCGGATACGATTCCGATGATCGATGCAGAGATGAAGTTCATCCGCAGTTTCTATCGCCTTGATGAATCCGCCAGCCTGATGGCAACGCTGCTGCATGAAATCGCGTGGCGCCAGGAGACGATCGTGTTATGGGGCAAGCAGTATCTGCAGCCGCGCCTGTCCGCCTGGTACGGCGATCCGGGCAGCCGCTATCGCTATTCCGGCATGACGCTGGAACCACAAATGTGGACGCCCGCGCTGCAACGCATTCGCGGCGATATCGAACGCGCGACCGGCCATTGCTACAACAGCGTGTTGCTCAATTTGTATCGGAATGAACGCGACAGCGTCGGCTGGCATAGCGATGACGAACCGGTATTTGGACCGACGCCGGCAATCGCTTCATTGAGTCTCGGCGAAACCCGCACCTTCAAGTTCCGGCACAAAACGCGCAAAGACCAGAAACGGATCGTGCTGGAACTGATCGACGGCAGCCTGCTGCTGATGACGGGTACTACGCAGCGTTACTGGCAGCATGCGATCGACAAGGAAAAAAGCGTGCGCGGACCGCGCATCAACCTGACGTTCAGGAATATCGTGCAGGCCGCGTGAGCCGCGCGGCAAGGTCGTAGATCAGCCGCGCGAAGCGATGAAGCGCAGTTCGTTCGCCAGGTTCGGCATCAATGCTTCATACTGATTTGCAATCCGGAACACCAATGACCGGTCTTCGACCGCGGTATCGGGTTTGCGTTGCGGTACTGCCAGCAGCGCCGACAGCAGCGCAGCGGCCGCACTGGCGAGATTTTTCAGATACCCCGGTTGCGGGCGACGGGGATCGAAAGCGATGGTCAAGCTGGACATGATGGATTCCTCTCATAAATTCTATTGCCTGAAGTTAGTGTAGGGATCGTTCAGTCATTTATCCAATCACAGTTGCGGATAACAGATATAGGCGAATGCCATATCCGGCCGACCGATAACATTGCGACATGTAAATGCAACAGCATGTAACGCGGTTCCGGTGAAAGGCCTGATTTGCCTGATGGATTGGTTTCCTGCTGTTACATTCGCCAACAATCGATTTTTCCCAGGGCATCCGACTTCTGCGATGATGAAGGTGTCGTGCAAGCGGCATGCAGTCGTTCCTGCTGCACGCCGCCAACAAAAAAGAGGAACCGATATGACACCCCATCACGCAATACTGTATGCAACGCTCGTCGCCGGCCTTGGTGCCGGCGCACCGGCGCAAGCCGATCCGCCGCCATGGGCGCCGGCCCACGGACATCGCGCGAAGCAGCAACGCGAATACCGTTATGTCTACTATCCGGCGCAACAGGTGTATTACGCGCCGGAGCAGCAGGTCTGGTTCTGGATGAACGGCGGCAACTGGCAAGTCGGCGTCAACCTGCCGGTGCAATACCGCAGCAGCGCAAGCTCCGGCGTCCAGGTGGTCCTGAATTCGGAGCGCCCGTATGTGGAACATGCGTACGTCGAAGAACATTACGGCCGGCCGTGGCGCAAAGAGCATGGCGGCGGACACGGACACGGACACGGGCACGGACACCACGACGACGACCACTGACGCAGCCGGACGGCGGCAATCAAGACAACGGGCAGCAGCGCAAGCGGCTGCCCGTTTTGTTTTTCGTTTGGCAACGCCGGCAATAGTAAAATCGGATCCCGAGAGAAACCCGACAGCGGATACCGATGGACTACCTTGCCCTCAAACATGTTCACATGACGTGTGCCGCGCTCAGCGGCACACTGTTTTTCGTGCGCGGCATCTGGATGCTGCGCGCCTCGCCGATGCTGCAGCAACGCTGGGTCAGGATCGTGCCGCATGTCATCGATACGCTGCTGCTGGCGAGCGCACTGACGCTGGTGGTCTGGAGCCACCAGTATCCGGGCGCACAGAGCTGGCTGACCGCGAAACTGCTGGCGCTGATCGTGTATGTCGGGCTCGGCACCGTCGCGCTCAAACGCGGCCGCAGCAAAGGCACCAGAACCGCCGCCTTCATCGCCGCACTGCTGGTGTTCGGCTATATCGTCAAGGTGGCGCTGACGCGCCAGGTGCTGTAATCGATACCGCGCACTCCTCAGCGAACCAGCAAAGGCGACCTACCTTGGAACAATTCACGACTTTCGGCGAATCCGGCTACGCGATCGACGGCCTGCAGCTCTTTCACGGCATCGCACAGGCCGACGTCGCCGCCCTGCTCGCCCGCTGCCCGGTGGCGCGGCTTGCCGCCGGACAGGCGGTGCAGGCGTCCGACAGCGGCGCACGGCTGTATATCGTGCTGCGCGGCGCGCTCAATGCCACGCGCGCGGACGCGCCGGCCAATTCATCCGATGCGACATCGCGGATCCTGGCAGGCGAATGCGTGGGCGAACTGTCGGTACTGGATGAAGAAGCGAGTGCCGACAGCCTGTACGCGCTGCAGGAATCGGACCTGCTGGTGATCGACGCCGATACGCTGTGGCGCCTGATCGACGAATCGAACGGCATCGCGCGCAACCTGCTGCGCCTGCTGTCGTTTCGCGTCCGTGCCGCCAACGCGCAATTGCGGCGGCGCCAGAAAGTCGGCGAATTCTACCGGCAGATGTCGATGGCCGATGGCCTCACCGGCCTGCACAACCGCGCCTGGCTCGACGACAATCTGGCGGCATTGATCGATGGCGCACACCGCTCGGGCAAGCCGCTGTCGCTGATCATGATCGACATCGACAACTTCAAGCGCTTCAACGACGAGCACGGCCATCAATCGGGCGACAGCGCGCTGCGCACCGCCGCCGATGCGATCAGCGCAGCGCTGCGCCCGACCGATTTCGCCGCACGTTACGGCGGCGAGGAATTGATCGTGATCCTGCCGGCCACCGGCCAGGCAGCCGCGAGCATGGTCGCACAGCGCTTGTGCGACCAGGTGCGGCAATCGATCGTGTTCAGCGACATGCGCAAGCCGCTGCCGCACATCACCGCATCGTTCGGCGTCGCCACGCTCGCGCCCGAACAGGACGCAGAAGCGCTGGTCTCGATCGCCGACGCCGCGCTATACCGTGCGAAGGAAGCGGGACGCGACCGCATTGCGGTCTGATCCGGCGCCTGTGCGACACGATGCGCTATTGCCGAATCGCATGGCAGCACCCTGCCTTTCTCCGCATCATCAGTTGTGGAACGTTCATCGGGGAAAACTGTCTGTCGCACTCGGAGACAAATCATGAAATGGGAAGGTAATCGCGAGAGCGACAACGTGGAAGACCGACGCAGTGACGGCGGCGGCGGATTCGGCATCGGGCTGGGCGGCGGCTCGCTCGGCATCGGCACGGTCGTGATCGCGCTGGTCGCGTCGTTCCTGTTCGGCGTCAATCCGCTCACCGTGCTCAGTTTGCTGAGCGGCGGATCCGGCCAGACAACTCCGGTGCAGCAGGCGCCGGCGCGCCATCCGCCCGCGAACGACCAGATGGCGAAATTCGTGTCGACCGTGCTGGCCGACACCGAAGACACGTGGCAACAGTTGTTCCGCGCGCGCGGCGCCACTTATGTGGACCCGCATCTGGTGCTGTTCTCCGGCCGCACGCCGACCGCCTGCGGTACCGGCCTGACCGCGACCGGGCCGTTTTACTGTCCCGGCGATCAGAAAGTCTATATCGACCTCGATTTCTACCGCCTGATGCAGCAGCGCTTTCATGTATCGGGCGAATTCGCCGAGGCATATGTGATCGCGCACGAAGTCGGCCATCACGTCCAGCATCTGCTCGGCATCTCGGACAAGGTCGACCGTGCGCGCCGGCATGTTTCGGAAACGCAGGCGAATGCATTGTCGGTGCGTCTCGAACTGCAGGCCGACTGCTTCGCCGGCATCTGGGCGTATCACGCGGACCGTTCACGCCACATCCTGGAACAGGGCGATGTCGAGTCCGCGCTACATGCGGCGAGCGCGATCGGCGACGACGCGCTACAGCGCGAAACGCAAGGCACGGTGGTGCCGGATTCGTTCACGCATGGGACCTCGGCGCAACGGGTACGCTGGTTCCGGCGCGGCATCGAATCCGGTCAGATGAGCGCATGCAACACCTTCGAGGCACGCCAGCTATAATCCGCCAACCCGAACCCACTCCGCTCAACCAATGACTCACGGCCCCGCCCTGCATTCGCTACGCGAAGCGCTCGACCAGCTGCAACACAAGCGCATGCCGGTGCATACTTTCTGCCAGGCCTGGCGCGCGCAAACCGCGCTGCTGGCGGCGCTGCCGCCGCGCTACGCTGCCGTGGCGGAAGACCTGCTGGGGCGGCTCGAAGCCGGCAGCCTTTTCACCGAAGAAAGCTGCTCGTTCAGCCAGGAAGACCTGCAGGCGAATCTCGCCGTGTGGCTCGACAAGGCAAGCGAGACGCTCTCAAGCAAATAACCTTATGCAACAACTCGAATTCAGCCTGAACGGCGACCATGTGGAATTGAATCAGTTGCTGAAACTGGTCGGCGTATGCGACAGCGGCGGCGCCGGCAAGATGCTGGTCGCCAGCGGCAAGGTGTCGGTGGACGGCAGGCAGGAACTGCGCAAAACCTGCAAGATCCGCGCCGGCCAGGTGGTCGCACTCGGCGACGTGCGGATTCGCGTGCTCGCGGCGTAGCACTACACCACTACACGACCACTACACGACGCGGCTTCTTCGGCGCAGCCTCGGCTTCCTTTGCGACGCGTTTTTTCTGCCACTGTTCAGACCAGTGATGCAAGGGCATCAACGCGTCCAGCAACTGCGTGCCGGCGCGCGTCAATCCATAGCCGCCTGGCTGGTGCAGCACCACGATATCGGCGTCGCGCAGGTCGCGCAGCCGCTGGTTCAGCACGGTCGGCGACATCGCATCGCAGCGCTCGCGCAGCTCCCGGAATGTCAGCGGCGCCGCGCGCAATTCCCATAGAACGCGCAACACCCAGCGCCGCCCGAGCAAATCGAGCAAGACCATGATCGGGCGCCCGGTACTGGAACCTCTCACCGGCGTCCCTGGTTTCGGCAATGCCATCGCTTCTCCATCCGCTACGTAAAAAGTAGCATTATGCTACAGTAAACGTAGTACAACATCCATCCGGACCATGCTTCGACCCGACAACAAAGGAGAACATCATGGCAAACAGCCGACTTCCGCCGCGAATCGCGCCGCTGGACCCGCCCTACGAACCGGCCATCGCGGAAGCCTTCGCGCGCATCATGCCGCCCGGCCGCGAGCCGCTCAAACTGTTCCGCACGATGGCACGCAATCCCCGCGTGCTGCAGCGGATGTTCGCCGGCGGCCTGCTCGACAAGGGCTCGATCGAATTGCGCGATCGCGAACTGGTAATCCTGCGTACCTGCGCACGCTGCGACTCGGAATACGAATGGGGCGTGCACGTGGCGATGTTCGCGCAGCGCGCGGAACTGAGCGAACAGCAGGTCGCCGCCACGCGCGCCGCTGATCCGGACGGCACCGGCCTGACCTCGCGCGATGCGCTGCTGTTGCGGCTGGTGGACGAGCTGCATGATGATGCAAATATATCCGCCGCCGTGTGGGACGGGCTGACCGCGCACTTCAGTGCCGGGCAATTGCTGGAACTGATCGCGCTGACCGGCTATTACCACACGATCTCGTTCATGACGAATGCCATGCGGATCGATCCGGAACCGGATGCCGCGCGCTTTCCATAAAAAAAGGGGCCGCAGTGCGGCCCCCGTATTTGCTATGTGACGGCTAGGCGTATCAGGCCTTCGCTGCCGGCTTCTGCGCCACGGTGGGCAACAGTTGGCCGGCTGCGGCATTCAGGTTGGCTTCCAGTGCTTCGACCGCCTGCTTGCCGGTCCTGCTCAGTTGCTCGTAACCGCTGCTGGCATTGTCGAACGCGGATTTCACCATCGCGACCAGACCTTCGGAACCGGCCGGCGCCTTGCTGGCTGCCACATCGATCAATTCGGTGGTCTTGCGGCTGATTTCCGCCATCTGCGTTTCGGCGGCCTTGGTGTATTCCGCTTGTGCGCTGGTGGCGATGCCGGCCAGGTGGCTGCCGTAAGCCAGCACTTTTTCCAGGTTCGGCTTGGCTTGCGCGGTCACCAGCGAAATGCATTCCTGCGGATCCCTGGCAGCCAGCAACTGGCGGGCGACGGTCGACGATTCTTCCATCGATGCCTTGGCCGCGGCCAGGTTCAACGTAATCAATTGCTCGACGCTTTGCAGCGCCTTCGCGGTCAGCGAATTGTACAGTGCGAGATTGGCTTCAAAGCTGGTTTTGGCGGCGACGGAAATCTGGTCTTGGATTGGAAACATGACTACTCCATAACGGGCGCTGCGGCAGCGCGTGGGGGGCAAAAAGTTATCAAATTTGTTGCGTAGCAACATCACCTATTCTAGAGGTAGATTTTCCATATCTCAAGCAAAGCCTTGTGCGACGCAAATAAAAATATCGATACTCTGGCACATCCGACAAGTTACGATATCGAGGCGACAACGGAACCGTTATGCGAGTCGCAAGTGCATGGTGTTGCGTCAACGAAGTCGCCATCGTTTACACTCGTGGCGCAAAAAATTCACATGGCAAATTGCGCCGGCAAGCGTAAAAAGACAGATGCAAAAATAAAATTGTTTGTAAGAATTGCGACAGTGGCCCGACTGACGTTCAGCCGAATCAAGCGGCTGACCACTTTGCAGTTTCATTTTCATTGATCAAGAGGAGAATCAACCATGAACAAACGTCACGCCCTGCTCGCCACCGCTCTCGCCACCGTCTGCATCGCCGGCCTCGGCACTGCGCATGCCGCCGACGGCGACAAGGAAAAATGCTTCGGCGTCGCGAAGGCCGGACAGAATGACTGTGCCAGCAGCAACGGCGCGCATTCCTGCGCCGGCCAGTCGAAGCAGGACAACGACGCGCGCGACTGGAAGTTCGTCGCCAAAGGCAGCTGCGCCAAGATGGGCGGCAAGATGATGGCGCCGAAGTAAGCGACGCTCCACCGATAACGGAGCGCGGTCCATGTCACGATTCCGGCAGCAGCCACCCAATCGCGAACTCGGTTTCGGCGTCGGACTGCGCGCTCCGCACTATCGCGATTTTCTCGAGCGTCGACCGCACGTCGACTGGCTCGAAGTCCATACCGAAAACTATCTGCATCCCGGCGGCTGGGACAGCCATGTGCTGGAACGGCTGCGCCGCGACTATCCGATCAGCCTGCATGGCGTCGGCCTGGGCATCGGTTCGGCACGCGGCTTTTCCGAACGTCACCTGCAGCGCGTGCGCGACACGGTTCGACGCATCGAACCGGTGCTGGTATCCGAACATCTTTGCTGGGGCGCGGTCGATGACCGGCATCTGAACGATCTGCTGCCGATGCCGCTGACGGACGAAGCGCTGGCACTGGTATGCGAACGCGTCGATCGCATCCAAGAGGCGCTGGCCCGAAACATCCTGCTCGAAAACGTCTCCACTTACCTGCGCTATCGCGACGATGCGATGAGCGAAGCGGAATTTCTGGCCGCGGTCGCGGCGCGTACCGGTTGCGGCATCCTGCTCGACATCAATAACCTGTATGTGAACCAGCGCAACCACGACGAAGATCCGCTGGCCGCGCTGGAAGCGATCGCGCCGCACAGTGTCGGCGAGATGCACCTGGCCGGGCATCTGGTGACGCCGGAAGCGCTGATCGATCATCACGGCGATCGCGTCGCACCGGCAGTCTGGGCGTTGTATGAAAAGGCGCTGCGGCGTTTCGGACCGGTGGCGACACTGATCGAATGGGACACCGATGTGCCCGAACTCGATGTGCTGCTCGACGAAGCGCAACGCGCGCGTGACATCGCCGGCAAGCTGCGGCAAGAGAATCCTGCGGAAACGCTGGCGGTGCGGCAGCAGGTATTTTCCGCAGCACTGTTCGATGCCGGCGTCGAAGCGCAGGCGCTGCCGCTGTTCAAGGGCAGTACACATACCGAGGCGCGTTTTGCGCTGTATCGCGGCAACCTGAGTGCGGCCTGGGACAAGACGCTGGCGTCCGCCTATCCGGTATTGCAGGCGTTGGTCGGCGATGAGTTTTTCGGTGCGCTGGCACGCGCCTACGGCAAGGCGCACCCTTCGAAGGATGGCGACCTGAATCGCTTCGGTGCGAATTTCGCGGCGTTTCTTGCCGGCTTTCCGCATGTCGCCGATTACCCGTACTTTCCCGATATGGCGCGGCTCGAATGGGCGGTGCATTGCGCGCATTACGCGGATGATTCCGCGTCGCTCGACGCCGCGGCATTCGCGCAACTGACGCCGGAACGGCTCGATGCGGCGCGCTTTGTTCTCGATCCGGCCTGCGCGCTGATCGCATCCGAATGGGCGGTGGTCGCGATATGGCAGGCACACCAGCCCGGCGCGGAAAACGGCTTGCCGCAGTTGATCGATGCACGCGAATGCGGCCTGGTGGTGCGCCCGCAATGGAAGGTCGAGGTCGTGCCGGTCGACGCCGCTGCCTGCGCCGCGCTACTGGCGTTGCAGCAGGGCCGCACACTGGGAACTGCGCTCGATGCCGCGCTGGAGATCGACGCCGCATTCGATGTTGGCGCGCAGTTGCAGCAATGGCTGCGCCATGAGATTTTCATCGCAATCGATTTCGCCGAACCATTCACGGAACCATAACAATGGACAAAATCCTGCAACTGCATCGCGGCGCGATGCGCTTCGACACGCAGCTCAATGCATGGGCCGGCTCGCTGATGAGCCTGGCGATCCGGCTGTACGTCGGCTGGCAGTTCTTCAAGTCGGGCCTGGTGAAAGTCGAGGACTGGGGCGCAACGCTGGCACTGTTCCAGTACGAATACCATGTGCCGCTGTTGCCGCCACCGCTTGCCGCGTACATGGGCGCTTTCGGCGAACTGGCATTTCCGCTGCTGCTGGCGCTGGGGCTGCTGGCGCGGCCGGCGGCACTCGGCCTGTTCGCGGTCAACCTGATGGCGGTGCTGTCGTATCCGGCACTGTTCCAGTTCGACTGCCCGGCCGCGATCAATGATCATTTTTACTGGGGCGCGCTGCTGCTGGTGCTGGTGGCGTTCGGCCCCGGCCGCTTCTCGCTCGACTTCTGGCTCAGCCGCCGGCTGTCGCAGCGGCAGTAGCTGCGCGCCGACCGGCTATCGGGGCAGGGTTTCGGTGCGCCGGTTGGTCCGTCTGTCGGCCGAGTGCGACGAGATGCGGAATTCGAGATTGGTGATGCCGATCGAACCCGGCGGACCGGCGACAAAGCCGAATCCGGATTTCACCGGGAACACGCAGTTGTCACGCAGCAGCAGATCGGTATGGCAGTTCGGCGTCGGCGCGTACAAGTGCGACTTGATCTCTTCCCAGATCGGCTCGGTGACCCAGCCGTACAGGTAGAGCTGGTTCGGATACAGCGAATTGTCGGCTTCGATATAGCCTTTCTGGTTGTTTTTCAGTGCCGGCGCTACGGGTACGGCATCGCATATCGACAGGTCGACCGAGCCTTCGCCGATCGGGTAAGCCTCTTCGTTCTGGTATGCCGCATACGCGACGCGCAAATGCCATTTGCAGGTCAGCGCAACGCTCTTCTCGGTGCCCACTTTCTCGGTTGCCATCGACAGGCCGTCGGTGACGGTGAGCTGGGTGCACATCACCTGCCCAATCAGCGTCGGCTCCAGTTTCCGGAATTCATCGAGATTTTCATGCAGGTTCCAGAAAAACCATTTGGCCCGTTCGCCTTCGGTCATGTCCGCCAGATCGGAGATCGGCCGCGTGCCGTGCGACTCGATCATGCGCATGACTTCCTTGCGCTGTTTTTCGTGCATTTCATCCGTTTCAGAACCAAACCGCTGGGTGTAATCGCTCCGCATAACACTCTCCAAATCAGATTGCGAGAGCCTGTTGCAGGCTCTCAAACAGTGTAGAACGCAATTCCAGAAAAGACAGGCCGCGAGACGCGCGCTGCATCGCAGATAGAGATGGTTTTGGCACAATTAGTTCGGCTGAGCTTTGCCGATACAGCGACGATTTCATCCGGCCGCGCTGCCCGCGCAGTTTTTCCCCAAGCGTTGCCCCATCGGATAGTATCGGGGGATGCTGCAATTTCTCTCAATGACAAACATCAAGAAAGTGCTCCCATGGCCAGCCTCATTTATATTGCCGATCCGATGTGCTCGTGGTGCTACGGCTTCGGCCCGGAACTGAACGCCCTGCTCGAAGGCTTGCCGGAGATGCCGATCCACATCGTGGTCGGCGGGCTGCGCGCGTACAACAGAAAGGTGATGGATGCGGAGCTGAAAGCGACGCTGTTGTCGCATTGGCAGCACGTGGAGGAAAGGACCGGCCTGCCGTTTTCCCGCGACACACTCGCGCGCGAAGGCTTCGTCTACGATACCGAACCCGCATGCCGCGCGGTGGTGGCTGCACGGACGCTGGCACCAACCGTCGCCCTCCCGGTTTTCCATGCGATCCAGAACGCTTTCTATGCGCAGGGGCTCGACGTCACGCGAGGCGATGTGCTGGCGGCGACCGCATCAATCGCGCTGAATAACGCCGGCTTCACCATTGACGCCGCGACGTTTCTCGATCACTGGAATTCGGAAGCGGCGATCACCGCGACCAACGAGGATTTCGTCCAGACCCAGCACTGGGGCGTGACCGGGTTCCCGACGCTGGTCCTTGAGCGCGACGGGCAACTGGACCTGGTCGCCTCGGGCTACACCACGATGCCGACGCTGGTCGAATCGCTGCAGCAACTGGTCGACCGCAGCACAGACAACGCAGATCCTGCATCCTCACAGGGATAGTGCACCGCAGCTTGCCGGTGCACATAAAAAAACCCGAAACCGTGGTTGCGGTTTCGGGTTTTGCTTTTCGCGCGATGCCGTCACCGGCCCGGCGCGGAACGCGATTTACTGAGCAGCGGCCTTCTTGGCTTTTGCATGGTGCTTGGCCTTCTTGTGCTTGACATGCTTGGTGGCCTTCTTTTCGACCTTGGCTGCCGGCGCCGCCGGGGTTGCGGGTTCTGCAGGGGCAGCCGGTGTCTGTGCGAAAGCGGTACCTGCGGCGAACGTGAGGGCGATCAGGGCGGCGATGAGTTTTTTCATGGCGATTATCCTTTGAAATTGTGCGTAGACGAGCTCTACGCTCCCTATAACGCCGCCCGGCAATATGTGTTGACGTCCGATTTGATTTTTTTGCGAAATTTTTTCAGACGGCATTGAGAACAGATTAACAAAAAAACAACGGCGCGCAGCGGATGCATGCTCCGCTGCGCGCCGCAGTCGATCGGTCGGCGGGGCATCCCCGCCCAAACGATCAATACATGTGCTGGCCGCCGTTGATCGCGATGTTGGCGCCCGTCAGAAACGCGGCTTCGTCGGATGCCAGATAGGCGACCAGGCCCGCGACTTCTTCCGGCTTGCCGAGGCGGCCCATCGGAATCTGCGGAATGATCTTGCTGTCGAGCACTTCCTTCGGAATCGCCATCACCATCTTGGTGCCGATATAGCCGGGCGAGATCGTGTTCACCGTCACGCCCTTGCGCGCGACTTCCAGCGCGAGCGCCTTGGTGAAGCCATGCATGCCGGCCTTCGCCGCGGAATAGTTGGTCTGGCCGAATGCGCCCTTCTGGCCGTTGACCGACGAAATGTTGATGATGCGGCCCCAGCCGCGATCGGTCATGCCGTCGCATACCGGCTTGGTCATGTTGAACACCGAGTCGAGATTGGTCTTGATGACCGCATCCCAGTTGGTCTTGTCCATCTTCTTGAAGGTCATGTCGCGGGTGATGCCGGCATTGTTGACCAGCACATCGATAGGACCCAGGTCTTTCACGATCTGCGTGATGCAGGTTTGCGCCGAATCGTAGTCCGCCACGTCGCACGGATAGGCGCGGAAATTGTAGCCCTGCTGTTCCATCGAACCCAGCCATTCGCCGGCCTTGGTATTGCCGGGTGAATGGGTCGTCACGACTTGGTAACCCAGTGCGGCCATCTTGATGCAGATGGCTTCTCCCAGCCCGCCCATGCCGCCGGTTACTAGCGCAATTCTTGCCATGTTCTATCTCTCTTTTCTCGATGTTGAAGTTTAAGGAAGCGCCGGATTACGGACGTTCGACTGCCAGTGCAACGCCCATGCCACCGCCGATGCACAGGCTGGCGAGTCCGCGTTTGGCGTCGCGGAGAATCATTTCATGCAGCAGCGTGACCAGGATGCGGCAGCCGGACGCGCCGATCGGATGGCCGATCGCAATCGCGCCGCCGTTCACATTGATCTTGCTGGTATCCCAGCCCATTTCCTTGTTGACGCCGATCGCCTGCGCCGCGAATGCCTCGTTGATTTCCATCAGGTCGACATCCTGGTGCGTCCAGCCGGCCTTCTTCAGGCACAGTTGAGTGGCAGGCACCGGACCCATGCCCATGATGCTCGGATCGACGCCGGCCGATGCGTAGGCCTTGATCCGTGCCAGCGGTTGCAGGCCGAGCTCGTCGGCTTTTTTCGCCGACATCATGATGACCGCCGCGGCGCCGTCGTTGATGCCGGATGCGTTGCCGGCAGTAACCGTGCCGTCTTTCGCGAATGCCGGACGCAGTGCCGCCAGCGCGTCCTGCGTGACGCCGGGCTTGATGAACTCGTCGGTGTCGAATACGGCCGAGCCTTTTTTCGAGGGAATTTCCAGGGGGAGAATCTCATCCTTGAACTTGCCTGCCTTTTGCGCGGCTTCGGCCTTGTTCTGAGAAGCCGTCGCAAACGCATCCTGCTCTTCGCGGGAGACGCCGTATTTCTTCGCGACATTCTCGGCAGTCACGCCCATGTGATACTGGTTGTACACATCCCACAGGCCGTCGACGATCATCGTGTCGACCAGTTTCGCATCGCCCATGCGGAAGCCGTCGCGCGAACCGTTCAGCACATGCGGCGACGCACTCATGTTTTCCTGGCCGCCGGCGATCACGATTTCCGCATCGCCCGACTTGATCGCCTGCGCGGCGAGATGGGTTGCCTTCAGACCGCTGCCGCAGACCATGTTGATGGTCATGCCCGGCACCATGTCGGGCAGGCCGGCGCGAATCAGCGCCTGGCGTGCCGGATTCTGACCGACGCCGGCAGTCAGTACCTGTCCCAGGATCACTTCGCTGATCTGTTCCGGCTTGAGTCCGGTTTTGGCAAGCAATCCCTTGATCACATGAGCACCCAGATCGGACGCTGCGATTTTCGCCAGCGATCCACCAAACTTGCCGACGGCGGTACGACCAGCAGCGACGATTACGACCTCATTCATTTCAAATCTCCCTAGAGAACAACTGACGATATTGCGACAGGCTTACTTGAATATTACGAAGATACTGCACCGCGCACTGCATCAAAAGGCGGCCGCACATCATAGAGCGCGACGTTCGCACGGGCTTTGATATCACTCAATGTTTCCAAATGGGAATTGATGCGATGCGAACAGTCGTTCGCTCTCAAACGCCCTGCCGATGCGGCTTGCGGATCATTGAGACTATAGCAAGTTTCAAGCCTGGAACGAAAAAATCGGGGCTTCGACCACGCGGCAACGCAAAAACCGGCGCGCGATTATTGCATTCGATTGTGACCGCGCGATGATCGATCCATCATGTTGCGGCGTCGAATGCAGCGCGGACTCGGGACGCTAAAGCAGATTCAGCTTGACCAGCTCGCTGCTGCCAGATGCAGCGGCCGCCAGCCGGACCGGTACCGCTTGCGGCCGCGTTTCGATGCTGAACACGGAAACGGTTTGCCCCAGCAGCGCCGATTGCTGCTGCATGCTCTGCGCCGCTGCCGCCGCCTGTTCGACCAGAGCCGCGTTCTGCTGCGTCATCCGGTCCATCTGCGCGATCGCACGGTTCACTTCCTCGATGCCGCTGCTCTGCTCTTCGCTGGCGGCCGTGATCTCGCGCATGATGTCGGCCACGTGCATCACCGACGCGACCAGGTTGTCCATCGTCTTGCCAGCCTGGTCCACCAGCTGCCCGCCGGCATCGACCTTTTCCACCGAGTCGCTGATCAGCGCCTTGATTTCCTTTGCCGCACCGGCCGAGCGCTGCGCCAGGTTGCGTACTTCCGAAGCCACCACCGCAAAGCCGCGCCCCTGCTCGCCGGCACGCGCTGCTTCGACCGCCGCATTCAACGCCAGGATGTTGGTCTGGAACGCGATGCCGTCGATCACGCCGATGATGTCGACGATCTTGCGCGAGCTGTCCTTGATCGAACCCATCGTGCTGACCACCTGACCGACCACTTCACCGCCCTTGACCGCGGCTTCCGATGCGGACGTCACCAACTGGTTGGCCTGCTTCGCGTTTTCCGCGTTCTGCCTGACGGTCGAGGTCAATTCTTCCATCGCGCTCGCGGTCTGCTGCAGCGCACCGGCCTGGCTTTCGGTGCGCGCCGACAGGTCGGTGTTGCCGGACGCAATCTCGTGCGACGCGACGGTGATTGCATCGGTGCCGAGCCGCACTTCGCCGACGATGCGCGACAGGCTGTCGTTCATGTCGCGCAATGCATGCAGCAGCTGGCTGACCTCATCTTTCCCGCTCACGCCGACCGCCGCGCTCAGTTCGCCGGCGGCAACCCGGCGCGCAACCGCGACCGCGTCGCGCAGCGGCTGCACGATGCTGCTCGTGAGCATCCATGCCAGCGCACCGCCCACACCGAGAGCAATGGCGCCGATCACGAACAGCATCTGCATCAACTGCCTGCCCGATGCGACCGTGGAATCGAGTACGCGATGCGCGGCCGCCTGCTGGAGCTCGACCAGCTTGTTGATTTCGACCAGTGCCTGCCGGTTCAGCGGATCGATCCTGGTCGCGATCAGCTTGATCGCGTCTTCGCTGTTGAAGGCGCCGATCAGCCGGATCGCTTCGCGGAACGGAACGTCGATTTCATGGTCAAGCCGGGTAATGTCGGCGAGGATCTTCTTTTCGCCGTCGGCAAGGCCGAGCGCGGCCAGCCTGTCATGCGCCTGCCCATAGCGCTGGCGCAGCGCGCGTACCCTTTCTTCCTCCTTCTTCATTGCGCCGAGATCGGTCTGCAGGCCGATGTTGCGCATCGCGATGCCGCTTTCCAGCAGCGTGCTCTTGATTTCGGCCGCCAGCATGCTCTTCGTGTTGCTGACTTCCAGTCCTTCGATCATCGACTGACGGTTCCTGGTGCTGATCAGGTTGTCGGCCACCAGCACCGCGATCAGCATCGCCAGGATGATGCCGAAGCCGGCCGTGAGCCGGGTGCCGATACGCAAGCTGCGCAGATTCATGTTTTTCTCCCAGGGCATCCCCATGACTCCGCTCGACGGATACGGACGCGAGGGATCGCGCGATCAATTTATCAGCGATGCGCCAATATAAAACCCGAAAAGGAGAGGAATCCTGCGAACAAGATTTTGTGCCGGCGGCGGACAACGCGTTACAGCGCGTCGAGAAAGCCCTGCAGCGACGTGATTACCGCCAGCCCGGCGAGCACCTGCGCATCGGGCAGCCGGCCGATGGTTTCGGCGCGCAACTGGCTCACGGCGGCATTGATGCGGACAATCAGCTTTTTCGCCTTCGGCGTCAGGTGCACTGTTTTGCAGCGCGCATCGCCCACCACCGTGCGGCGCTTGACCAGACCGTCCTGCTCCAGCTGTATGACGAGCCGGGTTACGGTGGGCGCTTCGATGCCGAGCATGCGGGCCAGATCAACCTGGGTCAGGCCTTCCGGCGCGCGGGAAAGAAAGCGCAGCGCGCGCCAGCGCGACGGGCTCAGCCCGAGCGGTTTCAGGCGGTGATTCAGCGTTGCATACCAGCTGCGCGCAAATGCACTGATGGCGCTGCCGAACTGGTCCTGGGTGGCCACGGACGCGAGTCGGCCGGCGGGCGCGGAGAGCGGTTTGGCGGACGGCTTCTTTGTCATGCGCGCCATTGTAGGCGAATGCTAGAATGCTTGCCATTGTTAACTATCTTTACGGGCCAACGGGATTGCCGCGCGCCGTTGCCGCCATTGATTTTCTTACGGACGTTTCATGAAAAAAAGCTTTGCCGTTTCATTGGTCGTCATTGTTTTTCTCGGAACCGGCGCGTGGCACCTGTCCCGTTCCGATCAGAACAAGGCAGTCACCGCCGTGCCGCGCGCGATCAACGTGTCCACGGTGGCCGCGAAGCGGATCGACGTGCCGGTGCGGCTGAGCGCGAACGGCTATGTCAGTTCGCTCAACAGCGTCGATATCCGGCCGCAGGTGTCGAACCTGATCGCGAAGGTGCATATCAAGGAAGGCCAGTTCGTCAAGGCGGGCGATATCCTGTTCTCGCTCGATGACCGGGCCGATCGTGTGAACCTGCAGAAAGCGCAGGCGCAACTGACGAAGGACCAGGCCAGCCTGGCCGAACTGGAGCGTCAGCTCGCGCGCAACCGCGAACTGCTCGGCAAGGGTTTCATTTCCCAAAGCGCGCTCGATACCGTGCAGTCTCAGGTGGATGCGCAGCGCGCCACGCTGCAGGCCGACCGGGCGATGGTGGAAGCGGCGCGCGTCAGTCTCGGCTATGACGTGATCCGCGCGGCCTCGGCAGGCCGTGCCGGCGCGATTTCGGTTTACCCCGGCAGCCTGGTGCAGCCAAGCTCGCCGCCGCTGGTGACGATCGCGCAGCTCGATCCGATCGCAGTCACGTTCACGCTGCCGGAAACCGAACTGAGCAGCTTGCTGGCGGTGCAGAAATCCGGCGGCGCCAAGGTCGCCGCTACGCTGCAGGATGCCGACCAGCCGGTCGAGGGCCGGCTCAGCTTCATCGACAATGCGGTCGATGCGCAGAACGGCACGATCAAGGTCAAGGCGGTATTCCCGAATGCCGATCACCGCTTGTGGCCGGGCCAGTACGTCACGCTCACCACGACCGTGCGCGAGCTGAAGGATGCGATCGTGATCCCGCAGGCGGCCATCATCACCGGCGTCGACGGGCAAACGGTGTATGTGGTCGGAAAAGACCAGGCCGCGCAGCAGCGCCGCATCCGGCTGCTGCATTCGTTCGGCACCCAGGCGGCGGTCAGCGGCGTGCAGCCGGGCGACCGCATCGTGGTGGACGGCAAACAGAACCTGCGGCCAGGCACCCAGGTCAGCGAGACGGCAGCTCAGGCCGCCGGCAACAGCACTCAGCAGAGCCTGCGATGAATCTCTCCGAACTATGTATCCGGCGGCCGGTGATGACCGTGCTGCTGTGCGCGTCGGTAGTGGTCGCCGGCATTCTTGCCTACCTGAAGATTCCAGTCGCCGCACTGCCGAGCTACAACACGCCCGTCATCAACGTCAGCGCGAACCTGCCGGGCGCCAGCCCGGAGACGATGGCGGCGGCGGTCGCGCTGCCGCTGGAGAAGCAGTTTTCGACCATCGCCGGACTGAACGTCATCAGTTCGTCGAGCACGCTGGGACGCACCTCGCTGACGCTGGAATTCGATCCGGACCGCGACATCGACGCGGCGGCGGTCGACGTGCAGGCAGCGCTGCTGTCCGCGCAACGTTCGCTGCCGGACGAAATGACGGAAGTCCCGTCGTATCGCAAGGTCAATCCGGCCGATGCGCCGGTGCTGATCCTCACGCTGACCTCGCCGTCGCTGAACCTGTCCGATCTGGACGACTACGCGGAGAACCTGATTTCGCCCAGCCTGTCCACGCTGAACGGCGTCGCGCAGGTATCGATCTACGGCCAGAAACGCTATGCCGTACGGATCAAGGTCAACCCGGCGCTGCTGTCGGCGCGCAACCTGTCGCTCGATGAATTGATGGCCGGCATCCGCTCAGCGAACGCGAATACGCCGGTTGGCGTGCTCGACGGCCCGCAGCAGACGCTGACGATCTCGGCCAACGAGCAGCTCAAGAATGCCGCCGAATTCGCCAACCTGATCGTGGCCAGCCGCAACAACACGCCGATCCGGCTGCGCGACGTGGCGAGCGTCGAGGACAGTTACGAATCGGTGAAGCGGGTCAGCAGCTTCAACGGCGAGAATTCGATCATCCTCGCGGTGCAGCGCCAGCCGGACGCGAACACCGTCGCGGTGGTGGATGCGGTGCGGCACATGCTGCCGCGCTTCCAGTCGCAGCTGCCGGCCTCGGTCCAGGTGCACCTGATGAACGATCGCTCGGTCTCGATCCGCGAAGCGATCCACGACGTCAACATCACGCTCGGCATTACCGTCGCGCTGGTGGTAATGGTGATCTTCCTGTTCCTGCGCAAGCTGGTGGCGACGCTGATCCCGACGCTGTCGCTGCCGGTATCGCTGATCGGCGCAATCGCGCTGCTGTACGGCTTCGGCTACAGCCTCGACAACATTTCGCTGCTCGGCATCACGCTCGCGGTCGGGCTGGTGGTCGATGACGCGATCGTGGTGCTGGAAAACATCGTGCGCCACGTCGAGGACGGCATGCCGCCGTTCAAGGCGGCGCTGGTCGGTTCGAAGGAAATGGGCTTCACCATCGTCTCGATCTCGGTGTCGCTGGTGGCGGTGTTCATCCCGATCTTTTTCATGCCGGGCGTGATCGGCCTGCTGTTCCATGAATTCGCGGTGGTCGTCGCGCTGTCGATCAGCGTGTCGGCGATCGTGTCGCTGACGCTGGTGCCGATGCTGTGCAGCCGCTACCTGAAAGGCGGCCACGAGCATGGCCGCGGCAACATCGTCAGCCGCGGTTTCGAGCGCGCATTCGACGCGACGCTCGACGGCTACGCGCGCACGCTGGACTGGGGCCTGCGGCATCGCTTCGTGGTGCTGCTGGTGGCGCTGTCGACATTCGCGCTGACCGCCTGGCTGTTCATCACGATTCCGAAAGGATTCTTCCCGGAGGAAGACATCGGCCAGATCAGCGTGACGACCGAAGCAGCGGAAGACATCTCGTTCACCGCGATGCGGGCCAAGCAACAGGCAATTGCCGACATCGTGCGCAACGATCCGAATATCGAGAGCGTCGCCTCGACGGTCGGCGCGGCCTACCAGACCGGCAACAGCGGGCGCATGTTCGTCAACCTGAGGCCGCGCGGCGAGCGCGAACCGATGGCGAAGGTGCTCGAAGGCCTGCGCAAGAAGGTGCGCGCGGTGCCCGGCATCGCGGTGTATTTCACGCCGGTGCAGAATCTGCGGCTCGGCGGCCGCATCAGCAAGAGCCGCTACCAGTACGTGCTGCAGAGCGTGCGGGCCGACGAGCTGAACGACTGGAGCGTCAAGCTGCTCGAAAAGCTGCAGGCCGACCCCGGCTTTCGCGATGTGACCAGCGATTCGCAACTGAAGGGCTTGCAGGCTTCGCTGACCATCGATCGCGACAAGGCGAACCTGCTCGGGGTGCAGATCGCCGATCTGCGCAGCGTGTTGTACAGCGCGTTCGGCGAGCGCCAGGTGTCGACCATCTACACCAGCAGCAACGACTATGAAGTCATCATGGAAGTAGCCGATCCGTTCAAGCGCGACGAAAGCGCGTTCGACAAGATCCATGTGCGGGCGAAGAACGGCAGCCTGGTGCCGCTGACCAGTTTCGCGACGGTGCGCCGGACGGTGGGGCCGACCGCGATCAACCATCAGGGACAGCTGCAGGCGATCACGATTTCATTCAATCTCGCGCCCGACGTGCCGCTGGGCGAGGCGGCGAATCGCATCGAACGCTACCAGAGCGAGATCCAGCTGCCGCCCAGCGTGATCACCTCGTACGGCGGCGACGCGGCGGTGTTCAAGGAATCGCAGACCAGCCAGGCGGTGCTGCTGGTGGTGGCGCTGCTGGTGATCTACGTGCTGCTCGGCGTGCTGTATGAAAGCTTCATCCATCCGCTCACGATCCTGTCCGGGCTGCCGTCGGCGGCGGTCGGCGCGTTGCTGGTGCTGCGGCTGTTCGACCAGGACCTGACGCTGATCGCGACCATCGGCATCCTGATGCTGATCGGCATCGTGAAGAAGAACGCGATCATGATGATCGACTTCGCGCTCGATGCGCAGCGCAACCAGGGCCTGGCGCCGCAGGAAGCGATCCGCCAGGCCTGCCTGCTGCGTTTCCGGCCGATCCTGATGACCACCTTTGCCGCGCTGATGGGCGCGCTGCCGATTGCGCTCGGCCTCGGCGCCGGCGCCGAACTGCGGCAGCCGCTCGGCCTCGCGGTCGCCGGCGGCCTGCTGTTTTCACAGGTGATCACGCTGTACATCACGCCGGTGATCTACCTGTACCTGGACCGCTTCAGCGGCAACGGGCCGCTGACGACGCAGATCGAGTGAGCGGCAGCCGCTATTGCCGCTATTAAAGCGGCGCATTCAGCGGCGTGATTAACCCGTTCTCCGCTCGTGTTGTGCGCGGCCATGGGCGGGATGCGCCGCGTCGTGCCTTGTGTCCGGCCGGATCTCCGGCGCCCGTTCTTCCGGCAGCGCGGCGTCTGCCGTATCGGCAGCGGTAGCGGCATCCAGTATCGAACGCATGATTTCACGGTTGGCCTGCATCTCGGACGAGGTGCTGCGCCGCGAGAACAGGCCGGCCTCGGTTGCCCGGCGTATCGCGGCGTCGAGTATCGATTCGGTAATCCGCATGCGGTCCTCACACGGCGAGCGTTCCGAACGTCATGCGGGCCTTGCTGCGCCGGTCTCCCAGGATATGGCGCAATTCATCGACGCTGGTGCCGACGCATTCGGCAATCGCAAGCAGAATCGACGCCCGCACCGGCAAACGCCCCGACCGTATGCCGCCGATGACCTGCAGCGACAGTTGCAGCATCCGGGAAAGCATCCGGTCGCCGCTGATGCCCAGCCGTTCCGCGACGGTGTCGAGCAGGCGGTTGGGGTCATAGGGAAGAAACCGGTTCGTTGCTGGCGCGGTCATTTTTTTTTGCAGGTCCGCCGGCGCATCCACCGGCAAGTTCGCACTCGTCTTTACCAAGGGCATACTCGTCACCTCGAATTCAAAGCAGGAAAAGATCACGATTATCGGCGGATACCGGTCGCGCTTCTGTTCGATAGCTGACATAACGACTATAAAAGGCGGCGAAAACCGGTACGTCATTGAACATCGGAAAACGCCATGAACCGCAGGAAACGGCGTAGCCTTCATCCATGATGCCGGGCGTCACCAGCGGCGCACGCTGCCCAGCATCTGGTCGAACTGTTCTTTCACGATCGCATGGCATTCGCAGGAGGCATCTTCCAGTCCGCGCCGATCGAGTATCTCCATGTGTCCACGGTGATAGCGGATCAGGCCGGCCTGCTGGAAGGTACTGGCGACCAGGCTGACGCTCGGGCGCTGCACGCCCAGCATGTAGGCGAGGAACTCTTGCGTCAGCTTGAGTTCGTTGCCGTCCACCCTGTCGTGCGTCATCAATATCCAGCGCGCGAAACGCTCTTCGATCGTATGCAGGCGGTTGCAGGCGACGGACTGCGACACCAGGCTCAGGTAAAGCAGCAGATAGCGCTGCGCAACGCGGCGCAGCGGCGTGTCGCCATCGACGGCTCTGCAGAAATCATCGATCGGCAGGCGCAGCGCCTGCCCTTCGATCTGGCAGATGGTGGTTTCCGTCCATTGCTCCCCCGCGACCAGCGCTTCTATCCCGATGAAGCCTTCCCTGCCGACGGTGCCGACTTCAACCGCCGCGCCATCGGACATCGAGGCCAGCACCGAAAGCACGCTGGTGCGGGGAAAGTAGACGTGGGTAAGGGGCGCGCCGCGCGGCGCGATGATCTCCGCGCGGCGCGTGTCCACCGGCTGCAGGCGCGCAGCCAGTTTTCGGTATTCGTCGTCGTCCAGGGTATCAAGCAACAGATTGCCGCGCAGACGGTCTGCATGGAAAAAGGCAGCCATCGGCTTTCCTTTGCGTGTGTCGGACACCAGGAGGAAAAACCAGAAAGCGCTGGCTCTGCCCGGGGGATATTCGGCTTGTATCGAAAGAGATGTTTTCTTTCTTATATACCCTGGGCACGGCAAAGACAATGGCATGCGCGGCAACTACCGGCTGCAGCGACAGCGCCGGATTCTCATGCGCGCCGCAAATGCGCGACCACATCAAGCAGGCGCGGCTTCACTTCGTTGAGCAGGAATTCCGGCGAGATCGTGTAGGTCGGGCCGCCGCAGTTGATGCTGAGTATCGATGCGCCGCTGGCTGGACGGAACGCGATCGCGATCGCGTTGACGTCCGGTTGCCAGTCGCCGAACGAGGTGCAGCAGCCGAGCGTCCGGTATTCGTCGACCGAGCGCATCACGCCGTCGCGGATCTCGGGCCACTTGGTGTGATCAAGTTCCTTCACCCGTTCCAGGATGTCGTTGCGTTCGCTGCTGGAGGTTTCCGCAAGATACGCGCGGCCCATCGCGGTGAGCGCGATCGGAATCCGCGCGCCGACGTCGAGGCGCAAGGTCAGTGCGGCCTGGCTGCGGCAGTTTTCGACGTAGATCATGCTGAGCCGGTCGCGCATGCCGAGCGATACTGTCGCATGCGAAAAGTCGGCGACTTCCTGCATATACGGCCGCGCGACTTGGCGGATGTCGAGCTTGGACAGCATCGCGCTGCCGAGCGCCAGGCTGGCAGTGCCGAGCCGGTATTTGCCGACCTCGTCGACGTACTGCAGGTAGCCGAGCTTGGTCAGCGTATAGGTCAGCCGCGACACGGTCGACTTCGGCAGCTTTGCACGGTCGGCGAGTTCCTGATTACCGAGCATTTTTTCGCCGGAGCGAAAGCACGACAACAGCTCCAGCCCGCGCGCCAGCGCCGTGACGAAATGACGGTCTTCCTTCACGTTCGATTGCTTTGCCGCGGGGGTATTGTCTTCGTCGTTCTGGTCCATGGCCTGATTTCGCTATTCAATGCAGCCGCATTATCCGACAACTCATGCTTCCAGCGCAAAATACAGCTCGTGCAATTTGTTGACGTCGATCTCGGCGGCCGGTTTGTCGAGCACCACTTTTCCGCTGCGCATCATGTACACCCGATCGGCGACGCTCAGCGCCATATGCGTATTCTGCTCGACCAGCACGATGGTCACGCCCTGTTCCTTCAGCGTGCGCAGGATGGCGAAAATCTCTTGCACGATCACCGGCGCCAGACCGAGCGACGGCTCGTCGATCAGCAGCATGCGCGGCTCGGCCATCAGCCCGCGCGCCAGCGCGACCATCTGCGCTTCGCCGCCGGACAGCGAGCCGGCAAGCTGTTTGCGGCGTTCCTTCAGCTTCGGAAACAATGCATACGCGCGTTCGATGTTGTGCGCCAGCGCCGAGCGCCGGCTTTTCGGGAACGCACCCATGATCAGGTTTTCCTCGACGCTCATGTCGCGAAACACCAGCCGGCCCTCCGGCACCAGTGCCACGCCCTGCTCCGCCATGTCCCAGGTGCGCTGTCGCGCCAGCGAGGCGCCGCGCAGCGTGATCTCGCCCTGCGACGGCGCGACCAGCCCCATGATCGCTTTCAGCAGCGTCGACTTGCCGGCGCCGTTAGGTCCGACGATGGTGGTCAGCTTGCCTTCGGCGAAATCCAGGCTGACATCCCACAGCACATTGATCGCGCCATAGCCGGCGCGCAGATTGTTGACCTCAAGCATGAGCGCCTCCGGTGTAGCTCTTGATGACTTCCGGATCGCGGAACACCGCGTCCGGCGGACCGTCGGCGATCACCCTGCCGAAATTCAGCACCAGCACGCGGTCGCACAGCGTGGACACGGTTTCGATGTCGTGCTCGATGATCAGGATGCCGATGCGGAATTTTTCGTGCAGCTCTTCCAGCTTGGCGGTGAAGTAGCGCTTGCCGTTGGTTTCAAGGCCGGCCAGCACTTCGTCGAGCAGCAGCAGTTTCGGTTCGGTCGCCAGTGCCTTCGCCACTTCGAGCCGCTTCAGCTCCTGCAGCGCGAGGCCGGTGGCAGCATCGCGCTCGGCCCGCTCGGACAGGTCCATCACCGCCAGGATTTCATCGATCCGCGCATGGTCGACCTTGCCGTTGCCGAAGCGCTGCGCGACCACCAGGTTTTCCCGCACCGTCAACTCATGCATCGGCTGCGGAATCTGGAAGGTCCGGCCGATGCCGACACGGGCACGGGTGTACAGCGGCTTGCGGCTGAGTTCGATGCCGTCGAATGCGACACGGCCGGCGGTCGGCCGCACCAGCCCGGAGATCGCGTTGAACAGCGTGGTCTTGCCGGCGCCGTTCGGGCCGACGAGCCCGACCAGCTGGTCGGCGCCCATCGAGAAGCTGACATCCTTCAGTGCCGTCAGTCCGCCGAACTGGATCGTGATGCCATCGAGCTTAAGCATGAGCGCCTCCCGCATTACGCTTCCTGAACAGCGACAGCAGGCCGTCCGGCGCGAACAGGATCATCGCGGCCAGCACCACGCCGAGTACGATCTGGTGACCGGAAGACAGCAGCGATTTGAATACCAACTGGTCGACCAGGTAGATCGCCACCGCGCCGATCATCGGCCCGGTGATCGTGCGGTAACCGCCGAAGATCGCGGCGACGATAGGCAGCACGCTCCATGACGGATTGAATGCGTAATCCGGTTCGAGGAAGTTGATCACGTGCGCATTGAAGGCGCCGATCGTGCCGGTCATGAAAGCCGACAACAGCAGCATCCACGACTTCAGCAGCACGCTGTTGACACCGACCACGCGCGTCGCGTCCTCGCTTTCCTGCATCGCGCGCAACGCGATGCCGTAGTGGCTCTTGCGCACCCATGCATAAAGCGCGCAGAACGCGAGCACGATGCTGAGAATCAGCAGATAGGGGCCGACGCCGGTGCGCAGCATCGCCGGCAAGCCGGGAATCGATGAAATGCCACTGGAGCCACCGGTGAGCGAAGAAAACTCGGTCGCAAGAATGCGGAAGATATGCGCATACGCGAGAATCGCCAGCGCGAAATACGGCCCCGACAGACGCAGCGCCGGCAGCATCGCGAGCGACGCCACCGCGGCGAACACGCCGCCGAGCGGAATCGCCAGCAGCACCGGCAGGTGCAGTTTCATCGACAGCAGCGCCGATGCATACGCGCCAAGGCCGAAGAACGCCGCATGGCCGAAGCTGACCATGCCGCCGAGATTGCCGAGCAGCGCCCAGGCAACCGCGATCCCGGCCACGATCAGCGACGATACCGTCATGCTGAGGATGTAGTGATTGTCTTTCAGCAGAAACGGCACGGCGAGATAGACGATTGCGATGCTTGCGACGGGCAGCGCAATGGCGGCCCTGGTGTTTTTTTTCATGGTCTTATCCCCGGCGCTTTCTGGCGCCGAACAAACCGTTCGGCAGGATGAACAACACGATCAGGAACAGCAACATGCCGGCCAGTTCCTGCAGCGCCGAGCTGGCAAGCGTGACCGTCATCGATTCGGTGATCCCGAGCAGCAGCGCCGCCAGCACCACACCCGGCACCGAACCGACGCCGGCCAGCACGGTAATGATGAAGGCCTTCACCGTCAGCGAATGGCCGAGCGGCGGCGAGATCACGCCACTGGAATAAATCGCGATGCCGGCAATGGTGGCCAGCACGCCGGCCACCAGAAACGATGCCAGTTCGACCTTGGCCGGATTGATGCCCATCAGCTTGGCCGCCTCGCGGTTCGACGATACCGCGCGCACCGCGCGGCCGTACCAGCTGCGCGACAGCCACCAGCCAAGCACGAGCGCAGTAGCGATACTGATGCCGAAGAACAGCAGCTCGCTGAACATGCTGTACAGGTTGCCGATCTGCAGCGCGTTCTGCATCGTCGCGTTTGCGGTGGAATGGATATCGCTCTTCCAGAACAGCAGCACGCCATTGGTGATGATCATGCCGAGCGCGAAGGTCAGCATCAATGAATTCAGTTCACGGTTGCGCCGGATGCGCGCGACCAGGAAATAGACGATCGCGGAGCAGGCGCAGACCACTGCCAGAGCGATCGGCAATGCGAGCAACGGGTTGACGCCGAAGCGGCTTTCCACGGTGTATGCGATATAGGCGGCAAGCAGCACCAGCTCGCCGTGCGCGAGATTGATGATGCGCATGGTGCCGAAAGCCAGCGACAGGCCGAGCGCGATCAGCGCGTAGACGCCGCCGACCAGCATGCCGGAGTATAGGGATTGCAGGATGAGTTCGGACATGGTGTCGGGTTGGGTTGCGTGAGCCGATGAGAGGTAATGATCGATGCGTCGCTTGCTGTGTCCCTTCCCCCTTGCAGGGGGAAGGTTAGGATGGGGGTAGTGAGATCGAGTCGGCGATAGCGTTGACTCAAGCACTCTACCCCCTCCCTAGCCCTCCCCCTGCAAGGGGGAGGGGACAGAGCGTGCCGGGTAGCCGGCTCAGCGCATCAATCTACCAAGGCAGCGCCGGATACTTCAGCGGCCCGGTCGCCTGGTACGACGGCGACACGATCGCGATCTTGCCGCCCTGGTGCTGGCCCATCCGGTGCTGGAAGTTCGGATTGTCGCCGTTGGCGTCGAACGTCACCTTGCCGATCAGCGTATCGCGATTGGTCTTGCGCAGTTCCTCCGACAGGCCGCCCTTGGCCAGCGTGCCATTGTCGGCGGCGCGGCTGATCGCTTCGAACAGCAGCATCGCCTTCACATAGCCGAACTGCGCGAGATAGTCGACGTCATGATTGAACATCTTCTTGTACGTATCGGCGAACTGCTTGCCTTCCGGCGTCTTGTATTCGACCGGGTACGGCAGCAATGCGGTGCCGATCACGTTCGGCATCAGGTCCGGGAAATCGGCCGCCATCTTCGAAGTCGCAAGCGACCACACGCCGACGATGGACTTGATCTGCGGCTTCAGCACCTTGGCGGCGCGGATGATGCCGACATAGTCGTTTTCATAGCCGCTCATGAACAGCACGTCCGGTTTGTCCTGCAGCTTGATCTTGTTGATGATCGGCTTGAAGTCGGTGATCGCCGGGTCGAACGCGTGCATCGTGATCTTCACGCCCTTGGCGGCTAGCGATTTCTCCAGGTCCTTCGCCAGGTTGCTGGTGGCTTCCTTGGTCGAATACACGACCGACACCGACTTCGCATGCATTTCCTGGATCAGCTGCTCGATCGCAAGCTGGTAGCCGCGCGTGTTGTTGATGCGGAAGAAGGTCTTGTAGCCGCGCCTGGTCAGCTCGTCGCTGACGCCGCCGGCGGTGATGTAGGTCAGGCCGAGACGATTGCTGACGTCCGATGCCGGGCCGATGATGTTGGAGCCGTAGCCGCCGATCACCGCGACCACGCCTTCGGAACCGAGCTTCTCGACCGCCGCGACCGCCTTGGCCGGCGCCGATTCGTCGTCGATGGTGACCATCTTGATCTTGTGCTTGCTGTTGCGGTTGAACAGCTCGACCGCGGTCTGGATGCCTTCGTTGAAGCCGGCGCCGGAACGCGCCAAGCTGCCGGTCAGCGGCATGTGCGCGCCGACCTTGATTTCATCGGCGCCGGCCGATGCCGCGATCAGTGCCGCGCTGACGAGTGCGCCGATGCGCGCAATGGAACCTAACTGGAATGTCATGTGTCTTCCCCTCTTGATGGTCAAATGGATGGTGTTTCCGGATCGCGGCGTGCCGCCATCCGTTGCAGTTCCTTTTTCAGAACCTTGCCGGTCGCTGCCGACGGCAAGTGATCGAGTACCACGATCTCTGACGGAATCTTGTAAGGCGACAGATTGGCCTTGAGCCAGGCCTGCACTGCCGCGAGATCGAGTGTCGCGCCCTGCGACGGTTCGATGAAGGCAACCACTTCTTCATTGCCTTCGACTTCACGTCCGACCACCGCCGATTGCACGATGTCCGGGTAAGCATTGAGCACCTGCTCGACTTCAACCGGATAGACGTTGAAGCCGGAGCGGATGATCAATTCCTTGCTGCGTCCGACGATCGCGATCGCGCCGTCGGCTTCGTGTTTCGCCAGGTCGCCGGTACGCAGCCAGCCGTCTTCGGTGATGGCTTGCGCAGTCAGTTCCGGCGCGCGGTAATAGCCTTTCATTACGTTCGGCCCACGCACCCACAATTCGCCGACGCCGTCCGCGCTTTGCTCCGCGCCGTGCAGCCGGACTTCGATGCCGGGAATCGCCGGGCCGACCGAGCAATCGCTGCGCGGCGCATCCATCCGCGTCTGACAGATCGACGGCGACGCTTCGCTCATGCCGTAGCCGTTCTGCAGTGTCAGGCCGAAGGTTTTTTCGAATGCCTGCTTCAACGACAGCGTCAGCGGTGCACCGCCGGATTGCGCAACCCGCAGCGCCGGTGCGCGCAGCGGCGTGCCGCTGGTTTTGCTCCATTCGTCGCTCCATTCGAGCAGCTTGGCGTACATCGCCGGCGCGCCATGCATCACGCTGATGCCGCCTTCGGCCAGCGCCTGCGCCAGCGCCGCCGGCTGATAGCGCGCGACCAGCCGCAGTTCGGCGCCGCCGAGCAGCGAGCCGACCAGCACCGACGACAGGCCGTACACATGCGACAGCGGCAGCACCGCATACACCACGTCGGCCGGCGTGATGCCGCGCAGCCGGGCGGTGTTGCCCGCAACGAAAAGGAGGTTGGCGTGGGTCAGCATCACCGCTTTCGGCGCGCCGGTGGTGCCGGAGGTGTAGACCATGGTCGCGACCTGCCGCGCGCCGTCGTCCTCCACCGGCTCGGGGATCGCCTGCGGGTTGACCGGGCCGAGCAGCAGCGTGCCGATGGCGGGCCAATCGACCGGCTGCGCGCCGCGCTCCTGGCCGTGCGCGGCGGCCTGGGCCGATACCTGATTGAAATACAGCGCGACCCGGGCGCCGGAATGCGACAGGAAATTGTCGATTTCGCGCGCGGACAAACGCGCATTGACGGTGGCCGACCACGCATCGAGCCGGCTTGCCGCGAGGATGCAGACCGCCGCTGCCACGCAGTTTTCCGTCACCAGCAGCACGCGGTCACCAGCCCGCACGCCGGCTTCGCGCAGCTTTTGCGCCGTCGTTTCCACCTGGTCTTCCAGCATGCCGTAAGTAATCGCGCAACGTTCGTCGGACAGCGCGACCTTATCCGGGTGAGTCGCTGTCCAACGCTGGAAGGCTTCGTGAATGCGGCGGGGTGTACCGGCCAGAGCCACTGCGTCGGTCATGCGATCTCCTTTTCATGTATCGGCCAACCGGCAAGACCAGCCCGATTCGCCCCGTTCGAGGGGTTCGATACTGTCACAGAGAAAATGAAAAATCAATATTTTTTGCAGAATTTTGTTCTGCATTGCAGTACGCACAAATACAAAGAACAAAGATCGTCGCACCATGAAAAAACGCAATATGGCAAAGCATTTATTGCGTTTATATAGCAGAAAAAGGATTTCTTGACATATTTCAGCCGAACAAATACAGTTCCATTTTAAATATCATTGTTCCGCATTGCAGAACATAACGCGAAACAAGCCATCACGCTTTCAGGAGACGCTGCATGCTGGATACAACTCGCCCGGAACCGACCCGGCCGCAACTGGTGGTCGGCGTTATTGGATGTGGCGTGATGGGCCGCGGCATCGCGCAGATCGCGGTGCTGTCGGGCGCGCAAGTGCGGCTGGCAGACGGCCGCGAAGGTGCGGCGGCGGCGGCGCGCGATACCTTGCGCGACACCTTCGGCAAGCTGGTAGATAAAGGCAAGCTCGACGCCAGCAAGGCGGCGGCCGCCGTCGAACGCCTGCGGCCATGCGCCACGCTCAATGAGCTGGCCGGCTGCGACGTGATCGTCGAAGCGATCATCGAAGAGCTTGGCGCGAAGAAAGACCTGTTCGCGACGCTGGAAGGCATCGTCGGCGAAGCCACCATTCTCGCCACCAATACCTCGTCGCTGTCGGTCACCGCGATCGCCGCCGGACTGCGGCATCCGGAGCGGGTCGCCGGCTTCCACTTCTTCAACCCGGTGCCGCTGATGAAGATCGTCGAAGTGGTCGGCGGCTTTCTGACCGACACCGACGTTACCGATTACCTGCTCGCGCTCGGCCGCCACTGGGGCCATACCGCGGTGCTCGCGAAAGACACGCCGGGCTTCATCGTCAACCATGCGGGGCGCGGCTATGGCACCGAAGGCCTGCGGCTGCTGGCCGAAGGCGTGGCATCGGTGCCGGTGCTGGACGCGATCCTGCGCGACACCGCCGGCTTCAAGCTCGGCCCCTGCGAACTGCTGGACCTGACCGGCCTCGACGTATCGCATCCGGTGATGGAATCGATCTACCACCAGTATTACGAAGAGCCGCGCTTCCGCCCGCAAGGCCTGACGCGGCAGATGCTGATCGCCGGCGCGCTCGGCCGCAAGGCCTCGCATGGTTTCTACCGCTACGGCGCCGACGGCAAGAAGCAGGCGTTTGATGAACCCGCACAGCCGACCGCCATGCCGTCCAGCGTCTGGCTCAGCCAGGAACGGCCGGAGCTGGCGGAACGCATCGCCAGCCTGGTGGCCGCCGCCGGCGTCGCGCTCGAATCGGGCGCGCGTGCTAGCGATGGCGCGCTGTGCATCGTCACGCCGCTCGGCGAGGACGCGACCACCTGCTGCGCGCGCGAACAGCTCGATGCGCGCCGCACCGTCGCGGTCGAAACCCTGCTCGACCTGAGCCGGCGCCGCGTCGTGATGACCACGCCGGCGACCACGGCCGATACGCTGGCAATGGCCTGCGGCCTGTTCGGTGCGGCCGGCGTGCCGGTCAGCGTGATCCGCGACAGCAGCGGCCTGGTCACGCAGCGCGTGATCGCGCACATCGTCAACATCGCCGCCGACATCGCGCAGCAAGGCATCGCCGACCCGGCCGACATCGACCGCGCGGTGGTGCTCGGCCTCGGCTATCCGATCGGCCCGCTCGCATGGGGCGATCAGCTCGGCGCGGCAACCGTGCTCACTATCCTGAAAAATCTCGAACAGCAGACCGGCGACCCGCGCTACCGCGCCAGCCCGTGGCTGCAACGGCGCGCGCTGCTCGGCCTGTCACTACATCACAAGGAGATCTGATCCATGCTCGACGCGTATATCTATGACGGACTGCGTACGCCTTTCGGCCGCCACGGCGGCGCGCTCGCGCCGGTACGACCGGACGACCTGGTTGCCGACGTGATGCGCGCGCTGGTCGCGCGCAATCCGTGGCCGGCCGAACAGATCGAAGACGTGATCCTCGGCGACACCAACCAGGCCGGCGAAGATTCGCGCAACGTCGCGCGCAATGCGCTGCTCGCGGCCGGCCTGCCGGTCAGCATCGGCGGCCAGACCGTGAACCGGCTGTGCGCCAGCGGCCTGGCGGCGGTGATGGACGCGGCGCGCGCCGTCACCTGCGGCGAAGGCGAACTGTTCATTGCCGGCGGCGTCGAGAGCATGAGCCGCGCGCCCTTCGTCGTCGCCAAATCCGAAGCCGCTTTCAGCCGCGACTTCAAGGTGTTCGACACCACCATCGGCGCGCGTTTCCCGAACCCGAAAGTGCTGAAGGAATACGGCGCGCACACGATGCCGGAAACCGGCGACAACGTCGCGCGCGAATGCGGCATCACGCGCGAACAGGCCGACGCGTTCGCACTGGCCTCGCAACTGAAGTATCACGCGGCACTGCGGGATGGTTTTTTCACTGAAGAGATACTTCCGGTCAGCGTGCCGACTGGCCGCAAGACGCCGCCAGTGACGGTCGGCCAGGATGAACATCCGCGTCCGGAAACCACCGCCGCAACACTGGAAAAACTGAAGCCGCTATTCGAAGGCGGCGTGGTCACCGCCGGCAATGCGTCCGGTATCAACGACGGCGCCGCCGCACTGCTGGTCGGCAGCCGCGCCGCCGGCGACAAGGCCGGCAAGGCGCCGATGGTGCGCATCCTGTCGGCGGCAGTGGCCGGCGTCGAGCCGCGCGTGATGGGCATCGGCCCGGTGTACGCGATCCGCAAGGCGCTCGATCGTGCCGGGCTGAAGCTGTCCGACATGGACATCATCGAGATCAACGAAGCCTTCGCCAGCCAGGTGCTGGGTTGCCTGAAACTGCTGGAAATCCCGTTCGACGATACCCGCGTGAATCCGAACGGCGGCGCGATCGCGCTCGGCCATCCGCTCGGCGCGTCCGGCGCACGGCTCGCGTTGACCGCCAGCCGCGAACTGGCGCGACGCAACGGACGCTATGCGGTGGTCAGCCTGTGCATCGGTGTCGGCCAGGGACTGGCCGTCGTACTTGAACGAATTTAATTGGAGAACGTCATGACAAGCAAAGTGCAATTCCACTGGGACGACCCGCTGCTGCTGGACCAGCAACTGAACGACGACGAACGCGCAGTGCGCGACGCAACCGCCGCCTACTGCCAGACCCGCTTGCAGCCGCGCGTGCTCGAAGCCTTCCGCAATGAAAAGACCGACCCGGCGATCTTCCGCGAAATGGGCGCGCTCGGCCTGCTCGGCCCAACCATTCCCGAACAGTACGGCGGCCCGGGTCTGAACTATGTGTCGTACGGCCTGATCGCGCGCGAAGTCGAACGCGTCGATTCCGGCTACCGCTCGATGATGAGCGTGCAATCGTCGCTGGTGATGGTGCCGATCTATGAATTCGGCAATGAGCAAACGAAACAGAAATACCTGCCGAAACTGGCCACTGGCGAATGGATCGGCTGCTTCGGTTTGACCGAACCAAACCACGGTTCCGATCCCGGCTCGATGGTGACCCGTGCGAAGAAAGTGCCGGGCGGCTACAGCATCAGTGGCGCAAAGATGTGGATCTCGAATTCGCCGATCGCCGATGTGTTCGTCGTATGGGCGAAAGACGATGAAGGCGCAATCCGCGGCTTCGTGCTGGAGAAAGGGGCGAAGGGCTTGAGCGCACCGGCGATCCACGGCAAGTTCGGCTTGCGCGCGTCGATCACTGGCGAAATCGTGATGGATGAGGTGTTCTGCCCGGAAGAAAATGCGTTCCCCGAAGTGCGCGGCTTGAAAGGTCCGTTCACCTGCCTGAACTCGGCACGCTACGGCATTGCGTGGGGCGCATTGGGCGCCGCCGAATCGTGCTGGCATATCGCACGGCAATACGTGCTCGACCGCAAGCAGTTCGGCAAGCCCTTGGCTGCAAACCAGTTGATCCAGAAAAAGCTGGCCGACATGCAGACCGAAATCACGATGGGCTTGCAGGGTTGTCTGCGTCTGGGCCGGATGAAGGATGAAGGCACGGCGGCAGTCGCGATCACATCGATGATGAAGCGCAACTCGTGCGGCAAGGCGCTGGATGTGGCGCGGATGGCGCGCGACATGCTGGGTGGGAACGGCATCTCCGACGAGTTCGGTGTGATCCGGCACATGGTGAACCTGGAAGTGGTGAATACCTATGAAGGCACGCATGACATTCATGCGCTGATTCTCGGGCGCGAACAGACGGGAATTGCGGCGTTTTGATTTGAAGGTCGAAACAACAACGGTAAAGCTCCTTCCCCCTTGCAGGGGGAAGGTTGGGATGGGGGTAGTGCGGTCGAGACATGCACGCGGTATCTCGAGCGCACTACCCCCTCCCTAACCCTCCCCCTGCAAGGGGGAGGGAACCGTGAAGTGGGTGGAAAAACGGCTGTCAATTATGAATGCGGCAGCACTGGGCGCCTTTGCCGTTCCGCTGTGAGCTGCCGAACAAATCCGGCACGAAGCGGAAACAGAAGCGCAAATGTTTGAGCCGAAGGCGAGTTTTTGCGCTTCCCGCTTCATGCCGGATTGGTTCGGGAACCCCGAAGGGGCAGCGAACCGCGGTCGCCTTTCTTTGCTTACTTTCTTTGGCGAAGCAAAGAAAGTAAGCGGCTGCCGGGCCGCCCCCGGCAACGCACAACGAAGTACCAATCGTCTTACTTGGCCGAAGAACAAAAAAGCACGAGGAAAAAATGAACCTGAACTTCACCCCCGAAGAACTCGCCTTCCGCCAGGAAGTCCGCGACTTCGTCGCACACCACCTCCCCCCCGACATCCAGCACAAGATCCTCAACGGCCTGATCCTCGACAGCACCGACTACACCCGCTGGCAAAAAATCCTGCATGCCAAAGGCTGGGGCGGCGCGTCGTGGAAAAAGGAATTCGGCGGCACCGGCTGGACCCCGACCCAGCAATACATCTTCGAAGAAGAATGCGCCGCCGCCGGCGCGCCGCGCGCGATCCCGTTCGGCCTGAAGATGGTCGCACCGGTCATCATGCAATACGGCTCGCCGGCGCAGCAGCAGCGCTTCCTGCCGAAGATCCTCGCCGCCGAAGAATGGTGGTGCCAGGGCTACTCCGAACCTGGCTCCGGCTCCGACCTTGCCTCGGTCAAGACACGTGCAATTCGCGAAGGCAATCACTACATCGTCAACGGCCAGAAAACCTGGACCACGCAAGGCCAGTACGCCGACTGGATTTTTTGCCTGGTGCGCACCGACACCGAAGTGAAACCGCAGCGCGGCATCTCCTTCCTGCTGATCGACATGAAAACGCCCGGCATCACCGTGCGTCCGATCATCACGATGGACGGCGCGCATGAAGTCAACGAAGTCTGGTTCGAGAATGTCGAAGTGCCCGTCGAGAACCTGGTCGGCGAAGAAAACGCCGGCTGGACTTACGCGAAATTCCTGCTCGGCCACGAACGCACCAATATCGCCGGCATCGGCATCGCCAAGCGCGAACTGGCGCGGCTGAAACGCATCGCCACGCTGGAACAGAAAAACGGCAAGCCATTGCTCCGTGATCCACTGTTCGCCGCACGCATCGCGCAGGTCGAGATCGACCTGACCGCACTGGAAATCACCAACCTGCGCGTGCTGTCGGCCGAAGCGGAACGGCGCGCGCCGGGACCGGAAGCATCGATCCTGAAGATCAAGGGCACCGAGATCCAGCAGGCGATCACCGAACTGCTGGTGCAGGCGGTAGGCCCGTATGCGCTGCCGCTGCGGCGCGAAGCGATGGCCGCCGGCTACCAGGGCAAGGGGGTGGATGAGATCGGCCCGTTCTATTCAGTGCCGCTGGCCGCGAACTACCTGAACATGCGCAAGCTGTCGATCTACGGCGGCTCCAATGAAATTCAAAAGAACATCATCTCGCAGATGATCCTCGGCCTGTAGGAGCACAACGATGGACTTCACTTTCACCGAAGAGCAGCAGATGCTGCTGGACACGACCCGCCGCGTGGTGGCGAAGGATTACGGCTTCGAAGCGCGCCGCAAGATCAGGGAAAGCGCACCGGACGGTTTCAGCCGCGACATCTGGCAGACGCTGGCTGACATCGGCCTGCTGTCGCTGAACGTGCCGGAAGCCGACGGCGGCCTCGGCGGCAGCGCGATCGACACCATGCTGGTGATGAATGCGATCGGCGAAGGCCTGTTGCTGGAACCGTATCTGGCAAGCGCGGTACTGGCGAGCAAGACGATCGCACTGCTCGGCAACGAAGCGCAACGCGCGGAATGGTTGCCATCGCTCGCCGCCGGCGAAAAGATCGCGGCGCTCGCGCATGACGAACCTTCAACCCGCTTCGACCGCATGGCGGTCGAAACACGCGCCTGGCCGGTCGGCGATGGCTATGTCGTGACTGGCCACAAGAGCGTCGTGACACACGGCGCATCCGCCGACATGCTGCTGGTAACCGTGTGCATTGCGCAGCAGGGCGAACCCGGCCCGCTGGCGGTGCTGAGCGTGCCGCGCGACGCCGCCGGCCTGCGCCAGGTCGCGTTCACCACCGTCGACGGCATGCCCGCCAGCGAACTATGGCTGAACCAGGTCTTCGTGCCGGCGTCGTCGCTGCTCGGCAACGGCGCAGATGCCACAACGCCGCTCACCGACGTACTCGACTTCGGCCTTGCCGCGATCTGCGCGGAAGCCGTCGGTGCACTAGACAAGCTGCTCGCCGCCACCGTCGAATACGCCAGGAACCGCAAGCAGTTCGGCCAGCCGATCGGCAAGTTCCAGGCATTGCAACACCGGATGGCGGACATGGTGCTGCACATCGAACAGGCACGCTCGATGAGCTACCTGGCCGCAGTGCGCTGCACCGATCCCGATCCGCAAGAGCGCAGCCGCGCGCTGTCGGCCGCCAAGGTCGTGGTCGGCCAGGCCTGCCGCTTTGTCGGCCAGCAGGCGGTGCAACTGCATGGCGGCATGGGCGTGACCGACGAGCTGGATGTCAGCCATTATTTCAAGCGTCTGATGGCGATCGAGCTGCAGTTCGGCAGCACCGATGCGCATCTGGAGACCTACGCGGCGCAGCTCGGGTAGCACGCAAAGCGATGAACCGGCGGCACCCCACGGCCGCCGCAACGCTTACAGCTTGGCGGGATCGAAGCCGGTCACCTTGTAGATCGACTGGATCAGGTCCTTGCCGACCCGCCCTTCCATCTCATGATGCGTCACGAGCAGCGCCTTTTTCCATGCATTCTTTTCCTGCGGCGTCAGCGTGATGATCTGTGTCTTGCCCGACTTGCGGATCTCGTCGAGCGCGGCGTCGTTTTCATGCTGGGCGATGGAGTCGAAGTAATCGGTCGTGTCCTGCATCGCCGTCACCACCATCTTGCGCAGGTCGGCCGGCAGGTGGTCGAGGAACTGCTTGTTCATGATCACGACATAGCCGTGCCAGCCGTGGTTCGACAGGGTCAGGTACTTCTGCACTTCGTTCAGCTTGGCGGTGTAGATGTTGGATGCCGGATTTTCCTCGCCGTCCACCACACCGGTCTGCAATGCCTGGTACAGCTCGGAAAAGCCAATCACCTGCGGGTTCGCGCCCAGTGCGCGCATCTGCGAATCCAGCACCTTCGACGACCAGATGCGCATCTTCAGCCCCTTGAAATCGGCCGGCTTGCGCAGCGGCACATTGGCCGTCATTTCCTTGAAGCCGTTGTTCCAGAAATTCAGGCCGACGATACCCTTGCTCTCCAGGCTCTTCAGCATGTTCCGGCCGACCGGTGCGTTCATGACCTTGCGCGCCTCCGCCAGATTGTCGAACAGGAAGGGCAGGTCGAGCACCTCGAACTGGCGCAGGCCCATCGGGCCGAACTTGCCCGGCGCCGGCGCCAGAATCTGTACCGCGCCGAGCTGCAATGCCTCCAGTTCTTCCTTGTCCTTGTACAGCGTTCCGTTCGGATAAACCTCGACCTTGACGCGTCCCTTGCTGCGCTCTTCCATCAGCTTCTTGAAGTAATCGGCCGCCTTGCCCTTGGGCGTATCGCTGGACGTCACGTGGCTGAACTTGATGACGATCGGCGCATCCGCCATGGCGACGGAAAATGCGCATGCGGCAACCAGGCCGATGACGATTTGAATGATTTTCATGATGCTCTCCTCAAAAAATAAACTGCTTCCTGAACTGTTGCCTGATTTCTTCTGCCTGTTTTTTAGGCAAATCTGCGCTACACGATGCCGGTTTCGCGCAGCGCGCTTATGGCGTCGCTGCTGATCCCGATCGATGCCAGAACCTCGTCGGTATGCTGGCCCAATTCCGGCCCCACCCACAGGGTTTCGCCGGGTGTTTCACTCAACTTGGGAACGATGCCGGGCAGCGAGACCGCATGGCCGTCCGGCAGGAAGGCGGTGTTGATCATCTCCCGCGCCGCATAGTGCGGATCGGCATGGATGTCGGCCGCGGTGTAGATGCGGCTGCTCGGCACGGCCGCTTCCTGCAGCAGCTCCAGCACCCGGTCCAGATCGTGCTGCGCGGTCCAGTCCGAAATCGCCTGGTCCAGCAGCGCGTTGTGCGCGACGCGGCCATCGTTATGCGCGAGCGCGGGATCTTGCGCCAGGTCGGCGCGCTCTATTGCGCGCATCAGGCGCTTGAAAATGCTGTCGCTGTTGCCGGCGATGATCACGTAGCGGCCGTCCTGGCACAGGTAGGTATTCGACGGGGAAATGCCGGGCAGGCTGGCGCCGCTGCGTTCGCGGATGTAGCCGGACTCGGCGAACTCGGGGATCAGGCTTTCCATCACGCCGAACACCGCTTCATACAGCGCGACGTCGATGTACTGGCCGCTGCCGCCGTTGACCTTCAGGTGGTGCATCGCGAGCAGCGCGCCGATCACGCCATACAGCGAAGCCAGCGTGTCGCCGATGCTCACGCCCACGCGCACCGGCGGCCGGTCGGGATGGCCGGCGACGTAGCGCAGCCCGCCCATCGACTCGGCGATCGCCGCGAAGCCTGGCCGGTCCTTGTACGGGCCGGTCTGGCCGTAGCCCGACACGCGCACCATGATCAGCGACGGGTTCAGCCGCGACAGTTCGTCCCAGCCGAGATTCCATGCTTCGAGCGAGCCGGGGCGGAAGTTTTCAATGACGATGTCCGCGTCCTTGACCAGCTCGCGCACGATCTCCTGCCCTTCCCTGGTCTTCAAGTTCACCGTGACGGATTTCTTGTTGCGGCTCTGCGAATACCACCAGAGCGAGGTGCCGTTGTGCAGCTTGCGCCATTTGCGCAGCGGGTCGCCTTCCGGCGGTTCGATCTTGATGACTTCGGCGCCGAACTGCGCGAACAGTCCGCCGGCATAGGGGCCGGCGATCAGGGTGCCGAGTTCGATGACTTTCACGCCTTTCAGCGGCGGCTGCTTTTTGTCCGTTCCCATCCTGCTCTCCTTCATGTGTTCTGCAACGACGCCGAAGCGGTGCGGGCAGGACGAATGATGCGTGAGCAGGAAAAACCGGAAAAGCAGTATCTTGCGAGCTTGCCATCGCCGAACGCGATGGCAGGAAGGTGTTCAGGTTTGCGTCAGATGCCGCAGCAGAAGTTGCGCCGCGACCGGCAACGCGTCGAACGAACGGACGCAGACCTTCAGTTCGCGCCTGGCCCATTCGTCGGCCAGCGGAATCATCCGGATGCCGAGCGTCTTGATGTACGGCTGCGCGACGGCGCGCGGCAGAATCCCGATGCCGAGCCCCGTTTCAACCATCAGGCACAGCGCATCGTAGCTGGTGACCTGGATCGCCATGCGGAGAGTCTTGTCGAGTTCGGCCGCGGCCTTCACCAGCTGCAGGTTGATCGCGCTCCCCGTATGCAGGCCGACATAATCGAACGCCAGCGTGTCGCGAAACGCGACCGAGCGGCGCCGGGCCAGCGGATGGTCCTTTGGCGAAATCAGCACCAGCTCATCCGACCGGTACGGATACATCTCCACGCTTTGCCCGTGCGGCATCATCGTGAAGATGCCGATGTCGGCGGCGTTTTCAAAAACCGCCTTGGTAATGGCGGTGCTGATGTTCTCCTGCAAATGGATCTGCACCTGCGGATGTTCGACCAGAAAACTCTTGATCTGCGCCGGCAGGAACTGGGTGATCGCCGAGATGTTCGCCATCACCCGCACATGGCCGCGCACGCCGCTGGCATAGTCGCGCATCTGGACAAAAATCTCGTCGAGGTCGTGCAGCACGCTGCGCGCGAGGTTGACCAGCGCAATGCCGGCAGCTGTCGGCTCGACACCCTTGTTGGTGCGGGCGAGCAGCGGCGTGTGCAATACGTCTTCCAGATCGCTGATGCGCTTGCTCACGGCCGACGCAGCGATATGCTCACGCGCCGCCGCCGCCGCGATCGATCCTTCTTCGACGATGTGCACGAACAGTTTCAGGGAAAGGGGATCGAGTTTCATGGAATGGTCCTGTGGTCCGGGCCGGCACAACGCCACGTGGTGCCGAACGGCTCATTTTACTCAAAGCATCCCGGCGGAAAGACGGGCGATGGTGAAATACGGACAAGCAATCTGTATTACCATTTCATCGATAAGCACGACCGTCCTTTTTATTGCCTTTTTCTTCAGCTGCCCCGCGAAGAGAAGCGCCAATGCAAAAGACCGGTTCCAGAGAGTGAACGCCTTCTTTTCCAGGACGGAGACTGCATGAGCATCGACACGCTACTGATCGCCAATCGCGGCGAAATTGCCATTCGCATCACCCGCGCCGCCGCCGAACTCGGCATGCGCACGGTGGCGGTCTTTTCCGAGGATGACGCAGCCTCGCTGCACCTGCGCAAGGCGGATGCCGCGCGCGCACTGCGCGGCAGCGGCGGCGCCGCCTATCTCGACATCGAACAGCTGATCGCGGTGGCGCGCGAAACGGGATGCGATGCGATCCATCCCGGCTACGGCTTCCTCAGCGAAAACGCGCAGTTCGCGCAGCGCTGCGCGGACGCGGGCATCGTGTTCGTCGGGCCGGCGCCGGAAACGCTGGCGCTGTTCGGCGACAAGGCGCGCGCCCGCATGCTGGCGCAGCAGCACGGCGTGCCGGTCGCGCACGGCAGCGAAGGCGCGGTATCGCCGGAACAGGCGCACGCCTTCCTGGCCTCGCTCGGCGACGGCGGCGCGATGATGATCAAGGCGCTGGCCGGCGGCGGCGGGCGCGGCATGCGCATGGTGACGCGCATCGAGGACGTCGATGCGGCCTATGCGCGCTGCCGCTCGGAAGCGCTGGCTGCGTTCGGCAACGGCGCGCTGTACGTCGAGCAACTGGTGCGGCGCGCGCGCCATATCGAGGTGCAGGTGATCGGCGACGGCGACAGTGTCAGCCATGCGTGGGAACGCGAATGCACGCTGCAGCGCCGGCACCAGAAGCTGATCGAAATCGCTCCCGCTCCCGGGCTGCCGCCCGCGCTGCGCGAGCGCCTCATTGCATCGGCCTTGCAGCTGGCGCAAGCGGTGCGCTATCGCGGCCTGGGCACCTTCGAATTCCTGCTCGATGCGGACGACATCACCGATGGCGCACGCTTCATCTTCATGGAAGCGAACCCGCGGCTGCAGGTCGAACACACGGTGACCGAGGAAGTGACCGGCATCGATCTGGTGCAGGCGCAGCTGCAGCTGGCCGGCGGCGCTTCGCTGGCGCAGCTCGGTCTGACGCGCGAGCATATCCCGGCACCGCGCGGCATCACGCTGCAATTGCGCATCAACATGGAAACCATGACGGCCGACGGCGGCGCGCAACCGTCCGGCGGCACGCTGAGCGCCTACGAACCGCCGGCCGGCCCCGGTGTGCGGGTCGACGGTTTCGGCTATGCGGGCTACACCAGCAGCCCGAACTTCGACTCGCTGCTGGCGAAACTGATCGTGCATTCGCCGTCGCCGCGCCTGGCCGATGCGCTCGGCAAGGCCTATCGCGCACTATGCGAATTCCGCATCGAAGGCGTCGCGACCAATATCGGATTCCTGCAGAACCTGCTGCGCGACCCGGCGCTGCGGGAAAACCGCGTGCATACCCGTTATGTCGAAGAACAGATCGACGCATTGCGTGCGACGCGGGACGGCGCACATCCGAAACTGTATGTCGCGCAACCGGCCGCCACGGAACAAACAATGGTCGGCGCCGCCAACGCACCCGAGGCGCCGCCCGGCACGGTGGCGATCGGCGCGCCGATGCAGGGCTCGGTGGTCGCGATCGACGTGCGTGAAAACGACGCGGTGCATGCCGGCCAGCAGATCGCGGTGATCGAGGCGATGAAGATGGAGCACATCGTCAAGGCCGATATCGGCGGCATCGTTCGCGCCATCGCGGCACGCCGCGGCGACGTGCTGTTTCATGGCGACGCGCTGCTGTTCATCGAGCCGGCGCATGTCGAACCGCAGCATGTGGACGACGCGGCCGACGCCGATCCCGACCATCTGCGGCCCGATCTGGCCGAAGTGCGCGCACGGCACGAGATCGGGCTCGATGCGGCACGTCCCGATGCGGTCGCGCGCCGGCGCAAGACCGGCCAGCGTACCGCGCGTGAAAACGTCAACGACCTGTGCGATCCGGACAGCTTCATCGAATACGGCGCGCTCGCGATTGCCGCGCAACGCCGCCGCCGTCCGCTCGACGAACTGATCCGCAGCAGCCCGGCCGATGGCCTGGTCGCCGGCATCGGCACGGTCAACGGCGCGCTGTTCGGCGACGACCAGGCGCGCTGCATGGTGCTCGCCTACGACTACACGGTGTTCGCCGGCACTCAGGGCATGATGAACCACCGCAAGACCGACCGCATGTTCCAGCTCGCCGAGCAATGGCAATTGCCGGTAGTGCTGTTCGCCGAAGGCGGCGGCGGCCGCCCCGGCGATACCGACGCGCTGCTGGTGGCCGGACTGGACGTGATGTCGTTCATCAACTTTGCCAAATTGAGTGCGCTGGTGCCGCGCGTCGGCATCGTCTCCGGCCGCTGCTTTGCCGGCAACGCGGCCTTCCTCGGCTGCTGCGACGTGATCATCGCGACCGACAACGCGACCATCGGCATGGGCGGCCCGGCGATGATCGAAGGCGGCGGCCTCGGCGTGTTCGCGCCGGAAGAAGTCGGCCCGGTCGCGATGCAGGCGCCGAACGGCGTGATCGACGTGGTGGTACCCGATGAAGAACAGGCGGTGCGTGTCGCGCAGCAATACCTGTCGTATTTCCAGGGCGACGTACCGCAGTGGGAATGCGCGGACCAGCGCCGGCTGCGTCAGTCGATCCCGGAGAACCGGCTGCGGGTATACGACATCCGCGATGTGATCGATACCTTGTCCGACACCGGTTCGGTGCTGGAACTGCGGCGCGCATTCGGCCAGGGCATCGTCACTGCGCTGATCCGCATCGAAGGCCGGCCGTTCGGCCTGATTGCGAACAATCCGATGCATCTCGGCGGCGCGATCGACGCCGACGCGGCCGACAAGGCGGCGCGTTTCATGCAACTGTGCGATGCGTTCGACCTGCCGCTGCTGTCGCTGTGCGACACACCCGGTTTCATGGTCGGTCCGGCCGCGGAAAAGACCGCGATGGTGCGCCACGTGTCGCGCATGTTCGTGACTGCCGGCAGCCTCAGCGTGCCGTTCTTCACCATCGTGCTGCGCAAGGGTTACGGCCTGGGCGCGCAGGCGATGGCCGGCGGCAGCTTCCATGCGCCGTTCTTCACCGTGTCGTGGCCCAGCGGCGAGTTTGGCGCGATGGGGCTGGAAGGTGCGGTGCGGCTCGGTTACCGCAAGGAGCTGGAAGCGATCGCGGACCCGGAACAGCGGCAGGCGGCGTTCGACAAGATGGTGGCGCAATCGTACGAGAATGGAAAAGCGATCAACATGGCATCGTTTCTCGAGATCGACGACGTGATCGATCCGGCGGAAACGCGGCGCTGGGTGTTGCGCGGCCTGCGCTCGACGCCCGCACGCCCTCGCCGCCAAGGCAGGAAGCGGCCGTTCGTGGATACCTGGTAAGCGTTTTTTCTACAACGCTGCATGCCAGTGCTGCTCGCATGGCATTCGTCAAACACGATCACACCGATTCTTGCGCAAATCGATGGCGGCGAAAAGTAAGCCGTCCAGCGGCAATTCTCCGAAACCAACAAGACCACGCAACGGTCATACAAGCGTTCGCCATGAAATTCCGCCTGCAAGATCGCTCCGGAAAGAGATGTTTCCGCAGCCTGGCGATTCCGGAATGGCGCTGATTCCATCGGTCGAATCGTCCCGCGCGACACTGTCCAGCTCGCAGATACCAGCCTTGATCCGATCAACCGGGTAAGTCTTCAACCATGCTGAAATTCTTCATCGGCAATCCGAGCGAGCCCCGACGCAATACCCGTCTCGCGGCATTCGTTTTCATCACGCTGCTGATCCTTTCCGTCATAACCGCATACACGGTATTCCAGCGACTTGCAGCAAAGCAGGAGATGGACGCCGAAATCACGCTGAACCATGTCGCCGATATCCGTGCCTCGGCAATTTCGGAGTGGGTGCTGGAACGGGTCGGCGATGCGCAAACCTTCGGCAGCAGCCAGTTTCTGGGGGAAACGGTCCACGGCTGGCTCACGCGCGGCACGCTGGACGAGCGGACCCGAGCGCAGATACTGGAACGGCTGAACGCACTCAAAAACGCTTACGGCTATCGGGAAGTGGCAATCATCGACAGCGACGGGAAAACGCTCCTGTCTGCACAGGACAATATCGTTCCGCTGGACGACAGCGCGCAACAAACGGTGCAGCAGGCGTTCACCGGCGACAGCTTCCGGATTTCGCCGATCCATTTTTCCGGCAGCGCCGGCAATGCATTGCGGGTGGTCGACATCGCGACGCCGCTGCTGCACTCGCGCGACGACGCGGAAAAACCGATGGCTGTCCTGTACATGCAGGCCGACGCAGACCTGCCGCTCGATCCATTCGTACGGCCTCTGGTGCTGCTGAGCACGCCGACCGAAATATTGCTGGTGGACGTGCAAGACACGCAAGTCGTGACCATGGCGGCCAGCGAGAACGCCCGGCGTTTCGCTTATCTCGACGTGCTGCCGATCCGGCCGCAGCAACTGCTGTCCGCTTCGCGCGATGGCGCAGCGCATTTTTCGCTGAATACGCCGTATGCCGGCTCGGCAAATGCGGTGGCGCGCAAAATCGCCGGTGTTCCGTCGTGGTACCTGGTAACGCTGATCGACCAGCAGGAACTGCGAAACGGCCTGTACCGGACGGCGTGGACAGTGGCGGGCGCCAGCGGCGCGGTGCTGCTGCTGTTCAGCTGGGCGCTGCTGTCCTGGTGGCGCACCAGGGAAAGCGAATTCCGCCTGCAGAACCTGCAGGCGGAAACGCAACGAAAATTGCTGCAACGGCAGTATGACTACCTGTCGAAATATGCAAACGACATGATCATCCTGGCGGACGCCGACGGATTCATACTGGAAGTCAACGACAAGACGCTGCAGCTGCTCGGCTATCAAAGCGATGCACTGGCCGGCAAGCCGATCGAAATCCTGTTCCCGCCAGCAAGCATACCGTTGCTGCAGCACACCCTGACCGAACTGCGCAGCAGCGGCGCGGCCTTCTTCGAAGTGGAGCAGCAGCGCGTCGACGGCACTACGCTGCCGGTCGAAATCAGCGCCCGCGCAATCCGGCCCGACAGCAAACTGTTCATCCAGTTCATTTGTCGCGACATCACCGAACGCCGGCGCGCCGAGGCCGCGTTGCGCGAAAACCAGGCGCGGCTGGACGACATCATGTCATCGGTGCTGGATGTGGTGTGGTCACTGTCGGCCGATCTGAAGCAGTTCAACTACATCAATCCGCCGGGAGAAAAGCTGTACGGCTACCCGATCGCGGCGCTGATGCAAAATCCGCAGCTCTGGTTCGACGCGGTGCACGAGGAAGACCGTGCCGGGTTCGAAGAAAAGCTGCATGCGATCAGCACCGAACACCCTTACTGCGAAACGGAACACCGGATCGTGCGCAGCGACCACCAGATACGCTGGCTGTACTGCCGCGCCCATCTGGTGGCCGACGTGAACGGACGGGCGCTGCGCATCGATGGCGTGACCACCGACATCACGCAGCGCAAGGCCGCGGAACAGCAGGTGCAGACCCTGGCGTATTACGACAGCGTGACCATGTTGCCCAATCGCGCGCTGCTGAACGACCGGCTGGCGCAGGCGCTGCACATGGCCGTGCGCAGCCGCAGGAAAGTGGCGTTGCTGTTCATGGACCTGGACAACTTCAAGAACGTGAACGACTCGCTCGGACATCATATCGGCGACCTGCTGCTGCGCGCGATCGGCGATTGCCTGCTGCAATGCGTGCGCGAGGAAGACACCGTGGGCAGGCTCGGCGGCGACGAATTCCTGGTTATCCTGCCCGATATCGAAAAAGGCGAACAGGCGGTTTCCGTGGCGGAAAAGATTCTCGCGGCGATCGCCAGGCCGGTCACGCTGCACGATCAGCAGATCCACACCACCATCAGTATCGGCATCAGCATCTTTCCGGATGATGGCAGGGAGCCGCACGAGCTGATCCGGCACGCCGACTCCGCGCTTTACCAGGCCAAGGGTCACGGCCGCGACAACTACCAGTTTTTCACGCAGGAGCTGAATTACCAGATCAACCGCAGCTCAGCGATCGAACGGCAGCTGCGCAACGCGATCGATGCCGGAGAACTCAGCGTCTGGTACCAGCCGCAGGTCAATTCGCGCAACGGCGCGCTGATCGGCGCAGAGGCGCTGTTGCGCTGGCATCACGCGGGCCGCGCCGCGCTGTCGCCGCTGGAATTCATCCCGGTCGCCGAAGAGCGCGGCCTGATCGGCAGGATTGGCGAATGGGTGCTGCGCGAAACCTGCGGCCAGGCGCGGCGCTGGCAGGTGCAGGGATTGCCGCTGGTGCCGATTTCGGTCAACGTCTCGCCGCTGCAGTTCCAGCAAAAGGAATTCGCCAGCCTGGTGATCGGCATCCTCGAAGAAACCCGGCTCGACGCATCCTGCCTGGAACTGGAAATCACCGAAAGCGCGATCATGCGCCGGGCGCCGCTGGTGGCGACGCTGGCGGCGACGCTGCGCGATGCCGGCGTCGGCATCAGCATCGACGATTTCGGCACCGGCTATTCCAGCCTCAGCTACCTGAAACAGATCCCGATCGACAAGATCAAGATCGACCGCTCCTTCATCATCGACATGATGGACGACAGCGACGACGAAGCGATCACGATTGCGATCATCAACCTGGCGCACAGCCTGAAGCTGCGCGTGATCGCGGAAGGCGTCGAGTCGCAGGCGCAACTGGACCAGTTGCGCTCGTTCGGCTGCAACGAAGTGCAGGGCCACTACTACAGTCCGGCTGTGTGCCCCGACACGTTCAGCGCCTTTCTGGCCGCACGCACCGTGCCCGCCGCAGCACATTCGTGAGATGCGGACGCCAGCGCCGCGACGGTGCGCATTTTCCGGCGTCCTGCGGGCCGTCAGGCCCAGGTTTTGTTCGCCGTCAGCGGTCTGTCGGCGGCGGCACATCGCCCGCCCGCTCCTCGACGTCGGCGGCCGCGTCGTTGTACAGGTCGAGCACATCGACCTGCTCGCCGTGCTGCACGCGCTCGGCGATCATCGTCAGCGGATCGAGAAAGATATTGCTGCGCCGGTAACGGATCGCCAGATGGCTGCCGAGCGCGTCGTCGAACACGACCCAATGGAATCCCATGTCCTGCACGAAGGTATCGCCGAGCACGATGCCGAGCGCTTCCAGCAAATCCTTTCTGCCGGGCCGGATCGTTTCGATTTTCATGATGGCGCGCAATGCGCCGAGCTTGCCCGGTACGGTTTGAAATTTTCTGCGCGCGTCGTCGTTGGCCAGATAGCGCTGGATCAGCATGCGGCCGCGGTTCAGTCTGGCGATATCCTGCGCGTTCGGTTCGGCCACGCGCTCGGGATTGCCCGCGAAGGCCGGCGCAGCGGCGAGCACGCACAGAACGGCGAGCAGAATCGCGGCAAGCCGCCGCCAGCCTGGCCGCACCGCCGGCAACGGCAACATCGCCTCGTGTCGAGCGATAGTCATGACGTGACAATGAAAGCGATGGATTTTCCGGTGCCGCAAGGTGCGATCAGTCGATGCAGCGCGACACGTGATCGCTCCATTCGAACGCGGCGAGCTGCAACGCATACAGATCGTTGCACGACAACCGCTGCCTGCGGATCGTCTGCAGCAGGTGTTCGCCGGTATGGTCGCCCCACTCGGTATATTCGGCCAGCGTCAGCAGTTCGCCGAAGTACCCGGCGCGATGCAGCAGCGCAGCGCCGACTTCGTCGACCACACGGATTTGCTGCAGGATCTCGTTCATCGGCATGCTGAACAGCGTGTCCATCAGCGACATGATCCCGACCGTGAACGCGGTGTCGGCAATGCCGCGATTGCCCGGTTTCAGCTTTTGCGCAAGCAGCTCCAGCAGGCGGCCGCGGGTGGTGGCCTGGATCAGTAGTGGCTGCATGCTTTGCCCGCCGTTGCCGGCGTCGGCATACAGCATCACCTGCAGCCAGCGCTGCAACTGGTTACGGCCCAGCACCATCAGCGCCTGGCGCAGCGAATCGATGCGATGCGGGCTGATCGCCGGTGTATTGACCAGCCGCAGCAGGTTGAGGCTGAGCGCGACATCGGATTTGATCTGGTGTTCGATTTCCGCCGTCTCCGCGTCGGACGCGATCAGCGCCATCAAGTCGGTGATCGCAAGCTGCGAAGGCGACAGCTTTTTCCCCGCCTGGATTTGCGGTTGCGTGAAATAGTAGCCGCGGAAATAATCGAAGCCGAGGCCGAGGCCGCGTTCGTGGTCTTCCGCACTGTCGACATTGTCGGCCAGCAGTTTTTTCTGATGCGCGCGAAACAGGCTGCACAGCCCGGCCAGCTCCGACGGCTGCCGGTTCGCGATGTCGATCCTGACGCTCTGCATCAGCGGCAGCAGCCGTTGCACCGCGTCCGAATCGCCGGCCACATCGAGCGCGAACAGGAAGCCGCGCTGCTTCAGCGACTCGATGCGTTCGATCACCTCTGGCGACGCGGGTGTCGATTCCATCATTTCGAGCACCACGCGCGCCGGCGGCAGAAATTCGAAGATGCCGGTCATCAGCGCTTCATGGTCCAGATGCAGATAGGCCGGTACATCGCCGACGATGCGCAGCAAGCCGTGCTGCGCGACGTCCGCGATCACCGACGCCGTGGTGGATGGTTCGGCGTTGGCGCCAGCGACACCACTGCCGGCGGACGCGCCGCCGTCGACATTGCAGAACACCAGTTCGTAAGCGGCCGGACGATGATGGCGATCGAGCACCGGACGGCGCGCGATGAAGAATTCGGACGCGAGCAGGATCCTGTGAGCGCTGTTGAACGTGACACTGGTACTCATGCGATCCATCCCCCTCGGATTGACCGGCTGTCGGGGCAGCGGTCATGGCGATTATGCGCCGTTCTTGTTATTCGCCGCCACAGCTGTTGTATCGGCATCAGCCGATCTGAACTTGAGTACGTCCGCAATGTGATGAGCGTGACGGGTCTTGCATCCCGCATTTCCTTCTCGTGCATCGAAAAGGCGGCACCTGCCCTCCTATCCTCACAATGACGAAAGCACTCTTTATTGCAATTTAATCAATACAAATGCCTGCCGGCTCCCTATCATCTTCACCAGCTATCCAGCCGATCTCCCCAACTGGTCATGTCGCGCGCATAAAAACGATAGCTGTCGCTGTCGCCGGGCACAGTTGCGGCGCGCCGCGCCAGGTCGAAAATGAACAGCGCCCGGCCGATGCCGCGCCGCCGGTATCCCCGGTTCCGCTTCGGCAGAATGCGGTCGCGCCACGCGCCGAGATTGATGTAGGTGTAGTTGTTGCGTCCCTGGCCCGGCTTGCGAAACTGCAGATCGGCTTCCAGCGCGACGTGGGTATGGCCTTCGACATGCAGCCGCAGCCCCAGCGCGCGGTACGACGGCTGGAAAGCAGGCAGGTCGAGCAGCGTGCGGGTGGTAACGCTCGCTTCCGGTTCCTGCGCCTTGGCCATCAGGCGCATCAGCGTCACGTCCAACCAGTACCAGTGCAGCCTGCTCAGCCACGACAGGCCCCACAGGCCGATCCGGGTGCTGCCCCATGCGCTGTCCCAGGTCGTGCGATGGGCCAGCCACGCGACCAGGCTGTCGCGAAAACACTGCAGCACCTGGTTGTGCAAATCTTTCGCGGCCGGCGTCAGTTGCGCCAGCCGCCGCGATTCGGTCAGCAGCCGCACCACTGCCGACACCGACGGCCGGTACAGATCCATCTCGTCGAGCAGATTGCAGATGCGGCGCGCGCCGGGGATCGTTTTGTCGATCGTGCGCTCGGTGCACCAGATGAAGCGCGACAGCATGCCGGCGGCGACGGTGTCGCCGAAGCAGGGCTCGCTGAACGCGCGATATTGTTCTTCCTGCCATTGCTGCGGCGTCCAGCCCTTGCATGGGTTCCAGCGCGGCGTCGCGCGCGCATTGTCGGCGTCGCGCCACTGGCCGTGCGTGGCGAACAGCCGCAGGCCGCTGTCGGCGAAATAGAACGGCAGGCACGGGTACAGTTCGTCCGGCGCGGTCCCGAGCTGGGCCGCGACCCAGGCGCGGTAGCTGTCGGCGATATCGATCGCGGTGAGGCCGAGGCATTCCTCGTAAAACATCTGTCGCGCGGCCGGTACCGCCTGCAGTTCCTTGTCGTGGTTGCCGACGATGGGCACGATGGTGACCGTGACGCCGCTGTCGTGCAGCCGTGCAAGGCTTGCGCGCATCCAGTAGAAAAATCCGGAATACGGCCGATGGCTGTACTCGGGCCGCTTGCGTGCATGGATCGTGACGATGTCGCGCATGATCGCCAGCGTGATCTCTTCGAAGCGCGGATCGTCGCGGTGCCACGGATATACGTTCGCTTCCGCCCATTTGCTGCTGCGGATCAGGTCGACGATGTCGCCGTTGAGAATCAGCAGCAGCTCTTCGATGCGCTGCGCTGCCGGCGTCCCGGCTTTGTCGCCGGGGCTGCCGACCGCGAATTCCATCTGCTCGAAAAACAGCCGCCAGTCGGTTTCGGAAGCGGTCTGATTGCCGACCGAGCAATCGGTGCAGTGGACATCGCTGATCAGCACGCACAACCGGTTTCGTTGCGCAGTACCGGCCGGCCACATCACCAGCCCCGGCGGCAGATTCCGTTCAGTCATGCGCATGCTCCCGCAGGAAGGAAACCAGATGCGGGAACACGTCGGCCGCGGCATCCTTGCCCATGAAAATATCCTGATGGCCATAGCCGGGCACCACATGCAGCCGGTGCCGGCCCGGCACGATCTTTTCCAGCCGCTGATGACAGCGGATATTGGAATCGGCGAACACGCGGTTGTCCTGCCCCTGAAGTAACAGGATCGGCGTGGTGATGTCGGCTGCGTTGGCCAGGTAGTTGTCCGGCAGCGCCGCATAGCGCGGATTGCGCGGCTCGTATTTGACCGCGGTGTTGCGGCTCGTGACCATCCTGTGCACATGCCGGTAGTAATGCACATCGACGCCGCCGAACAGGTCGCCGAGCCGGTCGTGCGTGACCGGCAGCATGTTGGCATGGTTGAACAGCGCCGGTTCGCCGGTGCCCCACATGAAGCTCAGCATGTGGCATTCCGGCGAATCGCATTCCTGGTGCAACAGGTCTGCGCCCATTGCGATCAGCTTGCCGACCGACCATGCCGGCTGCCGGCGCCAGCTCGGGTTGTAGTATTCGATGCCAAGCAGGTAATCGGATGCCCACGGCCCGAGCGCCAGCTTCAGCGCGGACCAGCCCGGCACATACGGCGTCAGCGCGACACTGTTCAGGATCATGCTGGCCACGCGTTGCACGGCCTTGCCGAACACGCTCATCGCCATCGTCAGCGCGCCGATGCAATGCGCAATGATGTGCACGCGACGCTGCGGTCCGATATGGCGGCGCAGCTCGTGCAGCGCGGCCGGATGATCGAACAGCGCGATGTCGTCGAAGTTGTAGCGGCTGCGCGCGAGGTTGTACGGAAAGCGGCAGCTGCCACGGTAGTCGAGCGTCCAGACCTCGCCGAAACCTTCGTCCAGCAGTGTCTGCACCAGGTTGCGATGCTCCGGCATGATGAACATGTCGGACGAACTGGTCAGCCCGTGCACGATCAGCACCACGTCGTCGCCGTGTGCAGATCCGGTGCGCGAGAAGCGCGTCAGCTCTAGGCCGAGGCCGTCGGCGGTGGAAAACGGATACCTGCCGATCTGCGCGCCGGTCACGCCTTCGGTGGTGAATTTCGCATAGCGCCGTTTCGGCTGGTTCGGCGCCGGCGGCAAGTGCGGGCCGTACACGTCCCACAGCTTGCCGGCGAAGAACTCGCCGAACTTCATCAGTCCTTCGATGCTGGTGTTGCCATTGCCGTCGGTCGCGCGCAGGCCGCGCAGCACCTGCATGAAATCGCCCAGGCCGAGGCTGACGATGCCGGTCACCCACAACGGCGCGTCCGCCGGCTTGCCGGGGTCGACATGGCCGCGAAACACGTTCACGTACAGCGTGGTGGTGTCGTGCCACAGGTCGAGCGGCGCGCTGTGCTGCACCTGCTTGTTGCCGACGAAAGTGAAGCTGTCGCCCTGCGGCGTGCTGCAGTACACCTGGTAGTACATCACCTTGCGATCGCGGTCGGCAGTATCCGGCAGCAGGCGGAAGGTGCCGGACTGCACCGGACAGACGCCGCCGAGCAGCGCGCAATCGACATGGCCGCTCAGCGTGCCGGCGTGTTCCGGCTTTTCAAGGAAGGTGGCGAGGTCGGCGATGCGTACCGTCACATGCAGCGCCAGTGTGTGGCCGGCGGCTTCGCCGTCGCGGTAGCCGTCGTCGAAGGTGGTTGCCTCGGCGCTGACATGGCCGGCCATGACTTCGGAGAATTCGATGCTGACTTCCTGCAGCTGATTCGACATGGCGCTCCTTTTTTTGTTTTGGCCGTTGTTCCTGCCGCTTTTACAGTTCCGCATCCGGCGTCATGCCGGTGATCTCCTGCGCGATCCATTCCGACAGCGCGGTGATCGTCGCCACCGGATTCGCACCGAGCGCAGTCGGCACCAGCGAACCGTCCGCCACATACAGGCCGTGGTAGCCGAACACCTGTCCCCGGCTGCCTTCCAGCGCGCTGACCACGCCGTGATCGGGCGACTCGGCCAGCGCACAGCCGCCGAGCGGATGCACGGTGATGTTGTTCTTGATCGGCCAGAGCCAGGTCGGCATCGGCAGGAAATGCGTGCCGTCGATGAAACGGGTGAAGCGCTTGCCCAGGTTCAGGATCGCGTCGTACAGCGGGCGGTTGCTTTGCTGCGGCCAGTCGATGTCGAGCCAGCCGGACTGGTTCAGCCGCAGCACGCCGCCCGCGTTGTCGAGCCCCATGCACAGCAGCACCGCGCTGTACTGCGACAGGTCGTGCGAGAACAGCCGCTGCATCAGCGTGCCGACGCTGCTGTTCTTGCGCCCCGGGTAGGCGCGGTCGAACGCGTACAGCGCGATCTGCTTGCAGGTCTGCCAGAGTTTCTGGAACGGATTCATCATCGGCCCGAGCGCGGCCGCAGCCCAGCCGGCCTGCGTCGGGTAGCTTGCATCCTGCAGGATGAACGCGTGCTTGCGGTCGAAGTCGTGAAACAGGTGATGGTCGGTGTATTGCGTGATCACCGGGCCGTAGGTGGAATTGATTTCGCGCTTGCCGTCGAGTGCGAACGAAAGGAAGTCGCCGTTGCCGGAGAAACGCAGGCCGAGGCAGCCGGAGATGCGCGACAGCGTGCCGTGCACGTCGCGGCAGCGTAGCAGCAGCTCGTTGCTGCCGAGCGTGCCGGCCGACACCACCACGCGCTGTGCGGTCACACTGTGCTCGCTGCCGTCCTGCACATCGCGATACACCACGCGGTAACCGTGCGTGCCGTCGGCCACCGGATCGTCTTCCTGCGCCGCGTTGAGTGGCACGATGCGCTCGACCACCGACTGCGTGCGCACCGCGGTCCGGTAACGCTCGCGCGCGACGTGCAGGTAATTGCGGTCGACCGAGTTTTTCGCCTGCATGTTGCAGCCGATATCGCATTCGCCGCAATAGGTGCAGGAAGTCTGCAACGCACCGTAGCGGTTCGGCTCCTGCACGCCGAGCGGCGTCGGCCGTGCGCTGCCCTGGTAGCTGTAGCCGTTGCCGAAATAGACGCAAATGTCGGCCAGCGTCGTCGGCAGGCCGGCGTCGTGCGCGAAGGCCTGGAACTGTTCGGTGCGCTGGATGTAGCGCCGGTCGCCGGGGCCGCTGTCCGGTGGTATCGGCCGCGCACCGAGCACCTGCTGCGCGATGTCGTAATACGGCGCCAGTACCGAACGCCGCAGCGTGGCCGGCCAGCCCTGCTCGAATACCGCCTCGGGCGGGCGCAGGAACACGTTGGCATAGATCTGCGAGCCGCCGCCGAACACCGCCGAAGTCACGGTATCGATCTGATCGAAATGGCGGATGTCGAACATGCCGGCGAGATGGCCGCGTTGCGCGCGCCGCTTGTGCACTGCGCGCGGCCGCCGGACCGTGTCGCCGTCCGGGCACCAGACGTTGTCGGCCAGGTCGTGCGGACTGCGCGGATACGCGCCGAGCGCGAATTCCTTGCCGCGTTCCAGCAGCAGCACCCTGCCCGGCCAGCGTTTGGATAAACGTGCGGACATCACCGCGCCGCCGAAGCCGCTGCCGATGATGACCGCTTCCTGTTGCAGAAGCGTACCCATGCTACCTCCCAGATAGCGTCCGCCTTTTTTTGTTGGCGGCCCTGTTTTGCATCGATGTTATTTTATTTGCGTAAGAATTTGTAAATATTTGACCGCTACTGCCGTAAACGATGAAGAGGTTCGGCATGGACGCAATGACATTCTTTCAAGTATCCTGCTGAAGTACCTTTTCACTCCCTTCTCGTTCATTAACCGGGTATTCGTGGATGCCGGCTCTCTCTCGTTTGCTTCGCCTAGGCTGCATGCTGCTGTTATGGATGATCGGGTCGGCGCAGGCCGGTGCAGGCGAACTGGTCCTCGAACGCGCCCATTTTTCCGATCCGCTGAACCTGACGCCGTACTGGTCGGTGCTGGAAGACAAGGCGCAGCAATGGACCATCGATGACGTGACCGCGCCCGAACTGGCGCAGCGCTTCGTGGTGCCGCACACGAAAGCCGATTCACTGACCTTCGGCCTGACTTCATCCGCGATCTGGCTGCGCATCACGCTACGTAACGCATCGCAAAAAGATATCGAGCGCTACCTGGAAGTGGCGTTCGCCCATCTGCATCATGTCGATCTGTACGTGCCGATACCGGGCGGGTTCGACCGCATCGCCACCGGCCATGCGCGGCCGTTCGCGCAACGGCCAATCAGCCATCGCAACTTCGTTTTCCCGCTGCACCTGCCGGCCGGCTCCAGCACCACCTACTATCTGCGGGTCGCGTCCGGAACCGGGCTCAACATCCCTGCCCGGCTGTGGGACCCGGACAGTTTTCACCATGCCAGCCTGATCGAATACATCGGGCAGGCGCTGTATTTCGGCATGCTGCTCGCGCTCGGCCTGTACAACCTCCTGCTGTTCCTGTCGCTGCGCGATCGCAGCTATTTCTTCTACGTGCTGTTCGCCGCCGCGAATGGGTTGTCGACCATCGCGTTCAGCGGCATCGGCTTCCAGTTCCTGTGGCCCGAGTCTCCCGGCTGGTCGATGATTTCGTCGATGATCGGCTTCGCATTGACTGGCACGACGCTGCTGCTGTTCCAGGGCAGCCTGCTGTCGACCCGGCAGGTCGTTCCCGGCCTGCATCGCGTCATGCGTGTTTTCGTCGCACTCAACCTGGCGCAGATGCTCGGCTTCTGGCTGCTGCCTTATCACAGCATGATCCGCTACGGCATCGGCCTGGATGCGGCCAACATGCTGCTGGCGCTGACGATCGGCATTGTCTGCCGCGTGCGCGGCCAGCGCAGCGCACGCTTCTTCCTGCTCGCGTTCAGTGCACTGGTGCTTGCCGCGCTCCTGACGGCGCTGCGCAGTTACGGCGTGCCGGGCATCCCGACCTTCATCGCGGTGTACGGCATGCAGATCGGCTCCGCGCTGGAAATGCTGCTGCTGTCGCTGGCGCTGGCCGATCGCTTCAACCTGGTCCGGCGCGAGAAAGAAGTGGCCCAGCAGCAGCTGGTCGACAGTCTGAAACGTTCCGAGCGCATGCTGGAACATCGCGTCGCCGAACGCACCGCCGAACTGTCGCGCACCAATGAGGAACTGCGACAGCAGGAGCGCGCGCTGGAGGCGGCGAAGGAAGTCGCCGAAGAAGCGTCGCGGATGAAGTCGGCCTTCCTCGCCAACATGAGCCATGAGATACGCACGCCGATGAATGCGGTGATCGGCATGGCCTATCTCGCGCTGCGCACCGAACTGTCCGGCAGGCAGCGCGATTACGTCGAGAAAATCCATCGTGCCGCGATCTCGCTGCTCGGCATCATCAACGACATCCTCGATTTTTCCAAGATCGAGGCCGGCAAGCTCGATATCGAAAACATCGAGTTCTCGCTGCACGACGTATGCACCAATCTGAGTACCGTCACCGGCGTGCGCGCTGCCGAAAAAGGTCTGAGCCTGCTGTTCGACATGGCCGAGAACGTGCCGGTGCGCCTGGTCGGCGATCCGCTGCGGCTCGGCCAGGTGCTGATCAACCTGGTCAGCAACGCGATCAAGTTCACGCAGCACGGCGAAGTGCGGGTACGCTGCCGCGTCGCCGCCAGCATGCCGGACGCGGTCGAACTGCGCTTCGAGGTGCAGGACAGCGGCATCGGCATGACGCCGGAGCAGCAAGGCAAGCTGTTTCATGCATTCACCCAGGCCGACAATTCGACCACCCGCAAATACGGCGGCACCGGCCTCGGACTTGCGATCAGCAAGCGGCTGGTGGAAATGATGGGCGGCGGCATCACGCTGCAGAGCGAACCCGGCGTCGGCTCCACCTTCGGTTTCAGCGCCCGCTTCGCGCTCGGCACGCAGGGCATGGAGGCGCTGTCCGCGCTGTCGGAACGGCTGCTGGGCTGCCGCGTGCTGGTGGTCGACGACAATCCGGCGGCGCGCGAAATCCTGACCCGCATGGTCGAGGCTTTCCAGTTGCAGGTTGACGCGGTGGCGAGCGGGAGCGCGGCCCTGGATGCGATCCGCCGGGCCGACACCCGCGTTCCTTACGACCTGATCCTGGCCGATCTCGGCATGCCCGGCATGAGCGGCCTCGAACTGGCGACCGCCGTCGCGCAAGACGGACTGCTGCACAAGCCGAAAGTGATCCTGGTCACCGCGTTCGGCCGCGACGAGGTGATCCGGCAGGCGGAAAACGCGCCGGTCGCCGCGGTGCTGTTCAAGCCGATCGACCAGTCGCTGCTGCTGGACACCTTCATCAACGTGCTGGCGCAGGACGGCACGATGCATTCGGTCGCGTCGCGGCAACGGGTATTGCCACGCTTCGACGGCGGCAAGGTGCTGCTGGTGGAAGACAATGAAATCAATCAGCAGATCGCGCGCGAGATGCTGGCCGCCACCGGCCTGCGGGTCGACGTCGCGAACAACGGCCGCCATGCGCTGGAGCAGTTGTTCGGCGCCGCACCCGGTGAATACAACCTGGTGCTGATGGATATCCAGATGCCGGAGATGGGCGGCCACGCGGCGACGCGGCGCGTGCGCATGGATACGCGCTACGCCGGGCTGCCGATCGTCGCGATGACCGCACACGCGACCGCGGAAGAGCGCGACGAATGCGCGCGGAGCGGCATGCAGGACCACATCGCCAAGCCGATCGATCCGGACCAGTTCTACCAGACACTGGCGCGCTGGCTGAAGCCGTCACTGAAGGCCGGCAATGCGGACGGCGCAGCGGCCGCTGGCGCGGATCGTGGCGCGGCAGCGCTGGAGATTCCCGGCTTCGACACCGCCGATACGATGGACCGCCTTGCCGGCGACATCGAGCTGTACCACCGCGTGCTGGAAATGCTGGTACCGAGCCTGACCAAGGCGCTGGAGCAGTTCGACGCCGCTTGCACAGACAACGACCGCACCGGCCTGCAGTCGGTGGTGCACGGCGTGCGCGGCATGGCGGCCAACATCGGCGCCGTGGCGCTGGCGGCCGCCGCGAGCGAGCTGGAAGACATGTTGAAGGCGCGCAGCGAACAGCCGGAACGGCTGGCCCTGTTCCGCGCCAGAGTCGAAGAAACGCTGCTGCGGGTCACGCAAGCCCTGGAGACGCGCAAGGCCGCGGCGGCCTGAACGCGAATATCCGGCAACGCGACGCTCAACCGCGCATAATTGCGCGTGAACACGTTCACACCACCTCTCCTTTCGAATGCCGAGGAAATTTCCATGACGACATTTGTTCTTTTCGGCGGCACCGGCGATCTTGCGAAACGAAAGATCCTGCCTGCCCTTTACAGTGCCTATTCCAATAATCGATTGGCGGCGGACTTCCGGCTGATCGGCGTCGCGCGCCAGTCGCTGAGCGAGGATGCGTTCCGTGAACGGGTCATCGAGAGCATCACGCAAAGCTTCCCGAAACTGAATCGCAAGACCGATGCGATGCTGAATGCCTTTCTTGACTGCGTGCACTACATGAAGCTCGATGCATCGGCGCCGGGCGATTATGCGGCGCTGAAACAGCGGGTCGACCAGTTCGCATCGAGCGCGGCGCTGTTTTACATGGCCACCGCGCCCGACCTGTTCGTGCCCATCGTCGCGCAGTTGAAAGCGAACGACCTGATCCGGGAAAACACCCGCGTCGTGGTGGAAAAACCACTCGGCCGCGACGGCAAAAGCGCGCGCGAAATCAACCAGGCATTGCGCACGCACCTGAAGGAAAACCAGATCTACCGGATCGACCATTACCTGGGCAAGGAAATGGTGCAGAACCTGCTGGTGCTGCGCTTCGCCAACTCCTTCATGGAACCCTTGTGGAATCGCAAGTGGATACAGGAAGTGCAGATCTCGATTTCGGAACAGGTCGGCGTCGAGGCGCGCGGCGAGTCCTACGAAAGGATCGGCGCATTGCGCGACATGGTGCAGAACCATTTGTTGCAGCTGCTGTCTATCGTGGCGATGGAACCGCCGGTCAACACCGCACCCGACACGATCCGCGACGAAAAGGTAAAGGTGCTGCGGGCGCTGCATCCGCTGGCGAAGAGCGATGTGGCAAAACATGTGATTCGCGGACAGTACCGCGCCGGCGCGGTCGATGGAAAGCCGGTGGTCGGCTATCCGGACGAAGCCGGCATTCCGCCGGGATCGCGCAATGAAACCTTCGTCGCCTTGCGGGCGGAGATAGACAACTGGCGCTGGGCCGGCGTGCCTTTCTTCCTGCGCACCGGCAAAAGAATGGCGACGCGCTGCGCCGAGATCGTGATCAATTTCAAGCCGGTGCCGTTTTCGATTTTCGGCACATCGCAACACAACATGCGTTCCAACCGGCTGGTGATTTCCTTGCAGCCGGAAGAAAGCCTGAAGTTGCACCTGACCGCGAAAGAACAGGGTGAAGGGATTACACTGTCGGACGTCGCATTGAATCTCGATTTTGCGACAACCTCGAATTCCCGGCGCGTCGAAGCCTACGAGCGGCTGCTGCTGGATGCAATGCGTGGCGACCTGACGCTGTTCGTGCGCGACGACGAACTGATGGCGGCATGGGATTGGGTCGATCCCATTATCGCGAGCTGGGAAAGCGACCGGGACGTGCCGCGGCCCTATATCGCGGGGAGCTGGGGGCCGACGGCCGCCAGCGTGTTGCTCGCACAATCCGGCTCCAGCTGGAGCGAAGAATATTCGGGAACCTGAACAGATGATGCACTTGCACCGATACCAATCGAAAGACGCGCTGTTCGAAGCGATCGCAACGGACTGGATGGCTGTCATGGAAGGCGCGCACGCCGGCAAGACATTCGGCTTTGCGCTGACCGGCGGCACGACGCCGGCGCCGCTCTACCGCAACATGGAAGCGAAACTGCACGGATCGAAACAGCCTGTGCGCATCAAGCTCGTTGCCATCGATGAACGGTGGGTGCCGAACCAGGACCCGCAAAGCAACGAGGGAATGATCGCCTCCTGTTTCCGGCTCGACGAACGGCAAAGCGATGCATGCCGCCTGATCTCACTGAAGACCGAACAGCCATCACCGGATCTGGCACTGAATGCCATTGCGCACAAACTGGAAGCGGAGTTCCCCGAGCCGTTTTCGATGGTGCTGCTCGGCGTGGGCACCGACGGCCATATCGCTTCGCTTTTCCCCGGCGCCGGCACGCTTGACGAAGACGGCGGCCTGCCTTGCCTGGCGGCGCGGCATCCGGTTTCCGGTCAGCCGCGCATCTCGCTGTCGCTGCGCCGCCTGCTGAACACGCAACGCGCATGGGTGGTCATCACCGGCGACGAGAAGCTGAAGGTATTGCAGGACAGCGCGCGATCGGCGGAACAGTTGCCGATCGCGCACTTCCTGCGTGATGCGCAATGCGATGTCGAGGTGTACTGGAGTCCGGACTGAGTTTGGCTTTACCTCCACCCGGCTCGCGTCGTTTCATCCACCGTCCGCAGGCTCGTAAGCCGCCAGCCGCTTCTGCTCGTCGAAAGTGAAATGGCTCTGCCGTAACTGCGCCAGCGCGGCTTGCCGGTCCGGTGCCGACAGGTTGCGGCTTCCGGCAAGCAGCCTGCCGCGCTCGGCGAGGTAGGCGGCGATGCGCGCATGCCACGCGCGTTCCTCCTGGTCGACATCGGCCATCCGCGCCGCGGCTTCCGGCGACAGCGCGGCGGCGCGCATCCGGTAGATATCATCATCGCTCGCGCCCTGCTCGCGCATTTTCTGTGCGCTCTCCTCCAGTTTCGCGATCTTGTACGGCGCCTGCCTTTCCTCGCGCATCGCCTGCGGCATTGCCGCATCCAGCGCTGCCAGCCGGTCACGTTTCTGCTCCGCGCTCAGCGTCGTGTCCTGGCTGATTTCCAGCCGCGCGATCGCGTCCATGTCGTACGCGTCGGCAGCGCCGAACATCGCCTGGATTTCGCGCTCGCTGAAGTAGCGGCGGCGCGCCACCTGCATCGATGAAAAGCGCTCACGAATCGCCTGCACCGAACCACCGGCCGCCTGCGCATTCTTTTCGACGTCGACCAGGTCCCGCTTGTAATCGAGATAGCAGCGCAGCAGGCGTTTGGCCTCGATCGCCGCGTCGGGTTTGAGCCGCCGATCGAGTTCGTGCTCGATCTCGGCGCGGATTGTATCCAGCGGCTTTTCGCCGACCGCACTCAGGTAGTAATCGAACAGCCGCACCAGTTCCGCATTTGCGACTTCCGCGTTGCTGGCCGCCGCGATATTTCCGTCCGGCCCGGTGCCTTCAAGCGAGCGCACGAACGGAAACAGGTTGGGCTCGGCGACCACTTTCACAGGCGGCGCCTGCTCCGGCTGCATCAGTATCACGACGGCGAAAACGACGGCGGCCAAAGCCGCCGCCGCAAACACCATTGTTGGCGTTGTCAATCGCATCGCCGTACCTTACAGCCCGAGATTCTTCAGGCGGTTCGCCTGCTGGCGATACAACGTGACCGGGCTGGTCTCGAAGATATTCACCAAACCGATCGTCTGGTTCACCTCGTCCAGATGGTTCATGCCGTAGTCGTCGCGGATCACGTGGCCAAGATGGCTGGAGCAACTCGCGACCAGGCCATCGTTCTTCGCGGAGCCGAAGGCGAGCGAGGTCAGCGCGAGTGCCGGATCGACGATGTCGAGGAAGTTGGTGTACGGCTTCGCGCCGCTCCAGGAAAAATACCGCACGCCATTCACCTGGTACGCGCCCTCGCCGCAGGCGGTGGTCGGAATGCCTTCCGGATGGGCTGCATTGAACTTCAGCGAACCGGCGGTGCTGAGCGACACGTTTGCCGCGTTGGCGTTCTGCGGCAAGTTCGGGCTGCCTGACAGGAAACTGATCAGTTGCGACAGTCCATTGGTGATCGAGGCCAGCACCGCATTCGACAGCGAACCGTCCGGCGCGATGCCGATCAGGATGTCCGCCACTTTCGACCCCTTGTTCACGCCGCCGACGCTGGTGACCGAAGCGACCAGGTCCGGCCGCACCGATGCGACATAACGCGCGGTCGGGCCGCCATGGCTATGGCCGATCAGGTTGACCTTGGCCGCGCCGGTGGCCGCCAGAATCTGCTTGACCTGGGCAAGCAGCTGCTCGCCGCGCACCTCGGTGCTGTTGGACGCCGATACCTGCGCTACATAGACGCGCGCGCCGTCGCTGCGCAGCGCGCCGGGAATGCCGTACCAGTACTCGACCGGGCCGATGTTGTCGAAGCCGAACAGGCCGTGCACCAGCACGATCGGGTAACGCGTCTGCGTATAGCCGGTAGCCCACGATGACGCGGGCAAGGCGGCGATGGCAAACAGGATTGAAACGATCAACTTCCAGACGTGTTTTTTCATTCTTGTCTCCTTGATTGGTATTTTTTTTGATCGTGATGCGGGTGGAACAAGCGGATTTCGGTAATTGCCTCCTATTCGTGATGGACGTCGGCGCTTGCCACAGGCCGACGATGCGTCGAATCGGCCAGGCAATATAAAACCGAGCGAGCGCTCGGTATGCGCCATCTTAGGCGCGCTTTCAAAACATGCAAGCTGCAGCGCAGCATGCCTAGCGTCAATATAGGGAGAGGTTGCCGGCGGAGTGCCGGCTGCGGAATAGCCGGTAAATTTGCACAAGCCCAGTCGACATGGGCCTTGAAGCGGAAGTGGGGACTTGCGTTGGCACCGCCTCGCAGCGGTAGGTTACGCGGCGGGTTGCGCAGGCGTCGTAGCGCCGCTACCCACCGCCACCCGCGCGCGGACCAATCGCACCACGCTATCGGCAAACGTGTCGGGGCCGATACCTGCCGTGCGGAATTTCCAGCGCTTCAAGTGCCAGTCCTGGATCAGTGCCATGCAGTGCGAGGCCAGCAGATGCGCATCGGCCGACGGCAGCGTGCCGCTCGCGTCCAGCAGCGCGCCCATATGCGATTGCGTGCCGAGCTCGGCTTCCTTTGCGATGTTGCGCTGCTCCTGCGGCAGCACCCGCGATTCAAGAAACACGAAGTAAAACCACGGCTGCAGCAATTCGGACAGATAAATGTAGGCGCGCAGCATGCTTTCCAGCTGGTCGAGCGGCGCTTCGATATGCCGGAACCACGCGGGAAACAGCTCGCTGATATGGCGGATCACATCCTCGATCATCGACGCCAGCCTGTCCTTGCCGTCGATATAGCCATACAGCCCACCCATCGACAAGCCGGTTTCACGACACAAATCGCGCAGCGTCATCGCGCGAAAGCCGATCGTGTTTGCCAGTTTGAAGGTTGCGACAAAAATCTTTTCGAGGTTGTCGAGCGCGGTTGCGCGGCGCTTCACGCCGATGCGCTCGCTGTTGCGGTCGAGCAGGAATGCCCAGATGCGCACATCATCGAGCGGCGTGAGTTCGCGAAATGCGGAGAAGCTGAAACCGACAGGAAGCGTCTGAAACTCGGCGAAGGTAAAACCCGGAAAACTCCTGTTGCTCATGGTGCGGTCTCGTGATGCGGTAGCCCAAAACTATAGCACGCGAGGCAGACGGTTCCGGCTGACTGACTGCTAGGCAAATACCGCTATCAGATCCATTTCCACCGCCGCATTCTTCGGCAATTGATAGGCGCCTACCGACGTGCGCGTATGGCGACCGCACTCGCCGAGAACCGTGTACAGCACTTCCGACGCACCATCGGCCACTTCGCTCTGCTGCGTGAAGTCGGCGGCGGATTGCACATGGACCGTGATGCGCAAAATCTTCTGCACCCGATCGAGGCTGCCGAGCGATTGACGCAGCAAGGCCAGCGCCCGCATCGCGCAGATCTTCGCCGCCAGTTGCGCCTGCGGCAGCGCGATATCCGCCCCCACCCGGCCGGCAACCACGACCACATCACCGACCCGCGGCACCTGGCCGCTGATGTAGATCTCGTTGCCATGCTCAACCAGCGGCGCATAATTGCCGCCGATCCTGATTTCGCCGTCGAAGCTGTAGCCCAGCTGCGCGGCGAGCCGGTTGAATCTTGCGTCTCTCGACTCTTCCATTACGTTCCGCCTCCGTTGCGGACTGAATTGCATCAAATGATATTGACCGCGCCGCTGCGGCTCAATCGACCACGAACAGTTTCGCGCCCTTCGCCGTGAACGAGCGATGCGCTTCCGCGTTGTCCGCAACCTGGTAGCTCATCCCCGGCGTCAGCACGAACATGCGGCCGTCCTCCAGTTCGGTATGCAGCTCGCCTTCCAGGCATAACAGCACGTGCCCCTTCGAACACCAGTGATCGGCCAGATAGCCGGGCCTGTACTCCACCATCCGCACCCGGACGGCGCCGAACTGCCGCGTGCGCCAATAGGCGGTGCCGGTTTCTCCCTTGTGTTCGGTACGCTCCACGGCTTCCCAGTTGGTCGTCCCGAACGGTATCTCGTTCATCTGCATTTCTGTTCTCCCTGTTTTGTTTGCGTTGCGGATTCCCCGGGCAGCTCGTCCCAGTGATCATGGCGGTCACGGCGCTCCTGTCGGTAGTTTGTCACCTCCAGCCGGATGCCGTCCGGATCGGTAAAAAAGGTAGCCCAGTAATCCGGCGCATACGCCGCGTGCGGCATCGCCTCGCTGGCATCGATACCCGCCGCGCGCAACGCGTTCGCGGTCGAGACCACATCCTCGATCGAATCCACCCGCAGGCAGAAATGATGCAGCCCCGGCGCATACGGATCGTGCGTCGTGTTCGAGCGCGCCGGCCGCAACACGAATCCGAAGTGGCGGTTGAAATACTGCACGTGCGGCTCACCGCGGAGTGTGAAGGTATTTTTACGAAAGCCGAGCGTCTTCATGGCCCGGTCGTAGAACGCTTCGGAGCGGGCAAGATCGGATACGGTCAGGTAGATGTGGTCGATGCCGGTGATTTGGAGCATGGAAGTCAAGGATGGTTATCGATGAAAAATTGGGTTGCCCTCGCAGCGGCAATCGGCAGGAGGTTCAGATTGAAAAATTGTAATTTAAATCATACACTCGGTGGCTGTAGCGGCTGATGCCTTTCCCGGTTGGGTTGTTTAGGGCGGGGTGTATTTACAGGGACGCGCCGAAAACCAAACGCACTAACGGCTTTGGGCGAATTGCCGGGTCGGGATAGGCTGACAGCCTGCCAGGTTAGACAGAAAATTTTTCAACCTAATCAAGTTGGACCGCCAGTCCGTGACAGGGGGAATACAAATAGTGATGGACTCTGCCAAAGCATACGAGGCTCGCGCACACGAGTTCTTGCGGGGGCGCGACCAGTCGCTGATTGGTACGGTCATCGTTGATCAATGGACTCGCACTCTCCGAAAAGGCGCTAACGTCATTGAGTTGGCATGCGGAGGTGGATATCCGATTACCCGCATTCTCGAAGCAGCCGGGTTGCAACTCTGGGCAGTCGATAGCTCGCCAACTCTTGTTGCCGAGTTCAGGTCTCGTTTCCCTGCAATTCCTGTTGAATGCGCGAAGGTACAAGAGAGCAACTTCTTTGATCGCATGTACGACGGAGCCATTGCCATAGGACTCATCTTCTTGTTGTCGGAGTCGGAGCAAGCCACGCTGATCAAGAGAGTCTCCGAGATACTCGTACCCGGAGGCCGGTTTCTGTTCATGGCCCCCATCGAAAAAGGTAACTGGATTGATATGAACACCGGGCTTGCGTGTCAGTCTCTTGGTCAAGCGAGCTATGAAGAGTGTTTGGCGGAAGCCGGGTTCCGTGTATCGGCGACATTTACCGACAAGGGCGCCAACAACTACTACGACGTGGAACGGGTTCAATAAGCAAGCGTAGATACTGTTATTCCCGTCAAGCGTTCTGCAATGCAGGGTTAAACGATTTCCC
>CBIHNU010000016.1:0-93616 GCA_966211585.1 uncultured Noviherbaspirillum sp. | reverse complement strand
GCACGCCGATCGCGCCGAACATGCCGCCCATGATGTCGTTGACCGAGGTGCCGGCACGCAAGGGCCGGCCTTCCGGGCCCGTCATGTACGACAGGCCGCCCATCATCTGCACCACTTCGTCCAGTGCCAGGCGTTTCTCGTACGGACCGGGCAGGAAGCCCTTGTGCGACACGTAGACGATGTGCGGATGCGCTTTCGATAGCGTGTCGTAATCGAGGCCGAGCGCAGCCATCAGGCCGGGCCGGAAATTCTCGATCACCACGTCGCTGGTGCCGATCAGGTCGGCTGCGGTAGCGCGCCCTTCCGGGGTATTGATGTCGAGCACCACGCTTTTCTTGTTGCGGTTGAAACTGCGAAAAAAGCCGATGCCGAGCCCCGGCAGGTTGCGCGTCTTGTCGCCGCCCGGCGGTTCGATCTTGACCACTTCGGCACCCAGGTCTGCCAGGATCATGCCGCAGGTCGGGCCCATCACCATGTGGCTGAATTCAATCACCCGGACGCCGGACAGCGGCAATTGCCTGGAAATATCGGAAACGGAGTTCATCGGGGTCCTCATGCCGCCACGGCGGTCTTGTTGCTTGTGATCAGTTTCGGCAGGCCGGCACGCCACAGGCTGCCATGCAAGGTCTCGCCCTGCAGCCAGCCGGCGAGGTCGGCACGCAGCGCGAGCAGCGCTTCGATATCGACAGCAGGCAAGCGGCCCATGCGTGCCAGCATGAATGCGAGGTCTTCGGTGGATGCGTTGCCGCTGGCACCGGGGGCGTACGGACAGCCGCCGATACCGGCCAGCGAGGCATCGAAGCGGGTGACGCCGGCTTCCATCGCTGCATATACATTGGCCAGCGCGAGCCCGCGGGTGTCATGAAAATGGCCGGACCAGAACTTGTCTCCGGCGATTGCCACCGCCTGCTCGAACAGATCGCGCACCGCGCCCGGATCAGCGAAGCCGACGGTATCGGCCAGGCTCACGACGTCGGCGCCGGCGTCCAGCAATGCCTGCATCAGACGCAATACCTCGGATGGCTGCACCCTTCCCTGCAGCGTGCAGCCGAATGCGGTGCCGACCCCGCCCTCGATCAGCGCGGAGGAACCGGCGGCGTCGCGCGCCGCGCGGATCCGCGCGACTTCGGCCACCACTTCGTCTGGCGTCTTGCGCAAGTTCGCAAGACTGTGGGCGCGGCTGGCCGACAGCGGAATCACCATCAGCCACGCGCCGCCATCGATTGCGCGTTCGGCCCCTTTCAGATTCGGCACCAGCACGGACGGCTTCAGGCCCGGCAGGGTTTTCGCAAAGGCGAGCACCTGTTCGGTATCGGCCATCTGCGGCAGCAGGCGCGGCGGGACAAAAGAACCCACTTCGATTTCGCGCACGCCAGCCGCGAATTCACGCTGCAGCCATTCGCATTTGCGTTCTGTGGAAAGGATGGTGGAAATGCTTTGCAAGCCATCGCGCATGCCGACTTCGCGAATGGTGATCTGTGACTGGGACTGGCCCATCGATGTCTCCTGACTGGTCAATACAGCGCCGCCTGGACGCTTGCCGTTGATGTCCTGTTTTGCATGATTCTAGGGATTCCCGAATAGATCACAAGTGGTATATTGGAAGCGTTAAAGTTCCGAACCAGAATCCCACATGCGCGACATCGATACCAAGAGCCTGCGCCTGTTCACGGCGGTCTGCGAACACGGCAACATCAAGCATGCGGCGGCCGACGCGCATATCGAACCTTCCGCAATCAGCAAGCGCATCGCGCAGCTGGAAACCGATCTCGGCACCCCGCTGCTGGTGCGGACCCGGCGCGGCGTGCAGCCAACGCCCGCCGGCCTGGCACTGCTCGAACATGCGCGCACCGTACTGTTCACGATGGACCGTATCGAGAGCGACGTGGCGGCGTTCAACAGCGGCATGCGTGGTCATGTGCGACTGGTGGCGAGCGCTTCCGCGATCGCCGAAGCACTGCTCGACGATGTCGCGAGCTTCATGCGCGAGCCGGAAAACCGCAGCGTCAAGGTGGATATCGAGGAAAGCCTGTCGAAAGACCTGGTGCAGGTGGTGCGCGATGGCCGCGCCGCGCTCGGCGTCTGCTGGAACAGCCTGGATTTCCAGGCGCTGCAGCACCGGCCGTACCGGCGCGACCAGTTGGCGCTGGCGGTGCATGGCGGGCATCCGCTCGCCAGGCGGCGCCGGCTCGCATTCGAGGAAACCCTGGATTACGAACATGTCGGCCTGCAGTCATCCACCGCGGTGCATACCATGTTGCGGCGCGCCGCCGCGCAATCGGGGCGCGACCTAGTGTACCGGGTCATCGTCTCCAGTTTCGATGCGGCGTTCCGCGTAGTGGCGGCGAACCTCGGCGTGAGCGTGGTGCCGATGCAGGTGGGCGAAACGTATGCGGCGCTGCTGAAGCTGAAAGTGATTCCGCTCACCGATCCGTGGGCAAGGCGACAGTTCGCAATCTGCTTTCGCGATGCGGCAACGCTGCAACCGGCTGCCGCGCGCATGCTCGAGCATTTGATCGACAAGGCTGGAGGTTAGTGTGCCGACTCGTTTTGATTTTCGGGTTACGCATGCGTCAGGGGCCTCGCACATCGCGTTTGCCTGCCGTGATGCGTTGCACACAGATGAAGGCAAGCCATGTTGCGAAGGACACCGCCAGCAACGCAACAAGCACCAGATAGAGCAGTTCGATGTCGGCCGAATATTCGGCGTTTCCGACTCCGACAAGATCGACGATCGCATTGCCGACGGATTTGAGCACACCTGGAAAACGATCCGGCTGGGCATACCAGAAGCGAACCAGAAAAATGGTCAAGGCTGCGATCCATGCCGTTATCAACGAGCGGCGAAGATAGTGTTTCATTTGACCAGCACGCTTCCGTAAGCTTTGAGCGCGCTTCCCGGGATGGCGATTGGCGATGCACTCTTCAGAATCGCACTGAGATGTTGAAAATGCGCGCGCTCTTCAATTGTGATGCAGCCTTCGCTGCGTCCCAACGGACCTTTTGGATGCAGCCTGAAGTTCCCGCGTCGCACTTCATTGCAAAACATCTCATCATCAATACGACCGTCATCTGCATACAGGGCAAACCAGTCGCGGCGATCGTTGAACAGCTCGCGAAGCGATCCGAGCACTCCTCCTGGTTGCCGATCGAATATGTAATAGCGGCCTGGAGGAATAGGACCAGAGCCTTTCGTGCATGCCACGGCACGGCGGTTCGCATTTTTTCCGAGACCGGAAAACGCGGGAAACGAGATTCCGCCGATCTTGAATGCGCTCATCGGCTGGTCGTTAAGAAAAAAACCGCACTGAAACATACATTCTCCTTTCAGGAAAAAGCACGAGCTTCACGCCAAAAGAAGAATATGCCAGAACAAAATTATCAATTCAACAATAATCCTCCAATCTCAGCGCGCTACCGCATTCCATGCAAACCGCTTCATCTCCTGCAGGCTGCGCAGCACGCGAAATGCGAAGCGTGATCCGGCGCTCGCGTTGCGCGCGCTTTCATCGTCCATCCATAGCTTCAGTTGCCGCAGCCTGCCGGCATAGGTCGCGTTGAGCGCGAACAAGCCATTCAGCAGCATGTGCGCATGCGAGCGGTACACGGTGATGCCGTCAAGGTTGCGGATAGCCGCGCCGAGTGTGAACTTGTAGTCGTAGCGGCCCCAGAGAAAATGGAACTCGGTGCCGCCGCGCGCAATGCATTCGCAAATGGTCCAGTAGCAGCACAGGATGCCGGTCCAGTATTCGTCATACGCCGGATCGTGCGCGAGCACGTCGAGGAAATAATGGCTGCCGCTGCGGTAACTGATTGCACCGGCGCAGATGCGGCCGTCGATGCGCAACACGCCGACCAGTCCGCAGGCCTGCGCCAGGCGCGTGATGCGGCGTACCGCGCCCTCGTCCAGGTTCGAGCGCTTGTTCTTGCCGGTCATCCGCGCATGATTGAAGCCGATGATGCTGCGTATCGTCTGCTCGTCAACCGCTTCCCTTTCGTACACCGCGAATTCGAGATCAGGAAAACTGCGTCGCAGCCGGTCGCCGTAGCGCTTGACGTTGCGCCGGGTATTCTTGCCCAGACCTGCCAGATAGGCTTCCGGCGTGGCCGGCAACGCCATCGCGATATCTTCGAGCTGGTTGTAGTGCTGGCACGGAAACGGCAGCGACGGCCGGTCGGTTTCGACTGCATTGAACGAGATCGTCGTGACATCGCGAAAGCGGCCGAAGATGTAATCGACGAAGCGCCGCAGTTCGGCGGCGTCGAGCCGGATGCATTCGTTCAACACCTTTACCCTGCGCTTGTCGCGGCGGAACAGGAACAGCGCAAGCGGGCCGCGCGCGTCGCGCGCCAGATAGGTGCTGGCTTCCGTCGCGCCCAGCCCGGAAATCCGGAACTGCGTCATCGAAGAAAAGATGTTCCCGTACAGCGCATCCATTTCCTGTTCGACGAAGGCCGGGATTTCATTCTCATAACAGGCGATCGCGACCTGATCGGGCTGCCGGGTATTGCCTGCGGATGATGGGGCGATCGGCTCGTCGAGCGGTGTTTGCATGTGGAAATCGGAATCGTGTGAACAAGGGCCGGCTGCAGGCGGACGCGCTTCTGCGTTCGCGGCACGCAACGGTGCAACGCGGCGCCACGTTTGTCAGTAAAACGCATTTGCGCCGGCCTGCTGTTGCGACAGATCATTCGGCGGCGGCGTTGCCTGTCCCGGCATCTGCCATTGCCAGTCCCTGCCGCGCCAGTCCGGCCACTAAGTGAAGGGTTTTGCTTTTTCTCAAATTTGCGATCGTACGATCGTTCACTTTACTCAAGGCAACCAATGAACGGCTCCCTCCTCCTGCAAGAGACAAGGAGTCGTATGAGTTTGCTTGAAGGCTCACTGCAATCTTTTCCTCGATGGAAATGGTGCCTTTAAAAGAGTGGCGCTCAAGCGTGATCCGTCTCGCAGTAGCGCCGCGCGGTATCGATCAGCCATTCCTGGAACACCTGCAACAACGGCGAACCCTGCTTGCATTCCGGATAGACCAGCCAGTAAGCGCGATCGTTGCGCAGCGACAGCTCGCATGGCACCGCCAGTTCGCCGCTCGCCAGTTCTTGCAGCACAAAAAAGCGCGGCACCAGCGCGACGCCGAGGCCGGCGCGCGCGGCTTCCAGCAGCATCGAGAAGGTCTCGTAGCGCTGGCCCTGCATGCAGTTGGCGTCATGGATGCCGGCCTGCAGGAACCAGTGGCGCCAGGCATCGGCGCGCGCCGACTGGTGCAGCAGCGTCATGCCTGCCAGTTCGGATGCCTGTAGCGTGGTAGCGCCGTTCAGCAACTGCGGACTGCACACCGGCGTCACTTCCTCGCCGAGCAGATGATGCGCCAGCGCGCCCGGCCATACCGGCCGGCCGAAGTGGATCGCGGCGTCGAACGGCGTGTCGGTGAACAGGAAGGGTTCGGCGCGCGTGGTCAGATTCAGCGTGATGTGCGCGTGCCGTTCGTAAAACTGCGGCAGGCGCGGGATCAACCAGCGCGTGGCGAAGGTCGGTATCACCGCCAGTTCGAGGATGCCGCCGGCATCGCGCTGCGCGATCGCCGCCAGCGTATCGCGCTCCAGCCGCTCCAGGTGTTCGCGCACCTGTTTCGCGTACAGCTGGCCGGCATCGGTCAGGCTCAGCCGCTTCTTGATGCGGTTGAACAGCGGGATGCCGAGATAGTCTTCAAGACAGGCGATCTGGCGCCCGACCGCGCTTTGTGTGAGCGCGAGTTCATCCGCGCTGCGGGTAAAGCTTTGATGCCGCGCCGCCGATTCGAACGCGATCAGCGCTTCCATGCTGGGAATTTTTCTTCTCACGTATTCCTGCTCAATTTAGGCTCTCCTTCCTGAAACGCACAAGGTCGCGCTTTTTTATCGTTTGTGCGATGCGCGGTGCCGACGCAACAATGCTTCCATCCGATGCCTGATCGCCAAGCCGGCAAGCTGCTGAAATATATCGCGGGGATACCGCGCGAGCTTGCGCTGGATCAAGCGTCGTTCCGCATTCCGCCACCCTACTGAAAGGAAGCATGATGGAGACCACCAGCACCCTGTCGTTGCCCGTCAAGTTCAAGCCCTATACCCGCCAGACCATTGCCCAGGCGCCGCAATGGGAGCGCATTCCCGAGCCGCTGCGCGAAGCGGTGCAGGTGATCTCGCGCGTGCTGCCGTTCCGCACCAACCAGTACGTGCTGAACGAACTGATCGACTGGAACAACATCCCCGACGATCCGATCTACCGGCTGGTGTTTCCGCATCCGGACATGTTGCCGGTCGATGAATACAAGCACCTGCGCGACCTGGTTCTCGTGAACAAGGATGAAGTCGCGATCGAACGCGAAGTGCGGCGCATCCGCATGCGCATGAACCCGCATCCGGCCGGCCAGATGACGCACAACGTGCCGATGCTCAACGGCGTGCCGCTGAACGGCCTGCAGCACAAGTACAAGCAGACCGTGCTGTTCTTCCCCAGCTCCGGCCAGACTTGCCACGCGTACTGCACGTTCTGCTTCCGCTGGCCGCAGTTCGTCGGTATGGACGAACTGAAATTCGATTCGAAGGAAAGCGACGAACTGGTCGCCTACCTGAAACAGCACAAGGAAGTGACCGACGTGCTGATCACCGGCGGCGATCCGCTGATCATGAACACGCGCGGCCTGGCCGGCTTCATCGAGCCGCTGCTGGTGCCGGAACTGGCGCATATCCAGAACATCCGCATCGGCACCAAGTCGGTGTCGTACTGGCCGCAGCGCTTCGTTACCGACAAGGATGCGGACGACCTGATGCGGCTGTTCGAGAAGGTGGTGCAATCCGGCCGCAACCTGGCGCTGATGGGTCACTACAACCATCCAGTCGAGCTGCGCCAGCCGATCGCGCAGCAGGCAGTCAAGCGCATCGTGGCCACCGGCGCGACGCTGCGCATGCAGGCGCCACTGATCCGTCACATCAACGAAGATCCGGCCGGCTGGGCCGAACTGTGGACCACCGGCGTGCGGTTGGGCGCGATTCCGTACTACATGTTCGTCGAGCGCGATACCGGGCCGAGCGAATATTTCCAGTTGCCGCTGGCGCGTGCGTACGACATCTTCCAGTCCGCTTACCAGAGGGTGTCCGGCCTGTCGCGCACGGTGCGCGGACCGTCGATGAGCGCGTTTCCCGGCAAGGTCGTGATCGACGGCATCGTCACCATCGCAGGCGAAAAAGTATTCGCGCTGCAATTTCTGCAGGCGCGCAATCCGGACTGGGTACGCAAGCCGTTCTATGCAAAGTTCGATCCGGAAGCAACCTGGCTGGATGACCTGAAACCCGCATTCGGCGAACAGAAATTTTTCTTCGAGATGCAGGAAGAAACCCACGAACAGGCGCAGGATGCAGCGGCGCACCAGGTGATCCACATCCTGCCCCGGCAAGACCATCTGACTGCAGCGGCAGGAGCCTGACATGAGCAAACTGTTGCATCGGCAAATCCATCATCAATATCCGCGCGCGGTCAGCGGCGAAGGCGTCTGGCTGATCGACGCCGAAGGCCGCCGCTATATCGACGCCAGCGGCGGCGCGGCGGTATCCTGCCTCGGCCACCAGCATCCGGATGTGCTGGCGGCAATGCATGAACAGCTCGACTGGCTCGCGTATGCGCACACCAGCTTCTTCAGCAGCGACGCCGCCGAAGCGCTGGGCGAAGAGCTGATCGCGCATGCGCCGGCCGGCATGTCGCATGTCTACCTGGTATCCGGCGGATCGGAAGCGGTGGAAGCGGCGCTGAAGATGGCGCGCCAGTATTTCGTCGAGCGCGGCGAGCCGAACCGCCGCCATTTCATCGCGCGCCGTCAGAGCTATCACGGCAACACGCTGGGCGCGCTGGCGGTCGGCGGCAATGCATGGCGGCGCAAGCAGTTCGCGCCGATCATGACCGAAGGCCATTACATCGATCCGTGCTACGAATACCGCTATCGCGAGCCGGATGAAACGGCGGAAGAATACGGCCGCCGCGCCGCCGATCAACTGGAAGCGAAGATCGCCGAACTCGGCGCGGAAAACGTGCTGGCCTTCATCGCCGAACCGGTGGTCGGCGCGACGCTCGGCGCGGTGCCCGCCGCGCCCGGCTATTTCCGCCGCATCAGAGAGATTTGCGACCGGCACGGCATCCTGCTGATCCTCGATGAGGTGATGTGCGGCATGGGCCGTACCGGCACGCTGCACGCATGCGAGCAGGACGGCATCGCGCCCGACCTGATGACGGTGGCGAAGGGCCTGGGCGGCGGCTATGCGCCGATCGGCGCGACTTTCGTCGGCGCACGCATCTTCGACGCCTTCGCCGCCGGTTCCGGCCTGTTTCAGCACGGCCATACCTATGTCGGCCATCCACTCGCCTGCGCCGCTGCGCTCGCGGTACAGCGCGTGATCCGGCGCGACCGCCTGCTGGACAATGTGCAGGCGCGCGGCAAGCAGCTCGCCGATGCCTTGCGCGAACGGCTGGGCGCGCATCCGCATGTCGGCGACCTGCGCGGACGCGGCTTGTTTCAAGGCGTGGAACTGGTTGCCGACCGCAGCGGCAATACGCCGTTCGATCCGCAGCAACGCGTGCATGCGCGGATCAGGAGCGAGGCGATGGCGCGAGGGCTGCTGGTCTATCCGATGGGCGGCACCATCGACGGCCGCATGGGCGACCACATCCTGCTGGCGCCGCCGTTCATCTGCGACGCCGCCGTCATCGACGACATCGTCGACCGGCTGGCGGCAACCATCGATGCGGTGACCTTGCCGACGGCAATGCTGGCGGCGTAACAACGCACTGCGAATCATCCTGCGACAATGACAAACCCTTGATGAACCGGAAAGAAAACACTATGGCCCGCATCCCTTACCAACCGCTCGATCTCGCCGAACCGGCGGACATCGTCAACGCGGTCCGCGCGCGGCGCGGCGGCACCCTGCTCAATCTCGACCGCATGCTGCTGCACAGCCCGGCCTTCGCGAAAGGCTGGAACGCGTTCCTGCGCGAAGTACGCACCGGCCTGGAACTGTCGCCGCAACTGCGCGAACTCGCGATGTGCGTGGTCGCGGTGCTGAACGGCGCCGAGTATGAATTCCATCACCACGCGCCGGAGTTCGTGAAAGCCGGCGGCAGCGACGCGCAGGTCCAGGCGCTGCGTGCGCCGGAGACCGCCGCGATTGACGCGGCACTGTTCGATGCCGCCGAACGCGCGGCGATCCGCCTGACGATAGAGATGACACGCAATGTGCAGGTCAGTGACGCCACGTTCGACGCGGTGCGTTCGGCACTGCGCAACGACCAGTTGATCACCGAACTGGTCGGCGTGATCGCGACCTACAACATGGTGTCGCGCTTTCTGGTGGCGCTAGGGGTGGAACCGGAATAGCAAGAGCCGGCCAATCCGACGGTTCGACCTACGTCATGTACGACCGTTTATGACAGGCCGGCGTGATTTTTTCAGAACCGACTGCGGCGACTCAATAGCCGGGCGGAGCCTGAAAACCACCGATCACCTTGGCAAGGCAACCGGAAAACGCTATCGGGGTTCGATCTTCGAGGTAAGGGCCGACAATCTGTATGCCGACCGGGAGCCCTGCCACGGTCAGGCCCACCGGTGCGACCGTGACGGGCAAATAGGCTACGCCGACGACACCCACCCAAGCCATTGTGGTTACATACGATTGCGGTTTTCCGTTCACCTCGATCATCCGGTGGATCAACGGCTCGCTGTGGTCGTGCGCGATGGCGGCAGTGGGTGCTGCCGGGCAAAGCAAAACATCATAATCGCGAAAAAACGCCGACCATGCGGCCCGCATGCGCAAGCGTGCCTCGTTGACGAACACCCAGTCGCGATGACGTAGCGCCGTACCGCGCATCGCTCTGGCGTCGATGCTGTCGTCCTGCTCGTCGATCCTGTCGGCTTGCTGCGCCAGATCGCGGAATTGTTCCGGCGGCATGCCGGGCGAGGTTGCTGACAACAACAGCTTTTCGAAGGTGCGATGCGCGTGCACGAAACTGAATGCCGGACGCGCGTTTTCGTCCACCGCGACACCCTCGCTGCGCAAGGCATCGACCACCTGTTGATAGCGTTCCCTTACCTCACGATCAACCGGGCAATCCGCTTCGTCGAACCAGGTCGCGACACGAAAGTCGCGCAGCACCGCGTGGCGCGGTGGCGGGAGTTCCAGACGCCACGCAATGGCGCGATCAGCCTGCGGGCCGGCGAGGATATCGAGCGCAAGCGCCAGATCTTCCGCGCTGCGCGCCAGCGGGCCTGCAGCGGCGATATCCGGCTCCGTCAATGTTCCCGGAGGGCCAGGAATCTGCCCGCGCAGCGAAACCAATCCATACGACGGCTTATGGCCATAAATGCCGCAGTAATGCGCAGGAATCCGGATCGACCCGGCAAGATCGCTGCCCAGTTCAAGCGCCGTCAGACCTGCCGCCACCGCAGCCGCCGCGCCTCCCGATGAGCCGCCGGGCGTGCGCGACAGATTCCACGGGTTATTGGTCGTCCCGAAAATCGGGTTGTACGACTGCACGTCCATGCCCAGCATCGATACGTTGGTCTTGCCGAACACCACCGCTCCGGCATCAGTCAAGCGCTGCACCGCAGCGGCATTGGAGGCCGGCACGTGGCCGCTGAGCTGCGGCGCACCTGCCGTCGTGCGCAAGCCTTTTGTCTCGAACAGGTCCTTGATCGTCATCGGTACGCCATGCAACGCGCCCCAGCTTTCACCGCGCGCGATGGCGGCATCGGCCAGATCAGCCCTCTCTCTCGCGCGCTCGATGTCCAGGCTGATCACCGCATTGATATCGGCGTTGAATCGGTCGATCCGCTGCAGGTAATGCTCCAGCAATTCTCGACTGCCCAATTCCTTGTTCCGGATTGCCAGCGCCAGCGCCGATGCTGACTGAAAAGCAATTTCATCCATCTCTGTTTCCTTGCACGTTGTTCTATAACGGACAAACCGGAAGACACAGTTCGCAGTTGAATACGCCGGTCTCAGGATCAAATCGCGAATCGCTTGAAAAGTAATCAAAAAACGGCCGTGAATCACAGCGGAAGCCGCTGGATGGAAGCCAGTCGCGAAACATTTCTATCCATGCATCGACAATCATCGCCGACGTACCTTCGAACGGTGCAACGGCGTAGCGTCCGCCAGGCAGGCTGGCTACCGTCGCTTGCCCCGTGGCCCGAAAACTGTCCGGCACTTCAACACAGCAGTCAAAGCGAAATTTTTCCGGCGCCACCAAACCTGGATCGTCGCGCGGGATGCCATACCATGGCCGGTCATCCAGCTTGTTCGCAAATCGCCACGGCATGAAAACCTCTTTCACGAATTTTCCGACCGACGGGCCAGGCGGACCGATCCTTCTCAGGTAAGCAACGCGAGCCGCGGGAAATTCCATCAGCCGCACTGGTATCTCCAGTCTGCCAATCGGTTGTTCGAAGCCGTCATGATCGATAAAAAACGCCTGGGCCGCCTGATCAAGATTGCTGATCTCCTGATCCAGCTTGCGCTCCGCTTTTCTGTTTTTCGCTGCCGCCAGTTCCTGCGCCCACCGCTGCGGCGTCTGCATGCGCCAGGTCGTAGGCGTGCAACCAAACTGGCGCTTGAATGCCCGAGCGAATGCCTCGCCCGAGCCGAAGCCTACGGATAACGCAACAGAGAGCACTGAATCGCCGGGACGCGCGGCCAGACGTATCGCGCCGATCGCGAGCCGACGCCGGTGCAGATAGTCGCCCAGGGTTTCGCCAAGCCACGCAGCAAACACACGATGGAAGTGAAATGGGGAAAAATGCGCCACCCTAGCGAGCTCGTCCAGGTCGAGCGGCGCATCCAGATGCTGATCGATATGATCCAGCACGCGATTCATTCGTTGTGAATATTCGGAGAGCGTCATTGAAGAAGAAAGCGATAGTGCCGAAAGTGACAGTGCCTGCTGTCGGAATCATACAGGCCGGCAGCCTGCCAACCTGACCTTGGCGGGCAATCTGGTCGTGCTTCTTCCTGTCACATCAGGCATGGAAATGGAATATGGAAAAACAAGCGTATTCAAGATTCGCAGAGGCGTAACAAGCCCGACGACCCGCGCCTCGCTACATGACTGGCCGAAACCGGTGCAGGCCGACATATTTCATGCGCTACCGCACATCAAGAAATTCCGGATACGGATACACTTGCCTGAACGATCGCCATTTGCAGCGACGTCGAAAAGGAAGGACGCTTTCCATGAATATTCACCTGGCACTCACCCCGCTGATTTCGTTGATCGCCGGCATCTTGATTCTTATCATGCCGCGCTTGCTGAATTTCATCGTCGCGATCTACCTGATCATCATCGGCCTGGTCGGACTGCTGGGCGCGGAGCATTTTCTGCGCTAGGAAGACGGGGTGACGAGATAAGGTTCAACCTTGTCCTGCTCCGCGGGATCATTGCGGGCAACGACCGCACGTGCCGGTTCGGTGTCGCTCAGATTGATCGCCTCATGCGGAACGCCGGGCGGAACGAACAGGAAATCGCCTGCTTCGCTGACAACCTCATGCTCCAGCGCCGGGCCCCAGCGTGTGCAAACGCGCCCTTCCAGCACATAGATGCCGGTTTCATAACCGATATGCTTGTGCGGCGCCGCCCGTGCACCCGGCGGGATAACCACGATATGCATCGAGAGGCCTTGCGCGCCGACGGTATTACCCGAGATACCGATGAAGTACGGCAGGCGTTGCTGGGTCATCACCTCATGCGCGGGTCGCAGTGCCTGCACTTTGCGCTCGTCGTCCATCGCGGTTTCCCTCACGTATCAGCAGTAATCAGAACGAATGCGACGTATGGAGTTTCCCCGTTACCCGAAGATCGGCCAAGACACTGGAAAATTGAATGACTTTCCAGTGCCCGCTGGACATGCTCACGAGTTTGGCGACGATCTGCTTGCCAAGACCAATGCCCTGACGACTTGGAGCGCATCGGATTTAGCGCCGCAATCGGCAGTGCCAAACTCGATTATGAAGTCGCCATCGTTCACTTCAGGGAGAAAGCCATGTGCAAGATTAGCACTGCTGTTCATATGCTTGCACAAGCCTGTTGCCATTTCTTTGTACTGTTTCTTGTACTCAAACTTTTTTGTGCGCCTGCGCGATAAATTGGTAGCCGCGCCCTCTGGTGAGGGCTGAAGTCGACGTGCTTAGGAATGTGTACGGAATAATTTCCCGATGTGGGCGCGTCTGGCGGGAGGCAATGCAAGTCATGCGCCCATGCATCACCTCATCACTCCCAACTTGGCTTTCCGGTTGCGATAACACTCAGCGGATATCCGCGTTGGTCAAGTGGCTGACGCAATACGATCCGGCTGGAAAATTTCTCGATCCCGATATCGTCTTCCAACAGCCGCTCCATGAGCGCCTGAAAATAGGCAATACCAGGCGCCACGATTTTCAGAAGGTAATCGTAACCGCCACTGACGTTGTAGCATTCAACGATTTCGTGGTACTTGCCAGCCCCTGCTTCGAATTTACGGAAGTCGTGGGGCCGATGGCTGCTGATGGTCACCTCGGAAAACACGATTACATGGCTGCCCAGCTTCTCCAGCACGACCTCCGCGCCATAGCCCCGGATAACGCCGATTTCCTGAAGCCGTTTCGTACGGAGGAGACATGGGCTCTGACTGAGGCCAACGGCCGCGGCCAGATCGACATTCGAACAGCGTCCCTCGCGCTGAAGATGCACAAGAATCTTGATATCGAACTGGTCGAGGGAAGCTGCAGATCGCATGCGTCGATAGTACTATCAGTGTCGGTCTCGGTTACTCCGGTTTGCCGATTGCGCTGCGGTTAGCGCTTCGTCGAGCGTTTCGATCACCATGCCGGCTTGTTCCGCTGTCAGCACCAGCGGCGGTCGAATCTTGAGCACATTGTGTCCCATCGCGCAGGCACTGAGCAAGACGCCCTTGTCGCGCATTCGATTGACTACCCGGCTGGTGAGCTCGCGATCGGGTGTTCGCGACGCACGGTCCGAGACAAGTTCCACGCCAACGAACATGCCCGCGCCACGCACATCACCAATGATCTCGTGCCGGGTGGCAAGGTCGGCAATGCCGTCGCGCAGAATTTTCCCGACCCTGGCGGCATGCTGCACAAGGCCTTCTTTTTCGATCGTATCCAACACTGCCAGTGCCGCTGCGCACGATACGGTATTGCCGGCGAACGTGTTGAAGTATCTGGAGTTTTTGCCAAACTCCGCCAACACGTCCGCGGTGGCCAGCAGTCCCGCGACGGGTTGTCCATTGCCCATCGGCTTGCCCAGGGTGACGATGTCGGGAATGACGCCGTGACGCTGAAAACCCCACATATGCTCGCCCGTCCGGCCGAAGCCGGGCTGGACCTCGTCGGCGATGAAAAGGCCGCCGGCCCGCTTGATCGCGTCGACCGCGCCCTTCAAAAAGCCCACCGGTCCAGGGAGGATGCCGTCGCTGGTGAACAGGGAATCGACAATCAGTGCCGCCGGCTTGATGCCATGACGCCGAAGATCGGCGATCGCCGCCTCAACATCGCGCGTGAAGCGTTCGGCGAGGTCAGCACCCTCGGCATGATAGAGACGCGGTGCCGGGACCAGGCGAACGTGCGCGCCGAGATCGACTGTCGCGCCGAGTGATGGCGAGAATTGCGACACTGCGTCGGTGAAGCCGTGATAGGCGGTTTCGGTCACGATCACGCCCGTGCCGCCGGTGCGGACCTTGGCGATGCGATAGGCGACGTCGTTTGCCTCGCTGCCGGTGCAGGTCAACATGAGATGCGCAAGCGCAGTCTCGGGCACGGTCGCAAGCAGGCGCTCGGCCAGTTCAAGAATCGTGTCGTGCAGATAGCGGGTGTTGGTCGCGAGAGTTTGCACTTGCCTGCATATCGCCTCGGTCACCGCCGGGTGACAATGCCCGAGTGACGCGACGTTGTTGTAAACGTCGAGGTAACGGCGACCTTCCGGATCGATCAGCCACACCCCTTCGCCACGCACGATGTGAAGCGGATGTTCGTACATCAGCCGATATGCCGGGCCGAGCAACGCATCGCGCCGCGCTATCATCGCCGCGGTGACTGGTCCCACGTCGGCACGTCCGGGGATATAGGCGTTGACCATGTTGAGGTCAGTGGTGCCTGTCGTTGTCTTTTCCATTGGCTTTTCCTTTTCCTTATCCATTTTGTACTTCGCGTACTTCGGTCAGTAATCGGTCGCGCGCTGCATCGCGGGAAAGATCGGCCATCTGGGACAGCGCTTCCCATGCTGCGGGATTGTGGCGCATGATGTAGGCCCGGTTCTCGGGGTAGCGCGCAGCGCGCCATTCCGAAATCAGCGCCGTGATGAGGTGGCGCGTCGCCATCAGATCGGCGACGATCTCCTGCTCGATGTCGGTCAGCGGCAGCGTTGCGTGATAGGCCCCGATGAACTGCGCCGGCCCCTCGAACGGATCGGCGTTGCCAGTCATGTGAAAGGCCGCCGCCGTAGCGACCTCACCGACCAGCGGCGCATGCAGCATGTCGCCGAAGTCGATAATCCCCAATACGCGTGCATGATCGTCGGGTGCGACCAGCACGTTGTAGAGATGGTAGTCGTTGTGGATTACCTGCGCCCTCACCGAGGCGAGACGCGGCAGGACATGGTCGGTGAAGCGCGTCATGAACGACTCGGCGAGCGCGCGACGCGGGGCGTCCACGATGCCATCGAGCTTGGCGGTCAGCCGGTGCGCTGCTGAAACATTCCAGAGCAGATTGTGCATCGCCGAAGGATGCGTGAAATCGCGCAATGCGAGGTTCAATTCGGCGAGCACCGTCCCCATTGCCCGACGCTGCGCGGCAGTCCGGGGAGTCTCCCGGATCTGGACGCCGTCGAGATAGGTAAGCATCCGCACGCTGGTTTGAAGCCCGTCGGCCAATGCCACAGTGTCGCGCGACCGTCCGCCAAGCGTCCGCACGACGCGGGGCACTGGCTGGTCGGGCGATACGCGGGCAATGTGGTCGAGCGCAGCGATCTGAAAATCGACGACCGGAACCGGCTCGGATGGATTGCTGATCTTGACAACGTAACGCGTGCCGTCCGCGGTCTCTATGCAGCAATTCTGGTCGCGCTCGCCCGCCAGTGATCTGACGCTGCCATTGACACCGTAGAGACGACTGACCAAGCCCCCCACCTCGTCCAAGGCAAGGCTGGGTGCCGCCGTGCTCAACGCCGCTGCATCGATCGGACGATTCCCCGTCGAACGACTCTCCGACATCACGCGCCTCGTTTCATCGTTGCGGTCTGGGGCAGACATTCGAGTCCAAGCAAACCAGGAAGTTGGCGAACATCGGCCAACCTGTTGACGCCATAGCCGTCGGACGCGGGCTCGTGACCGCGATCGATGAACGCTTTGGCCATGAATCCCAGATCGGACGCCGTCATGAGGTCGTAACGAAAGCTCGACGAGACGTGCATCATCTGGTCTGGTCCGCAGCCGAGTTGATCGAACATATATTCGAACATCTGGGCCCGTGGTTTGTAGGCGCGTGCTTCCTCGGCGGTGTACACGGCGTGGAACGGTGCCTTGAGGTGGGCGACGCTATGCGGAATCAACTCGACCATCGAGTTCGACAGGATCACCAGCGGGATGTGCGGCGCGATTGCCTCCAGCACCTCGACGACGTTCGGATGGGGCTGCCAGGTCGGGACGGCGGCGTACAACATGATCGCATCGGATGGGCGATATTCAACGCCGTGCGCCTTGCATGCCCGTTGAATGGAATTTTCAACAACGTCAAAGAACGGTTTCCACGCACCTAATACTTCATCGAGACGGTAGAACCCAAAACTGTCCAGAAAAGCCGGCATCCGATCGGTCGGCACACGATCTTCGAAAATCTTTTTTGCAGTCGGCCCCATTTCGAAGTTAATGAGCGTCCCGTAACAATCGAAGCTGATGAACTTCGGTTTGTATGTCATTTGGTTGATCTCCTACAGGTAAATGAATACAAACAAGTTTATGGATATCAGTGCTACGGAGATGCTTTATTGCCGCGAGACCCAAGCAGTTTCCTTTTGAATCTGAGGCATGCCTGGCATTTTCTGTGGCGTCCATTGAGAAAAGCCCCGACCGGGACACGCATGGCGCATCCCGGTCGGGGCTTCAGGCTTGATTGAATGAAGCGCAGGCTTCGATTCAGGCCAGATCGAAACGATCCAGATTCATGACCTTCGTCCATGCAGCAACGAAGTCTTTCACGAACTTTTCCTGGTTGTCGTCCTGTGCATAGACCTCCGCCAAAGCGCGCAGCTGCGAGTTGGCGCCGAACACCAGGTCCGCGCGCGTGCCGGTCCATTTGAGCTTGCCGGTCTTGCGGTCGAGCGCTTCAAACGTATCGGCGGCTTCGCTGGTGGGTTTCCACGCCACTCCCATGTCGGTCAGGTTAACAAAGAAGTCGTTCGTCAACTGCCCTACTCGCTGGGTGAACACGCCGTGCCTGGAGCCGGCGGTATTCGCACCGAGCACGCGCAAACCGCCGACGAGCACGGTCATTTCGGGGGCGCTGAGCGTCAGCAGTTGTGCCTTGTCGACCAGCAGCTGCTCGGCCGGCACGGTGAAGGCCTGCTTCTGGTAGTTGCGGAAGCCATCGGCTTGCGGCTCCAGCAGCGCGAAAGACTCGACGTCGGTCTGCTCCTGGGACGCATCCACGCGACTGGGCGTAAACGGCACCTCGAGGTCGTGGCCGGCGGCTTTGACGGCCGCTTCCACCGCAGCGCAACCGCCCAGCACGATCAAGTCGGCCAGCGACACTTTCTTGCCGCCAGTGGCCCAATCGTTGAACGATTTCTGTATGCCATCGAGCGCGCCGAGTACCTTGGCCAGTTGCGCGGGCTGGTTGGCTTCCCAGTCCTTCTGCGGCGCCAGGCGAATGCGGGCACCGTTAGCGCCGCCGCGTTTGTCCGAGCCGCGGAATGTGGAGGCCGAGGCCCAGGCAGCGGACACCAGCTCGCTCACCGACAGACCGCTGGCGAGGATTGTTGCCTTGAGCTCGGCGATATCGTGGGCGTCGATCAACGGATGGTTCGCCGCCGGAAGCGGGTCTTGCCAGATCAGGTCTTCAGACGGCACTTCGGGGCCAAGGTACAAGGCCTTGGGTCCCATGTCGCGATGGGTAAGCTTGAACCAGGCGCGCGCATAGGCGTCGGCGAATTCATCCGGATTGGCCAGGAAGCGGCGCGAGATCTTCTCGTAGACAGGATCGAAGCGCAGCGACAGGTCGGCCGTGGTCATCATCGGCGCATGCTTCCTGCCCGGGTCGTGCGCATCGACGATCATGTCCTCGTCGTCCACGTCCTTGGCGCGCCATTGCCTGGCGCCTGCCGGGCTCTTGACCAGTTCCCACTCGTACTTGAACAGCACCTTGAAATAGCCCATGTCCCACTGCGTCGGGTTCGGCTTCCACGCTCCCTCGATGCCGCTGGTCGTGGTCTCCCCTCCCTTGCCGCTGCCGTGGCGGTTGATCCAGCCGAAGCCCATTTCATGGATCGGGCCGGCTTCCGGCTCGGGGCCGACCAGCTTGGGATCGCCTGCGCCGTGGGCCTTGCCGAAGGTATGCCCGCCGGCCACCAGCGCGACAGTCTCATCGTCATTCATACCCATGCGAGCGAAGGTCTCGCGCACATCGCGGCCCGAGGCGACCGGATCGGGATTGCCGTCCGGGCCTTCGGGGTTCACGTAGATCAGGCCCATCTGCACGGCTGCCAGCGGCTGTTCCAGCTGGCGCTCGCCGCTGTAGCGCTTGTCGCCCAGCCATTCGGCTTCCGCGCCCCAATAGATGTCTTCTTCGGGTTGCCAGATGTCGGCGCGGCCGCCGCCGAATCCGAAAGTCTTGAAGCCCATCGTCTCCATCGCCACGTTGCCGGCGAGGATCATCAGGTCGGCCCACGAGATCTTGTTGCCGTATTTTTTCTTGATCGGCCACAGCAGGCGGCGCGCCTTGTCGAGGTTGCCGTTGTCAGGCCAGCTGTTGACGGGGGCGAAGCGCTGATTGCCGGTGCCCGCGCCGCCGCGACCGTCGGCCGTACGGTAGGTGCCGGCGCTGTGCCACGCCATCCGGATGAACAGGCCGCCGTAATGTCCCCAGTCCGCGGGCCACCAATCCTGCGAGTCTGTCATCAGCGCTGCCAGGTCTTTTTTCAGCGCGGCATAGTCGAGCTTCTTGAACTCGCGTTTGTAGTCAAAGTTCGGGTCCATCGGGTTGGACGCGGGCGCATGCTGGTGCAGGATGGCGAGGTTGAGCTGGTTGGGCCACCAGTCGCGGTTGGAGCGTGTGCCGTGGGTCGTGCGTGGGCCTTGCGAGGCGTGGAAAGGGCATTTGGATTCGGTTGACATTGTTGATCTCCTTTTATGGGGGCCGATGCATGAACTCGGTTGCGCGGTGGAGATTCTATGAATCTCCGACATCGATAGGCTATAAGTATTGAATTACTAAATCAAATTAGACTTTTATATTGATTCAATAGCGATGGCTTCCGGGCAGGGATATCTGAATATCGAACCGCGCCAAAAACTGGCGCAGTTTCCAGAACTGCGCCACAATGGCGCCATAGCAACAGCAAACTGCGCCACGAACCATGTCGACAATCAATGAACTCCTGCAGAGTATTCAGGCATCTCCAGCCGGACTATCCTTGAGCGAATTGCTGGCACGGCATCCTCAAGTTGCACGCCGTACCGCGCAACGCCTGATCAGCCAAATGATTGCCGCAGGGCAGATCAGCGCACACGGCGAAGGGCGTGCTCGCCGCTACTATCCGGTCAGTGCAATACCTCCTGCCCCACAGGCTGGTCAGTTTCCGGATTTCATTCCTCTGTCGGCCGACAGCAGAGATATCGTGGCTTATATCGACCAAGCACCTGAAGCGCGCAAGCCGGTGGGCTATCAGCGGGATTTTCTCGAGTCCTACCAGCCGAACAAGACGTGGTACCTGTCCGAGCCGCTCCGGCGCCAATTGCGCAAAATCGGGCAGACGCCCCAAGCCGAGGCACCGGCAGGCACCTATAGTCGAGCCATCCTGAACCGGCTGCTGATCGACTTGTCCTGGGCATCCAGCCACCTGGAAGGAAATACCTATTCCCGACTCGACACACGCGAACTCATCGAGCACGGTAAAGCGGCGCGCGGCAAGGCCGCGATCGAAACACAGATGATTCTGAACCACAAGGCAGCGATCGAGCTCCTGGTCGAAAACATCGATAGTGCCGAATTCAATCGGTACACGCTGATGAACCTGCACGGCGCCTTGGCGGAGAATCTGTTGCCCAACCCTGCCGATGAAGGACGGATTCGCCAGCATGCCGTGGATATCGGCAAGAGTGTCTATCGCCCTTTATCGGCGCCCCAGCAAATTGACGGCTTGCTGGACTTGCTACTGACCAAAGCAAATCAGATTGCCGACCCATTCGAACAATCCTTTTTTGTGATGGTGCATCTGCCCTACCTGCAGCCATTTGCCGACATCAACAAGCGCACCTCCCGGCTGGCGGCCAACCTGCCACTGTTCCGGGCCAATCTGTGCCCCTTGACCTTCCTTGACGTGCCTGAGCAGGCGTACAGCCGCGCCATCCTCGGTGTGTACGAAATGACGCGAGTGGAGTTGCTGCGCGACCTGTATGTCTGGGCCTACGAGCGCTCGACGCAAGAGTATCTGGCCATCAAACAGGAACTGGTGGAACCCGACCCTGTTCGTCTAGCCTGGCGCGAGTTCATCAAGCAGACCATCCGCGACGTGGTGACGCAACCTGATCGCGAGCCTTTGGCCACCATCCGGCAAGCGGTCATCGGCCGCGTTCCCGAGGACGAGCGCGACGGCGTGCAGGCCCTGATCGTCGAGGAACTCAGACGGATACACGAGGGAGTCTTGGCACGCTATGGTGTGAGGCCGTCGGAGTTCATCTTGTGGAAAGCCAGGCACGGACATTGATGGGCGCGAGGTCGATTCGACATCGGTAATCGAACCGGTCTCACGCTTGAAAAATTTGATGAAATTCGTTGTCTCGTCGAAGTCGAGACTCTCACAGATCGTGGATGATCTCCAAGACTAGTCTTTAGTGAGGTCAAATTGCAACATGATAGCCTTCCGTACCCAGATCACGACCCAGTCCTGACACTGTATGCGCATTACTTTTTGGCGGCCGAGTTGATGCGGTCAAATTAAGAGAAGCTTGAATCTAAACTGGAGCAATGCGGCCGCCTGAGCCAGAATGAATCCATTCATCAGCGCATATATTTCTGCAGCTGGCTCGGCTTCCTTGGTGTCACATGCGAAGGCTTCAAGAAGCTGAATGTAAGAACCTTGTTTCAGAACAACCGCCCCCACGATCGCGCAAAACACATCGTGCAAAAACACATCGTACAAGTCGACTTGCCTCGGTCGCCTCTTTTGACGCGCACCTTCGAGCAATTCCCGGATCGGTTCGAACTGCTCCCGGCTGATGTCACTTGGGTAGCGCTTCCTGCTCATCCTGTTTCCGTCCAATACAAAGTCGTGTTTGACGGAAAAATACCGATCAGGTTCTCAGCCCTGCTTGACTATCTTTTTGAGCGTATCGACAAAGAAATCGAGGTCGCTCTTCAACATGTAGATGTGCGGTGAGACGCGAAGGCCGTTGATGTGCCGGGCCTCGCGATACTTCACATGCACCCGGTAGGTTTCCCGCAGTTCCCGTTCCACCTTCCTGGAATCCATGTTGTGTATGGAGAACAAGCTCACTGCACCCAATTCGTCCGTATCCAGCGGGGTATGCAGCGTGAAGCCGGGGATGTCGCGGGCCATGTTCGTCCAATAGCGCGTCAATTCCTGCAGGCGCGCATGAATGCGGCTGGTGCCGATCTCCTGATGAAAGCGGATCGCCGGCGCGATTCCAGCCTGTACCGCCGAATTGTAGGTCCCGAGGTTCCAATGGTCGAACTTGTCGATGCGTAGCGGCGGCGGATCGAACGGGGCGAGCAGCGGCCAGGTGCTGTCGATCCGGCTTTGCTTCACGATCAGCATGCCGTTGCCGACCGGCGCGCCCAGCCACTTGTGGAGGCTGGTGACGAAATAGTCGCAGCCGAGGTCGCGGAAACTGAGCGGCATCTGCGCGAAGGTCTGGGCACCGTCCACGACCGTGACGATCTCCCGGGAACGCGCAATTTCACAGAGCCGCCTGACCGGCAGGAGACGTCCGTTCCAGTGGTACATATGGGTTAGCTGCATCACCCGCGTGCGCGGCGTAATCGCCGCTTCATAGGCATTGAAGACTGTGTCGTCGTCATCCGTCAGGTCGAAGTTGACGGATACGACCTTGATGCCTTCCCGTTGCTGGCGCTGCAGCCATGCGGCGCGCACGCTCGGATAGTCCCATGCCGATACCAGCACCTCGTCCCCGGCCTTCAGCGGTATGCCGAAGATGGCCGTGGACAAACCCTCCGAGGAATTCCGGTTCAGTGCGATCTCATCCGGGCTGCAGTCCGCCAACGCGGCGAGCTGCTGCTTGATCGATGGGAGCGCAGCGTCGAGCTTGCTCCACATGTTGACGTCCGGGTTCCGGCTGATGAGGCGATAGGCATCGATCATCGCCTGTTCGACAACCAACGGCGGCGGGCTGACCGCTGCGTTGTTCAGGTTCATCAACGGTTGTTGCGTGGGGTAGGCTGCGCGCACGCTCTCCCAAAATTTCTCGCCGTCGGCTTGGCCGATTGTGATCGGTTGCATTTCTATTTCCTTGATCAGATTGTCGATCGTGCCGGCTTGCGGAAACCTGCCGGCGTTGAATGTTGCCAAGCGCCACGTCGACTGCCGTCTCCGGCTGCGTCACGCTGGCGATATGGGGCGTCAGCATCACCTTCGGATGCGTCCACAAGGGGGAATCCTGCGGCAACGGCTCTGGCTCGCAGACTTCCAGGATGGCGGAGGAAATCCTTCCTTCGTCCAGCGCCTGCAGCAGGTCTTCCTGGGCCAGATGCCTACCCTGGGGACCTGCTCCAGCCGGCACGGGAAAAACCGAAATCGCACAAGCGTTCCAGCACGGCCGTTCCCGGTACGCCGACGCGCCGGCATCAACCATCCGCCGTCAAGCGTCGAGCCAGACGTTCTCGGCAAGCATATAGCCCATCAAACCGCCCAACGGATGTGCGCCGTAACCCTTGAGCTTGGCGCTGTGGCCATCGAGGGTACTGTTGAACATCGGGATGCCCACGCCGCAGCCTTCATGCACCATCACCTGCATGTCGGCGTACATCTGCTTGCGCTTGGCTTCATTGGTTTCGCCGCGCGCGACCACCAGCAACTGGTCGAACTTTTCATTCTTCCAGCCCGAGACATTGTTTGACGAATCGGACTTGTAGAACAGCGTGAACATCAGGTCGGCGGTCGGACGCGGATTGATGTTACCGTAGGACATCGGATGCTTGGCCCAATGGTTCGACCAGTAGCCGTCCGCCGGCATGCGCTTGATCTCCAGGTTCAGGCCGATCTTCTGTGCCGACAATTGCAGGATCTGCGCCTGGTCGACAGCCCCGTCAGCGGCGACTGATGTCACCACCGGCAAGGTCATGCCGGCCATGCCGGATTTCTGCAGGTGGAACTTGGCCTTGTCGGGATCGAACTGACGCTGCGGCAGGCCATCGAAATAGTACCGGTGTCCGGGCTGAATCGGCTGGTCGTTGGCGATGACGCCGTAGCCGCGCATGGCTGCGCTGCGGATCTGCTGGCGGTCGAGTACGTATTTCATCGCCAGCACGAAGTTCGGGTTCTTCACCGGGCCGAGATTGTCGCGCATGATGAGGTCGGTGTAGTTACCCGACTTCGATTCCAGCAGGACGGCACCCGACTCCGCTGTAAAGCTCGAGGCCGAACGTGGATTGACCGCGTTGATCGCATGCACGTCGCCCGACATCAGCGCATTAATGCGCGCCGCCTCGTCGGGGATCGAGAAGCATTCGATTTCGTCGAGGTAGGGCTTGCCCGGCTTCCAGTAACCCTCATTACGCACGCCAATCGAGCGCACGCCGGGCTTGAATTCCTTGCACTTGAAAGGGCCCGTGCCGTTGGCGGTGGAAAAGTCGGTGGTGCCGTCCCTGACAATCAGAAAATGGGAAGTGCCCAACAAAGCCGGCAGGTCCGCGTTCGGCGAAGCCAGCCTGATCTGGAGTTCGTTCGGGCCGGTAGCCTTGATTTCCTCAAACTGGTCGGCGACGGCCTTGACCTTGGAAGCGGTGGCAGGATTCTTGTGACGCGACAGCGAGTACACCACATCCGCGGAGGTCAGCGGCTTGCCGTCATGGAAGCGCACATCCTTGCGCAGCTTGACGGTCCACAGCACCGCGTCCTTGGTGCTGATCGATTCGGCCAGCGCCATCTGCGGCGCTAGCTTGGTGTCGATGGTGGTCAGGCCGCTGTAGAACGTGAAGTGGCGCGTGTAGTCCATGCTGTTGCCACCCTTGGCCGGGTCCAGCGTATCCGCGGTCGAGCCTGTCTGCACGCCGACCCGGATGCGGCCGCCTTTCTTTGGTGTCTGCGCAAAGGCGGTGCCGGCGTGCGTGAGCAGGCCGCCGGCGGTGGAGGCAAGCATGCCCCCCGCCAGAAGAGTACGCATCACATCGCGGCGCGATACGCCACGCTTGATGTCATCAACGATGTAGTCGGTGATTTCGGCATGCTGCGGATTGAAGTTGTCGAATTTCTTGTCGTTCATGGTTTGCCTCCTCAAAAGTCTTGAATGATTGTTACGGCAACGTCTGCCGTTTTATTATTGCGACAGTGCTTTACACACTGCCAGATTGCATCGATCGAATCCTCCCAATCAATGCAACCAGTCCTGCAACCGGTAGTAGACGCTTACGACCGGTAAAAACCAGAGCTTGCCGAAATGTCCGGGGACTACCGGCCACTGCAGCTCTCTATGGATTCCATTTTCTTGCCGTCGGACGGACGCCTCACGTCTATCGTGTCCGCATTGCCCTTCACATGGCGCCCGCCGATAAAATGCGCACTACGCACTGCAATCCGATCCGGGTCGAAGCACTCCATCACCAATCCTTTCCATGAACGCGAATGTGACCGGCGCAGTGAATGCCAAGCCGGCTCAAATGGCTCTGAAGGAATTCTAAGAGCACCACCGAAGCATTTTCTGCGGCCATGCTCCCGCTGAACGGCACAAGCTATCGTTCTGCCCCTGCAGATGGACGATCATGTCGAATTGCGTTTACCCCGTCGTCATCCGCCCTTGCCCGCGGCAAGATGGTGGCAATCGAAAGCGTCTCTGCACTATCGGAACGCGGTCCAGACATGATCCGGAAAGCCGCGCAAAAGCAACGCCGCTTTTGTTGCCGCAGCAGACAAGGCAGATGATGAGTAAAGGATGAAAGATCGAAAGGCGAACGGCGCCGTCCATTCGGGACCGCGGATCGGATCTGCCTTATAGAGAAAGGCCATCAACGCCTCCGTTGTCTTGACGGTCTTGTCTGTGTAAAAAAGCTCGCAGACATTGCTGTCTGCGAGCCAGACTTCCGGAGAAAGCGGAGACAAAATCCTGAATACCCGGGTTGTGAAGAGCTACGCCGGCCGATAGTTCGCGTATACCTTGGCCACATGCTCGCGGCTCTCCCAGCTGCACTGCGCATGCTGTTCGATGATGAGGATGTCACCGCGCGAGAAGGTGCCGCTGCGTCCGGTTTCATCCTCGAACGTCACGCTGCCTTCCAGCAGGTACATCAGTTCGTAGTGGCGGAAGAACATCGCACGGCGATGAAGCTGACTGGATGAGCTCAGTCCAGCAATTTCCCCAAACGCACCACGGTCACCCCGGGCCGCAACTGACGTACTGACGGCATGACGAGCACACAGTTCGGATAAGGCGTCTTCACCGGCTCCCCGTCCCGCCAACCGATCACCGTTCCGGCTTCCGGAAAGGTTTCCAGTCCGGTGTAGTTGTCGGCAAAACGGAAGTCCATGCTGGGGGCGACGACGGGCTCGGTGACGCGTACGACCTTCAATGCGCCAGGCAAGGGCTGGCGCCAGCCTGCCGGCAGGTCGGTTGTTTCGACGATGCCGACCAGTTCAAGAAAACGCCTCACCGCATCTCTGGCGACATCCACCGCGCTTGCCTCCCAATGCTGGCCGCACTCGACCACCAGCGCGCACTTCGGGCTCTGCGGATCGCCGAAACCGGCGTAATCGCGCAAGCGCTTGCCTTCCGGGTGCCCGTCATCGCTGATGATCCATGCCGGCGTGCCGAGCTGGCGTGCCAGCGCGATATTTTTTTCCAGCGGACCGCAGACGGTAAGCGGTGCGCAGCGCTCATGCATGGAGTGCAGGTCGAGAAGAAAATCGACCGTGTCGACCAGCGGCCGCATCTGGCGTACCCGGCGCAACTCGCTGCAATCGCGGAACGCATCGTCAAGAACGGCTTCGCTCCAGAGGCGGTTGAAATCATGGTCCACAAAGCGGGAGGCATCCGGATTGGCCGGGTCGAAGCGCTGGTAGGCGTCGACGTTGGCAAACGACAGGGTCAACTTGCCTGTGCGCGGACGGATGCCCAGATCGAGCAGCTCCTTGACCGCAATCGCGCCGCTGACTTCATTGCCGTGCGTGAGCGCATTGATCATGACATGCGGCCCGGCGACGCCGCTATCGAAGGTATGGATATAGCGGATGCCGGTATTGCCTTCCGCATAGGGGCGAATGTCCGGGAACCTGGCTTCGATCGGATAGGCGGGAAGCGATGTTTTCATCGTGCTCATGGCAGATAGGTGGTCAAAGGTTTCGGGTGTACTGGGATTAGGCAGGCAGCATTGCGCCCGCGTTCAACCTATGGCCTGGTTGAGGACGGCGTACTGCTTGACTGTGCCATCCGATACCGGCGCCTGGCCGCGCACCATGGTCACCCCGGGCTCCATCAGCGCCAGCCCCAGGCTTTCCACCCAGGTGCTCAGGCCGCTTTCGCCGGTCACATCGACACGCACGAAGGAACCGGCGTAGGCTGCCGCCCAATGGGCGATCAGGGCCTTGGCGCGCTCCGTATCGGGCGCCACCACCGGGCCGATCAGATGGCCGCGGCCGAAGCGACGCATCATGGAGAATCCGAGCACTTCGCCATCCTTTTCGATCAGCACGCCCTTGGCCACATTCAGCACTTGCGCCATCACTTCGTCACGCGGCATGCCGAGGGCGCGCGTTGCCAGTGCCGCCAGCGCTTGCAGATCGCCGGCTGCGACCGGACGGATGCGTTCTCCGGCGGTGAGCGCAATGGGGGCCGTTTGCTGCATCGTGCCCTGCTGCTGGTTGAGGGTGCCGGTCGGCACGAAGCCCAGCTTTTCATAGAGCAGCTGCCCCGCCGGCGTGGCACACAGCAGGATGCTGCGGTCACCGAGTTCCTCCAGCACCATGTTCATCAGTTCGCGGCCGATGCCCTTGCCTTGCTGTTCCGGCGACACGATGATCGAGCCGAGCGAGGCATATGCATTCCCGAATTTCCAGCACAGCCCGGTGCCGATCACCGTCCCGTTTTCTTCCGCCACGAAACCCGTGCCGAGGCGGTGCATGAACTGCCAGTCTTCGAGGCGGTGCGCCCAGCGCAGCGCCTGCGTCAGGCCGTGCGCCGCGGGAAGGTCATCCTCGGTCATCCGGCGATAGGTGATGCCTGTATTGCTGGTTTGATTGGTCATGGTGTCTTCCTTGTCTGAGTTTTCTGCTCTCACACCGGTCATGCGATGGATAAAGGGAGGGCAACATGGCGCGCATGCAAGAATGTCTCGTTTTCATACCGCCACAGCACAGAAACATTGGTACAGGTATCGCGCAACATGATTTGCTGTGCCGATCAGCCCTCTTTCGAAAAGTCGATCAGCACACTCTTGATCCGAAGGTTCGCTTCGTACGCCTGACGCCCGAGATCCTTGCCGATACCGGAACGCTTGTAGCCGCCGGTCGGGATCACGAAGTCGGCAGTGCGCCCGTAACGATTGATCCATACGGTGCCCGCCTCGATGCCGCGCGCCATGCGCAATGCACGGCCGATATCCGCGGTATGGACGCCTGAGGCCAGTCCATAATCCGGATGGTCGGCGAGCGCCAGGGCCTCATCCTCGTCATCGAACACTTGAACGGTCATGACCGGGCCGAAAATCTCGTTCCGCACCGCTTCCATCTGAAGATCGACATTGGTGAGGATGGTCGGCTGGTAATAGGCGCCTTCGGTACCGGTCGAGATGCATTGCCCGCCGGTGACGATCCGCCCTCCCTGTTCGGCGGTCCGTTGCACGATGCCGTCGATGCGTGCCATCTCCCGTGCGGAAATGATGGGGCACAGGGTCGTGTCCGGCTCCCAGGTATTCCCTGCCTTGAGTTCCGCGAAGATCGCGGTGAGCCGCTCGACAAATCTGTCCGCGATGGATCGCTGCACGATCAGGCGCGAGCCGGCAACGCATACCTGCCCGGCGTTCGTCGTGATCGCACGTGCCACCGTGCGCGCCGTCTTTTCCAGGTCATGCAGGTCGGCGAACACCACTTGCGGGCTCTTGCCGCCCAGCTCGAGCGTCACCTGCTTGGTGCCGTTTTCCGCACAGGCTGCCATGATGGCCGCGCCGGTTCTGGTCGAGCCGGTAAACGTCACCTTGGAAATCCTTGGATGGCGGCACAATGCATCGCCGGTGGTGCGACCGTCGCCCTGCACGACGTTGAAAATGCCTTTCGGTATGCCCGCTTCGATGGCCAGCTCGGCCAGCCGCAGCGCGCTGAACGGCGTCATCTCGGACGGTTTGAGAACCATGGCATTTCCTGCGGCCAGCGCAGGAGCGACCTTCCAGGAGGTTGTCACCAGTGGGAAATTCCAGGGAATGATGGCGCCGATGACGCCGTATGGTTCCGCGATGGTCATGCCCAGATGGTCGGGGCGCGTCGCCGCGACGTCACCGCCGACCTTGTCCGCCCATTCCGCAAAAAAACGGATGCCCTCTGCGGTAAACGGCACATCCCATGCCGCCACATCGCGCAGCGGCCGCGTCGATCCCACTGCTTCGAGCGGAGCAAGGGTCTTGACGTCGGCTTCGACCAGATCGGCCCAGCGCCGCATGATGCGCGCGCGGTCGCGCGGCGCGCAGCGCGCCCAGTCGCTGTTCTTGAAGGCGTGCCAGGAATCCTGCACCGCCTGGTCGACAAGGTCCGCGTCCGCCACCGGCAGGCCCGCGTAAGTCTTACCGTCGGAGGGGCGTTTCACATCGAGCGTGTTCGAGCTGCCCTCGACATAGCGGCCGCCGATAAAATGCGCACTGCGCACTGCAATCTGATCCGGGTCAAAGCTTTTCATCAACAATCCTTTCGATAAGTGGGAAGAACCGGCTCTTGTCATTCACGCCGGTTGGAATGAATTGATTGAGTTGCAAGAGCACCGGTAACGCATGTTCGAGGATGCCAATACCTTGCAGCATTTATACCGCCCGATAGTAGCCGTAGACCTTACTCACCTTCTCCCGGCTCTCCCAGCTGCATTGGGCACCTTGTTCAACGAGGAAGATGTCTCCCTGCGAGAAGGTGCCGCTGCGGCCCGTTTCATCCACCAAGGTGGCGCTGCCTTCCAGCAGGTGCATCAGTTCGCAGTGAGGGTAGACCATCGGGCGGCGATGATAGGGTGTCGAATCCCATGTGCCACAGGAGAACTCGCCGTTGGTGGAATGATGGTCGTTGTAACTGCGGCATGCCGGGGTTGGCGTGAGCATCAGCTCCGCTAACGGCGGTTTCGACGGCTGCAGCGGTGGCGTCTCGGAAATAGGCACAAGCTTGCGGTCGGCCACCTGGCTGCCGTTATAGCGCATGAAAATGAGTGAAACCGGCTCTTCTGCGGACCAGGCGAAGTCCACGCCATGCTGAAGAACGGCACTCTTGCCCCGTTCCAGCACCAGCGTGCCGTCCTGCTGCGTCAAGGTCAGCTTGCCTTCGCAGACGATGATGAGTTCATCCGCCGGCTGGGACTGCACTGACCCTCTCCCGGCCTCGAGCGCGATGGCGCCCGCCGTTACCGGTCCCGGCGCCCAGTCCAGGAGACGGCGGCTGGACAGGAAGGAATCTTCCCCCGCCGACGCGGTTAACGGGATGCCCTGGCTCTTGTCCTGCGCGAACTTGCGCAGATCGACGAAGGTGCGCAGAGCGGGTTGCTCGGCTGCTGCTTGCGGTAAATTCGACATTGTGTGTTCTCGATTCGATAACGATGTAAATGAACGCTAGGCCGCATTGGCAGCAAGCTTGGTGAAACGCGCGATATGGAAAGGCTCGATCGGGGTGGTCGTGGCGCCGGTGTGGATCAGTTCCGCCATCACGTCGCCCACGCCCGGCCCCAACTGGAAGCCGGCGCCGCAAAACCCGAACGCGTAGTACAGGCCGGGAACGCGCCCACTCGGCCCAATCACGGGGTTGTCGTCCTTCATGAAGCCCTCGACCCCGCTCCAGACACGGATGATGCTCAACCGATTGAGCGCCGGCACCACGCGCGGCAGCTGCGTCAGTTGCCGCAGCGTATGCTCGGGCAGCGCAGAGGCACGCCTCGTGTCGAGATCGGCCACGCAGCGGCCACAGCCGCCGAACACCACGTTGCCGCGCTTGACCTGGCGGAAGTAGACGACTTCATTGAAGTTTTCCGATGACACGCTGATCACTGGTGAAATCGCGTAGGGCACCGGTTCGGTGACGGCCATCTGTGGGCCGCGCGGATCCATGGGAACGGGCTCGCCGAACTTCTCGCTGATGCGACCTGCCCACGCCCCGGCGGTAACCAGTACGGCCGGCGCGCGGAAAATCCGCCCATCGGCGGCGGTAACGCGGAAGTCTTCGCCGTCTTTGTCGATGTTCACGATCTCGGTGTTTTCGAATACCTGCGCGCCTTCGCGCACCGCTGCACGACCGAACGCGGGCGCGGCGAGGCGCGGATTGGCTTGGCCGTCGTGCGGCGAGAGCGAAGCCAAGATGACCTCGGGTCCAAGCAAGGGGTAGCGTTCGCGCAGCTTGCGGCCGCTGAACAATTCCAGATTCAGCCCGTACGCCTTCGCGTCATGCGCATACTTCTCCAGCCGATCGACATGCTCCTGCCTGTAGCCAACCCGAATCTGGCCACTGGCCACGAACTCCGCATCGTCGCCGATCAGCTCCTTGAGCTTGCCCCAGATCTCGCGCGAACGGTTCGACAGCGGCAGCTGCTCGAGAGGCCGCCCCGACCGGCGCACGTTGCCGAAGTTGACGCCGCTGGCCTGCTGGCCGACCAGACCGCGCTCGAGCAGCATTACGGACACACCGCGCTTGCGCAAGAAGAAGGCGGTGGTGGCACCTATGATGCCGCCGCCGACGATGATGACATCTGCTTGATGCGTGCTCATTCCACTTCCTCCCGCACCGCAATCGACAGCGGCTTGATCGGTGCCTGCCCGCGCAGGCGCCCTACCTGTTCCACGGGAACACCGGCGGCGTGCGCGATGACTTCCGCCCCCGCGTGTCCGCAATAGCGCCCCTGGCAGCGTCCCATGCCGACCCGGCTGAAGGCCTTGGCCCGGTTCGCTTCCTGCGCGCCCATGTCGCATACCACGCGGCGCAGTTCGCCGGCCGTGATCGCTTCGCAGCGGCAGACGATCGCTTCGTCCGGCAGTTGCGCGGCCTGCTGTACCGGCCACGGGAACGCTTGCGCCAGTCCCTGGCGGAAACGCTCCATCTTTGCCTGTTCCGAGCGCAGTTTTTGCAGTTCGTCTTCCGACACCTTGAGCTTGAAATCCTTCAGTACGGCCAGGGCAGCAAGACGACCACCGATCTCGGCCGCGTCTGCACCGAGCACGCGCATGCCGTCACCGGCCAGATACACACCCGGCACCGAGGTGCGTCCGTCTTCCCCGACCTCGGGCAACCACTGGCGCGTCTGCTGGTCGAAGCGGAACGCGCAGCGTGCCAGGTCGGCCAGTTGGGTTTCGGAACGCAGGTGGTAACCCATCGCGACCGCATCACACTCGAAGGCGCGCACATTGCCGCGACTGTCGCGGATGAGCACACCCTGCACGCCGGTTTCCGGCGAGCCGGTGATCTCCAGCGGCGTGATGCCGGTCAGCACCGGCACGCCGGCGCGCTTGATGCCGGCCACCAGCGCCAAGCCATTGCGCAACACCGTCGGCCGGGCCAGCAGTTTCGGTAAGGCCATCACACGGCGGATCAGCGGTGACGTATCGAGCACCGCGGCAACATTCGCGCCGGCTTTCAGGTATTGCGAGGCGACCAGGTACAGCAGCGGCCCGGTGCCGAGGAACACGATCTGGCGCCCGATCGCGCAGGCTTGTGCCTTCAATGCGATCTGCGACGCGCCCAGGCTGTAGGTGCCCGCATAGTGCCAGCCCTTGACCGGCATCAGGCGGTCGGTCGCGCCGGCACAGATCACCAGCGCATCGTACGGCAAGGCCTTGGAACGCTCGTCCTTGACGACATGCAGCTTCTTGTCGGCGATGTTCCAGGCCAGCGTCTCGGGCAAGTAATCGATCTTGTCGCGCAGCGCGTCGAAACTTTCGTGCAGCGACTGCGCGCGCCCGGCCTCGGTGCCGTACAGCTTGGCATAGGGGCGCGTGAAGTTGTCCGGCTGGCGGCGGTAAATCTGGCCGCCGTCGCGGCGGTTCTCGTCGATTACCGTCGGGCGCAGCCCGGCGGCAACCAGCGTCTGCGCGCAGCGCACGCCTGACGGACCGGCGCCGATGATGATTACGCGAGGTTGGGCCATGTCGCCTCCGGTTGTTTTGTGACGAGTTGCATTCCTTCTCCGACGACGGTGGTGCAGGCGCGCAGGCGCTCGCCATCGGCGGTCCACACCCAGCAATCCTGGCAGGCGCCCATCAGGCAGAAGCCGGCGCGTTTGCCGTCGCCGAATTCGGATTCGCGTAGGTGACGGGTGTTGTTCAGCATGGCGACCATTAGTGTGTCGCCGGCGAGCGCTTCCACCGGCTGCCCATCGATGACCAAGGGTACCGGCTCACGGGCGGTTTCTCCCAGTCTCGCAAAACGTCTTTTCATGATTGAAACTTTCATTAATCAAACTGGCCATTGCCGGCCGGGGATCAGGCATTCACTCCAGTGTCGAGCCAGACGTGCTCGGCGAGCGAGCCGAAGATGAGGCTTATTGCAAGTTTTCACGCTGTCTAAAGGCCACGATCTGCAGCTCTACCGCAAAACCATGGTGCAAGGCCGGCACGGGGACGACGGCCCGCGCCGGTTTGTGTGAACCAAGATAGCGGCCATATACCTCGTTGAACGATCCCCAGTTTTCCACCCCGACGATATAAACCGTGCTTTGGACAACGTCGGCATAGGTACAACCGGCTGCTGCCAGCACTTTTTGGCATTGCTCCATAACCGCTTCACATTGCTGAACAAAGCTGTGCTTGTTCGAGTCGATCACACCGACCGCAGGCAGCATTCCGGACAAAAAGACAAAACCGTTTTGCTCGACGGCCTGCGAGTAGTGGCCGAGAGGACGTGGCGCCTCGTTTGAAAAGATGATGTTCATGGCAGATTGAATATCTGAATCGGAAGTCGAAGAAAGATCAGGAAAGAAGCTTCGCCAGGACGGGCAGGTCGACGTTGCCTCCGCTGACGAGCACGCCTATCCTTTTTCCGGAAACCGGGTAGACGCGCTGAAGCGCGGCGGCGGCGGCAAGGCAACCGGTCGGCTCGACCACGATCTTCATTCGCTCCGCGAAGAATTTCATGGTGTCGATCAGTTGGCTGTCTGCGACGGTGATGATGTCATCCACGTGGCGCTGGATCACCGCGAAGTTGTGATGTCCGACATGCGTGACCTTGGCGCCATCGGCGATGGTATCGGGCACCGCGATATGAACGATCTCTCCTTTGCGCAGCGATTGCTGCCCGTCATTGCCCAACTCGGGTTCGACGCCGATCACCTTGCATTGCGGGCTGATGCCGGCAGCCGCAAGCGCCGATCCCGCAAGCAGGCCGCCACCTCCCAGACATACCAGCAACGCATCGAGTTCGCCCACCTCTTCGAACAGTTCCAGGGCGGCGGTTCCCTGGCCGCAGATCACATCGGGATGATCGTAGGGCGGAATGAGTGTCATGCCTTTTTCTTCGGCCAGGCGGCGGCCGATTTCTTCGCGGTTCTCGGTGTACCGGTTATACGTGAGAACGTCGGCGCCATATTCCTTGGTGGCGCGTATCTTCGCCTCCGGCGCATCCTCCGGCATGATGATGGTGGCGCGAATGCCAAGCAGACGAGCGGACAAGGCGATCGCCTGTGCATGATTGCCAGAGGAATAAGTCAGCACGCCCTTGCTGCATTGTTTTTCGGAGAATCGGGACAATGCGTTGTAGGCGCCCCGAAATTTAAAGGCGCCGATCCGCTGAAAGTTCTCGCACTTGAAAAACAGTTCTGCGCCCGCCATTTCGTTCGCTGTTCTGGATGTCATGACAGGTGTGCGATGCGCTACCCCTTTGATTCTTTCTGCAGCCTGCTGGATATCCTGGAATGTCAGGTGTGCTGAATCGTTCATGGCTCTCTCGGTCGGTCAAGAATGGAATGACCCCAGTGTAGAGCCGATGCCTTGCTTCCAGTTGCAACACCTTATTGCGGAAAACGCAATCAGCGAGCGGCTATGCGAGAAGAAGGTCGATCTCTTTTGCCAGCTCTTCCGTGGTATCGACGACGCGATACGCTCCCGAAAATGAATAGGCCGACAACAGTTCACTGCGAAGAACAATGCACTTGATTCCGGCCGCGCTTGCCGCTGCCAATCCGCGAGGAGAGTCTTCCACTGCGATGCACTCTTGCGGCGCGATACCGAGCAACTTCAGGCCAAGCAGGTACGCGTCCGGAAAGGGTTTCGACCGAATATGCGCCTGTTTGGTGACGATGAAATCGAAATACTGCAACAGGTCCGATTTTTGATGGGCGAGATGGAAGTGATGTTCGAAGGAGGCTGTCACCACGCCCATACGGGCTCTGCCGTGAAGATGCGCCAGTACCTCGCAGATGCCTTTTCTCTCGAGACCAGCCGCCTGCTCCAGCCGCGCCGCATAGCGGAGATTGCGTACCTGCCGCAAATGGTCGACCTGCTCGGATGAGCACCCTCTGTCATGCAGAAGATGCCATGCGCCTCGATTCTCTTCGAGGAACCACGCGATGAAGTCATCCTCCGATAGCTCGATTCCTTCGGTGGCGAAAATTTCCCGGTTCACCTCGAAAAAGATGCACTCGGTATCTACCAGGACGCCGTCGTTATCCCACAAAATTCCTTTGATCATGGAGTATGCTTTGCGATAATTTTCCGATGCATGAATGACCGCAGTGTATTGGACGGTGAGTGTCGATTACTGCAATACGGCGTTGCAGAAAACGGGTGAAGGACAAGGGAAATGCAAGGAAGAACGCTGTGGGAACTGAAGGTATTTTGTGCCGTGGTGGAAAAGTGCAGCTTCGTCACGGCAGCGCGCGCTATGGGAATCTCTCCCAGTTCCACGACGAGGACCGTGCAAACGCTGGAGGAGCAGCTCGGCGTTCAACTGCTTCAGCGATCGCACAAGCTCTTGAGCCTGACCGGCGCCGGGGAGATTTATTATGACTTCGCCAAGAGAATGCTTGAGGTGCAGTCCGAGGCGGAAGAGGAAATCTCTAACCTGCAATCCGACGCGAAGGGCTGGATCCGATTCTCCGCGCCTGAAATCTGCAGCCGCTTTTTTCTTCCGCAACAGATTGGCATCTTGTCCCGGCAATTCCCGGATATCCGGATCGATGTGCTCTATACCGACGTCGTGGTGGATCCGATCGAGGAGAAGCTCGATTTTTCGATTCGGGGTGCCTATCCCGCGGCAAGCGAGTTGATCGGTTATCGGCTCTGGCAGTACGAGCGCGTCCTGTGTGCCAGCCCGGGTTATGTCGAACAGCATGGACTTCCGCAGGAACCTGAAGAGCTGGCCCTGCACACCATGGTGCTGCACACGGCACCACGCATATTGAAGGACTGGTACTTCCAGTCCGCGGCGCGCACGGTGCGGATGCACATGCACGCTGCGCATCGCGTCAATACCGGAAGCGGGTTGTATGAGACGGTGTGCTCTGGCCTGGGCGTGGGGCGGCTGGCCGGCTGGGTTGCGCAGCCTGCGATCAAGGCCGGCACGCTGGTGCGCGTATGTCCCGCTTATCGCCTGGTGTCTTCATCCGGCCACAGCCCGCAGATGCATGCGGTGTATGGATCGAGGGGCCTGCCGCGGCGCACCAAGGTTTTCCTGGACGCGTTGCGCACAGCGGCAATTCGGCAAGGATTCGAACGACAGGAAGGTCCGGGCGGCGCAGCACATCACGCCGGCGTCCACCCGGGATAAGACCCTGAACAGGATTTCAGTGGGTCATTACAATAACTCGCACCACGCTTTATCCAGCCCAGCAACCATTCTCCTAATGCATGCTTATTGACTCTATTTCAGAAGCGGGCTCAACTTTTTTATTGGTAGTGGATTTTTAAATCCTTTCTGGAAAAGCCTACTCAACAAGTTTGTATATCTCGGCAAGGTCGCACAAGTCCCAGTTCCCGCCAGTCAACACCACGCAGACTTTTTCATCTGGCTTCACTTTTATGGCGCCGGCCAACAATGCGCCAATACCAATTGAGGCGGCGGGTTCAGCGATCAATTTCGCATCTTTGGCAAGAGCACGCATGCCCGCGATGATATGTTCGTCTTCAACGAGAACAATCTCATCCACATACTTTTCAATGATGGGATAGGGGTTTTGACCTGGAACACTGATTCTCAAACCATCCGCGATGGTATTTTTCAAAGGAAGCGAGGTACGTTCCTTATTGATCCGGCTGTGATAATACTTCGGAGTCAAGGCAGGCTCCGCGCCTATCACACGCACCGACGGTTTCGTTTCCTTGATGGCGGTAGCGATTCCCGAAATCAGGCCGCCGCCGCCCAGGGGAACGATGACGGTGTCCACATCCTCCAGATCCTCCAGGATCTCGCACCCGATGGTTCCCTGGCCGGCCATGACCAGCGGGTCCTCGAAGCCGTGAACCGCCGCGTACTTGTTCTCTTCGGCGATCTCGCACACCTTTTTCCATCGGGCGGCCGTGTCGCCGTCGAAAAGAATGACTTCCGCTCCCAGGGCTTTGGTGTTCTCGATCTTGATCTTGGGTGTAGTCACTGGAACGACTATGATCGCCTTGACGCCCAGCATCCTGGCGGCATAGGCGATCCCCTGGGCATGATTGCCCGAAGAAGTCGCAATGAGGCCGTTGGCGATCGCTTCTCTCGGGAGCGACAGTGCCTTGTTCAGAGCGCCTCGAATCTTGAAGGCGCCCGTGATTTGCAGAGTTTCAGGTTTGAGATAGAGCTGGCAACCAACGGCTTTCTCGATTTTCTCCGCACGCAATATGGGCGTATGCCTGATGTGGGGCTTCAACCGTTCCCGGGCTTCGTGGATGTCTTGAATGGTGGGGTAGTTGCGCATGGTGTTTGAAATTCCTTATTCAAAAAACTCGAAGAAAGTACCGACCTTGCTTTCTATTGCGTTCCGATAGATTTTTGTCGCGGTCGTATTGTCTTGAATGGCCATTCCTGTGGAATCGAAGATCGTGACTTCCTCATCGCTCTCTCTTCCTGGCTTCTTGCCCAGCAAGACCTCGCCGATCTCTGCATGAATGCCGTCTTTGGTAATGATGTTTTGGTTCAACGGATGCTGGGTTTCGCCTTTTTCTCTGCACTGCATGATCGAGTCGACGACGACTTTGGCATTCCTGAATATCTCTGGATCCAGTTCCTGCTTCCCGCGTGCATCCGTGCCGATCGCAACAATGTGTGTGCCGGGTTGTACCCAGCCTGCTTCCACCAACGGCCCTTTCCCGCGGGTCGTCGTAATCAGGATATCGGCCTGTTCTACAGCTTCTCTTTTAGAATTTGCCATCGTCACAGGAATGCCAAACTCACTTTCGATATCCGCTTTAAATTTGGAAAGCGACTCCGGGCTTCTGGCCCATGCATGGATCTCTTCGATTTTCATAATCTCGTTGATTGCGCGAATCTGCATCCTTGCCTGATTGCCGGTTCCGATCGAGGTAATTTTTTTCGCATCTTTTCTTGCGAGTGCTTTTACCGAAACAGCGCCGGATGCCCCGGTTCTGAGGCCAGTGATCAAACTTCCATCCATCACGCAAATCAACGCACAGGTCCTGGCATCAAACAGCAGAATGGTCCCCATGCCGCTCGGCACGCCGTATGTCGTCGGGTTATTGGGGAAGCCGCCGGAAGAGGCTTTCATGGAAATGATTTCATTGCCTTTGTAGTAACCAAGCTTGAAGTCAATATCTCCACGCGGCGGATGGAGATCTATCCCTATATAGTCAGGTTGTACCACCTGGTTACGGTTAAAAGCTTTGTATGCTTCTTCCACCGTACCGATGACTTCCCTTATGCAGATTAATCTGCTGACTTCCTCTTTCTTCAGCAACAGGGTTTTCATCTGTATCGTCTCTCTATTTGTCAATAGCCACGCGCCCTGTCGACCAGCCCGGCCATCGGCAGTCCCTCCCGGTGCCGGCGCAGGTTATCGATCACCGCCTCCACCGCGGTTTCCGGCTGCGTCATGCTGGCGATATGGGGTGTCAGCGTGATCTTCGGATGCTTCCAGAACGGATGGTCGGGCGGCAGCGGCTCCGGTTCGCACACATCCAGAATGGCGTTGCCTATCCTCCCTTCGTCGAGCGCCTGCAACAAGTCCTGCTGGACCAGGTGCCCGCCGCGGCCCACGTTAATCACGGTGGCGCCCTGCGGCAGCCGGTCGAACAGCGGCTTGGAGAGAATGCCGCGCGTACTGTCGGTCAAAGGCACCAGGCAGATGAGGATGTCGGTGCGCGCCAGGAATTGCTGCAATCCATCCGGGCCGGCATAGCATTCGACACCGTCGATCTGTTGCGGCGACCGGCTCCAGCCCGCACAGGAAAAGCCGAAGCCGCACAGGCTCTCCAGCACCGCACGCCCCAGCACGCCCAGACCCAGCACGCCGACACGCCGCGACGACGCCGGATGCACGCGATGCACCTGCCAGTTTCCTTCCCGCTGCTGATTGAGATAAGTGCGCCAGTCGCGATGAATGGAAAGCACGACCAGCGTCACGTACTCGACCATGCCATCGATGATGCCGGACTCGACCATGCGCACCACTGGCAGCGTCTCGGGGATGACGGAGAGATCAAAGTGGTCGATTCCGGCCCCGGTCGAGAACAGGACTTCCAGATTCGGAAACCGGGTCGCCACGTCTTCCGGCGGCTGCCACGCGGCCAGGTAGCGCACGTCGCGCGGATCCCCGATGTCGGGCCAGATGCGGAACGGCAGCTCCGGCATCTTGTGGGCAAACAGTTCTGCCCATACCGCGCCGCGGACCGGATCGGATTTGTAGAGAAAGGTCATGCGCGACTCCGTTGGTCTATCTTGCCTGCGGCAATAAAAAAGCTCGCAGACATTGCTGCCTGCGAGCCAAACCCTTTGGAGGGAGTAGAGACAACATTGAAAAAATCCCGGCGCAGAAAAATGCAGGAGATTACTTCGGGCGGTAGATCACATACACCTTGGCCACCGGCTCACGGCTATCCCAGCTGCAATTCGCACCCTGCTCGACCAGGAAGATGTCCCCCTTGGAGAAAGTCGCGCTGCGTCCGGCTTCGTCGACGAAGCTGACACTGCCTTCCAGCAGATACATCAGTTCATAGTGGCGGTAAAACATCGGGCGGCGCGCATACGGCGTCGAATCCCAGGTGCCGCACATGAATTCGCCATCGGCGGAGAGGTAGTCGGTGAAGTTGCGGCAGGATGGCACCGGCGTGGTCAGCAGGTCGACCGGCGGCGTGCCGGAGGGCTTCAGCTCCGGATTTTCCTTGATCGGCACGATCGCGCCGTCGCCAGGCTGGCTTTGGTTGTAGCGGGTAAAGATCAGCGAGACCGCTTCCGGCGTGGACCAGGTGAAGGATGCGCTCTGCTTGATCACCGCGCTTTGGCCCGGCTGCAGCGTCACGGTGAGGTCCTGCTGCGACAGCGTGATCTGCCCTGCATGGACGATGATGAATTCATCCGCGGCAAGCGACTGCACCGCGCCCTGCCCCGCCTCCAGCGTGATGACGCCGGCTGTTACCGGTCCCGCCGGCCAATCCAGCACACGGCGCGAGGCGAGAAAACGGTCTTCCCCGGCCGGGGCGTTTACGGCGACGCCCTGGCTCTCCTCCTGCGCGAAGGCGCGCAGATCGACGAAGCTCGGCGGTGTGTCCAGAGTGGCGGCTGCTTGCTGCAAATTCGACATGGTGTTTTTCCTTGAATCAGATAAGCGAACTACGCCGCCTGCGCGGCCAGGTTCGCAAAACGCGAGATGTGGTAATGCTCGATCGGCGTCGTCGTGCTGCCTGTGTGGATCAGTTCGGCCATCACATCACCTACGCCCGGTCCCAACTGGAAGCCTGCGCCGGAGAAGCCGAACGCGTAGTACAGGCCGGGCACGCGCGCGCTCGGCCCCATGACCGGGCTGCTGTCTTCCATGTAACCCTCGATCCCGCTCCAGACGCGAATGATGTTCAGGCGTTTGAATGCCGGCATCACGCGCGGCGCCTGCGTCAGCTTGATCAGCGTTCTGCGCGGTTTCACGTAGGAGCGCCGATTCTCAAGATCCGCCAGCTCATGGCCGCCGCCGCCGATGACGATGTTGCCGCGCGCAACCTGGCGGAAGTAGACGATTTGCTCGGGCACGTCCACCACCGTACCAATGGTCGGCCCGATGGCATAAGGCACAGGTTCGGTGACGCACATCTGCGGCGCTTTGGCGATCATCGGCACCGGTTCGCCGAAGCTGGTGCTGATGCGATTTCCCCATGCGCCGGCGGTGATGAGCGCCACGGGCGCACGGAAGGTCCGGCCATCGGCGGCGGTCACGCGGAAGTCCTCGCCCTCCTTTTCGACACGCACGATCTCGGTGTTTTCGAACACCTGTGTGCCTTCGCGCACCGCGGCACGGCCGATAATCGGTGCCGCCAGACGGGGATTCGCATGACCCTCGAAAGGGGCATAGCAACCCGCAATGATTTCCGGCCCCAGGTATGGAAAGCGTTCGTGCAGCGCTTTCGCGCCCATCATCTGCATACCCAGGCCGAAGTCCTTCGCGTCCTGCGCATACTTTGCCATCCGTTCTTCGTGCGCCGGCGTGAAGCCGACGCGCAGCTGGCCGTTCAGCAAGAGCTCGACATCCTCACCGAACAATTCCTTGAACTTCAGCCAGGTCTCGCGCGAGCGGTTTGCCAGCGGCAGTTGCTCCACGGAGCGGCCCATCCGGCGCACGTTGCCGAAGTTGGTGCCGCTGGCCTGCTGGCCGATCAATCCCCGTTCGAGCAGGATGACCGACACCCCGCGCTTGCGCAAGAAGAAGGCCGTGGCGGCGCCCATGATCCCGCCGCCGACAATAACTACATCTGCTTGATGCGCATTCATTCCTGCTCCTCCCGCACTGCGATAGAGAGCGGTTTCACCGGCGCCTGGCCGCGCAGGCGCCCTACCTGTTCCACCGGAACGCCGGCGGCATGCGCGATGACTTCCGCCCCTGCGTGTCCGCAATACCTGCCCTGGCAGCGTCCCATGCCGACGCGGCTGAAGGCCTTGGCCCGGTTCGCTTCCTGGGCGCCCATTTCGCATACCACGCGGCGCAGATCGCCGGCAGTGATCGCTTCGCAGCGGCAGACGATGGCCTCGTCCGGCAATTGCGCCGCCTGCTGCGCCGGCCACGGGAAGGCCTGCGCCAGGCCCTGGCGGAAACGCTCCATGCTCGCCTGCTCCGCCCGCAGCCGCTGCAATTTATCTTCCTGCACCTTGAACCCGAAGTCCTTCAGCACGGCCATGGCTGCCAGGCGACCGCCGATTTCGGCCGCATCCGCACCGAGCACGCGCATGCCGTCGCCGGCGAGGTAGACGCCCCGCACCGAAGTACGCCCGTCTTCCCCAATCTCGGGCAGCCACTGGCGTGTCTCCTGGTCGAAGCGGAAGGCGCAGCGCGCCAGGTCGGCCAGCTGGGTCTCGGGACGCAGGTGATAGCCCATTGCCACCGCATCGCACTCCAGCGTCTGCGTACGGCCACGGCTGTCGTGGAAGACCACGCCTTGCACGCCGGTTTCCGGCGAGCCCTTGATTTCGATCGGGGTGATGCCGGTGAGTACTGGAACGCCAGCGCGCTTGAGTTCCGCGACCAGCGCAAAGCCATTGCGCAGCACTGCGGGGCGGGCCAGCAGTTTCGGCAGTGCGGCCACGCGGCGCATGAAGGGCGAGGTGTCGAGCACCGCAGCGACTGTGGCGCCGGCCTTCACGTATTGCGACGCCACCAGATACAGCAGCGGCCCGGTACCCATGAACACGATCTGGCGGCCGATCGCGCAGGCCTGCGCCTTCAATGCGATCTGCGAAGCACCCAGGCTGTAGGTGCCCGCATAGTGCCAGCCCTTGACCGGCATCAGGCGGTCGGTCGCGCCCGAGCAGATCACCAGCGCGTCATAGGGCAAGGCCTTGGTACGCTCGTTTTTCGTTACATGCACCTTGCCGTCAGCGATGTTCCAGGCCAGCGTCTCGGGCAGGTAATCGATCTTGCCGCGCAGCGCGTCGAAACTTTCGTGCAGCGCCTGCGCGGAACCGGCCTCGGTGCCGTACAGCTTGGCGTAGGGGCGCGTGAAATTGTCCGGCTGGCGGCGGTAGATCTGGCCGCCGTCGCGCCGGTTCTCGTCGACCACGGTCGGACGCAGGCCGGCTGCGACCAGGGTTTCGGCGCAACGCACGCCCGAAGGACCGGCGCCGATGATGATTACGCGAGGTTGGGCCATGTCGCCTCCGGCTGTCTTGTGACGAGTTGCATTCCTTCTTCCACCACGGTGGTGCAGGCGCGCAGGCGCTCGCCGTCCGCGGTCCAGACCCAGCAATCCTGGCAGGCGCCCATCAGGCAGAAGCCGGCGCGCTTGCCGTCGCCGAATTCCGATTCGCGCAACTGGCGGGCATTGTTGAGCACTGCGACCATCAAAGTGTCGCCCTTGAGGGCTTCGACCGCATGGCCGTCAATGGTGATTCGCACACGCGGTCGGTTGGTTTCACCCAGGCGGACAAATCGCTGACTCATGCGACGTCTCCTTCCACCAGGCGCAGCGGGGTCTGGATGCTGCGCAAATCCGATTCCAGGCGATGACAGAGGATGCTGCCACCGTTATCGAGCATCTGGCGCGGCGGCGGCAGGTTGTTGCAGACGCCATCCATGCGCAGCGTGCAGCGATCGAGGAAGGAGCAGATGCCGCGCATCTCGCCGGACGATGTCAGCGGCGGCAACGCGGCCGGACTGTGTTCACCCACCTCTTCCAGCCAGCCGCGGCGCAGCGCCGGCACCGACGAGATCAACAAGTGCGAATACGGATGGAAAGGCGGTGTCGCCAGCGCCTCGCGCTTGCGCGCTTCCACCTTGTGGCCTGAGTACATCACCACAATATCGTCGCAGATGGCGCGCACCGTGTTGATGTCATGGCTGATGAACATGTAGGACACGTTCAATTCCTTGCGCAGCTCGGCCATCAGTTCGAGGATGGCGGCGCCGACCACCGTATCGAGCGCGGACGTGACCTCGTCGCACAGGATCAGGTCGGGCTGGGCCGCCAGCGCACGCGCCAGGTTGATGCGCTGCTTCTGGCCGCCGGACAGTTCCCCTGCCAGCCGATCCGTGATCGTGGCCGGCAAGCGGACCAGGTCGAGCAGCTGCAAGACCCGCTTGCGGCGCGCCTCGCCCTTCATGCCGTGGTAGAACTCGAGCGGCCGGCCGAGGATGCGCTCGATCGAATGCATGGGATTGAGCGCGGTATCGGCATTCTGGAACACGAACTGGATACGGCGGAATTGTTCGCGCGTGCGTCCTTCGAGCGTGGGCGCAAGCCGCTTGCCGTCCAGCAGGATCTCGCCTTCCGACGGCGCGACCATGCCGGCGATCGCGCGCGCCAATGTGGTCTTGCCGGAGCCGGATTCGCCGATCACACCGATGGTGGCGCCACGCGGGATGACGAGGTTGATGTCGTCCAGCACGCACTTGACCGGCACGCCGCGCTTGGCCGTGCCGTAGGAGGCGTAGAGGCCGCGCACTTCCAGCAGCGGGTGTTCCTGCGTTGGCTTGCTCTCGAAGCTTGCTGCACTGTGCTTCTTCGGTGCGATCGCTGCCAGCAGGCTCTTGGTGTAGGGATGGGCAGGTGCGGACAGGATCTGCGTGGTCGAGCCGGTTTCACGGATCTCGCCGTCGCGCAGCACCACGATGCGGTCGGCCATTTGCGCGACTACAGCAAGGTCGTGCGAGACATACACCGCTGTGCTGCCGCGCTCCTTCACCACCTTCTTGAAGGCACGCAAGACCTCGATCTGCGTCGTCACGTCCAGCGCCGTGGTCGGCTCGTCCATGATTACCAGTTCCGGGTCGGTGATCATGGCCATCGCCGCCATCAGGCGCTGCAACTGCCCGCCCGACACCTGGTGCGGGTAGCGCATGCCGATCTTTTCCGGCTCCGGCAGGGCCAGCGCACGGAACAGCTCGACCGCCTTGGCTTCGGCGACTTCACGCGACATCACCTTGTGGATCATCGCGCTCTCGACCACCTGGTCCATCAGCCGCTTGGCCGGGTTGAAGGAGGCGGCGGCGCTTTGCGCAATGTAGGAGACCATGCGACCGCGCAACTTCGCCAGTTGGCTTTCGTTCATCGACAGCATCTGGTGCCCGGCGACGGTCACCGTGCCGCCGGCCAGACGGCAGCCGGAGCGGGCATAGCCCATCAGCGCCAGTGCGATGGTTGTCTTGCCCGAACCGGACTCGCCGATCAGTGCGAGCACCTCGCCTTTTTGAATCGAAAAATCGGCGCCGTGGACGATGGGTACATCCTCGTCCATGTCATTGCGGGCGGTGACCCGCAGGCCGGATACCTTGACGATCTCGCTCATATCAACCCTCGCTTCCACGGCGCTTGCGGCCTACCAGACTGTCGATGACCATGTTGACGCCGATGGTCAACGTCGCGATGGCGATGGCCGGCACGATCACCGCAGGCGCGCCTTGGCTCAGGCCAATGATGTTTTCGCGCACCAGCGATCCCCAGTCGGCCTCCGGCGGCTGTATGCCGAGTCCGAGGAAACTCATGCCGCTCAGCATCAGCACGATGAACAGGAAGCGCAGGCCGAAGTCGGCGAGCACCGGACGGAACATGTTCGGCAGCATCTCGAAAAGAGTGATGTAGAGCAGGCCCTCGCCGCGCGCCCGCGCCGCCTGCACATAGTCCATCGCCTGCACATTCACCGCCAGGGCGCGCGCAATGCGGTAGGCGCCGGGCATGTAGCTCACCGCGGCCGTCAGGATCAGCAGCGGCACCGAGGCGCCGAACGCGGCCACGATGATCAGCGCCAGCAGTTTGCTGGGGATGCTGATCATGGTGTCGATGATGCGGCTGACAATGGTGTCGAACCAGCCGCCCGCAGCGGCGGCGCACAAGGCCAGCGCCGTGCCGATGGAACTGGCCAGCAGCACCGCAGCCAGCGCCACACCGATGGTGTACGGCGCGCCGTGCAGGATGCGGCTCAACATGTCGCGCCCGAGATAGTCGGTGCCCAGCGGATACTTCGCGCTCATCGGCGCGAACACATCATCGCCGACGACGCCGCCGATACCATGCGCCGCAATGGTAGGACCGATCAGGGCCATCAGCAGCCAGAACCCGACAATCGCGATGCCGATCATGCCCGCGATCGGCAGGCGGCGGCGCGGCTTGCGCCTGGCGGCGGGAGAAATAACGGGAGTATTCAAGGATTTGTTCATTTCCGCAGCCTCGGGTTGGAAAGAATGGCGCACACGTCGGCCAGGGTCAGCAGCACCAGATAACCGGCACAGAACAGCATGGCGCAGGCTTGCACCACCGGCATGTCGCGCATGGTGACGGAGTCGACCATCAGGCTGGCAATCCCCGGATAGTTGAAGATCGATTCGACGATGATCACGCCGCCGATCAGATAAGCCAGGGAGAGCGCCACCGCGTTGACGATCGGGCCGACCGCGTTCGGCAGCGCATGGAACAGCACCATGCGGATCGGGCGTACACCCTTCAGGCGCGCCATCTCAACGTAGGATGAATTGAGCTGGTCGATCACCGCGGCGCGGGTCATGCGCGCCATCTGTGCCACGATCACGCAGCACAGCGTCATCACCGGCATCGCATACACGCGCAGGAACTGGCCGAAGGTGTGGATGTCCTCGGTACGCGACAGCGCGGACAGCCAGCGCAGCTTGACCGCGAAAATCAGTACCGCCACGGTGGCGATCAGGAATTCCGGCACCGATACCGTCCATACCGTCACCACGCTGACCGTGCGGTCGAACAGCGAGCCGCGGTACATCGCCGACAGGATGCCGATAGTCAGCGCGACCGGCACCGAAACGGCGGTCGTCGCTGCCGCCAGCATCAGCGAGTTCGGCAAACGTCCGCCGATCAAGTCTGCCACCGGCAGGCCGTTGGCCAATGCAAGGCCGGGATTGCCGGTCACCAGCCCGCCCAGCCAGTGCAGGTAGCGCAGGTAGGCCGGCTGGTCCAGCCCGAACTTCGCCCGCAAGGCGGCCAGCAGCTCCGGCGTGGATTCCTGGCCGAGCATTGCCTGCGCCGCATCGCCCGGCAACAGGTTCGTGATCGTGAAGATCACCAGCGACACGGCCAGCAAGGTCAACACGCCCACACCGAGCCGATTCAGGATGAGTCGTACAGTGGTTCCGTTCATGATTGATCTTTCTTCATTGAAGCGGCCGATGCCGTGCCGGCACCGGCCATCTGACATCAGGCTTCGAGCCAGACGTGCTCGGCAAACATGTAGCCCATCAAACCGCCCATTGGATGCGCGCTATACCCCTTGAGCTTGTTGGTAAAGCCGTCGAGCGATTCGTTGAACAGCGGGATGCCGATGCCGCCTTGTTCATGCACCAGCACCTGCATGTCGCCGTACATCTGCTTGCGCTTGGCGTCGTTGGTTTCGCCGCGCGCCGCTTCCAGCAACTGGTCGAACTTCTCGTTCTTCCAGCCCGACTCGTTCATCGGCGCATCGGACTTGAAGAACAGCGTGAACATCAGGTCGACGGTCGGGCGCGGATTGATGTTGCCGAACGAGAGCGGATGCTTGGCCCAATGGTTCGACCAGTAGCCGTCCGCCGGCATGCGCTTGATGTCCAGGTTCAGACCGACTTTCTGCGCCGACAATTGCAGGATTTGCGCCATCTCGACCGAGCCGGTGGCGGCCGTTGAGGCAATCAGCGGCAGGGTCATGCCGGCCATGCCGGATTTCTGCAGGTGAAACTTGGCCTTGTCCAGGTCGAACGGGCGTTGCGGCAGGCCGGCCAGGTAGTAACGGTTATTGGCCTGAACCGGCTGGTCGTTGCCGACGGTGCCGTAACCGCGCATGGACACCTTGCGGATCGCTTCGCGGTCGAGCAGGTATTTCATCGCCAGCACGAAGTTCGGGTTCTTCACCGGGCCGACGTTGTCGCGCATGATGAGGTCGGTGTAATTGCCGGTCTTCGATTTGAACAGCGTGCAGCCGGACTCGGCCGTGAAGCTTGGTACCGAGCGCGGGTTGACGGGATTGATCAACTGTACGTCGCCCGACAGCAGCGCGTTCACGCGCGCAGATTCGTCGGGAATCGAAAAGCATTCGATTTCATCGAGGTAGGGCTTGCCCGGCTTCCAGTAGTTCTCGTTGCGCACGCCGATCGAGCGCACGCCGGGCTTGAATTCCTTGCACTTGTACGGACCGGTGCCGTTCGCGGTGCTGAAATCCGTCGCGCCGTCCTTGACGATTAAGAAATTGGAAGTAGCCAGCAGCGCCGGCAGGTCGGCATTGGCCGACGCCAGCTTGATCTGGAGTTCATTCGGGCCGGTAGCCTTGACTTCCTCGATCTGATCAGCCACTCCCTTGACCTTGGAGGCGGTGGCGGGATTCTTGTGGCGCATCAGCGAATACACGACGTCCGCCGAGGTCAGCGGCTTGCCGTCATGGAAACGCACATCATTGCGTAATTTGACGATCCACAGCGTCGCGTCTTTGGTGTCGAACGATTCGGCAAGCTCCATCTGCGGCGCCAACTTGGTGTCCATGGTGGTCAGGCCGTTGTAGAACATGTAGTGCCGCACGTAGTCGGCCATGTTGCCGCCCTTGGCCGGGTCCAGCGTGTCCGCGGTGGACCCGGTGGACACGGCGACGCGGATCTTGCCGCCCACCTTCGGCGTCTGCGCAAAGGCGGTGCCGGCGTGCGTCAGCAGGCCACCGGCGGTGGTGGCCAGCATGCCCCCTGCCAGCAGGGTGCGCATCACGTCGCGACGCGAGACACCGCCTTTGAGGTCCGTGACGATGTGGCCGCTGATCTCGGCATGCTGCGGGTTGACGGTTTCGAATTTTTTGTCGCTCATGTATGTCTCCTCAAGAATCCTGAATTGAATATTCCTGCAACATCTTCCAATGTGTTGTTACGATGGTGTTTCCCGCCACTGCCAGGTTGCGTCGAGCAAATCTTCGATCAATGCAACCAATCCTGCAACCGATAGTAGGCGCCTACGATCGGCAAAAACCAGGGTTTGCCAAAGTGCCCGGCGATCGCCGGCCACTCCAGCTCGCGCCATGGATTCAGTTCCGGGCGGCCGGCCATCACATCGGCCATCACCTGCCCCATGTGCACGGACATCTGCACGCCATGTCCGCTGTATCCTGTCGAGTAGTACATTCCGCGATGCTCGCCCGCACGCGGCAAGCGGTCTGCGGTCATGTCGACCAGCCCGCCCCAGCAGTAGTCGATGCCCACGCCGCGCAGCTCCGGGAAGATCTCTTCCATCGTGGCGCGCAGGATGTGCCCGCTCTTTTGATCCGAACGCGGATTGGACATCGCAAAACGCGCGCGCCCGCCGAACAGCAAACGGTTGTCGGGCGAGACGCGGAAGTAGTTGCCGATGTTTTTCGACGTGACGTAGTTGCGGCGCTGCGGCAGCAGGCGGTCGAGCAATGCCTGGTCCAGCGGTTCGGTACCGATGATGAAGCTGCCCACCGAGATCATGCGGCGGCGGAAATGGAAGAACGGGCCCGTGCGGGAATTTCCTGTGGCCAGCAGCACCTGTCCGGCATTGATGGTGCCAGTTGCAGTGGTAACACGAAAGCTGCCGTCGGAACGACGATCCAGCCCGGTCACCGGTGCGTATTCATGGATTTGTGCGCCGTTTCGCGCGGCGGCATGCGCGAGCCCGACGCCGAATTTGCCCATGTGCATTTGCGCGCCGGTTTTCTGCAGCAAGCCGCCGAAGAATTTTCCGGAGCCAACTTCGGCCCGGATGTGCGCCTCCGGCACCATCTCGACATGCGGGTCGACCTCGCGCCGCAGCAGATCGCAGGCGCGCGCCAGCTTGTCGTAGTGCTCCGGCTTGGCAGCCAGCTTCAGCCTGCCGACACGCGCGAAGTCGCAGGCGATGTTTTCCTGCTGCACCACCTTCTCGACCGTATCGACGGCCGCGTCATAAGCCTGGTAGAAGGCGCGCGCCTTTTCCACGCCAAGGCGTGCGGCCAGTGAACCGAAATCGTGCGCCAGTCCGCTATTGCAATGGCCGCCGTTGCGACCGGACGCTTCACCCACGACACGGCCCGCTTCGAGCACAACCACGGAAGCGCCGCGCCTGGCCAGCGCCAGCGCCGCCGACAACCCGGTAAAGCCCGCTCCGACCACGACGACGTCGGCACGTCCCGAAACCGGTCCTTGCGCACCGCTGGTGAAGGCAGGTGCGGTATCGAGCCAATAGGAGTCCAGTTTCATCGCTGCGTCCTGTCTTGGTGGCTTTCCAGGTTCATGCGCATCGTGCTTACAGGCCGACGAGGGCCGGCAAGCCGCTCAGGTCCTTCATTTCATGGGAACCCCAGACCGGCCAGCTCGGCTCGTGGCCGCGCGCGATGAACGCCCGGTTCTTGATGCCGATGTCGTCCGCCGACAGGTGGTCGTAACGATAGCTCGACGACACGTGCAGGATGTCTTCCGGGTTGCAGCCCAACTGGTCGATCATGTATTCGAAGGCCTGCAGACGCGGCTTGTAGGCTTGCGCCTGCTCCGCAGTGTAGACGCGGTGGAAAGGTGCGCCCAGCTTCTCGATGCTGTGGGGCATCAGATCATTCATGGAGTTGGAGAGGATCACCAGCTTGTATTCCTTTGCCAATTTGGCCAGCGCATCTCGAACGTCCGGATGCGGATTCCAGGTCTTCACGGCCTCGTAAAACGCCAGGCCTTCGTTGTCGCGGCATTCGACACCCCAGCGGCGGCAGGTGCGCTCGACGGAATTGCACAGAATCTCGTCGTATGGCCTGAAGTCACCCATCACTTCGTCCAGGCGATACTGCGCGAAGTCCCTCGTGAACTGCGGCATCTTCTCGGGAGAGACGCGGTCGGCGAAAAGCTCTTCCATCTTCTCTTTCATCTGGAAGTTGATCAGCGTTCCATAGCAATCGAAGGAGATGTATTTCGGCCTCAAGTTGGTAGTCATGGTTCAGGTTCCTTTGTTTGACAAATTCGTGCCTACGGCGTCGCGGCATCCGATCGGCGGCTCTGATTTGGGAAGACCGTTCACGCCGGCGATGTGCGCTCGTCGGAACGTCGTCTTCTGATAATCATTACATCACGTACACCCTGCATGAATGTCTTGTTTTGACGGAATCCAAACACAGAAACAGTGGTATTTCTGGCGGCGCGCAGCATAATTTGCTGCGGCTGAATCGACCGCTCCCGCACGACAGCGATGGTCAACCTCCCGCCGCCAACGAGGGCGGGAACACGTTCCGCAGCAGACCATGCCGGCGCGCGCATCTCAGGCTTCCTTCGCGAAATCGACGAGCACGCTCTTGTAGCGCAGGTTCGCTTCAAAGGCCTGGCGCCCGAGGTCCTTGCCGATGCCGGAACGCTTGTATCCTCCGGTGGGAATCACATAGTCCGAAGTGCGGCCGTAACGGTTGATCCATACCGTGCCCGCCTCGATGCCGCGCGCCAGGCGCAATGCGCGGCCAATGTCTGCGGTATGAATGCCGGCCGCCAGGCCGTAGTCCGGATGGTCGGCCAGCGCCAGCGCCTCATCCTCGTCATCGAAGACCTGCACCGTCATTACCGGTCCGAAAATTTCATTCCTCACCGCTTCCATGCCGCGATCGACATTGGTCAGGATGGTCGGCTGGTAAAACGCGCCGTCGGTCCCGGTCGCTACACACTGTCCGCCGGCGACTGCCCTCCCGCCGTCGGCCACCGTGCGCTGCACGATGCCGTCGATGCGCTCCATTTCGTGTTTCGAAATGATCGGGCACAAGGTGGTGCCGGACTCCCAGGTATTACCGGCCTTGAGCTCCGCGAAGATGGCGGAAAGGCGCTCGATGAACCGCTCCGCAATCGCACGCTGCACGATCAGGCGCGAACCGGCCACGCATACCTGGCCGGCATTCGTCGTGATGGCGCGCGCGACGGTGCGGGCGGTCTTTTCCAGATCATGCACATCGGCGAATACCACTTGCGGGCTCTTGCCGCCCAGTTCCAGCGTCACCGACTTGGTGCCGTTTTCCGCACAGGCCGCCATGATGGCGGCGCCGGTCCTGGTCGAGCCGGTGAAGGTCACTTTCGAAATCCGGGGATGGCGGCACAAGGCGTCGCCGGTCACACGGCCGTCACCCTGGACGATGTTGAAGATCCCTTTTGGCATGCCGGCCTCGATCGCCAGTTCGGCGATGCGCAGTATGCTGAACGGTGTCATCTCGGACGGCTTGAGCACGACGGCATTGCCTGCCGCCAGTGCCGGCGCCACCTTCCACGACGCCATCACGAGCGGGAAGTTCCAGGGCGCGATGGCGCCGATGACGCCGTACGGTTCCGCGATCGTCATGCCGAGATGGTCGGTGCGCGTCGGTGCGACATCGCCGCCGATCTTGTCGGCCCACTCCGCAAAGAAGCGGATGCCGTCCGCGGTGAACGGCACGTCCCAGCTTGCGGCATCGCTAACCGGCCGCGTCGAACCGAGTGCCTCAAGTGGCGCCAGGGTCTTCACATCGGCATCGATCAGGTCTGCCCAGCGGCGCAGGATGCGTGCGCGGTCGCGCGGTGCGCAGCGTGCCCAGTCGCTGGTCTTGAACGCACGCCAGGAATCCTGCACCGCCTGGTCGACCAGATCGACATCCGCCACCGGCACGCCGGCATAAACCCGGCCGTCGGAGGGGCGCTTCACGTCCATCGTATTTGAACTTCCCTCAACAAACTGCCCGCCGATAAAATGCGCACTGCGAACTGCCACCTGATCCGGGTCGAAGCGTTCCATCACCAATCCTTTCAATGAATGCGAATGGCACCGGTTTCAGGAGTTCATGCCGGCCCAATTGACGTTGACTCGATTGTAAGTTCGCTGCCGAAGCATTTTCTGTGGTCTCCCCCACCCTGAATGGCACAAGCTTTCGTTCTGCAGCCACAGACAGAGGATCGTGTCGAATTGCATTTCCCCCGTCGTCAGCCGCACCAGCGTGTGGCAAGATAGTGGCAATCCAAGGAGTCCCGTGGCTGCGAAGCGACTGCGACGCGCAATCCGGAAAGCCGGGTAAAAGCACCGCCGCTTTGGTTATCGCGACAGGCAAGGCAGATGAGGAGCAAGGCATGAATGATCGAAAGGCGAACGACGCCGTCCAGTACCGCAGGATGACGGCGAACGATCTGCCGGCAGCGCATAAACTGTCGCTGTCGGCACTCTGGCCGCACCGGCTGGAAGACTGGAAGTTCATCCAGCAACTGGGCGAGGGCATCGTCGCCGAAGGCGAGTCCGGCATCATCGGCACGGTGATGTGCTGGATCCACGGCGCCGACTACGCGTCGCTCGGCATGACGATCGTCTCGCCGGACCATCGGCGCCAAGGCATCGCGAGGGAACTGATTTCCCGGATCCTGAAGGAAATCGGCGATCGCGCGATCCTGCTGCATGCCAACGCGAGCGTGCAGTTGTTTGAAAGTTTCGGCTTTGTTCAGACCGACTGGGTCCACCGGCACCAGGGCAGCGTCTTCCGCGCGCCGTTCGTGCCGCTCGGTGCGGGTGAGCGGATCCGGCCGATCGGCCCTCGAGACGAAGCCGCCCTGGCGGACATGGCCAACCGCTCGACCGGCATGCCGCGCGCCACCGTGATCAAGCACTTGCTGACGGTAGCCGACATCGTCGCCATCGACCGCTACGGCGAGCTGATCGCGTTCGCGGCGCTGCGCAAGTTTGGGCTCGGCTATGTCATCGGTCCGGTCGTCGCTCCCGATGTCGACCGTGCCAAGGCCCTGATCGCCCACTGGGCAGGCACACACGCAGGCTCGTTCGTGCGCGTGGATGTGCCAGACAGTCACGCCCTCAGTCCGTGGCTTACCGAGATGGGGCTGGTCCAGGTTGATGAGATGGTGAGCTCAATGGTGCGAGGCGAACCGCCACGGCCTGATCCGTCGATCACGCGCTTTGCACTGCTTAGCCAGTCACTCGGCTAGACCTTCGAAACAAAGGATTTGCGAAGACTGCTTTCCTGCGAAGCCGCTCAATCACCACGCGCCGCGCCGATCACCCCACCGACCGCCAAACCCTGTGCAAGCCTGGCGATCTTTTCCGCGCCCGCCGTAATCACACACCGGGATCGTTCCGGACGGTAGCGCATTGCCACCCAGTGCACTGCACATCACTGCGCCTGTTTCAACTGCTCTAGTGACCCGGCACGCTTGAATTTTCGGATTATGTTTGGGCAGCCACGGCAAGGTTCCCTCCCCCTTGCAGGGGGAGGGTTAGGGAGGGGGTAGTGCGTTCGAGACAGAATGGCTGCATCTTGCGCCGCACTACCCCCATCCCAACCGTCCCACGTCTGGCCTTGCAGGGCCAGACGATTCAGCTGGCGCAACACATGCGTTGCGAAACCCCGGTTTCATCCCCCTTGCAGGGGGAAGAGGCCTGACGGAGCGACGGCGCAGATGCATGCGCAACCCGAAAATCAACGCGTGTCGGACCACTAGCTGAATTGCCGAGCGTGGACACGTCCTGCGTGATCTGCTCACCACGCGGAGGCAGTATGTCATCAGGCGCACAGCAGGAAATGCCGTACGCGCATCAAATATGCAATTTCCGATCGCTTTCGGCAGCCGACTCCGACAGCTAACGTTGCGCCCCTCTGGCTAGAATGATCCTGTCTTCGTTTCCCCGGTGCGCCGCATGGGCTCGCGCCCCTGGTCTTCCCCGGTCGCACGTGTTCAACTACTTATACGGAACCATCATGCAAACCAACACCCTCGTCGCGCTCGACCGCGACCACCTGATCCACCCTGTCGTCAACTATCGCGCCCATGAACAACGGGGTGTCACGATTCTCGAATCGGGACATGGCGCCACTCTGCGCGACGCGCAGGGCAATGAACTGCTGGATGCGTTTTCCGGCCTGTGGTGCGTCAACGTCGGCTACGGCCAGGAGAGCGTCGTCAAGGCAGCAGCCGAACAGATGCGCAAGCTGCCGTATGCGACCGGCTACTTCCACTTCGGCTCCGAGCCGGCCATCCGCCTGGCCGCACGCCTGGTGGAGCTGGCGCCGGCCTCGCTGCGCCACGTGTTTTTCACGCTCGGCGGTTCGGATGCGAACGATTCCGCGATCCGCTTCATCACGCACTACTACAACTCGACCGGCCGGCAGCAAAAGAAGCAGTTCATCTCGATCGAGCGCGGCTATCACGGCTCGTCCTCGCAAGGTTCCGGCCTGACCGCGCTTGCGGTGTTCCACCAGAACTTCGATGTGCCGCTGCCCAACCAGCACAAGATTCCATCCCCCTACCCCTACCGCAATCCGGCCGGCTCCGATCCGGAAACGGTCATCCGCACGTCGGTCGACGCCTTGCGCACCAAGGTGCGCGAACTGGGCCAGGACAATGTGGCCGCCTTTTTCTGCGAACCGATCCAGGGCTCCGGCAGCGTCATCGTGCCGCCGAAGGGCTGGCTCAAGGCGATGCGCGATGCCTGCCGCGAACTGGACGTCCTGTTCGTCGTTGACGAGGTCATTACCGGATTCGGCCGCACCGGCCCGATGTTCGCGTGCGAAGCGGAAGGCGTGGAGCCCGACCTGATGATGGTGGCAAAGGGATTGACTGCAGGCTATGCGCCGATGGGCGCCGTGCTGATGTCGGAAGCGGTCTACGCAGGTATCGCGGACGGCATGGCGGACGGCGTGCCGGTCGGCCATGGATATACCTATTCCGCGCATCCGGTCAGCGCGGCCATCGGGCTCGAAGTGTTACGCCTGTATACCGAAGGAGGCCTGCTCGCCAACGGCATTGCACAGGCACCGCGCTTCGAAGAAGGTTTGCGCGACCTGCTCCAGCATCCGCTGGTCGGCGAGGCGCGCAGCCGCGGCCTGCTCGGCGCACTCGAACTGGTCGCGGACAAGTCCAGCAAGGCCCGCTTCGACGCCTCGCTCAAACTCAACGAGCGCATCGCTGAAGCGGCCTACCGCAACCGCGTGGTGTTCCGCGCGTTCGGCGACAACACCCTCGGCTTCGCGCCGGCCCTGTGCTATACCGCGGCCGACTTCGAGCTGCTGTTCGAGCGCCTGAAGAAGACGCTGGATGAAGTGCTGGATCAGCCCGAGGTGCGCCGGGCTGTCAAATAATCATCGCGTCATATCAGAAATCCCGATATGCCGGAAATTGCCTGCTAACATGGTATTTGGTATCGAAGGATTGACAGGAAATGGCAAACAATGATGATCCCTGACGCGCTCAAACTGGACCGGATCGACCTCCGCATCCTCAGCCATCTGCAACGCAACGGCCGGGTGACGAACGTCGACCTGGCCGATGCGGTCGGCCTGTCGCCCAGCCCCTGCCTGATCCGGGTAAAACGCCTGGAGAAGGCGGGTTACATCACCGGATATGGCGCCCATGTGCAGCTCGAGAAGCTGGGCGACATGCAGGTGGTGCTGACCCAGGTGACGCTGGCGGACCACCGCCGCGAAGACTTCGCGAAGTTCGAAGCGGCCATCCGCAACATCGACGAGATCGTCGAATGCCACCTGGTGAGCGGCGGCTTCGACTACCTGCTCAAGTTCGTCACCCGCAGCGTGACCCATTACCACAGCATTGCCGAGGACGTGCTCAGGCAGAGCGTCAACATCGAGAAATACTTCAGCTACATCGTCATCAAGTCGCCTTTCGTCAAGCACCACTATCCGATCGAGAAGCTGTTCTCCTCCCACGAGTGACGCGGCTGCGTCGCCTGCCTTTCTTGCGCCACCTTCCCCATCCCGCGCACGGCATAACATGCCAAACGCGCGCGAAATACACCATTTCTGTCGTTTTCCGCGTCGCCATATGCACACTCCCGCTGAGCAGGCGGGACTAACATCACTCCAGGCTATTTCATTTCCGCCACCAGTGAATAACGCGGCACGTAATCGCGTCCCTTCACGCATGCACATAAGGACTTTCGGCCATGTCTCTGACTCTTGCCCGTACCGACCTGCTCAAGGAACAGAACTTCATCAATGGACAATGGCGCGACTGCCTCAGCGGGTTCCGCCATGAGGTCGCCGACCCGGCGACCGGCGCCACCTTCGCCAGCGTGCCCGACAGCGGCGCGGTGGACGCACAGATGGCGGCGACTGCCGCGCAGGCCGCTTTCGACGGCTGGCGTACGCTCCCCGCACGCGAACGGGCCCGCTTCCTCAAGCGCTGGCACGCGCTGATCGTGGCCAATACGGAAGACCTCGCGAAAATCATTTCGCGCGAACAGGGCAAGCCACTTGCGGAAGCGCGCGGAGAGGTCGCCTATGGCGCGTCGTATGTGGAATGGTTTGCCGAAGAAGCCGTCAGATCCTATGGCGACATCATTCCCCAAATGGTGCACGGGAAAAAAATGATGGTGGCGAAGGAACCGGTCGGCGTGATCGCCGCCATCACGCCGTGGAATTTTCCGCTGGCGATGATCGCCCGCAAGATTGCGCCGGCGCTGGCAGCAGGTTGCACGGTCGTCGCCAAGCCTGCGGAAGATACGCCGCTGACGGCACTGGCCCTGGTCAGGCTGGCGGAAGAGGCAGGCATTCCTCCGGGCGTGCTCAATATCGTGACGTCGTCCCGCGAGAAGGTGAAGGAAAGCGTTGGCGCATGGCTGACCGATTCCAGGGTCCGCAAGATAACCTTCACCGGTTCGACCGCGGTGGGAAAGCACCTGGCGCGCGAATCGGCAGGTACCCTGAAGCGCTTGTCGCTCGAACTCGGCGGCAACGCACCATTCATCGTATTCGAAGACGCCGATCTCGATGCCGCTGTCGACGGCCTGATGGCGGCGAAGTTCCGTAACGGCGGGCAGACCTGCGTCAGCCCGAACCGCGTCTATGTGCAGGATGCCGTGTACGCGGAATTCGCCGAGAAACTGGTCGCCCGCGTAGCAGCACTGCAGGTCGGTCCGGCGACCAATGCGGGATCGCAGATCGGCCCGATGATCAACGCCCGTGCGGCGGACAAGATCGAGAGCCATGTACAGGATGCGCTGGCCCGTGGCGGCAAGCTGCTTGCCGGCGGAAAGCGGGTGAGGAACGAAGTCGCCGACGGTCCCCACTACTTCGCGCCGACGGTGATCGCCGAGGCCAGCCACGACATGGCGCTGGCCTCGGAGGAAACCTTCGGGCCGGTCGTTCCCCTGTTCCGCTTCTCCGGCGAAGACGAAGTCGTCGAACTCGCCAACAATACGCCTTACGGCCTGGCCGCCTACTTTTACTCGCGCGACATCGTCCGTGTGTCGCGTGTGGCCGAGCGGCTCGAGACCGGCCTCGTCGGCATCAACGAAGGCGCGCTGTCTTCGGAAGCAGCACCCTTCGGCGGCGTCAAGGAATCAGGCTACGGTCGCGAAGGCTCGCGCTACGGCCTCGACGATTACATGCAAACCAAATACCTGTGTCAAGGCGGCATCGCGTAAACACGCAAGCAAGCCCTTCCCCTGCGGGGAATCGTCTCCTTCCCCGCCTGCTTCGCGCCTGCATCTCTTCGGAGATCAGGCGCTTTTTTTATTCCCATCCCCGTTCTGCCTTCGGCAAAGCAAAACGCCCTTCCGTATCGGAAGGGCGTTTTGCGATCGCCGGATGTTTCATTCATCCGGCATCCTGGTACGGCGCGAAGCCGATCAGAACTTGTGGCGGATACCGACGTTGAAGCGGTTCGCGTCGTTCAGGCTGACATGGCCGTAAGACGTGTACAGCGTGGTGCGCTTGGACATGTCGTACGTATAACCGATCGCGTACTGCTTCATGTCGGCATTGGTCGGCGTGCGGTCATTCAGGCGGTTGTAGGAAGCCAGGATGCGCCCCGCACCGATCGGGACAGTGACGCCGACCAGTACATCGTTGGCATCCGCGGTCGTCGCGCCGGCAGCATCTGTCTTCTGCTTGTCGAGGCCGAGATGCAGCTTCACCGGACCGAAGTCATACGTGCCGCCGACAAAAGTCAGCTTGGCAGATCCCGTGTTGGTGGCATCCTTGACGTCGTGGTAACCGAGCACTGCCTTCAGCGGTCCGGTTGCGTAGGTGAACGCCGTGCTGATCTGGCTGTTGGCCGAGGTGTTGCCGGCGACTTCGCCCAGGGAATAGGCCACATCGGCCCTCAGTCCGCCGAGCGAGTTCGAGTAGAACACCGCGTTTTGCATCCGAATGTCGATCGCATTGAAAATGTTGCGGCCGAAGAATCCGCTTGCGGCGCCAGCCAGGCCATCCTCGAACGGATCAATCACATCCGTCAGCAGCGAGTAGGTCGGCATCCAGGAGCGGCCGAGGCGCAGCGTGCCGAAGCCGCCTTTCAAACCCACCCATGCATGGCGGCCGAACAGACGTCCGCCTTGAGCCGCGCTGCCGGTATCGGCGCTGAAGCCGTTTTCAAGATCGAAGATCGCCGACAGGCCGCCGCCCAGATCTTCCGTGCCGCGGAAGCCGAGGCGCGAGCCATACCAGTTGCCGCTGTCCAGTCCCACGCGGGTACCGGTGGTATCGGAGCTGGAATGCGTCAGGCCGATGTCGATGATGCCGTAAACAGTTGTGTTGGTTGTGTTCGTCTGCGCGGAAGCTGCGCAGGAAAAAGCGCCGAAGACAGCAAGCGCAAGCAAGGATTTCTTCATGTAAATCTCCTCCCAAGGTTGTAATAAATTTGCATAAGCGAATCAGAAAATATCTGGCCTCGATGGGCCTTCGCACACCTCCGCCAGATGCATAAATTTAACGTCGCCCCTGTGAAACAAGTCGTTGAAAGCGGGTGTGCGCACAGCACAAAAAGATGAAACGGCGCCTGTTGCCAGGCGAAAATGCTGCGGCTTTTTTTAATGAGGAGGAATGGACGATGAGCGGCCATCTGCTCGTGCATTCGCAGTTCCTTGCCGGCTCGATGGATGCGGATGGGTGGCTCGCGCCTGCCCATCGCCTCTCGCCAAATAACGCTTATGCGCGCGCCACGCGTGGAAGATTCACCAGCCGGCTGCGCTTGCTGTAGCGATCCATGAACAGCCCTTCGACATCGATCTCGGGCTTCCTGCCGGCGACCAGGTCGGCCAGCAGGCGGCCGGAGCCGCAGGCCATCGTCCAGCCGAGCGTGCCGTGGCCGGTATTCAGGAAAAGGTTGCGGTAAGGCGTCGGCCCCACGACCGGCGTGCCGTCCGGCGTCATCGGACGCAGGCCGCACCAGAACTCCGCCTTTGCGACGTCGCCGCCCAGCGGAAACAGGTCGCACACCGAGTGTTCAAGTGTCTCGCGGCGCGCCTTTCGCAGCGCGAGGTCATAGCCGGCGATCTCCGCCGTGCCGCCAACGCGGATGCGGTCGCCGAGGCGGGTGATGGCCACCTTGTAGGTTTCATCCATGATGGTCGATTCCGGCGCGTACTCGGCGTCATGGATCGGCACCGTGATCGAGTAACCCTTGATCGGATAGACCGGAATGTGAATGCCGATGTCGCGCAGCAGCAGCGGCGAATAGCTGCCCAGCGCCAGCACATAGGCATCGGCCTTCAGCTCGCCTTCCGCGGTCTTGACGCCGCTGATCTTGTGTCCGTCCGTGAGCAGGCGCTGGATGTTCACGCCGTATTTGAAGCTCACGCCGGCCTGCTCGGCCATTGCGGCGAGCAGCTGGGTGAACTTGAAGCAGTCGCCGGTTTCGTCGCCGGGGAGACGCAGTGCGCCGACGAATTTTTCACGCACATGGGCCAGCGCCGGTTCGACATGCACACACCCTGCCGGATCGAGTACCTGGTAAGGGACGCCGTAGCGCTGCAGGACAGCGATGTCGCTGGCGGCAGCGTCGAGCTGCTTCTGCGTGCGGAACAGTTGCAGCGTGCCCAGCGCGCGATGATCGTAGCTGATGCCGGTGGCCTCGCGCAGCGCGATCAGGCAGTCGCGGCTGTATTCGGCCAGACGCACCATGCGGCCCTTGTTGGTTTCGTAGCGCGACGCGGTGCAGTTCATCAGCATCTGGAACACCCAGCGCCACATGTCGCGGTCCAGGCCGGGGCGGATCACCAGCGGGCTGTGCCGCATGAACAACCATTTCAATGCTTTCACCGGAATGCCGGGTGCAGCCCAGGGCGAGGCATAGCCGGGAGACACTTCTCCCGCATTGGCAAAACTGGTTTCAAGAGCGGCGCCGGGCTGGCGGTCGACGACCGTCACCTCATGCCCTTCTTGCGCCAGATAGTAAGCCGATACGGTGCCGATCACGCCGCTGCCAAGTACGATGACTTTCATGATGATCCTTTTTTAAAAATCAGTTTTCCGCCGACCGGCCGCCGGCATGGTTTCGGTAATACCGATGCCCGAGGCTGGTCAGGATTTCGTACACGATGGTGCCGGCAACCGCGTCGACCGGCTGTTCGCCCGGGACCAGGTCCACGCAGGCACCGGGTTGCAGGTGCGATCGACTTCGGTCACGTCCAGCGTGCAGGTGTCCATGGACGCAATGCCAGCAATCGGGACACGCACGCCTCCTGCCAGGGCGCAGCCACGATGACTGACGCTGCGCAGCTAGCCATTGATGAATGTGTTGATCGATGCGCTTTCGCGTACCTTTTCCAAAGACATAAATCTAACCGGGGCTCCGCGGAATAAGACATTGAATGCCGGCATCCGCGCGGCATAAACAAACGAAAGGACGCTTTCCGATAATGGAAAATGCTGCAACAGCCTGGGAAGATTGAGACGGGCTACTGGTGGGTTTTTCGTCAAGGCGCGGCTCGCGGCCGCGCGCAACGAAGACCTTGTTCTTGATGCCGACATCGTCCGCCAATCCCGAAGCATTTTCTGCGGTCTCAACCACGCTGCATGGCACAAGCTTTCGTTCTGGAGCCGCGAATGGCTGATCGTTTCGAATTGCATTTCCCCCGTCGTCAGCCGCACTTGCGCGTGGCAAGATAGTGGCAATCCAGCGAGCCCGATGATTGCGAAGCGACTGCGAAGCGCAATCCGGAAAGCCGCGCAACGCCGCTTTTGTTATCGCGGCAGGCAAGGCCGATGAGGAGCAAGGCATGAATGATCGAAAGGCGAATGGTGCCGTCCAATACCTGGACGTGCAGACGGCATGCCGCGCGCCATTGTGCTCAGGCCCGCCGGTCACGCGCCTTGCGCTGCTGAACCAGCTGCTCGGCCAGATCCGTTAGAAATCTCAAGGTGGACACAAAAGAAGCCCACCGTGTATCAGGCACTGCTTCCCGATGGGACTTGCTACGCCCCTTCATCGTCGGGACAGACGACTCACAAGGAAAACACCATGACAACCCGGACTACCGATACCGCAATCACTTACCGTCGCATGAACGAGAACGACCTGCCGGCCGCACATGCGCTGTCGCAAACCGTGCGCTGGCCGCATCGTCTCGAAGATTGGCAATTCGTCCTTCGTCTGGGCACCGGCTTTGTTGCCGAAGAAGGCGGTGCGCCGATCGGCACCGGGCTGTGCTGGAAACAAGGAAACAAACATGCCTCGCTCGGCATGATCATCGTCTCGCCGGAACACCAGGGCAAGGGCATCGGCCGCGAGCTGATGAACCTGGTGCTGGAAGAACTCGGCAACCGCTGCACGCTGCTCATCGCCACGCCGGCCGGGCAGCCGCTCTATGAACGCCTCGGTTTCGTGGCGACGGGCACCATCCATCAACACCAGGGGGCGATGGCCGCCATCGCCCCCGTTGCACTCGCTGCCGGGGAAAACATCCGCCTGGCCGAGCCGGACGACATTGCAAAAATCATCGCGCTGGCGAACCGGGCCACCGGCATGTCGCGCGATGAGGCGCTGAAACAGCTGGTCTCTGTTGCAGAGGGAGCCGTGCTCGAACGCAATGGCGAACTTGCCGGTTTCTCCATCATGCGTCGTTTCGGCCGCGGCCATGCAATCGGACCGGTGGTGGCCCCCGATAGTGAACGCGCAAAGGCACTGATCGCGCACTGGTCGAACGCCTACGCGGGTTCATTCGTGCGCGTCGATGTCGCGGGCACCAGCGGTTTGGGCTCCTGGCTCACGGAGGCGGGGCTGGTTCAGGTGGATACCGCGGTGGCAATGGCACGTAACGGTGTGCCGCCGCAGGATGAAGCCGTCAAGCAGTTTGCCATCGTCAATCAGGCGCTCTGCTGAGACAGGACGACATCTATGTCAGCCCCATCAAAAGATCGTGAAGAATAGACAGATTCCCCATGTCACGGCCATCTTCGGCATACCGTTGAAAGCAGGCGACCAGGTGCTGGTCTCGGCGTGGGACTATCCGAGCGTGCGCACGGCATGGCTGCAGCGCGAGCAGCGGGAAGGCATCGAGGTCGTTTCCGAAGTGGCTGGGCGCGCCGGTCGGCAACGGCATGCTGATCGTGAAGCAAAGCCGGATCGACAGCACCTGGCCATTGCTGGCACCGTTCGATCCGCCGCCATTGGGGATCGACCAGTTCGATCACTGGAATCTCGGCACCTACAATTCGGCGGTGCAGGCGGGGATCGCGCCTGCGATCCGGTTTCATGAAGAGATCGGTGCCCGGAAGATCCATGCGCGATTGCAGGAACTGACCCGCTACTGGGTCAATCTTGCGCGCGATATTCCTGGTTTCAGGCTGCACACGCCGCTGGAGTCGGACGATCTGGGTGCGGTGAGCCTGTTCTCCATCGATGGCATGGATGCGAAGAAAATCAAGCAGGAACTGCGGCAAACCCACAAGGTGCATGTGAAGTATCGCGAGGTCAGGCATATCAATGGAATGCGCGTATCACCACATCTCTATATGCTGAAAAGCGATCTCGACGTCTTTGTCGATGCGCTGAGGCAGGTGGTCGGAAGCCTTCGTTGAGCAATCCGGCAAGGGTTGTTGACATTCCACGCCATTGCGCCCGGCATCAGACGCTGTCCGATGCCACTGGTAGTCCTTCGATCTTCCAGCGCAGCATGCCGCCAGCGAGGTTGGCGACTTGACCAAAGCCGTTTTTATTCAGCAGCACACAGGCCTGCGCCGAGCGCACGCCGGAGCGGCACACGGCCACCACCGGGCGCTCACGGTCCAGCTCGTCCAGGTGATTCATCAGCTGCGACAGCGGCACCAGCCGCGCGCCGGGCAGGTGGCCCAGGCGGTCGATGAATTCCGGCGCTTCGCGTACATCCACGATCTGCGCTTTGGCCCCGTGCTCCAGCAGCGCCATGGGTTCGATCTCCCATACGCCGCTGAAGCGCAGCGTCAGCGGTGCCCAGCCGGGCGTATCGGGGGGAGGCGTATCGCCTTCCGGCTGACCGCAGCGCAGGTTGGCAGGCACGGCTATCGCCATCATCTTGGGATGCGGCAGGTTCAGGTTGTTCATGTAGCCGATGAAGTCGCCGATGTCCACCTCGCCGCCCAGACGTGGATTGAAGCGGCGCTCTTCCGCCACGCTGGTGACGGTAATGCCACGGTAGTCGTGCGCAGGATAGAGCAGGCAGGTGTCGGGCAGCGTCAGGATTTGCTCGCGCACCGAAGTGAACAGCTGCTGCGGGCTGCCTTGCTGGAAATCGGTGCGGCCGCAGCCGCGGATCAGCAGGCTGTCGCCGGTGAAGGCCATGCTCTCATCGTCCAGCACATAGGTCAGGCAGCCGTTCGTGTGGCCGGGCGTGGCGCGCACGGTCAGGTGGCGGCTGCCGAAGTCGACGCGGTCGCCATGCCGCAGCGGCCGGTTCACCAGCGTGGCGCCAGCGGCTTCGGCCAGTGCGATGCGGCTGCCGCAGCGCCGATGCAGGCGCCAGGCGCCGGTCACGTGATCGGCGTGGACGTGCGTGTCGAGCGTGGCCAGCAGGCGCAGGCCCAGCTCCTGCAGCAGCGCCAGATCACGCGGCACTTGCTCGTAGACCGGGTCAATCAACAGCGCCTCGCCGCTGTCGCCCAGCAGGTAGGTATAGGTGGACGAAGCGGGATCGAAGAGCTGGCGAAAAATCATGGTCGCGGGATTCCGGATAGGGTCGCGGCGCGGCCAGTCCCTATGGACCGGCCGCATTCAGCATCAGGCAGGCTGCCTGGTGGTGCGCAGGTAAGGCTTGATGGTCTTGAAGCCGGGGAAGGTCTTCTCGGCTTCTTCATTGCTGACCGCCGACGTGATGATCACGTCTTCACCTTGTTTCCAGTTCACCGGCGTGGCCACCTTGTGCTTGGCGGTAAGCTGCATCGAATCGAGCACGCGCAGGATCTCGTCGAAGTTGCGTCCGGTAGTCATCGGGTAGGTCAGCATCAGCTTGATGCGCTTGTCCGGGCCGATGATGAATACCGAGCGCACGGTGGCGTTGGTGGCGGCGGTGCGGCCTTCGGATGTGCCCTCTTCCTCCGCGGGCAGCATGTTGTACAGCTTGGCGACCGCCAGATCGGTATCGCCGATCATCGGGTAGTTGACCTTGGCGCCCTGTGTTTCTTCGATGTCGGCCGCCCATTTGTCGTGGTTCTCGACCGGATCGATCGACAGGCCGATCAGCTTGGCGTTGCGGCGTGTAAACTCCGGTTCAATGCGAGCCATGTAGCCCAGCTCTGTCGTGCAGACCGGGGTGAAGTCCTTGGGGTGCGAGAACAGGATGGCCCATTGGTCGCCGATCCAGCTGTGGAAATCAATCATTCCTTGCGTGGTGCGCGCGGTGAAGTTGGGCGCGACGTCATTGATGCGAAGTGACATTTTATTTTCCTTTGAGTTGGTAGAGGATACGGATCTGCCGTGCAGATTGCCTGCCGTCAGCAAAGCTGCAAAAGAGACGTATGGGACGCATGGAGGCTAGCTCCCTGGTAGGAAGATGCCAAATAAATAATACCAATTAACTCCAGCTTCCGACATAGTCAAAATTGACTGATTGACGTTTTTTTCACTCGAGTGCTGTAATGCAGCTATGCCTGATTTTCGCCTGTTAATCATCGACGACCATGCCTTGTTCAGGGAAGGACTGTGCCTGGTATTGCGCCAGCACTTCCCGGAGACAAGCATTGTGGAAGCACTCTCCGTGACGCAGGCGATCAACCTGGTGAAGGATGCACCTGACGTGATCCTTCTCGATATCCTGTTGCAGGGGCCGGATGGCATCGAAGGGCTGGCGATATTTCGCCGGCACTGGCCGCAAGTGCCGGTCATCATGCTTTCGTCGATGGCGGCTCCAGAGACCATCGCAGTTGCATTGGAACACGGTGCTTTTACGTTCGTCTCCAAGGCTGACAGCAGTAGCGCGATTATCCAGGCCGTCGAACATGCATTGGCAGCGGCAGAACCGGGCGCCACGCAAGATGGTGCGTTCTCCGGCGCTGGCAAGAATCAGTTGATCCGGCTGACCACGAGACAATCTGAAGTTTTGCAGCTTTTATGTGATGGATTGCCAAACAAGGTCATTGCCAAGCGCATGTCGCTATCTGAATTCACCGTGCGCGGCCATGTACAGGCAATTTTCGGTCTGTTGGGCGCCACCAGCCGCACTCAGGCTATCTTGATTGCGCGCCGGCATGGGCTGGTCGCCTGACGTGCGCAACTTCTGGAAGCTGCCGGACGACAGGCTGCTGGTTGAACAATTGCGCCTGTTGTACGGCAACGTGGGCGTGTCCGTGATTCCTGCGGTCTTGCTGGCTCTCTTGCTGGTCTACACCCTGCGAAATGATGCGAACTCCCATGCCTTGATGCTGTGGTGTGCAGGCGTCATCGTATCCAAGCTGTACGCGGCAATAGATGCGCGCAAGCACCTGGCCATTGATATTGCACCTGCTCAGGCTCGCAAACTGGTAATCAACCTGGCCGTCATGCATGCGATAGATGGCGCCGCGTGGGGAGCACTGGCGTGGGTGGCGCTGGGCAGTACGACCATGACCGGAAGCATCATGGTGCTTGCCGTACTCACCGGCATATTGGGCAGCTCGATGTCCCTGCTCGCCCCAGTGCTGATCGCTTTCTTCTCATTTTCGCTGGCCTTGATAGCGCTGGCGACCTCCTGGCTATGGCTATCCGGTGACTCGGCTTATCGGGCACTATCACTGACGGGTTTGCTGTACGTCATCAGCCTGGCGGGACAGGCTCGTAACAGCAATATCGCGGCGTTGGCCGCGATCAAGCTGCGTTTCGAGAATCTCGATCTGATCAAAGCCACAGAGGAAGCCAGACGCACGGCCGAATATGCAAACCTTGCCAAGACCAAGTTTCTCGCCGCGGCCAGCCATGATCTGCGCCAACCGATCCATGCGCAGGGCCTGTTTCTTGACGTCCTGGCGCGCAGCGGACTAACCAGGCATCAAAGCGACGTGCTGAGCAGCGCTCAATCTGCATGGCATGCATCGAGCGACATGCTCAACACATTGCTCGACTTTTCTCGCATTGAAGCAGGCGTCGTTCAGCCGCGTCCGCAAGCCTTCGATCTGCAGGGGCTATTGAACAAGGTTGAGAATGATCTTGCACCCCTGGCTGATGCCAAAGGTCTGCTCTATCGTTCGCGCGAGACCAGCATGACGGTTGATTCAGACGCCCGCCTGGTTGAAATGGTCTTGCGCAACCTCGTGTCAAATGCGATTCGCTACACAGAACATGGCGGCGTATTGGTGGCGTGCCGTCGGCGGCGGCGCCATGTTCAGGTGGAAGTCTGGGATACCGGCATAGGCATTGCCAAGGCTGATCAGCACGACATCTTCCGCGAGTTTCACCAACTCGGCAACCCGGAACGGGACCGTAACAAAGGACTGGGACTAGGCCTGGCTATTGCACAGGGCCTGTCCACTGCGCTGGGCTTGGAGCTGTCGCTTTCTTCGCGACATGGCAGGGGGAGCGTGTTCAAGTTCATCCTGCCATTGACGGATGTGCATGCGCCTCTGGACACGCCCGGCTCTCTCGGTATGTTGCCAAAGGATTTGCGTGTGCTGGTGATAGATGATGACGAAGCTGTGTGCTCAGGCATGGTGCGCTTGCTGGAAAGCTGGGGATGCCAATGTCAAGCGGCAAACTCCATGAGCGAAGCATTAGCCTCTGCAACTGCATGTGTACCGTCCGTCATCATTAGCGACTACCGTCTTCGCGAACAACAGACTGGGGCACAAGTCATCAACGCTTTGCGTTCCGCGGCAGGAATGCATCTGCCGGCCTTGATTGTCACTGGCGATACGGCTCCCGAGCGACTTCGTGAAGCGTCTGCCAGCGGCTACCCGCTGCTGCACAAACCCGTCAAGCCGGATCAGCTTTATCAATCATTACTGAGACTTGTAGTTTGAGTTCACCACTGAGAGCACCTCACAAAATGTCGATGGCAAGGCGCGGTGAAATGCGCTGGTTTCCTGAAATCCGGTACGAGCTGCGACTTCAGCGACGGTGAGAGAATTACTGGAAGCGTGGCCTTCGACACATGGCTGCGTATCAATGCCGACGGGCCGATTCGGAGTTCGTATCTGTGGAAACGGCACGAATTTGCCATTGGCCGTCGGCGGCAAGCGCACGCGCGACGCCCCCCTTGTTGGCAAGTAGCGCCAAGGACGACGATTGTCTTCGACACTGTGTTGTGGATCGTGTTCAGGGAAACCAAGCTGATAGGCTTTCTGACGAGCCTGTTTGGTCGCAGACCCGGAAGGTCATTGCCCGCGATGGCAAGGCCTATTTGCGTTTCGGTCCGTACTGATCTGCTATACGACCCGGACCATGCTGAGCGCGGGCAATAGGATTTCAACCGGAAAGGAGATGGTTCTGTCTCGAACAGCGCCAAGCTGCGGATACTACAGCTCCAGCGACATTCAGCCCGGCACCGCGCCGGGCTTTTTTATGCAGGCACGGCTATCAGCTTGACGCCGAGTGCCTTGGCCACCTTCAAGACTGTGGAGAATTCCGGGTTGCCGCCTTCGCGCAACGCTTTGTACAGGCTGGCGCGCCCCAGTCCGGCATCACGAGCAACTTCCGTCATGCCGCGTGCACGCGCGACATGGCCGAGGCCGGCAACGAAAGCTTTCTCGTCGCCTTCTTCAAGTAATGCTTCGAGGTATCCAGCAATGTCCTCTGCGGATTCAAGGTGCTCGGCAATATCGAGCTTTGATAAAACTACTGCTTGTGCTTGGTCGGCCATTTTCATACTCCTTCGAGTTCCTGCTAAATTTCACCAGCGATTTCCTTGGCGCGCTTTATATCCTTGTCCTGTGTTGATTTGTCACCACCGTTGAGCACGATGTAAATGATTTTGTCGCTTCGTTTGTAATAGACACGATACCCGGCACCAATATGGATACGCATCTCCGATACACCCTCTCCTACCGGTTCCGAGTCGCCGAAGTTGCCCTGTTCGGCCATGGTCAGGCGCGCCAGAATGCGAACTTTCGCCTTGAAGTCTTTCAACTCCTTGAGCCATGCTGAAAATTCGTCGGTTTGGATCAATGTGAACATGAATGACACTGTCTCCCAAAGGAGACAGTGTGTCAAGCACTGTATTTATCAAGTGTTCCCTATAAACGACTTGACACACCTTTTGTGAGCGCATGCATTATGCGTGTCCGATGCATATGCTTCATTCGCCGCCGCGGGTGCCGCATGACACACGCTGACCTTTACCAGCTCCTCGTTGAACCTGAGTTCGGCAATTTTCTGACTGCCTGACCCGCTTCGACGGGTCTTTTCATTTGGGTAAACGGAAGGCCGGCTCCGGTCAATTTTGTCCGTGGAAAATGCAAGGCAGGCAGTCCGACAACAGGCGCAACAATGGACGCCGCTCCTATTCCGCCTACTGTCATGCCTAATCCTGTAGAGAAATGGACGCGCCATCCTCCGAGCGTCGCGTGGCGTGTCTAGCGAAAAACAGGAACCGTCCCGGATACCATGCGCCGGTCTCCGGACTCTTTCAGTTTGCGGCCCAACTCGGCAATACGGCGTTCGCCCTGCGCAAGCGCTTCCGCCGAGGTGTGGACCGAGTACATGCCGAGGTGCAGCGGATGCGGGTGTGGCACGGCCGAGCCCAGCACGAAGATGGCGTTTTCATTACCTGCTGCCTGCAGAACGATGGGTTCTTCGCTGTGCTCGAACAGCACCATTTCGCCCGCGCTGATCGATGCGCCTGCATCCAGCATGCCTTGAGCAAGCGCCAGCCAGCCAACGGTGTGGCCCACCGGCGGTCGGTAGGTCCAGCGCTCGCCCGCACGCAGGCTAATCAGGAGATAGTTGATGCCCTCCGAGGCGGGCACGGGGCTTGAGACGCCCTCATGGCAGCCGACGATCACATGGGCCGGGCCGGCGCGCCGCATGTCTTCGGCCTCGATATAGCGGCTTTCCGACACGCCATTTTCGAGTTCGGGCGGCAGCGCGAGCCAGAGCTGAAAGCCCTGGATGCGCGACACATCACCCGGCGGCGACATTTCCTTGCCGTGCCAGACGCCACCACTGGCGCGCATCCATTCCGCGCCACCGTAGTCGATCGTGCCGGAGCCGATGGCCGGATCGTCGTAGCACATGCGGCCCTCGGTGAAGACCGTCACCGTGGCGATGCCGGAATGGGGATGGATCGGCATTCCGCCGCCCATGGCCATCGCATGCAGGGTCGCCCGATCCATGTCGAAGATGTCGAGGAACACGAATGGCTTGAGAACCTGGCCAAGATCGGATGGGCTCATCAGCCGAACGATGGGACCGTGGGCGTGGCCACGGGTTCGGTATGTGATACGCCTTGGTGCGGTGCGTTCTGCCATGCCGCTGCCGGCGGCATGGCCAGCCAAAGCCACCGGCTTTTCGTCAAAATCCGTCTTCATCATTGTTGACTCCAGGCGAACACGCTGTCATGCAGCAAGCTTTTCGATCTCGGCCGTAGCGGTATCCATGGCGGCCTTGCGGCTCTCCGGGCTGATACCGAGACCCTCTGCACGGATAAAGGCAATGTCGGTGATGCCGATGAAACCGAACAAGCCCTTGAGATAGCTTTCCTGATGATCGAGGAAGGCGGCCGGATGGCCTTCGCTATAGAAGCCGCCGCGCGAGGAAGCGACGATCATCTGCTTGCCTTTGACCAGTCCTTCCACGCCGGTTGCCGTGTAACGGAAGGTCTTGCCGGCCACCGCCAGCCGGTCGAGCCACGCCTTGAGCTGCGAGGGCAGTGAGAAGTTGTACATCGGCGCGCCGATGACGATGACATCGGCGGCCAGGAAATCGTCGAGCATCCTGGCGTTGCGGACCGCTTCCTGCTTTGTCGTCGCATCCTGGGGTTCCGCGCCGCGAAACACCGCGAACTCGGCGCCGGTGAGATGCCCGATCGGCTCGGCGGCGAGGTCATGGTAGATGACTTCGGCAGACGGATCGGCCTTCGTCAGCGAGGCGGCGATGGCCGCCGTGAGCTGTCGGCTCGCCGATTGATCACCAAAGATGCTGGAATCGATATGCAGCAATTTCATTGTTGTACTCCTGAATTGATTAATCAAACCGCCTTTTGCAGACGGCGCGCATCGAAGCTGAAACGCCCTGCTCCCGCCGCGGCCACCTGAAGCAAGCCACCCGCGATCGCGAAGTTCTTGAGGAAGTGGACTGCCTGGTTCTGGTCGGCGAAGTTGTGGTGAAAGAAGACTGCGGCCGCCACGGTGAAGAGCGCGAGTACCGCAGCCACTGGCTTCGCCTGGAATCCGATCAGCAGCAGCAACCCGCCGCCGATCTCGACCACGAGCGTGATGATGTAGACCAGAGCGGGAAGCGGCAGGCCGGCCGATCCGATATAGGCCGTGGTCGCGGCAGCGGCGCCAAGTTTGGACAGGCCGCTGATGAGAAACAGGCTGGCCAGAAAGACGCGGCCGATGGCCGCGGTCGAAGCTTCACGCATCATGTTGAGACTCCAGGTAACTGAGAATTGAGGTAGGGATATGGTAGAGTTCCGCAAGTCGATCCGATAGATGCAAAATAGCGGCAACAGAGTTGCACAAACAGGAACGCCATGAATCTGGAAGACCTGCGCACCTTCGTGGAGGTCGCGGACACGGGCGGCGTCGCCCCAGGCGCGCGCCGGCTGGGACTGTCCAAGTCCATCGTCAGCCGCCGACTGGCCCGGCTGGAGGAAGCGCTCGGCGTTCAACTGCTTTCCCGCACCACGCGGGGCTCGGCCCTTACCGAAGCCGGCGCAACTTTCCGCGAACACGCCATGCGTATCGCGGCCGAGCTCGATGCCGCACAGGAGACGCTCACGCCTGAAGGCGAGGTGCGCGGACTGCTACGCGTCGCCGCGCCGCTGTCATTCGGCATCACCCGGTTGGCGCCCGTATTCGCCGAACTCGCACGCCGCCACCCCTTGCTGCATCTGGACACGTCCTACAGCGATCGCTTCGTCGACCTCGTCGGCGAGGGTTTCGATTGCGCGGTACGGCTCGGCCTCCTCCGGGATTCGAGCCTCGTCGCCCGGCGGGTCTGTGCTTTCCGGGGGCGACTCGTCGCAAGTCCGGCCTACATCGCAGCCCACGGCGAGCCGAAGACGCTGGACGATCTGGCAAATCACCCGGCAGCGATGCACAAAGGGGTTCTCTGGTCGCTACGCGACCGGGGCAAAACGGTCACCGTGCGTCCGCGCGGGCGTTTTACCGCCGATAACGCGGAGGCCGTGTTGGCAGCCGCCTTGGCCGGCGTGGGAGTGGCCGGGCTGCCGGACTTCCTGATCGAAGCGCACATCGCGGCGGGCGATCTCGTGCCGCTGCTGCCCAACTACCCGGCTCCCGAAGCCGGCATGTTTGTCGTACGCCCGCCGGGTGCGTTTGCCTCCCGCAAGGTGCGGGTCTTGATTGACATCCTCATCGAGTATTTCGGTGAAGGCGGACTGCCGTGAGTTTTGATTATTCAGTTCGGCAAGTCTTAATCTCCGAAAGCGGTAGGCCGTAATCAGTGATTCCGGCAACATGGTCACTGGCTGGATCGACCGCTTTGCTGACCAGGGCGGTCAATGCGGTTGCTGTCCCTAAATGCAACAATCGGTCACGAGCCGGCACTCACGACAGTTGCCGTGGCGGACAATCACATGGGTGCGCACCCCTAAGGAACGCCAATTGCTTGAGAAATCGGGCAGTCCTCATGGTTTGGAAGCCATGTACCTCTTATCCTCCGTAGGAGAACGAAAATGGTCAGCAAGAACACTATTTGCCTCTGGTTCAACGGCACCGCAGCAGAAGCCGCGCAGTTCTATGCCGAGACATTTCCAGACAGTGCGGTGGGAACGATCCATCGCGCGCCCGGCGACTATCCCTCTGGCAAGCAGGGCGATATCTTGATGGTCGAGTTCACTGTGATTGGCATCCCTTGTATCGGCTTGAACGGTGGCCCGGCGTTCAAACACAGCGAGGCTTTCTCCTTCCAGGTTGCGACCGACGACCAGGCCGAAACCGATCGCTTGTGGAATGCGATTGTCAGAAACGACGGCCAGGAAAGCGCATGCGGCTGGTGCAAGGACAAGTGGGGCCTGTCATGGCAGATCACGCCACGCGCCCTCACCGCCGCGATTGCCGATCCTGATCGCGCGGCGGCCAAGCGCGCTTTTGAGGCGATGATGCAGATGGGGAAAATCGACATCGCCGCGATCGAAGCGGCCCGACGCGGTTGACACTCCTTCATCGTCCTTTTCCGCTGGCCGTGAACGGCTGCCTGAGGTCGTTCTCGACGCTTAGGGGCCGATGCAGAACGCGGGAGGTTTGGCCAGAACCGGCCCGTCATAGATATGTATGGAGTTAATCATGGAGATGAAAAGGATCAATGCCGGGAAACTACGTGCTATTGGTTACGACCCGCGCGAACGCCTCCTGCGGGTCGAATTCGATGATGGAAGTGCGATAGATTATTCAGGTGTCGGGGCCGAGGTCTGGCGCAGATTATCAACTTCCGGTTCGGCCTGGAGCTACTACCGCGACAACATAGAGGAAGAATTTACAGGTCGTCGAGGTACTGTCCGACCCCAGGGAAAATCCCGGCAGCTTGATGACCTTTTCAAGGTCTCCAACGATGATGCGGATGCTTAGGATAGGACGAGGAATGAATCGCCTCCGGTTTCGTAGGTGAATTCGATATGTCAGCTCTGTGGCGGTAAGCTGTCTGTCGCGAATTTGCGGCCCAGAGGCGATGTCCGGCCAGGTGCGGCCGGTCGCCTGTTCTCCAGAGCAGTCATCTGAATGACTGCTTGACTCTGAGATCTGCCAGAAAGCCAACCCCAGCAACTCTGCCATAACGGCCATTAGCCTGAGGGGGTGAATCGGGCAGGAATCCGCCACTTGCCTGACGTTCAGCCAAACCCATTTTTTGAGATGCAATGCTCTTGATCTGTCCAAGGACAAATGGACCGCATGACGCGGAACCCGATGGAGTCTGTAGAAGCGGGGGGGCAGGGCAACACGTGCCCATGCGAGACGACAAGTGCTCCTATCCACTCAAAACGAGATTATCCCTTGGACTTCGAACCGCCCTGAGCTTCGCGCTCGATCGCTACCTTCGCGAGGTCCTGAAGAAGCTTCTCATGCGTTCGCCAGAAGATGTCGGGGGCTTCCTTCGCCAGCTCAAGCCAGAGCGGACCTTGCATGGTCTCTTCAGTCCACAAGTGAACACCTCGGGGCGTCGGGGTGATGATCCATGCGTGGTAGGCCCTGGATTCCTTGGAAGCCTTGGGGCCGCCCCCCCAAGCGAGGCGCGTGATGGGCTCGAACTCCTGCACCGATGCGTAGACGTCCTGGCCAGCCAGGTTGGTCTCAAAGCGCGTGCCGGCTTGGAGCACCTTGTGCCCGTCCAGCAGTTGAACTTCCTGGACGCCCGGATAAAAGAGCGGCCAATTCGTCGTGTCGACGAGCAGTGACCAGATGGTCTCAGGTGAGACTGCGACCTCAAGCTCGTTGGTGAAATGAATGGGCGAGCGGCTGGGCACCATATCCGCCGGCCATTTGATTGCTTCAAACATACTTTTTTCCGTAGTTGTTGGGGACTGCCGGCTGGCAGTTCCGCCAGTGCGCAGATCGCGAAGCTCAGGGGATCGAGCGAATGACGCCGCCGTCAACGCGCAGTGCGGCGCCGCTCGTACCGGAAGCCTGCTCCGAGCAGACGTAAATCACCATGTTTGCGACTTCCTCGGTCGTCGTGAACCGGTTGATCAGCGTCGTCGGGCGCATCGTCTTCAGGAAGTTTTGCTCCGCGTCCTGCTGCGTGATGCCCTGCTCCTCAGCGGTTGCCTTCATCCAGTTACCCAGGATCTCGGATCGGGTCGGCCCGGGCAAAACCGCATTGACGGTGACGCCAGTCCCACCGACCAGCTCTGCAAGCCCCCTCGATACGGCGAGCTGTGCGGTCTTTGTCATGCCGTAGTCGATCATCTCCTTGGGAATCGCTATCCCAGACTCGCTGCTGATGAAGACGACCCGTCCCCAGCCGCGCTTGACCATCCCGGGCACGTAGTGCCGCGCGGCGCGCACGCCGCTCATGACATTAAGCTGGAACAAGTCAAGCCACTCGCTGTCCTTCTGTTCAAAGAAGCCATTGAGGTGGGCCGTGCCGAGGTTGTTGACGAGAATGTCGGCATCCTTCACCTGAGCCACGAGGGCTGCTGATCCCTCAGCCGTTGAGAGGTCGGCGACCACGCCCGTAAAGTCCGCCTCGGGCAACAGCGCACGCAGTTCTTGCAACGCTGCTGCGACCCGCTGTTCTCCGCGCCCGTTGATGACGACCGATGCGCCCGCGCGCGCAAGCCCCTCGGCGATCGCGCGGCCAATGCCTGCCGTCGATCCGGTAACGATGGCCTTGCGGCCTTTAAGTTCGATCTTCATGCTGTTTTTCTCCAATAGTGTGTGAGTTAAGGCTACGCTGAATAAGTCCCGTGATGCCGTGCGCCCGAATTCGGGATGGGACGCAAGGCGCAAACCGCAGACATGGCGGGGCCATGGCGAGGATTTGCAACGCCGCGGACCGCCCGAAATCGGGATGCGCGGCGCACGAGGACTTGTTCAGCGTAGCCTTAAGTGATCCATCCGCTGATCCGAGCTGAAGCATGTCCCGCCCCGGATCCAATCTCGCTCGCGCAGATGCGAGTTCAGCGCCCTTCCGCCGAAAGCGCTGAAGCCTGAGCGGCGCGCCCAGGCTTCCGGACAAATGCGTCAACCTGCTTTCTTTGCTGCTGCCGCCTCCGCTGCGCGGGCAAGACGTTCGACCCAGTCCTGGTGATAGCGGTAAAGTCCACCGGGATGCTTGTGTCCGAGCACATCGAGGAACCAGGGACCTTGTTGCGTCTCCTCCGTCAGCACGTGACAACCTTCGTCCGTAGGAGTGATGACCCAGCCGTGGTAGGCGCTCGAACCGGTCTCGTCGCCGTCGACTGTCGTAGCCCACGCGAGCCTTTGGTTTGGCACGTACTCGGTCACGACAAGGCTCATCGGAGAGCCAACCGTCACTCGGCTGTATTTCGTGCCGAGCGCCAGTTCCTTCTCACCGGTCAGGATCTTGACCTGATCTTCGGCAGGAAAGTAGCTCGACCAATTCTCCGCGTCGACGAGCAGCTTCCACACAACTTCAGGCGGCGTCTTCACGTCAATGTCGTTGAGCGCGTAGATGGCCGACGTTTTCGGATCAAACCGCTCGGGCCAGATTACGTGGTCGTACATCGCTCACTTCTCTTTCTTGAACAGGTCTTGAAAAATGAGCGGCGCCCAGCTCTTGTCCCGGGCCTGCACGAGCTGACCGCCTTCCGCGATCTTGCCGAGACTGACCGGCGCGTAGCCGAGCTTCTCGACCAGGGCGGCGACCGTCGCGGTCGCGCCTTCGTCGTCGCTCGATAGAAAGATCACCCGGCGGCCTCCGGCGGTGACAGGATCCTGTGCGAGCACCCCGGCGGGCAGATGGTTGAATGCCTTCACGAGGTGCGCGCCAGGCAGCGCTTTCGCCACAATCGCTGAGGAAGGCAAATGGTCGAGGTCGGACAGCGGCACGCCGTAGGCATTGGTGGCGTCGATGACGACCTTGCCCTGCCACGTCGGGGCGGCCTTGGCAACGTCGCGGTGCGCCCAGAATGGAACCGCCAGGATGATCACGTCGGCCTTGAGTGCTTCCTGAAGCGTCAGCGGAACCACTTTGTTGCCGTACTCCTTCGCCATTGATGCGATGGATTCTGGCCCGCGCGAATTGGCGATGCCGACGGCGGTGCCGCTACGGGCGAATTGCCGGATTAGGGCTTTACCGACGTTGCCGGTTCCGATGATGGAGTAAGTCATGTTGAATTCCTTGAATGAACGTTGATGAATTTCGGGGCCATCGTGGATTCGTTCACTTCAGATTGCCCCGCACTATTCGAATGATGGCGGTCAATATGTATATTGAAAAGAGAGTATATTTAGATTGAATCCATCTATTTTGGAGATGGAAGGACACGTGAATGCTTGATGGCGTCTCTCTGGACCAACTCAGAACCTTCATCGCCGCCGTGGATGAGGGCAGCTTCTCGGCCGCAGCTCGAAAGCTCAACCGCGTTCAATCGGCGGTGAGCGGCTGGGTCGGGGGACTGGAAGACCAAATCGGGGTCAAGCTGTTTGACCGCTCGGGTCGGTTCCCGAAGCTCACGCCGGAGGGCGTGCTGCTGCTTGCAGACGCTCGCAACATCGTGTCAGGGGTGGACACGCTGAAGGCTCGTGCCAAGCTCATGAATTCAGGCGTAGAGGCTGAACTCTCTGTGGTAGTCGATGTGTTCTTTCCGACCACCGTTGTCAGCGCCGTCGCGAAAGCGTTCGCGCGCCAGTTTCCGTTGACGCCACTGCGCCTCTTCGTGGAGGGCTTGGGCGCTGCCTATCTGCCCGTTCTGGACGGCCGATGCAGCCTGGGCATACTGACTCCGTTGCCCCAGACATTTCCGTCACTGGTGAGCGAGCGACTGGGCGAATTGCCATTGGTCGCGGTCGCTTCAGCATGTCACCCACTCGCGAACTTTCGCCATCGGATACCACGGCGTGAGTTGGCGAAACATGTACAACTTGTGCTCACCGACAGGTCCGACCTCACGGTCGGCCGGGACTTCGGCGTCGCATCGCCGTCGACTTGGCGTCTGGCGGACTTGTCGACCAAATATGCGTTCCTCAAAGACTGCGTGGGATGGGGCGGGATGCCCTTGCACATGGTCGAGAAAGACATCGCTGCAGGCACGTTGGTCGTTCTAGATGTGGATGAAATGCCGCGCACAGGTTTCATGCTGACGATGTCCGCATTTCACCAGCCTTCGCAACCGCCTGGACCCGCAGGCAAATGGTTCGTTGACCATCTGAAGACCTTGTGGGAGCAAGACGATGTCGTTCAGGTGCCGTAGGTAGGTAGCCTCGTCACGCTGGGTGACTGCATCACTGGGAACCAATGGGCGTGGCTCATGCTGCCGTCCAAACGACCAAGACTCTCCACCGCCTCGGTGCGTCACCCTCAGGGTTCTTCCCTGCTGCGGCTCGATCACTAGCCTCCAGGCACAAAACTGAATCCCATGCCGTCATCCAACATCGCGTAGCGCCCGCTAGCAAGCATTACGCAGCGCCGGTACCTTTCCGTTCCTGAGAGAACGTTCTCCCGAGCAGGCTACTTCCGCCAAGGGTCGCGAGCACGAAATCGCTTCTGAGTGAAGCAGACATTCGAGCACGTCGACCAACTCCCGTACCTCCAATGACTGCTTGCCGCTACATTGGCGACTGGCTCTGGACGTTCGATCAATGTCCGCATTGGTTTAGGTTTGTTCGATGTCAGCCCGACACGTGATGACGATGGCTGACCTGCCGCCCGTAAGAAAAAGTGCCGGGTGACTGCTTTACTCAAACACTTGCCGTAGAACCTCTGGCGATCCGGCCGGCCGCGGTGGGTCGGACTCGCCAGTTCACTGCACGATGACGAACGGCCGGTAGGTGGCAGGAAGCAGCTGAAGCATGATTTCTTGCGACATACCGTATGCGGCCAAGAGCGGTCTCTTGACACCTCTTCTCGATTCCCGAAAGCCGACATTCAGAAATCGATCAAAGGGGCATACGGAAGCGCACCGTCGTATAGGCCATTCATAGGGGGAGCCGGCCGTGGAGCTTGCTTGAAAACCGTAGCGAGCAGCTTGCGCCTGGTGCGGGGAGTGCATGCGTACATGAGGTACGCTGAGCACCGCAGTGCCGGGATGTTTCAAAAACGAATAGCGTTTATCTGCCACTCCAGTGATACGCAGCGAGTGCGTTGCCGTTCCAGCGACAGATAAGCACTATTCGAAAGCTTGACAAGCGAACTTGTCGAAATGAATAAACGTTTAAAAACGCTTGCTGGCATAAATGTCGGAGCTTTGGTATCGTTGTTTCCACAAAGAAACGACGATGCCACAATTAATGCCGTCCTTGCTCCAACCGACATACAGTCTTCCGCTTGTTTTTGCAGCACTTTGCATTGCAACTCTGGCCTCCTATACAACGCTGGATCTCGCTGGCAGGATTTCTGCACTCAGCAATTCATCGCAGCGACGCTCATGGCTGGCAGGCGGGGCGGTGTCAATGGGCCTCGGCATCTGGTGCATGCATTTTGTTGGCATGCTGTCACTTTCGCTGCCAATTCCTCTCGGTTATGACTTCAGCATCACAGTGACTTCACTGTTGATTGCAGTACTGGTTTCCTACTTTGCGCTTGACTTGGTTACGCGCGGCGGCCTTTCAGTTGTACGCCTTGGAATAAGCGGCACCTTGATGGGAGTCGGTATCTCAGGCATGCATTACACAGGCATGGCGGCAATGCAGATGGCCCCGGGGATTCGATACAAGCCTTTCCTCTTCGCATTATCCATTCTCATCGCGGTCGTGGTTGCCACTGCTGCGCTCTGGATTGCATCCACCCTGCGCAATAACAAGATCAAACGGGTATTCCTGTGGCGCGCGGGAGCGGCATTGATCATGGGTTGCGCAATTGTTGGCATGCACTACACAGGAATGGCGGCTGCCGAATTTCCTATCGGCTCAGTGTGCACGGCTGCCTCTGGTATCAGCACGAACTGGTTGGCCATCACGATTGCCGGATCAACGTTCAGCATTCTGACAATCACGCTGGTTTTGTCAGTGCTCGATGCGCGCCTGCAAGTGAAGACGACCGCCTATGTGCAATCGCTCAAGACCGTTAATGAACAATTGCAGCACCAGGCCATGCATGATGCGCTGACCGGATTGCCGAATCGGGTGTTGCTGTTTGAACGCATTCAACTCGCTATTGATGGCGCTGAACGGGTACACAAGCAATTTGCCCTTTATTTCATTGACCTGGACGGTTTCAAGGCGATCAACGATTCGCTGGGACATGCGGCAGGTGACAGCGTGCTGAAAGAACTGGCATCCCGGTTCAAGAACGCAGTGCGCAAGGAAGATATCGTGGCGCGCCTGGGCGGCGACGAATTCGTCGTCATGGTAGGGAATATTCCGGATGCTGGCATGGCGAGCCATATCGCAGAAAAGTTGTTTGAGTGTTTCAAGACTTCGCCGATTCCGGACCGGGCAAGCCTACCCATATCGCCGAGTATCGGTATTGCACTCTACCCGGACGATGGCATGACCGTGGATGATCTGATCAACCATGCAGATGCTGCAATGTATGAAGTCAAGGCCAGCGGTCGCAACAACTATCGCTTTTTTGAAGCTTCAATGAACGTGGCGATGAAGCGGACAATTGAAATTCAGCGCAGCTTGTCCGCAGCGATAGAGAGCGGTGAGTTTTTCGTGCAGTACCAGCCGAAATACGATTGTGCCAATGACCAGCTCCTGGGTGCCGAAGCGCTGCTACGATGGCAACACGGCACATTGGGGCTTATCTCGCCGACCGAGTTCATTCCCATTGCCGAACGTTCGGGGCATATCATCGCTTTGGGAAAATGGGTCATTAATGACGTATGCCGACAGATGCACGCCTGGCAAAACGCCGGCTTAAAGCGCCTCAAAGTGGCGATCAACCTGTCGCAGATCCAATTGCGTTCTCCAGGCATTGTTGAGGATATTCTTTGCATCACTGCGAAATATGGCATCAGTCCGTCCATGTTGATGTTCGAGATCACGGAGACGGTGGCCATGCAGGATGCGGAAGCCACCATGGCTGCCATTAAGCATCTTCAGGATGCCGGATTCGAGCTTGCCATTGATGACTTCGGTACAGGGTACTCCAGCCTGAGTTACCTGCAGCAATTCGGCGTACAGCAAATGAAGGTAGATCGCAGCTTCATCAGCAACCTGACAACGGACGAAAAGGGTCTGTCGATTGTAGCGGCGATTATCCGGCTGGCACACTCTCTCAATATGGAAGTGGTGGCGGAAGGCGTGGAAACCGAAGCGCAATTGGCACTGCTAAAGGAGTTGAAGTGTGATCAGACCCAGGGATACCTGCTTGGTCGCCCAATGGACGTTTCAGAATTTATTGCATTCATACAGCGTCCGTCACAATGCATTGATAACACCGACAAGGAATTCGATCTTCCTATGCAGATAGGGTAGTCCGCTGAATTTGCGGAACCCGATTCAGGTGAGCAGCAAGCGTAGGGCGCGCTGATACCGTAGGGCGCGCCAAGCAGAGGTCAATGAGACTTTTTCAACAATATCGGCCAAGAGCAGATATTTCCACATCCTGAATCAACGGCAAAGTCCTGCGTCGTCAAGGCGGGTTCGTAACCGGACCCGATTGCATAATGCGCCTCACGTCAGGACGGTGTAGAAGCGCACCCCATTGCGTCGCCCAGCAGCAGACATGGTTGAAGCCAGGAATCACCAGCAAGCGTCCATTGACATCGCCTGTCATACGCCGCAAGAATGCGCGAGTAACGTCAGGGCCGACGACCCTGTCATCTGCGCCGGCCAGATGAAGTTGCGGCAAGCTGCCAATGCTGCCGGCGGCCGCCGCTGGATCGATTGAACCCTCCAGCGCAGCAAGTCCGTCACGTCTGGCCCAATAGGCAAGATCAAGATTGGCCGCTACCGTCACAATGGCGGCAACGTCCGTGCGGCGTTGCGCGAGCAACACTGCGAGCGCACCGCCTCCCGAATAACCGATCAGCAGCAGTTTCGACGCGCCTGCGCGTTGCTTTTCCTGGTCGAGGGCCTGGCCGATGCCGTCAATGATGGCAGGCGCGTAACGGTCGCTGGTCCAGTACATATTGCTGCAGTTGCGCCCGTGCTCGGGCAGCGTGTACTGGCAGGGGCGCGCCAGATAAACCAGTGGCCCGCGGCGCGAATCCGCAAGCGCCATGCGCAAGGCGATCGGATCGCTTGGCGTCGGATCGGTGGAAACCATCGACGCATCGAGATAGGCACGGCCGTCACCTTCCAGATAGGCGACCAGAACGGTACCCCTGCGCCCCGCCGGCGAGGCGGCGGCGATGTCGAACTGCCGCGTGGCGATGATGTGCGATTCCCACCCTGCATCGTGCACCAGTGTGTCTCGCAGAGCACGACGGTCTTTCAATCCGGCGCAAGCCTGCAACAGCGTCATGCATGCAAGCAGAACGGACAACCATGTCCGGCGGACGGTGCTCATCGCGCAAGCACTTGCAATTCTGCTGCCATGCGAGCGATCACATCTGACCAGTCACCGCGCGTGGATTGGCGGAACAGCTTTGTGTTCGGATACCAGGGCGAATCGTCGCGGTCGAGCAGCCAGCGCCAGTCGGGCACGAACGGCAGCATCAGCCAGGCTGGGCGGTTCAATGCGCCGGCCAGATGTACCGGCGAGCTGTCGACCGAAATCAGCAGATCGCATACGCTGAGGATGGCCGCGGTGTCGTCGAAATCGGTGATCTCATTGCTGAGATTGGTCAGCCGCATGCCGGCGGGCGGATGATCTGCTTCAGCCGCGCGTGTCCCCTTTTGGACAGAGATGAAAGACACGTTGCTGTCGGCCAGCGGCGCCAGCGTCGACAAGGTCATCGAACGATTGGCGTCGTTGCTGTGCGTATCGCTGCCGGCCCAGACCAGCGCCACCAGCGGACGCGGCAGATCCTGCAAGCGCGCCCGCCAATGCTCGACGCGCTGCTCGTCCGCGCTCAAATAGGGCATTGCCCCCGGCAAATCGTCGAGCTTGAGTTTCATCGCGCGCGGCAGGCTCATCATCTGGCAGTGCACGTCGAAAGGCGGCGGCAATGCGCCGCGCAAGATCACCTGATCGATGCCCGGCATGCGCCGGGCGAAGCAGGCTTGCTCATGATTGATCTGGACCACCACGCGCGCGCCGCTGCGTTCCTTGGCCCACGACGCCATTCGCAGGAATTGGAACGTGTCGCCGTAACCCTGTTCATCGTGAATCAGCAGCGTCTTGCCGGGCAAGGGCTGGCCGTTCCAGGCCGGGCGCTGCACCTTGCGGTCGATGATGCGGGTATGCGGCAGGCTGTAGCGATACTGGTACTCGCGCCAGCCGCGTTCGAACTCGCCCAACAACAACAAGGTTTCGGCCAGATCGAAACGCAAGCTCAACTGGCCCGGCATGTTCTCGACCAGCATCTCTTGCAATGCACGGGCATCATGGTGGCGACCTTGCCAGCGTATCGCCCTGACCAGCACCTCCCATGCGACCAGCGTGCTCCGGCCGCTGTCGATGGCCGAACGCGCCAGTGCTTCCGCGCGTTCCAGTTCTCCGGCCAGCAAGGCGGCACTCGCCTGCTCTTCGGTGCTGACGCTTGCCGGCTCAGTCATGGTGATTTGCAGACGGAGGATTCAACGCGTTGAGCAACGGCGCCAGTCGCTCGGCGTAGCGCTCCCAGCGTCCGATGCTGTCGCGATAGATGGGTTGCCGCACCTGGGCAATGCTGGCGGTACGCACCTGGCGCGCAGTCTTGTGAAATGCCAGACAGGCATCGTCCCACGGCAAGCCGCAGAATTCGATCAGCTTGCGCGCATTGCCTTCGAGGTCGTCGACCACGTCTTCGTAGTCGATCTCGATAAAGCGCGATGGCGGCAGGTTTGTGCGCCAATGCTGCATCAGCGTGCGATAGCCTTCGTAGAATTCGCCGAGTTCGGCGAGATCGAAAGTGAATTTCTGATCCGCGTTGAACGGCTGGCAATAGCACGACATGCAGGTGTCGACCGGATTGCGCCGGGTATGGATGATGCGCGCATTGGGCAGCATCAGATGGATGAATCCGGCATACATGAAATTGAGCGGCATCTTGTCGACGATGCGGCTTTTATCGGGCGCCAGCGCGGTCACGCTGTCGATGTAGTAGGCGCCCAGTTCGGCGAAGTCGTCGGCAGCGAGGCTGGACATCAGCGCGGGATAGGGCAGCGGCTGTTCGTCCGGCCCGACGATGCTGTCGATCATGTTTTGCACCGTGCGCAATTCGTCCGCGCCGAACACCTTGGGATGCGAAGCCAGGATCTGCTCAACCAGCGTGGTGCCGGAACGCGGCATGCCGACGATGAATATCGGCGTCTCGCTCGGATCACCGGCGCCGGCAGCGGCAAGCGCCTGCAGCAATTGCGCCGGCACCTGCTCTGCAATCGTCGCCATCCAGGTCTTGTTGGCACGTACGTCATAGTCGATCAGGGAACGCTGGAGACGATTGGCTTCGTCGTAATCATCCAGTGCGCGCCCGATGTCGCCGCCATCCATGCGCGCCTTGCCGAGCGCGAAATGCAGCGCGATGCGGTCGTCGATAGCAAGGCCGTCGCGCTGTCCCTGCGCCAACGCCGCTTCCATCAACGCGATATCGGCATCCTGCGGCGCGAACTTCCTGATCGCGCTCAGATGAAGCCAGGCTGACGCTGAACGCGGCATCTGGTCCAGCACTTGCCGCAACAGGGCCTGCGCCTCCTGCATGCGCCCCAGTTCGCCCAACAAAGCCGCTTGCGCTACCGGTGCGGCATCCTTCTCGGTGGGATTGTTTCGTGCGGCTTGCGCGAACATGGCCAGTGCTTCTGCATTGCGACCTTGCGCCTTGAGTACGTTGGCCAGCGCCAGTGCGGCGTCGCCGTTGTCCGGCGCCAGCGCGAGCGCACGCCGGGCCGCCAGTTCGGCTTCCTCCGGTTCGTCGGCGTCGCTGAGCAGGGCTGCGCGCAACTGCAGCGCTTCCGCATGCGCCGGCATGTAGTTCAGCAAGGCGTCCACGCGCCGCAAGGCTTGCGGCAGCTGCTTGCGCTTGATGTGTATCGTCGCGGCGTGCAAGTAGGCCGGGCTGCATTGAGGATTGATGTCGATAGCCTGGCGTGCGGCCTCCAGTCCGGCATCGAGCTCGCCGAGCTCGCCCAGCAGACGCGCCAGATTGGCATAGGCAGCGTCGTAATCCGGATTGAGTTCGATGGCGGTTGAATAGGCGGCCCTGGCTTCCAGCAGCCGCCGCGAGCGCTGTAGCGTGTTGCCGAGATTATTGTGGAATTCCGGGTTGTCCGGTTCCCGTTCGACTACGCGGCGCAGCCGTTCCAGGCTTTCGTCCAGCTTGCCGGCTTCCTGCAGGATGATGCCGAGATTGCTCAGCGCGGCGAGGCTGGCGGGATCAAGCGCCAGCGCGCGGCGGGCAGCCCGTTCCGCATCGCCGAGTTGGCCGCCCTGCCGGCATATTTCGGCGCAATTGCTGTGGTAAAGCGCCGGTGCGTTCGGCGATGCACAGGCATTGCGCATGAATTCGATTGCCTCCGGCAGCTTGCCGACGGTATGCGCGATCAGTCCCAGCAAATGCAGGGCCGGTGGATAGGCGGGCATCTGCGCCAGCACCTGCAGGCATAACACTTCAGCCTGCTGATTCTGACCAGCGTTCCAGTGCTCCTGCGCCGCCACGATCGATTGTTCAATGCCGGCCAACTGACTGGTCAGTCCGGCGGCCGCAGCAATGCCGGACTGGCGAAATGCCGGCGGCCCTCCTGCAGCCATTTTCTTCTTGCGCTTCACTTGAAGAGACTCCATTGCAAATAGCCGCCTGCTGGCGGCTATCCTATGTTACCCGACCGATACGGCAAACAATCAGAAGTCGTAGCGCATCTTGGCCATCGCGGTCTGGCTGCGGAAGTTCGAACGCACGGTGCCGTCGTATTCCAGCGAGAACGAGAGGTTGTCGGTACGTTGCAAAGTGCCACGCAACACAATGTGTGCGCCGTTCTTCGCCAGACGATCGGTGGTCGTCACAAAGGTGACGCCGCCCATCGTCGCCGTCGTGGCGACGGCATTGTTGGTGAACGAATGCAGCCAGCCGGTTTGCCAGTCGCCGATCAGGCGGCCAAAGCGGGTGTCGGTGTAAGCGGTGAGCTTGGCGGCCAGTTCGCTTTCCACGTTGTTGAAGCTCTGCCTGTTGACCGTCATGTTGGCCGCGCCGGCGCCACTTTCCTGATAGCCGTCGTTCGACACGCGATTGGCTTGCAGGCTGGCCAGCGGCGTCACTGTCATGCCCGAACGCAGCGGAATATCGTATCCCGTGCCGAGCTTGATCTGACCTTGCCAGCCGCGATAGCTTGCCGCCGCTGTGCTGCCCAGGAAATCGATGGCGCGCGACTGATCGTAATTGTTGCGTCCGACCGAGAGTATGCCGTTGAAGAATAGTCTGTTGCCACCTGGACGCCAGGTGCCGTAGGCCGCAAGCTGGTAGCTGGCAAGCGTGGAGTTATTGCCGTTGCTGTTGCCCTCCCCGCCCAGATCGTTATGCAGCCAGCTGAAGGCGCCGCCGCCCACCAGATCGTTGGTGAGGTGGGTATCGGCGCCCATGGTGATGCCGTAAGCCGACGTATGGAAGCCGCCGCTGTCGGCAGTGCTGTTAAGCGAAGCGTGGTTGCCGAGTATCTGCCCCCAGACGCCCGAACCATCGGCCGCCGAGCCGGCTGCCTTGCCCCTGGGTTGACCTGCCAGCAGCGACATCTGGCGTTGACCGATGGCGCTCGTGCTCAATGCGAACGAAGCGCCGCCTGCCACAGCCTGAGTCGCCAGCGTCGGGGTACCCAATTGCTTGAGTGCGGTATTTTGCGATGCCGTTGGCAATGCGCTCAGCGCTGCCAGCAGGCTGGTGAAATTGCTGTCGGCCGCCAGTGCATCCAGGACCGGACCGATAGGCACAGCCTTGCCGCCTGCATCGGTCGCCCTGACGGTCCATACCGGACCAGCAGGATCGGGAGCGGGATCAGGAGGAGGAACAACCAAGGTCAGCGTGAGCACCAGATCGTTCCCTCCGACGACCGAGGTGGCAACCGTATAGCCTGCGGCGATTGCATTCACGGAACTGGTGACGCCGCCGGCAGCCGACAGAATGGTGTAGGTGCCTGCCGATGTTCCGCCGGCCACCGGAAGCAGCACGATATTGCCGCCGGTCAGCGAAGCGGTGCCGGTGATGGAAAACTTGGGAAACGAACTCGCCGACAGCGCACCAAAAACCAGGCTTCCGGATGTCTGGCTGAAATTGCCGCGGAGAGTGTGATTATTAATGAACTTGAGCGACGCGCCGGCGTTGGTCAGTGTCTGGGCACCAACATTCATGTTTATGTCGATCAGCGAGTTGCCGGCGGCAAACCGAATGCCGGCGACGGTACTTTCAATCGTTTTGGTAATGGTACCGGTCGCGAACGTCCCGTAATTGTCGGAGCCGTCCGTGACACCGACAATGACCAGTTGACCTGTGGTGCGGTTGAGGATGCCGCCAAAGATGGTCCCGGTATTCGTGAGCGTGCCTATCTGGGTGCCAGAGTACGCAGCGATTGCCAAGCTGCCCGGCGACTGCAGCAAGCCGTTATTGATGATTGGGCCCACTTTGCCCGAAGAAAAAAGCTGTATCCCCGAACCGGATGCGATGATTGTGCCGTTGTTGGTAATCGTATCAAGCCGGTGGCCGATGCCCGTCACCACCACACCTGTCCCGCCGCCGGAAATGGTGCCGTTATTGGTCAGCGTTCCTGAGCCCAATGTCCAACTCACCGGCCCGGTGCAGGAGAAGCCCCCGCTGATGGAAGTCGTATTGGCGGCACAATTGGCTGCCTGTGCATTACCGACAACGCCGGCCGTGAGCGTCAGTGCCGAGGCGCCGGCCATCATGGAATGCTTGAGCAGGTGCCCCTTTTTGCCTGACTTTGAAAAACACTTTGGTTGCTTGATTGGCATGTCCGGCATCACTGGTTCCCCTTGATGAGATTCCATCTATTCGGAATTCTTTTTATTATCTTCAACACTTTACTGACTTTTTTTAATGAGAGCATGTAGTTTCTCGTCGCCGCAGCAAACGTGCAACGTCGCAACAATTGCCCGAAAACTTGCTTGACGCATTGTTCAATGTGGGAAAACAAATTCAAAAAATGAGGAATATTGGGGAATGAACAAGACTCTGACGGGAGTACCACATGAACTGCTGACGTCAGACCGTGCAGCGCACTACGGCCATCAGGGTGCGGTACTTTGGCTGACAGGATTGTCCGGCTCAGGGAAATCGAGTCTGGCAATGGCACTCGAAGCGGCTTTGACGGCGTTGGGATATTCCTGCTATGTGCTCGACGGAGATAATCTTCGCAAGGGACTGAATGTTGATCTGGGTTTCAACCCGGCAGACCGAACCGAGAACATTCGTCGAGCAGGAGAGGTGGCGGCATTGTTTTGCGATGCGGGACTTGTCTGCATCACGGCCTTTATTTCCCCTTACCGCGTCGACCGTGACAATGCGCGCAAGGCCAGCGGTCATGCATTTCATGAAATCCATATCGCGACCGACCTGGCGACCTGTGAATCGAGAGATCCCAAGGGACTTTATAAAAAAGCCCGATCAGGAGCATTGCCGGAATTTACCGGGATCAGCGCACCTTATGAAGCGCCGCAGCAGCCTGATTTGAGGATCGACACCGCCGGAGAATCAATTGAAACGAGTCTGACCAAATTATTGGCGTACATCGTCGAAAAAGTACCTCGGTATCAGCATGGCCTTTAGCACTGCCGTTGATCACAGCTTCCTGTGTCAAATCGCAGCCGCCAATGCAAAACAATACTTTGGCAACACCCGCTTGCAGGCACATTTCCGCCGGTGACAGCGTCCACCGATCTCGGTGAACATGATGTCGAACAAACTGATCGGGAACACCGGAATACGCGGAAAAGACGAAAGCGTCTTCGAGCGGCCGACAGAAGCTGTATTGGGGTGTGTCGAATCACCAGGATCTGCGCAGCTTGTGGCCGCGCCGGCTTCCGTCGCCTGCTCCGTTATTGGGCCTGCTTCAGTTGTTCCAGGATCGCCGGGTTTTCAAGAGTGGAAATGTCTTGCGTGATCTCTTCGCCCTTGGCCAGCACGCGCAGCAGGCGGCGCATGATCTTGCCGGAGCGCGTCTTCGGCAGGTTGTCGCCAAAGCGGATTTCCTTGGGTTTGGCGATCGGCCCGATTTCCTTTCCTACCCAGTCGCGCAATGCCTTGGCGATCTGTTTCGCTTCGTCACCGCTCGGGCGCGTGCGCTTCAGCACGACGAATGCGCAGATCGATTCGCCGGTGGTCTCATCCGGCTTGCCGACCACGGCGGCTTCGGCGACGATCGGGTTGGCGACCAGTGCGGATTCGATTTCCATCGTGCCCATCCGGTGGCCGGAGACGTTCAGCACGTCGTCGATGCGGCCGGTGATGGTGAAGTAGCCAGTCTGTTCATTGCGCACCGCGCCGTCGCCGGCGAGGTAGGTCTTGCCGCCCAGCTCTTCCGGGAAATAGCTTTTCCTGAAGCGCTCCGGGTCGTTCCAGATGGTGCGGATCATCGCCGGCCACGGCCGCTTCACCACCAGAATGCCGCCCTGCCCGTTCGGCAGGTCGTGCCCGGTTTCATCGACCACCGCAGTCATGATGCCGGGTAGCGGCAGCGTGCACGAGCCGGGCACCATCGGTGTCGCGCCCGGCAGCGGCGTGATCATGTGGCCGCCGGTTTCGGTTTGCCAGAAGGTGTCGGCGACCGGGCATTGTTCATTGCCGATATTCTTGTAGTACCACATCCAGGCTTCCGGATTGATCGGTTCGCCGACCGAGCCGAGCAGGCGCAGGCTCGACAGGTCGTATTTCTTCGGATGCACGGCGGCGTCGGCCTCGGCGGCCTTGATCAGCGAGCGGATCGCGGTCGGCGCGGTATAGAAAATCGAGACCTTGTGTTTCTGGATCATGTCCCAGAAGCGGCCGGCGTTCGGATAGGTGGGGATGCCTTCAAACACGATCTGCGTCGCGCCGACGGCCAGCGGGCCGTAGGTGATGTAGGTGTGGCCGGTGACCCAGCCGATGTCGGCGGTGCACCAGAACACGTCGTCGGGCTGGATGTCGAAGGTCCATTTCATCGTCAGCGCGGCCCACAACAGGTAGCCGCCCGATGAATGCTGCACGCCTTTCGGTTTGCCGGTGGAACCGGAGGTGTACAGGATGAACAGCGGGTGCTCGGCATCAACCCATTCCGGTTCGCAGGTGGCGGCCTTGCCTTCGAGGAGTTCATGCAGCCACAGGTCGCGGCCGGCCGTGAAGCCGACGTTGCCGCCGGTGCGGCGGTACATCACGACATGCTTCAGATGGTCGCAGCCGCCCATGCCGAGCGCCTCGTCGACGATGGCTTTGAGCGGCAGGTGCTTGCCGCCGCGTACCTGCTCGTCGGCGGTGATGACGGCGACCGCGCCGGCATCGACGATGCGTTCCTGCAGCGACTTGGCGGAGAAGCCGCCGAACACCACCGAGTGCGTGGCGCCGATGCGGGCGCAGGCCTGCATCGCGGCGATGCCTTCAACCGACATCGGCATGTAGATCACGACGCGGTCGCCCTTCTTGATACCGAGCGACTTGAGGCCATTGGCAAAGCGGCAGACGCGGTCGTGCAACTCCTGGTAGCTGACTTTAGTGACCTTGCCGTCGTCGGCTTCGAAAATGATCGCGGTCTTGCCGGCGTTGCCGTTGTGCAGATTGCGGTCAAGGCAGTTGTAGGAGACGTTCAGCTCGCCATCCTCGAACCAGCGGTAGAACGGCGCATGGGATTCGTTCAGGGTCTTGGTGAACGGCTTGTGCCAGTCGAGGTTCTCGCGTGCGAGCTTGGCCCAGAACCCTTCATAGTCGCGCTCGGCTTCGGCGCACATCGCGTGGTAGCGCGCCATGCCGGAAATCGTCGCGTTCTTCACGAACTGCGGCGGCGGATTGAACACGCGATCTTCCTGTTTCAGGGTTTCAATGTCAGACATGGTTTTCTCCTGATTCATTGCCGGGTAGGCGGGGGGTTTTGTCAATATGGCGTGGAACGATTATGCAAATTCGCTAAGCGTCATTACTCGGAAGTCAGAAGTACCGGAGCAACACGATGACCGGCAATCACGCTCGAAGGCCGCAGCTCTCCCAGCTTGAACAGCGTGACCAGTTGCGACAGCTTGACCGTCTGGTCCCGCAACGATTCGGCTGCGCCGCCGGCCTCTTCCACCAGTACCGCATTCCGTTGCGTGACGCGATCTATCTGGCCGATCGCCTGGCCGATCTGATCGATGCCCGAGGTCTGCTTCTGACTCGCCGCGGCAATATCGCTGACGATATGCGTCACGCGGCTGACGCTCGCCATGATGTCGTTCATGGTTTCCCCGGCCTGGCTCACCAATTGCGCGCCGGCGTCGATCTTGCCCACCGAATCGTCGATGAGTGTCTTGATCTCCTTTGCCGCGCTCGCGGAGCGCTGCGCGAGATTGCGCACTTCGCCGGCGACGACCGCGAAGCCCCGGCCCTGCTCGCCGGCGCGGGCCGCTTCGACCGCCGCATTCAGCGCCAGGATATTGGTCTGGAAAGCAATGCCGTCGATCACGCCGATGATGTCGACGATCTTCCGTGCCGATGCGTTGATCGATTCCATCTTGCTGACCACTTCTGCCACCACGGCGCCGCCTTTTTGCGCGGTGGCGGATGCGGAGGCGACGAAGCGGTTCGCATCGCGGGCGTTTTCGGCATTCTGCTTGACGGTCGACGTGATGTCCTCCATCGAGGATGCGGTTTCTCTCAACGACGAGACTTGCTGTTCGGTCTGCGAGCGAAGATCGTGGCTTCCCGCAGCGACCTGCTCGGAAGCCGCGTTGATGGTCTGCGTGGCATGATTGATTTGCCCGATGGTCTGCGTGAGGTTGCGCTGCATCGTGTGCATCGCCGCCAGCAGGCTGCGCTCGTCACCCGGCCGCAGCGCGACATTGGCGGTCAGGTCGCCGGCGGCGATGCTGCGCACGATATGCGCCGCATATTCGGGCTCGCCGCCGAGGTCGCGATAGATGTTGCGGATCAGGAAGAAGCCGAACAGCGCAGCGATGAACGTGCCCAGCACGATCGCAATCACCGTGGTGTTGCGCAACGCCGCGTAGCGCGCAATCGCGCGTTCATATTCCTCTCTCGCCGCTTCCACTTGCAGTTTGCGCAGCGCATCGATGCTTTGCAGGACGGAGGGGGCGAGTTTTTGCAGTTTGTCCTGGGCTGTTTTTGCGGCATCCACATTGCCGCTACGCAGGGCGGACGCGGCGGGAAGCATGCTCTCCGCATTCATCTTGGTCCCGTCATTCGCGAATTTTTCTGCCAGGCGCTTTTCTTCCGGCAGGCGAACAGACGGCATGTACGCAGCCCATATTCTGTTGATCTCGGCAACGTTGTTCTCGATCCGCGCCGACTCGACCTTGACGTCCGCCATCGGATCGGTAATCGCCAGCGACAATGAAAGCCGGTTGTGCAGCATGAGCGTCTCTATTCTGGAGATCTGTTGCAGCACCATCGTCCGGTCTTCATAGACGGCCTTCAAGCCGTCATTAGCTCTTCCCATGCCGTGCAGGCCCAGCATGCCGATACCGGTGGCCAATATCGACAGAAAGCCGATCACGGCGATCAATCGCGATTTAATTGTCATGTTCCTTGCGCTCCCTTCAAGGTGAGAATGCCGGCGTGCGTTGTGCCGTTCCCGATGGGCAGGCAGTATCGCATCGGGTATGCAGCAGAAAATGCCGATTACTTCCCGAATACGCAATTTCCGATGATTTCAGCCCCCGTCTCCGAAAGCTAACGCTGTGCGTCTCTGGCTAACATGATGTCGTCGTAACTTCCTGGCAATCGGCATCGGCCGATCCAGGAACGCGGCTTGCTCGCCAACGGCATCGCCCAGGCGCCGCGCTTCGAGTCAGATAATGCCCCGTTCCAGAAAAATCCTGACATGCCAAAGACCAATTTGCCTGCTACCATGGCATTCGGATCAAAGGATTGACAGAGAATGGCGAACAACGATGATGCCTGACGCACTCAAACTGGACCGGATCGATATTCGCATCCTCGGTCACCTGCAGCGCAACGGCCGAACCACGAACGTCGATCTGGCCGACGCCATCGGTCTGTCGCCGAGTCCCTGCCTGATCCGGGTAAAAAGGCTGGAGAAGGCGGGGTTCATTACCGGCTACGGCGCGCATGTGCAGCTCGAAAAACTGGGCAATGTGCAAATGGTATTCACCCAGGTCACCTTGTCCGACCACCGCCGTGAAGACTTCGTCAAGTTTGAAACCAGCATCCGCGGCGTCGACGAAATCATCGAGTGCCACCTGGTGAGCGGCGGATTCGACTACCTGCTGAAATTCGTCACCCGCAGCGTGCTCCATTACCAGAGCATCGTCGAGGAATTGCTCGAACGGCGCATCGGTATCGAGAAATACTTCAGCTACATCGTGATCAAATCACCTTTCATCAAGCACCACTATCCGATCGAGAAGCTGTCATCTTCGCAGGAGTAACCGGAGGTCGGTTACTCTCCGACAGGCAACGGCTGTCATTTCGATAACCTGCCCTCCCCCGCTGTCACTTGGCAGCCCGCTTCGCTGTTTCTCTCCCGCGCACCGCATAACATGCCGCTCGCGCGCAAAAAACACAATTTCCGTCGATTTTCCTGCCGCTTTATGCAAATTCCCGCTGCGCACTCGGGAATAACATAGGCACAGGCAGCGTTTTGTCTGCGTCCAAGTATCGACCACTTGGCGGACTTATCCACTCTTTACGGATCGATCATCCATGATGAAACAGTCATTCAACATCGCCGTCATCCCCGGTGACGGCATTGGCAAGGAAGTGATGCCCGAAGGCTTGCGCGTACTCGACGCCGCCGCCAAGCGCT
>CBIHNU010000015.1:0-97584 GCA_966211585.1 uncultured Noviherbaspirillum sp. | reverse complement strand
AGCCGCACAAGCATTTCACCGGCGAGATCTATGTGCTGAGCAAGGATGAAGGTGGGCGTCACACGCCGTTCTTCAACAACTACCGTCCGCAGTTTTATTTCCGCACCACCGATGTCACCGGTGCGATCGAGCTGCCGGAAGGCAAAGAGATGGTGATGCCGGGCGATAACGTGTCGATCACGGTCAAGCTGATCAACCCGATCGCGATGGAAGAAGGCTTGCGCTTCGCGATCCGCGAAGGCGGCCGCACCGTCGGCGCCGGCGTCGTTGCCAAAATCATTGAGTAATTGGCGGCATTGCAGCCTGACTCTGTCTGATTAAATATTATGCTGCGAGCGAAGCTTCGCTCGCGGCTCGCTCTTTAAAGGAAAACACATGGCAACGCCCAATCAAAAAATCCGTATTCGCCTGAAGGCTTTCGACTACAAGCTGATCGATCAATCGGCGCTCGAAATCGTTGACACCGCAAAGCGCACTGGTGCCGTTGTCAAGGGCCCGGTTCCCTTGCCGACCCGTATCCAGCGTTTTGACGTCCTGCGTTCGCCGCACGTCAACAAGACGTCGCGTGACCAGTTCGAAATCCGTACGCATCAGCGTCTGATGGATATTGTTGACCCGACCGATAAAACAGTTGACGCGTTGATGAAGCTGGATTTGCCGGCTGGCGTGGATGTTGAAATCAAACTGCAGTAATCCTTGTAGAGTCGCACATACCACAATTTTGAATTTGGGTGGTTGTGGAATAAAAATCTGCAGGTTATAATGCTCGGCTTCGGTGTCGATGCGAAAGTTCGTATCGACACGTTTTAAGTAGTACAAACATCAGCCCCGCCCAATCGCAGGCGGGAATGGAGAAAACAATGAGCCTAGGCCTTGTTGGTCGCAAGGTTGGTATGATGCGCATCTTTACCGATGATGGGGATAGCATTCCTGTTACCGTGCTGGACGTGTCGAACAACCGCGTGACACAAATCAAAACGCCTGAAACAGATGGCTATGCCGCTGTGCAGGTCACCTTCGGTCAGCGCCGTGCTTCGCGCGTCAATAAAGCGGCAGCGGGTCATCTCGCCAAAGCCGGTGTTGAGGCTGGTACCGTTCTCAAGGAATTCCGTATCGATGCAGCGAAAGCCGCCGAGCTGAAAGCTGGCGATGCAATCGCTGTCAGCTTGTTCGAGGCGGGCCAGAAAGTGGACGTGCAGGGCGTGTCCATCGGTAAGGGTTATGCCGGTACGATCAAGCGTTACAACTTTGCCTCCGGCCGTGCGTCGCACGGTAACTCCCGTTCGCACAATGTTCCAGGCTCTATCGGCATGGCGCAGGATCCGGGGCGCGTATTTCCGGGCAAGCGTATGACCGGTCACCTGGGGGATGTTACTGCCACCGTGCAGAACCTCGAGATCGCTCGTGTTGACGCCGAGCGTCAGCTGCTGATGGTCAAGGGGGCAGTGCCGGGCGCAAAAAACGGCCAGGTTATCGTTGTTCCTGCTGTCAAAGTCAAAGCCAAGAAGGGAGCCTAATCGATGGAACTCAAGCTCCTGAATGACCAAGGTCAAGCTGCTTCCAATGTTGCTGCACCGGATACCATTTTCGGTCGCGATTACAACGAGGCGCTGATACACCAGGTTGTGGTTGCGTACCAAGCGAACGCTCGCAGTGGTAACCGCAAGCAGAAAGACCGTGAAGAGGTCAGCCATACGACCAAGAAGCCGTGGCGTCAAAAAGGTACGGGCCGTGCTCGTGCTGGTATGTCGTCGTCGCCGTTGTGGCGTGGAGGTGGTCGCATATTCCCGAATTCACCGGACGAGAACTTCTCGCACAAGGTCAACAAGAAGATGTATCGCGCAGGTGTCTGCTCGATCCTCTCCCAGTTGGCTCGTGAAGGCCGCTTGTCGGTAGTTGAGAGCCTGTCGGTTGATGCGCCCAAGACCAAGCTGTTGTCGCAAAAGCTGAAAGGCATGGGTCTGGATTCCGTGCTCGTAATTACTGACAATCTCGACGAAAACCTGTTGCTCGCTTCGCGCAATCTGCCGAACGTGCTGGTCGTCGAGCCGCGTCATGCCGATCCCGTTTCACTGGTGTTCTACAAGAAGGTCTTGATCACCAAGCCGGCACTGGCAAAGATTGAGGAGATGCTGGCATGAACGCGACTGTGAAGCACAGCGAAGAACGTTTGATGAAGGTACTGCTGGCTCCGGTGATTTCGGAAAAGGCTACCTTCGTCGCCGAGAAAAATGAGCAAGTGGTTTTCCGTATCGCTCCGGACGCAACCAAGCTGGAAGTCAAGGCGGCTGTCGAGTTGCTGTTCAAGGTGCAGGTGGAATCGGTGCAGGTATTGAATCGTCAGGGCAAGCAAAAGCGTGCCGGTCGGTTCACTGGTCGCCGGAACCATACGCGTCAGGCGTATGTCTGCCTGAAGCCGGGCCAGGAAATCAACTTCACCGAGGAGGCTAAATAATGGCGCTCGTTAAAGTTAAGCCGACATCGCCCGGCCGTCGTGGCATGGTCAAGGTCGTCAATCCCGATCTGTACAAAGGCCGTCCGTTTGCCGGTCTGGTCGAGAAAAAATCGAAAAGCGCCGGCCGTAACAACAATGGTCATATCACTACTCGCCATATTGGCGGTGGCCACAAGCACCATTATCGCGTCATCGATTTTCGCCGTGACAAAGACGGAATTGCAGCAAAGGTTGAGCGTATCGAGTACGACCCGAACCGTACTGCCCATATCGCTCTGTTGTGCTACGCCGATGGCGAGCGCCAGTACATCATTGCCCCGAAGGGCGTGGCAGTTGGCGATCAGTTGATGAACGGCTCCGAAGCGCCGATTAAATCCGGCAACTGTCTGCCGATTCGCAACATTCCGGTTGGCACGACGATGCATTGCGTCGAAATGCTGCCTGGCAAAGGTGCACAAATGGCGCGTACCGCGGGAGCGGGTGTCGTATTGATGGCGCGTGAAGGCACGTATGCGCAGGTTCGCTTGCGTTCCGGTGAGGTTCGCCGCGTGCATATCGAATGCCGTGCGACCGTTGGTGAAGTCGGCAACGGCGAGCACAACCTGCGCAAGATCGGCAAGGCCGGCGCGATGCGCTGGCGCGGTGTGCGTCCTACCGTTCGCGGTGTCGTGATGAACCCGATCGATCACCCGCATGGTGGTGGTGAAGGTCGCACTGCAGCGGGCCGTCATCCGGTATCGCCGTGGGGCCAGCAGACGAAGGGTAAGAAGACGCGCAGCAACAAGCGCACGACTTCGATGATCGTCTCGCGCCGCGGCAAGAAATAAGGGGTAACACATGACACGTTCATTGAAAAAAGGGCCGTTCTGTGACGCCCATCTGGTGAAGAAGGTTGAAGCCGCGCAAGCGACGAAAGACAAGAAGCCGATCAAGACATGGTCCCGCCGTTCGACGATCATGCCGGACTTCATCGGCCTGACGATCGCGGTGCATAACGGCAAGCAGCACGTGCCGGTCTATGTATCCGAGAACATGGTTGGTCACAAGCTCGGCGAATTCGCGTTGACCCGTACGTTCAAGGGACACGCAGCTGACAGGAAGGCTAAGAAATAAGGTCCGATGATGGAAACTAAAGCTACTCTCCGTGGCGCGCGTCTGTCGGCCCAAAAAGGCCGACTGGTCGCCGATCTGATCCGCGGCAAAAATGTCGATCAAGCGTTGAACATCCTGGCCTTCAGCCCGAAAAAGGGCGCGGTCATCATCAAGCAGGTGCTCGAATCCGCGATTGCGAACGCGGAGCATAACGATGGTGCGGATATCGACGAATTGAAAGTGAAGACGGTATACGTCGAAAAAGGTGCGGTCCTGAAGCGCTTTATCGCGCGCGCCAAGGGTCGTGGTGATCGCATCTCGAAGCAAACCTGTCACATCTACGTGACTGTCGGTAACTAAGGAGTCACGATGGGACAGAAAATTCATCCGACCGGCTTCCGTCTTTCGGTCACGCGCAACTGGGGTTCGCGTTGGTATGCAGGCAACAGCAATTTTGCCGCCATGCTCAACGAGGATCTGGATGTTCGCGCATACCTGAAAAAGAAGCTGAAAAACGCCTCTGTGGGTCGCGTCGTTATCGAGCGCCCTGCAAAAAATGCACGCATCACGATTTTCAGCTCCCGTCCGGGCGTTGTGATCGGCAAGAAAGGCGAGGACATCGAAGTTCTCAAGACCGATCTGACCAAGATGATGGGTGTGCCGGTTCACGTCAATATCGAAGAAATCCGCAAGCCGGAAACCGATGCGCAACTGATCGCTGACTCCATTGCGCAGCAGCTTGAAAAGCGCATCATGTTCCGCCGCGCCATGAAGCGTGCGATGCAGAATGCGATGCGTTTGGGTGCGCAGGGCATCAAGATCATGTCTTCCGGCCGTTTGAACGGTATCGAGATTGCGCGTACCGAATGGTATCGCGAGGGCCGCGTGCCTCTCCATACCCTGCGTGCAGAAATCGACTACGGATTTGGCGAAGCCGAAACCACCTACGGCATCATCGGTATCAAGGTCTGGGTCTACAAAGGCGATCGACTGGCTAGCGGTGAAGCGCCGACTATCGAAACGCCCGCTGAAGACGACAAGAAGCGTCGCGGCCCGCGTCGTGACGACGGTAAGCCGGGCGGCCGCCCCCGCACCAGAAAGCCGGAGGGCTCCGAGGGCGCCCCGGCCACTACTCCGGCTGCCAAGCGCGTTCGTGCCCCCAAAAAGGCTGACGGCGCTGCACCGGCTGAGAAAGCAGGAGAATAATCATGCTGCAACCAGCACGCAGAAAATATCGTAAAGAGCAAAAAGGCCGCAACAAGGGCATTTCGCATGAGCGTGGCACAGCCGTGTCATTCGGCGAATTCGGCCTGAAGGCGATTGGCCGCGGCCGGATCACCGCGCGTCAGATCGAGGCTGCGCGTCGTGCGATGACACGTCACATCAAGCGGGGTGGTCGGATCTGGATTCGTATTTTCCCGGACAAGCCAATTTCGCAAAAACCTGCCGAAGTCCGCATGGGTAACGGCAAGGGTAATCCCGAGTATTACGTGGCTGAGATCCAGCCGGGTAAGGTGTTGTACGAAATGGATGGCGTCGATGAAGCGCTTGCACGCGAGGCGTTCCGCCTGGCTGCAGCCAAGCTGCCGCTGTTGACGACCTTCGTTGTTCGTCAAGTCGGCCAATAATAGGAGTGAAACATGAAAGCATCTGAACTCCGCGGCAAAGACGAGGCGGCTCTGGCGAAGGAGCTGACCGAATTGCTCAAGGCGCAATTCGGTCTGCGTATGCAAATTGCGACGCAACAGCTGAACAATACCGCGCAACTCAAGAAAGTACGCCGCGATATCGCGCGCGTGAAAACGGTCATGAATCAGAAGGGCGCCAAGTAATGAACGATCAAGTGAAACAGGCGCTGAAGCGCACGCTGATTGGCAAGGTCGTCTCGGACAAGATGGACAAGACTGTCACCGTGCTGGTAGAGCATCGGGTCAAACACCCGTTGTACGGCAAGATCGTCATGCGTTCGAACAAGTACCACGCTCACGACGAAAGCAATCAGGTCAAGGAAGGCGATACTGTCGAAATACAGGAAGGTCGCCCGATTTCCAAGACCAAGGCTTGGACTGTGACGCGTGTTGTCCAGGAAGCGCAAATCGTTTAATTAGTTGTTGCGAGCCCGGCGTTTTGCTGACATAATGTCGGGCTTGGTTCTCGAAAAGCAGTTTTGAGAATCCGCATCAGCGCTATATGGCGTGCATGGCTTGTAATAGCAGCAGTTTTTGTAAACGTCCACCTAATCGGCATGACTCTCAACAAGTTGGCTGACGGGACCAAGACTGACCGCGAGCCCGCGTTGGGCGGATGTAGCGGGTTAAGTTGGGAAAGAAAATATTATGATCCAAACTGAAAGCCGGCTCGAAGTGGCCGACAACACCGGTGCGCGCGAAGTAATGTGCATCAAGGTGCTGGGCGGTTCCAAGCGTCGCTATGCCAGCATCGGCGACGTAATCAAGGTCACTGTAAAGGTGGCAGCTCCGCGCGGTCGCGTGAAAAAGGGCGAGATTTACAATGCTGTGGTCGTTCGCACGGCAAAGGGCGTGCGTCGCCAGGATGGTTCGCTGGTCAAGTTTGATGGTAACGCAGCAGTGTTGCTGAATGCCAAGCTTGAGCCGATTGGCACGCGTATTTTTGGGCCGGTGACGCGCGAGTTGCGCACTGAGCGCTTCATGAAAATCGTGTCGCTCGCACCTGAAGTTCTGTAAGGAGTCGTCATGGATAAGATTCGGAAAAACGACGAGGTCATCGTCCTTGCTGGCAAGGACAAAGGCAAGCGTGGCACAGTGAAGCAGCGCGTTGATGCCAATTACGTCGTGGTCGAGGGTGTGAATGTTGCAAAAAAAGCGACGAAGCCGAACCCGATGACCGGCATTACTGGTGGCATCGTTGATAAGCTGATGCCGATTCATGTGTCCAACGTTGCATTGTTCAATGTGGCGACTGGCAAGGCAGATCGCGTTGGTTTCAAGGATGTGGATGGCAAAAAAGTCCGTGTCTACAAATCCAATGGCGAAGTTGTTAAGGCGTAACAGATCATGGCCCGTCTCCAGCAGTTTTATAAAGAAAAAGTCGTCGGCGACCTGACCTCCAAGTTTGGTTACAAGTCGGTGATGGAAGTGCCTCGCTTGACCAAGATTACCCTCAATATGGGTTTGTCCGAGGCAGTTGCAGACAAGAAAATCATTGAGCATGCTGTCGGCGATCTGACAAAGATTGCCGGTCAGAAGCCGGTGGTAACGAAGGCACGCAAGGCAATCGCGGGCTTCAAGATTCGAGAGGGCTATCCGATCGGATGCATGGTTACGCTCCGTGGTGCTCGCATGTACGAATTTCTGGATCGTCTGATCACGGTTGCGCTGCCGCGAGTGCGCGACTTTCGTGGTGTGTCGGGGCGTTCCTTCGACGGTCGTGGCAACTACAATATCGGCGTGAAAGAGCAGATCATTTTCCCCGAGATCGAATACGATAAGATTGACGCGCTGCGTGGCATGAACATCAGTATCACCACGACTGCGAAGACCGACGACGAAGCGAAAGCGCTACTCGCCGCATTTAAATTCCCGTTCAGAAACTGAGGCTGCCATGGCAAAACTGGCACTGATTAACCGTGAACAAAAGCGCGCAGACCTGGTGAAGAAATACGCCGGCAAGCGCGCCGAGTTGAAGGCAATCATCGAAGATCAATCGAAGTCGGAAGAAGAGCGCTATGACGCGCGTCTGAAGTTGCAGGCGTTGCCGCGCAATGCAAATCCGACACGTCAGCGCAAACGTTGCGCTCTGACTGGTCGTCCGCGTGGCACCTTCCGCAAGTTCGGTCTGGGCCGTATCAAGCTCCGTGAAATCGCCATGCGCGGCGAGATCCCGGGTATGACTAAAGCTAGCTGGTAATAGGAGAATATGCAATGAGTATGAGCGATCCTATCGCCGATATGCTGACCCGCATTCGCAATGCCCAAGGCGTGCAAAAGACAACGGTCGCAATGCCTTCTTCCAAGGTCAAAGTGGCGATCGCCAATGTTCTGAAGGATGAAGGTTACATTGAAGATTTCGCGGTTTCCGAGGCGGAAGGCAAGGCGGAACTGAAGATTGGCCTGAAATACTATGCCGGTCGTCCTGTTATCGAGCGCCTTGAGCGCGTATCACGCCCTGGCCTGCGTATTTACAAGGGCAAGGCTGATATTCCAAGCGTGATGAATGGCTTGGGTGTGGCAATTGTGTCTACGCCGAAGGGCGTGATGACAGACCGCAAAGCGCGCGCGACCGGTGTCGGTGGCGAAGTCATTTGCTACGTGGCCTAAGGAGTGCAAGATGTCTCGTGTAGGTAAAATGCCGATTGCCTTGCCGAAGGGCGCAGAAGCGTCCATCGCTGCAGAGCAAATTACTGTAAAAGGCCCGCTGGGCACATTGACGCAGGCGCTGAATGGCTTGGTCAAGATTCGTAACGAAAATGGCTCGTTGATGTTCGAGCCGGCGAATGAAAGCCGCGAAGCGAATGCAATGTCGGGTACCTTGCGTGCGCTGGTCAATAACATGGTCAATGGCGTCACCAAGGGTTTTGAGCGGAAGCTTTCCTTGGTTGGTGTGGGTTTTCGTGCACAGGCGCAGGGCGACAAGCTCAACCTCTCGCTGGGTTTTTCGCATCCGGTAGTGCACCAGATGCCGGAAGGCGTGAAGTGCGAAACGCCGTCGCAGACCGAAATCGTTATCAAGGGTGTCGACAAGCAGAAGGTCGGTCAGACAGCTGCTGAAGTCCGCGCTTACCGCAGTCCGGAGCCCTACAAGGGCAAGGGCGTCCGCTATGTGGATGAAGTGGTAACGCTCAAAGAAACCAAGAAGAAGTAAGGGGTTGACGATGGACAAGAAACAATCACGTCTGCGCCGCGCACGGCAGACTCGCGCGAAGATCGCAGAGTTGAAGGTGAATCGCCTAGCCGTGCATCGCACCAACCTGCACATTTACGCGAACATCATTGGGCCGGATGCTACTGTATTGGCATCCGCTTCGACGCTGGAAGCAGAAGTGCGTCAGGAGTTGGCCGGTAAGTCGGGCAAGGGTGGCAATGCTGCTGCCGCTGCTTTGGTTGGCAAGCGCGTAGCGGAAAAAGCGTTAAAGGCCGGTATCGCAGAGGTTGCGTTCGATCGCTCCGGATTTCGCTACCACGGCCGAGTGAAAGCGGTTGCCGAGGCAGCGCGCGAAGCTGGTCTGAAGTTCTAAGGAAGAATCGTCATGGCAAAAATGCAAGCAAAGACGCCGCAGGGCGAAGAGCGCGATGACGGCATGCGCGAAAAGATGATCGCGGTCAACCGTGTGACCAAGGTGGTCAAGGGCGGCCGGATCATGGGATTCGCAGCATTGGCCGTGGTCGGTGATGGTGATGGCCGAATCGGCATGGGCAAGGGTAAGTCCAAAGAAGTGCCGGTTGCCGTGCAAAAGGCGATGGAAGAAGCACGTCGCAAAATGATCAAGGTCAGCCTGAAAAACGGCACGCTGCAACACACTGTGACTGGCAAGCATGGCGCCTCCTCGGTAATGATTTCGCCAGCAAAAGACGGTACTGGCGTGATCGCCGGTGGTCCGATGCGCGCGATTTTTGAAGTGATGGGCGTAACGAACGTGGTAGCGAAATCGAACGGTTCGACCAATCCTTACAACATGGTTCGTGCCACGCTGGATGGCTTGTCGAAAATGAATACGCCGTCGGAAATCGCTGCGAAGCGTGGCAAGTCGGTTGAAGAAATTTTGGGCTGAGGTGAACCGAATGGCAAACACAGTTAAAGTGAAACTGGTCAAAGGCTTGATCGGTACCCGTGAATCGCATCGCGCGACTGTCCGCGGCTTGGGTCTGCGTCGGGTAAATTCCGTCTCGGAATTGCAGGATACGCCTGCAGTGCGCGGCATGATCAACAAGGTTTCGTATCTCGTGAAGGTAGTGTCGTAAGCCTGGTGCTTGCGAACGGAGCAAATCATGGAATTGAATAATATTCAACCGGCAGATGGCGCCAAGCACTACAAGCGTCGTGTTGGTCGTGGCATCGGTTCTGGTCTGGGCAAGACAGCTGGACGGGGTCACAAAGGCCAAAAATCTCGTTCTGGTGGCTTCCACAAGGTCGGTTTTGAAGGCGGTCAGATGCCGCTGCAGCGTCGGTTGCCGAAGCGCGGTTTCAAGTCCCTGGCGACGCCGTTCAAGGCGGAAGTTCGACTTTCCGATCTGGAAAAACTGCCGGTCGCAGAAATTGACATGCTGGCGTTGAAACAGGCTGGTTTGGTATCCGAGCTGGCACGCGTTGTGCGAGTTATTAAAGCGGGCGAAATCAGCAAGAAAGTAGCGATCAAAGGCTTGATCGCGACCAAGGGTGCTAAAGCGGCAATCGAAGCGGCTGGCGGTTCGGTTGCTTAAGCCTGCAAAATTGTACGCAACTTGTTCGGAGCAATAATTGGCGACGACACCCCAACTCGCTAAGAGTGCAGCCAGCGGTTTTCCGTGGAGCCGCCTTTGGTTTTTGCTGGCTGCGTTAGTGGTCTATCGCATCGGTGCGCATATTCCTGTGCCGGGGATTGACCCCAACCAGCTATCGCAATTATTCAATCGTAATCAGGGCGGCATTCTCGGCATGTTCAACATGTTTTCGGGCGGTGCATTGTCCCGATTCACGATTTTTGCGCTCGGGATCATGCCGTATATCTCGGCATCGATCATCATGCAGTTGATGTCGATTGTGTCTCCGCAATTGGAGGCGCTGAAAAAAGAAGGCGAAGCGGGACGCCGGAAGATAACGCAGTACACCCGCTACGGAACGCTGGTGCTGGCGACTTTTCAGGCGCTGGGTATCGCGGTGGCGTTGGAGTCGCAAGCTGGCTTGGTGATTGATCCGGGCATGGCGTTCCGTTTCACGACCGTGGTGACGCTGGTCACGGGTACGATGTTTTTGATGTGGCTGGGCGAGCAGATCACCGAACGGGGTCTGGGCAACGGTATATCGATCATTATTTTCGCTGGTATCGCAGCGGGCTTGCCGAATGCAATCGGCGGCTTGTTTGAACTGGTGCGGACGGGTTCGATGAACGCGGTTTCGGCGATCCTGATCTGCGTGATCGTCGCCGCAGTGACCTTCATTGTCGTATTTATCGAGCGTGGGCAGCGCAAGATTCTGGTGAATTATGCGAAGCGCCAGGTGGGTAACAAGATTTACGGTGGTCAAAGCAGTCATTTGCCATTGAAGTTGAACATGTCTGGCGTCATTCCGCCGATCTTTGCTTCATCGATCATCTTGTTTCCGGCAACGATTACGAGTTGGTTCACCTCCGGTGATACGAACAATGCGTTTGTTCGCTTCCTGAAGGATTTGGCAGCATCGATGGCGCCGGGAGAGCCGATTCATGCTCTGCTGTATGCGATCGCGATTGTCTTTTTTTGCTTCTTCTATACCGCATTGGTATTCAACAGCAAGGAGACTGCAGACAACTTGAAGAAGAGCGGTGCCTTCGTTCCCGGCATACGGCCAGGGGAGCAGACAGCGCGCTACATCGACAAGATTCTAACGCGCTTGACGCTGGCCGGAGCTGTGTATATCACGCTGGTATGTCTGCTGCCCGAGTTTTTGATTGCGAGATGGAAGGTGCCGTTCTATTTTGGCGGTACGTCGTTGCTGATTATCGTGGTTGTCACGATGGACTTCATGGCGCAGGTACAGAATTATGTAATGTCGCAGCAGTACGAATCACTGCTTCGGAAAGCGAATTTCAAGGGCGGTATTCCGACACGATAGACGTTCGGAAGAACGAAGAGATCGCATGGCAAAAGACGACGTTATCCAGATGCAGGGCGAGATTCTCGAGAATCTGCCTAACGCAACGTTTCGAGTCAAGTTGGAAAACGGGCATGTCGTACTCGGACATATTTCTGGCAAGATGCGGATGAACTATATCCGCATCTTGCCAGGCGACAAGGTGACGGTGGAACTGACACCATACGATTTGAGCCGGGCACGTATCGTGTTCCGTACCAAGTAAAAGTAACTAGAACTGTAAGTAAGAGAGAGGGCAAAAATGAAAGTGCTCGCATCAGTCAAGCGGATCTGCCGCAACTGTAAGATCATCAAGCGCAAAGGCGTGGTCCGTGTCATTTGCACCGAACCGCGTCATAAGCAGCGCCAAGGTTAATTAACGTTATTGATCGAGGAATAACGAATGGCACGTATTGCAGGGGTCAACATCCCCAACCATCAACACACCGTTATCGGCTTGACAGCGATTTATGGCATCGGCCGTCCGCGTGCAGAAGAGATCTGCGAGCAGACCGGCGTTTCGACCACGAAAAAGGTCAAGGATCTAGACGATAACGAGCTGGAGAAGCTGCGTGACGCGATCGGCAAGTTCGTCGTCGAGGGTGACCTGCGTCGTGAAGTTTCAATGAATATCAAGCGCTTGATGGACTTGGGTTGCTACCGTGGCCTGCGTCATCGCAAGGGATTGCCTTGCCGTGGTCAGCGCACCCGTACCAATGCACGTACTCGCAAGGGCCCGCGCAAGGCAGCGCAGTCGCTGAAGAAATAATCCAGCGCAGTTTGACTCGTAGTCGGATTCAAGGAAATCAAAATGGCAAAAGCCCCGAATAACGCCGCAGCAGCACGCGTGCGCAAGAAAGTCAAAAAGAATGTTGCTGAAGGCATCGCACATATTCATGCGTCCTTCAACAACACCATCATCACGATTACCGATCGTCAAGGCAATGCGCTGTCGTGGGCAACGTCTGGCGGAGCTGGTTTCAAGGGCTCGCGCAAATCGACTCCGTTCGCGGCACAGGTCGCGGCTGAAGCAGCCGGCAAGGTAGCGGTTGAATGCGGCGTGAAGAACCTGGAAGTTCGCATCAAGGGCCCGGGCCCTGGTCGCGAGTCGGCAGTTCGCGCGCTGAACAACCTCGGCATCAAGATTACGCAGATTCAGGACGTGACGCCTGTGCCGCATAACGGTTGCCGCCCGCCGAAGCGCCGCCGTATCTAATCGCTTGTTGTAGTGTGCAGTAAACTGCCCGCCAAGAACCTTGGCGGGCTTTGTTCTTAAGACCACCGTCTGACTGCAGGCAGATCAGACTAGCGCCTGACAAATCGGTTATCAAAAAATCGATTTCGCCCGGGGCGTCATTTAACAAAAGGAAATCAACGTGGCACGTTATATTGGACCAAAAGCAAAACTTTCCCGCCGTGAAGGCACCGACCTGTTCCTGAAGAGCGCGCGTCGTTCGCTGGATTCCAAGTGCAAACTCGATTCCAAGCCGGGTCAGCATGGCCGCACCTCCGGTGCTCGCACTTCGGACTATGGCAACCAGCTGCGCGAAAAGCAGAAGGTCAAGCGTATGTACGGCATTCTTGAGCGCCAGTTCCGCCGCTATTTCGCTGCCGCAGACAGCCGCAAGGGGAACACTGGCGAAAACCTGCTGAAACTTCTTGAATCCCGTCTGGACAACGTCGCTTACCGTATGGGCTTCGGCTCGACCCGCGCTGAAGCGCGCCAATTGGTGAGCCACAAGGCGTTCACGGTCAACGGCGAAGTAGTCAACATCGCTTCGTTCCAGGTCAAGGCTGGCGACGTGGTTGCTGTGCGTGAAAAAGCCAAGAAACAGGCGCGCATCGTTGAGGCGCTGTCGCTGGCCGAACAGAGCGGCTTGCCGTCGTGGGTTGCAGTCGATGCGAAGAAAATGGAAGGCACCTTCAAGTCGATGCCGGATCGCTCCGAAATTGCGAACGATGTCAATGAATCGCTGATCGTCGAATTGTATTCCCGCTAATCCCGATTTCCCGCCCACTTCGTCGAGGTGAGCTTTTTTGTAATGCCATCAGCCTTATCGGTGTAACGAGCCGAGGGTATTGAAAAGGACATTTCATGCAAAACAGTCTGTTGAAACCCCGTATTATTGAAGTCGAGGCACTCGGTGCCGGTAACGCTAAAGTCGTAATGGAACCGTTCGAGCGCGGCTATGGCCATACGCTCGGCAACGCGCTCCGTCGCGTGCTGTTGTCGTCGATGGTGGGTTATGCACCGACCGAAGTCACGATCGCCGGTGTGGTGCACGAGTACTCGTCGCTCGACGGCGTGCAGGAAGATGTCGTCGACATGCTGCTGAATTTGAAGGGGGTCGTCTTCAAGCTGCACAACCGTGACGAAGTGACGCTCACTCTGAAGAAAGATGGCGAAGGTGCGGTGCTGGCGTCGGACATCGATCTGCCGCATGACGTTGAACTGGTCAATCCGGATCACGTGATTGCGCATCTGACTGCCGGTGGCAAGCTGGACATGCAGATCAAGGTCGAGAAAGGCCGCGGCTATGTGCCGGGCAATGTGCGTCGGCTGTCGGAAGATGCGAACAAGACCATCGGTCGCATCATCCTCGATGCATCGTTCTCGCCGGTACGCCGTGTATCCTATGCCGTCGAATCTGCTCGCGTCGAGCAGCGTACCGACCTCGACAAGCTGGTCATCAACATCGAAACGAATGGTGTGATTTCGCCGGAAGAAGCGATCCGCCAATCGGCGCGCGTGCTGGTCGACCAACTGAACGTGTTTGCCGCGCTGGAAGGCACCGAAGCTGCTGCCGAAGCACCGTCGCGTGCACCGGCCGTCGACCCGATCCTGCTGCGTCCGGTCGACGATCTGGAGCTCACTGTACGTTCCGCGAACTGCCTGAAAGCCGAAAACATTTATTACATCGGCGATCTGATTCAGCGCAGCGAAAACGAACTGCTGAAGACCCCGAACCTTGGCCGCAAGTCGCTGAACGAAATCAAGGAAGTCTTGGCGTCGCGCGGTCTGACCCTGGGCATGAAGCTGGAAAACTGGCCGCCGGCAGGCTTGGAGAAGTAATCCGTACCGGAGCGATTGCCTCGCTCTGGTAAATTTGGAAATTTACCGGCCCGCGACAAGCCGATGCTTGGTCGATAGAAGAGCTGGATTTGAAACTAAAAACTGAAAGGAAATATCATGCGTCATCGTCACGGACTCCGTAAGCTGAATCGTACTTCGTCGCATCGCCTCGCGATGCTGCGCAACATGACTGTTTCGCTGCTGCGCCACGAAGCGATCAAGACCACGCTGCCGAAGGCAAAGGAACTGCGCCGCGTCGTCGAGCCGATTCTCACACTGGGCAAGACCGACTCGGTTGCCAACAAGCGTCTGGCGTTCAGCCGCCTGCGCGATCGCGAGATCGTCGGCAAGCTGTTCTCTGAACTTGGTCCGCGTTACGCGGCACGCAACGGCGGCTATCTGCGCATCCTGAAGATGGGCTTCCGCCAAGGTGACAATGCGCCGATGGCATTCGTCGAGCTGGTCGATCGCCCGGAAATCAGCGACGCAGCCGAAGTGCCGTCCGCCGAGTAAGCAGGCCGGGCAGTAATCGGCTGTCATACAAAAAAAGCCAGGCGTCGCCTGGCTTTTTTTGCTTTCAATGGCAGCGCTTCGTTTATGGCAAGATGTACCCTTTTTGCCCGGAGCGGCGCTCCAGCATGATGGAACCAGCGATTCTTTCAGTCGCCAATTTGCGGAAATCGTACGGGAATGGCACAGCCAGAAGCGTTGTCGTCGATGATCTGTCGTTCACTCTTCGGCGGGGTGAATGCTACGGGCTTCTCGGCCCGAACGGCGCGGGCAAGACCACTACGTTGCGGCTGTGCCTGGGGCTGACGGTACCGGATAGCGGCGATATAGTGTTGGTCGGCAAACGCATTCCGGCCGAAGCGCGCTCCGCCCGACTGCGGGTCGGCGTGGTGCCGCAAGGCGATAATCTGGATCCCGACTTTACCGTCACAGAAAATCTGCTGGTATTCGGACGCTATTTCGGCATGCCGGATGTGGAAATCAAGGTGCGCATCCCGCGACTGCTTGAATTCGCCAGCCTGACCACGAAGAAGGATGCGCGTATCGGCGAGCTTTCGGGAGGAATGAAGCGGCGCCTGACGCTGGCACGGGCGCTGGTCAATGATCCTGACCTGATTTTCATGGACGAGCCGACCACCGGCCTGGACCCGCAAGCGCGGCATATGATCTGGGATCGGCTGAAAACCTTGCTGAGCGAAGGTAAAACCATCGTGTTGACGACGCATTTCATGGACGAGGCCGAGCGGCTGTGCGACCGGCTGGCGGTGATCGATCATGGCCGGATGATTGCGGAAGGATCGCCGCGCAATCTCATCGCGCAACATATCGAAGCCGAAGTGGTCGAAGTCTACGGTGACAATGCACGCGCTTGGGGCGATGTCGAGGGCGGCGCAAAATCGGCGCGTATCGAAGTCAGCGGCGAGACCATCTTCTGCTATACCAATGACGCACAGCCATTGCTGGCCAGTTTGCAGGTAACGCCGGGCGTGCGCTATCTGCATCGCCCGGCAAACCTGGAAGATCTGTTCCTGAAACTGACCGGACGGGAAATGAGAGACTGACATGAGTGCGACCATTTACGCACTGCCCGAATTTTCTCTGCGGTTCCTGCCGATCTGGCGGCGCAATTTCCTGGTATGGAAAAAACTGGCGGTCGCGAGCGTGCTCGGCAATATCGCCGATCCGCTGATTACGCTGGTTGCATTCGGCTACGGCCTCGGCAGCCTGCTGCACACAGTGGACGGCATTCCTTATATCCAGTTCCTGGCATCCGGTTCGATCTGCATGTCGATCATGATGGCTGCGTCGTTCGAAGCGTTGTATTCCGCATTCTCGCGCATGCACGTGCAGAAAACTTGGGAGGCGCTTCTGAATGCGCCGCTGGCGCTGGACGACGTGGTACTTGCGGAGATGTTGTGGGCGGCAACCAAATCCCTGTTTTCCGGCATCGCGATCCTGCTGGTGATTTTCGTGCTCGGCATCGGAATCCATCCGCAAACCCTGGTTGTACCGCCGCTGCTGTTTCTGGTTGGCATGAGCTTTGCGTCGATCGGCCTGATCGTCAATGCGGTCGCGCGCGGCTATGATTTCTTCACATATTATTTCACGCTGGTACTGACGCCGATGATGTTCCTGTCCGGTGTCTACTATCCGACGACACAGCTTCCCGAATGGCTGCAACTGATCGCGAACGTCCTGCCGCTGGGTGCGGCGGTCAATCTGGTCCGGCCGTTGATTCTCGGCCATTGGCCGAACGCGCCGATGCGTGACATCATGATTCTGGCTGCCTATTGCGCCGCCGGATTTTACCTGGCGACGGTTTTGACCCGACGCCGATTGCTGAAATAACTGTCAGTTTTCAATCTTGAATCCGACCATGCAACAAGCGCTCCTGATTTTTACGAACATGCCTGATGCGTCGACGGCGCAGGTTCTTGCGCAACGGCTTGTCGCAGACCGCTTGGCGGCTTGCGTGAATATGCTTCCCGGCGTGCAGTCGGTCTATCATTGGCAGGGCGCGATGGAGCAGGCATGCGAGGTGACCTTGCTGATCAAGACTACGCAGGCACGCTATGCCGAACTGGAGTCGGCAATCAAGGCCGCGCACCCATACCAGGTGCCGGAGATCATCGCCACGCCGATCGTTGCCGGTTTGCCGGCTTACCTCGACTGGATCATCAAGGAAACCAGGAAGGACACAGATGTTTAAGCGATTCGACCGGCGGGTAGTCGGTTCGGCCATCGTCCGCGCCGGCGCCTGCCTGCTTTCGGTTTTCTTTTTCCTGCTTGCGCCAGCTGCGCATGCCGCGGATGATTTTCTCGATCCGGAAGCGGCATTCCGGTTTTCTGCGCGGATGGTGGATGCGAAGACCGCCGAGGTCACCTATACGATCGCGGATGGTTATTACATGTACCGAGAGCGCTTTGCGTTCAACGTCGACGGTGCGAAACTCGGTACGCCGATCATCCCGCCGGGGAGCGTGAAGTTCGACGAGACCTTCCAGAAAAACGTCGAGACCTATCATAAAACCATCACGATCAGGCTGCCGGTCGAGGCTGACGGCGCGTTCACACTGAAGGTGACCGGCCAGGGATGCGCGGACAAAGGCTTGTGCTATCCGCCGATGACATCGGAGGCAAAGCTGTCGCCGGATGGCGGTGGATTGCTGGCGGCGCTTGCGTTCGGACCGGGGGCGACCAGTGCTGCAGTCGATGCGCCGGCCGCGATGCAATCGACCGCATCCGGCTCCGGCAATCCGGCAGATTCGGACGTTGGCAGAATCGAGCGCTCATTGAAGAGTGGCAGACTGCTCGCGATCCTGCCGCTGTTTCTTCTGCTCGGACTGGGCCTGGCGTTTACGCCGTGCGTATTGCCGATGGTGCCGATCCTGTCGTCGATCATCGTCGGGGAAGGAGCGCGGGCCAGCCGGAGCCGCGGATTCATGTTGTCGGCCGCGTATTCGACCGGCATGGCGCTGGTGTACACCGGACTTGGAATTGCTGCCGGCCTGGTCGGCGAAGGTTTGTCGGCGAGCTTGCAGAATCCATGGGCGCTGAGCGCGTTTGCGCTGCTGATGATCGCACTCTCGCTGTCGATGTTTGGCGTGTACCAGCTCCAGGTGCCGGCGGCGATTCAAACGAAACTGATGAAAGCATCTGATCGCCAGTCGGTCGGTAAACTGTTCGGCGTTTTTGCGATGGGCGCGATTTCCGCGTTGATCGTCGGCCCCTGCGTCGCTGCGCCGCTGGCCGGCGCGCTGCTTTACATCAGCCAGACTCGCGACGTGCTGATCGGCGGCAGCGCGCTGTTCGCGATGGCGGTCGGCATGAGCGTGCCGCTGCTGCTGGTCGGCGTTTCAGCGGGTACGCTATTGCCGCGCGCCGGTCCCTGGATGGAGGCGGTCAAGCGCTTCTTCGGCGTGCTGATGCTCGGCCTCGCGTTATGGATCGTTGCCCCGATCATGCCGGCCTGGCTGCCGATGGCCGGCTGGGCCATCTTGGGCCTGGTCTACGGCGGCTATCTGTTGTGGAAGCCACAATGGGGCGCGACGTCGAAAGCAATCGGGCTGATCTTTGCTGCATTCGGACTGATGCAGCTGACCGGGCTCGTTACCGGCGCCCATGACGTGCTGGCGCCGCTGTCGCAGTTCAGCGGCGGCAGTGACAGCAAAATGCAGTTCACGCGGGTCAAGTCGGTGGCTGAACTCAATGCCGCAATCGCGCGTGCCAGGGGCAAGACTGTAATGCTCGACTTCTATGCCGATTGGTGCGTGTCGTGCAAGGAAATGGAGAAACTGACCTTCAGCGATCCGCGCATCCAGGCAAAATTCGCCGACATGGTATTGCTGCAGGCGGATGTGACGGCCAATAACGACGACGACAAGGCATTGCTCAAGCGCTTCAAACTGTTCGGCCCGCCGGGTATCGTCTTCTTTGATCGGCAGGGCCAGGAGATCCGTGGCGGACGTGTGATCGGCTATCAGGATGCGGATCGATTCCTGCGCTCGCTGACGCTGGCTACCGGTTTTTGAAGCGACTTCCGCCCAAATCGATTGCAGTGAAGTCGGTGATGCCCGGCACTTAAAAGCGCGCCATTTTGCCGGCCGACAAGCCCGCTGCCATCCGCAATGGAGCGGCGAACCCACCCATTTGCACTGCAGGCGGTTCCTGAAGGCGGCCTGCTGACGCAAGTCAAATCGACTACGGTCCGGTTATATCCGTTTACGTATAAGAAGCTAACTTCTATGTTGTTGAGGATGGGGGAATGGGCCACTATATTATTCACTCAATAATTCTTTTGGGAGATTGACATGAGTTTGCGCCTTGGCGATACCGCCCCTGATTTTGAACAGGATTCCTCGATCGGCAAAATCAAGTTCCATGAATGGGCGGACGATTCCTGGGTAGTGCTGTTCTCCCATCCGGCCGACTTCACGCCGGTGTGCACCACCGAACTGGGTTTGACCGCGAAACTGAAATCCGAATTCGACAAGCGCAACGTCAAGGCGATCGCACTGTCGGTCGATCCGGCTGATAAGCATGTGCAGTGGATCAAGGATATCGAAGAGACGCAAAACACGGTGGTCGGTTTCCCGATCATTGCCGATGTCGATAAAAAGGTCGCCGGCTTGTATGACATGATTCATCCGAACCAGTCGGAAACGGCGACCGTGCGTTCGCTGTTCGTGATCGATCCGAAGAAAAAGGTGCGCCTGATCATCACCTATCCAATGAGCACCGGCCGCAATTTCGATGAAGTACTGCGTGTGATCGATGCGCTGCAGCTGACCGACAGCTACACGGTGGCAACTCCGGGTAACTGGCGCAACGGCGACGACGTCATCATTCCAACGTCGATCCAGGACGAAGCGGTGCTCAAACAGAAATTCCCGAAGGGCTATACCGCGCCGCGTCCTTACCTTCGCATCACGCCGCAGCCGAACAAATAGGCGGAGGTAGTCCAACAAAAAAAGCGCTCGTTTCGACGAGCGCTTTTTTCATGCAGGCGCGGTTACGGCTGATCGTCGAGATAACGCTTGCGCCGGAAGAAAAACAGCAGCACGACAACGATTGCAGCCATCATTCCCATCGTGATCCAGAAACCGGTTTTGTCCTTCAGCAGCGGCATGTCGATGAAGTTCATGCCGAAGATCCCGGTAATCAGCGTCAGCGGCATGAACAGTGCGGTAATCACGGTCAGCGTGCGCATGATCTCGCTGGTCCGATGCGCCATCGCGGAGAAATGAATCTGTACCGCCGACTCGATCGTCGATTCCAGTCGGCGGGCATGATTCAGCACCCGCGCGATATGTTCCATCACGTCGTGAACACGCACCAGCAGCAGGTCTTTCGCGCGGCTGTTGTCGCTACAGCCATTGCTGTCGACCAGATAATCGCGCAGCTCCTGCATCGCATCGTGCTGGCCCTCGCATAGCTGGTCGAGCTTGCGCAATTCGATGCGCGCGTCCAGCAATGCAACCCAGTCGTTGAACGGGCTGCGCGGATTGAGCAGTGCGCGCTGCCAGCGATCGATCTGGCTGGTGAGCGGCTGGCGCAGCGCAAGATATTGATCGACCATCGTATTCAGCAGGCGCAGCATCAGTTCATCCGGTGTCGACGGCGGACGACCGAGATGATTGCTGCCTTCGCGCCGGTTCCGGTATTCGAGCAGGCGATTGCGGGTCGCGTCGATGGTGCGGCTGTGCGCCGCATGCACGGTGACCAGCGTACGCTCCATCAGCAGGAAAGTTACCGGCCGGGTTGCCAGTTTGGTCAGCGCCGGTGGTATTTTCCGCTTTGCGCCTGCGATCTCGCCTGCCTCCGGTTCGCCATCGCCACCGTCGAGCGCGAGCTTGCGGAAAACGACCATCGCATAATCCTGCGTTGAATCGAAATACGACGGATGGGCGAGATTGGTGGCGTCGGTCAGGTGCGGGTCGTAGACATGGATGCCAGTTATCCGCTCGATCGCATCGCGCCATGCGCCAGTGTCCGCAGCCACTTCATCATGCGTCGCATCGAGCCATAGAAAACCGGAGGCAGGCCTTGTCGCCGGTATCTCGGGCAACTGTGCGACCTGGGTACTATTGAGATGAAAAATATCCATGAGCAGCTGGCGTCTTCTTGAAAGCCATTCTGAGAGCGATCAGTGATCCGAAGCTTGCCATTGTAATGGCTGCCTGCGCAATCGGCGGCAGCGTCACTGCGCCGAACCAGATGCCGCTGTATAAGACCCCCGCAGCCGTTGCAAGAAGCCGGAGCGCTTCCCGCGCGACGTAATGCGGCCGGCGCTCCATCAAACCGCCTACGATCCATAGGCTGGACGCAAGCCATAATGCATACGCGGCGCCATGCAAAGGCGACATCGACTCTTCTGCGCCAAGGAAGTGTGTTGTCACCAGCAACACGATGGAAAACTGGATCAGGCAGTAAAACTGCTGGAAGCGTGTCAGATGCGGATCGTAACGCGCGTGGCCGATATCGAACGGCGCCGCCGGCCACTGTGCCGCAACATCAGGGGGATGCCAGCCGGGCTGCGCAAGCCAGACATGCAGCTTGTCGGCCATTCGACGCGTGCGACATGCATCGGTCCACATCGCCTTGTAGACTTCAAGGTTCGCCCAGACCGGGTTCCAGCTGCGCAACGGACTGCGCGTGCCGTAGACGACCGGCTCCGTCTCGCGTTCTTCGATGAAGGTTCCGAACAGCCGGTCCCACAGAATCAGTATGCCGCCATAATTCTTGTCCAGATACACGTCGTTCACGGCGTGATGCACCTTATGGTTCGACGGCGAGATGAATATCCGATCGAACACGCCGAGCCTGCCGATCTGCTGTGTATGCACCCAGAACTGGTATAGCAGGTCGATCAGCGCGACTGCTGCGAATATTTCCAGCGGATACCCGAGCAAGGCCATCGGAACGTAAAAAATCCAGCCGAACAAGGCGCCGCTGCTGGTTTGCCGCAGCGCGGTCGTCAGGTTGTAGTCTTCGCTCTGGTGATGTACGACGTGCGCCGCCCACAGCAGATTGACTTCATGGCTCATCCGGTGCAGCCAGTAATAGCAGAAGTCGTATAGCAGCAGACCCGACGCCCAGACCCATAGGCTGTCGGCCGGCAGTCTGAACAACGCAATGTGTTCAACCAGCCATGCGTAAATGCCGATGCGCAGCAGTCGCATGAAGACACCGCTGACCTGGCTGAGGATGCCGAGACTGAGACTGTTGATTGCGTCGTTGAGGCGGTAGGTATTTCGTCGGCGCCGCAAGCCGACGATCAGTTCGATGAAAATGAGTAAGAAAAATACCGGCGTCGCCAGTATGATGATTTTTTCCTGCATCGCTGTCTCCATTCCGCATGTGACTGCCGGATTGTCATTGTTTCAGACAATGGTAGACGATGACGCAGGAGGTGAGACGCCCGATTTTAGTGGGAGCAGTCGGTTTTCGGTGCGCGGTGCCGGTTGCCGTTCCGGGGCTGCGCTTCAGTTGCAGGCCGGCATCAGCCGAGTTTCAGGCGCCGCGCAATATCGCGTGCAAAATACGTCAGCACGCCGTCGGCACCGGCACGTTTGAATGCCAGCATTGCTTCCATCATCGCCTTGTCATGATCGAGCCAGCCGTTCTGCGATGCCGCCTTGATCATCGCGTACTCGCCGCTAACCTGATAAGCGAAAGTCGGCACTTTGAATTCATCCTTCACACGCCGCACGATATCCAGGTACGGCATGCCCGGCTTGACCATGACCATGTCGGCACCCTCGGCAATGTCGAGCGCCACTTCGCGCAAGGCTTCGTTGCTGTTGGCGGGATCCATCTGATACGTGCATTTGTCGCCCTTGCCGAGATTGGCTGCCGATCCGACCGCATCGCGGAACGGACCGTAGAACGCGGAAGCATATTTGGCGGAATACGCCATGATGCGCGTGTGAATGAAGTGACGCGCTTCCAGTGCGGAGCGGATGGCGCCGATGCGTCCGTCCATCATGTCCGAAGGAGCGACGATATCCACCCCCGCATCGGCTTGGGTCAGTGCCTGCCGCACCAGAATCGCGCTGGTTTCGTCGTTGAGTACGTAGCCATCGGCATTCATGACGCCGTCCTGGCCGTGGCTGGTATAGGGGTCGAGAGCGACGTCGGTCAGAATGCCGAGTTCCGGAAAACGCTGCTTCAGCTCGCGTACCGCGCGTGGTACCAACCCATCAGGATTGACTGCTTCGATACCATCCGGCGTCTTCAGCGCTGGATTAATGACGGGGAAGAGTGCGATAACCGGTATTCCCAGCGCCACGCAATCTTCGGCCACCGCGAGCAGCAGGTCGATCGACAGCCGTTCCACGCCCGGCATCGATACGACCTTCTCCTGCTGCTTTTTTCCGTCGACGATGAATACAGGGTAGATCAGATCCGACGAGGTAAGCACGTGCTCGCGCATCATCGCGCGTGAGAATGCGTCTTTGCGCATGCGGCGCATCCGGGTGGCAGGAAATTGATTGGCGAGCAAGGAGTGTGGCATGGCGGTTTCCGGTTACGTTAAACGCAATGGATATAAAGTTTTTATAAATGCCTGAAACTTTTCAGGCTGTGTCCTATCTTAGAAATAGGTGATCACTCACCTCCCGCTTCTCCTCCCTGAGCGGGGCCTATCGCTCATAGCGATAAGGCGTTACTACCCTGGAGATCTTCCCCTTTCTCCAGGGTTTTTTTTGCCCTGAATGTGCGGAATCAGTCGTTACTTTCCTCCGCCTCGGGCGCATCGGAAAGTCCAAGCAACTCCAGGATTCGATCGTTTGCCTCTTCAATGCCGATGCGTTTCAATGCTGAAAAAAGTTGCACGCTGAATGGAAAAGGCTGGCCCTGTTCGTCGACGTAGCTCGCCAAGACCGTTCGTGCCAGGCGCAATGCATCGGTCGATTCCTTGCGGTTTAGTTTGTCTGCTTTTGTAAGCAGGCAATGTACCGGCTTTCCGGTCGGGGCAAACCATTGCAGCATCTGTACGTCGAGTTCGGTAAATGGACGGCGTGCGTCCATGATGAGCACCAATGCGGCAAGCTGGTCTCGCGATTGGATATAGGTGCTCAGCAATTCGTTCCAGTGCAATTTTGCAGCGCCCGGGACTTCCGCATAGCCATACCCAGGAAGATCCACCAGCAGGCCCCGAATTTCGTCGACCCGGGTTGGATCCTTGCGATGCTGGCCAACGTGTGCGCCACCGATCGAAAAGTAGTTGATATGCTGAGTACGCCCCGGCGTTTTTGATGCAAACGCGAGCTTTTTTTGATTGCATAGAATATTCAATGCAGTCGACTTGCCAGCATTGGAGCGGCCGGCAAAAGCAATTTCAGGGACTTGCGTATTTGGCAAGTCGCGAAAGTGGTTCACCGTGGTGAAAAAACGGGCTTGCCAAAGTAGGGACATGGATGAGGAGAAAATACAGCGGAGGGGGCGAAAATGCCGACAAGCTATTGTACAATAAGCGGTTATTGTATTGTTGCGCCGCAAAAGCAGCACTGTACGTCGGTTTAGACCGTTGCAGCACGCCAGAATTTTAATATCAAGTCTCAGGGTGTACGAATGAAACGAGTGTATCTACCGTTTGTGAAGTCCTTGTTTATCGCGATGCTGGCAGTAACGTCCATCGCGTATGCCGCCGAAGAGAAAAAAGCGCCGAAAGCCGATGCAGCCAAAGGTGAAATGCTGTATGCGAACGGCGATGCGGCGCGTAACATTCCGGCTTGTATCGCTTGCCATGGCGCAGCCGGTGCATCGACCATCGTACAGAATCCGAAGCTCGCAGGTCAGCACGAAGCCTATATTTACAAGCAGTTGAACGATTTCAAGACCTCGCAGCGCAATAATCCGGTAATGAGTTCGATTGCCAAGACGCTGACCGACGAAGACATGAGAAACGTCGCAGCATATCTCGACAAGCAGGCACCGAAGCCGGGTGCGGCCAGAAACAAGGATACGGTTGGATTCGGCAAGAAAATCTACCGGGCCGGTATCGCTGAAAAGAACGTTCCTGCCTGTGCGGCATGCCATGGTGCAGCCGGTGCCGGCATTCCGACCCAGTTCCCGCGCTTGGGCGGTCAGCATCAGGAATACACGCTTGCACAATTGATGGCATTCCGTTCCGGCGCGCGCAAGAACAGTCAGCCGATGACGACCATTGCGAAGCGCTTGTCGGACGACGAGATGCAGGCGGTAGCGGATTATGTTGCCGGTCTGAAGTAAGCATCACAATAGAAAAAGAATGAAGGAGGGGGTGGCGAAGGCCGCCCCTTTTGCATTTTGAAGAGCACACACATGGACGTTAGTACCTCTGGTTTGCAATTGAACACAAATCGGCGCTGGCTTGCCGATACAGTCGAATTGCTGTCGTCAATGCGCTTTGCGATAAGCTTGCTGACGTTGATTGCCATTGCTTCGGTGATCGGCACTGTGCTGAAGCAGAATGAACCAATGCCGAACTATGTGAACCAGTTCGGCCCGTTCTGGTTTGAGGTGTTCAACAAGCTGGGGTTATATGCGGTGTATTCGACCTGGTGGTTCCTGCTGATCATGGGCTTCCTGGTTGCGTCGACGTCGCTTTGCATCGCACGCAATGCACCGAAGATGATCAGGGACGCTGCCAGCTGGCGCGAAAACGTGCGAGAACAGTCGCTGCGCAACTTTCACCACAAAGCCGAATGGACGACTGGGATGCCGCGCGACACGCTGGTGCAGCAACTGGCAGGCCGAGTGGGGGCCGAGGGTTACAAGGTCAAGGTGGTCGCGAAGGATAGTGCGGTGCTGCTTGCCGCGAGGCGCGGGGCGGCGAACAAATGGGGATATATCTTCGCGCATAGCGCGATCGTCATCATCTGCCTCGGCGGCCTGCTCGACTCCAATTTGCCGATTCGATTCCAGGAATGGTTCAACGGCAAAACACCCTTCAGCGGCGGCGGCCTGATCGCCGATATTCCAGCCGCACACCGCCTGGGCATAGGCAATCCTACGTTTCGCGGAAATACCTTTATTCCGGAAGGATCGAGCAGCAGCACCGCCATCATTCCTGAGCAAAACGGTGTTCTGGTGCAGGAATTGCCGTTCACGATTCATTTGAAGAAGTTCATCATCGAACACTACTCGACCGGAATGCCGAAGCTGTTCGCAAGCGAAGTGGTGGTGCGCGACAACGAAACGGGCAAGAGTTTTCCGGCGACCATCAAGGTCAATGAACCGCTGATCTACAAAGGGGTTGCGGTCTATCAGTCGAGCTTTGACGACGGCGGCAGCAAGCTGAAGCTGACCGGCTACGCGATGGCGGGTGGCAAGAGCAATACCTTTCCCATTGCCGGCGAAGTCGGCAGCTCGACGCCTTTCAGCAACGGCAAAGGCGCTGAATACACGATCGAATGGACCGGCTTTCGTCCCTTCAATGTCGAAAACATGGCGCAAGGCGGACAGGATGTGCGCGCGGTAAACACGAACAAGCGTTTCGATGAAAAATTTGCCGCCGGATTGGGGCGGGAGCTCATGGGTTCGGCTGGGCAGAATGCCGGTAGCAAGAATCTGAAAAACGTCGGCCCAAGCGTGCAGTACAAGGTGCGCGACAAAAACGGCCAGGCGCGCGAATATCACAATTACATGCAGCCGATACAGATCGATGGCATACCGATGTATCTCACCGGCGTACGCGATGCACCGGATGATCCGTTCCGCTATCTGCGTATTCCCGCCGACGATAACAATAGCGTCGCCGAATGGATGCGCCTGCGTGCTGCCTTGTACGATCCTGCCTTGCGCGCATTGGCGGCCGAGCGCTATGCGCGTCGCGCCATGCCGGACGTCAAGGGAGATTCGACCAAACTGCGTGAACAATTACAGGCGTCCACGGCAAAGGGATTGTCGATTTTCGCCGGCGACGACAAGCAAGCCGGCTATATCGCCGTATCGAACTTTCTGGAAAAGCTGCCGCCTGCCGAGCAGGAAAAGGCCGCCAATATTTTCATGAAAATTCTGAACGGTGGATTATGGGAATTGTGGCAGGCCGCACGTGAACACGATGGTCTGAAAGACGTGGCGTTTGACGAAAACCATGCACGTTTCTTGCAGCTGGCTTCCAATGCGCTTTCGGATGCATTTTTCTACGGCGCACCGGTCTATCTGCAACTGCAGGATTTTGACGAAGTCAAAGCGTCGGTTCTGCAGGTGACGCGCTCGCCGGGCAAGAAAGTCGTGTATCTCGGCTGTCTGCTGCTGGTGCTGGGAATATTTTCGATGTTTTATATTCGGGAGCGGCGCCTGTGGATCTGGCTGAAGTCGGAGCCTGATGGTGGATCGCGCGCGCTGATGGCGCTCAGCACGCAACGCAAGACGCTGGATTTCGACAAGGAATTTGAGGCGCTGAAAGCGCAATTGATGCAATCGGTTTAAGCTGTGCGGCGGAATGAAATGTTACAGCGAAGCGCCGGTTGGATGCATTCGCCGGATTGCCATCGCACTCGCTGGACATCGCGCCGGAAGGCATGGAGAAAATGATGGAATTGACACAAGCACAAACCTATACCGCGCCAGCCGGCTTTTTCCGGCGCCTGAGCGTGATCGACTGGCTGTATGCGCTTGCGCTTGCCGCCGGCGCACTGTTCGCGCTGAATCGCTACGGCGCCTACATGGACTATTACGAGAAATCGATCCTGGTGCTGACGGTGCCGACGTTCGCGTGGCTGGGCTGGCACTGGAAGCCGCTGCGCACGCTGATGGCATTGCTGGCAATCCTCGGCTTGTCGTCCATTGCGTTGTATGGCGGCGCGCTCGATGCGGCGAATCAGAAATTCCTGCTGAAATATGCGTTGTCGAGTCAGTCCGCGATCCTGTGGATGAGCGTACTGTTTTTCCTCTCGGCACTGTTTTATTGGGGCGGCCTGCTGACGCGTTCCCAGGCCGGGACCTCAATCGGCAGCAAGCTGTGCTGGGCGGCGGTGGTGATGGGCTTCACCGGCATGCTCGCACGCTGGTACGAGTCTTATCTGGTCGGTGCCGACGTCGGTCATATTCCTGTCTCCAACCTGTACGAAGTTTTCATCCTGTTTTGCATGGTTACCGCGCTGTTCTATCTGTACTATGAACAGCATTACGCGACCCGCCAGCTCGGGCCGTTCGTGCTGCTGGTGATTTCGGCGGCAGTCGGCTTCCTGCTCTGGTACACGGTCAGCCGCCAGGCGGCGGAGATTCAGCCATTGGTACCGGCCTTGCAAAGCTGGTGGATGAAGATCCACGTTCCTGCCAATTTCATCGGCTATGGCAACTTCTCGCTCGCAGCCATGGTGTCTTCCGCCTATCTGCTGAAATCGAAAGGCGTGTTCGCCGACCGGCTGCCGTCGCTGGAAGTGTTGGATGACGTGATGTACAAGGCAATTGCGGTCGGTTTCACGTTTTTCACGATCGCCACGATTCTGGGCGCGTTATGGGCCGCCGACGCTTGGGGTGGTTATTGGTCGTGGGATCCCAAAGAAACCTGGGCGCTGATCGTCTGGCTCAATTACGCTGCCTGGCTGCATATGCGACTGATGAAGGGTTTGCGCGGCCAGGTTGCTGCGTGGTGGGCGCTGGTCGGCCTGTTGGTCACCACGTTTGCTTTCCTCGGCGTCAACATGTTCCTTTCCGGCTTGCATTCTTACGGACAGTTATAAAAAATCCGAGCGCGATGGAATAAATCCTCGCTGCCGGCTGTTTACTTGGCGTGCACTTTCAAATGCACGTTCGATCAACCAGCTTAGCGAGGATTTCATGAAAACTTTTTCCGCATTCGCAGCAGCTTCAATCATGGCCGTACTGATGGGGTGCGCCGGCATGGCATCGGCTCAGGCACCGGCTAAAACAACCGACGGCGTGTTGACCAATGCCGCCGGCATGACGCTATACACCTTCGATAACGATCCAGCAGGCGCCGGCAAGAGCGTCTGCAATGGCCCTTGTGCTGCCAACTGGCCGCCTTTGCTGGCACAGGAAGGCGCATCTGCGAGTGACCACTACAGCATTGTCACGCGCGACGACGGTAAGAAGCAGTGGGCCTACATGGGTAAACCGCTCTACTTATGGATGAAGGATCAGAAACCCGGCGACAAGACGGGTGATGGAATCAAAAACGTCTGGCACGTCGCTAAACCCTGACGTCGGCGGCCCGCCCATGTCCGACTTCACCGACGCATTGGCACAGCAGATCCCCCGGCTGCGCCGTTATGCACGGGCTCTGACTCATGATGTCGCATGGGCGGACGATCTGGTGCAGGACACGCTGGAGCGCGCGTTGCAGCGGCGCTGGCTGTTCCGCATCAATACCAATTTGACGGCATGGCTGTTTACCATGCTGTATCGGCTTTACCTCAACGACGCCGCACGCCGTCGCATGCGCTTTGCGCTGCCCGAGGAGGACGTCCCGGAAACCGCAGCCGATGCCGACCTCGCGTTGCAGCTTGACATGCAGCGGGCACTGGCCAGACTTAGTACTGAACATCGCGCCGTCATCGTGCTTATCGGACTTGAGCAACTGAGCTACCAGGAAGCGGCCGAGGTGCTTGGTATTCCGATCGGCACCGTAATGTCGCGTCTGACGCGTGCGCGAACGCAATTGCGGTCGCTGCTGTCCGGCAAGCCTTTGCCTGTCGCGACGGCCATGCATCTAACCCGGATCAAGTGAAATGACGCATTCTCCCATCGGCGAAATCGATTTGCATGCCTATGTGGATGGGCAGCTCGATGCGACACGTCGTGCCGAGGTCGAGGCTTTTCTCGCCGCCTGTCCCGAGGCGGCTGACGAAGTACAGACATTGCGTGCGCAGAATCAGGCTTTGCATCTGCGTTACGACGGGGTAATGAATGAAGCGATACCGCTGCGCCTGACCGAAACGTTGCGGCCGCGGCGCTGGCCGCACGGAATTGCCGCAGGCCTTGTCTGGATGACTTGCGGGATCGCGGCAGGTTGGCTCGCCCATGAAATGGTTTCGCCGCCGTCACCCCCGTTAACTGCCTTTGCCCAGAAGGCGCTGGTTGCGCATGTGTTGTTTACGGCGGAAAAGCGGCATCCGGTGGAGGTTTCCGCGGAACAGGAGGCGCATCTGGTCGCGTGGCTGTCGAAACGCCTTGATGCGCCGATCCGGACACCGGATTTGCGTTCGCAAGGATTTTCTCTGCTGGGCGGACGCCTGTTGCCGGGCGATGAGGGGCCGCTGGCGCAATTGATGTACCAGTCGACAAACGACGAGAGGTTGACGCTGACCGTCAGGCGTGCGTCGCGGACGCAGCCGGATACCGGCTTCAAGGTGCTGGAACAGAACGGTACCAGCGTCTTTTACTGGATCGACCGCGATTACGGTTATGCGCTGTCGGGCAGTATCGGCAAAAGCCGCCTGCTCGCGGTCGCCCAGGCCGTCGACGGACAACTTCGTCATCAGTGAAATCGGTGTAAGGTTGTCTCGGTCTGAACAGACCAAGCAAGACATTTCCGAAAAAACCATGGAGCAGCGATGTTAATCAAACGTAATCCGAATGGCGTCGACATTCCCTTTGCATCCGAGATCACGCCGCGCGAGGTATTCGAGTCGCGCCGCAGCTTCATCCGGCAACTGGCGGTGGGATCGATTGCGGGCGGAGCACTCGCGGAAATGCTGACGCGCGAGGCATTTGCACAAGGCGGAGCCCAGAGACTGGCGGCGAAAACCAATCCCGCATACGTGGTGATGGACAAGCCCACCGAATACAAGGACGCCACGACCTACAACAATTTTTATGAATTCGGCACCGACAAATCCGATCCGGCGCACTATGCGGGCACATTGCAGCCCCGGCCTTGGACCGTCGCCATCGAAGGCGAAATCAGAAAGCCGATGACGCTCGACCTGGATGGCCTGATGAAGCTGGCGCCGCTGGAAGAACGCGTCTATCGCCTGCGCTGTGTCGAGGGCTGGTCGATGGTGATTCCGTGGATCGGTTATTCGTTGTCCAACCTGATCAAGAAGGTTGAGCCGACCGGTAACGCCAAATACATCGAATTCATTTCTCTCGCCGACAAGAAGCAGATGCCCGGCATCAGCAGTCCGGTGCTGGAGTGGCCATATGTGGAAGGCTTGCGGCTTGATGAAGCGAATCATCCGCTGGCACTGCTGACACTGGGCATGTACGGCCAGGTGCTGCCGAATCAGAATGGCGCGCCGGTGCGCATCGTGGTGCCGTGGAAGTACGGCTTCAAATCGGCCAAGTCGATCGTCAAGATCCGGTTTACCAAAAACCAGCCGCAAACCGCCTGGAATATTGCCGCGCCGCAGGAATACGGTTTCTATTCGAACGTGAATCCGAACGTCGACCATCCGCGCTGGTCACAGGCGACCGAGCGGCGCATTGGCGAGGACGGGTTCTTTTCGAAAAAACGCAAGACGCTGATGTTCAACGGTTACAGCGACGTTGCTCCGCTCTATGCCGGTATGGATCTGAAAAAGTTTTTCTGATGATGCGCAGTTGATCGTTCTTCCATTCATGTCGATGACATTCATGTTCAATCCGAATCCGAAACAACTGGCGACACTCAAGGCCGGGCTGTTCGTTGCGGCGCTGCTGCCTTTCGCGAGACTGGTGCTGTTTGCATTCATCGATCGGCTGGGCGCCAATCCGATCGAGTTCATTACTCGCAATACCGGGGACTGGACGCTGTATTTCTTGTGCATCACGCTTGCCGTCACGCCGCTGCGCCGTCTGAGCAACTGGAACTGGCTCATCAAGCTACGGCGCATGCTGGGGTTGTTCGCCTTCTTTTATGCCACGTTGCATTTCACCACCTTCCTCTGGTTCGACCATTTCTTCGACCTGGATGAAATGCTGAAGGACGTGATCAAGCGACCATTCATCACGGTCGGCTTTATCGCGTTCCTGCTGTTGATACCGCTGGCCGTGACCAGCACCAACGGCATGGTCAAACGGCTCGGCGGCAAGCGCTGGCAATGGCTGCATCGCGGGATTTATCTGATCGCGTCGCTCGGCATTCTGCATTTCTGGTGGATGAAGGCAGGCAAGCACGACTTTGCGCAACCGATCCTGTTCGGAACGATCGTATTGGTGTTGCTGGCAATGCGGATTTACTGGAACTTCGCGCGACTGCGCATCCAGAAACGTCAGGCGATGCCGACATTGAATTGAAGTGCCTGCGGCATCGGTTACAAGAAAAGCCGAGGGACGATTGGTGCCGTTCCTCGCGCTTAATGGATCGGATTCAAGGGAGCAGTGATTCGAGCGCGAACAGATCGCTTGGCTGCTCGCGCTTGCGGATCAGGTGCACCTGATCGCCGTCGACCATGACTTCCGCAGCACGTCCGCGCGTGTTGTAGTTCGATGCCATCGTCATGCCGTAAGCGCCAGCGGACATGATCGCCAGCAGGTCACCCTGTTGCAGTGCAAGCGCCCGGTCGCGGGCAAGCCAGTCGCCTGATTCGCATACCGGCCCGACGACGTCATAGGTCCGTGCTGCCTGCGTGCGCTGTACCACCGGCTGCACACGATGCCATGCCTCATACATTGCCGGGCGCATCAGGTCGTTCATCGCCGCGTTCACGATGGCGAAATTCTTTGCCTCGCCATGCTTCAGATATTCGACCTCGGTCAGCAGGATACCGGCATTGCCGACGATCGAGCGTCCGGGTTCGAACATCACCTTGATCGGTGTGCCCTTGTATTTCAGCAGGCGCCACTGGTCCACCTTCGCGAACAGACGTCCCAGGTAGTCGCCGACCGCAACCGGCTGGTCTTCTTCATAGGTAATGCCGATGCCGCCGCCGATATCGAGATGATGCAACACTATGCCTTCCGAGGCGAGCCGGTCCACCAGTTCGATCAGCCGGTCGAGCGCTTCCAGCAGCGGTGCGTCGTCCAGCAGTTGCGAGCCGATGTGGCAGTCAATGCCCACGACACGGATACCGGGCAGACTCGCCGCTGTTCGGTACGCCGCCAGCGCTTCTTCATACGCGATACCGAACTTGTTTTCCTTGAGCCCGGTAGAAATGTAGGGGTGCGTCTTGGCATCGACGTTCGGATTGACGCGCAGCGAAACGGGCGCCTGCGTGCGCATCTCGGCGGCGACATCGTTCAGCCGCTGCAATTCAGCAGTCGACTCCACATTGAAGCAAAGAATGTCGTGCGACAGCGCCAAGCACATTTCCTCGCGCGTCTTGCCGACGCCGGAAAAAATCACCTTGCATGGATCGCCGCCGGCGGCGATGACGCGCAAGAGTTCGCCGCCCGACACGATGTCGAATCCGGAACCCAGCCGGCTCAACAGATTCAATACCGCGAGATTCGAATTCGATTTGACCGAATAGCAGACCAGCGCATCTGCATCGCCGCGGCCGTTTGCTTTGCAGGCATGAGCATATGCGGAAAAATTCTCGGCCAGCGCGGCCTTGGAGTACACATAAGTCGGGCTGCCAAAGTCTTTTGCAATGTCGCTCAAAGCGACGCTCTCGGCGTACAGCGCGCCGTTTTGATAAGTGAAGTGCGACATGGAATCGATGCGGATTATTTGGAAGGAGGTACGGTGCTGCCGGGCGAGGCCGGTGTTGTCGATTGCGGCGTCGGTGCGGTAGAGATCGGCGCCGGCTTGGCTGGCAGATAAAGCGGCCCTCGTTGCCCGCATCCGGCAAGCAGGCCGCCAAATGCGGCGGCAATGCAAATAGCGCGCATACGCAACAGGTCAGGAAAGAGCTTCACGATTAAAATCAGGGTTTGAAAAAACTCACTGGAGTGTAGCATGACTGAATCGGAATTCCTGGCGTTGGCCGAGCAGGCGCTGGGCGCAATCGAGGCTTCACTGGAGCAGGTATCGGATAGCGGAGACCTGGACGTGGAATGCAGCCGTAGCGGCAATGTCCTCGAAATCGAATTCATCGATAACGGTTCGAAAATCATCGTCAACAGCCAGGCGCCGATGCAGGAAATGTGGGTCGCCGCCAGGTCGGGCGGTTTCCACTATAAGCGGGAGAACGGACAATGGATCAATACCCGCGATGGTTCGGAACTGTTCGCAGCGCTATCGACAATGGTGAGCGAGCAAGGAGGTGCTTCGGTGGTTATTGCGGCAAATTAAGACAGCCGAAACGCGCAAGCGGCTTCGGCTGTCGTCGTGCAGGACGCGGGCGCGTCAGAACAATTCGTTCTTCACTTCCTCCTTGGCTTTTTCCTCTTCCGACGGCGGTTGCTCGCCGAGACCGAGGCTGCGCACACCTGACCCGGGAGGGTTTTCTGCATAGTAGTAATCGCCCGCTGCCTCGATGATGCCATCGGGTACCGGACGTTCCTCGACCGGCACGTCCTTCAGCGCTTTTTGCATGTAGCCGATCCAGATCGGCAGCGCCAGGCCGCCGCCGGTTTCGCGGTTGCCGAGGTTCTTCGGCTGATCAAATCCTATCCATGCGATGCCCACGATTTTCGACTGATAGCCCGCGAACCAGGCATCGAACGAATCGTTGGTCGTGCCCGTCTTGCCGGCGATATCGGGACGCTTCAGTGCCAGGGCCTTCATCGCGGTACCGTGCTTGACCACGTCTTTCAGCATGCTGTCCATCAGGAACGCGTTGCGTTCGTCGATTACCCGATTCGCTTCATCGCCGGCCTTGTCGGGTACGACTTGTGAAAGCACGTTGCCGTTCGAGTCGGTTATCTTGGAAATGATGTACGGGCTGACCTTGTAGCCACCGTTCGCGAACACGGCATAGGCTCCTGCCATTTGCAGCGGCGTAACTGCGCCGGCACCGAGTGCCAGCGTCAGGTACGGCGGATTCTTGTCCGCGTCGAAGCCGAAACGGGTCGTATATTCCTGCCCGTATTGCGCGCCGATCTTGTGGAGGATACGGATCGAAATCATGTTCTTCGATTTCGTCAGGCCTTTGCGCATCGTCATCGGGCCTTCGTATTTGCCGTCGTAATTCTTCGGCTCCCATGCCTGACCGCCGGTTTGGCCGGCATCGAAACTGATCGGTGCGTCATTGATGATGGTCGCGGGCGACAGGCCTTTCTCAAGCGACGCCGAATAAATGAACGGCTTGAATGACGAGCCCGGCTGGCGCCATGCCTGGGTCACGTGATTGAATTTGTTGCGGTTGAAGTCGAAGCCGCCGATCAGCGCACGGATTGCGCCATCATCGGTGTTGGCGGCAATGAATGCCGATTCCACTTCCGGCATCTGCGTGATCGTCCAGCTATGATTCTCCTGCGTCACGCGGATGATGGCGCCACGCTTCACGCGCCGGTTGGGCGGCGCCTTGTCGCTCAGCAGGTTGGTGGCGAAGCCGAGACCGGCGCCGTTGATCGTGATTTCTTCACCGGAGGACAGCACGGCCGTCACGCCTTTCGGGTCGGCTTCGGTCACGACTGCCGCCACGATATCGTCGCTGTCCGGATGTTCTGCCAGCTCCACTTCAATTGCGTCGTCGGCTTCTTCCTTTGATGCCGGCAGCTCCATGTAACCCTCGGGGCCGCGATAGCCGTGGCGCTTCTCGTACGCCATCACGCCGCGGCGCAGCGCGATATAAGCGGCATCCTGGTCGGCCTTGGTAATAGTCGTGTAGACGTTCAGGCCGCGGGTATAGGTATCTTCCTTGAATTCATCATAGACCAATTGGCGTGTCATTTCGGCGACGTATTCCGCATGTACGCCGAATTCATTGCTGTCGGTTTTGATTTGCAACACCTGATCCTTTGCCTGCGCGTACTCGGCCTGGCTGAGGTAACCGAGGCTGAGCATGCGCTGCAGGATGTATTGTTGGCGTGCGCGAGCGCGCTTCGGATTGGCGACCGGATTGTAGGCCGAGGGCGCCTTTGGCAAACCTGCCAGCATCGCGGCTTCGGCAGCCGTAATGTCCTGCAGTTTTTTGCCAAAATAGATCTGGGCTGCTGAAGAGAATCCATATGCGCGCTGACCCAGGTAAATCTGGTTCATGTAGATTTCGAGGATCTGGTCTTTCGACAGATTCTGCTCGATCTTCCAGGCCAGCAAAGCTTCATACAGCTTGCGCTTCAGCGTCTGTTCGCTCGACAGGAAAAAATTTCGCGCAACCTGTTGAGTGATCGTCGAAGCACCTTGCCTTGCGCCGCCCATCAGATTGTGCAGCGCAGCCCGGACAATGCCGATGTAATCGACGCCACCGTGTTCATAAAAACGGTCGTCCTCAATGGCAAGAACCGCCTTTTTCATGACGTCAGGAACGTCTTTGATATGGACGAGGTTGCGCCGTTCTTCACCGAACTCGCCTATCAGGACGTTGTCCGCGGAAAAAATGCGCAGCGGAATCTTCGGTCGGTAATCAGTAATTGCATCGAGCGCAGGGAGATTTGGATAAGCGAGTGCAAGCGCAAAGGCGAGGGCCAGGATACCCGCCAGCATAAGTCCGGCGAAGCCGCCGAAAAAAACAAGTGTCAGACGGACGAGTCTGGAGGGAGGACGATTCGGTGCCTTTGGGTCTGCGTTGCCGGTAGAGTTGCTAGAGGTCATGCGAAAAGAGCCAGAGAATAGTTGTATCGTCGCATTATAACGGTCGGAAATATCGCGAGTTATTGCCAAAAAGCAATTGTGATCAGAGCCCCACGTGGACTTTTGGCAACGAAGTTACAAATTACTGAGCGGAAATTGCTTTACACTCGTCGAAGCTTATTGCTAGGATTTAATGTAACGTTGGATATATATCACCTAAATATTGGTTTTTAAACGATTTTTTTGCGGCCTCAATATGGGTCCGCAGATTCGACACTCAAATAAGTGGTGCGTTCACGCAATAAACCACATTTTCGGGGAGGGTAACCTTGGCCTTAGAACTCGGATTATTGGTCGGAAAGAAAACCCTGCCGTTGGTCGGCCTGGATATCAGTACCTCGGGCGTCAAGCTCGTTGAATTGTCCGAAACCGGTAAAAACGAATTTCGTCTTGAGCGTTTTGCGAGCGAGCCATTGCCCCGGGGCGCAGTGGTAGACGGCAATATCGAAAATATCGAGCAAGTATCGGAGGCTGTGCGGCGAGTCTGGAAAAAAAGCGGCACGCGCGCGAAACATGTCGCGCTGGGGATGCCGCCAGCATCGGTAATCACCAAGAAAATCGTTCTTCCAGGTGGCTTGTCAGAAGACGAACTTGAGGTTCAGGTGGAAAGCGAGGCGAATCAATATATTCCGTTCGCACTGGATGAGGTCAGCCTTGATTTCGACATCATCGGTCCGGCGCAAAACGCGCCCGAGGACGTGGACGTGTTGATCGCGGCTACGCGCAGGGAGAAGGTTGAGGATCGCGTGGCTGTCGCCGAAGCGGCCGGATTGAAGCCGCTCGTGATGGACATCGAGTCGTACGCCGCCCGTGCGGCTGTCGACCGCATCACCATGCAGTTGCCGAAAGCCGGGCAGGGCCAAACGGTTGCGCTTTTTCAGATTGGCGCCCAAGTCACGCACTTTTCGGTTCTGCTTGACGGGCAGGCTATCTACGAGCGCGAACAGCCTTTCGGTGGAAATCAGCTGACGCAAGATATCGTGCGCGCTTATGGACTCTCGTTCGAAGAGGCGGAATCCAAGAAGAAATCGGGTGAACTGCCGGATGGTTATGATCGGGAACTGCTGGAACCGTTCATGGAAAACGCCGCATTGGAAGTAACGCGCGCAATCCAGTTCTTTTTTACCTCCACACCGTACACGCATATCGACCAGATATTTCTGGCAGGCGGTTGCGCAATCGTTCCCGGGCTGGTGAATCTGGTGGCCGAGCGCACCAAGGTATCGTCCTCTGTCGTTAGCCCTTTCAAGGGCATGCAACTGGCGCAGACCGTGCGCGAAAAACAGTTGCGTGCGGAAGCGCCGGCCTTTCTGGTTGCATGTGGTTTGGCGATGCGGAGGTTTGACTGATGATCCGGATTAATCTTCTTCCCCATCGCGAGGAAAAACGCAAGCAGCGCAAGGCCGCATTTATACGATTGCTGACGCTCTCGGCGGTCAGTGGAGCTGCCGTGGTGGTCACCGCCGCAGGCTTTTTCGCCACCAAGATATCCAATCAAACCCAACGCAATGACTTCATCAAGGCCGAGAATGCAAAGCTCGATGGGCAGATCAAGGAAATCGCGACGCTCAAACAGGAAATCGATGCGTTGAAAGCGCGCCAGCAAGCGGTAGAAGATCTGCAAAGCGATCGAAATCAGCCGGTGTACTTGATGGACGAGCTGGTTAAGCAGGTGCCTGAGGGCATTTATTTGCGCTCGTTCAAGCAAGACAACCAGCGCGTGGTGCTGAACGGCTACGCGCAGTCGAATGAGCGCGTATCGGAACTGCTACGCAATTTGAGCAATAACTCGCCATGGCTGGAACGTCCCGATCTGATCGAAATCCGTTCGGCCGGTGTGGGACAGGGAAGAGACGCGAAGAGGGTGTTTGACTTTACCGTCAATGTCGGCATCAAGCGTCCGCGTGACAAAGACCAGTCGAATTCGGGCCCGAGCGGCACGCAGGCAAAGAAACCCTGATATGAAAGACGCATCATGGCAGATTTGAAAAATATCGGGAGCACGCTTTCAGCGCAATTTCGAGGGCTGAATGGACGGCATCCCGGTCAATGGCCAGTCATTCCCCGCATGCTTTGCGGGCTCGGCATGTTACTGGCCGTCGTCGTGCTGGGATGGTTTCTTTACTTGAACAGTCAGCAGGAAGAAATCACGCAGGGTGAACAGCAAGAAGAGAAATTAAGGAACGAGTACAAGGACAAGATACGGCAAGCGATTAATCTCGACAATTTGCGCAAGCAAAAGGAACAGGTTGGCGAATATGTCGCGACCCTTGAGAAGCAATTGCCCAGCAAAGCGGAAATGGACGCACTGCTGTCGGATATCAATCAGGCTGGACTGGGGCGTGGTCTGCAATTCGAATTATTCAAGCCGGGACAGGTGGTGGTAAAGGACTATTATGCGGAACTGCCAATCAACATCAAGGTGAGTGGCCACTACCATGATGTTGGCGCCTTTACCAGCGACATCGCGAATCTGCCGCGTATCGTCACGCTCAATAACCTGAATCTCGCCGCGGGCAAGGATGGTGTACTGACGCTCGACGCGATCGCGAAAACTTTCCGCTATCTGGACAAGGATGAGGTGAATGCGCAGCGCAAGGGGAAGAAGAAATGATGGCGACCAGGACGGCTTTCAAACCGGTTCTCCTCGTGTTGTTACTGGCCTTGGCGGGCTGTGGAGATAGCGACATCCAGGAACTCAAGCAATGGATGTCGGACGTAAAAAAGCAGACGCCGAGAGCGATGCAAAAGCTGTCGGAGCCAAAAAAATTTACGCCCTTTTCCTACGATAACAAAAACGAGATCGACCCTTTCAGCCCAGACAAGCTGTTGGCGGCGCTTGCAAAACAGCAGAACAGTTCAGGTACTGGCCTGAAACCCGATCTTGACCGGCGTAAAGAACCGCTGGAAAGCTATCCTCTCGATATCATAAAAATGGTTGGAAGTCTGCAAAAAGCCGGCCTGAATTATGCAATTTTGCAGGCCGACAAGGCAGTTTTCCGTGCCAAGGTCGGGAATTACCTGGGGCAGAATTTTGGCATGATCACCAAAATTACCGATACGGAAGTCGACATCAAGGAAATCGTTCGCGATGCATCCGGCGAATGGACCGAACGTGAAGCCAAATTAGAGTTGCAGGAGAATAAAAAATGATGGCGCTGACAAAACAGTCCGGGAGTTTGCTCAAGATGATACGCAACGCATGGAAGCAATGTCTGTTGGTATTTCTGGCCACGTTGAGCAGCACTGCAGTGGCCCAGGAAAACGCCATTCAGTCGATCAGCGCAAATCAGCAGGGTGCGAATGTCATCGTGAAGGTAACGCTGAAGGCACCGCTTACCAAGTCGCCCATCGGGTTCTCAATCACGAGCCCGGCGCGTATTGCGCTCGACTTTGCGCACACCGACAACGATACCGGAAAGTCGGTGCAGGATATTGGCCTCGGAGACGTACGCAACGTCAACGTGGTCCAGGCCGGGGAGCGCTCGCGCCTCGTGTTCAACCTGAATCGTCCGTTGAACTATGCCACTACAGTCGAGGGGAATACGGTCATCGTAACGATCAATGGATCGGGTGGCGTTGCCACGGCGATGAACGCGTCCGGCATTCCGATCGCCGCAAAACCTTCAACTGCCGGCAAGGCGGCGATTCGCGATATCGATTTCCGTCGTGGCGCAAACGGCGAGGGCCGCATCGTGGTTGATTTGCCGGGCGATCAGATCGCCGTGGACGTGCGGCAGCAAGGGCAAAGCATTTCGGTCGATTTTTTGAAAGCGAGCCTGCCGGAAGTATTGCGTCGCCGCCTGGATGTGGCCGACTTTGGCACGCCAGTGCAAACAATCACTACGGTACCGCAGGGTGACAATGTGCACATGACCATCGAGCCTAAAGGCTTGTGGGAACAAAGCGCCTATCAAAGCGATTCCCAGTTGGTGATCGAGGTCAAGCCGATCAAGGAAGATCCGAACAAGGTTACGCAGGGTTCGCAAGGGTATCGCGGTGAACGGCTGTCCCTGAATTTCCAGAACGTTGAGGTGCGCGCGGTCTTGCAGGTCATTGCCGATTTTACCGGTCTGAATATCATCACCAGCGACAGCGTCAACGGCAGCCTGACGCTCCGCTTGAAGGATGTGCCGTGGGATCAGGCGCTGGACATCGTGATGCAGGCAAAAGGCCTTGATATGCGGAAAAACGGTTCGGTCATCTGGATTGCGCCAAAAGATGAGTTACTGACGAAAGAGAAATTGGATCTGGAGCAAAAAGCACAGATCGCGGAGTTGGAGCCGTTGCGTACCGAAACCTTTCAGTTGAATTATCAGAAGGCCGAAGCATTCAAGAAAGTATTCGGAATCGACGCCAGTAGCGGCGGCAACAGCATTCTGTCCAAGCGTGGAAGCGCAGTGGTCGATCCGCGCACGAATCAATTATTTATTACTGACATACCATCGAAACTCGAAGAAATTCGCAAGCTGGTGCAGAAAGTTGACGTTGCGAGCCGCCAGGTACTGATCGAGGCGCGCATCGTCGAGGCGAACGATACCTTCAGCAAGAATCTCGGTGCAAAGCTGGCATTTGGTTTCCGCGGCTCGCCGAATAACGCCAATTTTGAGGCGAGTGGCCAACAGACTGGAACGGTCGGTGTTGCCGGGGGCTCCGCATCTAGCGCCATCGGCCTGAACTCTTCCGCTTTGCAGAGCGTGAACGGCAACGCGGTTAACCTGCCAGCTCTCGGCATTAACGGTAATACACCGGGTTCTCTCGCGCTGACCTTATTCAACGCGGCTGCAAGCAAATTCATCGGCCTGGAATTGTCTGCGCTCGAAGCGGACGGCAAAGGCAAGATTATCTCTAGCCCTCGTGTAATTACCGCAGACCAGTTGAAGGCGCTGATTGAACAGGGCACCGAGTTGCCATATCAACAGGCGACAAGCAGCGGTGCTACCAGCGTAGCTTTCCGCAAGGCCAACCTGAAACTCGAAGTGACGCCGCAGATCACACCTGACGGAAACGTCATCCTGGATGTGGACATCAACAAGGATAGCGTTGGACAGGTCACATCGGCCGGATTTGCAATCGATACCAAACATGTGAAAACCCAGGTGCTGATAGATAATGGCGGCACGGTCGTAATTGGTGGTATTTTCCAGCAAACGGAGCGTAGTTCGGTAAGCAAGGTACCTTTGTTTGGCGATATTCCTATCTTCGGCAATCTGTTCAAGACGACAGGCGTGACCAACGACAAAACCGAGTTGCTGATTTTCCTGACGCCCAAGATCGTGAACGAAAAGATGGCGATCCGATGAGCAGGATGGCATCCTCCGCCTCGCAGCGCCAGTCGCCTCAATGATCGTGGAAGAGTTCGTAAAAAGTGCATCGAAACATTTTCTTGGTCGGCTTGATGGGGGCAGGGAAAACCACGATCGGTCGCTCCCTGGCGAAAAAGCTCAACAAGCATTTCATTGACTCCGATCATGAGATTGAAGCGCGTACCGGCGCTTCGATTCCGTTGATTTTCGAAATTGAAGGCGAGGCAAGTTTTCGTCAACGCGAAGCGGAAGTGATTCGAGATCTGACTGCTCGCTCCGATATCGTGCTGGCCACCGGTGGTGGTGCGATCCTGAAAGCGGAAAATCGGGAATATCTGAAAAGTCGGGGCACTGTGATTTACCTGCGTGCCAGCGTCAGTAGCATCCTCCAACGCACCAGTCACGATAAAAATCGGCCGCTGCTGCAAACTGCCGATCCCCGGCAGCGTATCGAAGAACTTGCGCGCGAGCGCGAGCCTTACTATCTTGAAGTTGCCGATTTTGTCATTGAAACCGGCCGTCCTAACGTACAATCGCTGGTACAAACCATTGTCGCCCATCTTGAATCGACTCCAGAAGCCTTTGTGGACGAGAACGGGCCGAACCCCACTTCCTGATATTTCTGATGATGCAGCAGCAAATTTCCCCGATCACGCTACAAGTCGATTTGGGCGATCGCAGCTATCCGATTGTTATTGGCCAGCAGCTTCTTTCGACCGATCTGCTTGGTCGATATGTGGACGGCGATCGGGTCGCCATTGTAACGAATACCACCGTTGCCCCGCTTTATCTCGATCGGGTTTGCGAGATGCTGACCCGGGTCGGCAAGCAGGTGGTGACGATCGTGCTTCCCGACGGCGAGGAGGAAAAGAACTGGTCCAGCCTGATGCGGGTTTTCGACGTATTGCTTGCCGAAAAATGTGACCGCAAGACCACCTTGATGGCGCTCGGCGGCGGCGTTATCGGCGACCTGACCGGTTTCGCCGCAGCCACGTACATGCGTGGCGTACCGTTCATTCAGGTGCCGACGACGCTGTTGGCACAGGTCGACTCTTCGGTTGGCGGCAAGACAGGAATCAATCATCCCCTCGGCAAAAACATGATCGGCGCGTTTTACCAACCTCAGGCCGTGCTTGCCGATACCTCCACGCTTGATACGCTGCCGCCGCGCGAACTCTCCGCCGGCCTGGCGGAAGTCATCAAGCACGGCGCCATTATCGATGCGCCGTTCTTCGACTGGATCGAGTCGAATATCGCGGCGCTGGTCGGTCGTGACGCCGCGGCGCTGGCTTACGCGATCCAGCATTCTTGTGAAATCAAGGCAGAGGTGGTGCGCCAGGATGAACGCGAGGGAGGGCTGCGCGCGATTCTCAATTTCGGCCATACTTTCGGTCACGCGATCGAAGCAGGATTGGGCTATGGTGAATGGTTGCATGGCGAAGCGGTTGGATGCGGCATGGTCATGGCAGCCGATCTGTCGCAACGTCTTGGATTCATTGACGCTAAAACGTCGACCCGTGTTGCTGACCTGGTTCGTGCGGCGGGCCTTCCGATCATCGCGCCTGATCTTGGCGCGGAGCGCTGGCTGGAGTTGATGCAGATCGATAAAAAGAATGAAGGCGGGCAGATCAAGTTCATTCTGATCAAACCACTTGGTGCGTCGGTGATCATGCCAGTGCCGAAGGAGGCGCTACTGGCCACATTGAAAGCCTGCGTCAGATAAATGAATTTTGAAACCCATCTCGCGCCATATGCTGCTCACTCAGAGGCATCGCGGGGGAGGCGTTTCCGTGAACCGGCGCCGACTTCGCGCAGCGAGTTTCAGCGCGATCGGGATCGCATCATTCATTCCACCGCATTTCGCCGGCTCGAATACAAGACGCAGGTGTTCGTCAATCATGAAGGCGATTTGTTTCGGACGCGGCTGACCCATAGTATTGAGGTGGCGCAGATCGCGCGATCAATCGCACGCAACCTGCGGTTAAATGAAGATCTGGTGGAGGCCATCTCCCTTGCGCATGATCTCGGCCACACACCGTTCGGTCATGCCGGGCAAGAAGCACTGAACGCCTGCATGCGCGATTACGGCGGCTTCGAACATAATCTGCAGAGTCTGCGCGTAGTCGACGAACTGGAAGAGCATTATGGAGCTTTCGACGGCTTGAACCTGATGTTCGAAACCCGCGAAGGCATTCTCAAGCATTGTTCGGCGACCAATGCCGTCAAACTTGGCGATATCGGTCGGCGTTTCATCGAAAAAAAGCAGCCGACGCTGGAAGCACAGCTGGCGAATCTGGCTGATGAAATCGCGTACAACAATCATGACATTGACGATGGTCTGCGCTCCGGCTTGCTCACGCTTGCGCAACTGGATGAAGTCGATTTATATGCGCGCCACCGAAGAGAAGTCGAGACGGTATTTCCCGGCATCAGTGGTCGCCGAGCGATTCATGAAACCATTCGGCGCATGATAAATGCACTGATTGTGGACCTGATCCGTGCATCGCAGACGCGTATCGACGCGGCGCAGGTACAGTCCCTCGAAGATGTGCGCGAGGCGCAGGCACTAGTCACGTTCTCGGAGGACATGCGCAGCGAAGCATCGCTCCTCAAACGCTTCTTGCGGGAGAATCTCTATCATCACTATCAAGTCAATCGGATGACGAGCAAGGCGCGCCGCATTGTCCAGGAATTGTTCGATGCATTCATGCGCGAGCCGCGCCTGCTGCCGCCGGACTATCAGATTGCGGCGATAACCAATATGCAGGACGGAGTGCAGAAGCAGGCGCGCAAGGTTGCGGACTATATTGCCGGAATGACCGACCGCTACGCGATGCGCGAACATCGACGCTTGTTTACTGTCGACGAAATCTAGCTTAAGTGCCGCAATGGATGCGCGTGGGTAGGCCAGGCCGGCTCGAAAAAGCGTGCCACCATTTCCGGCGTTACTTCCTGCAGTTTGGCGGGCGACCATTTCGGCATGTTGTCCTTGTCGATGACGACCGAACGAATTCCTTCCAGCACTTCGCCCTGTTCGAAACTGCGACGCACCATCGTGCGCTCCATCCTCAAACAGTCAGCCACGCTCATTGTCGCACCGCGCCGCAGCTGCGCCAATGTCACGCACATCATCAGCGGCGAGCGTATGTTCATGATCGATCGTGTTTTTTCAGCGAACGAACTTGCTTCCATTGCGAGGGATGCCGCGATAGCCGGGACCGTGTCACAGGCGAAGTGCGTGTCGATCGCATGCCGCTGCGCGGCCAAGGCGCTGTCTGCGGGATCGACCTCGTTCTGGAACGGTGCGGCGAAATCGAGAATCGCCTGGTGAATATCATCGAGATCGGTCGAGATAATGTTTTCCAACAAGGACGTTAACTGGGATGATGGCAGGTAGGCATCGGCTAATCCTGCATAGAGTGCGCCGGCCGCGTCGATCACTTCACCGGTGACGCCTAGATAGGTGCCGATCTGGCCAGGAGCACGCGACAGGAAATAGCTGCCGCCGACATCCGGAAAGAGGCCGATGTTCACTTCCGGCATTGCCATTCGTGTACGTTCGGTGACGATGCGTACGCGATTTCCCGGTCCGCCTTGAGCAATCCCCATGCCGCCACCCATCACGATCCCGTCCATCAGCGCGACGTAAGGTTTCGGGTAGTGGTGGATCAGGTGATTCAATGCATATTCTTCAGTAAAAAAATCTTCGAGCAGTGCGCTTCCGCCCTGCGGTGTTTGGCCACCAGCCTCATGAAAGAAGCGGATGTCGCCGCCGGCACAAAATGCTTTTTCGCTTGTGCTGCGGATCACTACCATGCGAACCCTCGTATCGTCGCGCCACGAAAGCAATGCCTCGGTGATCGCGTGTACCATCTCAAGCGATAGCGAATTCAATGCTTTCGGACGGTCGAGAACGATAATGCCGGTGCTGCGGCGTATGTTCGTCAATACATGTTCTGTCATGGCGGAAGAAAGAGTGGCAACGGAGTTCGCGCTATTCTAGCGATATTGCCTGCAAGCGTCAGTCACTTGACCGACATTCGACAGTACTGCCCGTGTGGACGCGTACGTGATTAGACGTGGCGGAGAAAGCATTCTCAAGATGTGAAATGGAAGACAACAAAAAGGGGCGTCTTAAATGCGCCCCTTTTTGCTTATCAAACTCTGTCCCGGTCAGGCTATTGTGGATGTCGTCTCCGGTATGCGTTTGATCCCTTCGTGTTGATGGTCCTGAATTTTTGTCTTGTATTTCAGGACTTGGCGATCCAGCTTGTCGATCAGGCAGTCGATTGCGGCGTACAGATCTTCCGCAAAACTTTCAACGTGTATGACGTTTCCTCTCAGTCGCAAATTGATTTCGGCTTTTTGACGTTTTTCTTTCTCAGGGAGCTTTTCCACGGCCAGAATGACCGCGACATCAATGACATGATCGAAGTGGCGCTTGATACGCTCCAGTTTTGTTTGCACATATTCGCGGATGGCCGGTGTCAATTCGAGATGATGTCCACTGATTGTGAGATTCATACAGCGCTCCTATGGATGACGTCGCTGGCGGTTCGCAACGTGCCCGGCTGGAAGTTGCTTCAGTTCGCGTCGGTTACCAGAACCTGGTGATTCCACGTGATCTCTCTGCAACCGCGTAGACTGGCTACGCCGGAACACAGCAACAAGACAACAAACAACACAAAAACTACAGGGATTTGCGCAGATTGACTGGAGGAATTTTCAAGGCTTCGCGATACTTCGCGACTGTGCGACGCGCAACCACCATGCCCTGTTCCCCCAACATATCCGCTATTTTGCTGTCAGAGAATGGATTCTTGGGGTCTTCTGCTCCTATCAATTGTTTGATCAGTGCCCGTATCGCTGTCGATGACGCTTCGCCCCCAGCTTCGGTGGCGACATGGCTACCGAAAAAGTATTTCAACTCGAACATGCCATGGGGGGTGAGCATGTATTTCTGAGTTGTTACACGTGAAATAGTACTTTCGTGTAAACCCAGTGTATCAGCAATTTCGCGCAAGACAAGGGGTCGCATTGCGACTGCGCCATGTGAAAAAAAGTTGCGCTGCCGATCAACAATGGCTTGTGCGACGCGCAATATTGTATCGAAGCGCTGCCGCATGTTCTTGATTAGCCACTTGGCTTCCTGCAACTGCGAAGTGAGTGATCCCTCGCCCTTGCTTTGCTTCAGGATGTTGGCATACAGTGCGTTGACACGCAGCCGCGGCATCACATCATGATTAAGCATGACCTGCCAGCCGCTTTTCGTTTTCTTTACGATCACGTCCGGGACCACGTAGTCCGATGCATCGGAAGCAAAGGTCGCGCCGGGATGAGGATTGCAGCGCTTGATGACGGCCTGTGCTTCTCGCAGATCTTCATCATCGCAGTCGAGGATTTTTTTCAGCTTGTTGAAATCCCGCTGTGCGAATAGCATCAGATGGCTTTCCACAATTTCCAGCGCGCGGCGACGTGTTACCAGCGGCACTTTGGGAAGCCGGCGAATCTGTAGTGACAGACATTGCGCCGCGTTGCAGGCACCGACGCCGGCGGGCTCGAAACTTTGCAGCAGGGTCAGCGCGACCTGCAGTTCTTCCAGTTCAATGTCGAGTTCTTCCGGCAGGCGAGCATGAATTTCCTCGACTGGCTCCTCCAGGTAGCCATTGTCATCCAGCGCATCGATAATCAACTCCACCAGCGCCCGATCGCGCTGCTCGCGAACGGTAACTCGCATCTGTTCCAGCAAATGCTCGCGCAACGTGATTTCATGGGCTTCCAGTTGCGGTCGCGCGTCGTCATCCTCGGGCGCTTTCGAGGTGCGAGCCACATCGTCGAAACTCCATTCATTGTCGCCGGATGATGACGTGTCAGTGGCCGCGCCGTCGATGCCGCCATCGGTTTCTTCCGAAGCGGGAGTACTGGAGGTGCCGTTTTGTCCGACTGCATCCTCGGTGCTGCCGTTGCTGGAAGTGATGGCCCCATCGGCCAGCAAGCGGACCGAATTGTCGAGTGGATCGTCGACGCGCTCGAGCATCGGATTATCGGACAGGATTTGCTCCAACTCCTGATGCAATTCGAGCGTCGACAGTTGCAACAGTCGTATCGACTGCTGCAACTGCGGTGTCAGCGCAAGATGTTGCGATATGCGAAGTTGGAGGGTTTGTTTCATGCTGAACGATTGACCTATTTCACATCCGGAAGTGTTCGCCCAGATACACTCGCCGCACCGACTCATCGGCAATGATGTCGTCTGGGCGCCCGCTCGCCAGAACCGACCCCTGGTTAATGATATAAGCGCGATCGCAGATTCCCAGTGTTTCGCGAACGTTGTGATCGGTAATCAGGACGCCGATGCCGCGCTCTTTCAGGAAGCGGACGATGCGCTGGATCTCGATCACCGCGATCGGATCGACACCGGCAAACGGTTCGTCCAGAAGCACGAAGCGCGGATTGGTTGCCAGTGCACGTGCGATTTCGACGCGCCTGCGTTCACCGCCGGACAGGGACAGCGCTTGATTCTCGCGCAGCTTTTCGATTTGCAATTCCGCCAGCAGCGTATTCAGCCGTTTCTCGATCGCCGGGCGCGGTAAGGGCTTGTCGTCGACGCGCTGCAACTCTAGTACCGCACGAATGTTGTCTTCCACGCTCAACTTGCGAAATACCGATGCTTCCTGCGGCAAATACGACAGACCCAGCGTCGCACGCCGATGAATGGGCAAGCGCGAGATCGGCACGCCGTTCAAATCGATCTCGCCGGCATCCGACGGGACCAGTCCGACGATCATGTAAAACGATGTCGTCTTGCCTGCGCCGTTTGGGCCCAGCAGGCCGACAACTTCACCGCTTTCGACCTGCAGCGACACATCATGCACGACCTGACGCGTGCCATAACTTTTCTGCAGACCACGGACAACCAGAGTGCTCGTCATGATGTCAGTTACCCTTGGATTCCGTGCGCGGCTGAATGGTTGCCTTGACGCGCCCCCCACCCGGCTTGGTTTCGCCGGACGGCGTATTGTGCACGGAAAAGAATTCCTCACGGCTGTCATACGAAATGAATTGGCCTTCCACTTCATCGGTGACCTTGGTGCCCTGTAGCCTTCGTAGCTTCGCCTTGGAAAAAAGTTTCACGATTTCCGTCTTGCCATCGTATTCGATACGTTCCGCTTCGCCTTCGACCCACAGATCGGGCCCGCCATCGCGCTTCTGGCGAAAGGTCGCTACTTTCCCTGGGGCTGCCAGAGCGGTACCGAACTGGTAACCGGCCGGGTCTTGGGTAACGATCAGTTTGTGTGCATGCATGATCAAGGTTCCGCGCGTGAGCACCACATTGCCGGTAAAGGTATTGATCTGCTTCACATCGTCATAGGCCATTTGATCTGCTTCGACATTGGTCGGCTTGTCGGAATCCGCCTTTTCGGCATGGGCAATGCCGGCAACGGTGACATACAGCATGAACATCAACAGCGGGAAAAAACGTCTCATGAAAGATCTCGAAAGTGATGTGCCAAGTTATACCGAAACTACTGGGGTGGAGCTTGATACGTGCCATGAACATTGCTCGCCAGGCTAAATTCGCGTGTGGCGTTGTTGGCGAACATGCCAACGCCTGTAAGTCGCGACTGATCAAGCGTTATCACGACCGCTTTGTCGGTTTTCATTATCTCGTCATCGGGCAGCAACAACATGTAGTCCGACGTGATATGCAAATGGCCGCTCTGCGCCGAAGCGGGCCGGTCGATATGAACGTTCTCGTACATGCGGACCTCGCTGTTATCGCTGTTCACATGGGCGCGCTCGGAGCGCATCGTCATCGGTGCTTGTCCGGGGCTGATGTTGCTGACCACCGGCTGTTGAATATCATATGAATCGTCCTGCGGATTGTGCGTCAGCCGGGCGCCAGAAAAATGATATTGGGCCTGGCCCGACGGCGACAACTTCACATAATTGAAATTTTCGACATAGAAATCCGGTTCGGTACGCGCTGCTTTCGGGGTGACGTCGTTGATTGCACGACGCATCACTTCCAGCAGCCAGAAACTGCCGAGCGCAAGTGCGATCATCAGCGCGAGGATGGTCAATATCCGGAAGCGCCAGGCCGAGCGTGGACCATTCATGCGAGATAAGGCGCCAGCGCCGCCTCGTAATTGCCTTGGGCGCGCAACAGAAAATCGCACAGCTCGCGCACCGCACCGCGGCCGCCGGCAGCCTGGGTGATGTAATGCGCGCGCGCGCGCACTTCCGGGTGTCCATTGGGAACGCTGGCTGCGAAGCCTGCGCGCAATAGCACCGGCAAATCGATCACGTCATCCCCGATGAATCCGCAGGCCGCGGCTTCGATGCCGGTCTGCGCCAACAACTGTTCGAACGTCGCCCGTTTGTCGTGTACGCCTTGCCGCAAATGCAGAATGCCAAGATCGGCGGCGCGCCGTGCGACGGTATCCGATTTGCGCGCACTAATGATCGCGGCCGCGACCCCGGAAGCCTGCAGCAGCTTGATGCCATGGCCGTCAAGCACGTTGAATGTCTTGACGACTTCGCCGTCCGGTCCGTAATGCAGGCTGCCATCGGTCAGGATGCCGTCGACGTCGAAAATCATCAACCGCACCCTGGCGGCTCTGGCGAAAGCATCGTCTTGCATCAGATCACCTTGGCGCGGGTCAGGTCATGAATATGCAATGCACCGACCAGTTTTCCGTTCGCGTCGGCCACCAGCAACTGGTTGATGCGAAACTGTTCCATGATCTGCACCGCGTCAACCGCCAGTTGGTCCGGCCCGACGATACGCGGGCCTGCGTGCATCACGTCGGCAATCATCAGCTTCGAAAAATCCTGCACGCTTTCGAGCAGGCGCCGTAAGTCGCCATCGGTGAACACGCCGATGGCATGGAAGCCGGCGTCGACCACCGCGGTCATTGCCATGCCTTTTTTCGTGATTTCCAGCAGGGCTTCTGACAGCGACACGTTCGCCGTCACTGCAGGAATGGCATCGCCGCTGCGCATCACGTCGCGTACATGGGTCAGCAGGCGCCGTCCGAGTGCGCCGCCGGGATGGGAGCGCGCGAAATCATCTTCCTGGAAACCCCGGGCGTCGAGTAGCGCGACCGCCAGTGCGTCGCCCAGGGCGAGTGTGGCGGTGGTGCTGGCAGTTGGCGCCAGATTTAGCGGACAGGCTTCCTTGTCTACATGCACGTCGAGATGCACATCGGCAAGCAGGGCCAGATTCGACGATACGTTGCCGGTCATGGCGATCAGCTTGGCGCCCATGCGCTTGATGATGGGGACGATGGCAAGCAGTTCTGCCGTTTCGCCGGAATTGGAAATTGCGACAAACACATCGTTTTCGGTAACCATGCCGAGGTCGCCGTGCGCGGCTTCCGCCGGATGAACAAACAGCGCCGGCGTGCCTGTGGAGGCGAGGGTAGCGGCGATCTTGCGGGCGATATGGCCGGATTTGCCAATGCCTGACACTACCACGCGTCCGCTGCATTTGAGCAACAGGCCAACCGCTTCGGCGAAACTGTCATTCGCGCTTTCGGTCAAGCGATTTTTCAGCGCGATGATCGCGTCGGCTTCGATCTGCAATGTGTCGCGCGCAAGCTGCAGCGCGCGCTGTGCATTTTTTACGTCGAAAGCCGGCGGGGGGGATTTTTCATGGGGTACACTCATCCCGAAAGTATAAACGAATTACCAAAGCAAAAAACCTGCCAGTTCTCATTAAAATCCGGAGCGGCAGTGATCAAACGAACCGCGCTGTCATCCCCATAGTCTAGATCCTTTATGTTTTCGGCCCTCGAACTCACACTTGTTTTGCTTGGCGCCGCCGTCCTCGGTGTGGTCGCGTTTCGCATGCTGCATCTGCCGCCGATGCTTGGCTACCTGCTGGTTGGTACCGTTATCGGACCACATGGTTTTGGGCTGACGGAGGAGAACCAGACCACCAGTACGCTGGCCGAATTCGGCGTCGTGTTTCTGATGTTTTCGATCGGGCTGGAATTCTCGTTGCCGAAGCTATCATCGATGCGGCGTACGGTATTCGGGCTCGGCATGGCGCAAGTCGTGCTGACCATCGCGGCGACGGTGCTGCTTGGCTGGCTGGCTGCGTTGCTGGCGCCGAAAGTGTTGCATGTTGACTGGCGAGCCGCGCTTGCGCTTGGCGGCGCGCTCGCCATGTCGTCCACCGCGATTGTTTCCAAGATGCTGACCGAGCGCGTGGAGCTGGAAACGCCGCATGGCAGGCAGATCATCGGGATTCTGCTGTTCCAGGATCTGGCGGTGGTGCCGCTATTGATTCTGGTACCGGCGCTGGCTCGGAATTCCGGCGATCTTCTGGTCACGCTGGCACTGGCCACAATGAAGGCGGGTATTGTGCTGGTGCTGCTGTTGGTAATCGGCCAGAAGCTGATGCGCGGCTGGTTCCATATCGTGGTCAAGCGCCGGTCGCAGGAGCTGTTCATGCTGAACCTGCTGCTGATCACGCTCGGGTCGGCGTGGATTACCGAGCAAGCCGGCCTGTCGCTCGCGCTCGGTGCCTTCGTTGCCGGCATGCTGATCTCCGAAACCGAATACAAGCATCAAGTGGAGGAAGACATCAAGCCGTTTCGTGATGTCCTGCTCGGCCTGTTCTTCATCACTGTCGGCATGCTGTTGAACGTGCGACTGGTGCTGGAGCATTGGTGGCTGGTGCTGTTGCTGCTGAGCGGGCCGGTATTGCTGAAATTCGGCCTGATTGCCGGCCTGACCAGACTTTCTGGCGCATCGCCCGGCATCGCCCTACGTACCGGCCTCGCGCTGGCGCAGGCCGGTGAATTCGGCTTCGTGCTGTTGAATCAGGTCAGCGGGCTTGACCTGATCGACCCGCTCATCATCCAGCTGATCCTGGCATCGATGGTGCTGTCGATGTTGGCCGCGCCGTTCATTATTGCCAAGTCCGATGCAATCGTGATGAAGCTGTCGGCCAATGAATGGATGATGCAATCGCTGGCCCTTACGCAGATCGCCACGCGCACGATGACCACGCAGAAACATGTGCTGATTGCCGGTTTTGGCCGCAGCGGCCAAAGTCTGGCCAGGCTGCTGGAAGAAGAACACATTGCCTACCATGCGCTCGATCTCGATCCGGACCGTGTACGTGAGGCACAGGCTGCCGGCGCCAACGTGTCGTATGGCGATGCGGCGCGCCGTGAAAGTCTGGTGGCAGCCGGCATTCATCGTGCGGCCGCGCTGGTGGTCACCTATGCCAGCACGCCGTCGGCGTTGAAGGTGCTGCATTTTGCGCACGAACTGGCGCCGGCGCTGCCAGTGATCGTGCGCAGCCATGACGATACCGACCTCGACAAACTGCGCGCCGCAGGCGCGGCCGAAGTCGTGCCGGAGGCCATCGAAGGAAGCCTGATGCTGGCATCGCATGCGTTGATGATGCTGGGCGTGCCGCTGCGGCGCGTGGTGCATCGGGTACAGGCGGCGCGCGACGAGCGGTATGCATCGCTGCGTGGTTACTTTCATGGCGTCAGCGATGTGCAGGACGATGCGGAGCATTTGCACGTGCGTCTGCATTCGGTTTCTTTGACGGAGGGCGCGCGGGCGATCGGCAAGACAATCGGCGCGCTTAAATTGTCGGAAATCAAGGCCGAGGTAACCATACTGCGGCGGGGAAAGAATCGCGTGGAAGTGATGCCCGATACCGTACTGCAGGGCGGAGACATCGTGGTTTTGCGCGGAACCACGGAAGGGGTGGCACGAGCGGAAGAACGACTGTTGAGGTAACAGCAGTTCAAACTGACTGGGCCGTTTGCCGGCAAGAACGTGCATAGAAATATCTCGCTACAATGCTTGCCTCGCTTCATCCTGGCAAAGAGATATTTCAATGCACGTATTCGAACGTATCGTCGGCATCATCCTGCCGGTTTTCATCATCATCGCGCTTGGCTATGGATATGCGCGGCTGCGTGGAAGCAGCGTTCGATCCGATATGACGTCGGTGAATCGAGTCAGCATGGATGTGTTGTGCCCGCTGCTTGTATTTACCGCGCTGGCAGCGAAGGACTTCGATCTCGCGCACAGCGGAACATTGATCCTGGCCGGCGTGCTGATCGCCCTCGGCTCCGGCCTGATTGCCTGGCCGGTGGCAAAACTGCTCGGTTACGACGTGCGCAGCTTCGTACCGCCGATGATGTACAACAATTGCGGCAACATGGGTTTGCCGCTCGCCGTGCTGGCGTTCGGCCAGTCCGGCCTGCCAGCGGCGGTGGCGCTGTTCATGGCATGCAACCTGATTTATTTCTCGGTTGGCATCAAGATCATCGAAAGCGGCCGCAGCCAGCACACGCCTGCCTGGAAATTTCTCGCCAGCCCGATGATGGTGGCAATGGGTGCCGGCATGCTGTTCGCGATTTTTCATGTGACCTTATCGACGCCGTTGATGCAGGCGCTGAAAATGCTGGGCGAGGCGTGCATACCGATCATGCTGTTCGCGCTCGGCGTGCGCATGCTCGACGTCAGCTTCAAAAGCTGGCATATCGGCCTGGTCGGCGCCATCGTTTGTCCATTGAGCGGCTTGGTTGTCGCCTGGTTGCTGGATGGCGTGCTGTCCCTGACGCCGGATCAACGAGGGCAGATGTACCTGTTTGCCGCATTGCCGCCGGCAGTGTTCTGCTTCATGGTCGCCGAACAGTACCAGCAGGAGCCGGACAAGGTGGCGTCTATCGTGCTGCTGGGGAATCTGGCGGCGCTGGTATTTGTGCCGGCTGGCTTGTGGATGGGCTTGCGGCCCTGACAGTTTTCAGCGATCCGAGCAGCCATCCCGTCTTGGCGCCGTTCAGGGCTCGCGCCATCTATTGGCGGGTGAATGGGGGCAGCAACTTCCTCGCATCTCGGTAACAACGCAAATTATCGCGATATCGTATTTTGCCCCGTCCTTGTTGTGTGAGGCCGATTGGCGCAGCCATGACGAGGCGACAGCCGATGGCGCGACAGATCAAAGAGTGGGCAGTCTCTTGAATGCCATATCGTCCACCAAGGCATCGTCGCTATCAACCACCGACACCTTGCGCACCTGCGCCCCTGCCGGGCCCAAGCGCGCCCAGTCGATGATCTTTTGCAGAGCCGCTGCATCGCCACGCACCATCGCCTCGACCGAGCCGTCGCTGCGGTTGCGTACCCAGCCAGACAATTCGAGTGCGCGCGCCTGTGCTTCAAACGACGCACGATAACCAACGCCTTGCACCACGCCGATGATGATCAAGTGTTTGGCCATGCTTTGTCTCGCGATCGGTGCTTACTTCTTCTTCAGCATCGGCGCCAGATATTTGCCAGTGAAGCTGGCCGGATTCTTCGCCACATCCTCCGGCGTGCCGGCCGCGATGATCTGCCCGCCGCCGGCACCGCCTTCCGGTCCCAGATCGACGATCCAGTCGGCGGTTTTGATGACGTCCAGATTGTGCTCGATGATGACCACCGTGTTGCCCTGGTCGCGCAAGCGGTGAATCACCTTCAGCAGCAGGTCGATGTCGTGGAAGTGCAATCCGGTGGTTGGTTCGTCCAGGATGTAGAGCGTGCGACCGGTGTCGCGTTTCGACAATTCGAGCGACAATTTCACGCGCTGCGCTTCGCCGCCCGACAATGTGGTGGCGCTCTGGCCGAGCCGGATATAGCCGAGGCCGACGTCGAGCAGGGTCTGCAGTTTTCGCGCAACCACCGGCACCGGTTTGAAGAACTCGAATGCTTCCTCGACCGTCATGCCGAGCACTTCATTGATGTTCTTGCCCTTGTACTGGACTTCCAGCGTCTCGCGGTTGTAGCGCTTGCCGTGGCACACGTCGCACGGCACGTAGACGTCGGGCAGGAAATGCATCTCGACCTTGATCACACCGTCGCCCTGGCAGGCTTCGCAGCGTCCGCCCTTGACGTTGAACGAGAAACGGCCGGCGCTGTAGCCGCGCTCCTTGGCCGCCGGTACGGTGGAAAACAGCTCGCGGATCGGTGTGAACAGGCCGGTGTATGTCGCCGGGTTCGAGCGCGGTGTACGGCCGATCGGTGCCTGGTCGACCGAAATCACCTTGTCGAAATGTTCGAGGCCGCTAATCGATTCATAAGCGGCCGGTTCGGTCTGCGAGCCGTACAGATGGCGCGCGGCTGCATGGTACAGCGTGTCGTTGACCAGTGTCGATTTGCCCGAGCCGGATACGCCGGTCACGCAGGTCAGCAACCCGACCGGCAAGTCGAGCGTCACGCTTTTCAGGTTGTTGCCCGTCGCTCCCGCAATCACCAGTTGTCGTTGCGGATCGGCCGACGTGCGCTTCGTCGGCACGTGGATGGCCAGCGTGCCGTTCAGGTATTTCGCGGTCAGCGATTTCTTGCTCTTCAGGATGTCCGGCAGCGGCCCTCTGGCGATCACTTCGCCGCCATGCACGCCGGCGCCTATGCCCATGTCGACAATGTAATCGGCGCAGCGAATCGCATCCTCGTCGTGTTCGACCACCAGTACGCTGTTACCGATGTCGCGCAAATGCTTGAGCGTCGCGATCAGCCGGTCGTTGTCGCGCTGATGCAGGCCGATCGACGGTTCGTCCAGCACGTACATCACGCCGGTCAGGCCGGAGCCGATCTGCGACGCCAGCCGGATGCGCTGCGCCTCGCCGCCCGACAGCGTGTCCGCGCTGCGCTCCAGCGACAGGTAATCGAGCCCGACATTGTTCAGGAATTTCAGACGCGCCACGATCTCCTTGATGATGCGGTCGGCGATTTCCTTTTTCGCGCCGGTCAGCTTCAATGTTTGAAAGAAGGTCAGTGTGTCGCGCAGCGGTGTCGCCGCCACTTCGTAGATCGACCGTTCCTGCTTGCCACTGCCGACCTTCACGTAGCGAGCCTCGACGCGCAGACGCGCGCCATGGCATGACGGGCATTCCTTCTGGTTGATGAATTTCGCCAGCTCTTCCTTCACCGCCATCGAATCGGTTTCGCGGTAGCGGCGCTGCAGATTGTTCACTACGCCTTCGAAGATGTGCTCACGCACCACTGCACGGCCGCGTTCGTTGATGTAGGTAAATGGAATCGTTTGCCGCCCGGAGCCGTACAGCACGACTTGCCTTGACTGTTCCGGCAACTGCTCGAACGGCGTGTCGACATCGAAGCCGTAATGCTCGGCCAGGTTCGACAGCATCTGGAAGTAGAACTGGTTGCGCCGGTCCCAGCCCTTGACCGCGCCGCTGGCGAGAGAAAGATTTGGAAATGCGACGATACGCTTCGGATCGAAGAACTCGATATGCCCGAGGCCATCGCATTCCGGGCAGGCGCCCATCGGGTTGTTGAACGAGAACAGCCGCGGCTCCAGTTCCTGCAATGAATAACCGCAGGTCGGGCAGGCGAACTTGTTGGAAAACAGGTGCTCCTTGCCGCCGTCCATTTCGAGTGCAATCGCGCGGCCTTCAGCCAGGCGCAGCGCGGTCTCGAAGCTTTCCGCCAGACGTTGCTTGATGTCGGCCTTGATCTTCACCCGGTCGATCACGACGTCGATCGTATGTTTTTCGGTTTTCTTCAGTTTCGGCAGATCGTCGATTTCATAAATCTTCGCCGCATGCGTGCCGCTCTGGATGCGGAAGCGCACAAAGCCCGCCGCCTGCATTTCCTCGAACAGGTCGACATGCTCGCCCTTGCGATTGGCAACCACTGGCGCCAAGATCATCAGCTTGGTGTCTTCCGGCATCGCCAGCACCGTGTCGACCATCTGCGACACCGATTGCGCGGCCAGCGGATTTTCCGGATGGTCCGGGCAGTAGGGCGTGCCGACGCGTGCATACAGCAGGCGCAGGTAATCGTGGATTTCGGTGACTGTGCCGACGGTCGAGCGCGGGTTGTGCGACGTTGCCTTCTGCTCGATCGAAATCGCCGGCGACAGACCTTCGATCAGATCGACGTCCGGCTTTTCCATCAATTGCAGGAACTGACGCGCGTAGGCCGAAAGCGATTCGACATACCGGCGCTGGCCTTCCGCATACAAGGTGTCGAATGCAAGGGACGATTTTCCCGAGCCGGACAGGCCGGTAATGACGATCAGCTGATTGCGGGGTAGTTCAAGATTGATATTTTTCAGGTTGTGCGTACGCGCACCACGAATTCGAATTTCTTCCATGCACTGCTTTCGGCGTGAGCTTGAGAAGTTGCCAGAAATAAAAACCAAAACGGAAACGTAAAACGGTTTTGTTTGCAGGCAGCTTTTGAATCGGTCAACCTGATACTATAACGGGTTTTGAAGCCTGTTGTATCTGTCAGGTTTGCTCCGTTCCATCGCCATGTCCTCCATCACTGTCGCAGAATCATCGACCCGCATGTCGTCCGCGGAAATCCGCGCCAGCGCGTCCCTCGCATCGATTTTTGCCCTGCGCATGCTGGGCATGTTTTTGATCCTGCCGGTATTCGCCGTGCACGCGAAATCGATGCCTGGCGGCCAGAGTGCCGCCTTGGTCGGCCTGGCAATGGGAATGTATGGCTTGACGCAGGCGTTTGGACAAATCCCGTTCGGCACCGCCTCCGACCGCTTCGGCCGCAAGCCGGTGATCATTTTCGGCATGACGCTGTTCGCGATCGGCTCGTTCATTGCCGCTCTGGCACCAACCTTGCAATGGGTGCTCGTTGGCCGCGCAATCCAGGGCGCCGGCGCGGTATCCGCGGCGATTACCGCCTCGGTCGCCGACGCAACCCGTGAGGAACACCGCACGAAGGCAATGGCGATGGTTGGCGCTTCGATCGGCGTCACCTACTCGGTATCGATGGTCGCCGCACCGCTGCTGTACAGCCTGATCGGCATGAGCGGCATCTTCGCGCTGACCGGCGTTCTGGCAATTGCCGGGATAGTGGTGGTTGCATGGGTGGTGCCGCCGCTGCCGCGCACCAGCGGGGTAAAGCGCGTGCCGTTCCGCGAAGTGCTGGCCGACCGCGAACTGATGCGTCTCGATTTCGGCGTGTTCGCCTTGCACTTGACGCAAATGGCGATGTTCGTCGTGGTGCCTTCGGTACTGGTACGGTATGCCGGGCTGCCGCTTGCCGAGCATTGGAAAATCTATTTGCCGGTGGTCTTGGCGTCCTTCGTTTTGATGCTGCCGCCGGTCATCGTCGCCGAAAAACGCGGCAAGATGAAGCAGGTGCTGGTCGGTGCGATTGCGCTGCTGTTCCTGGTGCAGGTTTGTATCGGATTGTTCCTGGCGCACGCAGCGACGCTGCATTGGGGGCTTCTGGTAGCGCTGCTGCTGATGTTTTTCGTCGCGTTCAACATTCTGGAAGCAAGCCTGCCGTCACTGGTGTCGCGTATCGCCCCACCGGCAGCCAAGGGCGCCGCGCTCGGCGTCTATAACACCTTGCAGCCGCTCGGCATATTTTGCGGCGCGGCGCTTGGCGGCTGGATGACGCAGCATGTTGGCCCGGGTGCCATCTTCTGGGTGGCGGCAGGACTGACTATTGTCTGGCTTATAATTGCCGCCAGTATGAAGAGCCTGCCGAGTCGTCGTGCCATACCCGTCGCTGCGTGATTCAGCGCGTAAAATTCGATTTAAATCAGCCAGTTTTAGGAGAATGTTATGGCATCCGTTAACAAAGTCATCATCGTCGGAAATCTCGGACGCGATCCGGAAACCCGCTACATGCCGAGCGGCGACGCCATCACCAATATCGCGGTGGCGACCACCGATAGCTGGAAAGACAAGGCTACCGGTGAGAAGAAAGAGCAAACCGAGTGGCACCGGATCAGCGCATTCGGCAAGCTGGCCGAGATCATGGGGCAATATCTGAAAAAAGGTTCGCAGGTCTACATCGAAGGTAGTCTGCGGACACGCAAATACACCGATAAAGACGGTATCGAACGCTACGCAACCGAAATCCGGGCCGACACCATGCAAATGCTCGGCAGCCGCCAGGGCATGGGCGGCAGCGCACCGGCAGACGACAGTTATGGCAGCGCGCCGGCGCCGCGCCAGAGCACCGGCGGCAGTGGGGGAGCACCACGCGGCGCTCCGGCTTCGAAACCTGCACCGAATTTTAGCGACATGGATGACGATATTCCGTTCTGAATCCGTGCATCCATTCCGACACAAGCCCCGCTACGCGGGGTTTTCTTTTGCAAAATCGATGCTGTGTTTCATTTTCTGCATTAAGATTCCAAAGTCGTTTTAATTTCCTCTTCGCAATTTGCTAAGACTATTGATACAGCAGCGGAAGCGACCGCGCATCGCGATTCACGACGCGGGCTTTTTCGTTCCTGCGCGTAATTTCCGGACCAATTGCTAGCAATGTTTTCCATTCGTCGCGACACGACCGACGTCGTTGCCAAAACCCAGCTGGGCAGCCTCATGGAGGCGGCCGGTGATGCGGTCTTCCGGCTTGATGCACAGGGAAAAATTCTCTACGCAAGCCATCGTGCTGTCGAACTGATTCGCTCCGAAGCCAGTTTGACTGGGCAATTGCTGGCGGATCTGATTCTGCCGGCAGATCACTCAGCGCTTGCGGCCGCGATCGGGCAGGCAATTCAGGCAGGTCGCCCGTGCCGCGTCAACGTGCGCGTCAACAGCCTCCCGGCAGCGCTCTGGTTCGAACTTCAGATTACCGCCTATCCGGCTGCAGGGGGTGTTACGGAACTGTTGGCGGTCGGGCGCGATATTTCAGGGCAGCAGGCGACGGAGGAACGCTTGCGGCACATGGCAACGCATGACGCGCTGACCGGCTTGCCGAACCGATCGCTGCTTTCGGATCGCGTGCGCATGGCAATTGCGCAGGCGCGCCGCACCGGCCGGGGTTTTGCAGTGGTTGCGCTTGATCTGGACGGCTTCAAAAAGGTCAATGACGCACTAGGCCATCCGGTCGGCGACGCACTGCTGCGAGTCGCAGCGATGCGTTTGTCCGATACCTTGCGTGATGTCGATACGTTGGCGCGCGTCGGCGGCGACGAGTTCGTCGCGGTACTGCCGGGCGCGATGTCCGATGCCGAGATTCAGCTCGTTGCGCGCCGTATGATATCGACGATGCAGCTGCCATTTGAAATTCAGGGGCACACACTGTATGTCGGCACCTCGATTGGCGCCGCGGTTTTCCCCGATCACGGGGACAGCGAAGTCAAACTGCTGGCGCATGCCGATACCGCCATGTATCGCGCAAAGGAGACCGGAAAGGCGCGCTGCGTTATTTACAATCACGCGAAATTCACTCAGCAAGAGCATGATGTTTCGATGGAAGCGGCTATGTTCCAGGCTGTGCGCGACGGCGAATTCCTGTTGCACTATCAGCCGATCGTTGATGCGCGCAGTCGGCGGATCATGGGTTTCGAAGCACTGATGCGCTGGTTTCGTCCGGGGCAGGGAATGGTGCCGCCGTCGCAGTTCATTCCGATGGCCGAAAGCAACGGGTTGATCAATTTGCTCGGCGCATGGGCGCTGAAAGCGGCGTGCGTGCAGATCAAGCGTTTCGAGGAGGCGGCGGGACGGCCGTTGTATGTGTCGGTCAACGTCAGCCCCCGGCAGTTCCGGAACGACCAGTTCCTCGACGTCATGGATGAGGCGATCAAGCTGTCCGGTTTGCAGGGGCAGCAACTGCTGCTGGAAATTACCGAGGGTATCCTGATGTCGGATCCGGAGCATGCGGAAGCGCTGCTGACAGCGATGACTGCGCGCGATGTGCGCATTGCAATCGACGACTTCGGCACCGGATATTCATCGCTCGCCTACCTGAAGCGCTTTCCGATCGCCACGCTGAAGATCGATCGCGCGTTCATCAAGGACCTGCCCGAATCGGTCAAGGATGTGGCGATCTGCAACGTGGTACTCAGCCTGGCAAGCCATCTGAATCTCAGCACGGTGGCCGAGGGCGTGGAGAACGAGGAGCAGCTGGAATTCCTCGCCAGGCACGGTTGCGGACTGATCCAGGGATACCTGACCGGTCGTCCGCTGCTTCCCGAAGATATTTTCAAAATACTGGAGGCTGGCGAACCTTTCCCGCTCCAGCCTTTCGCGACGCATTGAAGAATCCATGAGCACCCTTGTCAGCAATGAATCGATGAGTGCCGAGCAAACGATGAAGTTGCTATGGTCGCGTGTGCGTCAGCGCGGCGATCTTCCCGGCTTTTCGAGAGTGGTGAGCGCGATCATCGGCGCCATGCGCGGCGACGACGATCGCGAGTTCAGCATGACCAAAACCGTGCTGCAGGACCCGGCGCTGACGCAAAAGGTACTGCGGCTTGCGAACAGCGCGATGTATTCGGTATTCGGGCAAGGCATCAATACCGTATCGAAAGCCGTGATCGTGCTGGGCACGGAAGCGATTGGCCATCTCGCACTCGGACTGAAGCTTATCGACGGCTTGTCGGCTGCCACTTCGGATTCCGCGCAGGCGCGTACTGAAATGGAAAAGGCGGTGTTGGCCGGTCACATTGCACGCCAGGTCGCCTCTTCTGCCAGCACCCGGGATGCCGAAGAGGCCGTGGTCTGCTCGATGCTGCATTCGCTGGGTCGCATGATGGCGACGTTTTATCTTTCCGACTACTGGCAGCAGGTGCAGGCCCATTGTGCCGCGACGGGGATTGACGAACAGCAGGCTGCTCGCGAAGTCCTTGGCCTGGGTCTCGACGAAATCGGCCGTCAGGCTGGCCGGCAGTGGGGATTGCCGTCTGGCTTGGTTGATACCTTGCAGGATGTGTCACCCAAGCCGGTCGGAGAACCGCTCGACCATGCAGACTGGCTTGCTGCTGTGTCGACCATGTCGTCGCGTTGCGCCGATGCATTGTGTGCGGACGAAGCGATTCGTGCCGAAACACTGGCAGTGCTGGCTGACAATTATGCGGACATGCTTGGCCTCGAAAAATCGCAAGTGCTGGCGGCTGTCGATACTGCCCAAAGAGCCGCCGCCGAGGAAGATGCGGTGGTGGTGCGGCCGGTACGTCGCAGTGAGCGCGATGCAGCCCCGCTCGTCTTGGTGGCAGGCAAACCTGCCGACGCGGCGTCGATTCTGGCACGAGGCGTAACAGACATCCGTGGGGCACTGCAAACAGCAAACGCCGCGCAATTGATGTCGATGGCCCTGGAGACGGTATTTCAGGGGCTTGGCTTCAGCCGCGCAATCGCCTTTCTGCGCGACCATGAGCAACGCAGCTATGTTGCGAACATGTGTTTTGGCGAGGGCTCGCAAGAGTTGTTGCCGTACCTGACATTCGGCGATGCATATCAGCCCGATGTATTTCATGCGGCGCTGGCCAACGACAAAATGATTTTCGTCGAGAACGCGCAGGATCCGATATTCGTCAGCAAGGTACCGCGCTGGTGGAAAGAGGCGCTGCCTACCGTGCGCAGTTTCATGGTGCTGCCGCTAACCGTGAACCGGCAACCAATCGGCTTCCTTTACGGCGACTGGGATATGGCCCATCCAGCAGCCAGGATTGAACAGGCCGAGATTGTGCCGCTGAACGAGTTGCGCACGCTGGTCGTGCGGGCAATCGAGCAACGCCGCCACATGGATTCAGATTCGCTCTGGACTCGCAGAACCTTGTGACGAAAACCCGGCATTCGTTCTGATCGACGTAGCCACTTTCCTGTTTTTCGCATCAATAGATGCCTGGGTGCCGCGCGGGCAAGATGTGCCCGCTCGGCACTTTCTTTTCCGCACCGCTCCATTCAGACCGCTTCCCACAAAACCATTGATTATCCGCAAAGCTCGGGTAGGGCGGGTGGCACAGTGCATTGCAATATAGTCAAACTCGTTGTCAAGTGGTAAATTAGTTATTTTAATACTAATAATTCATGGATATGAGCGAGACAATCGTCGTAATCGCCATCGTCCTCGGTGGCTTCGGTATCTGGCTGGCGCTGCATAGCGAAGGGCGGGTGCGCTATCGCAAAAAAGCCTTGCTGACCGGGTGCGAACTGGAGTTTTTCCATCGTCTCCGCCTGGCACTTCCCGAATGTGTAGTTGCACCGCAGGTCGGTTTGGCGGCGCTGATAGAACCGACAGGGATCGGCCCCGGCCGCCAGACCGCGCTGGCGTTGCTCGCAACCCGGCGCGCCGGTTATGCGGTGTTTGACGAGCAGATGCAATTGCTGGCAATCATCGAGCTCGATCACCGTTCCGGCCGCAAGCGGGCTGATGCAGCAATGGATCGTTATCTTGCCGAGGCGGGGCTCAGGACGGTGCGTTTTAGTTCAAAACGGCTCCCATCCGATGTTCGTATTCGAGGCAGTGTGTTTGCTCGCGGCCAGTTGCAAGCGTCGGGCGACAGCGGACCTCTCACTGGCGATGCCCCCGCTATCGAATTCGAGCGACCAAAAGGCCCTTGGCGGAATACGCTCAACACGCACTCCTGAAGCCAGTGCGGCGGGTCCCAGTCATTCGCCCCTGCATTCCAAGGTGGCGAGCCATAAATCAAAGCGATGTGCGGAAGCATGCGATTTAATGATTTAATTGGCGCATGGCCCGACTTCCCCGACTCGTAGTTCCACATCAGCCGCATTACGTTGCACAGGCTGGCAACGGCTACCAACCGATATTCCTGGATACTGAAGATTACGTTTCCTTTTTGGGTTGGTTACGGGAAGCCGCACGGCAATTCAAGGTCGCGATCCATGCATACACGCTGCTCCCGGATCATATTGCGCTGCTTGTTTCGCCTACGGATGCGACCGGTTTGGGGCGAATGATGCAATGGATAGGGCGTCACTACGTACCCTATTTCAATATCAAGTATCAACGCAGCGGTACGCTTTGGCAGGGGCGGTACAAGGCTACCGTCATCGATGCGCCTCAGTATTTATTGCTCTGCAGTAGCTTTATTGAACTCGATGCCGTACGTAGCGGCTTGGCATCAAATCCGGCGGATTACCCTTGGTCAAGCTGCGCGCATCACGTGGGCTCCAAACCGGATGCGTTGATTACCGACCACCCGATCTACTGGGCGTTGGGCAATACGCCTTTTGACCGTGAACTTGCTTATCGAGCCTTGCTTGATCATGGATTGACTGCGAGCGAGATCGAAACTTTGTCCGAGGCCACCCGCAAAGGCTGGCCGCTTGGATCGGAGAGGTTCAAGGATGCGCTGGCCAGGCAACTCAGCCGGCGGGTCAGCCCGGCGAAGCGCGGTCGGCCAAGGCGACCTGCAGATACGGCTCCCAATTAACATCAAGGAAATTTTCAACACTGGCTGTGCCATTGATCAAAATTACTCTGTCCCTATTTAAAATTCAGTGAATGCCTTTGCTGTATTAATTTGTCTCTGACCCTAATTATTTATGTTGAACTATCTGTTGCGCTGCACTATCCTTCCTTCTCGATATCATCCATGTTGCGGAGAACGCTTATGCACGCGCAAGGTCTGTACGACCCATCCAACGAACACGATGCCTGCGGCGTCGGTTTCATCGCCCATATAAAAGGCACTCGGAGCCACTCGATCGTTGAGCAGGGCCTACTGATTCTGAAGAACCTCGATCACCGGGGTGCGGTCGGTGCGGACAAGCTGATGGGCGATGGCGCGGGCATTTTGATCCAGATCCCCGATCAGTACTTTCGCGAGGAAATGGCGAAGCAGGGCGTAAGCCTGCCGCCTCCCGGCGAATATGGTGTGGGCATGGTGTTCCTGCCGAAGGAAAACGCGTCGCGCCTCGCCTGCGAGCAGGAAATCGAACGCGCGGTATTGGCCGAAGGTCAGGTCGTGCTCGGCTGGCGCGACGTGCCGGTGGATTTCGACATGCCGATGTCGCCTACCGTACGCGCAAAAGAGCCCGTGATCCGTCAGATATTCATCGGCCGCGGCCCGGACATCATGGTGACCGATGCTTTGGAACGCAAACTGTACGTGATCCGCAAATCGTCCGGTCACGCGATACAGGCGCTCAACCTGTTGCATGGCAAGGAGTTTTTCGTGCCGTCGATGTCGGCGCGCACTATCGTCTACAAGGGACTGCTGTTGGCCGATCAGGTCGGCGTCTACTACAAGGACCTGCAGGATTCGCGTTGCATCTCCGCGCTCGCATTGGTGCACCAGCGTTTTTCGACCAATACTTTCCCGGAATGGCCGCTTGCCCACCCGTACCGGCTGATTGCGCACAATGGCGAAATCAACACCGTCAAGGGCAACTTCAACTGGATGCGCGCGCGCGAAGGCGTGATGAAATCCGCGGTGCTCGGCGACGACCTGCGCAAGCTGTTCCCTCTGATCTATGAAGGCCAGTCTGACACCGCTTGTTTCGACAACGCGCTCGAACTGTTGCTGATGGCCGGCTACCCGATCGCGCAGGCGATGATGATGATGATTCCGGAGGCGTGGGAAAACCACACGCTGATGGACGACAATCGCCGTGCGTTCTACGAGTATCACGCCGCGATGATGGAGCCATGGGACGGCCCGGCCGCAATGGCATTTACCGACGGTCGCCATATCGGTGGCACGCTCGACCGCAACGGCCTGCGTCCGGCACGCTACATCCAGACCGATGATGACCTGGTCGTGATGGCATCCGAATCCGGCGTGCTGCCGATTCCCGAATCCAAGATCATCAAGAAATGGCGGCTGCAGCCGGGCAAGATGTTCCTGATCGACCTCGATGCCGGCCGCATCATCGACGACAAGGAACTGAAGGACACCTACGCCAACGCGAAACCGTACAAGCAGTGGATCGAATCGGTCCGCATCAAGCTTGACGAGCTGGACGCCGAGCTTGCCGAGCCGAAATCCGCGGTGCCGTTGCTGGATCGCCAGCAGTCGTTTGGCTATACGCAGGAAGACCTGAAGTTCCTGATGGCGCCGATGGCAGCCACTGGCGAAGAAGCGATCGGTTCGATGGGCAACGATTCGCCGCTGGCAGTCATGTCGAACAAGAACAAGACGCTGTACCACTACTTCAAGCAATTGTTCGCGCAGGTGACCAACCCGCCGATCGATCCGATTCGCGAAGCGATGGTGATGTCGCTGGTGTCGTTCATCGGCCCGCGCCCGAACCTGCTCGACACCAACAACATCAACCCGCCGATGCGGCTCGAAGTGTCGCAGCCGGTGCTCGACTATGCGGATATCGCGAAGCTGCGCAACATCAGCGCGCATACCGGCGGCAAGTTCAAGTCATACGAACTGAACATCTGCTATCCGGTTGCCTGGGGCAAGGAAGGCATCGAGGCGCGCATCGCATCGTTGTGCGCGAAAGCGGTCGATGCGGTCAAGTCCGGGCACAACATCCTGATCGTGTCCGACCGCAAGGCGGACGCCGATCAAGTCGCGATCCCGGCGCTGCTTGCGACCTCGGCAATTCACTTGCACTTGGTCAGCAAAGGCCTGCGCACGTCGACCGGTCTGGTTGTCGAAACCGGCTCCGCGCGCGAAACCCATCACTTTGCGCTGCTCGCCGGTTATGGCGCGGAAGCGATCCATCCGTACCTCGCAATGGATACGCTGAGTGAAATGGCGAAGAGTCTGCCGGGCGATCTGTCGCCGGAGAAGGCGATCTATCACTTCCAGAAAGCAGTCGGCAAGGGCTTGATGAAAGTGATGTCCAAGATGGGCATCTCGACCTACATGTCGTATTGCGGTGCGCAGATTTTCGAAGCGATCGGCCTGAACAAGGCGCTGGTCGACAAGTACTTCAAGGGCACTGCATCGAATGTCGAAGGCATCGGCGTGTTCGAGGTTGCGGAAGAGGCGCTGCGTCTGCACGGGCTGGCCTTCGGCAATGATCCGGTATTGGCGAACGCGCTCGACGCCGGCGGCGAATATGCATTCCGCGTGCGCGGCGAAGACCATATGTGGACGCCGGACGCGATTGCGAAGCTGCAGCATTCGACCCGCTCCAACAACTTCAACACCTACAAGGAATACGCGCAGATCATCAACGATCAGTCGAAGCGCCAAATGACCCTGCGCGGCTTGTTCGAATTCAGGATCGATCCGTCGAAAGCAATTCCGATCGACGAAGTCGAGCCGGCGAAGGAAATCGTCAAGCGCTTCGCGACCGGCGCGATGTCGCTCGGTTCGATCTCTACCGAAGCCCATGCGACACTGGCCATCGCGATGAACCGCATCGGCGGCAAGTCCAACACCGGCGAAGGCGGCGAGGATGAAAATCGCTATCGGCAGGAGCTGAAAGGCATCCCGATCAAGAAGGGCGAAACCCTGGCTTCCGTGATCGGCGAAGATCGCGTCGAGGTCGATCTGCCGTTACTGGCAGGCGATTCGCTGCGCTCGAAGATCAAGCAGGTCGCGTCCGGCCGTTTTGGCGTCACCGCGGAATACCTGACCTCGGCCGACCAGATCCAGATCAAGATGGCGCAAGGCGCGAAGCCGGGCGAGGGCGGTCAGCTGCCCGGTCATAAGGTGTCCGAGTACATCGCGAAGCTGCGCTTCTCGGTGCCGGGCGTCGGCCTGATTTCGCCGCCGCCGCATCACGATATCTATTCGATCGAAGACCTGGCGCAACTGATCCACGACCTGAAGAATGCGAATCCGAAGGCGGCGATCTCGGTCAAGCTGGTGTCCGAAGTCGGTGTCGGCACAGTCGCTGCCGGCGTCGCGAAAGCGAAGGCCGATCACGTCGTGATCGCGGGGCATGACGGCGGCACCGGCGCTTCACCGCTGTCTTCCGTCAAGCATGCTGGTACGCCATGGGAGCTGGGCCTGGCCGAGACGCAGCAGACACTGGTGCTGAACCGGTTGCGCAGCCGCATCCGGGTGCAGACCGACGGCCAGATCAAGACCGGTCGCGATGTCGTGATCGCCGCCTTGCTCGGCGCCGACGAATTGGGTTTCGCGACCGCGCCGTTAGTGGTCGAAGGTTGCATCATGATGCGCAAATGCCATCTGAATACCTGCCCGGTCGGTGTCGCGACCCAGGATCCGGTGCTGCGCGCGAAGTTCTCCGGCAAGCCGGAATACGTGGTCAACTACTTCTTCTTCGTTGCCGAGGAAGCACGCCAGATCATGGCGCAGCTCGGCATCCGTACCTTCAACGAACTGATCGGCCGTTCCGATTTGCTCGACAAGGCAAAGGCGGTCGGGCACTGGAAGGCGCAAGGTCTTGACTTCAGCCGGATATTCCATCAGCCGGACGTACCCGCATCCGAGCCTCGCTACCAGGTCGAAGAACAGGATCACGGTCTGGAAAAGGCGCTCGATCACAAGCTGATCGCGCAGGCGAAAGCGGCGCTCGAGAAAGGCGAGAAAGTGTCGTTCATTTCGCCGGTCAAGAACGTCAACCGCACGGTCGGCACCATGCTGTCCGGTGAAGTGGCGAAGAAGTACGGCCATGAAGGCCTGCCGGACGACACGATCCATATCCAGTTGCAGGGCACTGCGGGCCAGTCGGCCGGCGCCTTCCTCGCGCACGGCATCACGCTGGACCTGGTCGGCGAAGGCAACGACTACGTCGGCAAGGGCTTGTCGGGCGGTCGCATCATCGTGCGGCCGAACACCGAGTTCCGCGGCCGCGCAGTCGACAACATCATCTGCGGCAACACGGTTCTGTATGGCGCGATCGCCGGCGAAGCGTTCTTCAATGGCGTGGCCGGCGAGCGCTTCGCTGTACGCAACTCGGGTGCCACGACGGTTGTCGAGGGCACCGGCGATCATGGCTGCGAGTACATGACCGGCGGTACTGTCGTCGTGCTCGGTGCAACCGGAAGAAACTTTGCGGCAGGCATGTCGGGCGGCATCGCGTATGTGTACGATCCGGATGGCGAATTTGCGAAGAAGTGCAACATGGCGATGGTCACGCTCGACAGCGTCCTGCCCAGCACCGACCAGGAAGCGAAGATTGACCGCGCGATCTGGCACAGCACATCACGCAACGGCGAAGGCCAGACCGACGAGGTGATCCTGAAGACCCTGATCGAGCGGCATTTCAAGTACACCGGCAGCACGCGTGCACGCAACTTGCTGGACGACTGGAGCAATTCGCGCAGCAAGTTCGTCAAGGTATTCCCGACCGAATACAAGCGGGCACTCGGCGAGTTGAGTGCAGCCAGGCAAGCCAAAGACAAGATCGCGGCGTAAATCGAAGCAGCGCAGGGTGAGCTTCTCGTGCTTACCCTGCGGATAAAGACATCGAAGGAACATCATGGGAAAAATAACAGGCTTTCTGGAATTCGAGCGTTTGCAGGAGGCGAGCGAAGCGCCGCAGCTGCGCAAGAAGCATTACAAGGAATTTACCGTGCACTTGAGCGACGCCGATGCCAAGGTGCAGGGCGCCCGCTGCATGGATTGCGGCATCCCGTTCTGTAACAACGGCTGCCCGGTCAACAACATCATTCCGGACTGGAATGATCTGGTCTACAGCGGCAACTACCAGGAAGCTTTGCAGAATCTGCATTCAACCAACAACTTCCCGGAATTTACCGGCCGCATTTGCCCCGCACCATGCGAAGCCGCATGCACGCTCGGTATCAACGATGATCCGGTCGGCATCAAGTCGATCGAGCATTTCATTATCGACAAGGGTTGGGAAAACGGCTGGGTCGTTCCGCAGGTTCCTACCGTTAAAACCGGCAAGAAAATCGCAGTCGTCGGTTCCGGCCCAGCTGGCCTGGCTGCAGCGCAACAGCTCGCGCGCGTCGGCCATGACGTTACCGTATTCGAAAAGAACGATCGCATCGGCGGCCTGCTGCGTTACGGCATTCCCGATTTCAAGATGGAAAAATCGCATATCGATCGCCGTGTCGAGCAGATGCAGGCCGAAGGCGTGACTTTTCGTACTAGCGTCTTTGTCGGCAAGGATTTCCCGGCCAACGTTTATAACTGGGCAAAGGAAACCGTGTCGGCGGAACAGTTGAAGAAAGACTTCGACGCGGTTGTCATATCCGGCGGCGCCGAACAGCCGCGCGATCTGCCGGTGCCGGGCCGCGAGCTGAAAGGCGTGCACTTCGCAATGGAATTCCTGCCGCTACAGAACAAGGTCAACGCCGGCGACAAGGTGAAAGACCAGATCATGGCGACCGGCAAACATGTGGTCGTGATCGGTGGCGGCGATACCGGCTCCGACTGTGTCGGCACTTCGAACCGCCACGGCGCCGCATCGGTCGCGCAGTTCGAGTTGTTGCCGCAACCGCCCGAGGTGGAAAACAAGCCGCTGGTCTGGCCGTACTGGCCGACCAAGCTGCGCACCTCGTCGTCGCACGAGGAAGGCTGCGAGCGTGACTGGGCTGTTGCGACCAAGCGCCTCGAAGGCAAGAACGGCAAGGTCGAGAAGCTGATCGCGGCACGGGTCGAATGGAAGGACGGCAAGATGGTCGAAGTGCCGAATTCCGAATTTGGAATGAAGGCCGATCTGGTATTGCTTGCAATGGGCTTCGTGTCGCCGGTGCAGCAGGTCCTGGATGCGTTCGGCGTCGACAAGGATGCGCGCGGCAATGCGAAAGCCACAACCGACGGCGACGGATGCTACAAGACCTCGGTCGACAAGGTATTCGCTGCGGGCGACATGCGGCGCGGCCAGTCGTTGGTGGTGTGGGCGATTCGCGAAGGCCGTCAGTGCGCTCGTGCAGTGGACGAATTCCTGATGGGTTCTTCCGTTCTGCCGCGCTGATGCTCAATCGGTAGTCGATCGGCCTGCCTGATTATCGAATCCGGCGGGCTTTTTTGTGGCATTTCAGACACTTCGCGATTCCGTTCGCCTGCGCCCGAAGTGAGATCGTGTTTTCTGAATTACAATCTCACCTTTGATAAAAAAGCGTCTGCTGTGCCGAATCTCGTTGAAGTCCGCAACCTGGATTTTTCTTATGGAGCGCGCCCGATCCTGTCGGGCCTGCAGATGGATTTCGCGCGTGGCAAAGTGGTTGCCGTCATGGGCGGATCGGGCTCGGGAAAAACAACGATTCTGCGCCTGATCGGCGGCCAGTTGCGACCTCAGAACGGCAATATCAATGTCGACGGCAAGCTCGTCAATACGCTCGATATCAAGGCGTTGTATGCGATGCGGCGCAAAATGGGCATGCTGTTCCAGCACGGCGCATTGTTCACCGATCTGACAGTGTTTGAAAACGTCGCTTTTCCGCTGCGCGAGCATACCGATTTGCCGGAAGAATTGATCCGCAGCCTGGTGCTGTTAAAGCTGCATGCAGTCGGTCTGCGCAATGCGGCGCAATTGAAACCGGCCGAGATTTCGGGTGGCATGGCGCGCCGCGTGGCTTTGGCACGCGCAGTTGCGCTTGATCCGGAACTCATCATGTATGACGAGCCGTTTGCCGGCCTGGATCCGATTTCGATGGGCGTGACGGCGAATCTGATCCGCAGACTTAACGATGCCCTCGGATCGACCTCGATTATCGTATCGCACGATGTGCACGAAACTTTTCTGATTGCGGATTACGTATATTTTCTGTCGCAGGGAAAAATCGTCGCGCAGGGTACGCCGGACGAAATGATGGCTTCCAACGACCCGTATGTGAAACAGTTCGTGCATGCCGAGGCGGATGGCCCGGTGCCTTTCCATTACCCCGGCCGGTCGCTTGCGGAAGACCTGCAACTGGAGCAGCAATGATCGTCGGGTTGATAACGGCATTGGGGCGCTGGTTTCGCGAAGCGCTTGCGAACATCGGGTTTGCAACGCGCACGTTTTTCGCAGTACTGCGCGCATCGAATGGGTTGCTGCGCCGACCACGACTGGTGATCGACCAGATTCACTTCATCGGCAATTATTCGCTGGTCATTATTGCGGTGTCCGGCCTGTTTGTTGGCTTCGTGCTGGGTTTGCAAGGGTATTACACGTTGAACCGTTACGGCTCGGAACAGGCACTGGGATTGCTGGTGGCGCTGTCGCTGACGCGTGAACTAGGACCGGTGGTGACGGCATTGTTGTTCGCAGGGCGAGCTGGCACTTCGCTGACGGCCGAGATTGGGCTGATGAAGGCTGGGGAACAGTTATCGGCGATGGAAATGATGGCCGTCGATCCGTTGCGGCGCGTGATCGCGCCGCGCTTCTGGGCCGGTATTGTCGCGATGCCGATGCTTGCCGCCATCTTCAGCGCAGTCGGTGTGCTGGGCGGGTATATTGTTGGCGTGCAGTTGATCGGCGTCGATGAAGGCGCATTCTGGTCGCAAATGCAGGCCGGGGTCGATGTCTGGAAAGATATCGCCAATGGCGTGCTCAAAAGCGTGGTGTTTGGTTTCGCGGTGACATTCATTGCCTTGTTCCAGGGCTACGAAGCACAACCGACACCGGAGGGCGTTGCGCGTGCTACCACGCGTACCGTCGTGATCGCGTCGCTCAGCGTCCTGTGGTTGGATTTTCTGCTCACGGCCCTCATGTTCAATTGAATACGGCGTTGAGCAGAGCAAGCCGGAATGAGATCATTGTGACAGCCGACCTTCGTATAACTGTCGTTTTAGAGTCCTGAAAAACTTCGCATCCCATATTCAAGGTATCTGGTTATGCAACGAAAATCGTTAGACTTATGGGTTGGCCTGTTCGTGCTGCTCGGCGCTGCTGCACTGTTTTTCCTGGCAATGAAGGCCGGTAACATGAGTTCGCTATCGTTCCAGCCGACTTATCCGATCATTACCAAGTTCGACAATATCGGCGGCCTGAAGCCGCGTGCGCCGGTCAAGAGCGCTGGCGTCGTCGTTGGGCGGGTGGCAGATATTCGCTTCGACGACAAAAGTTTTCAGGCTGTTGTGACGTTAAACCTGGAAAGCAGCTACAAATTCCCGAAAGACACCTCGGCCAAGATTTTGACCTCGGGTCTGCTGGGCGAACAGTATATCGGCCTGGAGGCGGGAGGTGATACGCAAAACCTCGTCGCGGGCGATAGAATCAAAATGACACAATCGGCGATCGTGCTGGAGAACCTGATCAGTCAGTTTCTCTTCAGTAAAGCGGCTGAAGGAAAGGAAGGCAGTAAATAATGAACTCTACCGTTCGGATCGGGTTATTGGCATTTGCGCTCGCAGTCAGCGGGTGCGCGACGACCAATCCGAAAGATCCGCTTGAGCCGTTCAACCGTGCAATGTTCAGCTTTAACGATGCGGTCGATCAGGCCGCGGTAAAACCGGCGGCGCAAGCCTATAGTCATTTGCCGTCGTTTGTGCAAACCGGTGTCAGCAATTTTTTTGGCAATCTGGGTGATGTGTGGACGGCAATTAACAACCTGTTGCAGGGGAAGGTGGCTGACGGCGTGACTGATGTCATGCGTGTCGCAGTGAATACCACTTTCGGCCTGGGTGGTTTGCTCGACATCGGGTCCGAGGCTGGAATGACCAAGCACAAGGAAGACTTTGGCCAGACGCTGGGGAAATGGGGGGTTGGTCCGGGGCCTTACGTCGTATTGCCGGTTCTCGGGCCGTCCACCATGCGCGATACAGTCGCCATGCCCCTCGATATCGCCGGCGATCCGTGGCATTACAAACGTCCGGTTCGTTGGCGTAACACCGGGACTGTATTGCATCTGGTTGACCAGCGCGCTGTCCTGCTCGATGCATCCAATCTGATTGAAGCAGCCGCACTGGATCGCTACGAATTCGTACGGGACGCGTATCTGCAACGGCGGGAAAGCAAGATCCATGACGGTGAAGTGCCCTCGTCTTCCTACGAAAACGATGTCGGGCCAACGCCCGAACTCGGAACTGGTTCCGAACCGGGTGCTGCATCAAGCATTATGCCGGTTGGGGTCGGACCTGCGGAACTGCATGACGGAGTTGATGTCAATCAGCAAAAGAATGGAATGAGCGCCGGGACAAATACAGCGGTTGCCAACAGGTCAGGAAAGTAGCAGTGCAGGATTTGACGATGGCGCGCAACGACGACGGTCGGCGCTATCCCGGTCAATTGCTCGCCTTTCAACTATAGTGCGGCCTTTTCGAGGTCGCGATCAATCTGGAAAAATATGAAACTGTTTACTAAATTATTTGCCGTCTTCGCGATCGTACTCGGTACTTCGGCGTTCATGCAGTCGGCAGCGGCGGAGGAAGCGCCGGATGCGATGATCAAGCGCATCAGTCAGGACGTGCTGGATGCAGCCAAGAGCGACAAGGAAATCCAGAGCGGGAACCAGAAGCGGGTGCTGGATCTGGTCGAGGCCAAGATCCTGCCCCATGTCGATTTCCAGCGCATGACTGCGCTAGCGACCGGCCGCTTCTGGCGTCAGGCGACGCCGGAACAGCAGAAGCAACTGACCGACGAATTCCGCGACCTGCTGGTATACACCTATTCCGGAGCGATTTCTCAGGTCAAGGATCAGAAACTCGAATTCAAGCCTTTGCGCGCCGATCCGTCCGCCACTGAAGTGGAAGTGCGGTCACAAGTGATCCAGCCGCGCGGCGGCGACCCGATCCAGTTGAACTATCGTCTGGAGAAGACGCCGTCAGGCTGGAAAATCTATGATGTCAATGTGCTTGGTGCCTGGCTGGTCGAAACCTACAAGGGCAACTTTGCCGCTGAAATCAGCAGGGGCGGCATCGACGGACTGATCAAGACGCTGGCCGAAAGGAATAAACGGCTTGCCGCAAGCGCCGCCAAGTCCGCAAAAGCTTCCTGATTCCACGATGTTTCGTCCTGTCCTTGCACTTAACATGAACAACGCGCCGGCCGTGCTTGCGGCCGGCCTGCGCGCAATCGAAAATGGGCAGACGGAGATCGACTTGAGTGAACTGACTACAGTCGATTCGGCCGCTGTGGCGACGCTGCTTGCATGGCAGCGCGCTGCGCAGAGTCGGAATGAAACGCTGGCTTTTCGCAATCTTCCTGCCGATTTACAAAGCCTCGCCGATCTGTACGGCGTGACTGCGCTGCTGCATCCCACTTCCCTTCGCAATTCGCATCCGGATTCGCATCACCGCTGACCATCGGTCAACCGTCGGCGCACTTGCCTGCTTCCGGTTTCCCAATCGGAAATCCCATATAATCAAGGGTTCCGCCGAATGTTTCGCAGTTTGTCTGCCTAAATCCCGGTTCATACTCTGCAAAGTTATCAAGCCAACATGGCTGCTCTTCAAATCGTCGACGTAAAAAAACGCTATCAGACGCTGCGAGCGCTTGACGGCGTAACGCTATCCATCGAGCCGGGCGAATTCTTCGGTCTGCTGGGGCCGAACGGCGCCGGCAAAACGACGCTGATTTCGATCATCGCCGGCCTCAATCGTGCCGATTCGGGTAGTGTTGCCATCGACGGTTACGACACGGTCAGTGATTACCGCGAAGCGCGCAAGCGTCTTGGCGTGGTGCCGCAGGAGCTCGTATTCGATCCGTTCTTCACGGTGCGCGAAACCTTGCGCATGCAGTCCGGTTATTTCGGCTTGAAGAACAACGACAAATGGATCGACGAGGTGATGGCCAATCTCGATCTTACCAACAAGGCCGATACCAATACGCGCGCACTGTCCGGCGGCATGAAGCGACGTCTGCTGGTGGCCCAGGCGCTGGTACACAAACCACCAGTGATCGTGCTGGACGAACCGACCGCCGGGGTCGATGTTGAACTGCGGCAGACGCTATGGAAGTTCATTTCGCGCCTGAACCGGGAAGGCCACACTATCGTGCTTACCACGCATTACCTGGAAGAAGCACAGGCGTTGTGCAATCGGATTGCGATGCTGAAGGCCGGCAAGGTGGTTGCGCTTGATTCCACTTCGGCCCTGATCAAGCGGATCTCCGGTTCGCAACTGGTGATGCGCATCGCGCAAGGTACGTTGCCGGCCGTACTCAAGCCCTTGGTGTCGCATCCCGACGAGCTGGTGTCGGGCAACAAATATACGCTGCGTGTCAATGAATATACCGATGTCGAACCCATTCTCGCCACGCTGCGGCAGGCGGGTGTCGTAATCGAAGACATGCAGTTGCAGCAGGCTGATCTGGAAGATGTTTTCATCCAGATCATGGAGGGCGAGAAATGACCGGCTTCCAGACCTTGTTCCACAAGGAAGTGCTGCGCTTCTGGAAGGTTGCGACGCAAACCATCAGCGCGCCGATCCTGACCGCAATGCTGTACCTGCTGATTTTCGGCCATGTGCTGGAAGATCATGTGCAGGTTTATCCGCAAGTCCGCTACACGTCGTTCCTGATCCCCGGCCTGGTGATGATGAGCGTGCTGCAGAATTCGTTCGCCAACAGCTCGTCGTCGCTGATCCAGTCGAAGATCACCGGCAATCTGGTCTTTGTGTTGCTGCCGCCTCTGTCGCACTGGGATCTGTTCGGCGCCTATGTGCTTGCTTCGGTGGTGCGCGGGCTTGCCGTCGGTACCGGCGTCTTCATCATTACCGCCTGGTTCGCGCATCTGACATTCGTTGCGCCCTGGTGGATCGTGATCTTCGCACTGCTGGGCGCAGGCATGCTTGGCACAATGGGCTTGATCGCCGGTATCTGGGCCGAGAAATTCGACCAGCTCGCCGCATTCCAGAACTTCCTCATCATGCCGGCGACCTTCCTGTCCGGCGTGTTTTACTCGATTCATTCGCTGCCGCCGATCTGGCAGGCGATATCGCGTTTCAACCCGTTTTTTTATATGATTGACGGCTTCCGCTACGGTTTCTTCGGTCAATCCGACGTGGACCCGCTGATCAGTTTCTCGATCGTCGGCGTGTTTTTCCTGCTGCTGGCGGGCTTCGCGATCCGCCTGCTCAAGAGCGGCTACAAACTGCGCCATTGATAGAAAGAGCAATCATGCTACCTACTCCAGAGCTCGTCAGGAGCTACATCGCCGCCGGACTCGACTGCACCCATCTCGAAGTCGAAGGCGACGGCCAGCATTTCAACGCAATCATCGTTTCGCCGGCCTTTGCCGGCAAGCGCCCGATCCAGCGGCACCAACTGGTATACGCCGCGCTCGGCGATCGCATGCGCCAGGAAATTCATGCGTTGTCGATGAAAACCCTCACCCCGGAAGAATTCCAGCAATAATGGACAAACTGCTCATTACCGGCGGCAAACGCCTGTCCGGCGACATCGCCATCTCGGGCGCCAAGAATGCGGCGTTGCCCATCCTGTGCGCCGGTTTGCTCACCGCGGATACCGTGCAACTGACGAATGTGCCGCATCTGCAGGATGTCGCGACCATGCTCAAGTTGCTGCGCCAGATGGGCCTGCGCATCGAGCGGGACGACGACAGGCTGGTGCTGAGCGGGCATGCGATCGACAAACCGGAAGCACCGTACGAGATGGTGAAGACGATGCGTGCATCGATCCTGGTGCTGGGCCCGCTGCTCGCCCGTTTTGGCGAGGCGAAAGTATCGCTGCCAGGCGGCTGCGCGATCGGTTCGCGGCCGGTCGATCAGCACATCAAGGGCCTGCAGGCAATGGGCGCGGACATCACGATCGAAGCCGGCTATATCCATGCCAAGGCGAAGAAGCTGAAAGGCACGCGTATCGTCACCGATATGATCACCGTGACCGGCACCGAAAACCTGCTGATGGCTGCGGTGCTGGCCGAAGGCGAGACGGTACTGGAGAATGCTGCCCGCGAACCGGAAGTGACCGATCTCGCCAATCTCCTCGTGGCGATGGGTGCGAAGATCGCCGGCATAGGCAGCGACCGACTCGTGGTGCAGGGTGTTGACAGCCTGCACGGCGCATCGCACAAGGTGATTGCCGACCGTATCGAAACCGGCACCTTTCTGTGTGCGGTTGCCGCAGCCGGCGGCGACGTCACGCTGAAAAACACCCGCGGCGACATCCTCGATGTCGCGCTCGACAAGTTGCGCGAGGCCGGCGCGATCCTGACGTCGGGGCCGGACTGGATTCGCGTGCAGATGGCGGCGCGGCCGAAAGCGGTGAGTTTCCGTACGACGGAATATCCCGGTTTTCCGACCGATATGCAGGCCCAGTTCATGGCGCTCAACTGCATCGCCGACGGTAGCAGTCGCGTTACCGAAACGATTTTCGAAAACCGGTTCATGCATGTGCAGGAATTGAACCGGCTCGGTGCCGCGATCGAGATCGACGGACATACGGCCATCGTTAACGGCGTCGAGAAACTGGCCGGCGCCCCGGTGATGGCAACCGATTTGCGTGCGTCCGCATCCCTCGTGATCGCTGCCCTCGCCGCGCAAGGGCAGACGCTGGTGGATCGCATTTATCATCTGGACCGCGGCTACGATCGCATGGAAGTCAAACTGTCTGCTGTCGGCGCCGATATTCAACGGGTGAAATGATGAGCCGGCAACTGACCCTCGCGCTGTCCAAGGGACGCATCTTTGAAGAGACGCTGCCGCTGCTGAAAGCGGCCGGCCTCACTGTGACGGAGGATCCGGAAAAGTCGCGCAAGCTGATCCTGCCGACCAACGATCCTGATGTGCGCGTGATTATCGTCCGCGCGTCCGATGTGCCGACCTACGTGCAGTATGGCGCGGCCGATTTCGGTGTGGCGGGCAAGGACGTGTTGCTTGAGCATGGCGGCGAAGGCTTGTATCAGCCGATCGATCTGAATATCGCGAAATGCCGTTTGTCGGTTGCGGTGCCGACCGGTTTTGACTACGCAAATGCGGTGCGCCAGGGTGCACGGCTGCGCGTCGTGACGAAATACGTGCAATGCGCGCGCGAGCATTTCGCTGCGAAAGGCGTGCATGTCGATCTGATCAAGCTGTACGGCTCGATGGAACTTGGCCCGCTGGTCGGCCTGTCCGATGCGATCGTCGACCTGGTCAGCACCGGCAGCACGCTGCGTGCGAACAATCTGGTCGAAGTCGAGCACATCATGGATATTTCTTCGCGTCTGGTGGTGAACCAGGCGGCATTGAAATTGAAGCGCGAACGCCTGCAGCCTATCTTGCAGGCATTCGAAAACGCATCGAAAGCGGTGTGAACAGCATGATCACGATTCGCAAACTCGATTCGACGGCACCGGATTTCAAGCCGCAACTGGCAGCAGTGCTTGCATTCGAAGCCGGTGAAGATGAAGCCATCGACCGCGCTGCCGCCCAGATTCTCGCGGACGTGAAGGCGCGTGGCGACGCTGCGGTACTCGATTACACCAATCGCTTTGACAAGCTCGCCGCAAGCAGCATCGCCGGTCTGGAGATCGGGCAGGACGAGTTGCGCACCGCGCTGAACAATCTGTCGCCGGCACGCCGCACTGCGCTGCAGACCGCCGCCGATCGTGTTCGCTCGTATCACGAACGTCAAAAAAGGGAGTGCGGCTCCGACGGTTTCACGTACACCGAAGCGGACGGTACCGTGCTTGGCCAGAAAGTCACGCCGCTGGACCGGGTCGGCATTTACGTCCCGGGCGGCAAGGCCGCCTATCCGTCGTCGGTATTGATGAATGCGATTCCGGCCAAGGTGGCCGGCGTGCAGGAAGTGGTGATGGTTGTGCCGACACCGGCTGGCGTGAAGAACGAACTGGTGCTGGCCGCCGCCGCAATCGCCGGCGTCGACCGGGTTTTCACCGTCGGCGGTGCGCAGGCGGTTGGCGCACTCGCCTATGGCACCGCTACCATCCCGCCGGTCGACAAGATCGTCGGCCCCGGCAATGCGTATGTTGCCGCCGCCAAGCGCCGCGTGTTCGGCATCGTCGGCATCGACATGATCGCCGGCCCGTCGGAAATCCTGGTGATCTGCGACGGCAGCACTGATCCGGACTGGATCGCAATGGATCTGTTTTCGCAGGCCGAGCATGACGAACTGGCGCAGTCGATCCTGCTGTGTCCCGATGCTGACTACATCGCGAAAGTGGAAGCGAGCATCAATCGCCAGCTCGACGCGATGCCGCGCAAGGATGTGATCCGCACTTCGCTGACCAATCGCGGCGCACTGATAAAGGTGCGCGATATGGATGAGGCCTGCGAGATCGCTAACATGATCGCCGCCGAGCACCTCGAAATTTCCGCTGAAAATCCGCAGCAATGGGCGGATAAAATCCGTCATGCCGGCGCGATGTTCCTCGGCCGATTTTCGTCGGAATCGCTGGGCGATTACTGTGCCGGTCCGAACCATGTGCTGCCGACGTCGCGCACCGCGCGCTTCTCGTCTCCACTCGGTGTCTATGATTTCCAGAAGCGCTCCAGCATCATTCATGTCAGCGAAGCCGGGGCCCGGACGCTCGGCCGGATTGCCGCCGAACTCGCTTACGGCGAAGGCTTGCAGGCACATGCAGGATCGGCGGAGTATCGGCTGAAATGAATCCGGCGGCGTCCAATGGCTGACTGGCTAAATCGCATCCATTGCGAGGACGCATTACAGGGGTTCGCGCGTATTCCCGATGGCAGCATCGACCTGTTGATCGCAGATCCGCCATACGGGCTGGGCAAGGATTACGGCAACGATTCCGACAAGCTCGACACCGACGCCTATCTGCGCTGGATGCAGCAATGGATCGATGCGGCGCTGCCGAAGCTCAAGCCCAATGGCAGCTTGTATATCTTTTTGACCTGGCGCTATTCGCCGGAAATTTTCGTGATGCTGAAGCAGCACATGACGATGGTCAATGAAATCATCTGGGATCGCCGGGTGCCGTCCATGGGCGGAAGCACGCGCAAGTTTTCGTCGGTGCACGACACCATCGGGTTTTTCGTCAAGGCCAGGGATTATTATTTCGATCTCGATGCAGTGCGCATCGCGTATGACGCGGAGACCAAGAAGGCGCGTTCGCGCTCGATCTTCGTCGGCGCCAAGTGGCTGGAACTGGGCTATAACCCGAAGGATGTGTGGAGCGTATCGCGCCTGCATCGTGAACATCGCGAACGGGCCGACCATCCGACGCAGAAGCCGCTGGAGATCGTCGAACGCATGCTCAAGGCATCCTGCCCGCTGGACGGCGTGGTGCTCGATCCCTTCATGGGCAGCGGTACTACGGCGGTTGCGGCAAAACGCTGCGGGCGCAACTATGTCGGATTCGAACTGAATCCCGCCTACTGCGACCTGATCGCTTCGCGCTTGGCCGCGCTGGACGATCTGGTTGCCTGATTAATCTGTTTGCCGCTTTCCGTATCTGAGAAACCATGTCCCTGATCGAAAACATCATCCGTCCTGAAGTTCGCGCCCTGTCGGCCTATCATGTACCCGATGCAAGTGGCTTGGTGAAGCTTGATGCGATGGAGAACCCGTACACGCTACCGGATCATTTGCGCGTCGAACTCGGGCGCCGCTTGGCCGATGTTGCGCTGAACCGCTACCCGGTGCCGTCGTATGCCAAATTGAAGCAAAAGATTTGCGCAAAACTCGGTGTGCCGGCCGGCTTCGATGTCGTGCTGGGTAATGGCTCCGACGAACTGATCTCGCTGATTTCCGTCGCCTGTGCGAACCCGGGCGCCAAGGTGCTCGCGCCGACGCCGGGGTTTGTCATGTACGGCATGTCGGCGAAATTCGCTGGACAGGAATTCATCGGCGTGCCGCTCCGGGCTGACTTCACACTGGATACGCAGGCGATGCTGGCGACGATCGCGCAGCACAAGCCGGTCATCACTTACCTCGCGTATCCAAACAACCCGACCGGCAACCTGTTCGACGCCGATGACATGATCGAGATCATTCGCGCGGTGGGCGATTCAGGCGTTGTGGTAGTCGATGAGGCTTACCAGCCGTTTGCGCAGGCCAGTTTCATGCCGCGTCTCGCGGAATTCGACAACCTGATCGTGATGCGCACGGTTTCCAAGCTCGGCCTGGCCGGCATCCGCCTTGGTTACATGGCTGCCAGTGCAGTGTTGCTGGCGGAATTCGACAAGGTTCGGCCGCCCTACAATATCAATGTACTGACCCAGGCCGCAGCCGAATTCGTGCTGGATCATGCCGAAGTACTGGACGCGCAGGCGGGTGTTTTGCGGGCTGAACGGACGAAATTGATTGCCGACCTGGCTGCTTTGCCGGATCTTGACGTTTTTCCTTCGGCAGCGAATTTCCTGCTGATTCGGGTGAGGCCGGGAAAAAACAATGCTGACGGGATTTTTTCCGCATTATTGGATCGTAAGGTTTTGATTAAAAATGTCGGTAAAATGCATCCGTTACTGGCAAATTGCTTACGGGTGACCGTCAGTACCCCGGAAGAAAACAAGTTATTCCTCGATGCGCTGAAAGCATCGCTCGCATCGTAATTTTTTTGTACCCTACATAACATGTCTACGTCACGCATTGCAGAGGTCACACGCAATACCAACGAGACGCAAATTCGCGTCGTGATCAATCTCGATGGTACCGGTCAGCAAAAGCTGAATACCGGCGTGCCGTTTCTCGACCACATGCTCGATCAGATTGCGCGACATGGCCTGATCGATCTCGATATCGAAGCCAAAGGCGACCTGCACATCGACGCCCATCACACCGTGGAAGACGTCGGCATCACGCTCGGCCAGGCGTTTGCGAAAGCGATCGGCGACAAGAAGGGCATCCGCCGCTACGGTCATGCGTATGTGCCGCTGGACGAGGCGCTGTCGCGCGTTGTCGTCGATTTTTCCGGCCGTCCGGGGCTCGAATTTCACGTGCCGTTCAAGCGCTCGATGATCGGCGCGTTCGACGTCGATCTGACGCACGAGTTTTTCCAGGGCTTCGTCAACCATGCGCTGGTCACCCTGCACATCGATAACCTGCGCGGCGAAAACGCGCATCACCAATGCGAAACGGTATTCAAGGCATTCGGTCGTGCATTGCGCATGGCCGCTGAACTCGATCCGCGCGCAGCGGGGACGATTCCCTCGACGAAAGGCAGTCTGTAACCACTGCACTGCAGTGTGTTGACATTCTTTTTGACATGAACAAGATCGTGGTAGTGGATTACGGCATGGGCAACCTGCGCTCGGTGGCGCAGGCGCTGCGCCATGTCGCACCGGAAGCGGACGTGCGCATTTCCGGTGAATTGGCAGATATCAAATCGGCTGATCGCCTGGTGCTACCGGGGCAGGGCGCCATCCCGGACTGCATGCGTTGTCTGCGTGAATCGGGGCTGCAGGACGCGGTGATTGAGTCGACACGCTCCAAGCCGTTGCTGGGCGTATGCGTGGGCGAGCAGTTGCTGTTCGATTGGAGCGAAGAGGGCGATACGCCGGGGCTGGGCTTGCTGCCGGGGAAGGTGGTGCGTTTTCAGCTGGATGGCAAACGACAGGACGACGGATCGCGCTTCAAGGTGCCGCAGATGGGCTGGAACCGCGTGAAGCAAACGATGTCCCATCCGCTGTGGAATGGCATTTCCGACAACGGTTATTTCTATTTCGTGCACAGTTATTATGCAGCGCCGGCACAGCGCGAGCACGTTGCCGGCGAAACCGATTACGGTGAACCATTTGCCTGCGCGGTTGCCCGCGATAATATTTTTGCGACCCAGTTTCATCCAGAAAAAAGCGCAACTGCGGGCCTGCAGTTGTACAAGAACTTCGTTAGCTGGAACCCCTGATCGGGAAGCCGTCGCTTCTCAACCTTGATAACCTCAATCCATTTACTGTAGCCATGCTGCTCATACCTGCTATCGACCTCAAGGACGGTCATTGCGTACGCCTGAAACAAGGCGATATGGATCAAGCCACCGTATTTTCCGAAGAACCCGCACAGATGGCGCGCCATTGGCTCGCACAAGGCGCGCGACGGTTGCATCTGGTGGATCTGAACGGCGCGTTCGCCGGCAAGCCGAAGAACGAGTCGGCTGTGAAGTCGATCATCCAGGTCGTACGCCAGTTTGCACTGGAGAACGATGTCGACGAGATCCCTATCCAGCTCGGCGGCGGCATTCGCGATCTTGACACGATCGAGCGCTATCTTGACGATGGCCTGTCCTACATCATCATCGGCACTGCAGCGGTGAAAAACCCCGGCTTTTTGCATGACGCCTGCAGCGCATTCCCCGGCCAGATCATCGTCGGTCTCGATGCGAAAGACGGCAAAGTGGCGACCGATGGCTGGAGCAAGCTGTCCGGCCATGAAGTGATCGACTTGGCGAAGAAATTCGAAGATTACGGCTGCGAAGCGATCGTCTATACCGATATCGGCCGCGATGGCATGATGGGTGGCGTGAACATCGAGGCCACGGTCAAACTGGCGCAGAGCATGACGATTCCGGTAATCGCGTCCGGTGGCGTGCACAGCGTCAAGGACGTTGAGGCGCTGTGCGCGGTCCAGGATGAAGGCATTGAAGGCGTGATCTGCGGTCGTTCTATTTACGAAGGCACGCTCGACCTGCGCTCGGCGCAGATGCGCGCCGATGCATTGAGCGGCCTGGAAGAAGCGGAAGAAGACGAAGCATGACTTTGGCAAAACGCATCATCCCTTGCCTTGATGTGACTGCCGGTCGGGTAGTCAAGGGCGTCAATTTCGTCGAACTGCGCGATGCCGGCGATCCTGTCGAGATTGCGCGTCGCTACGATGAGCAGGGCGCCGACGAACTGACCTTCCTCGACATCACCGCGACTTCCGACGGACGCGACTTGATTCTGCACATCATCGAAGCGGTGGCATCGCAGGTCTTCATTCCACTGACCGTCGGCGGTGGTGTGCGCACTGTCAACGACGTGCGCCGCCTGCTGAACGCCGGCGCCGACAAGATCAGCATCAACAGCAGCGCGATTGCCAATCCGCAAATGGTGCACGATGCTGCGCAAAAATACGGCTCGCAATGCATTGTGGTTGCGATCGACGCAAAGAAAAGCGGTGACGGCAAATGGGAAGTCTTCACGCACGGCGGCCGCAAGCCGACCGGGCTTGACGTGGTTGGGTGGGCGCAGAAGATGGAGAGCCTGGGCGTCGGCGAAATCCTGTTGACCAGCATGGATCGCGACGGCACCAAGAGCGGTTTCGACCTGGACTTGACGCGCTCGGTTTCCGATGCGGTATCGATTCCGGTGATCGCGTCCGGCGGTGTCGGCGGTTTGCAGGATCTGGCCGACGGTGTCAAGATCGGTCGCGCCGATGCGGTACTGGCTGCCAGCATTTTTCACTATGGCCAGCACACGGTGCAGGAAGCAAAGCGCTTCATGAACGGACAGGGCATACCGATGAGGCTTGCATGAGCATCAAGGCCAAATGGCTGAACAAGGTCAAATGGGACGAGCATGGCCTGGTGCCGGTCATCGCCCAGGAAGTCGGCTCGAACGATGTACTGATGTTCGCATGGATGAACCGCGACGCCTTGTCGAAGACGGTCGAGCTGGGCGAAGCCGTATACTGGAGCCGCTCGCGCAAGAAACTATGGCACAAGGGCGAAGAATCCGGCCACATCCAGAAAGTGCATGAAATCCGCCTCGATTGTGACGAGGATGTCGTGCTGCTGAAGGTCGAGCAGATCGATGGCATCGCCTGTCATACCGGGCGTCACTCCTGTTTTTTCCAGAAATTCGAAGGTAATGAAAAAAACGGCGACTGGATGACGATCGAGCCGGTGTTGAAAAATCCGGAACAAATCTATAAGTAAGTTTCCGGATAGTAGGGCGGGTCCCACCCGCCGCATAACACACGATGAAGGCACGGCGGGTGGGACTCGCCCTACACAATGAGTGACACTCTCAAACGCTTGGCCGTGATAATCGAATCACGCAAACCCGCCAACGGCGGCGATCCCGACAAATCCTATGTCGCCCGCCTGTTTTCCAAAGGCGATGACGCGATTCTGAAAAAGATCGGTGAAGAAGCCACCGAGACCGTGATGGCTGCGAAAGACGCGCGTGCCGGCGGCGACAAATCGAAGGTGCTCTATGAATGCGCCGATCTGTGGTTTCATTCGATGATCATGCTCGCGCAATTCGACCTGGCGCCGCAGGACGTGCTCGACGAACTGGCGCGCCGCGAAGGCATGTCGGGCATCGAGGAAAAGGCGAACCGCAAATTGATCGAGCGCGAACGCAACGGCGACTAGCTGCAGTCGTTCATCAGGATACGCGGCTTGCTTTAACAAAAAATCAATCTGACCGGGACGCCATGACAAACTGCATCTTCTGCAAAATCGCTGCCAAACAAATTCCTTCGACAATCTTCTATGAAGACGACGATGTGATTGCCTTTCATGACATCAATCCGGCTGCGCCGGTGCATTTTTTGATTGTGCCCAAGCAACACATCGCTACACTATCGGACTGTGATGAAAGCCATGCACCATTGTTGAGTAAAATGATGCTGTTGGCGCCGAAGCTGGCGCAGGAGCAAGGCTGTGGTTATACGGTAAATGGCGACGGTGGCGGAGCCGGTGGTTTCAAGACGCAGTTCAATACCGGTCCGGACGGCGGTCAGGAGGTGTACCATCTGCACTTGCACGTCATCGGCGGACCGCGGCCGTGGCGCGGACAGAGATAGTCGCGGTGTATTTCGCAAAGAATTTGATTTACAGGGCGTTCGCGCCCGACTAGGAGAAAGCAATGGGTTCATTTAGCATCTGGCACTGGCTGATCGTGCTGGTCATCGTGATGTTGGTGTTCGGCACCAAGAAGCTCGGCAATATCGGCTCCGATCTCGGCAAGGCCGTCAAAGGCTTCAAGGATGGCGTCAAGGGCGGCGAAGAACAGTCCGCTGTGAAGCAGGAAAATGCGGCCATCGATGTGGACGCGAAAGAGAAAAAGAGCTGATGGATTTGCTTCCGGGTTGGTGTTCGAGCTGTCGGCAAGTGATGAGCAGCAGGCTATTGTGTTCCCAGCATGATTGATCTCGGCCTTTCCAAGCTGGCGTTGATCGGCGTCGTTGCGCTGGTTGTGGTCGGCCCTGAGCGTTTGCCCAAAGTGGCGCGCATGGCCGGCACGCTTTTTGGCCGTGCGCAGCGTTATATCAACGAAGTCAAGTCCGAGGTCAGCCGCGAGATCGAGCTGGAAGAGCTGCACAACATGCAGAAGGAAATGCGTGAGGCGGCCAGCGGTGTCGAGCAGACCATCGCGCAAAGCATGTCTGAAATCGAAAGCGATGTTACTTCGGCCTTCAGAAATCCGCTGCTCGATATACCGACTGCCGACCAGCAGATGGTGAAGGCGAAAAACTTCCGCAAGAAAAAGCTTGCCCGTACATCGGCAATTCCTTCCTGGTATAAAAAGCAAAGCGGGCGACGGACGCATGTGATTTCAGGTGCGGCGCGCGTTGCAAAATATCGACCCGGCGGCGCGGCCCGCAAGACGACCGCTTCATTTCACTGAGCATTAATGACCGACGATCAAGAAACGACGAGTGGAGGGGATACCTTCATCTCGCATCTGGTGGAACTGCGCAATCGCCTCATGAGGGCGTCTGCGGCAGTGGTCGTGGTGTTCCTTTGTCTGATGCCATGGGCCGGAAAAATTTACGACCTGCTTGCGCTGCCGATGATGGCGGCGCTGCCGACGGGCAGCAAGATGATTGCAACTGGCGTCATTACGCCGTTCCTCATCCCGGTCAAGGTTACGTTGCTGGTTGCATTCATCATTGCCTTGCCTGTGGTGCTGTATCAGGCGTGGGCTTTCATCGCCCCCGGCTTGTACGAGCACGAGAAGAAGCTGGTCGCGCCGCTTGTCGTTTCATCATCGGTGCTGTTCATCACAGGCGTCGCATTTTGTTATTTCTTCGTGTTCGGTGTGATTTTCAAGTTCATCAATGAATTCGCGCCCAAGTCGATCACTGTCGCGCCGGATATCGAAAACTACTTCGGCTTTGTGATGACCTTGTTCATCGCGTTCGGCGTCACATTTGAAGTGCCGATCGTGGTCATTGTGCTGGTGCGCATGGGGCTGATTACCGTCGAAAAGCTCAAGCAGGTACGGCCCTATGTTATCGTGGGCGCATTCGTTGTCGCCGCCGTCGTGACGCCGCCGGACATGATGAGTCAGTTGCTGCTGGCGGTGCCGATCTGCCTGCTGTTCGAAGTGGGTTTGCTGGTGGCGCCTTTGTTTGCGAAAGCGACCCGTGCACCTGAGGTCGACGAGGAGACGGCCTAGCTTTTCACCTGGCGCAGCCAGGCGACCAGCGGATACGCATCCTTGAAACCCGCGGTCAGTTCTTTTCCCAGATCGGCCGGAATTTTCCTTTTCAGGCTCGTCTCTCTCCAGACGATAAAGCTTTTCAGCTTCAGATATTCGATATGCGGCGCATCGGCATCGAAGCCTTTCGGCGGGCGAACGAGCTTGCCTTCGTTCTGCAAATCACCAAACGCACCCTGCAAATTTTTGTTCTTCAGCATTTTCCCGAATCCGGCGGCGTCGGCGATGACATGCTGGCGGATTGCACGCAAGCGGTCCGGCGGCGGCATGTATTCACCCCCGGCAATCAGCAAAACGCCTTCTGCATCGACATGAAAATAATAGGCCGGTCCGCCGCCTTGGCTTGGTTTTTTTAGCCCGCTCGCGGTAAGCGCGGCCGAAAACGTCGTTTTATACGGACTTTTGTCACGTGAAAAACGCATGTCGCGATTGATGCGAAACAGCGCTTTCCTGGGATTGCAACCGGCGATGGCCGGATCAAATTTGCTGATGTCGGCGATCAGTTTCGTCACCAGTTCCAGAAACTCTGCGCGTAAGATATCGTAGCGTGGCTTGTTCATCACGAACCAGGCGCGATTGTTGTTCTCCGATAGTTCGCCCAGAAACTGGATGAGATCGCGAATATGCATGGCCTTGAAGTCTGCTGTAAAAATGCAAGCGGGTTCGATGCGCGCGACGCGTTTATTCCTGGTCTTCCCGTCTTGGTTTTGGTCGCTTGCCGACAATCACGTCAAGCGTCGACTCCTGATTCTTGCGTCGGACCATCATCTTTGACTTGCTGCCCGGCGTGAGCTGCGCAATAAGATTGAGCATATCGGTCGTATCGGCGACCGGTTTGCCATCGACCGCCACCAGAATGTCGCCGGGGCGCATGCCAGCCTTGTCCGCCGGGCCACCTTTCAATACGCCTGCAATGATTGCTCCCGATTTCTGGGTGAATCCGAAGCTCTCCGCCAACTCCGGCGTAATGTCTTGCGGTTCGACGCCGATCCAGCCCCGCACCACCTGACCGGTACTGATGATCGAATCCATCACAGTCTTCACTGTGCTTACGGGAATCGCAAAGCCGATGCCCAGCGAACCGCCGCTGCGTGAATAAATTGCGGTGTTGATTCCCAGCAGGTTGCCATTGGTGTCGACCAACGCACCACCGGAATTGCCGGGATTGATCGCCGCATCGGTCTGAATGAAATTCTCAAAGGTGTTGATGCCCAGATGATTGCGGCCGAGTGCCGAGATGATTCCCATGGTGACGGTCTGCCCGACACCAAACGGATTTCCGATTGCGAGTACGACGTCGCCGACCTTGGCCTGTTCCGCGTGACCGAGTGTAATGGCCGGCAGGTTCTGCAAGTCGATCTTGACTACGGCAATGTCGGTTTCCGGATCTGCGCCGACAACTTTCGCTGCCGACTTGCGGCCGTCGGCAAGCGCAACTTCAATTTCGTCAGCCGTTTCCACTACATGGTTATTCGTCAGTACATAGCCTTCGGGGCTTACGATGACGCCGGAGCCAAGGCTGAACTGTTTCTCTTCCTGCTGCTGATCGCCGAAGAATCGCTTGAAAAGCGGATCCTCCATGAACGGGTTCTGCGGCTGTCGCGCTTCCTTGGTCGTGAAGATGTTCACCACAGCAGGCATCGCACGCCTGGCACCCTCTCGATACGAACCGACTCCGGGCGATGCGTTCGCGGGCGCTTCCGCCATTGGAACCGGCGAGGTTGCGATTCGCGGACCATGCGCGGCACCGAGCATTTCCACAGCCCACTGGGGCTTCAGGCTCGCTACAATGAACCAGAGCGCCAAACCGACGGTTACGGTTTGTGCAAACAATAGCCAGAGACGTCGCATAAAGGGATGCAGAAAATGGATTCAGGATCGGCAAATAGGGATTGCTTGGCACAATATCTAGAGCAAGCTCTCGATATTAACCGGTTTCGCGACTATTGCCCAAATGGCTTGCAGGTCGAAGGCAGGGCAACGATCAAAACGCTGGTAACCGGTGTCACCGCAAGTCTGGCGCTGCTCGAAGCGGCGGTCGCGACTGATGCCGACGCGATATTGGTGCACCATGGATATTTCTGGCGCGGCGAGGACGCGCGTATCCTGGGGCCCAGGCAGAGACGGCTAAAGTTGCTCCTCACGAATGACATCAATTTGTTTGCTTATCACCTGCCGCTTGACATGCATGCAGAGTACGGTAATAACATTCAACTCGGCCTGCAACTCGGCCTGGTTGCCGATGGCCGTTTCGGCGAAGACGGATTAGGGTGGCTCGGAACGCCTATGGATGCCAGCGTGAAAACAGTCGCCGATCTCGCGCAGAAGATAGAGTGGCGGCTGGGCCGCACACCACTCGTGATTGGCGATCCCGCGCAACCGTTGACTCGAATCGGCTGGTGTACTGGTGCCGCGCAGAGCATGTTGGGCGACGCCATTGCGGCAGGCGCAAGTGCTTACCTGAGCGGTGAAATTTCCGAGCCTACCGTCCACTTGGCACGAGAGACCGGAGTTGCATACCTCGCCTGCGGTCACCATGCGACGGAGCGCTACGGGGTGCAAGCGCTTGGGGCTCATCTGGCTGAACAATTCGGCATCGCCCATCATTTCATTGACATCAACAACCCAGTTTGATCGCTGCGTACCGAAAGTCAGTCATATATATTCCCTATCAGCCATTCGGGGAGATATTATTGGGGGCGAGGAACCAAATATGTCGGATGAAACCCTGCGGAAACCGGTCACCGTCTTGATTGTTGAGGACGATGCCGTAACGCGAAAATCTCTTTGCCTGGCCATTGAATCGGAACCAGCCCTGAAACTGTTGGCTGCGTTTGATAGCGTCAAGCCGTCCCTGGCCTGGCTTGAAACACAATCAGCAAACGTGCTGATGACGGATCTTGGCTTGCCCGATGGGTCAGGTATTGAAATCATCCATGCGTGCGCACAGAGATATCCCGATGCCGATATCATGGTTGTGACCATGTCGAGCGACGAGGCAAGTGTCCTTGCCTGCATTGAAGCCGGTGCTTCTGGTTACGTGTTGAAGGATGCGAAAGGCGGCATGGACCTTGCGCGTGCGGTACTCGACCTGCGCGCAGGCGGGGCTCCGATGAGCCCGGTCATTGCCCGCATGGTGCTTGCAAAGGTGCGCGACGGGAAAAAAGAGGTCATCGCGAATGCGGCGCAAAACGCGTCAACGACCAGTCTTACCAAGCGTGAAGCGGCGATTCTCGATCTCATCGCACAAGGCGACAGCTATGGCGAGGTTGCGAAGCTTCTTTCGGTGTCGGTCGGTACCGTGCAAACCCATATCAAGAACATCTACGGCAAATTGGCTGTGCATTCGCGCGGAGAGGCTGTCTTCGAGGCGCATCGACGAGGACTGCTGCAAATCGGTCGTCCGCGCGAACGAGAGTAGCCGGTCCTCAATACCTATCGCGCGAAGCTGCGGTTGAAAATCCCGCGACTATCAATCCTTTTTATTCTTCAGTGCATCACGAATCTCTCGCGGTAGTCCGATATCTTCGGACAAGGCGCAACGAGTATGAGGCCGGCCTTCAGGGCAAGCATATTGCCTTTCATCGCGAAGGCTTCGAAGCACACTTCCATTATTTCTATTGCTTCTGAATTGTTAAATAATTAATTTAACCGATTCATCAAATATCAGCGTCTCATTTTCGCGGAAGAAATGCGTAAATCGATGCAGCACATGGGCGCAGATGGGCGAAAAAGTTCCCGAAAACAGTAATTGACTTGCCTATTCGCTTTAAATCGGACGCCACGTCCGATATAATCTAAGGTTGCTAGAAGTTTCGACAGATTTCGCATTTTGACTGATTGGGGTTGGTATGAGTAACGAAAAGCAGGTCGATTCAGCTCGGCGCGGCTTGCTCGTCGCCACATGTGCGGCGGGCGGCGTGGCCGGTTTGGCCACGGCAGGGACCTTCGTGTCCACCTTCCAGCCGTCCGAACGGGCAAAGGCTGCCGGTGCACCAGTTGAGGTGGATATCTCGAGCATGGTGCCCGGAGAAATGAAAACGGTCGAGTGGCGCGGCAAGCCGGTATGGCTGGTCAAGCGCACGCCGGACATGATTGCATCGCTGAAAAAGACCGACGACGAAGTGGCCGATCCGAAATCCGAGCGCACGCAATTTTCTGAGACGCCTGAATATGCACGCAACGAGTACCGTTCCATCAAACCGGACCTGCTGGTCGTCGTAGGCATCTGCTCCCACCTCGGCTGCTCGCCGACCGCCAAATTTCAGACGGGCGCCCAGCCTTCATTGCCCGACAACTGGGAAGGCGGTTTTCTGTGCCCATGCCATGGTTCCACGTTCGACCTCGCTGGTCGCGTATTCAAGAACAAGCCGGCACCGGATAACCTGCAAGTACCGCCGTACATGTATGTCGGCGACACCAAGCTGATCATCGGCAAAGACGAAAAAGGCGAGGCATAAGCATGGCGAACCAACAAAAATCACCATCCACGGCTGCGCCGTTCTCTGCGCGCGCGCTGCACTGGATTGACCAGCGCTTTCCTGCGTCTTCAACCTGGAAGGCGCATCTCTCGGAATACTACGCACCCAAGAACTTCAATTTCTGGTATGCCTTTGGCTCGCTAGCGCTGCTGGTGCTGGTGATCCAGATTGTCACCGGTATTTTCCTGGTCATGCATTACAAGCCGGATGCAACCCTCGCGTTCGCATCGGTCGAGTACATCATGCGCGACGTGCCTTGGGGCTGGCTGGTGCGTTACATGCACTCGACCGGCGCATCCGCGTTTTTCATCGTTGTCTACCTGCATATGGTGCGCGGGCTGTTGTATGGCTCGTACCGCAAGCCGCGTGAACTGGTTTGGCTGTTCGGCGTCGGGATTTTTCTGTGCCTGATGGCCGAAGCATTCTTTGGCTACCTGCTCCCGTGGGGCCAGATGTCGTATTGGGGTGCTCAGGTGATCGTGAACCTGTTCGGCGCGATTCCCTTTATCGGCCCTGACCTGTCGCTGTGGATTCGTGGCGATTACGTGGTATCCGATGCAACGCTGAACCGCTTCTTCTCGTTCCATGTGATTGCAATTCCGCTGGTGCTGCTCGGGCTGGTGGCGGCGCACATCGTCGCGCTGCACGAAGTCGGTTCCAACAATCCGGACGGCGTCGAGATCAAGGAAAAGAAGGACGCCAACGGCATTCCGCTCGACGGCGTTCCGTTTCATCCGTACTACTCGGTACATGACGTGTTTGCCGCTTCGATATTCCTGATCGTGTTCAGCGCGATCATTTTCTTCGGGCCGGAAATGGGCGGCTACTTCCTCGAGTACAACAACTTCATCCCGGCAAATCCACTGAAGACGCCGCCGCATATCGCACCGGTCTGGTATTTCACGCCGTTCTACTCGATCCTGCGTGCGACGACTTCGCAGTTCATGTATGCACTTGAAGCTGGTGTTGTGGCTTTTGTTGCCCTGGTCCTGTTGAAGTCGAAATTGCGCAGTACTGTGAAAATCGGATTTGTCGTCGTCGGTGTGCTTGCACTGATCGGCATGTTTGTCTTCGACGCCAAATTCTGGGGCGTGGTGCTGATGGGCGTATCCGTGATGATTCTCGGCGGTCTTCCGTGGCTGGATCATTCGCCGGTCAAGTCGATCCGTTATCGTCCGGATTGGCACATGTATGTCTATATCGTGTTCTTCATCGTCTTTTTGATCCTCGGCTATCTTGGCGTGCAACCGCCGACTGAAACCAAAACTCTGGTGGCGCAGGTTTGCACGTTCCTCTACTTCGGCTTCTTCCTGTTGATGCCGTGGTGGAGCACGATGGGTAGCTTCAAGCCTGTCCCCGACCGCGTTACGTTCCATCCGCATTAGGCCGCAAAAGGATAGAGACATGAAAATGCTGAAAAAACTGATTGCGGTACTGGTTCTGTTGCCGGCGTTTGCCATAGCAAGCGAGGGCGGCTTTCCTCTTGACCGTGCACCCGATCGCACCACCAACCTGGTAGCGTTGCAACATGGTGCGAAGCTGTTTGTCAACTACTGCCTGAATTGCCATTCAGCGGCATCGATGCGCTACAACCGCCTGCGCGATATCGGCCTGACGGAAGAACAGATCAAGAACAACCTGTTGTTTACATCCGACAAGGTAGGCGACTTGATGAAGGTGGCCATGTCCGAAAAAGATGCAAAAGCGTGGTTTGGTGTGGCACCGCCGGATCTGTCCGTGATTGCTCGTGCGAAAGCATCGGAAGCCGGCTCCGGCGCCGACTGGCTGTACACATACCTGCGCACTTTCTATCAGGACGAATCCCGTCCCACGGGTTGGAACAACATGGTATTTCCGAACGTCGGCATGCCACATGTACTATGGGAATTGCAGGGAGTACGCACTGCCAAGTTCGTCGACGAGAAGGATCCGCACGAGCCAGGCAAGACCGAGCACAAGTTCGAAGGTTTCGAGCAGGTCAAGCCGGGCAAAATGTCCAATCTGGAGTATGACAACGCAGTCGCCGACCTGGTCGCATACCTGCAATGGATGAGCGAGCCTGTGCAAAATACGCGCAAGCGCCTCGGCGTGTGGGTGCTGCTGTTCCTGGGCGTCTTCATGGTCCTGGCATGGCGTCTGAACGCGTCTTACTGGAAAGATATCAAGTAAATTCCTGTACCCGGGACCTCCCGGGTATTTGTTTCGGGGTGAGCCGTACAACGTCTCACCCCTTTGTTTCTAAGGAACGGCAAAATGATGGTTCTCTACTCGGGCACGACCTGCCCATTTTCACAGCGCTGCCGCCTCGTATTATTCGAGAAAGGCATGGACTTCGAGATTCGCGATGTTGACCTGTTCAACAAACCCGAAGACATCTCGGTGATGAATCCATACGGACAGGTGCCTATTCTGGTTGAGCGTGATCTGATCCTGTATGAATCCAATATCATCAATGAATACATCGACGAGCGCTTTCCGCATCCGCAATTGATGCCGGCAGATCCGCTGATGCGCGCGCGTGCGCGCTTGATGCTCTTCAATTTCGAGAAGGAATTGTTCATCCATGTTCACACCCTGGAGAATGACAAATCGAAGGGCGCGGAAAAAATCCATGAAAAGGCGCGTGCTGAAATTCGTGATCGGTTGACGACGCTGGCACCTTTGTTCCTCAAGAACAAATACATGCTTGGCGATGAATTCTCGATGCTGGACGTTGCTATCGCTCCGCTGTTGTGGCGCCTCGATCACTACGGCATCGAACTATCCAAGACTGCAGCACCTCTGATGAAGTATGCGGAGCGTATTTTTTCGCGCCCTGCCTACATAGAGGCGCTGACGCCGTCCGAGAAAGTGATGCGCCGTTAACACGCCTTGCCATGCATCGGCCTGCTGCGGTCATACAGCATGGCAGGCCGGCTAATCGCAATGCCTAGTTGGAAATCATGTCAGAAATTTCTACCAAGCCTTACCTGTTGCGTGCAATTTATGAATGGTGTACCGATAACGGCTACACGCCTTATCTTGCCGCGATGGTGGACGCAAATACTCGCGTGCCGAGAGAGTTTGTGAAAAACGGAGAAATCGTACTCAACATCAGTTTCACCGCAACCAGCGGTTTGAAGATGGATAACGATTTCGTCAATTTTCATGCGCGCTTCGGCGGCGTGTCGCGCGATATTTCGGTACCGGTGGAAAACGTCGTTGCCATTTACGCGCGCGAAAATGGCCAGGGGATGGCCTTTGAGGTGGCGAAATTGCCTGAGGGCGATGAGGAGAACGGTGCACAGGAATCGGCTGCGCCGACACTTTCTGCAGTGCCTTCGCCTGCAGATACAAGTGCCGCCACCGATCCGGACGATAATGCGGATCCGCCAAAAAAAGGTGGTCGTCCGACGCTAACGCGAATCAAATAAAGTACAATACGGGTCTTTCAAGTTTCGCCGGCTTAGCTCATCTGGTAGAGCAGTTGATTTGTAATCATCAGGTGGCGGGTTCGAGTCCTGCAGCCGGCACCAAACAAAACAAGGGGTTACAAGATTTTTCTTGTAACCCCTCGTTCGTTTTCGGTGCAAGAGCGCGTGCGTTCGTGCGTCCACCTGACCTGTCGGTGCTCAGGTGGCAGCCTCGGATAGGCCAACGCGTAAATGACAACGGGGCCTCGCGGTCCCGTTTTTGCATTGCACTGAACGTCTGTTAGCTCGGCGAGCCGCCGTCGTATCCGAACCCGTTCGACGGCACGGGCTCGGGCAGTCCCATGGCCTTCCGAAATCGCAATAAGTTGGCGGCGACCGCGGCTTTGCTGCTATCGACCGTCGGCGTTTTGTGCAGCTCGCGCCATTGTTCGGTCATCTGGTCGGGTGGCACGTCGAACCGCTTCAGCCAGGCTTCGGTCGCGATGGTCGTGTTGAGCATCGGCGCGGTGCTGTCGAGCGTACCGCTTTGCAGGATGTCCATCGCTTCCGCGATGATGGGGCGCAGCGCCGCGTCGAGCAGCACATACGCCGGCGGGGGCAGAGGAGGCTTTCCCGGCCCAGCAGACACACCGGATTGCGGCGCGGCGCCGGCTTGAATGATTAAGCCACCGTCTCTCAACGGCTGGCGCACGTACCAGTCGGGCGGCAGTGTGAGCGACGCGGCTCCCCCGGCTGTGCGCACAAGGTCCCCGTCCAGCGCGACGAGCCAATCGACTGTCTTGATCTTCCCGACCAGGTCGACGGTGCTCACTCCCATCGGGTCGCCCACGTCGATCCCCGGACCGTAGCGGCGCGCGTAAAAATACTCGCTCGCTTCGTTAGGCTCCCGTCCCATAGGTGGCACGTTGACGGCAAATCCCGCGTGGCCGGAGACCGTGGGCAGGGCTTCGCAGAACGCGGCGAACAGCGCCTGAAACACGCCGGGACGCTGTTCGAGGAAGGCGCGCGGGACTGTGAAGTCGATCACGTCCATTCCGCGGCCGAGCTTCGCTTGCCAATCGGCGATCGTAAAAACGGCGAACTCGTAGAACCCCGTCGCGAGCTTGTGCTCAGCACTCGTGACCTGCACCACCAGCGCTTCGTCGGCG
>CBIHNU010000014.1:0-105715 GCA_966211585.1 uncultured Noviherbaspirillum sp. | reverse complement strand
TTCGCGCGCCATGCGCAGGCCGTCGTTGATGCGGAAGCTGTTGTCCATGTACGGATCGTTGATGAGCCCCTTCCAGCCGACCGTGGTGCGCGGCTTTTCGAAATACACGCGCATCACGATTTCCAGATCGTCCTTGAAGCGTTCGCGCTCCTTGACCAGGCGGTTCGCATATTCCATCGCCGCCCTGGTATCGTGGATTGAGCATGGCCCGATCACCACCATCAGGCGATCGTCCTGCCCATGCAGGATGCGATGCAGCGCGATCCGTGCATTCGCAGCGGTGCTCGCGGCCTTCTCCGAGCAGGAGAATTCGCGGATCAGATGCGAGGGCGGCGTCAGTTCTTTCATTTCGCGTATGCGTAGGTCATCGGTGCGCGGCATGTTTTTTCTCCAGTCAGATTGAAAGCTGTACAAATAAAAAAACCGCCATCGCTGGCGGTTTTCTAGAAATTCGGTTTGGCTCTTTTATTCGCGCGCTTACCGCTTTTCCACCGCCCTGGGGCTGGAATAGCTAAAGTGAAAATAAAAGTAAAAGCGCGCGGAAGCCATGGTTTTTTACGGGTTCTGAAACAGGTGTCGGGTAATAGTGCAATAAACCGTGGAATTTGGCAAGATATTCGTTCCGTCGCGCTGCAATCGAATCCATAGGTGCGAAACTGCCGGCGTACCGGATAAGTATTCTCAACAATCGATATCCGTTTTAAATCAACCGCACGAGCGGCAGCATGAAGATGTTCTTTCATGAGCGGCCCCCTGCCTATATTGCATCCGTCATCAATCGTTCAAGCAAGCTTTTTCGACATGGTTCCCGCGCGCGTGAACGAATCGTTACCGCTCTCGCACAGTGCCGATCACGCATAGAATTTTTACTATCTGACGTTTCCACTTGGTATTATTGAATCGACGACTTTCGTCTTTTCTCCTGTGCATTGTCACGCCGATCGGCGCATGGTGCACATACTGCGGAATACAGCTATGCCGAACAGCAGTACCAACTGGTTTTTACGTGCACGACTGAAGACGCGGCAGTTGCTGTTGCTGGTGGCACTGGACGACGAGCGCAACATCCATCGCGCAGCCGATCTGCTGCACATGACGCAGCCGGCGGCATCCAAGCAGTTGAAGGATCTGGAAGACATGCTCGACGTCGCCCTGTTCGAACGTCATCCGCGCGGCATGAAACCAACCAGCTATGGCGAGGCGATGATACGGCATGCGCGCATGGCGCTGACCAGTCTGTCGCAGGCGAACGACGACATCGTCGCGCTGAAGTCGGGGCTCTCCGGCCAGGTGGAAGTCGGCGTGATCATGTCGCCCGGGATGAATCTGGTGCCGTCCGCCATTGCACGTGTCAAGCAGAATGCGCCGATGTTGCGCATCGGCGTGCACATGGAATCCAGCAATGTGCTGCTGGGCCGGCTGCAGCAGGGAAGCCTGGATTTCATGGTGGCGCGCATCGTCGACGGAGAGGACCGTGCCAATCTGCAGTTCGAGGAACTATCAGGGGAACCGGTGTGCGCGGTGGTGCGCCAGGGCCACCCTTTGCTGTCCAACCCGGGATTGAAGCTGGCCGATATAGCGGATGCAGGCTGGATCCTGCCGCCGCAGGGCAGCATACTGAGACATCGTTTCGAAATGATGTTCCGCCGCGCCGGCCTGCGGCCGCCGGTCAACGTCATCGATACCACTTCCACGCTGGTGGTGACGAGCCTGCTGCAACAGACCGATTTTCTCCATGTGATGCCAATGGAAGTGGCCGGCTACTGCGCGCGCTTCAACATGCTGAGCGTGCTGCCGATCGACATTCCATGCACGATGGATACCTTCGGCATCATCACGAAATCGGGGCAGTTGCTGTCTCCCGGCGCGAAAATCCTGATGGATGAGGTTCGCCAGGTCGCGTCGGAGATCTATGCTTCGGACATCGCCGCGGCAGCCAGCCGCGCGGCGCAACAGGGCGCAAGCGAAACCGCCTGACGCCGCACCGGCCGCGTCAGGCGCGACCGAATCCGCCTAGGCCCAGCCGGCGTCGACGATGTATTCCTGCGCGGTGCACATTGCGCTGTCGTCCGCGGCAAGGAAGAGCACCATCGGCGCAATATGCGACGGCAGCAGTTTGCCCGGCAGGCACTGGCTGCGCTGGATATCCTCCTCGCCCTGCTCGTCCAGCCAGAGCGCGATCTGCCGCTCGGTCATCACCCATCCCGGCGTCACCGTGTTGACGCGAATGCCGAACGGCCCCAGGTCGCGCGCGAGGCCGCGCGTGAGCCCGCTGACCGCGGACTTGGCGGTCGTGTACACCGGATAGCCGGCACCCTTGATATGCCAGCTGATGGAGCCGATGTTGATGATGGAACCGGCGCCCTTCTGTTTCATGCCGGGCGCGACCGCCTGGCAGGTAAAGAACAAAGGCCGCTGGTTGATCGCGATCCGATTGTCCCAGTATTCCGGCGTGACGTCTTCGAGGCGATGGCGCTCGTCGTTGGCGGCATTGTTGACCAGCACGTCGAATTCGCCGAGTTCCGCCGCCAGTTGCCGCATCGTCTCCTGCAGCATGGGAATGTCACGGATGTCGCACTGGCGGAACAACGGTGGCTCGTGCCCGGCGTCCGCGATTTTCCTGCATAGCGCTTCGCTGGCTTGCGCGGCGATATCGACGAACGCCACCCTGGCGCCCTGCTCGGCGAATGCGGTGACGAGCGCCTCGCCGATGCCGGTGCCGCCGCCGGTGATGAAGACGCGCCGGCCTTGCAGGCTTGGGTAACGCGCCAATGTGTCGGTTGATGCCATGTTGTTCTTTCTATCGTGTCGGTTTGTGTTGCCGTATCTGCGCTGTACGCATTATCGGGTGATCTCGCCGTTGCGGCGATGCCAGATGTTCAAGGGATTGCCGTCGCGCAGCGCCATCGGCAGCAGGGCCTGCGGAAGATCCTGATAGCAGACCGGCCGCAGGAAGCGCTGGATGGCCGCCGTCCCGACCGAGGTGCTTCTGCCGTCGGACGTGGCGGGAAACGGTCCGCCGTGCACCATCGCGTCCGCCACCTCGACGCCGGTGGGAAAGCCGTTGACCAGGATACGGCCGGCCTTGCGTTCCAGGACCGGCAACAGCCGTTGCGCGATGTCGTAGTCGGCTTCGTCCATATGCAGGGTCGCGGTCAACTGCCCTTCCAGTTGTTGCGCAACCCGCAGCATTTCGCGTGCATCGCGGCACGCGACCAGCAGCGATGCGGGGCCGAAGATTTCTTCTGCCAGCAATGCATCGTTCAGCAAATCGCTGGCCGCAACCGAATGCAGCGCCGCCACCGCTTCGCATGCGCTGCCGCTAGTCCTGCCGCGCGCGAGCGTCGCAGCCTGCGGATGACGGTCGAGCGCGGCAACGCCATGCTGATACGCATCGTGGATCGCGGGCGACAGCATGGTCATCGGGGCAACGTTGCGCAGCAGTGCCGTGGCTTCGCTGCAGAAATGATCGAAGTCGTCTCCCGTGATGCCGACCACGATGCCGGGATTGGTGCAGAACTGGCCGGCGCCCAGCGTCAGCGACGCTACATATCCGCTCGCGATCGTGCTGCCGCGCACGGCCAGCGCCGCCGGCATCACAAACATCGGATTGATGCTGCTCATTTCGGCATAGACCGGAATCGGCTGCGGCCGGCGCGCGGCGACGCCGGCCAGCGCCAGGCCGCCGCGGCGCGAGCCGGTGAAGCCCACCGCCTGCACTACTGGATGGCTGACCAGCGCGACGCCGAGATCATTGCCGGTTCCCGGCAGGAAGGAAAAGACGCCGGCCGGCAGACGGCAGTCCGCCACTGCCTTCTGTACCGCGCGCGCAACCAGCTCGCCGGTGCCGGGATGGGCCGGATGCCCCTTCACGATCACCGGACAGCCGGCGGCAAGTGCCGACGCGGTGTCGCCGCCGGCGACCGAAAACGCGAGCGGAAAATTGCTGGCGCCGAACACCGCCACCGGTCCCATCGGGATCGACCACATGCGCAGGTCGGGCCGCGGCAGCGGCCGGCGATCCGGCAGTGCGGTATCGATGCGCGCATCCATCCATGCGCCGTCCTGCAAATGGGCGGCGAACATCCGAAGCTGGTTGACCGTGCGGCCGCGCTCGCCTTCGAGGCGCGCGCGCGGCAATCCGGTTTCCGCTTCGGCACGGACAATCAGCGCATCGCCGAGATCAACGATATTACCGGCGATCGCTTCAAGAAAAGCGGCCCGCTGTACCGCCGTGGTGTGGCGATAGCTGTCGAAAGCCGCTTCCGCCAGCGCGCATGCCTGCGCGACCTCGGTTTCCGTCGCCGAATAGAACACTGGGTCCAGGTCGCAGCCGCGCGCCGGATCGACACCGCGAAACGCCAGGCCCTGTCCCATCACCTGTGCGGCACCGAGCAGTGTCTCTCCCGTGATTTCCATAGTCCGCTCCATCACAGCGCCTTGACGACCGGGCGCGCAGCCCCGGCAATCGCGAGCCGGTTGCGCAGCGGCGGCCCGAAGGCATCGGCGGCGATCTCGAAAGTTTCGCCCGGCTGCACCTGGACGCCATCGGCAAAGCTCAGTGTCGCGGTGCCGAAGAAATGGATATGCACATCGCCGGGCCGGCAGAACAGCGGGTACTTGAAGTGGTGATGCTCCAGGTTCGCCAGCGAATGCGACATGTTTTCCTCGCCGCTGACAAACGGCTTTTCCCAGCGCGTATTGCCTTCGCTGTCGAGAATGCGCGAGGTGCCGGCGACATGCTGCGGCAGCGCGCCGGCCAGCAGCGCCGGGCCGACCGCGCAGGCGCGCAGCTTGGAATGCGCGAGATACAGGTAATTCTGGCGCTCGGTCACATGATCGGAGAACTCGTTGCCCAGCGCGTAGCCGAGACGGTACGGCGTGCCGTCGTTGCCGATCAGGTACAGCCCGGCAATCTCCGGTTCCTCGCCGCCGTCCAGCGCGAAGGCCGGCATGGTCAGCGGCCGTTCCGATGCGCAGACGATGGAGCCGTCGCCCTTGTAAAACCATTCGGGCTGCACGCCGGCGGCGCCGTCGCGCGGCTTGCCGCCTTCGACGCCGAGACGGAACATCTTCATGCTGTCGCTCAGGGCTTCCGCCGGTCCGCCAATCTTGCGGTGCATGCTGTCACGCGTATCGGCGCTGCCGAGGTGCGTGAGGCCGGTGCCGGTGACGAAGCAATGCGCGTCATCCGGATGGTCGAGCGGCGGCAGCAGGCTGCCGTTGCGCACCAGCTCCGCATAGTCGACGTAGCGTTCGCCGGCCGACGCATGGGCAAGCTGCGCCAGTGTCTGCCCGCCGGCGATCGCTGCCTGCGCCAGTTCATACGTGGACGCCGCGCCATCGACGACCCGGACCCGTTCGTTGTCGTTCGCAAGGATGCCGACGTGCCGACGGCCGCGCTCTTCAAATTGCACCAATAGCATGATGTGCTCCTGTCCTGTGTCTGTGTTCAATGGGAATGCTTGGGCACTTCCGCGCCGCGGCAGCCGACCAGAAAGTCGAAGTCGCAGCCTTCGTCGGCCTGCAAAACATGATCGATGTAGAGCTGCTGGTAACCGCCCGGGCGCGGCTGCGGCGTCTCGCGCGCGCGCCGTTCGCGCCGTGCCGCAATCTCGTCGTCGCCCAGGTCAAGATGCAGCCGTCCGTTCGCGCAATCGAGTTCGATCCAGTCGCCGTCCTGCACGATCGCCAGCGGGCCGCCGGCCGCAGCTTCGGGCGCGACATGCAGCACCACCGTGCCGTAGGCGGTGCCGCTCATGCGCGCGTCGGAGATGCGCACCATGTCCTTGACGCCCTGCGCCAGCAGCTTCGGCGGCAAGCCCATGTTGCCGACCTCGGCCATGCCGGGATAACCCTTGGGGCCGCAATTCTTCATCACCAGCACCGAGCTGGCGTCGACCTCCAGCGCTGGATCGTTGATGCGCGACTTGTAATGATCGAAGTCTTCGAACACGACCGCGCGGCCGCGATGCTGCATCAGGTGCGGCGACGCGGCCGACGGCTTGAGCACCGCGCCACGCGGCGCCAGGTTGCCGCGCAGGATGCAGATGCCGCCATCGTCGACCAGCGAGCGCTCGACCGGCCGGATCACCTCGTCGTTGTAGATCGCCGCGTCGCGGTTGTTTTCCCACAGCGTCTTGCCGTTGACGGTCAGCGCGTCCTTGTGCGGCAGCAGTCCCGCCTCGCCGAGGCGGCGCAGCACGCCGGGCAGGCCGCCGGCGTAGTAGAAGTCTTCCATCAGGAAGCGCCCGGACGGCATCAGGTCGACCAGCGTCGGCGTGCCCTTGCCGATGCGGGTCCAGTCTTCGAGATCGAGCGGAATGCCGAGCCGGCCCGCGATCGCCTTCAGGTGAATCACCGCGTTGGTCGAGCCGCCGATGGCGGCATTCACGCGGATCGCATTTTCGAAGGCTTCGCGGGTCAGAACCTTCGACAGCCGCAGGTCTTCCCATACCATTTCGACGATGCGCATGCCCGACAGGTGCGCCAGCACATAGCGGCGCGAATCCACCGCCGGGATCGCCGCGTTGTGCGGCAGCGAGGTGCCCAGCGCTTCGGCCATGCACGCCATGGTGGACGCGGTGCCCATCGTGTTGCAGGTGCCGGCCGAGCGCGACATGCCGCCTTCCGCCGCCATGAACTGGTGCAGCGTGATCTCGCCGGCCTTCATCGCTTCATGCAGTTGCCAGACTGCCGTGCCGGAACCGATGTCGCGGCCTTCGTGCTTGCCGTTCAACATCGGACCGCCGGTGACGACAATCGTCGGGACGTCGCAACTGGCCGCGCCCATCAGCAGCGCCGGCGTGGTCTTGTCGCAGCCGACCAGCAGCACCACCGCATCGACCGGATTGCCGCGAATCGATTCCTCGACGTCCATGCTAGCCAGGTTCCGGGTCAGCATCGCGGTCGGTCGCAGGTTCGACTCGCCGTTCGAAAACACCGGGAACTCGACCGGAAAGCCGCCCGCTTCCAGCACGCCGCGCTTGACGTGTTCGGCGATCTTGCGGAAGTGCGCGTTGCAGGGCGTGAGTTCGGACCAGGTGTTGCAGATGCCGATGATCGGCTTGCCCTGGAATTCATGATCAGGGATGCCCTGGTTCTTCATCCAGCTGCGATACATGAAGCCGTTCTTGTCGGCGGTGCCGAACCATTGCGCGGATCGAAGTGAGATTTTCTTTGTGCCTGGCATGAATAGATTTCCTGGAAAAAAGCATGGCGTTCCGCGGTCCGTCAATCCTTCGATGGATATCTATGCCGCACAACGAGACTGCAGGAATATTAAGGAGGCAAGAAATATGTTTCCAATCACTTTTTTAAGACGCTTGATACTTGATTTGATATGGAAAGGAAGTGCCCGATAAGAAATGCCCTTTAAAATAGCCAAGGAGAAATCCGCTTCCAGTCAAAGCTCTTGGGCCAGTTTCATGTAACTGCCAGTTTTGATACCAAAAACGACATCGATGTTAAAAAATTACTCATTGGATAGCGAATGCGGAACTCTCTATATTGCTTCCAACCGAATCGGCGCCGCAAAGACGGGCCGGATTCGTATGCCCGCTGCCGGCCACGCATTCGGCGTTGAACGGCAGACGGTCGAGTTTGAGCAATCCATCAAGAGGAGACAGGACGTGAAACGAAGAACAGCAGTGAAGGCATTGAACGGATTGGTTGCGGCGCTGGCCCTTGCAGGGCTGGTCGGCGTGACGCCGGGCGCCATTGCGCAAGACAAGGGAACGATCGGCATTTCGATGCCGACCAAATCCTCGGCGCGCTGGATCGCGGACGGCAGCAACATGGTGAAGACCTTCAAGGACAAGGGTTACGATACCGACCTCCAGTACGCGGAAGACGACATTCCGAACCAGCTGGCCCAGATCGAAAACATGATCACCAAGAACGTGAAGGTGCTGGTGATCGCGGCCATCGACGGCACCACGCTGAGCAACGCGCTGCAAAAGGCAGCCGACAAGGGCATCAAGGTCATTGCCTATGACCGTCTGATCCGCAATTCGAAGAACGTCGATTACTACACCACCTTCGACAACTTCCAGGTCGGCGTGCTGCAGGCCGGCTATATCGAAAAGGCGCTCAACCTGAAGAGCGGCAAGGGCCCGTACAACATCGAACTGTTCGGCGGTTCGCCGGACGACAACAACGCCTATTTCTTCTATAACGGCGCGATGTCGGTGCTCAAGCCTTATATCGACAAGGGCAAGCTGGTGGTGCGCAGCAAGCAGATCGGCATGGACAAGATCGCCACACTGCGCTGGGACGGCGCGGTTGCGCAGGCGCGCATGGACAACCTGCTGAGCGCGTACTACGGCAACGCACATCTCGACGCGGTGCTGTCGCCGTATGACGGGCTCAGCATCGGTATCCTCTCCTCGCTGAAAGGCGTCGGCTACGGCACGGCTGGTCAGCCGATGCCGGTCGTCACCGGCCAGGACGCGGAGATCCCGTCGGTCAAGTCGATCCTGCGCGGCGAGCAGAAGCAGACCGTGTTCAAGGATACGCGCGAGCTGGCCAAGGTCACGGTCGCCATGGTCGATGCCATGTTGAGCGGCAAGACACCGCAGATCAACGACACCAAGACCTATAACAACGGCGTCAAGGTGGTCCCTGCCTATCTGCTGAAACCGGTCAGCGTCGACGCGTCCAACTGGAAGCAGGTACTGGTCGGCAGCGGCTATTACACCGAGGCCCAGATCAAATAATTCCGAGGGCAACATCTTTGTCCCGTGTCGTGCAGGCGCGGGACTTTTTTCATTCATTCGGAACCAGACATTTGGGTGCAAACGTGGACGCAATCCTCGAAATGCGGGGCATCAGGAAAACCTTTCCTGGTGTGATAGCCCTCGACAACGTGAATCTCGTCGTCCGCACTGGCGAGATTCATGCGATCGTCGGCGAAAACGGCGCCGGCAAATCGACCCTGATGAAAGTGCTCAGCGGCGTATATCCACACGGGTCATACTCCGGCGACATTGTTTTCCAGGGCAAACCGCGCCAATTCAAAACCATTGCCGACAGCGAAAAGCTGGGCATCATCATCATTCACCAGGAGCTGGCGCTGGTGCCGCTGCTGTCGATCGCCGAAAACATCTTCCTCGGCAACGAGCAGGCGAAGGCAGGCGTCATCGACTGGAACATATGCCATGTCAGGACCCGGGAACTGCTGCAAAAAGTCGGCCTGGCGGAATCGCCGAGCACGCCGATCGCCACTCTCGGCGTCGGCAAGCAGCAACTCGTTGAAATCGCGAAGGCACTGTCCAAGAAGGTCCAGCTGCTGATTCTGGACGAGCCCACCGCGAGCCTGAACGAAAGCGACAGCCAGGCCTTGCTGGACCTGCTGCTGGAACTGAAAAAGCAGGGCGTCACGTCGATCCTGATTTCGCACAAGCTCAACGAGATATCGCGGGTCGCCGATTCGATCACTACGCTGCGCGATGGCGCCACCATCGACACGATCGACTGCCGCGCCGAGAAAATCAGCGAGGACCGGATCATCCGCAACATGGTCGGACGCGAAATGGCGGACCGCTACCCGAAGCGCACGCCGCGCGTCGGCGGCATCCTGTTCGAGGTGAAGAACTGGAACGTGCATCATCCGCTGTACCAGGAAAAGCAGGTCATCAAGAATGTCGACCTGCACGTGAAGGCGGGCGAGATCGTCGGCATCGCCGGCCTGATGGGCGCCGGCCGCACCGAGCTGGCAATGAGCATCTTCGGCCGGTCCTACGGCCAGCGGATCAGCGGGGAGGCTTTCCTGGAAGGGAAGAAGGTCGATCTCGGCACGATACAGAAAGCGGTCCGGCACGGCATCGCCTATGTCACCGAGGACCGCAAGGGTTGCGGACTGGTGCTGAACGACGACATCAAGAAGAACATCACGCTGGCCAACCTGGGCGGCGTGTCGCATGCGTCGGTCGTCGACGACGGCCAGGAATATGCGGTCGCGCGCGACTATCGGAGCAAGCTCAACATCCGCTGCCGTGACGTATTCCAGCAGGTGGTCAACCTGTCCGGCGGCAATCAGCAGAAGGTGGTGCTGGCGAAGTGGCTGTTCGCCAATCCGAAGGTGCTGATCCTGGACGAACCCACGCGCGGCATCGATGTCGGCGCGAAATACGAGATTTACACGATCATCAACCAGCTTGCGGCCGAAGGGAAAGGCGTCATCATGATTTCCTCCGAAATGCCGGAGCTGTTGGGCATGTGCGACCGCATATGCGTGATGAATGAAGGCGCGTTCGTCGGCGAATTTTCCGCCGCCGACGCATCGCAGGAAAAAATCATGCGAGCAATCATGAAGGACGGGAGCAAATGACATGAATACGATCAATGAACACGCGGCGGTCGAAGCGGTGAAACCGCAAAGCAGCCGCAAATACACCGGCTTCCTGAAGAGCAATGTGCGCGAATACGGGATGCTGCTGTCCCTGATCGCGATCATGGCGTTTTTCCAGGTGATGACCAACGGCACATTGATGCAGCCGCTGAACCTGACCAACCTGATCCTGCAGAACAGCTACATCGTGATCATGGCGCTGGGCATGCTGCTGGTGATCGTGGCCGGGCACATCGACCTGTCGGTCGGCTCCGTGGTCGGCTTCATCGGCGCGCTCGCGGCGGTGCTGATGGTGCAGTACAAGATGAACTATGCACTGGCCACGCTGATCTGCCTCGTCGCCGGCGCGGCGATCGGCGCGGCGCAGGGATACTGGGTGGCGTTCTTCCGCATTCCGTCGTTCATCGTCACGCTGGCTGGCATGCTGGTGTTCAAGGGACTGACGCTGGCGCTGCTCCAGGGCCAGTCGGTGGGACCGTTTCCGCCGCAGTTCGAACTGCTGAGCTCGGGCTTCATTCCCCACCTGTTCGGCGCGACGACGCTGCGCCTGACGTCGCTGATCGTCGGCATCGCCGCCGCGCTGGGTCTGCTGTACGTGAAGATGCGCGCGCGCATTCTGCAGGCCAGGCATGGCATGGAGGATGAACCGTTGCCGTTCTTCGTTGCCAAGAACCTGATATTTGCCGGCATCATCATCCTGTTCAGCTACCTGCTGGCGAGCTACAAGGGCATGCCGAACGTGCTGATCGTGATGTTTGTGCTGATGGTCGCCTACACCTTCGTGACCAACCGGACCACCATCGGCCGCCGCGTGTATGCGGTCGGCGGCAACGAGAAGGCCGCGCGCCTGTCCGGCATCAAGACCGAGCGCGTGTCGTTCTACACCTTCATCAACATGGGCGTGCTGGCCGCGCTGGCAGGACTGATCTTCGCCGGCCGTCTCAGCACCGCGACACCGAAGGCAGGCGCCGGCTTCGAACTCGACGTGATCGCGGCCTGCTTCATCGGCGGCGCTTCCGCATCGGGCGGCGTTGGCAAGGTGATGGGCGCGGTAATCGGCGCGCTGGTGATGGGCGTGATGAACAACGGCATGTCGATCATGGGCATCGGCATCGACTACCAGCAGGTGATCAAGGGCCTGGTATTGCTGGCCGCCGTGTTCTTCGACGTGTACAACAAGGGCAAGCAGTAAGTTCGGATGGATGCGGGCGGCGATCACGCAATCGTGTCGACGATCCCGCCTTCCACTCGGAGCGCGGCGCCGGTCGTGGCCGATGCCTGCGGCGAGCAGACATACACCACCATGTTCGCGACTTCGTCGACGCTGGCGGCGCGACGGATCAAAGAGCTGGGCCGCTGCGCCTGCACGAATGCCGCACTCACCTGTTCCAGCGATTGCCCCGTCTTCCGGACGGCGGGCGCGAATGCCGCCTCCAGTCCGGCCGACAGCGTCGGTCCGGGCAATACCGCATTGACGGTCACGCCGGTACCCGCCAGCCGCTTTGCCAGGCCGCGTGAAACGGACAGGTTCGCGGTCTTCGTGAATCCGTAATGGATCATGTCAGCCGGGATGTTCAAGCCCGATTCGGAAGAGATGAAGACCACGCGGCCCCAGCCTTTGCGCACCATGCCCGGCGCATAAGCGCGCGACAGGCGCACTCCGGACATCACGTTGACCTCGAAGAAGCGCGTCCATTCGTCGTCCGGAATATCGAAGAAATCCTGCAGTCCGTAGATGCCGAGGTTGTTGACCAGGATATCGGCGTCGGGCTCGGCCGCGGTCAGCGCATTGCAGCCGGCCGCGGTGCCGAGATCGGCAGCGACACCGCGCACTTCAGCGCCATTGACGGCCTGCGTGATCTCGGCGATAGCCTTGTCCACGGCGGCCTGCGTGCGTCCGTTGACGACGACCGTGGCGCCCGCTTCGGCCAGCCCGCGGGCGATGGCCAGACCGATGCCCGCGGTGGATCCGGAAATCACGGCGGTCTTTCCTGTCAGATCGATTTTCATGGGCGAAAGAAGCTGTCGTTGATGACGTTTGATGATACTGCCTTTCGCGCATGCTCCGCTTTGCGTCCCGCATGGATGCGTGTCGGCAATCGCCCTGGTCAATCCGAGCGGCCAGTTGCCTGCGGATGTTGCGTAGCGCGGCGCGAGAATGCGTGCTGTCATGCCCGGTCACCGGACCAGGCTGACAATTGCATCAGGCCATAGTCAGCCGCTTGAACGCGCCCGTCGCCACGTCGTGACGGCCCTCAAGCTGGAACACGCTGACCAGTTGCGCAAGCTTGCTCGCCTGCCGTTGCAGCGCTTCCGATGCGGCCGCGGCTTCCTCGACCAGTGACGCGTTCTGCTGTGTGGCCTGGTCGATTTGCGTAATCGCCTGGCCGATCTGTTCGATACCGGAAGTCTGCTGCCGGCTGGCGCCCGTGATCTCGCTGATGACGTCGGAGACCCGCTTGACGCTCGCGACCACCTCTTGCATCGTCGCGCCGGCCTGATCCACCAGCCTGGACCCGCTGTTGACCTTCTCGACCGAATCGACGATCAGTGCCTTGATTTCCCTGGCGGCATTCGCGCTGCGCTGTGCGAGGCCGCGCACTTCGGATGCGACCACCGCGAAGCCGCGGCCCTGTTCGCCGGCACGCGCCGCCTCCACTGCCGCATTGAGCGCAAGAATGTTGGTCTGGAATGCGATGCCGTCGATCACGCCGATGATATCCACGATCTTCTTCGCGGACGCGTCGATCAGGCCCATCGTCGTCACGACTTGCGCGACCGCCGCACCGCCCTTGCCGGCGATGTCGGAGGCCGTCAGCGCGAGGCTGTCGGCCTGGTGCGCGCTATCGGCATTCTGCTTCACGGTCGACGTCAGTGCTTCCATCGAGGATGCGGTTTCCTCCAGCGAGCCGGCCTGCGCCTCGGTGCGTGCCGACAGATCAAGATTGCCTGACGCGATCTGGCTCGACGCCGATGCGATCGCATCCGTGCCGGCACGCACTTCGGCGACGATTCTTGCCAGGCTGTCGCGCATCCGTTTCATCGCAAACAGCATGCTGGACCGGTCACCCGGCTTCAACGCCACGTCCACGGACAGGTCGCCGGCGGCAATGCGGTCGGCGACTTCGGCCGCATATGCCGGTTCGCCACCCAGTTGACGCAACAACGCATGGGCCAGGAACCAGGCGCCGGCCACGCCGCAGACGATCGCGAGCGCACTGAAGGCCAGCAGCAGCGCGCGGCCCGAACGGTATAGCGATTCGATATCGGACGCGGCGAGATTGATTTTGTTTCGCTGCAAATCGAGCAGTTGCTGGACCTGCTGCAGGTAGTTTGCCGAATTGGGCAGATAGGTCTGTTCGAACAGCTTCCGTGCCTGATACAGCTTGTCCTCGGAACGCAGCTTGAAAATTTCGCCGCCGGACGTCTCGTAGATGTCGCGGCTTTTGCCGATGTCGACAAACAGCTTTTGCTCTTCCGCGGATACCAGCAGCCGGCCGATCTCCTGCTGCAGCTCGGCCGAGCGCTTCGACGATGCGACGGACGCGCTCTGAAAATACGCGATCAAACTGGGATCGTTGCTCTTCGCAATGGCCGTCGTGCGGTTGACCGATGCGTTGATATTGGAACGCCAGTCGCTGATCAGGCGCTCCTTGACCAGCGGCACGCGTGTCATGTCACGCGTGGCCTGCGCCACCGCGGCGAGCCGCCAGATGCCGATGAAGGTCACTGACAGCATCAGTGCCAGCACCACACCGAAACCAAGTCCGAGGCGAGCGCGCGTGTTGAGCTGTTTCATCATTTCATCTCCTTCCGGCGCCCGGCTTCGGGACAGGCACTAATGCGAGTCGCGCGGCACCGGTGCGCCGCTGGCGCCGCGCAATATTTCCAGGTCAGCGCCGAGATGCGCCTGCTGCACGCCATCGACATAGATCTTGTACCAGCCGCGCGAAGGCGATGGCGGTGGCGTCCAGCGCGCGCGCCGTTGCGCCAGTTCTGCGTCGCTCACATCCAGATGCAGCCTGCGGTTCGGCACGTCGAGCTCGATCCAGTCGCCGGTCCGCACCAGCGCCAGCGGACCGCCGACCGCCGCTTCCGGCGACACGTGCAGCACCACCGTGCCGTACGCGGTGCCGCTCATGCGGCCGTCGGAAATGCGGACCATGTCGGTGATGCCCTTGCGCAGCACCTTCGGCGGCAGCGGCATGTTGCCCACCTCGGCAAAGCCGGGATAGCCTTTCGGGCCGGCGCCTTTCAGCACCATCACGCTGTTCTCGTCGATCTCCAGCGCCTCGTCGTCGATGCGCGCATGCAGCTCCTCGATGTTTTCGAACACCACTGCCCTGCCGCGATGCGTCAGCAGCGACGGCGTCGCAGCCGATGGTTTGATGACCGCGCCGTCCGGCGCGAGATTGCCCTTGACGACGACGATCCCGGCACGCTCCTTCAACGGCGCGTCGCAGGCACGGATCACGTCGCGGTTATGACAGGGCGCATCGGCGGTGTTGTCGCCGATGCTGCGGCCGTTCACCGTCAGCGCGTCGCGATGGAGGCGGTCGCCGAGTTCGCGGATCAGCGCCGGCAGGCCGCCGGCATAGAAAAAATCTTCCATCAGGTATTTGCCGGACGGCTGCAGGTTGAGCAGGCAGGGAATTTCCGCGCCGATCGCATCCCAGTCTTCCAGCCGCAGATCGACGCCAATGCGCCCGGCGATCGCCAGCAGATGCACGACCGCGTTGGTGGAACCGCCGATCGCCGCATTGACCCGGATCGCATTCTCGAATGCCGCGCGGGTCAGGATTTTGTCCATCGTCAGGTTTTCCTTCACCATCTCGACGATGCGCGCGCCCGACATCTGTGCCAGCACCTTGCGCCGCGCGTCCGACGCCGGAATGGCCGCGTTGTGCGGCAGCGACATGCCGAGCGCCTCGACCATCGACGCCATGGTCGAGGCGGTTCCCATCGTCATGCAATGGCCGGCCGAGCGGTTCATGGCCGATTCGGCCTCGGTGAACTGCTGCATCGTCATCGTGCCGGCGCGCACCGCCTCGGACATCTGCCAGACGCCGGTACCGGAACCGATCACCTTCCCCTGGTAATGGCCGTTCAGCATCGGCCCGCCGGACACGCCGATGGCCGGCAGGTTGCAGCTCGCGGCGCCCATCAGCAGCGCCGGCGTGGTCTTGTCGCAGCCCATCAGCAGCACCACGCCGTCGATCGGATTGCCGCGTATCGATTCCTCGACATCCATGCTCGCCAGGTTGCGGAACAGCATCGCCGTCGGCCGCAGGTTTGATTCGCCGAGCGACATCACCGGGAATTCGACCGGAAAGCCGCCTGCTTCATAGACGCCGCGTTTCACATGCTCGGCCAGTTCGCGAAAGTGCGCATTGCACGGCGTCAGCTCGGACCAGGTATTGCAGATGCCGATCACCGGCCGGCCGTCGAACAGGTGATGCGGGAATCCCTGGTTCTTCATCCAGCTGCGGTGGATGAAGCCGTCCTTGCCTTCCTTGCCGAACCATTGCTGGCTGCGCAGCTTTCCGTTTTTCGTTGAATCGTCCTGCGACACTATCTTTCTCCTGAATCGTCAAACCGGCGCGGCAAGCGCGCGCGCGGCGGCCACGAAGGCTTGCGCCCTGTGCATGAGTTGGTCGAGCGGCCGGCCCGGCGCATACAGCGCGGAGCCGATGCCGAACGCATTGGCGCCGGCGCTCCAGTACGCGGCCATGCGTTCCGGCTCGATGCCGCCGACCGGAATGAACAGCGACTGCTTCGGAAAAACGGAACGCCACGCCTTCACCGTCTGCGGCGGCAACTGCTCGGCTGGAAACAGCTTGATCGCATCCGCTCCCTGCATCAGCGCCGCCATCCCTTCGGTGGGCGTGGCCACGCCCGGCGTGCACAGCAGGCCGGCGTCCTTGGCGCGGCGAATTACCGCGCCGTCCGCATGCGGCATCACGATCAAGCCGCCGCCCGCCGCCTTGACCTCGTCGACCTGCTGTGGCGCGAGTACGGTGCCGGCGCCGACCAGGCAATCGTCCGGCAGCTCGGCACGCAATGCCGCGATGCTCAGATACGGCGACGGCGAGTTGAGCGGCACTTCGATGCAACGAAAGCCGGCCTGGTAAAGCAGTGTGCCGACCGCGCCGGCATCGGCCGGCGGCAGGCCGCGCAGGATCGCAATCAGCGGCACCGGCGCGAGATAGTTGTTCAGCATGGCAAAGAGGGAGTGGAAGTGTTGAGCAGGCCGGCCGCCTGCGCGACGGCCCACAGGCCGGAAGATGTTGCCGTCTGCGGCAGCACGTCCGCGTCGTGGATGCCGAAAAGGGAAAACGCGAAACGATAACGGCCGCAGAGCGATGCGTCGCCGATCAGCAGCGGCCCGGCATCGCTCCGCAAGCTGTCGACCGCCAAGGCTTCCTTCAGCTCGTGGCCGATCAGCAGGCCGGACAGGTAGTCGCCTAGTTGTTCCGGCTGCATTTTCCCGGTCAATGCCAGCGAACGCACGCTGAAAAGGCAGCCCGGCAATCCGCCTGCGCCTGCGCCTGAGTGCCGAGCCAATGCCACTCCCTGTTCGAAAGCGGCCTCATCGATCGCTGCGGCCGGCCGCATCAGCCGTCCGAGGATCGAATGCTTGCACAGCACCGCAAACAGTTCGCCGGTCATGAAGGTCTTGAACGAGGTGATGGATTGCCCGCGCACGCATACCCATTTCGAATGGGTGCCGGGCAGCACGACCAGCCGCGTCGTCGGGTCCGCCGCATTGGCGCGCTGCTGCGCCAATGCGCCGAACACCTGGGTTTCTTCGCCGCGCATCACGTCGGGCAATGTGCCGTCGAGCAGCATGCCGGGGACGATCGCGACACGGCGGCCGGCCGGGCCATCGGCGAATGCAAAGCATGCGCCCAGTTGATTCACGCTTGCCGGCGCAGACACATACGGCGCCTCGACCCAGCCCTGCGCACTGCCGACCATGCCGGCCGCGACAATCGGCAGTTGCGGAAAGGCCTGCAGCCAGTCGCCGCACAGGCTTTCCAGCGCGCCGGCAAACCCGCCTTCGGGCAGATGCAGGATGCCCCAGTCGGCGCGCCGTTCTGCGCGGATCGCCGCCGGACCGTCAAGCAGGTAGGCACGCAGCGAAGACGTACCCCAGTCGAGCGCCAGAAGATGGGGCGAGGCCGGGTTCATGCCGCGTCCCGGCGAAAGGCGGCTGTTCCGCTGTCGGGCACGACCCCGGCGAAACGGCTTTCGGGCAGCCCCATCGCGTCGGGCATGCGCGCCGCAAACAGACCGCCCGAATGCGGCGCGGCGGACAGCGCGGCGGCGGACAGTTCAACGCTTGCGCTCGTCACATAGAGACAATCCAGTGCGTCGCCGCCAAAGGCGACGCAGCTCGGCTGCTCGACGGGCACCGGAACGATGCGATCAATCCTGCCATCCGGCGCATAACGGACCACGCGCGCCGCGCCCCAGTGGGCATTCCACAGGTAGCCGGCGCTGTCGATGGTCGAACCGTCCGGCACGCCGGGCTCGGAACGCAGGTCGGCGAACACTCGGTCGTTGGCGAACTCCGGACCGGGTCCATCGTAGTCGCAGCAACGCAGGGTTTGGGTCAGCGAATCGCAGTAGTACATGCGCCGCCCGTCGGGGCTGAAGCTGATGCTGTTCGGAATGGCGACGCCGGGCAGCGGCAGCTTTTCGAGCCGCAGATGCGCATCGAGGCGGTAGAAGTGGCCGATCGGCGCACGGCCGGGATCTTCGTTCAGCGTGCCGAACACAAACCTTCCCTGCCGGTCGCAGCGGCCGTCGTTCAGGCGAGTGGTCGGAACGTCCCGTTCCACTGCGCAGATCGGCACGATTTCCCCGCTGCCCAGCCGGAAATAGGCAAGCCGGTCGGCCAGGCCTAGCAGCAGGCAATCGCTGTCGTCGGTCAGCGCGAAGCAGCACAGCCGGCCGGGCATTACCCAGCTTTGGCTTTCCCCGGTGGCCGGTTCATACGCCCACAACACGGATTGCAGGATATCCGTCCAGAACACGCGCCGGGTCCGCTCGCACCAGACCGCGCATTCTCCCAACGCATTCCTGCCATCGAATATCAAGTTCATGGATTCACGATGTTCATTCGCCGGGAAAGACCGCAAGCGGCCCTCCCCGGCAATACGCGCAGCAGACTCAGAACGAATGCGAGATGCCCGCATAAGCACCGGTCTGGCTCTGCCCTGCCACTGGATTGTTGTTGGTTGCTTCCACCGAGAAGTTCGCGTTGTTGCCGTTGCGAACATTGCCCAGGCCTGCGTACAGCAGCGTGCGCTTGGACAGGTTGTAGTTCGCGCCCAACATGAACAGGTTGGCATTGCCGCCGCCATTGTTGACGTTGACATGGAAGCCGGCACCGATCAGCGTCACTGCCGGCGTCACCGCATAGTTCGCGCCCAGCCAGTAATGGTTGGCCCGGTCCGGCGTGCCTGCGACCGCATCCGGCGCACGCAAGGCCTCGTAGCCGGCGAACAGCTTCAGCTTGTCGAGCGACATTGTGCCGCCGAGGATCAGCTCACGCGACGCATCGAATACGCTGGAGTAGCGGCCGGTCGCATCGCGCACCTGGTCGTAGATGCCGCGCACTTCGAATCCCGCTCCCTGGTACACCATCGAGACGCCGTCCTTGCGCGAGTTGGAAAACGAACCCGCTTGCTCGCCCAGGCTGGTCTGCAGCGTGGCGCCGAAACCGCCGAAGTTCGGCGTCGTGTACTCGATCACGTTGTTCGCGCCTTGCCAGTTGCGTCCGCGCACCAGCGTGGCGGTGCCGATGAACTGCTGGCCCGTCGGATCGAGGAACCAGATGTCATTGTCGATGAACAGATTCTTGCCGAGCTTCAGAGTGCCGCCGCTGCCGCTGACGCCGACATAGGCGCGACGGTTGAACAGTGCGCTGCCGTTGGTCACGCCCTTGGTTGCGTCGAAGCCGGACTCGAGCAGGAACAAGGCCTTCAATCCGCCGCCGAGATCTTCGCTGCCCTTGAAGCCGAACATGCTGGTTCCCCACTGGTTGCCCGCGGCGCGCAACAGCGTGCCGCTCGAGCCGCCGGGCAGCGCGACGTTGTTTTGATAATCCACGCCGGCCACCACCCTGCCGTAAATGGATACATTGGTTTGCGCAGCCGCATAACCGCTGGCAGCCACGCCCAGCGTCACTGCCAGCGCACATGGCTTCAGCAGGCTCCAGGCCGTTCTGTTCGACTTCATTTGCTCTCTCCTTGTTGTGTGTATACATGGCGTTGCACCGGCCGCGTCGAGCATTTTCGGCTTGCGACAACAGCCATCGTCCCTGCCACCCATTGCCTTCGTGACATCCGAACGCGGAGCCATAGTACGAATTCGATAAATAACTTTCTAATGAATTTTTCTTAATTTCCGATGCCGAATTTGATATGACTTTGCGTCCGCTACGCGCCCGCATCGATACGCGGCGATGAATGCCCGAGAGCGTAAAACAGCACTCCCCGCCGATTCCCTGTTCGCCGTCGAAACACGGCAACAACGCATCCCGCACCGCATGCCGGGTGCGCGTCAAATAGCATCAGCCACTCACCGGCCATCTCACCGGCGATACCGACTTGTGTATCAAGCATGTTCAAAAATTCATTGGAATGTTATTGGGCGGCTCCTTACCATGCGTCGCATCCCGGTCCGCATTGCGACCTGCCGACTGCCAGGCATTTGCCGGACTTCCGGGACGCCTTTGCGGCAGCCGGCACCGCATATTTTGCCGGCACAAAAAAATGGAAAGAGACGACCAATGAAGACGACAAGACGTTCCCTGTTCGCACTGCTGCTCGCCGGCGGTGCCGTGATGAGCATTGGCACGCACGCCTTTGCCGCTGACAAGAAGCTGGTGCTCGGCTTTGCGCAGGTCGGCGCGGAAAGCGAGTGGCGCAGCGCCAACACGCAGTCCATCAAGCAAAGCGCAAAGGATGCCGGCATCACGCTGAAATTCTCGGACGCGCAGCAGAAGCAGGAAAACCAGATCAAGGCGATCCGCTCGTACATTGCGCAGAAGGTGGACGTGATTGCCTTCGCCCCGGTCGTCGAATCAGGCTGGGACACGGTGCTGCAGGAAGCGAAAGCCGCGAAGATTCCGGTGATCCTGACCGACCGGACCATCGATTCGAAAGACCCTTCGCTGTATGTCACGATGATCGGCTCCGACTTCCTGGAAGAAGGCCGCAAGGCCGGGCGCTGGCTGGTGGACAAATACAAGAATGTGCCGGGTGACGTCAACATCGTCGAGCTGCAGGGCACGGTCGGCTCGGCGCCGGCGATCGACCGCAAGAAGGGCTTCGAAGAAATAATCAAGGCCGATCCGCGCTTCAAGGTCATCCGCTCGCAGACCGGCGACTTCACCCGCGCCAAGGGCAAGGAAGTGATGGAAGCCTTCCTCAAGGCCGAAGGCAGGAAGATCAACGTGCTGTATGCGCACAATGACGACATGGCGATCGGCGCGATCCAGGCGATCGAAGCAGCCGGCCTGAAACCCGGCAAGGACATCACCATCGTCTCGGTGGACGGCGTGAAGGGCGCATTCGAGGCAATGATGGCCGGCAAGCTGAACGTCACCGTCGAGTGCAGTCCGCTGCTCGGGCCGCAACTGATGCAGGCGGTGAAGGATGTCGTCGCGGGCAAGCCGCTGCCGAAGCGCATCGTGACGCAGGAAAGCATTTACCCGATGGACGTCGCCGCGAAGGAATTCCCGAACCGTAAATACTGAGTGTGTCTCCCTTGCCGTGCGCGCTGGTGTCATGACCGGTGCGCACGGTTTTTTACATGATGATCACCAGGAAAACGGCGAGCCATGAACATTCCCTCCCAGGCAGCAGCGACTGCCGTGGCGGCGCATCGCGACGCCGCGCAGCCGCTGCTGGCAATGTCCGGCATCAGCAAATCCTTCCCCGGCGTGCGTGCGCTGTCGAACGCGCAGCTGCGCCTGTTCGCGGGTGAAGTGCATGTGCTGATGGGCCAGAACGGCGCCGGCAAGTCGACCCTGATCAAGGTGCTGACCGGTGTCGAGCGTCCCGACGCCGGTCAGATCCAGCTCAACGGAAGCGCCATCGCGCCCGGCTCGGTGCTCGACGCGCAGCGCTGCGGCATCAGCACCGTGTACCAGGAAGTCAATCTGTGCCCCAACCTGTCGGTTGCGGAAAACATTTTCATCGGCCGCTTCCCGATGCGCGGCCGCGCGATCGACTGGCGCACGGCCGAACGCGACGCGCAGGACATGCTGCGCGCACTGGACCTGGATATCGACGTGACCGAGAGCGTGTCCGCCTATCCGGTTGCGATCCAGCAGATGGTCGCGATCGCACGCGCGATCAGCACCGACGCGCAAGTGCTGATCCTCGACGAACCGACGTCCAGCCTCGACGAGCATGAAGTCGCACAGCTGTTCAAGACCATGCGCAGGCTGAAGGAAAAAGGCATGGCGATCCTGTTCGTCACGCACTTCCTGGAACAGACCTATGCGGTCGGCGATCGCATCACGGTGCTGCGCAACGGCGAATTCGAAGGCGAGTATCCGGCCGCCGAATTGCCGCGCCTGGCGCTGATCAACAAGATGGTCGGCCGCGACGTGGAAGAAGGCACAGGCATGCGCAGAGGCACCGACGGTGACGGCGATCGGCACAGCCCGGTCTTTCTGTCGGCGCAGCAGCTGGCACGCAGCGGCTCGATCCAGCCGGTCGATCTCGAATTGCGCCGCGGACGCGTGTTTGGCCTGGCCGGCCTGCTCGGCTCCGGGCGCACCGAGATCGCGCGCCTGCTGTTCGGCATCGACCGCGCCGAGTCGGGAACGATCCATGTGCAGGAGCGGGAAGCGCGGCTGCGCTGCCCGGCGGATGCGATCCGCCATGGCATCGCACTGTGCTCCGAGGATCGCAAGAACGAAGGCATCGTCGCGGACCTGTCGATCCGGGAAAACATCATCCTTGCGCTGCAGGCCAAGCGCGGGCTGTTCAACTATCTGCCGCTGAAGCGGCAGCGGGAACTCGCCGACCGTTACATCGCGCAGCTCGGCATCCGCACGCCTGACGCGGAAAAGCCAATCGGCCAGCTATCGGGCGGCAATCAGCAAAAGGCGCTGCTGGCGCGCTGGCTGGCGACGGAACCGCAGATGCTGATCCTGGACGAGCCGACGCGCGGCATCGACATCGCGGCGAAGATGGAAATCATGACGCTGGTGACGGCGCAATGCGAGCGCGGCCTGACGATCCTGTTCATCTCTTCCGAAATGACGGAAGTGCTGCGCGTCAGCGACGACATCGCGGTGCTGCGCGACCGCCGCAAGATCGGCCAGCTTGCCGGCGCAGAAACGGACGAAGGCGCGGTCTACCGGATGATCGCGGGAGGGCAGGCATGAAAACCACGACAATGCAGCGGCAGGACGATGGCGGCTTGTTGCGCGCCGTGTCTTCGCACCGGCTGTTCTGGCCGGCGATCACGCTCGTCGTGCTGTGCCTGGTCAATTTTCATTTCAACCCGGCGTTCTTCCATATCGAGCTGAAGTCCGGGCATCTGTACGGCAGCACGATCGACATCCTGAACCGCGCGGCGCCTCTGATGCTGACCGCAATGGGCATGACGATCGTGATCGCCACGCGCGGGGTCGACATCTCGGTGGGCGCGACGGTCGCCATCAGCGGCGCGGTCGCGGCCGCGCTGATCGGCGGCACGCTGGTGATCCGGAACGGCGCCCCCGAATATGTGACCTCGGTGCCGATGTGGCTGGCGCTTGCGGCGGCACTCGGCGCAGCGCTGCTGTGCGGCCTGTGGAACGGCCTGCTGGTCGCCGGCGCCGGCATGCAGCCGATCATCGCCACGCTGATCCTGATGGTGGCCGGGCGCGGCATCGCCCAGTTGATCACGAACGGCCAGATCATCACGATCTACTACGAACCGTTTTTCTTCATCGGCAACGGTTTCCTGTTCGGCCTGCCGTTTTCGCTGTACATCGTTGCCGCCGTGCTCATCGCGCTGCTGCTGGCGGTCCACCGCACCGCGCTGGGGCTGTTCATCCAGGCGGTCGGCATCAATCCGGTCGCCGCCCGCTTCGCCGGCCTCAATGCGCGGCTGCTGATCTTTTGCGCGTATGCGTTCTGCGGACTGACCGCCGGCATTGCCGGTCTGGTGGTCAGCTCCAACGTCAAGAGCGCCGACGGCAACAACGCCGGCCTGCTGCTGGAACTCGACGCGATCCTCGCCGTCACGCTCGGCGGCAATTCGCTCAACGGCGGCCGCTTCAGCCTGGTCGGCACGCTGCTCGGCGCGCTCATCCTGCAGACGCTGACTTATGCAATCTATTCGCTCGGCGTACCGCCCGAGATCAACATGGTGGTGAAAGCGATCGTGGTGCTCGCGGTGTGCCTGGCGCAGTCGGATGCGTTCCGGCGCTGGCTGGGGAAATGCATGCCACTTCGGAACGGGAGCGCCAAATGAATCTGCGACCGCAACTCAATGCCAGAATGCTGCCGCTGGCGGTGACCGGCTTCCTGTTTGCCGGCATGTTCCTGTACGGCTCGCTGAGCTATACCGGGTTCTTCTCGGTGCAAGTATTCCTGAACCTGCTGATCGACAATGCCTTTCTCTGGATCGCGGCGATCGGCACCACCTTCGTCATCCTGTCGGGCGGCATCGACCTGTCGGTCGGATCGGTGGTGGCGCTGACCAGCATGGTGTCTGCGGCGCTGGTCGAGCATCACCACTGGAGCATCTGGGCAGTGGTGCCGCTGGTGCTGCTGATGGGCAGCGGATTCGGACTGGCGATGGGCGCACTGATCCAGCTGTTTGAACTGCAACCGTTCATCGTCACCCTCGGCGGCATGTTTTTCGCGAGAGGATTGTGCTACGTGATCAGTATCGATTCCATTTCGATCACGGACCCAAGCTATGTCGCCGTTTCGCAATACCAGGTCATGCTCGGCGGCAGCTTCGTCTCGATCAGCGTGCTGATCGGGCTGGCGGTGCTGGCCGCTGCCATTTACCTGGCGCACTACACCGCCTTCGGGCGCACCGTATATGCGATGGGCGGCAACGAGCGTTCGGCGCTGCTGATGGGCTTGCCGGTGCGGCGCACCAAGATCCTGATCTATGGATTGAGCGGCTTCTGCTCAGCACTGGCGGGCGTGGTGCTGACGTTCTACATGCTGTCCGGCTACGGCCTGCATGCGCAAGGTATGGAACTCGACGCGATTGCCGCCGCGGTGATCGGCGGCACGCTGCTGAGCGGCGGCTACGGTTATGTGGCCGGCACCATGGTCGGCGTGCTGATTCTTGGCCTGATCCAGTCGCTGATCACGTTCGACGGCACGCTGAGTTCCTGGTGGACGCGCATCGCGGTGGGCGTGCTGCTGTGCTTCTTTTGCCTGATGCAGCGCGTGCTCGAAAGCGGCATCCGCAAACGGAACGCGGCCCGCGGTGCGACGGCGCAATCGGTCGCGGCGCAATCCGGTTGAAGCATGCGCGCAGCTTGCCGGGTTTGGACTTTTCAGAATCAACGACTCATGATCTCACGATGAAACTCTCTCCGGAATTGCCGCCAGCCGAAGTGCTGGCCATCCGTGCCGGCCGGCTCGTACTCGAACTGGCGCCGGCCATCGGCGGCGCGATCGCCGGTTTTTATCTGCTGCGGGATGACGGCTGGCGCTTCGACTGGTTGCGCCCGGCCACGCCGGACGCGCTCCGTAACCGGGTGGTGGAAGCGATGGCCAGCTTTCCGCTGATCCCGTTCTGCAATCGCATCCGGAACGGGCGGGCGACGTTCCAGGGACGCGCGATCGCAATGCCGCCGAACCGCGGCGCGTCGCCGCACACGATACACGGCACAGCATGGCAGGCGCCGTGGCGGGTGGCAGAACATGGTGACGCGCATGCGGTGCTGGAACTCGACAGCCCGGCCGGCGTCTGGCCCTATCATTTCCACGCGACGCAGCGCTTCGTGCTGTCGGCGGAACGTGTTGCGGTGACCATCGAAGTCGAGAACCGGGACAGCGTGCCGATGCCGCTGGGTGTCGGCCATCATCCGTACCTGCCGCATCGCCCCGGCACGATGCTGCAAACCGATGTCGACCGCATCTGGCTGGGTGATGCCGAAGTGATGCCGACCGGGCTGGCGTCAACGCCGGTAGTCGAGCAATTGCGGCGTGGCGCCGTGCTGAAGGACATCGTTGCCGACAACAACTTCACCGGCTGGCGCCGGCAGGCGCGCGTGACCTGGCCGCATACCGACTACGGCAGCGCGGGGCTGACCTTGCAGGCGGAGCCGCCGCTGGATTATTTCGTGCTCTATTCGCCTGCGGACATGGATCATTTCTGCATCGAGCCAGTCAGCAACTGCACTGACTGGCTCAATCTGCCGGCATACGCGCACGACCAACTCGGCGGCGCTGTCGTCGCACCCGGCGACCGGTATTGCGCGACGTTTTACCTGACGCCGCATCCATCGAATCAGATGTAGCGGTTTGCGAGCCGTTGCAGATGGTTCAGGCCGTCCCGCCCACCGTCACGCCGTCGATCCGCAGCGTCGGTTGTCCGACACCGACCGGCACACTCTGCCCTTCCTTGCCGCAGACGCCGATGCCACTGTCGAGCTGCATGTCGTTGCCGATCATCGACACCCGATTCAACACGTCGGGGCCATTGCCGATCAGCGTCGCGCCTTTTACCGGATAGGTAACCTTGCCGTCTTCGATCATGTAGGCTTCGCTCGCCGAGAACACGAACTTGCCGTTGGTGATATCGACCTGGCCGCCGCCGAAATTCACCGCATACAAACCGTTCTTCACCGATGCGATGATCTCCGCCGGGTCCTTATCGCCACCCAGCATGTAGGTGTTGGTCATGCGCGGCATCGGCAGGTGCGCGAACGATTCGCGTCGCGCGTTGCCGGTGACCGGCATGTTCATCAGCCGCGCGTTCAGCGTGTCCTGGATATAGCCTTTCAGGATGCCGTCCTCGATCAGCGTCGTGCACTGGGTCGGATTGCCTTCATCGTCGATGTTCAGCGAACCGCGGCGGTCGGCGATGGTGCCGTCGTCGACCACGGTCACGCCCTTGGCCGCCACCCGCTCGCCGATACGGCCGGAGAAGGTGCTCGAACCCTTGCGGTTGAAGTCGCCTTCCAGCCCATGGCCGATCGCTTCATGCAGCAGCACACCGGGCCAGCCCGGGCCGAGCACGACCGTCATCGTGCCGGCCGGCGCCGGCCGCGCATCGAGGTTGACGAGAGCCGAGTCGACCGCTTCCGTCGCATATTTCTCCAGCAGATCGTCGCTGAAATAGCTGTAGTTGTAGCGGCCGCCGCCGCCGCTGGAGCCGGTTTCGCGGCGGCCGTTCTGCTCCGCGATCACCGTTACCGACACGCGCACCAGCGGCCGGATATCGGCTGCCAGCACGCCATCGCTGCGCACCACCAGCACCACGTCGTATTCGCCGGCAAGACCGGCCATCACCTGTACCACGCGCGGGTCCTTGGCGCGCGCAATGCGTTCGACCTTCTCCAGCAGTTTCACTTTTTCGGTCGCATCGAGCGATGCCAGCGGGTCCAGCGGCAGATATAGTGCGCGGCCGCCGGCCGGCTGTATCGATGACGCGACCTTCACCTTTCCGGCGCCCTGGCGCGCGATGGTACGCGTTGCCTCGGCCGCTTCCAGCAATGCCCGTTCGGAGATTTCATCGGAGTACGAAAACGCGGTGCGATCGCCGGACACCGCGCGTACGCCGACGCCCTGGTCGATCGAGAAGCTGCCGGTCTTGACGATGCCTTCTTCAAGGCTCCAGCCTTCGTTCTTGGTGAACTGGAAATAGAGGTCCGCGTAATCGACGCGATGCGTGAAGATGGCGTCCAGCGACTTGATCAATTTCGATTCGTCGAGGCCGAACGGGGTAAGCAGTACATCGCGGGCAACTGCGAGGGTTTGGAGATTCGGTTCGAATAGATTCATGGTGATTGCCGTTCGCGCCCGGACGGGGCGGCCTGAAATAGGTTGGAGGAATGGATAGATTGTAGAACATCTGTCTGCCGGCCGTTCACTGCAGCGACGCTGATGCCGGCAGGAATATTTCCTGTTTGCGCGAACCCCGCTGCTGCACTACAGCTTGCGATGCTTCAATGCCGGCAGGCTTTCGCGTACCCGCTGGATATGGTGCATATCGAGATCGCCGACGATGATGCCCTCTCCTTCCGGGAGCAGCGCTTTCACCTCGCCCCACGGATCGATCAGCATGCTGTGGCCCCAGGTACGGCGACCGTTCGGATGATGGCCGCCCTGCGCGGCAGCCAGCACATAGCATTGATTTTCGATGGCCCGCGCGCGCAGCAGGACTTCCCAGTGCGCCTTGCCGGTGGTGTAGGTAAACGCGGCCGGCATCACGATCAGGCTGCAATCGCCCATCGCCCGATACAACTCGGGAAAGCGCAGGTCGTAGCAAACCGACAGGCCGACCTTGCCGAACGGCGCATCGAATGTCGCCACGGCGCTACCGTGCACGATGGTACGCGCTTCGTCGTACGACTCTTCGCCCTTGGTGAAGCTGAAAAGATGGATCTTGTCGTAGCGGATCACGTGTTCGCCGGACGGGCCGTACACCATTGTCGTGTTCAGCACCTTGCCGGGCTCCGGCGCAACCATCGGCAAGGTGCCGCCGATCAGCCATAGTCGGTGCTCGCGCGCGCTCTGCGCCATGAATCGCTGGATCGGCCCGGCATCGAACTGTTCGGCATGGCCGATCTTGTCGGCTTCCTTCATGCCCATGACCGGCCAGTACTCCGGCAGCAGCACCAGTTGTGCGCCCTGCGCCGCGGCCTGCGCGATCAGTCGGCGTGCCGTGGCAATATTTTCTTCCACCACGGGCGTCGACACCATTTGTACAGCGGCAATTTTCACAATATCGGCAACCATTCCATTTCCTAACTGTCCGTTGCTGAACCATTGGTAACTGCGCCGGCCGGCGCCGGACTGGCCGGCTTGCGCGCCAGCTTGGTCACCACCGGCTCCTTCCACGGGCCCGTCACCTGGTATTCGAAGGTGAAGGCTTTCATCAATGGATCGCGCAGAAAGAGTTGCGCCAGAAAGGTGCCGACACCGATCACCGGATTGACGGCAAGACCGTACACCACTGACGCGGCTCCCATATTGATTTCCGGGATCACCACCACATGCAGATTCTGCGCTTCTTTCGCGATGTCTGCCGTGCCGTCCATCAGCACCGTCGCCGCAACGCCGCGCATCTTGAAATTCTCGGTCTTGACGACACCTTGCGCGATCGACGCGGTTGCGGTCACGCCGTCAAAAGCGAAGCCCTCCGAAAATACATCGCGGAAATCGAGCACGAGGCGGCGCGGCAAAGACTGCAGGCTCAACACGCCGAGCAGCTTGGCCGCGGCCGGATCGACCTTCAGGAACTGGCCGGACGCGATGTCGAGCTGGAACTGGCCGGACAGACTCGGGATATCGAGCGCAAACGGCATGCCCTTCCAGCTTATCTCGCCCTGCATCCTGCCCTTGCCCGAACGCAGCACGTTGGCAAAACCGAACCGATCCAGCAGCTTGCCCGCATCCGCGATATCCAGCGTATAGGTGAGGCTGGACTGGCTGTCGCCGGCCTTGCTGGTCCATTTCCCGGTGCCTTTCAATTCGCCGTCCGGATTGACGATCGCGAGCTTGTTGATACGCCATTCGCGGCCGCCGAAGCCGCGCGCATTATGCGCGGCAAGTTCGAGATGGCCGAACTTCTTGCCGAACAGTTCGAAATTTTCCGCGACGATGTCGACCGCCGGCATTTCGGTCGCAGTGTCCTTGCCTTCCAGCAGATCGCTCACCTCGGAAGCGGCCGATTTCGGAATCACCAGCGACGCGAGACGCGCGGTGACTTTTCCCAACCCATGCCCCGCTTGCGGCTGGTTCCAGGTGACATAGCCGGAAGCCTGTTCGGAATCGATGTTGGCTTGCCAGGCATCGTTCTGGTGCGAGGCGCCGACCACCACGTTATCCAGCTTCTTGCCCAGCAAAATCAGCTCGGTGGCGCGCGCCGCCAGCACTTCCGGCTCGACATACTGCGCGAGCGACAGCGCGCCGGACGGCTTCGCGCCGTCGCTCGCGCCACCGCCGGAAACAACCGACGCGACCGCACGATTCCATGCATCGAGATCGAGCGATTTCATGCTGACGTTGGCGACCACGCCACTGTCCGGTTGCGGCGCCGGCACATTGACGCCGATGCCGCCGCGCACTACGCGCCAGTCCGCATTCCTGTCCCCCGATTTCTCGCGCTCGTAGCGCGCGCTGATCGCGGGCCCCAGCGACAACGTGATCTCGTCGCGTGCAATCGCCGGATCCGATGTGGGCAGATCTTTCAGCACAAAACGCAGCGGCAACGATTCGGCGGCGGATTTGCCGAGCGGCGCCGGGAAGTCGAGCGCCAGGCCGGCGAGATTCGATTCAACGACGACTTCCGGGTGCTTGTTTTTCACCCGGATCGTGGCGCTGTAACGGGTACCGCCGGCAATCCGTTCTGTCGACTGCCGGGTTACCGGCATCGAATAGGTTTTGCGTACGCCGTCCGCCGAAATGCTGCCGTCGGCCTTGACCTGTATCGTGCCGTCGCGCTGCGTGCCGCCGGAGATCAGCACCGGGCCGCCGAGAAAATTCGCCTTGATGCCGGCGATGCCGAATCCCTTTTCGTTGAATTCCAGCTTGCCGCCCGCACCGAGCAAGGCCGGCAGCCCGCTGCGCAAATTGACGTTGTTGCCGGCGAACTGCAACGCGCCATGCACCTTGGCATCCTCCAGATGCGCCAGCGGCAATTGCAGCTTGAGCGCAAGCCGCGAATCGCCGGTTGCCTTGACATCGTCGGTGAAATGGCCGATCCAGCCCGATACCGGACTGTCGTTGCTGAAACGGACGAAATTCTGCAGCTCGCCGGCCGCTTCCCCGTCAACCGCAAGCTGCATCTCGTGCGCAGCCAGGTCCGGGATCACGGCCTTCACATGCGACAGCGCGACACCGGAAGTTCGGGCGCTTTCGGCGTCGATTTCGAGACGGGCGCGATCGAATGCGATGCGGCCATTGATATTGTCGATCACCGGCCACAGCAGCGTCTTGCCGTCGCTTGCGGTGTGGCCCGGCGCATAGTTCAGCGTGCCGTTCTCGATGTTGCCCGCAACGCTGAATTCACCGCGCGATTTTTCATTGCGCACGGCCGCATGAAACGGAAATTGCGCCAGATCGCCCTTCAATTTCAGCTTCACGTCCGTGATCGTGCCGCCTATCAGAGCGCCGGTCAGCCAATCGCGCAAGGCGGGCGGCGTCTGCAGCGGCAGATAGCGCGCGGTCTTTGCGATGTCCAGCCGGCTGAGTCTGCCATTGATATCGATCGTGCCGCGCGGCTTGCCGGCAGGACCGTTCAGCGGCATCAGGTGTTTGCCGGAAAACGAACCGGACACGCCGTCTTGCACGAAATCCATCTTCGGGATTTCCAGCAGCAGCTTGTCATTTTCCTGGAACGCCCAGTGCGCCTGCATTGCCAGCCGTTCGAACGGCAGCACCGGTTCGGCGAAGTAGCCCGGCAACTGCAGGCTCAGGTCGCTGGAAGCGAGGCTGAAACTGCCGCCGCGGTCATTCGCATCCACTTGACCGGTCAGGTTTTGAAAGCCGGGAATCGCCGGCACCGCCGCCTGCGCCGGCATCTTGCCGCTCCTAGGCCGGGCCGGACGCGGCGCCTGCGGATTCAGCGACAGGCCCGCGAACTGCCCCTTGATGTTATAGCCGACGATATTCGGATAGGCACCCTGCCACTGCGCAGTAAAATCGCGCAGGATGCCGCGCGGCGCGAAATCACTCAGGATTTTCCGTTGCGCGGCCGGCAGCGGCAGGTGTTCGATGAACTTGGCCAGCGTTTCAAGATCCAGCAGCTTCGCCTTGATCTCGGTCTTCTCCGGCCGGCCGTTTCTGGCCGGTGCAAAGCTTTCGCTCAACGTGGTTTGCGGCAGGAACAATCCGTCGGTAGTCTGCAGCGAAAAATCGGTCAGCGATATTTTGTGGCCGTTGGCGCCGAACGTCGGCGTGGAGTCCAACAGCCCCGGCGTGAAGTCCTCGCCCATCGAAATCCGGCCGCTGATGTGTTTCAGATCGAGCGGTTCGAGATCCTTGCGCAGGCGCGCCGTCACGTTCGACAGGCTCAGGTCGGCTGTCAGGTTCGCTACCTTTGCATGATCGAAGTTCAACCATGCCCGCACCGAACCCTTGCCTTGCTGCAGCTCGATCGGATAATCGAAATAGGATTTCCACACTGTCAGGTCGGTGTCACGCAGGTCAGCATACAGCTCGCCCCGCCATTGCGCGGGATCGGAAATCCGGTCGGTGAAATGGGAATGCACGAATTGGGCGCGCACATCGAGCGGTGACGCAAACGCGGCCGGCGGCGTCGCCGTGAGCGCAAAGCGATGATGATGCCAGCCGTTGCGCAATACCACATTGACGTTTTCCAGAACGAGTTCCGGCGCCGCACGCTTGTAATCGTTCCAGCGCAGGCGGCCGTCGCGGATCAGGATTTCATGCTGTGCCAGCACCCAGTCGGCGCCCTTGCCGTTGCCGCTGGAGCCGGTATCGACAAGAATGCCCGCCACATGCAGCCGGCCATCGGCATCACGCAGCACGTCCATGTCGGGACGGTCGATTTCGAGCTGGTATAAACGCAGCTGGCCGGTGACGACCGACCACCATGACAGCGTGGCCGACACCCTGGGCAGCGTCAACGCGTCATTGCCGAACTTGTCATGCACGACGACATGATCGAGCGACAGGCGCGGATGCAGGCCCTGCCATGACGCATGGATGGTGGCGATCGTTACCTTGTTGCCAAGCGCGTTCGTGGCGATGCTTTCCACCTCCGGCTTGTAGCTGTCAATGTGCGGCAGCACCAGATAGCGCAGGCCGAGTACAGTGGCACCGAACAGGAAATAGACGACGATTGCCAGTTTGACCAGCGCGCCGAGCACATGATGGGTGAATGTGTTGGCGGTGCGATATGCTTCGCGCGCCGCATGCCAGCATGTCGCTAGACGATCAATTCTTGACGTTGGTGTTTGTTGGTCGATCGACATCAATAAGACAGGCGCACCCGGCGTAAAATAGATTCAGACGGCACATGAACAACATGTTCGCATGGATATCATCAGCCCGACATTGCCGCTCGGCGGCCGATATGCGCAAGCACGGATAAAACTCCTCATCTCCAGCATCGATATTGTGACCCAATCCCATTTGACCAGCAGCATTGCCTCGCGGTTCTACGCGCGTTGGCTGAACGCCGATCCCGCACGCACAGGCATGGTAGCGGAGCTTGCCGAATTATCTATTACCCCTGCGATTTTTGCTCGTCTTTTACAAAACGAAACAGCAACCGGCCTGCCGCTGCCACGGGCGATGCGCCGCGTGCGCAACCTGGTAGTGGCGACGCTGATCGAACGCGACCTGAGCGGAAAGGCCGACCTGGACGAAGTGCTGCGGACGATCAGCGAATTCGCCGACTTCGCGGTGCAGACCCATGTGGCGGCGCTGACGGCGGAAATGGCGGCGTTGCACGGCGTGCCGATCGGCGAGGAATCGGGGCAGCCGCAGGAACTGGTCGTGATCGGCATGGGCAAGCTGGGCGGCAAGGAACTCAATGTGTCGTCCGACATCGACCTGATCTTCGCCTATGCCGAAGACGGTGAAACGCAGGCGACCGGCCCGGACCAGCGCGTATTGTCGAACCATGAATTTTTTGTGAAGCTGGGCAAGAAACTGATTGCCGCGATTTCGGAAATCACCGAGGACGGCTTTACCTTCCGGGTCGACATGGCGCTGCGCCCGAATGGCGCGTCCGGTCCGCTGGCGGCGAGCTTTGCAATGATCGAGGAATACCTGATCGTGCAGGGCCGCGAATGGGAAAGGTATGCGTGGGTGAAGGCGCGCGCGCTGACCGGGCGCCCTGCGGACATCGCGGCGCTGGAAAAAATCGTGCGCCCGTTCGTGTATCGCCGCTATCTCGATTTCGGCGCGATCGAGGCACTGCGCAACATGCATGCACAGATCCGCGCCGAAGTAATCCGCCAGGAAACCCGCCATCCGGAACGCAGCAACAATGTCAAGCTGGGCCGCGGCGGCATCCGTGAAATCGAATTCCTCGCGCAGGTATTCCAGTTGATCCGCGGCGGCCGCGATACCGAGCTGCGCGACCGCTCGACGCGCGCGACCTTGCGCACGCTGGCGGAAAAGAACCTGCTGAGCCAGGGCGAGGTCGAGCAGTTGCTGCACGCCTATGCGTTCCTGCGTAACCTGGAACACCGGCTGCAGTATCTCGACGATGCGCAGACGCATACCTTCCCCGCCAACCCCGACGACCAGCTCACCATCGCACGGATGATGGGTTGCGACGACGTGCCGGCGCTGCTGTCGCAACTCGATGCGCAACGCAAAGTGGTGGCGGCGCAGTTCGATGCGATCTTCAGCGACAAGAAGAACAGCCAGCCGGCGAACGATGCCAGCCAGGAAGCGGTGACGCCGGCATTGTCATCCGACACGGACAGCAACGAGACGATCGAAGCGCGCCTGAAAGCGCTCGGCTTCGACGATGCGCAGGCCGCCGCGCGTCGCCTGCTGCTGAGCTGGCAATCGCCGAAACTGCAATCGCTGCCGGAAGCCAGCCGCGGCAAGCTGATGGCGCTGATGAATGCGGCGCTGCCGATCATTGCCCGCAATACCGAAGACCGCGCCGCGACGCTTGGCCGGCTGCTCGACTTTTTCGAGACCATCGCGCGCCGCGCCGCCTATCTGGCGTTGCTGACCGAATACCCGCACACGCTAGAACGGGTGATCCGCATGATGAGCGCGAGCGACTGGGCCGCGAAGTATCTGGCACGGCATCCGATCCTGCTCGATGAATTGCTGGAAGACCGCACGCTGCGAGCGGCGCCCGACTGGCCCGCGTTCACCGCCGAAGTGCGGCGCCAGCTCGGCGCGACGCCGGGCGATACCGAGCATCAGATGAATGTGCTGCGCGACTTGCACCACGCTCAGATGTTCCGGCTACTGGCGCAGGACCTGGAAGGCGGCATGACGGTCGAGAAACTGGCAGATCATCTGTCGGCGCTGGCCGACATCCTGGTGGCCGCCACCATCGACGCGGTATGGCAGACGATACAGAACCGCCATCGCGAAGTGCCGAAGTTCGCGGTGATCGCTTACGGCAAGCTGGGCGGCAAGGAACTCGGCTATGCATCGGACCTCGACGTAATTTTCCTGTATGACGACGATCATCCGGACGCGCCGGCGCTGTACGCGAAACTGGCGCAGCGTTTCATCACCTGGATGACCAGCCACACCCCGGCCGGCATCCTGTTCGATATCGATATCGCGCTGCGGCCGGACGGCGCGAGCGGTTTGCTGGTATCGCGCCTGGTCGCATTCGAAAAATACCAGGCGGAATCCGCCTGGGTATGGGAACACCAGGCGCTGACGCGCGCCCGCTTCTGCGCCGGCGACAGCGCGATCGGCGCACACTTCGAGGCAATTCGCGAAGCGGTGTTGCGCCAACCGCGCGACGCGGAAAAGCTGAAGACCGAGGTGCTCGCGATGCGCGGCAAAATGCGTGATGCGCATCCCAACCGTTCGCAGCAGTTCGATCTGAAACACGACACGGGCGGCATGATCGATATCGAATTCATCGTGCAGTTCCTGGTGCTGCGGCACGCCGCGCAGTATCCGCAACTGACGGCGGATATCGGGAATATTGCACTGTTGAAATTATGCGGCGATCTGAACCTGATCGACCGAACGCTGGCGGAAGATGTAGCCGTTGCCTATCGCACTTTTCGCCGGCTGCAGCATCAAATCAGATTGCAGGGCCACGACCGGGCGCGGGTTGATTTCGAGCGTGCGGCCCAGCCGGCTGCGTCGGTGAAAAAACTTTGGGCTTCGGTATTCGAAGACGGCTCGCAGCGCCAGCATTAGAGCCCGTTTTCTGCCGAAACAGGCTCTGCCCGGCATTGCAAATTTTGCATCAAGCGCTATCTTGATAAAGGTTGCTCCCGACCAGTGCTGGCGAAGCGGTGGTTGAAACCGATCGACCTGAACGGCGCGCGGCCTCACTTCCGATGGAGACGCCATGAGCAAACCAAATGTCAAAGGAGCTCGCCTGGCAGCCTTGTTCTTGTTGGGCAATCTGCTGTTCAATTACCCGTTACTGGCACTGTTCAACCGGCCCGCAACGCTGTTCGGCATTCCCGTTTTGTATGCATATGCGTTTGTCGCCTGGCTGTTGCTGATCGTTCTGTTGGCGCTGGTCGCCGAGAGGAAATAGCGCCATGCGCTTTTCTTGCTGAAACAGGCCCTCGATGCTGCCCGGATGGCTCATTGCACTGGTTGCCGTTGCCTACCTGAGCATACTGTTCGGGATTGCCTATCATGGCGAAAGGAGGGCAGCGGCCGGACGCAGCCTCATCGCCAATCCCTACGTCTATTCGCTGTCGATGGCGGTCTACGCGACCGCCTGGACGTTTTACGGCAGCGTCGGGCGGGCCGCGAGCGGCGGCATCAGCTTTCTTCCGGTCTACCTCGGTCCGACGGTGATGGCATGCCTGTGGTGGCTGCTGCTGCGCAAGATCATCCGCATCGCACATGATAATCACATCACTTCGCTTGCCGACTTCATTTCCGCGCGTTACGGCAAGAGTGCGCTGCTCGCCGGCCTGGTGACCAGCGTCGCGGTGCTCGGCGTCACACCGTACATGTCACTTCAATTGAAGGCGGTCGCCGCCAGCTTCGATGTGCTGCTCGGCAAGGCCGACACCCTCATCGCTCCACTGTCGATACACTCCGTCCTTACCGACACCGCCTTCTATGTCGCGCTGGTGCTCGGCGCATTCACCATCATCTTCGGCACGCGCCATATCGATACTGCCGAACGGCATGAAGGCATGGTGGCGGCGATTGCGTTCGAGTCGCTCGTCAAGCTCGTCGCATTCCTGAGCGTCGGCGTCTTCGTCACCTTCGGCATGTACGACGGCTTCGGGGACCTGTTTTCCAAGGCGGCGCAGTTGCCGCAAGCGAAGGCGGCGTTTACGATCGGCTCGCAGGGCGCCGACATCTTCCAAAGCTGGGCATCGCTGGGTTCGGTGGCATTCATCTCGATGCTGGCCGTGCTTTTCCTGCCGCGCCAGTTCCAGGTCGCAGTGGTCGAAAACGTCGACGAAGCGCACCTGAACAAGGCCATCTGGCTGTTTCCGCTGTATCTGCTGCTGTTCAATATCTTCGTCCTGCCGATTGCATTCGGCGGGCTGCTGAATTTTGCACCGGGTACTGCCGACCCCGATACCTTCGTATTGACCTTGCCGATGTCGCAGCAGCAACATGCGCTTGCCTTGCTGGTATTCGTCGGCGGCTTTTCCGCAGCCACCGGCATGGTGATCGTCGAAAGCATCGCGTTGTCGACGATGGTCTGCAACGATCTGGTCATGCCGTTCCTGTTGCGCTTCAAGCGCCTGAAACTGGCGGAGCGCGACGACCTGTCGGGATTGCTGCTCGGTATCCGCAGAGTGACGATTGTGATCGGTGCCCTGCTGGGCTACGCTTATTTCCGCGTAGCAGGCGAAACCTATGCATTGGTATCCATAGGCTTGATGTCGTTCGCCGCCGTCGCGCAGTTTGCACCGGCAATACTTGGCGGCATCTACTGGAAAGATGGAACACGTGCCGGCGCGCTGGCCGGCCTCGGGATCGGTTTCGTGACGTGGAGCTACACACTGCTGCTGCCCGCCTTCGCACGGGCCGGATGGCTTCCGATGCAGATTCTGGAACAGGGACCGTTCGGTATCGCGCTGCTGCGGCCGCTACAGTTGTTCGGTCTTTCCGGGCTGGATGAAATCACGCATGCAATGCTGTGGAGCATGCTGTTCAATATCAGCATGTATATCGGCGTGTCGGTGATGACCGGACAGACGGCGATCGAGCAAACGCAGGCGGCGTTGTTCGTCGATGTTTACCGGCACGAGCGCCGCGCAAACCGACATGGTTGGCGCGCCATTGGATCATTGTCGGAACTGCAGGCGCTGCTGTCACGTTTTCTCGGCACATCACGTGCAAGCGCCATCTTTACCGACTATGCAAGGCAACGCGGCATGGAGTGGCCGCGCGAACCTGATGCGGAACTGGTCGGCATTTCGGAAGCGCAGCTCGCCGGCGTGATCGGCGCGGCTTCCGCGCAAACCATGATTGCATCGGTCATCGCCCTGGAGCCGCTGCGCGACAATCTGACAGGGTTGCCCAACCGTGCGTTGTTCCTTGACCGGTTGAACGACGCGCTGGAACATTCGAAACAGGCGAGCAATTACCGTTTCGCGGTGCTATTTCTCAGTCTCGATCGTTTTCAGGTCATCACGGACAGCCTCGGCCGCACGGTCGGCGATCAGTTGCTGATCAATGTCGCGCGACGGCTCCGGGTCGGACTGCGACTCGGCGAAACAATCGCGTATCTCGGCGGCGATGAATTTGCGCTACTGCTCAACGATGTCGATGATGCAGCGGAAGCGATACGCTTTGCCGACCAGTTGCAAAACGCGGTAGTGACTGCCTACCAGCTGGACGATTATGAGGTATACACCACCGCCAGCATCGGCATCGTGCTGAGCAAGCCGGCCTACAGCGCGGCGGAAGACATCCTGCGCGATGCGGAAACGGCCAATCACAGGGCGGAGTTGCGCGGCGGTGCATGCAGCGAGGTATTCGTATCCGATTTGCGCGACCGCGTCGTCGCCATGCTTGCGATGGAAACCATGCTGCGCCAGGCGGTCGTCAAGGGCCGGGAGTTCGAGTTGCACTACCAGCCGATCATTGCGCTGGACAGCGGCAGAATCAGCGGCTTCGAGGCCCTGGTGCGGATGCGTCGTACCGACGGCACACTGCTGCTGCCGGGCGAATTCATTCCGCTGACCGAAGAGACCGGCCTGATCGTGCATATCGGCCGCTGGGTGCTGATGGAAGCATGCCGTCAGATGCGCGCATGGCAATTGCGGTTTCCGGAACGCCCGCCGGTGCAAATCAGCGTCAATCTCGCGGGACGTCAGTTTGCACAACCGAACCTGATCCAGCAGATCGACGAAGTGCTGCAGGTAACCGGTCTCGATACCCGGAGCCTGAAGCTGGAAGTCACTGAAACCGTCATCATGGCGCATGCGGAGGAGGCCGCCGCAGTGCTGCAGCAGCTGCGCGGCAAGGGAATCAAGCTGCTGATGGACGACTTCGGGACCGGCTATTCGTCGCTGTCCTATCTGCACCGTTTCCCGGTCAGTACGCTGAAAATCGATGCATCATTCGTGCAGCGCATGGAGAACGGCGGCAAGGATGTCGAGATCATCCAGACCATTGTGACACTGGCCCACACGCTGGGCATGGACCTGATTGCGGAAGGCGTGGAGACCGAGCGCCAGCTTGCGCTGTTGCGGCAACTGAAGGTCGAATACGGGCAGGGCTATTATTTTTCGAAACCGCTTCCCGCCGCCGCGGCCGAGGCGTTGATCGCAGCCTGGCCGAGCTGGTCCGAAGCTGCGTGACGGAAGCTTACAGCGCCGCGCCGAAGCGATCGATGCGCGGCAGGTAATACTTCGCGGTATCGAGCGAGAACGCCACCCGCGTCACCCGGCCGGTAATCAGCTCGCGCTTGACGAAGCCGATGTAGCGCGAATCGCGGCTGTTGTCGCGATTGTCCCCCAGCATCAGGTATTGACCGGCCGGCACGGTTACCGGACCGAAGCTGCGCAGCGCCGGGCGTTGCGGCATCACGATGATGGCACGATGACTGCCGAGAATCTGCTCGCTCAGCACCAGTTGTTCGCCGGCGTAATTCGGCGTCAGATGGCTGGCGAGCTTGCCGGCTGCCGGACCGTACGACGCCTTGACGCCATTGATGATCAGTTCCTCGCCGCGCATTTCGATCACGTCGCCGGGCAGGCCGACCAGCCGCTTCACCAGCCGCACGCCATCCTGCGGCGACGTGAAGGTCACGATATCGCCGCGCTTCGGATCGGCCAGATGCGTGACGATCACGTCGGTGAACGGAATCTTCACGTCGTAGGCCAGCCGGTCGGACAGGATGCGATCGCCGATCATCAGCGTCGGATACATCGATCCGGACGGCACGCCGTACCAGTCGGCAACCGCGCTGCGCACGACAATCATCGCGAACAGAAAGAACAGGAAACCCTTGTTGTCGGCAATCAGCTTCTTGAATCGCATTGCATCCCTTTCATCCACTGCAGGTAGAGCGGTCAATATAGCAAAACGCCCCGGCTGGCGGGGCGTTTCGGTGCGCGCAAAAACGTCTGCTTATTTGGCGGACATCAATGCCACGGTGGTATCCAGCATGCGGTTGGAGAAGCCCCACTCGTTGTCGTACCACGAAGAGACCTTCACCAGCCGGCCCGATACCTTGGTCAGCGTCGAATCGAAGTTGCTCGATGCCGGATTGTGGTTGAAGTCGACCGATACCAGCGGCTCGGTGTTGTAGGTCAGGATGCCTTTCAGCGCGCCTTCGCTGGCGTCCTTCATGATCTTGTTGATTTCATCGACCGAGGTATCGCGCGCGGCGATGAATGACAGGTCGACGATCGACACATTGATGGTCGGCACGCGGATCGCGTAGCCATCCAGCTTGCCGTTCAGTTCCGGCAACACCAGGCCGACTGCGGCGGCGGCGCCGGTCTTGGTCGGGATCATCGACTGGGTGGCGGAACGGGCGCGACGCAGGTCTTCATGCATCACGTCGGTCAGCACCTGGTCGTTGGTGTACGCGTGCACGGTCGTCATCAGGCCGTTCACCACGCCGATCTGGTCGTTCAGCGGCTTGACCAGCGGCGCCAGGCAGTTGGTGGTGCAGGACGCGTTGGAGATTACAGTGTCGGACGCCTTCAGCACGTTCTGGTTGACGCCGAACACGATGGTCGCATCGACATCCTTGCCGCCCGGTGCGGAGATGATGACCTTCTTCGCGCCGCCTTTCAGGTGGGCCGATGCCTTTTCCTTGGTGGTGAAGAAGCCGGTGCATTCGAGCACCACGTCGACGTTCAGCTCGCCCCACGGAATCTGCGCCGGATCGCGCTGCGCGAACACCTTGATCTTGTCGCCGTTGACGATCATGTATTCGCCATCGACCTGCACGGTGCCGGGGAACTTGCCGTGCGCGGTGTCGTAGCGGGTCAGGTGCGCATTCGATTGCGCATTGCCGAGATCGTTGATGGCAACGATCTGGATGTCGTTCTTCTTGCCGCTTTCGTAATGGGCACGAAGGACGTTGCGGCCGATGCGGCCGTAGCCGTTGATTGCGACGCGAATGGTCATGATTTTCTCCTGAACGTAGTTAAGCCGAATTTTTAAGCCGAATTTTTAAGCCAAAACCGATTTCACCGCAGCCACGACGTTCTCCGTCGTGAACCCGAAATGCTTGAACAGCACGCCCGCCGGCGCCGATTCGCCGAAGGTATCGATGCCGACCACCTTGCCTTCGAGGCCGACGTACTTGTACCAGTAGTCGGTGACGCCGGCTTCGACGGCGACGCGCGGCAAGCCCTTGGTCAGCACGCTTGCCTTGTACGCGGCATCCTGGCGGTCGAACAGGTCGGCGCAGGGCATTGACACCACGCGCACCGGAATTCCCTGCTTCGCCAGCTCGTCGGCCGCCTTGACCGCCAGCTCGACTTCGGAGCCGGTCGCGATCAGGATTGCCTTCGCATCGGCCGCATCCTTCAGCACGTAGCCGCCGTGGTTGATGCCGATGATCTGCTGCGCATTGCGCTCCATGAACGGCAGGTTCTGACGCGAAAAGATCAGCGTGGTCGGACCGTGGCGGCGCGCCACCGCGTGCTTCCATGCGACTGCCGATTCGACGGTGTCGCACGGACGCCAGTTGTCCAGGTTCGGGATCAGGCGCAGGCTCGACACATGCTCGACCGACTGGTGGGTCGGACCGTCTTCGCCGAGGCCGATCGAATCGTGCGTGAACACGAAGATCGAACGCAGCTTCATCAGGGCCGCCATGCGCAGCGCATTGCGGCTGTAATCGGAGAAGGTCAGGAAGGTCGCGCCGAACGGGATGTAGCCGCCATGCAAGGCAATACCATTCATCACCGCGCTCATGCCGAATTCACGCACGCCGTAGTTGATGTGGTTGCCCGGCTGGTCGGCACGCACCGCCACGCATTCTTTCCAGTTGGTCAGGTTGGAGCCGGTCAGGTCGGCCGAACCGCCGAGGAATTCCGGCAGTACCGGTGCCAGCGCCTGGATCGCGTTCTGGCTCGCCTTGCGGGTCGCGATGGTTTCCTTCTTTTCCATGCAGGATGCGATGTACTTGTCGACCGCGTCGTTGAAGTCGCCGGGCAGCTCGCCATTCATCCGGCGCAACAGTTCGCCTGCTTCCTGCGGATAACGCTCGTCATAAGCCTTGAACAACGCGCCCCACTCTCCTTCCCGCGCCTGCCCCTGTGCCTTCGCATCCCATGCCGCATAGACATCGGCGGGAATTTCGAACGGCGCACTGGTCCAGCCGAGCGCTTCACGCGTGGCGGCGATTTCCTTGTCGCCCAGCGCCGCGCCGTGCACCTTGTCCGTGCCTTGCATATTAGGCGCGCCTTTGCCGATCACCGTCTTGCAGCAGATCAAGGTCGGCTTGTCCGATTTTTTCGCAGCGGCAATCGCCGCATCGACTGCGGCGACGTCATGGCCGTCGACGTTGCGGATCACGTTCCAGCGATAGGCTTCGAAGCGCTTCGGCGTATCGTCGATGAACCAGCCTTCGACCTTGCCGTCGATCGAAATGCCGTTGTCGTCGTACAGCACGATCAGCTTGGACAAACGCAAGGCGCCGGCCAGCGAGCAGGCTTCATGCGAAATGCCTTCCATCAGGCAGCCATCGCCGACGAACGCATAGGTATGGTGATCGACCACGTCGAAGCCCGGCTTGTTGAATTCTGCAGCCAGCAGCTTTTCGGCGAGTGCCATGCCGACCGCGTTGGTCAGGCCCTGGCCGAGCGGGCCGGTGGTGGTTTCAATGCCCGGCGTGACGTGCACTTCCGGATGGCCAGCGGTCTTCGAATGCAACTGGCGGAAATTCCTGATCTCTTCCATCGACAGGTCGTAACCGGTCAGGTGCAGCAGCGCGTAGTGCAGCATCGAGCCGTGGCCGTTGGACAGGATGAAGCGGTCGCGGTTGATCCAGCGCGGATTGGCCGGATTGTGCCGATAGTGCCTGGCCCACAACGCAACGGCGATTTCCGCCATGCCCATCGGCATGCCGGGGTGGCCGGAGTTCGCCTTTTGTACTGCATCCATCGCCAAGGCGCGGATCGCGTTGGCCATCTTGTCGGTCGGGAGTGTGAAAGTCATGTCGAATCAGGAAATGTGGCGGGTATCGGGGCTGGTATCGGGACTGATTCCGGCGCAGGCGCCGGCCCGGTCGGAGCGGGGTTGCAAAGCCCGATATTTTACCAGACGGACGCTTCCGGAATTAAAATCCCCGAATTCACTTTTACCCGGAAGACTGCATGCCGCGCTTCTATTTGCCGTCCCCGTTGGCCATCGGCGCCACTGTATTGCTGCCGGAACATATTGCGCACCACATCCGCGTATTGCGCCTGGCGGCGGGCGATATGGTCACGCTGTTCAACGGCGACGGCGGCGAATACACGGCATCGCTGGAGACGATCGACAAGCGATCGGTCACCGCAGGGATCAAGACATTCTCGCCGCGCGAGGCGGAGCTGCCGTATGCAGTGACTTTGGCGCAAGCCTTGCCGGAAGCATCGAAGATGGACTGGATCGTCGAAAAGGCGGTCGAACTCGGCGCGACCGCGATCCAGCCGATCGCCGCGCAGCGCTGCGTGGTACGCCTGTCGGCCGAGCGGGCGACGAAAAAAATGGCGCATTGGCAATCCATCATCATTGCCGCATCGGAACAGAGCGGCCGCAACCGGCTGCCGCATCTGGCCGAACCGGCCGGCTTCGCCGACTGGGTCGCGCAGCGCAACCTGCATCACCGCATCCTGTTGACACCGCGCGCGCAGCTGTCGCTGTCCGACTGGGCGCGGCACCAGCCGCCGCAGGCCGTCGCGTTGCTGATCGGCCCCGAAGGCGGTTTTACCGAACAGGAAGAAAATGCCGCGCTCGCGCAGGACGTGCTCGCACTCTCGATGGGAAGCCGGGTATTGCGCACCGAAACCGCAGGCCTTGCCGCGCTGGCGGCGCTCAATGCCGTCTGGGGAGAAATCTGAAGCGCGCTGAATCGATATCAAACTTCGCACGGATTTCCGCCTCCGCGCAGCGAAATTCCAATATGGTGAACGCTTTCATCTCCGGAACCGGGAGCACTCATGGGAATTCTCGACAAAGCTTTCGACATGCTGGGCAATCATCAGCAAGACACAGCATCCACAGGATCAGGAAGCCAACTGCTACAGGCAGCATTGTCCCTGCTGGTCAACAATGGTCAGGCCGGTGGCTTGCAAGGCCTGGTCGACCGCTTTCAGGAAGCTGGCCTGGGCAACACCATCAGTTCCTGGATCGGCACAGGAGAAAACGTGCCTGTCACGCCCGAGCAGATACAGCAGACGCTCGGCGACGGCCAGTTGCAGCAGATATCGGAAGAGAGCGGCCTGTCTCAGGACGAAACGGCAAACCGGCTGAGCGAACTGTTACCGACTCTGGTCGATAAACTGACGCCGGCCGGCCACATACCGCAAGGCGGCCTCGATAACATGGCCGCCCTGCTCGGACATTTCCTGGGCCGCTAGCGCCGGCTGTCGCGGAAGGCAATTTCCGCGACAATACGGCATGCACTGGCTCCGACAACTTTTCCGGCGCGGCAAGCCGCAGATCCCCGAAGCGCTTTGGCAAGACAGCCTTGGCCGCCTGCCTTTTCTGCAGCGCCTGTCCGGACCTGAAACAGCACGCCTGAAAAGCCTGTGCGAAACGCTGCTTGACCGCAAGACCTTCACTGGTGCCGGCGGCTTCGCGCTGACCGACGAAACGGCGGTATTGATTGCCGCGCAAGCCGCGCTGCCGATCCTGAACCTCACGCCCGACCTGTACCGGGACATGGCCGGCATCATCGTGTATCCGTCCGCGTTCGTGATCCCGCAGACCGAGATCGATGAAGCGGGCGTCGTGCATGAATGGCAGGCGCCGGTCTCCGGCGAGGCTCTGGATGCCGGGGGTGCGGTGGTCTTGTCATGGGAAGACGTGCAGGATCGCGATGCGCCCGGATACAACGTTGTGATTCACGAATTCGCCCACAAAATAGATATGGTTGACGGCAGGGCCAACGGCTGCCCGCCCTTCCTGGCCGCATATCATCGGAACATCGATCGACTGCACTGGCAACAGGCATTTGCCGACGCGTACCGCGATTTCCAGCAGCGGGTTGCGCGTCTCGATGCGCAGCTCCCCGCAGATTTCGACGACGGCAACCCGGCGCATGCCGCCTGCTACGACGCGCTGTTCGGCGCGTTGCCGCTCGATCTGTATGCGGCCACGCATCCGGCCGAGTTTTTCGCAGTCGCGTCGGAAGCCTTTTTCGTGCTGCCGCAGCCGCTGGCGGAAGCCTATCCGGAGGTGTTTCGCCTGTTGATGATGTATTACCGACAAGATCCGCAAGGGCTTCCGCCAAGGAAAACAGCGGGAAAGCATTTATAATCCAAGGTTTTGCGCAACTCCTTGCGCAGCTATTCAACCGGCCTCCATGAAGGTATTTCGCGGACTTCCCAATGCCGCATCGCGCGCACCCTGCGCGCTGACGATCGGCAACTTCGACGGCGTGCATCGCGGCCATCAGGCGCTGCTGGCACGCGTGCGCGAGGCGGCAACGCGCCTCGGCGTGGAAGCCGCCGTAATGACCTTCGAACCGCATCCACGCGAATTCTTCGCCCGCCTTGCCGGCGACCTGTCGCGGGCGCCGACCCGTATCGCCAACCTGCGCGACAAGCTGCAGGCCTTGTCGGACGCCGGCATCGACCGCGTGATCGTCGAACATTTCAACGCCCATTTTGCTTCGATGTCACCGCAGGATTTCGTCGAAAAGGTGCTGGTGCAGGGCCTGCACGTCAAATGGCTGATGGTCGGCGAGGATTTTTGCTATGGCGCGAAACGCGCGGGCAATCTCGCGACGCTGCTGGAGGCCGGGAAAAAATACGGATTTCATGTGGAAGCGCTGCCGGCGATCACCAATGACGGGCAGCGCATCTCTTCGTCGGCGGTGCGCAATGCGCTGGCCACCGGCGATTTTGCGCTGGTTGCGCAGCTGCTCGGCCACCCATACTCGGTTTCCGGACACGTGATCCACGGCAAGAAGCTCGGCCGCACGATCGGCTTCCCGACACTGAACCTGCGCGTCGCGCACAAGCGGCCCGCGCTGTCCGGCATCTTCGTGGTACAGGTGCACGGGCTGGCCGATCATCCGCTGCCGGGCGTCGCCAGCTTCGGCGTACGCCCGACGATCGAGGACAGCGGCCGGGTGCTGCTGGAAACCCATCTGTTCGATTACACGCAGCAGTGCTACGGCAAGCTGATTCGCGTGGAATTCCTGAAGAAGCTGCGCGACGAGGAAAAATACATCGACCTGCCGACGCTGACCGCAGCGATCGAACGCGATGCCGACCGCGCACGCGCATATTTCGCGCAGCGCGATGCCGATGCCATCTCCGCGACCGACCGAATTTGACGATCAGACACTACACACAGCCTGTTTGATCCACCGAATTTTTACGATTGAAGCCAACATGTCCGAACAGAAAAACAAATATCCGGTCAACCTGACCGAAACCGCCTTTCCGATGCGCGGCGACCTTGCCAAGCGCGAGCCGAAATGGGTGAAGGAATGGCAAGACAAAAAAATCTACCAGCGCATCCGCAAGGCCTCGGCCGGCCGCCCGAAATTCATCCTGCATGACGGGCCGCCATATGCGAACGGCGACATCCACCTCGGCCATGCGGTCAACAAGATCCTGAAAGACATGATCGTCAAGGCACGCAACATGGCCGGCTTCGATGCGGCCTACGTGCCGGGCTGGGACTGCCACGGCATGCCGATCGAAATCCAGATCGAGAAACAGTACGGCAAGAACCTGCCGACCGCCGAAGTGCTGGCCAAGGCTCGTGCGTATGCGGGCGAGCAGATCGAACGGCAGAAAAAGGACTTTATCCGCCTCGGCGTGCTGGGCGAATGGGACAACCCGTACAAGACGATGAACTTCGGCAACGAAGCGGACGAAATCCGCGCGCTCGGTCTCATTCTCGAAAACGGCTATGTGTACCGCGGACTGAAACCGGTCAACTGGTGCTTCGATTGCGGCTCGGCGCTGGCGGAAGCGGAAGTCGAATACCAGGACAAGCGCGATCCGGCAATCGATGTCGGCTTCCCGTTCGCGGAACCGGCAAAAATCGCGAAGGCTTTCGGCCTGGACAAGCTGCCCACCAAGGATGGGACTGAAATGCGGGGCTACGCGGTGATCTGGACCACCACGCCGTGGACCATTCCCGCCAACCAGGCGCTGAACGTGCACCCGGAGTTCGACTATGCGCTGGTGCAGACCGAGCGCCACGGCGAACCGCTGTTGCTGCTGCTCGCAAAAGACCTGGTCGAAGCCAGCCTGCAGCGCTACGGCCTCGAAGGCAAGGTGATCGCGACGACCAAGGGCGAAGCGCTGTCGCTGATCGCATTCAAACATCCGTTCGCGCATCTGGATAGCGGCTACGACCGTCTGTCGCCGATCTATCTCGGCGAATACGTGACGCTCGATACCGGCACCGGCATCGTGCACTCGTCACCCGCCTATGGCGTCGACGACTTCCTGTCGTGCAAGGCGCACGGCATGAAAGACGACGACATCCTGAACCCGGTAATGGGCGACGGCAGATACGCATCGTGGCTGCCGTTCTTCGATGGCCTGACGATCTGGGAAGCATCGAAGCCGATCTGCGCGAAGCTGGAAGAAGCCGGCTCGCTGTTCAAGCTGGTGATGTTCGATCACAGCTATATGCATTGCTGGCGCCACAAGACGCCGATCATCTATCGCGCGACCTCGCAATGGTTCGCCGGCATGGACAAGACGCCGAAGGACAACGGTCCGACGCTGCGCGAAACCGCACTGGCCGGCATCGAGGCCACCACCTTCTTCCCGAGCTGGGGCAAGGCGCGGCTGCATGGCATGATCGCGAACCGGCCGGATTGGACGCTGTCGCGGCAGCGCCAGTGGGGCGTACCGATGGCGTTCTTCGTGCACAAGGAAACCGGCGAGCTGCATCCGCGCACGCCGGAGCTGCTGGAACAGGTCGCGCAGCGGGTCGAACAGCACGGCATCGAAGCCTGGCAGGCGCTCAATCCGAAGGAATTGCTCGGCGCCGACGCCGACATGTACCTGAAGAACAAGGATACGCTCGACGTCTGGTTCGATTCCGGCACCACGCATTACACAGTGCTGCGCGGCTCGCACGCGGCCGAGTCGCAGTTTCCGGCCGACCTCTACCTGGAAGGTTCGGATCAGCATCGCGGCTGGTTCCATTCATCGCTGCTGACCGCGTCGATGATCGACCGCCAGCCACCGTACAAGGCATTGCTGACGCATGGCTTCACGGTGGACGGCGAAGGCAAGAAGATGTCGAAATCGCTCGGCAATACCCTGGCACCGCAAAAGATTTCCGACACGCTGGGCGCCGAAATCCTGCGCCTGTGGGTCGCGTCGACCGACTACTCGGGCGAACTGTCGATCTCCGACGAGATCCTGAAGCGCGTGGTGGAAGCCTATCGCCGTATCCGCAACACGCTGCGCTTCCTGCTCGCGAATACCTCGGATTTCGATCCGGTAAAGGATGCCGTGCCGCTCGCGGAACTGGTCGAGATCGATCGCTATGCAATCGCGCGCATGGCCGAACTGCAGACCGACGTCCTGCAGCATTTCGACGTGTACGAATTCCATCCGGTAGTCGCGAAATTGCAGATGTACTGCTCGGAAGACCTGGGCGGCTTCTATCTCGACATCCTGAAGGACCGCCTGTACACCTGCGGCGCCACATCGCAGGCACGGCGTTCCGCGCAGACCGCGATCTGGCATATTACGCAGGCGCTGCTGCGACTGATGGCGCCGATCCTGTCGTTCACCGCAGAAGAGGCATGGGCGGTGTTCGCTGGCAAGGAAGCGTATGAAGCCAGCGGCGAAACGATCTTCACGCAAATTTATTACAAGCTGCCGGAAACGCCGGATGCGGCTGCGCTGCTCGGCAAGTACGCGATCCTGCGCGAACTGCGCGCCGAAGTCACCAAGCAACTGGAAGAAGTGCGCATCTCCGGCGCGATCGGTTCCTCGTTGCAGGCGGAACTCGAAATCAAGGCGAGCGGCGACAAGTACGCGCTGCTGAAAGGCCTCGGCGACGACTTGAAGTTTGTTTTCATCACCTCACAGGCGAAGGTGACGCAGGTCGCGGGCGCAGCCGACGAAGCGGTGATCGTGACGCCGTCGGCGCAGGCCAAGTGCGAGCGCTGCTGGCACTACCGCGCCGACGTCGGCGCGCATCCCGAGCATCCGGGGTTGTGCGGCCGCTGCGTCAGCAACCTGTTCGGCAGCGGCGAAACGCGCAAGTTTGCTTAACCATCCCGTCGTTCCGGCGCGAGCCGGGGCGACGCCTTATCCGGATCATCATGGCCCTCAAGAAGAGTACTTTTTCCGCCGCCGGCAGCACCGCCAGTCTCGCACCATGGCTTGGCATTTCGCTGCTCGTGGTGCTGCTCGACCAGATCACCAAGATCGCCATTACCCGCCTGTTCGCGTTCGGCGACAGCTACCCGGTCACGTCGTTCTTCAACCTTGTGCTCGCGCATAACAAGGGCGCGGCATTCAGCTTTCTCGCGGCCGAGGCCGGATGGCAGCGCTACCTGTTTACCGGCATCGCCGCCGCCGCCGTGATCTTCATGATCTACCTGCTCAGGCGGCATACCGGGCAACGGCTGTTCTGCTGGGCGCTGGCGCTGATCCTCGGCGGCGCACTGGGCAACCTGATCGATCGTGTGCTGTACGGCTATGTGATCGACTTCCTCGATTTTTACATCCCAGGTTCGCGCTGGCCGCACTGGCCTGCATTCAATGTCGCGGACAGCGCGATCGTGGTCGGCGCGGCGCTGTTCGTCATCGATGAATTGCGGCGGGTCGGCAAGTAGGTTTGTCCCGACGGCAACTGCTACACTGGCGCGACGTCATTTGAGGAGGCCCAATGGATCTTGCGGGTAAACGAATCGTTCTCGGCCTGACCGGCGGCATCGCCTGTTACAAGGCGGCCGAATTCACGCGTGCGCTGACCAGGGCCGGCGCGTCGGTGCAAGTGGTGATGACGCAGGCGGCGACCCAATTCATCACGCCGGTCACGATGCAGGCGCTGTCCGGCCACCCGGTCCATACCGACCAGTGGGATGCGCGTATCGCCAACAACATGCCGCACATCGACCTGACGCGCGACGCCGATGCGATCGTGATCGCGCCCTGCTCCGCCGATTTCATGTTCAAGCTCGCCCATGGCGCCTGTGATGATCTGCTGTCGACACTGTGCGTCGCACGGCCGACCGGATTGCCGCTGCTGGTGGCGCCGGCGATGAATGTCGAAATGTGGCAGAACGCCGCGACGCAGCGCAATGCGGCGCAACTGAAGGTGGACGGCATCAGCCTGCTGGGACCGGACGCCGGCGAGCAGGCCTGCGGCGAAACCGGCATGGGCCGCATGCTGGAACCGGAACAATTGCTGGAAGAAATGATCGCGGCGTTCCAGCGCAAGGTCCTGGCGGGCAAGCGCGTGCTGCTGACCGCGGGACCGACGTTCGAGCCGATCGATCCGGTGCGCGGCATCACCAACCTGTCGTCAGGGAAAATGGGATTCGCGATCGCCCGTGCCGCACGCGAATCCGGCGCGGACGTCACGCTCGTCGCCGGCCCGACCGCATTGCCGACTCCCTACGGCGTGCACCGCATCAATGTACAGACCGCGCAGCAGATGCACGACGTGGTGATGACCCGGATCGGCGGCCAGGACATCTTCGTCGCCGTGGCGGCCGTAGCCGACTGGCGGGTCGTCAATGCCAGTGAACAGAAGCTGAAGAAAAAAAGCGCGAGCGACGTACCGCAACTGCAGTTCGAACAGAATCCGGACATCCTCGCGGCGGTGGCAGCGCTGCCGAACCGGCCGTACTGCGTCGGCTTCGCTGCCGAATCCGAAAACCTGCTGCGCTACGGGGAAGAAAAGCGCAAGAAGAAAAACATTCCGCTATTGATCGGCAATATCGGTCACCAGACCTTCGGCAAGGACGAAAACGAACTGGTGCTGTTTGACGACAGCGGCCACAAGCTGCTGCCGCGGACCGGCAAGCAGGAACTGGCGCGACAACTGATCGCGGAAATCGCCGTTCGCATATAAGCGGCCTTACCCAACGACGCGTCGCATTTCACAAGCGGCGCGTTTTTTATTTTATCCAGCCATGAAAAACATCGACGTCAAAATCCTCGACCCGCGCATGAAAGAACAGATGCCCGCATATGCAACCGCCGGCAGCGCCGGCCTCGACCTGCGCGCCTGCCTTGATGCGCCGCTGACGATCCGCCCGGGCGAAACCCATCTGGTCCCGACCGGGCTGGCGATCCACATCGGCGACCCGGGCTACGCCGCAATGATCCTGCCGCGCAGCGGCATGGGACACAAACACGGTATTGTCCTGGGGAACTTGGTGGGACTGATCGACTCCGATTACCAGGGGCAACTGATGGTCTCGACCTGGAACCGCGGGCAGACCGAATTCACACTCAACCCGATGGAGCGCCTGGCGCAACTGGTGATCGTGCCGGTATTGCAGGTCGGCTTCAACGTGGTCGACGAATTCGACAGCAGCGAACGCGGCGCAGGCGGCTTCGGCAGCACCGGAAAACATTAATTCAGGGAGAGATGGATGCAACGGGTGACTCGACTCGCTTCGCTTTGTTTCAGCGGCAACGCCGCGCAAACCTGCCTGCGGCGGCTGCGACTGCTTCCACTCGCGCTGCTGCTGAGCGCCTGTGCGACTGTCCCGGCTCCGTCGGGTTCGCCGGTCACGTCGCCCCGGCCTGCCGCGGCGCCGATCGATACTCCCGACGTTGACGCCTTGCGCGCCCTGACCGCGATGCAGGACCGGCTGTACCGCGTAGCCGCGCCGCTGCTGGTCAACAATGCCGACCTGTGCAAAGGCAACGCGCGCAATCTGCTCGGATTCACCGCGAAAAACAAGTATTCGTATTCATCCACCTATGTCAGCGCCGCGCAAAACCTGCTCGGGCTGAACGAGCGCCTGCAGGTCATGGGGGTGCTGACCGGCAGCGGTGCTGCGCGGGTGGGCGTACGCCGTGGCGACGGTCTGGTCTCGGTGGAAAACAGCGCACTGCCGCAGGGACAGAATGCCGAGCGCGACGCCGCCGCCATCCTCGCGCCGCTGGTTGATGGCCGCTCTGAAGTAAAGCTCACCGTCAGCCGCGACGGACGCGACATGACGCTGAACGTGCCGCTCACCTACGCATGCGCGTTCGGATTCGAACTGGGCAATACCGACAACGTCAATGCGTATGCGGATGGGTACCGGGTACTGGTCACGCGCGGCATGATGAACTACACCCAGACCGACGACGAGCTGGCCTTCGTGCTGGCGAAGGAGATGGCACACAATATTCTCTGGCATGCGGTCCGGCTGCACATGAGCGCAACGGTCGGCGGCATCATCGACAACCTGGTCCGCGTGCATCCCGACATGAGCACGATGGTCGGCACCGCCGGCGTGAAGCCAATGCCGGTGGATTACGACACGATGGCCGATCGGCTGTCGCTCTACCTGCTGGCGCGCGCCGGCTACAGCGCCGACCGCGCGGTGCCGTTCTGGCAGAAATTCGCCGTTCAGTTTCCGGCAACGATGCTCAACGGGTATACCGCACTGCATCCGTCGACCGAGCAGCGGATCGAAGCAATGGAAAAAACCCTCGCGCTGATCCAATCCAAGAAGGCCGAGAAAAAACCGTTGATCCCCTGACGCAACGGACTCTTTTTGCTACTGCCCGCCGGCGCTCAGCGCCGTTTCGATGTCGGTGCGCCCGAGTTCCGGCGCGAACCGCAAGATGAAGTCGTAGATGTACGATCGCAGGTAGGCGCCGCGCCGGACCGCCAGCCGGGTGACGTTCGGCGCGAACAGGCGGGATGCGTCGATCGCGCGCAGCCCGTTCGGTCGATGGTGCTCGACCGCCATCGACGCCACCAGGCCGACGCCCAGCCCGAGCGACACATATTGCTGGATCACGTCGGAATCCATCGCAGTCAGCACGATATCGGTGGCGAGGCCGGCCTTGCCGAACGCGTCGTCGATATGGCTGCGACCGGTGAAACCGACGTCGTAGGTAATCAGCGGATATGCGGCAAGATCTTCCAGCGAAACCGATTCCAGGGAAGCGAGCGGATGCTCTTCCGGCGCCACGATCACATGATTCCAGTGATAGCAGGGAAAGGACACCAGCTCGTCGAACTGGCTCAGGCCTTCGGTCGCGATGCCGACATCGGCCTTGCCGGAAATCACCCATTCGGCGATGTGCTCGGGTGAACTCTGCTGCAGCGCAATCCGCACTTTCGGAAACTCCGCGCGAAAAGTCTGCACCACCTGCGGCAGCACGTAGCGCGCCTGGGTATGCGTGGTGGCGATCGTCAGCGTACCGCTCTTTTCACCCGAATATTCCTGGCTGGCCTGGCGCAGGTTTTCCGCTTCCAGCAGCAGACGCTCGATAATCTGCAGGATGCCTTTGCCGGGATCGGTCAGGCCGGTCAGGCGCTTGCCGTTGCGCTCGAATATCTCGATGCCCAGTTCCACCTCGAGTTCGCGGATCTGCCGGCTAACGCCTGGTTGCGAGGTGAACAGCACGTTGGCCACCTCGGTCAGGTTGTAGCCGCGCCGGGCGGCTTCGCGAATGGAGCGCAGTTGCTGGAAATTCATGTCAATCTCTTTTCATAGCGCTTCGTCGACGAACACGCGCAGGCGCTTCGGCCGCAGCACCAGCGTCTCGCCCTCCTGCAGGCGCAACTGTGCATAACGCTCGCTCGACATCACCGCCTCGATCAGTTGCGCGTTGTCGGCGCGCTCCAGTTCCAGTTGCGCCAGCGGTCCGATCGCATGCGCGCGTCGCAGTTTGGCGATGATGCCTTCCGCATCCGTCGTATAACGATCGATTTCGATGTCATGCGGGCGCACGAAACCGATGCCTTGCGCATCGCGCGCGTTCGCATGGTCCGGCGCGTCGAATGCAATACCACCCGCGTCCAGAACGCCTTCATGCACACGGCCGTGAAACAGGTTTACGTTGCCGAGAAAGCCATACACGAACGATGACGCCGGATGGTTGTACACATCGCCCGGCGCCCCCGCCTGCTCGACTCTTCCCTTGTTCATCAGCACGATCCGGTCAGCGACTTCCAGCGCTTCTTCCTGGTCGTGCGTGACGAAGATGCTGGTGACGTGCAGTTCGTCGTGCAGCCGTCGCAGCCAGCGCCGCAGCTCCTTGCGCACCTTGGCGTCGAGCGCACCGAACGGCTCGTCCAGCAACAGCACGCGCGGCTCGACCGCCAGCGCACGCGCCAGCGCGATGCGCTGCCGCTGGCCGCCAGACAGTTGCGGCGGATAGCGATCCGCCAGCCAGTCGAGTTGCACCAGCTCCAGCAACTGCATCACCTTCTGCCGGATCTGCGTCTCCGATGGACGCGTCTTGCGCGGCTTCACGCGCAGGCCGAACGCGATGTTCTCGAACACGCTCATATGCTTGAACAGCGCATAGTGCTGGAACACGAAGCCGACTTGCCGCTCGCGCACATGATGCGACGACGCGTCCTCGCCATCGAGGAACACCCGGCCGGCATCCGGCCGCTCCAGCCCGGCGATGATGCGCAGCAGCGTCGTCTTGCCGCAACCGGATGGACCCAGCAGCGCGGTCAGCTCGCCCTGCGCGAAATTCAGCGACACGTCGTCCAGCGCGACGAAGCTGCCGAAGCACTTGTTGATGTTCTTGACTTCGATACTCATGTCATTGCTCCTGAAGCGGTTGCAGGCTGGCGTCGTGCGTGCGCCATTCGACGAAGGTCTTCAGCGCGAGCGTGACCAGCGCCAGTAATGCAAGCAGCGACGCGACCGCGAACGCCGCCGAAAAGTTGTATTCGTTGTACAGAATCTCGACCTGCAGTGGCATCGTGTTGGTCTCGCCGCGCACATGGCCGGACACCACCGACACCGCGCCGAATTCGCCCATCGCACGCGCATTGCACAAGATCACGCCGTACAGCAGTCCCCATTTGATATTGGGCAGCGTCACATGCCAGAAGGTGCGCCAGCCGGACGCGCCCAGCACCAGCGCTGCTTCTTCCTCCTCGTTGCCCTGCGACTGCATCAGCGGGATCAGCTCGCGCGCGACGAACGGAAAGGTGACGAAGATGGTGGCCAGCACGATGCCCGGCACCGCGAACAGGATCTTGATGTCATGCTCGCGCAGCCACGGTCCGATCCAGCCCTGCGCACCGAAGATCAGCACGTAGATCAGGCCGGAAATCACTGGCGACACCGAGAACGGCAGGTCGATCAGCGTCAGCAACAGGTTCTTGCCGCGGAATTCGAATTTCGCGATGGCCCATGCGGCAGCCACGCCGAACACCAGGTTCAGCGGCACCGCGATGGCGGCGGTCAGCAGTGTCAGCCGAACCGCCGACAACGCGTCTGGTTCGACGATCGCCGCGAGGTAGGCCTGCCAGCCCTTCTTCAGCGCCTCGGCAAACACCGCGGCCAGAGGCACGAACAGGAACAAGGTGAGGAACGCGAGCGCGATGCCGATCAGCAGCGCGCGCACCCAGAGCGGTTCGACTGTGGCAGCCGACGCGTACGCCGGCTCGCCGCGCGCAGCGATGGGTAGCGATAAAGTGGAAGCAGCACCAGCCATGTCATTCCTTCTCCGCCTGGCCGCGCTTGCGGGTCCAGGCTTGCAGCAGATTGATCGTCAGCAGCAGCACAAACGACACCAGCAGCATCACGACCGCGATCGCGGTAGCGCCGGCATAGTCGTACTGCTCCAGCTTGGTGACGATGAACAGCGGCGTGATCTCGGACACCATCGGCATGTTGCCGGCGATGAAGATCACCGAGCCGTATTCGCCGGTGGCGCGTGCGAACGCCAGCGCGAAGCCGGTCAGCAGCGCCGGCAACACAGTCGGGAAAATCACTTTCACGAAAGTCTGCAGCCGGTTCGCGCCAAGACTGGCGGCCGCCTCCTCCAGTTCGCGTTCCGCTTCTTCCAGCACCGGCTGCACGGTACGCACCACGAACGGCAGGCCGATGAAGGTCAGCGCCACCAGCACGCCGAGCGGCGTGAACGCGACCTTGATGCCCAGCGGCTCCAGATAGCGGCCGATCCAACCGTTCGGCGAATACAGCGCAGTCAGCGCGATGCCGGCCACTGCAGTCGGCAACGCAAACGGCAGATCGACCAGCGCGTCGATGATTTTCTTGCCGGGAAAGCGGTAGCGCACCAGCACCCACGCGACGATGCCGCCGAACATGACATTCAATACGGCGCCGATCAGCGAAGTGCCGAAGCTCAACTTGTAAGACGCGACGACGCGCGGCGAACTGATCGCATGCCAGAACGCATCCCAGGTCATCGCGAACGTCTTCAGAAAGACCGCAGACAGCGGAATCAGCACGATCAATCCGAGATACAGCAGGGTGAAGCCGAGTGAGAGGTTGAAACCGGGCATTACCCGGAAAGCCGATCGCCCCTGCGCTGGAATTATTGTTGTTGCCATCGTCATGCGCCTCCTTATTACAAATTCAGCTATCGAATGCAGATAATTGCATTGCGACGTTATAAAGAGAACGAACTTTTTCGCATGTCGATAGAGCATTTTCGAATAAGACATCAACCCTTTCAGACAACACAGGCACGGCCCTGACAACTTCAGTAACGGGGCAGCTATATAGCAGAAAGCGATCTCCACTCTCACTACGCAACGAACCGGTCGAATTTCAATTTCCGCATAAGCAAGCGCGAATTGCTTCGTTCTCAACATTGCGAGCCCTCGGTAGCATCGTTTCCCTTGTTGCCCCCGGCCTCCATCGCAGGCTATGTGGACTGGCGTCGATACGCTCCGGCGAACACTCGAATCAATCAGGAAACCTCATGCAGACACATATCCAGACCGTTGACGTCCTCGTGATCGGCGGTGGAACCGCCGGCCCGATGGCGGCGGTGAAAGCCAAGGAAGCCAATCCGCAACTGCGCGTGCTGCTGCTCGAAAAGGCGAACGTGAAGCGCAGCGGCGCGATCTCGATGGGCATGGATGGCTTGAACAACGCCATCGTGCCGGGCTTCGCGACGCCCGAGCAGTACGTGAAGGAAATCACCACCGCCAACGACGGCATCGTCAACCAGAAGACCGTGATGGCCTATGCGCAGAACAGCTATCCGATGATCGAGGAACTGGACCGCTGGGGCGTCAAGTTCGAGAAGGACGAGACCGGCGACTATGCGATGCGCAAGGTGCATCACATGGGCACCTATGTGCTGCCCATGCCGGAAGGCCACGACATCAAGAAGGTGCTGTACCGGCGCCTGAAGCGCGTGCGCGTGGAAATCACTAATCGGCTCGTAGCGACGCGGCTGCTGCTGGCCGACGACGGCAGCATCGCGGGCGCAATGGCATTCGACTGCCGCACGGGTGACTTCCATATGATCCGCGCCAAGACTGTGATCCTGTCCACCGGCGCGGCCGGCCGCCTCGGCCTGCCCTCCTCCGGCTACCTGTTCGGCACCTACGAAAACCCGACCAATGCCGGCGACGGCTACAGCATGGCGTATCACGCCGGCGCGGAACTGTCGGGCATCGAATGCTTCCAGATCAATCCGCTGATCAAGGATTACAACGGCCCCGCCTGCGCCTATGTGACCGGACCGTTCGGCGGGTTCACCACCAACAACAAGGGCGAACGCTTCATCGAATGCGATTACTGGAGCGGCCAGATGATGCAGGAGTTCTACAACGAGCTGCAAGGCGGCAATGGCCCGGTGTTCCTGAAGCTCGACCATCTGGCCGAGGAAACCATCAGCACCATCGAAACCATCCTGCACACCAACGAGCGCCCCAGCCGCGGCCGTTTCCATGAGGGACGCGGCACCGACTACCGCCAGCAGATGGTGGAAATGCATATCTCGGAAATCGGTTTGTGCAGCGGCCATTCGGCATCCGGCGTATGGGTCAACGAGCATGCGGAAACCACGGTGCCCGGCCTGTATGCCGCCGGCGATCTGGCCTGCGTGCCGCACAACTACATGCTCGGCGCCTTTGTGTACGGCAAGCTGGCCGGCGAAAGCGCGGCGCGCTACTGCGCAGAGAAACCGCTGGCGGATGTCGATGAAGCGCAGGTCGAACGCGAGCGCAGCCGCGTATGGGCGCCGCTGTCACGCGAGGACGGGCTGCCGCCGGCGCAGGTGGAATACAAGCTGCGCCGCATGGTGAACGATTACCTGCAGCCGCCGAAGGTCACGCGCAAGATGGAAATCGGCTTGACGCGCTTCGACGCGATCCACGAAGATCTCGACCGTCTTTCGGCGCGCAATCCGCATGAACTGATGCGGGCACTGGAAGTGCATGCGATCCGCGACTGCGCGGAAATGGCGGCGCGCGCCTCGCTGTACCGCACCGAAAGCCGCTGGGGCCTGTATCACAACCGCGTCGACTACCCGGAACGCAATGACCGCGACTGGTTCGTGCACGTACAGGTGAAAAAGGAGCAGGACAGGATGACCTGCTTCAAGCGGCCAATCGAGCCTTACATCGTCAGTCTCGACGAACAGGAACGCACCGTATATCAGCGGCTGCGCATCAACAAGGAAGCGGAAACCGCTGCCGCCTGAGGAGAAACACAATGCCGACCGCTTTCAACATCACCAGCGTCCCCGTGCGCGTGGACGAAGACAAATGCATCGCGCACAAGGGATGCACGGTGTGCGTGGATGTCTGCCCGCTGGATGTTCTCGCCATCGACCTGAGCAAGGGCAAGGCCTACATGAAGTTCGACGAGTGCTGGTATTGCATGCCTTGCGAGAAGGATTGTCCGACCGGCGCGGTACATGTGGATATTCCTTATCTGCTGCGCTGATGTTCTTTTCTACTGCTGGCAAATGAGATTGGCTCCGGTCGACCAACACTCTGCTCCTTCCCCCTCCCAGGGGGAAGGTTGGGATGGGGGTTCGAAGGTCGAGTTTTCGATTGCGTTAATTGAACCTCTCTACCCCCATCCTAGCCGTCCCACGACTGGCCTTGCAAGGCCAGCCGATTCGACGGGCGCAAAGCAGTGCTTTGCGAAATCCCCGCCTCATCCCCCTGCAAGGGGGAAGGGACTCGACTGAGCAGTGCGAAGGCCGCCACTTCGTATCGGCTCGTGGCAGATAAAAGACAACACCCGAATCCAAAGAACCACATTGAAAAAACAACTTTCCTCAGGGAGCAACTCATGAATCTCTACAAAAAAATTCTCGCCCTTTCCCTCACCCTCGCCTTCGGCTCCGCCAACGCCGAAACCATCCGCGTCGCAATCGGCACCCAGGACACCACGATCAACTGCGCCACCGGCGGCCTGCTGATCCGCGAGCTGCATCTGCTCGAAAAATATCTGCCGCACGACGGCAAATACAAGGACGTGCAATACGACATTCAATGGAAGAATTTCACTTCCGGCGCGCCGCTGACCAATGAAATGGTGGCCGGCAAGCTCGACATCGGTTCGATGGCCGATTTCCCCGGTTCGTTCAACGGCGCCGCTTTCCATAAGGCCGGCAGGAAGAGCATCTTCATCAACGTGCTGTCGGGCAGTATCGCCGGCAGCGGCAACGGCATCGTGGTGCCGAAGGCGTCGCCGGTGCAATCGATCACGGAACTGAAAGGCAAGACGATCTCGGTGCCGTTCGCGTCCACCGCGCACGGCATGCTGCTGCGCGCGATCAAGGCGCAGGGCTGGGACCCGGAGAAGGATGTCCACATCGTGACGCAGGCGCCGGAAGTGGCCGGCTCCGCGCTGCAGGCGAACAAGATCGCCGCGCACGCCGACTTCGTGCCGTTCGCCGAACTGTTTCCGTATCGCGGCATCGCCCGCAAGATCTACGACGGCTCGCAGGCTGACGCACCGACGATGCACGGCAGCCTGATCGACGCCGCCTATGCGGAAAAATATCCGGAAATCGCGATCGCCTATGCACGCGCCGAGATCGAGGCCGACCGCCTGTTCGCCGCCGAGCCGGAAAAATACAGCGAGCTGATCGAAAAGGTCACCGGCATCGATGCCGAGGTGAACTACCTGTTCCACGGCCCGCTCGGCCTGCAGACGCGCGACCTGACCTGGAAGCCGGAATACCGGAAGGCGGTCAAGACCTCGCTCGAAACACTGGGCGCGTTCAAGCACGAGAAGCTCGATCTCGACGTCGACAGTTTCATCGACGACCGCTACATCCGCGCCGCGTTCAAGCAGGCCGGCCGTGACTACGAAGCGGCGCTGAAGAATTACGAGAAACTACCGCTCACCGCAAAGGATGCCGCGACCGGCAAGGCAATCACGGATACCAAGCGCGTGGTACAGATCTGGGTCAAGGGCGAGCCGCTGGTACGTAGCTACGCTGCGCCGGATACCGCCTTCGCCGAACTGCACAAGCTCGAAAAGGCCGGCAAGACCGTGCGCGTGGTGTATGCGCAGGATCGCGAAAGCGGACTGAAACTGCTGGCGAAGGATGCATGGTTCGTCAAGCAGGGCAAGAATGACATCAGTGCCTTCCTGCTAAAGGAAAATGCCGCTGCCTGGGCCAAAAAGCATGGCGGCGAGGTGCTGGATTTCGATGCGGTGAAAACCGGCATCGCCAGCTGACATCATGGCCGGCGCTCTCACACTTTCCGGCCGGATCGGCCAGCTCAAACCGGCGCGCTGGCTGCTGCGCGCGCTGTCGGTCGGTGCCTGCGTCGCGGCATGGCAATGGGCTTCCGCCGCGCATCTGGACTTTGGCATCGTGACCTTCCAGAACGTGCCGTCGCCGCAGGACGTGCTGCGGGCGGCCGGCACGCTGGTCGAATCGTCGAAGCTGATCCCGCATCTGCAAGCCAGTGTCTGGCGCGTGTTCGCGGGCTTCATCGCGGCGACGGTGGTCGGCATCGGACTCGGGCTGGTGATCGGGCGCTCGCGCCGGCTGGAAGACATTCTGCTACCGCCGCTGGAAGTGCTGCGGCCGATTCCGGCGGTAGCGTGGATTCCGCTGGCGATCTTGATGTTTCCGTCATCCGAGCTGTCGATGATCTTTATCACCTTCATCGGCGCGCTGTTCCCCATCCTGCTCAACACCATCCACGGCGTCGAAGGCGTGGACCGCCGGCTGATCGCATCGGCGCGCAGCCTGGGCAGCGGCCGGCGCGCGATGTTCGTCGAAGTAATTTTTCCGGCGGCCGCACCGAGCATCGTGACCGGCCTGTCGATCGGCATGGGCACCGCTTGGTTCTGCCTGGTGACCGCCGAAATGATCGCCGGCCAGTACGGCATCGGCTACTACACCTGGGAGTCGTACACAGTGCAGAACTATCCCGACATCATCGTCGGCATGCTGTTCATCGGCGTGCTGGGCATGGGCAGCAGCGCACTCGTGAAGCAGATCGGCAACGCGCTGATGCCGTGGTATCTACCGGGGAGAAAGTCCGCATGAGCAGCAACAACAGCAGCATGCAAGGCCGCATCGACATCGAGCGGCTGCATATCCGTCTCGGCCAGGGCGCGCAGGCATTCGAGGCGTTGCAGAATGTCTCCATCTCGGCGGCGCCGGGCGAATTCCTGTGCCTGCTCGGCCCGTCCGGCTGCGGCAAATCGACGTTGCTGGGCGCGCTCGCCGGCCACTTGCAACCAAGCAGCGGCAGCATCCGTGTCGATGGCCGGCCGGTGGACGGCCCCCATCCGGAGCGCGGCCTCGTATTCCAGCAGCACACCTTGTTCCCATGGAAAAAGGTGCTGGACAACGTGGCCTTCGGCCTGAAGATGAAAGGCATAGCCCGTGAGGAACGACGCCGGCAGGCGCGCGAACTGTTGAAACTGGTCGGACTGGAGGAATTTGCGGATGTCTATCCATCACAGCTTTCCGGCGGCATGCAGCAGCGCGTCGAAATCGCCCGCGTGCTGATCAATCATCCGCGCGTGATGCTGATGGACGAACCGTTCAGCGCACTCGATGCGCAGACCCGCCTGAAAATGCAGGGACTGCTGCTGGACGTCTGGACACGCGTGCGGACCAGCATCGTGTTCATCACACACGACATTGACGAGGCCTTGTTCCTGGCCGACCGCATCCTGGTGATGAGCCCGCGGCCCGGCCGCATCATCGAGGAAATCGCGCTCGATTTCGCACGCCCGCGCCATGCGGAACTGGTTACGTCAGAAGAATTCATCCACCTCAAGCGCCATTGCCTGGCATTGCTGCATCCGGAAGGAAGAAGCATTCCGCTGGCACGGCTGAATCCGCTCGGCACGGTAGCGGCCGGCAATCTGCAATTCGCGATTTAAGGATTTCACAATGACCATGATATTGAACGACGACCCGGAACTGCAGGACATCCGCAAGCGCCTGCAGGCGGATGACAGCACGGTGCGCCGCATTGCGCTGCTGGACCTGGGCGACATCGCCAGCGACGAACACGCGCAACTCTTCATCGACGCGCTGCACGATCCGGCACCAACGGTGCGCGCGGAAGCCGCACGCGCATTGCAGGCCTTCGAAAGCGACAGCGGTGTCGCCGGGCTGGTCGCGCTGCTGAGCGATGCCGACGCCGAAGTCCGCGAGGTGGCCGCGCACAACCTCAGTGAACTGAAACTGCCGCAATCGGCCACGCTGCTGCTGCCGCATACACAGCATCCGCAGGTCTTCGTGCGGATCGCGATATTGCGTGCGTTGCGCGAACTGCGCGTCGCGGAATCCCGCGAACCGGCGCTGGCGGCGCTTCGAGATGTCGACGCAACGGTACGGCGCGAGGCGGTCAGCGTATTGGGATATCTGAAACAGCAATCGACGCTGCCTGCGCTGACCGAGATCGCCGCGCACGATGCGGACGCGGAAGTACGACGCACTGCGCTCGGCGCGATCGGCTTCGCCGGCGACGACAGCGTGATGCCGGCACTGCTCGCCGGTTTGTGCGACGGCGTCTGGCAGGTGCGCGAAGAAGCTGCAACCACGCTCGGCAAGCTCGGCCTGCGGCAGGCGGAAGAAGATCTGATCGTGGCGCTGCAAGACAGCTACTGGCAGGTCCGGCTACGCGCCGCGCGCAGCCTCGGCCGCCTGCGCAGCAACATCGCGGTCGCTGCGCTGATACGAGTGCTCGATCATGAAATCAGCAATCTGCGCAAGGAAGCCGCGCTCGCGCTTGGCGAGATCGGCGAACCTGCCGCGCTGCCGGCGCTGGAACGCATCGCTCATGATCCGGACCCGGAAGTGCGCAAGTCAGCACGCCTGGCGGTGCGCCAGATTAGCGAGCGATAGATGAATAGAGGGGGGACGACATGCAATGTCCGGAAAGCCTGCATAACGATGCCGCACGCGGTGTGTTGGAAATTGCATGGCCGGACGGCAGCCGGCAGCATTTGAGCAATGCGCTGCTGCGCGCGCATTGCCGCTGCGCGGAGTGCAGCAGCGCGCGCCTTCGCAGCGGCGCGGAACCATCGGCGCCATCCGTATCACCCGAACTGAGAATCGTCGCGATTCACCCTGTCGGCGCGTATGCCGCGCAATTCGTTTTCAGCGACGGCCACGAGCGCGGGATTTATCCGTGGGCTTTTTTGAAGACGCTGGATCAGGCAGCGCCGTCGGTACCGGACACTGCCGGCAATTGAATCGCCGCAGGCGGTGTCGCGTGCCGCGCACGCGTGTTCGCCTGAACCCTTGTCGCCAGACGCCGCAGCAACGCCAGCCCGAACGACCAGTCGCCGAGTCCTGACTCGGCATTGATATGCCCCAGCGCGCCGGCGTCGACGAACTCGCTGCCCCATATTTTCGCCCACTCGGCCGCACGCCTACCTTCCATCCATGGGTCGTTCAAGCTGCCTACCGTTAGTGACGGGCACACCAGCCTTGCATTAAGCAGAGCCTTCGCCACGCCGAATTTGATGGGATCGGCGGGCGCCACCAGTAACGCTCCCACCAGATTCGGGGCGCCGGCATGCGCGCGATGCAGCGTCGCGAGGCAGCCGAAGCTGTGCGCAACGATCAGCGTCGGCTGCGCCGACTGGCGCAATACCTGCACCAACCGCTCGGACCATGTCGGCAGATGCGGCACGTCCCATCGTTCCTGCACCACCCGCTCGAATGACGGATACAGGCATTGCCAGCGGCTTTGCCAGTGCCGATGGTCGCTGTCATGCAGGCCAGGAACGATCAGTACCCGGAAATCGAAAGCGAATGTCTCGTTCATGTCATGCAACTCCGGCCCGCAACATTGCGGCGGATACGAGCGCAACCGCCTTGCCGCTGCGCGCGCCTGCGCCAAGCGATGCTGTCGGCATATCCCGCAGGAACCCCTGCACATGCACCGCCTTGCCGCTCTGCGCGGCGATTCTTCCCAATGCATCGGCCACCTGCGTGCTTTCGACCCGCTTGAACACCGTCAGCACGCCGATCCCATCGCATGCTGACAACAGGCGCAGCACCGGCTCGTCACGCACGATTTCGCGTGCGTCGATCTTGACCACCGCAGGCCTCACGCGCTCGACCAGATTCAATGCTTCGTCCGCATCGGGCGCATTGACCGCGATCCTGAAGCCATTGCAGCGATAGTTATCCGCCACGTAATCCAGCAGCCAGTTCTGTTGCCGGGTAACGACCGGCAGCTGCAGAACGATGCGTTCGCGCGGCAGGTCCAGCGCTTCCAGCACGCGTCCGAAAGCGCTGCCGTGGTTACCGTCCACCGCCGCCATCAGCCGCGCATGCACGCTCAGGTACAGGTCGCGGCTGCCCGCTTCCGGCTGTCGGAAAAAATTCATTGTGTGCAGCATCCGGCACAGCCGATCGAGCGCCACCGACTCATCATCGCTGGCCGCATGATCGAGCAGCTTCCACACGCACAGCCCCGGGTGGACTTCGGAATAGCTGCGGGCGAAACCTTCGTAGCCGGTCACGACACCATCATGCAGCGCGCGGATCGGTTGAAAGGCGCTGGTTAGCGTCGAGTTGAAATAACGCCCCTGCGCGCGCCCCTCGGCATCGACCCAGACCTGCGTCTGGCCGTTGCAGGAAAGGCGTGACAGATAGTCTTCCAGTTTAGGAAAAAGTATGGCAGCCGACATGACGACGCCTCCGTTTTTGCAAAATGCTCAGAGCTTCGCGATCGATACCTCGGTTGCCTTGATCAGCGTAACGACTTCGCTACCCGGAACCAGGCCGAGATCGCGAACCGAGCGAGTGGTGATGACCGAGGTGACGATGCCGGCCGGGGTTTCAACGTCCACCTCCGACACCACTGGCCCTTCGATGATGGCCTTGACCTTGCCTCGGAACTGGTTGCGGACGTTGATCGCTTGAATGCTCATGGTTTCTCCTTGAGTGAGCGGATTGAAAAAATGATCGCTTCAAAAATCGATTGGCTGCCTGATTCAGATCGCTCATGCGACCTGACTTACCGTCCTCGGCAACGATATGTCGCCCAGAGGATTGTCCGGCAGCGACGCCGGATGGCGCGGCAGGCGCTGCAGAAGACGCTGCTCCAGTTGCACGAACGCCAGGTCACCGCGTACGCGGGCGGGGCACCGCACCTCATCGCCTAAGGCATCATTGCGGACGAAAATCAGGTGGAGCGCGCTCAGACGCTACATCGCGCCTGAGAGAAAGGCTCCGACATGAATTCGGCCGGACTTGCTGTGCGCAATGCGTGCAGGTTCGCCGACAGATGCTCGACTCCTTCAGCCACGCGCTGCGCGATTTTTACTTCCTGCCCGGCTGATAGATCTGGTCGAAGCTGCCACCGTCGGCGAAGTGCGTTTTCTGCGCCCTGGCCCAGCCGCCGAACATCTCGTCCACCGTGAACAGCTTCACCTTCGGAAATTGCGTCGCGTATTTCTGCGCGACTTTTTCAGAGATTGGGCGATAGTGGTTCTTTGCTGCGATTTCCTGACCTTCATCGGTGTACAGGTATTGCAGGTAAGCTTCGGCGACCTTGCGCGTGCCATGTCGATCGACCACCTTGTCGACCACCGCGACCGGCGGCTGCGCGAGGATGCTGACCGACGGCGCGACAATCTCAAACTTGTCCGGACCTAATTCCTTGATCGCGAGAATCGCTTCGTTTTCCCATGCCAGCAATACGTCGCCGATGCCGCGCTCGACGAAGGTGGTCGTCGCGCCGCGCGCGCCGGAATCAAGCACCGGTACATTCCTGAACAGCTTGCCGAGGAAGTCCTTTGCGGTGGCGTCGCTGCCGCCCGGCTGCTTCAACGCATAGCCCCATGCGGCCAGGTAGTTCCAGCGCGCGCCGCCGGACGTCTTCGGATTCGGCGTGATCACCGATACGCCCGGTTTGATCAGGTCGTTCCAGTCATGAATGCCTTTCGGATTGCCCTTGCGCACCAGGAACACGATGGTCGAGGTGTACGGCGCGCTGCCGTGCGGCAGCCGTTTCTGCCAATCGGATACGATCAGACCGCGCTGTGCAACAGCGTCGATGTCATACGCTAGCGCCAGCGTGACCACGTCGGCATCGAGGCCATCGATCACTGCGCGCGCCTGTTTTCCGGAGCCGCCGTGCGACTGCTTGACCGTCACCTCATCGCCGGTTTTCGCCTTCCAGTATTTGGCGAATGCGCCGTTGAATTCCTGGTACAGCTCGCGTGTCGGGTCATAGGACACGTTGAGCAGCGACACGTTCGCGCCATGAGCCGCCGGCACAACGAGTGCAACGGCGACGATCGATTGAATCAATTTTTTCAGCAGCATCCTGTTCTCCCGCAGAGAATTGTGGTTTCAGAAGTGGACAGGTTAAGTACGCGATCAAAAAAACAAAACGAATCGTTTCGCCGTTGTTTATGCGGTTTGCGCATATTGGGGCACTTGTGCCGGAAAGATCGCGCAAAAAAAACCCGCCATGAAGGCGGGTTCCAGGCGTACGGCGGCACGCGCCGCAGTGTTCGGTCAGTTCCAGCGGCCTCCCGATCCTCCGACGCTGTAACGTCCCGCGCCCAGCAGCGCCACCGCGAGCGCCGATACCAGGTACATGCCTTGCAGTTCCAGTGCCCAACCGCCGGTTTTCGACATCGTAAAGAACTGCGATGTGTGTACCAGCAGAATCGCGACCACCATGTTGATCGCAATGATCAGTCCGCCCAGCCGCGCCCAAACACCGAAAAGTACCAGCAGCGGAGCGATCACTTCGCCCACGTAGACGAGATAGCCAAGGGCCGGCGGAAAACCCATTTTGGCCACGGTGCCGGTAATGAAGGCGGCGCCGCCGATCACCTTGGATATCCCGTGTAAAAGAATCAGCAGCCCGAGCGTAACGCGCAGCAGCAACTTCCCGAAGTCTTCCGAAATAGCGCCGGTTTGATTTGTATGCATGGCAAGTCCTTGTCGTATTGATGGATGATGGATGAGGTTCGTTGTCTTGTGTAGCGTCGATTGCACCGAAGCGATAAGGGCATCCCGAACAGTCGGCTTTTCAAGCGCACACCGAGTTTACATGGTTCTGCAACTCGTTTCCTGGCGCCGTCATCCGGCGGGAATCGGGGGTACCAAGAACGAATCGACGATCCTCGTTGTCTACTCAAGCATATCGATGTGCAGCGCTACACGGGCAAGGTTTCCTGCTTTCATGTCGCGCTTTTCCTGAAAGGATTCTCCATGAGCACGACCAGGAATGTCGCGGTCTTTGTCGGCAGTCTGCGCAAGGAATCGTTCAACCGCAAACTCGCGAACGCGCTGGTCGCGATGACACCGTCCACCCTCAAGCTCGGCATCGTCGAGATCGGTGATCTGCCGCTCTACAATCAGGATCACGACGCCGACCCGCCGCCGGTAGTGCGCGATCTCAAGCAACGGATTGCCGCAGCCGACGCGGTACTGTTCGTCACGCCGGAATACAATCGCTCCGTTCCCGGCGTGCTGAAAAATGCGATCGACATCGCCTCCCGTCCGTACGGGCAGAGCGCGTGGAACGGCAAGCCGGGCGCGGTGATCAGCGTGTCGCCCGGTGCGATCGGCGGCTTCGGCGCCAATCAGCATTTGCGGCAATCGATGGTTTTCCTCAACGTGCCAATGTTGCAGCAGCCGGAAGCCTACATCGGCGGTGCCGGCAGCATGTTCGATGACAAGGGGAACATTATCGAAGACGCGACGCGGGAATTTTTGGAAAAATTCCTGCAGGCGTTTTCTGCATGGATAGAGCGCAACACTGTGAAATAATGCCGACGGGACAAATTGCGCCGGCGTGTCAGCGCATGAAGAGTGGCACGACGATTACCGCCCAGGTTGCGGCAGCCAGCGAAAAAGTCAGGAGCACGGCGGCGCTGCCGAAGTCCTTCGCGTTCTTCGACAGCGGATGGCGCTCGAACGACACGCGGTCGACCACCGCTTCGATTGCGGAATTCAGCAATTCGACCACCAGCACCAGCACCAGCACCGCGATCAGCGCAAGCTTTTTCAGCGGCGATACCGGCAGCAACAGCGCAACGATGATGCCGGGAATCACCAGCAGCAGTTCCTGTCGGAACGCGTGCTCGCTGCGCCATGCAGTCCGGACTCCCTCGATCGAATAGCAAAAAGCGGCGAAGACCCGCTTGACGCCGCTTTTGCTCTTGAACTCGCTGATTTGTGGTTCTTTCTCTGCCATTGCCATTCCGACTTTCGGTCGCGGCATCGCCTTGCCGCCAAGGGCGAAATTCTAACAGCGTGCAGTCAGTACGTCCCCGGCAACAGGATCTTCCTGTCGACCTGATTCACATCGGTCAGGCCGCATAGCGCGAGCGTGATATCCATTTCCTTGCGGATGATGTCCAGGCACTTGGTGACGCCGGCTTCGCCCATCGCGCCCAGTCCGTACAGGAAGGGCCGGCCGATATAGACGCCGCGCGCGCCGAGCGCGATCGCCTTCAGCACATCCTGTCCGGAACGGATGCCGCCGTCCATGTGAATCTCGATACGGTCGCCCACTGCATCGACGATCGGCGGCAAGGCCGAGATCGACGACTGCGCGCCGTCGAGCTGGCGGCCGCCGTGGTTCGACACGATCATCGCATCGGCGCCGCACTGGGCCGCCATGCGCGCGTCTTCCACGTCCATGATGCCTTTCAGGATCAGCTTGCCGTCCCAGCGCTCGCGTACCCACTGCACATGATCCCATGACAGCGCCGGATCGAACTGCTCCGCCGTCCATGACGCCAGCGACGACATGTCGCTCACGTTGCTCGCATGGCCGACGATGTTGCCGAAACCGTGCCGGCGCGTCTTTGCCATGTTCCAGCACCAGCCCGGCTTGGTCGCCATGTTCAGGATGTTGGGCAGCGTCAGCTTGGGCGGCGCCGACAGGCCGTTCTTCAGATCCTTGTGCCGCTGTCCGAGAATCTGCAAGTCAAGGGTCAATACCAGCGCGGAGCAATTGGCCGCTTTCGCGCGCTGGATCAGGCGCGCCATGAAATCGCGGTCGCGCAGGAAATAGACCTGGAACCAGAACGGCTGGCCGGTATGCGCCGCCACGTCTTCGATCGAACAGATGCTCATGGTCGACAGCGTGAACGGCACGCCGGCCTTTTCCGCCGCTCGTGCCGCGAGAATTTCGCCGTCTGCATGCTGCATCCCGGTCAGGCCGGTGGGGGCCAGCGCGACCGGCATCGCCACCGGCTGTCCGACCATGGTCGAGGCCAGCGTCCGGTTTTCCATGTTGACCGCAACGCGCTGACGGAATTTGATATTGGAAAAATCGCTACTGTTGGCGCGATAGGTCGATTCAGTCCAGGAACCGGAATCGGCATAGTCGTAGAACATGCGCGGCACGCGCTTCTGCGCCAGAACGCGCAAGTCTTCGATATTGGTGATAACGGTCATGGTGATGGTGGCTCCCCTGGAATCGAATGAAAAATAATGCGAACCGGCCGCCGTTTGGCGGCGCGTTCCCTTGTCGTAACCGGATTATCGCGCGACATTCCGGCAACGAATACGATAAAACAGATGAAAAAAATGTCGACAATCGGTCAAATATTTTCCGAGGACTTTTTCATTTTTTCACAATGTGGTATAAAGGGTTTATTGCAACGCACCAACCACGATATGAAAACTGCACAAACTTCAGAGAACAGTCAAATCTCGATCCAGGTGATCGAACGCATGATTTCGTTACTGGATGCGCTCGCGCAGTACCCCGACCCGGTCAGTCTGAAAGAATTGTCTTCGGTAACGGGACTGCATCCGTCGACTGCGCATCGCATCCTGAATGACATGGTCGTCAAACGCTTCGTCGACCGTGCCGAAGCGGGATCGTACCGGCTCGGCATGCGACTGCTGGAATTGGGCAATATCGTGAAAAGCCGTTTGAACGTGCGCGAAGCCGCGCTCGATTTCATGCGCGCGCTGCACCGCAAGACGCATCAGACGATCAATCTGTCGGTGCGGCAAGGCGACGAGATCGTGTATATCGATCGCTCGTTCTCCGAGCGTTCCGGCATGCAGGTGGTGCGGGCAATCGGCGGCCGCGCACCGCTGCACCTGACGTCCACCGGCAAGCTGTTCCTGTCGGTCGACGATCCGAAGCTGGTGCGTTCGTACGCAACCCGCACCGGCCTGGCCGGCCACAACAAGAACTCCATCACCGACCTCGCCAAGCTCGAACGCGAACTGAGCCTGGTGCGCGCGCGCGGTTATGCGCGCGACAACGAGGAACTGGAACTCGGCGTGCGCTGCATGGCCGCCGGCATTCATGATGATTCGGGCAAGCTGATCGCAGGGCTGTCGATTTCGGCGCCGGCCGACCGTCTGCAAGATGAATGGGTCGAGGATCTGGTCGGTACCGCGAGCCGTATTTCGGCCGTACTCGGCTACGTGCCGGAAGGCGCCGCTGCGTAGCGCGCTCCCGAATTCAGACAACCCGCCGGTACAGGCCGTACTGCTCGAATAGCGTCTTGTAGCAGATAACAAACGGCGGTTCGGCAATTGCCGTTTTCTCTCCCACGCTCAGGATTCCGAATAGCGGCATGCTGTCGTAGAACAGTTGCAGCGTGCGCCGCTGCAACGGCACACCGAAATCCGACAGCGCATGCCGGCATACGATCAGCTGGAATTCGTTGAACGACGCATCGGTCGCCAGGTTGTATTGCGCCCAGGTGATATTGTCGCGAATCTGCTCGCTGAACATCCCTCGCCCACCGCTTCGGCCGACATAGTCGACAAGTTGCGTCCTGCCGCCGCTTCTGCGGTAGTTCTCCGCATACTGGGGCAAGCGATCAAGTTCGAAAGCCCCCTGCTTCGCTTCCTGCAGCACGGTTTCGTTCGCGGTGGTGGCAAAGATCTGCGTCCTGTCGTACAGCTGTTCCTCGGCCAGCAGAATCGCCAGCGAACAGACCTCTTCCGCCGACAGGCATTCGGCAATCCATATCCGCGGCGAAGGACAGGAGCGCAGCAGCGGCACCACGACGGTACGCAGTGCATGGAAATATTCCGCGTCGTCGAACAAGCCGCTACGTCGGCTGCTCAGCGCACGCAGCAACCCTTCCCTCGCCATGCGGTCATGCAGAATACGCTCCTGCAGCGCCGATATCGTCGGCAAGCCGGCGTTCCGCATCAATGCCCGCAGCCGTTCCCGCAGCAACTCGCGTCGATAGCCGCGGAAATCATGTCCGAAATGCCGGAACACGCCCTCCAGCAGCAGATCGATTTCGACATCTTCCAGCGTCTGCACGTCGGTCGCCGCCGGATCGGCTATCGATACAGCCATACCTGCATCATCGACAGCAGTTGTGCGACATCGACCGGCTTGGTGATGTAATCGGAGGCACCTGCGGCGAGGCACTTGTCGCGATCGCCCTTCATCGCCTTCGCGGTCAGCGTGATGATCGGCAGCGACTTGAACTTCGGAATACGGCGAATTGCGCGCATCGTATCGTAGCCGTCCATCTCCGGCATCATGATGTCCATCAACACGATCTCGATGGTCGGATCCTTCTCGAGCACGTCGATGCCGTCCTTGCCATTCTCGGCGAACAGCACTTTCATCTGCTGTCTTTCCAGAACCGAACTCAACGCGAAAATATTGCGCAAGTCATCGTCGACGATCAGCACCTTGCGACCCGCAAGGCCGGAATCTTCGGCACGGACGTCGTGCAGCATGCGGCGCTGGATTTCGGGCAGGCTGGCAGGCGAGCGATGCAGGAACAGTGCCGTTTCATCGAGCAACCGTTCCGGCGAGCGCGCATCCTTGATGACGATGGTTTTCGCGTAACGCTTCAGCCGCGCCACTTCCTTGCGGCTCAAGTCCTTGGCGGTATAGATAACCACCGGCAAATCGTGCAATCCGGCATCGTCTGCAATCCGGTCGAGCAGTTCGAATCCATCCATGTCCGGCAGGCCGAGATCGAGAACCATGCAGTCGAAACGCGCAGACTTCAGCGCGTCCAGCGCCTCGCGGGCCGAGCCGACAGCCACCGTCTGCACATCGGCAGTACCGATCAGCTCGACGATCGCATCGCGCTGCATCGTGTCATCGTCCACCACCAGCAGATTGCGCTTGCCTCGCGTCAGGAACTGCTGGATGCGGCCGAACTCCTCCGCCAGTTTCTCGGAACTGACCGGCTTGTGCAGATAGGAAATCGCTCCCTGGCGCAATGCGTGCTCGCGTTCTTTCAACTTTGTAAGCACGTGGACTGGAATGTGCCGGGTATCCGGATCGCGCTTCAGCCGATCGAGCACGGTGAATCCGTCGAGATCCGGCAAATCGATATCCAGCAGTATCGCCGCCGGCAGATAGTCGCGCGCGAGCGTCAGCGCCGAATTGCCGTTGTGCGTCGTGATCACCTTGAAGTGTTTTTCATGCGCATGATCGAGCAGCACGCCGGCAAACTGCGCATCGTCTTCGACGATCAGCACCACCGGGTCACCCGGATCGATTCGCAGGCGATCGTCCGACGCGCTTTCCGGAAGAGTGGCGATATCGTTCGCGTCAAGCGGCGCCGGCTTCTCCGCGTCGCCCGCTGCCTGATCCTTGTCCGTCGCCTGCACCGTATCCGCAGTGAGCGGCGGCAGCGACCAGTGCGGCTGCGCCTGCTCGTACTTGACGAAACCGGTGCGGTTATAGGGCAGATACAAGGTGAAAATACTGCCGGTGCCCACAATGCTTTCGACACGAATTTCACCGCCGAGCAGACGTGCCAGTTCACGACTGATCGACAGCCCGAGACCAGTGCCGCCGTATTTGCGGGCGGTACTACCGTCGGCTTGCTGGAAAGCCTCGAAGATCAGTTGCAGCTTGTCCGACGCAATGCCGACGCCGGTATCGGCGACCGAGAACGCCAGCACCGAATCCGCCTGGTTCAGGTTCGGGTGATCGGCGGACCAGCCGGATGCAGCCATGCCGATCCGCAGCGATACCTGGCCGTGGCTGGTGAACTTGAACGCATTCGACAGCAGGTTCTTCAGAATCTGTTGCAGGCGTGTCGTATCGGTCATCATCGACAGCGGCAAGCCTTCGGCCAGTTCGACGGCAAAATCGAGTTGCTTGGCTTCCGCCATGTGACGGAAGGTGCGCTCGACGTAGCCGGACAGCGTGCGGAAACGGTACTCGCTGACTTCCAGCGTGACCGTGCCGGATTCGATCTTCGACAAGTCGAGAATATCGTTGATCAGCGTCAGCAGATCGCTGCCGGAACCGTAGATGGTCTTTGCGAATTCGATCTGCCGGCCCGACAGGTTGCCGTCCGGGTTGTCGCTCAATTGCTGCGCCAGGATCAGCAGGCTGTTCAGCGGCGTGCGCAGCTCATGCGACATGTTGGCAAGGAACTCGGACTTGTACTTGGACGACAGCGCAAGCTGTGTCGCCTTTTCTTCCAGCGCCAGCTTGGCCTGTTCCACCTCGCGGTTCTTGCGCTCGACCTCGATGTTCTGCTCGGACAGCAGGCGCGCCTTTTCGGCCAGTTCCAGGTTGGTCTGCTGCAGCTCCTGCGCCAGCGACTGCGACTGCGTCAGCAGGCTCTCGGTACGGCTATTCGCCTCGATTGTGTTCAGCACCACGCCGATCGATTCCATCAACTGATCGAGGAACCACAGATGCGTTTCGGTGAAGCGGTCCAGCGACGCGATTTCGATCACCGCCTTCACCTGCTGCTCGAACAGGATCGGCAGCACCACGATGTTGGTCGGCGGCGCCGCGCCGAGCCCCGACGATACCTGGATGTAATCGCGCGGTACATTGGTCAGCCAGATGCGCTGCTTTTCCAGCGCGCACTGGCCGACCAGGCCCTCACCCGGCAGGAAGGAGGTCGGCAGCTTGCGGCTGGAACGATAGCCGTAGCTCGCGATCATGCGCAACCGCGCATCGTGGTCCTGCGAATCCATCATGTAGAACACGCCGTGATGCGCGGATACCAGCGGCGCCAGTTCCGACAGGATCAGCGTGGTCACCGCGGTCAGGTCGCGCTGGCCTTGCAGCAGCCGCGTGAAGCGCGCCAGGTTGGTTTTCAGCCAGTCCTGCTGCGCATTCTTCTGCGTGGTTTCCTTCAGGTTGCGGATCATCTCGTTGATGTTGTCCTTCAGGTCCGCCACCTCGCCGCGCGCTTCCACCTGGATCGAACGCGACAAGTCGCCACGCGTCACTGCGGTCGCCACCTCGGCAATCGCACGCACCTGCGTAGTCAGGTTCGCCGCCAGCTGGTTGACGTTTTCGGTCAGGTCCTTCCAGGTGCCCGATGCGCCCGGCACGCTCGCCTGGCCGCCGAGCTTGCCCTCGACGCCGACCTCGCGCGCCACCGTAGTGGCCTGATCGGCGAACACCGCGAGCGTATCGGTCATTTCATTGATGGTGTTGGCCAGCGCCGCGATTTCACCGCGCGCCGCCACCGTCAGCTTTTTCTTCAGGTCGCCGTTCGCGACAGCCGTCACCACGCCGGCGATACCGCGCACCTGTGCGGTCAGGTTGGCCGCCATGAAGTTCACGTTGTCGGTCAGGTCCTTCCAGGTGCCGGCCGCACCGGCCACCTGCGCCTGGCCGCCGAGCTTGCCTTCGGTGCCCACCTCGCGCGCCACCCGCGTCACCTCCGATGCGAACGACGACAGCTGGTCCACCATCACGTTGATCGTGTCCTTCAATTCCAGGATCTCGCCCTTCACGTCGACCGTGATCTTCTTCGACAGGTCGCCGCGCGCCACCGCCGTCGTCACTTCCGCGATGTTGCGCACCTGCCCGGTCAGGTTCGACGCCATGAAATTCACGTTGTCGGTCAAGTCCTTCCACGTACCGGACGCGCCCGGCACGTTCGCCTGACCACCGAGCTTGCCTTCGGTACCCACCTCGCGCGCCACCCGCGTCACTTCCGATGCGAACGAGCGCAGCTGGTCGACCATCGTGTTGATCGTGTCTTTCAGTTGCAAAATCTCGCCGCGCACGTCGACCGTGATCTTTTTCGACAGGTCGCCGTTCGCCACCGCCGTGGTCACGTCGGCGATGTTGCGCACCTGTGAAGTCAGGTTGCCGGCCATCGAGTTCACCGAATCGGTCAGGTCTTTCCAGGTGCCCGCCACACCCGGCACGTTCGCCTGGCCGCCGAGCTTGCCTTCGGTACCGACTTCGCGCGCCACCCGCGTCACTTCCGACGCGAACGAAGAAAGCTGGTCGACCATCACGTTGATGGTGTTCTTCAACTCGTAGATCTCGCCTTTCACGTCCACCGTGATCTTCTTTGACAGGTCGCCGTTCGCCACCGCCGTCGTCACCTCCGCGATGTTGCGCACCTGGCCGGTCAGGTTCGACGCCATAAAGTTCACGTTGTCGGTCAAATCCTTCCAGGTGCCGCCGACGCCCTTCACCTGCGCCTGACCGCCGAGCTTGCCTTCGGTACCGACCTCACGCGCCACCCGCGTCACTTCCGACGCGAACGAATTCAGCTGGTCCACCATCACGTTGATGGTGTTCTTCAATTCATAGATCTCGCCTTTCACATCGACCGTGATCTTCTTCGACAGGTCGCCGTTCGCCACCGCCGTCGTCACATCGGCGATGTTGCGCACCTGTGAAGTCAGGTTGCCCGCCATCGAGTTCACCGAATCGGTCAGGTCCTTCCAGGTGCCGGCCACGCCCGGCACATTCGCCTGACCGCCGAGCTTGCCTTCGGTGCCGACCTCGCGCGCCACCCGCGTCACTTCCGATGCGAACGAGTTCAACTGGTCCACCATCACGTTGATGGTGTTCTTCAGTTCGAAAATCTCGCCCTTCACATCGACCGTGATCTTTTTCGACAGGTCGCCGTTCGCTACTGCAGTGGTCACGTCGGCGATGTTGCGCACCTGCGAAGTCAGGTTGCCCGCCATCGAGTTCACCGAATCGGTCAGGTCCTTCCAGGTGCCGGCCACACCTTTCACCTGCGCCTGGCCGCCGAGCTTGCCTTCGGTACCGACTTCGCGCGCCACCCGCGTCACCTCCGATGCGAACGACGACAGCTGGTCCACCATCACGTTGATCGTGTCCTTCAGTTGCAGGATCTCGCCTTTCACATCGACCGTGATCTTTTTCGACAGGTCACCGTTCGCCACCGCGGTCGTCACTTCCGCGATGTTGCGCACCTGCCCGGTCAGGTTCGACGCCATGAAGTTCACGTTGTCGGTCAAGTCCTTCCAGGTGCCGCCGACGCCCGGCACATGCGCCTGACCACCGAGCTTGCCTTCGGTGCCGACCTCGCGCGCCACCCGCGTCACTTCCGATGCGAACGAGCGCAGCTGGTCCACCATCGTGTTGATCGTGTCTTTCAGTTGCAAAATCTCCCCGCGCACGTCGACCGTGATCTTTTTCGACAGATCACCGTTCGCCACCGCCGTGGTCACGTCGGCGATGTTGCGCACCTGTGAAGTCAGGTTGCCGGCCATCGAGTTCACCGAATCGGTCAGGTCTTTCCAGGTGCCCGCCACACCCGGCACGTTCGCCTGGCCGCCGAGCTTGCCTTCGGTACCGACTTCGCGCGCCACCCGCGTTACTTCCGATGCGAACGAGCTGAGTTGGTCCACCATCGTGTTGGCGGTTGTCGCGGCGCTCAGGAACTGCCCCTTCAGCGGCTTTCCATCAACGTCGAGCGCCATCGTCTGCGACAGGTCGCCTTTCGCCACTGCGCCGATCACGCGCGCCATTTCCGTGGTCGGCCGCACCAGGTCGTCGATCAGCGTGTTGACCGACTTGACGATGGTGGCCCAGCCGCCGCTCACGGTCGGGACCGATGCGCGCTGCGTCAGGCGCCCGTCTCTTCCCACCACGCGGCTGACCTCGGTAATCCCTTCCGCCATCTGCTCGTTGATCTCGATGATTTCGTTGAGCGTGTCGGCGATCTTGCCCGCGAGTCCGGTCAGGTCGGACGGCATGCGAGCCGAAAAATCGCCTTTCTTCAGCGCGGTCAGTACGCCGAGCAGCAGTTTCGCGTCCAGCTCGTCCGTCAGTTCAGTCCTCGTATCCATCAAGAGTCTCCCTGTGCATTTCAAAAATGTTGTATGCGTATCGCGATTTGCCTGCGGCCTTGGGACATGGGGGAAGCAAATGCATTGAAGATAGAACGCCGTTGGTTTGGATCAGCATGCCTGGCTGGGTTCGGGCCTGATGGTCCGTCAACCTTCAATCTTCCGGTTGGGCCGGCTGCTCGAAGGCGATTGCGGCGTTGCAAATGCTCGCCAGGAAGGCACCCTGACTACGCTTTGCGTCTTGCACTCGCCTCCGATCAACTCGGCCCAACCCGAAAGCTAAAGATTGACGAACCACTAGCCCAGGAAAGCTGCCTCGATTTCGATAAAGGGAATCGTTTCTGCAATTCAGATTCGAGAGTCTTTCTCGGCCCGGATGCAAAACCGACACCGTTTCCAGAAAGAAAATAGCGTCGGTATTGTGTTATAAACCGCATGCTCGGGCAAGAACCGGCAGCACATACTGACGACGAATACAGCAACGGCTTGATAAATGTCAAACCGTCCGTATGCCGCTACACTGATTGGACCACCGCGCAAGGATCGCGGACAGCGTTCAATTCAATTCATTGAGCTTTCGCGGCTGCGGTTCTTTTCTACGTTTGGAGACAACCGGGCGTTTCGCGGGAACGCCAATTGAATCGAGGGTGTCGCCGATGCGGCGCTCTGGAATGATGCCGCCCGGAATCTCTGCAAACATGCGTCCCGTGCCGCTTGCATCGCTGTCCGTGTCCACTGGAATACTGACGGTCAACGAGGTACCGGCATCCTTGCCGGTATCGATCGTCAGATCACCGCCCAGCGTGCTGATGCGTTCCTTGATTCCTACCAGACCGAAGGAATTGGCTTTCCTTCGGCAGCCGGGAAAAATGCCGACGCCGTTGTCCGCCACCGTCATGAAGAGCCGATCGTCTTTCCTATGCAGCTCGATTCGCGTCTTGGTAGCGCGAGCATGCCGGAATACGTTGTTCAGCGATTCCTGCAGAATGCGAAACAGTGCGGTGGCGCGATTGTCATCGACGGCGAGATCCTTTTCCGACATCGACAATTCGCAGGCGATGCCGGTGCGCCTCTGGAATTCCTTGACCTGCCATTCGATTGCGGCGCTCAAACCGAGATCCAGCACGGTAGGCCGCAGGTTGTTGATGATCGCGCGCATCGCCTTCATCGTGCTGTCGATATGATCGAGCACCGAATGGACTTTTCTGTTGAGCTTGGGGTGGGTGCTGCCGGTCCGCGCATGCAGCATTGCAATGTCAATGCGCAGCGCCAGCAGATTCTGTCCCAGCTCGTCGTGAATCTCGCGTGCAATGCGCTTGCGTTCGTCTTCCTTGATGCGTTCCTGATAACTGGCAAGTTGCCGCAATTCTTCCTGGGATTGGCGTAGCGCCTCTTCGGCCTGCTTTCGCTCGTTGATGTGTTCGAGATCCTGCTTGCGCTGCAATTGCAATTCATGATTCAACTGCTCAAGCTCCTGCTTTTGATGCTGCAGTTGCAGGTTCTTTTTCGCCAGCTCGACGAATACGGCCACCTTGGTCTGCAGAATCTGCGGAATGATCGGCGTAAACAGATAGTCGACCGCCCCCTTCTGATACCCCTTGAGGCGGTATATCTCGTCCGCGTAATGTGCAGTGACGAAAATGATCGGCACCGCGGCGGATCGGGGATGGGAATGAATTGCTTCAGCGGCTTCAAAGCCGTCCATGCTCGGCATGCTGACGTCCAGCAGGATCACGGCGAAGTCGTGATGGAGCACCTGTCGCAACGCCTCTTCGCCGGAGCGTGCAGTAATCACCTCGTAGCCGTTCCGATCCGTCAGCAGGCTCGACAATGCCAGCAGGCTTGCCGAATCGTCATTGACCAGAAGGACTTTGGGAATAAACACTGCGATGAAAAATGCCTGCAAGAGAATGGCTGCTTCCGAAGAGCGGCGCAACATTTTGATTCAAGTTGTCGCGAGGTCCCGAGAGTGCCCTTTCAGTATTGTTAATTGAAAACCGCACATCTGAATTCTGCTACTGACCGGGCCTCCATGAAACCATTAAAACATCCCGTTGCTTTTCCATTTTGGAAACAATCAAGGATGATGCCCTGACTCTGCGTGAAGGCAATGTAGCATATAAAAAAGAAACCGGCTGCATGGAGTCATGCAGCCGGTTTCCTGTTATTTGATCTGAGACAAGAGGTTTCGCTTTTGCAAGGAGCACTCTGTCCTGAATCAGCTTTGCGGTACGGTTGCCTGGGTCAATATCTGAGGCTTGCTTACTTCCACCCAATGGCGTACCCGGTCGGCATCTGCGAACCGCGAGTACTTGCCTTTCGAATCGAGAAATACCATGATCACCGGGCGATTTTCGATGCGGGCCTGCATCACCAGGCAGTGACCCGCTTCATTGATGAAGCCGGTCTTCTGCAAGCCGATATCCCAGTTGGCGTTTTTGACGAGCCGGTTGGAATTCATGTATTGCAATACATAATGGCCTGGATGGACTACGTAGCTGGTATCGGTCGAATATTCGCGGATGATCGGGTATTGATACGCGGCCCTTACCAGCTTGGCCAAGTCGCGCGCACTGGCCACGTTCTGGCTCGACAATCCCGTAGGCTCCACGTAATGCGTGTCGAACATGCCCAATGCTTTCGCCTTGGCATTCATCGCGGCGACAAACGCCGGAAGTCCCCCCGGGTAATTCCGTCCAAGAGCGGAGGCAGCGCGATTTTCCGAACTCATCAATGCGATATGCAGCATGTTTGCACGAGTAAGACGCGATCCGACGCGCAGCCGCGAGCTGCTGTTTCTTTCACGATCGATATCGTCCGCCGTCACTTCCAGCACTTCATCCATATCCTGATGCGCTTCGACCACCACCATCGCGGTCATCAGCTTGCTCAACGACGCGATCGGCAACGGAACACTGGAGTTTTTTTCAAACAAGACCTGGGAAGTTTTCTGGTCAATGACCAGTGCGACATTCGATTTCAGCGCAAGCGGATCGTGAACGTCATTCAAGCCGGCCATGTCGCCAGCGCTCAATACAGGCGCAGTTACCGATACTGCAGGCGTATAGGCGACACGCTGATGCGCTGTTTTTCTGGAGGTATGGACTGCTTTATGGACGGCATGGCGTTTTGCGGGGGCTTTTTTATGGACCTGCTTTTTTGCGGACGTCTTGCTGGAACTCGCTGCTTGCGCCAGTGGCGCGGCGGAAACAAGAATGAACAATGAAACAACCACTCCCAGCGCGGACCTTATCATCTGCACTCTCCCCCTGATTCATGCAAGCATGCATTATATCTTGCACTCTAGCAAAATAGTGAAAAACAGCAAGCGAATTAGGGAGTTAGCACTGAGAATTAAACAAATTTCTTATTGATATTTGATGTTGCACAAATAGAAACGCCTCCTGCATCACAGGAGGCGTTTCGTGTTACGGCAAAAAAGGGTCAGGATGCGATGACGGCGTCGGCAATTGCCTGGCCGAGATCCGTGGTGCTGGCGGTACCGCCCATATCGGAAGTCAACGGCGCATGCTTTGGTCCGGCTGCCAGCACGGCTTCGATCGCCTGCAGCACTGCGGTGCCGGCCTGCTGGTAACCGAGGTGCTCAAGCATCATCGCGCCACACCATATCTGTCCGATCGGATTGGCGATGCCCTTGCCCGCAATATCTGGTGCAGAACCATGCACCGGCTCGAACAACGACGGATACAGTCGCTCGGGGTTGATGTTGGCGGACGGCGCAATGGCAATCGTCCCGGTACATGCAGGACCAAGGTCGGACAGGATGTCGCCGAACAGATTCGACGCGACGACCACATCGAAACGATCGGGATTGCGCACGAAATGCGCAGTCAGGATGTCAATATGGTACTTGTCCCACCTGATATCCGGATAAGCTGTTGCCATTGCCTCTACTCGCTCGTCCCAGTAAGGCATGGTGATCGAAATGCCGTTGGACTTGGTGGCCGACGTCAGGTGCTTCTTGGGGCGGCGTTGTGCCAGTTCGAACGCGAACTTCAGGATGCGATCGACGCCCTTGCGTGAAAACACGCTTTCCTGGAACACGACTTCGCGTTCGGTGCCCTCATACATCTTGCCGCCGACCGACGAGTATTCGCCTTCGGTGTTTTCGCGCACCACGTAAAAATCGATATCGCCCGGTTTGCGGTTCGCCAGCGGCGACGGAATGCCGGGCATCAGGCGACACGGACGGAGATTCACATACTGATCGAATTCGCGACGAAACTTCAGCAGCGAACCCCACAGCGATACATGGTCCGGCACCGTATCGGGCCAGCCAACCGCACCGAAGAAAATCGCATCATGGCCACCGATGCGATCCTTCCAGTCGTCCGGCATCATCTGTCCGTGCCTCGCGTAATAGTCGCAGGAGGCGAAATCGAAATGATCCCATTGCAGATCGATGCCGAATTTGCGCGCGGCAGTGTCCACCACGCGCAAGCCCTCGGGCACCACTTCCTTGCCGATGCCGTCACCGGCGATGGTGGCGATACGATGTATAGCCATATTCAATTCTCCCTGTGATCAATACTCGGTAGAGGAGCAGCGCAATGCTCCTGTGCAGGAGATTCTAGTGGACGCGCAGAGTGCCGGCATTAAAGCAAAACAACTACATTCTTTCCTTCCGCGACATAATGACAACGGCAGTGAAAGCTGACACTGCATACCGCTGCGCAGCCACGCCGGCAAGCCGCGCTATTCCAGAAAGCGGGTAAATGCCGATGCGGGCACACGCTCGCTCACCAATGCATTCTCGACCCGGTTCATGTCGGCATAGCCAAGCGACATGCCGCATACCACCATCTCGTTCGCCTGCAGTTGCAGCACATCGGCAATGATCCGGTGGTATTGCGTGAACGCCGCTTGCGGACAGGTATCGAGCCCGCGGCCGCGCGCAGCGATCATGATGTTTTGCAGGAACATCCCATAGTCCAGCCAGGAACCCTGTTCCATGATCCGGTCGATGGTGAATATCATGCCGACCGGTGCGTCGAAGAACCGGTAGTTGCGCCCATGCTGCGCATGCATGCCGGCCTTGTTTTCACGCGTCAGCCCCAGTAGCGAATACAGATCCCATCCCACCTTGCGGCGGCGGTCGAGGTAGGGCGATTTCCATTCGCGCGGGTAGTACGCGAATTCCTCGACATGCTGCCCGCCCAGAGCCGGATCGTTGTGCGCGCGCAGGATTTCCGTCGACAGCTTTTCCTTGATTGCGCCGGTCAGCACATACACATTCCAGGGTTGAGTATTGGTGCCGGAAGGCGCGCGCGCCGCAACATCGAGGATCGCTTCGATATCGTCGCGGTCGACCGGCTTCGGCAGGAAGGCGCGGATCGAACGCCGCGAAGTGATCGCCTGGTCGACGATTTTTTGCTCGGTAGTCTGAATCATGGCTATCGGATTTCGATGGTTTGCAGCAGCGCCCGCATGTTGTCGGGAATCGTGCTTGGTTTGCGAGTCAACCGGTCGACATACACATGGACGAAGTGGCCTTGCGCCGAAGCGCGATCGTCGTCGCCGCGGAAGATCGCGACTTCGTAGCGCACGCTGGAATTGCCCAGCTTCGCGACGCGCAGTCCGGCAATCACAGGATCGGGAAAGGCAACCGACGCGAAGTAATTGCATTGCGTCTCGATGACTAGGCCAATCACCGCGCTATGCTCGATATCGAGCGCGCCGTTGGTAATCAGAAACTGGTTCACCACCGTGTCGAACCAGCTGTAATAGACGACGTTGTTCACATGGCCGTACGCGTCATTGTCCATCCAGCGCGTCGTAATCGCATGGAAATGTTTATAGTCGCTTCGTTGTCCCGCTTCTGCTCGCATTGATCATTTTCTCACTACAAGAGCCACGCCGACCACGGCCAGTACCATGCCGGCCATCCCGATCAGGCTGAATGCTTCTCCAAACATCAACCACGCCATCACCGCTGTCGTCGGCGGAGTCAGATACAGCAGGCTGGTCACCTGGGTTGCCGCGCTTTTCCGGATCAGCGCGAACAGCAGAAAGATCGCGCCGATCGACAGCGCGATCACCGACCACAGCAGCGCGCCGATGAACTGCGGCGTCCATTGCACCGTCTCCAGTACCGGGTTCAGATGCTCGAACACGATTGCGAATGGCAACAACACTGCCAGCGACGCGGCGAACTGGATAATGGTGCCGGTCCGCAGATCAAAGCTGGCACAGTAGCGCTTCTGGTACAGGGTGCCTGCCGTTATCGAAAACAGCGCAAACACGCACAGCGCGATGCTCTGCGATGATAAGCCGATCAGAGAAATCTTGTTGGCGACCACCAGGCCGACACCACACAGGCCGAATACCAGCCCGATCCATTGCCGCCTGCGCACCGATTCGCCCACCAGCGGCGCGGCGAACGCAGTCAGGATGGGCTGCAGGCCGACGATCAGCGCCGACAACCCGGCCGGCATGCCGAGTTTGATGGCGCACCATACGCCGCTCAAATATCCGGCCTGCACAAGCACGCCTGCCAGCGCGATGTGCCATATCCTGCCGATTGGCCACGGCGCCCGCACCAGCAATACCAGCGGCAACAGCGCCACCAGCACTCCGGCAAAGCGCAGCAGCAGAAATGTCAGTGGCGGCGCGTAAGGCAGGCCGAACTTCGCAACGACAAAGCCGGTACTCCAGATGAGGACAAAAACAAAAGGCATCGCCGCGATCCAGAAACTCGGGCGTGCTACGGTGCCGGAAACGGATGCGATCTTCGAAGTCGATGGTGCGTGCGTCATTGTGCGGTGGCTTGTTGTTGATGTGCGAACTGCGCAGCGATCGAGATAGTCTGCACATGGACCGCGACTGTGTCTTGTATATTTTTGCCGTAACCGCCGGCCATCGCCAGAGCAACCGGTATGCCGGAGCCGCTGGCGCGATCGAGTACGGTCCGGTCGCGTGCAGCAAGCCCTTGCGTCGTCAGCTTCAAGCGCCCAAGCCGATCGCCTTCGTGCGGATCGGCGCCTGCCAGATAGATCAGCAGATGCGGATCGAAGCGCCGGAACATTTCGTCCAGCGCACCGTTCAGCGCGTCAAGATAGGTGTCATCGCCGGTGCCGTCGGGTAGCGCGACATCGAGATCGCTGATCTCTTTTTTGAACGGGTAGTTATGCTCGCCATGCAACGACAGCGTGAATATCGAATCGTCACGCGCCAGGATTGACGCAGTGCCATTGCCCTGGTGGACGTCGAGGTCGACAATGGCGACGCGCTGCGCACGGCGTTCCGCCTGCATCAGCCGTGCTGCGATCGCGGCATCGTTGAACACGCAGAAGCCCTCGCCACGATCCGCGTAAGCATGATGGGTTCCACCGGCCAGGTTGGCAGCGGCGCCTTCCGCAAGCGCGGCGCGACACGCGGCAATCGTTGCGCCCGCAGAGCGGCGCGAGCGCTCCACCATCTGCAGCGTCCATGGAAAACCGATCGCCTTCTGCTCATCCTTTGACAAGGCGCCATTCGAGACGCGATTTATATAGTCGGGATGATGCGCGAGCGCCAGTACGCCATCGGTAGTGAACGGCGCCTCATGGAATTCAATACCGGAAACTTCAGCAAGCACACCCTCCCGCACCAGACGGTACTTCTGCATGGGAAAACGATGGCCCGCCGGAAGCGGCAGAACGAAATGGTCGCTGTAAAAAACTTTCAAGGCTGCGTGCGGGCTGGGAATGACTGGCGAGTTTAGCATGTGGCGAAATCAGCCATTTAATTTCCATAATGTCAATCAATATTGTTAAAAAGACATTTAATTTTTATAACTGTTCTTTTTTTGATGCTACGCAACAAAAACTATTGACTTACCTAAAGCAATCTTTAAAATACGCTTTGTTGCGATGCACAAAATAAACCGTGCAACGCGTTTATCCAAGTTTTTTGGCCCATCATTTTCCTCCGCAGGAGAAGACCATGTTTACGATTCCCGAGCAGTTTTCCGCAGCTTCCAAAGCCAACTTCGAAGCACAACTGTCGCTGATCAGCACGCTGACCAACAAGACCTTCGAAAGCGTCGAGCAAATCATCGGCCTGAACCTCAATGTCGCGAAAGCCTCGTTGGAAGAGTCCAGTGCTGCAGCGAAGCAATTTCTGGCTGTCAAGGACCCGCAAGAATGGCTGGCCCTGACTGCTGCACAAGCACAACCGAGCGCCGAGAAAGCGCTTGCATATGGCCGTCACCTGGCAAGCATCGCATCTGGCGTACAAGCCGAATTCAGCAAGGCCACCGAAGCGCAAATCGCTGAAAACAGCCGCAAGATGCTGGAACTGGTTGAAGAAGTCACCAAGAACGCACCGGCGGGCTCTGAAAATGCGATTGCACTCGTCAAGTCTGCAATTGGCAACGCCAACGCAGGTTACGAGCAACTGACCAAGACCACCAAGCAGGCCGTCGAAGCGCTGGAAGCCAATCTGAACACGGCTGTCACCCAGTTCGCGCAACCGGCTGCCAAGGCAAGCCGCGCCAGCGCCAAGAAGTAATCGTGTCCGTCGCGCCCAGGCGCGACACCCTGATTTAATCGGTACCTCGGCCTCCTCCTAGATCAGGTACCGCCTCCAATGCCCCGGAATTCCGGGGTATTTTTTATGCGCGCTCGCCAACGAAGCGCACTTCCATTCCGCGTTTGTACGTTCGAAGATAGTAGTGCAGACATTCTTGCGAAACCGTCCGGCGAAATTCATCATCCCCGCACCAAATCCCCCCAGCCGCCCAACAACAGGGCACCAAGCACTAAATAAAAGCAGCATCGAGCGAATACGCACGTGTATGGCGCAAAAAAATGCACCAATTTGCCAGCTCGGCGGATGGCACGCAATCTGCTAAAGCTTGCCTGCGATCCATCGCGCCCATACAAAACCCATAACCGTAGGAGCACTACATGTCCCGTCGCACCCTTCTGAAAGCGACCGCTGCCGGCGCTTTGATGCTTGCCTCGTCCGCATGGATGCCGCAAGCCCTGGCCGCCGACACCATCAAGGTCGGCATTCTCCATTCGCTGTCCGGCACCATGGCGATTTCCGAAACCTCGCTGAAGGACGTGGCCTTGATGACGATCGCCGACATCAACGCGCATGGCGGCGTGATGGGCAAGCAACTGGAACCGGTGGTGGTCGACCCGGCGTCGAACTGGCCGCTGTTCGCCGAGAAGGCACGCCAGCTGATTTCGCAGGACAAGGTGGCAGTGGTATTCGGCTGCTGGACTTCGGTATCGCGCAAATCGGTGCTGCCGGTGTTCAAGGAACTGAACAGCCTGTTGTTCTACCCGGTACAGTATGAAGGCGAAGAGCTGGAAAAGAACGTGTTCTATACCGGTGCCGCGCCGAATCAGCAGGCGATCCCGGCTGTCGAATACCTGATGTCGAAGGAAGGCGGCGGCGCCAAGCGCTTCGTGCTGCTCGGCACCGACTATGTCTATCCGCGCACCACCAACAAGATCCTGCGCGCTTTCCTGCACAGCAAGGGCGTGAAGGATAGCGACATCGACGAGGTCTATACCCCGTTCGGCCATTCCGATTACCAGACCATCGTCGCCAACATCAAGAAGTTCGCGGGCGGCGGCAAGACCGCGGTGATTTCGACCATCAATGGCGATTCCAACGTGCCGTTCTATAAAGAGCTCGGCAATGCCGGCCTGAAAGCGACCGATGTGCCGGTCGTCGCATTCTCGGTCGGTGAAGAAGAATTGCGCGGCGTTGACACCAAGCCCCTGGTCGGCCACCTCGCCGCCTGGAACTACTTCGAGTCGGTGAAGAACCCGGTCAATAGCGCATTCATCAAGCAATGGAAGGCCTATGCGAAGGCGAAGAACTTGCCGAACGCGAATACCGTGGTGACCAACGACCCGATGGAAGCGACCTACGTCGGCATCCATATGTGGAAGCAGGCAGTGGAAAAAGCCAAGTCGACCGATACCGACAAGGTGATCGCCGCAATGGGCGGCCAGACCTTCAAGGCGCCGTCCGGCTTCGAACTGATGATGGACAAGACCAACCACCATTTGCACAAACCGGTGATGATCGGCGAGATCCGTCCTGACGGCCAGTTCAGCGTGGTCTGGAAGACCAAGGGTCCGATCCGCGCGCAACCATGGAGCCCGTACATTCCGGGTAACGAAGGCAAGCAGAAAATGTAATTGCGCCTCCTTCTCCCGCATTGGGAGAAGGAACAGACAGGCTTCAGAGCCGGAGCGTGGCTCCTCGTTCCACACTCCGGCTTTTTTTCGTCCTGAAATTTCATGTGTTGTGCTGTCCGGATGTCCGAAATGAGACTTTTGAAAAAGATGCTGATGATCGGCTGGCTGTGCGCGCAAACGCTTGCCGCGCATGCGGCAATCGATCCGGCGCTGCTGAAGCCGCTGGCGGGAGACGATCCCGACGCGCGTATCGACGCCGTCAACCGGATCGCCGCGCTGGCGAGCGGTGATGCGCGCAAGCTGTTGCAGTCATTGAAAGATGAAACCCTGTACGCAAACCCGGAGGGCCAGGTATTCATCGTCGATGACGACAAGGCATTCGATCCGACGACCGACAAGAGCGGGCCACTGCCGGATGGCATCGACGGTGTCATGGTGAACAACCGTTTGCGCGGCGTGGTCGACAACGCCTTGTCCGGCATGCAATTGCTGTCGCCTGATCGCGACGTTCGCATGGCGGCCGCGCTCGCGCTGCAAAAAAGAGCCGACGCCGGCCAGCTGCCGCTGATTGCGAAGGCGCTGGAAAAGGAAACCGATCCCGACATCAAGGCGACACTGCAACTGGTCGCCGCCACCGCCAACCTGCATGCGCCTGACGCGGCCACCCGCAAGGCAGCGGTCGAAGCGCTCGCCGAGAGCAGCAATGCCAGCCTGAAGCCGGCCCTGCTGCAGATGCTGGAAAAGAACCCGGACGGAAGTTATGCCGAACCGGACGAGGCGGTGCGCATCGCCGCCGTTCACACCATCAGCGCGATTGACGCGCGGCTGGCGCGCACCGAATTCATCGGCAACCTGTTCTATGGCGTATCGCTCGGCAGCGTGCTGCTGCTGGCGGCGCTCGGGCTGGCGATCACCTTCGGCCTGATGGGCATCATCAACATGGCGCATGGCGAACTGCTGATGATCGGCGCCTACACCACCTATGTATGCCAACTGGTATTCCGCCAGTATTTCCCGGGCGCGTTCGACGCCTACCTGCTGGCGGCGCTGCCGGCAGCGTTCCTGGTCGCCGGCGCGGTCGGCGTCGCACTGGAACGCACGGTGATCCGCTGGCTCTACGGGCGGCCGCTGGAAACGCTGCTCGCCACCTGGGGTATCAGCCTGATATTGATGCAGACGGTGCGCACCATCTTCGGCGCGCAAAACGTCGAAGTTTCCAATCCTTCCTGGATGTCGGGCGGCGTGACGGTGCTCGGCTCGCTGGTGCTGTCGTACAACCGCATCGTGATCATTTTCTTCGCCCTGTTCGTAGTGGTCGCGGTGTGGCTGATCCTGAACAAGACGCGGCTCGGTCTGTTCGTGCGCGCAGTCACGCAGAACCGCCGGATGGCCGATTGCGTCGGAGTCTCCACCGGCAAGATCGACATGCTGACTTTCGGTCTCGGCTGCGGCATTGCCGGGCTCGGCGGCGTCGCGCTATCGCAGCTCGGCAACGTCGGCCCCGATCTCGGTCAGGGCTATATCGTCGATTCGTTCATGGTGGTTGTGCTGGGCGGCGTCGGCCAGCTCGCCGGCACCGTGATCGCCGCGCTCGGCCTCGGCGAAGTGAATAAATTCCTGGAGCCGGTGGCCGGTGCGGTGATGGCGAAAATCGTCATCCTGGTATTCATCATCGTCTTCATCCAGAAGCGGCCGCAAGGGCTGTTCGCTATGAAAGGCAGGAGCGCGGAATGAAATCCTCCCTATTCTCCCGCCCGGCCTGGACCGGCATCGTCGTCTGCGCCGCGATTCTCGCGCTGCTGCCGCTGATGAACCTCGCGTTCGCACCGGGTAGCGCACTGCATGTATCAAGCTACACGGTGGCGCTGATCGGCAAGTTCATGTGCTATGCGATGGCGGCGCTCGCGCTCGATCTGGTATGGGGCTACACCGGCATCCTGTCGCTCGGCCATGGCGTGTTCTTCGCGCTCGGCGGCTACGCGCATGGCATGTACCTGATGCGCGCAATCGGACGCGACGGCGTGTACCACAGCAACCTGCCGGACTTCATGGTGTTCCTCGACTGGAAAACCTATCCGTGGTACTGGTCGCTGACCGATCACTTCTGGTATTGCATGGCGCTGGTGGTGCTGGTGCCGGGCGTGCTGGCCTTCGTGTTCGGCTTCTTTGCTTTCCGTTCGCGCATCAAGGGCGTGTACTTCTCGATCATCACGCAGGCGATGACCTTCGCGTTCATGCTGCTGTTCTTCCGCAATAACACCGGCTTCGGCGGCAACAACGGTTTCACCGACTTCAAACGCATCCTCGGCTATACGATCACCGCGCCGTCGACCAAGGCAGTGCTGTACCTGATCACGCTGGCCTTCCTGCTCGGCTCGGTGATCCTGTGTCGCTGGATCGTCACCTCGAAACTCGGCCGCGTGTTGCAGGCGGTGCGCGATTCCGAATCGCGGCTGATGTTCATCGGCTACAACCCGTTGTGGTTCAAGCTGTTCGTGTGGACGCTGTCGGCGGTACTGTGCGGGATCGCCGGCGCACTCTATGTGCCGCAGGTCGGCATCATCAATCCTTCGGAAATGTCTCCTGCAAATTCGATCGAGATGGTGATCTGGGCAGCCGTCGGCGGGCGCGGCTCGCTGCTCGGGCCGATCATCGGTGCGTTCTCTGTGAACGGGCTGAAGAGCTGGTTCACCGGCACCTTTCCAGATCTGTGGCTGTATGCGCTCGGGCTGATTTTCATCCTGGTCACGCTGTTCATGCCGCAGGGGATAGTCGGCCTGGCCGCGAAATTACGCAAAAGCAGGGAGACTGCATGAACGACGCGACTGTCATCGATCACGCCGACTACGGCACCTCGTATGGCCATCTGAAGCCGGAAGGCGTCGACACCTCGCATGGTGCAATCCTGTACCTGGAAGACATCACTGTCTCGTTCGACGGCTTCAAGGCGCTGAACAAGCTGAACCTCGACATCTCGGTCGGCGAACTGCGCTGCATCATCGGCCCCAACGGCGCCGGCAAGACCACGATGATGGATGTCATCACCGGCAAGACGCGGCCGACTGCCGGCACCGCATTCTTCGGCCAGACCTACGATCTGACACGAATGACCGAATACGACATCGCACATGCCGGCATCGGCCGCAAGTTCCAGCGTCCGACGGTGTTCGAGCAGCACACGGTGTTCGAGAATCTGGAACTGGCGATGAAGATGGACAAGCGAGTCAAGCCGACGCTGTTCTTCAGGCTGACTTCAGAACAGAACGGCAAGATCGACGAAATCCTGAAGCTGATCCGGCTGAACGGTCACGAAAGCCGGCTCGCCGGCCTGCTGTCGCACGGCCAGAAACAGTGGTTGGAGATCGGCATGCTGCTGATGCAGGAGCCGCAGTTGCTGCTGCTGGACGAGCCGGTCGCCGGCATGTCGGATGCGGAAACCGCACGCACCGCCGAATTGCTGAACGAATTGCGCGGCAAGCATTCGATCGTGGTGGTCGAGCATGACATGGCGTTCGTGACCGAGATCGCGCAGCAGGACAAGGTCACGGTGCTGCACGAGGGGTCGGTGCTGGCACAAGGGACGATGCAGCAGGTGCAATCGGACGAGCGCGTGATCGAAGTTTACCTGGGCCGCTGAGCGAGGAAATGCAATGCTGAACGTCGAACAACTGAACCAGTACTACGGCTCCTCACACACGCTGCGCGGCGTGTCGCTGTCACTCGAAAAAGGCCAGTGCCTTGCGCTGCTCGGCCGCAACGGCGTCGGCAAGACGACGCTGCTGAAATGCCTGATGGGCGTGCTGCCCGCCGCCAGCGGACAAGTGGCGCTGGAAGGCCGCGACATCACCAAACTCAAGCCGCATGAGCGTGCGGCGCGCGGCATTGCCTACGTACCGCAAGGCCGCGAGATCTTCGCCCGGCTGACGGTCGAGGAAAACATGCTGATGGGCATGGCGGTCAAGCCCGGCAAGCAGGCATCGAAAATCCGTGGCGACGTCTACGAACTGTTCCCCGTGCTGAAGGAAATGCTGCACCGGCGCGGCGGCGACCTGTCCGGCGGACAGCAGCAACAGCTGGCGATCGCGCGCGCCTTGCTGGCCGATCCGAAACTGATCATCCTGGACGAGCCGACCGAAGGCATACAGCCGTCGATCATCAAGGATATCGGCCGCGTGATCCGGCTGCTGCGCGAACGCGGCGATATCGCGATCCTGCTGTGCGAGCAATACTTCGATTTCGCACATGAACTGGCCGACCAGTTCGTCGTGCTGTCGCGTGGCGAAGTGGTGGCATCCGGCACGCAGGCGCAGATGGACAGCGAGGATGTGAAGCAGCACTTGGCGGTATAGTCGCGGGATGAAACGTATTGCCACCGATCCATCGCTTGCGCCGCCGCGCGACGCCACCCATTGGCAGGCACGCTTGTCGCTCGGCTTCGCCGACGATGCCGGCGTCACGCGAATGGTGGAACGCAGTCACAGCGGACCGCTGCGGGTGCAGAAGCCGCTATACCCGGAAGGCGGCCGCGTATGCCATGCGATTGTCGTGCATCCGCCGGGCGGTGTGGTTGGCGGCGATGAACTGAACATCGACGTGCACGCCCGCGAGCGCGCGCACGTCCTGCTTGCCACGCCCGGCGCGGCCAAATGGTACAAGGCGAACGGACAGGTGTCGCGGCAACAGGTGCGGCTTGACGCGGCACCCGACGCGTCAATCGAATGGCTGCCGCAAGAGACAATTTTTTTCGATGCCGCTCATGTGCGACTCGATCATGATGTCACGCTCGCGCAAAACGCGACCTATATGGGATGCGAAATCCTGTGCTTCGGCCGTACCGCTTCCGGTGAATCGTTTAACTCCGGAAAGATCGAGCAACACACACGCATCCGTCGCGACGGCAAGCTGGTGTGGTTTGAACAAGGCGGGCTGACAGCCGGCGATGCATCGATGAGCAGTGCGCTCGGCCTGGCAGGAAAGACGGTATGCGCGACCCTGATCGCCGTCGGAAAAACCGTGCCGGCGACGCTGATCGGTGCATTACGCATGGCCGGCGACGGCGAAGGCAGATATGGCGTGACGCAAATGAAATCGGTCGTCGTCGTGCGCTACCTCGGCGATTCGAGCGAAACCGCGAAGCGCTTGATGATATCCGCGTGGCGCGAGCTGCGGCCGCTCCTGATCGGCCGCGAAGGCGCCGTACCGCGCATCTGGAATACCTGAAGGAGAAATCGATGGAGCTGACACCAAGGGAAAAGGACAAACTCCTGATCTTCACCGCCGCATTGCTGGCGGAACGCCGCCGCGCGCGCGGACTAAAGCTGAACTACCCGGAAGCGGTTGCGCTGATCAGTGCCGCGATCATGGAAGGCGCACGCGATGGCAGGACCGTGGCCGAATTGATGTCTGAAGGCACGAAGATATTGGCACGCGCCGACGTGATGGACGGCGTGGCCGAAATGATCCCCGAAATCCAGGTCGAAGCGACCTTCCCCGACGGCACCAAACTGGTCACCGTTCACCACCCAATTCCGTAGGAGACATTGATGATTCCAGGAGAAATGCTGATCGAGCCGGGCGACATCGAACTCAACGCCGGTCGTCAAACCGCCACGGTGAAAGTCGCGAACAGCGGCGACCGCCCGATCCAGGTCGGCTCGCACTTTCATTTTTACGAAGTCAACCCGGCGCTGCAATTCGAGCGCCAATCCGCCTACGGCATGCGGCTGAATATCGCCGCCGGCACCGCGGTGCGCTTCGAGCCGGGCCAGGAACGCACGGTTGAACTGGTCGACCTCGCCGGCGACCGCAAGGTCTACGGATTCAATGCAAAAGTCATGGGCAAACTGAAATGACCAGGATCTCCCGCCAGGCCTATGCCGAAATGTTCGGCCCCACTGTCGGCGATCGCGTGCGTCTGGCCGACACCGAACTGCTCATCGAAGTCGAGAAGGATTTCACTACCTACGGCGAAGAAGTGAAATTCGGTGGCGGCAAGGTGATCCGCGACGGCATGGGCCAGTCGCAGCGCAATCACAAGGACGTGATGGATACGGTGATCACCAACGCGCTGATCGTCGATCACTGGGGCATCGTCAAGGCCGACATCGGCATCAAGACCGGCCGCATCGCCGCGATCGGCAAGGCCGGCAACCCCGACATCCAGCCGGACGTGACGATGGCGATCGGCGGGGCGACCGAAATCATCGCCGGCGAAGGCATGATCGTTACCGCCGGCGGCATCGATTCGCACATCCATTTCATCTGCCCGCAACAGATCGAGGAAGCACTGATGTCGGGCGTGACCACGATGCTGGGCGGCGGCACCGGCCCCGCGGTCGGCACTGCGGCGACCACCTGCACACCGGGGCCGTGGCATATCCATTCGATGCTGTCCGCCGCCGACGCCTTCCCGATGAACCTGGGTTTTCTCGGCAAGGGCAACGTCAGCCTGCCGACGCCACTGGAAGAACAGATCCACGCCGGCGCGATCGGCCTGAAACTGCACGAAGACTGGGGCACGACGCCGGCCGCAATCGACAACTGCCTGTCGGTCGCCGACCGGATGGACGTGCAGGTCGCGATCCATACCGACACATTGAACGAAGGCGGCTTCCTCGAACACACGCTGGCCGCATTCAAGGACCGTACGATCCACACCTTTCACACCGAAGGCGCCGGCGGCGGGCATGCGCCGGACATCATCGCGGCGATCGGCCAGGGCAACGTGCTGCCCTCGTCCACCAATCCGACGCGGCCGTACACGGTCAACACGCTGGACGAGCACCTCGACATGCTGATGGTCTGCCACCATCTCGACCCGGCGATCGCGGAAGACATCGCCTTCGCCGAATCGCGGATACGGCGCGAAACCATCGCCGCCGAAGACATCCTGCACGACATCGGCGCGATCTCGATGATGTCGTCCGATTCGCAGGCGATGGGCCGCGTCGGCGAGGTGATCATGCGCACCTGGCAGACCGCACACAAGATGAAGGTGCAGCGCGGAGCGTTGCCGGGCGACGCTAGCCGCAACGACAATTTCCGGGTCAAGCGCTACATCGCGAAGTACACGATCAATCCCGCGATCACACATGGCATCTCGCACGTGGTCGGCTCGCTGGAAGTCGGCAAGATCGCCGACATCGTGCTGTGGAAGCCCGCGTTCTTCGGCGTCAAACCGTCGATGATTTTAAAGAGCGGCATGATTGCCGCCGCGCAGATGGGCGACCCGAACGCGTCGATCCCGACACCGCAGCCGGTGCACTACCGGATGATGTTCGGCGCGTATGGCGGCGGCTTGCGGACTTCGTTTACGTTCGTGTCGCAGGCTGCGTATGATGCCGGCATCGGCGATGCGCTGAAACTGAACAAGACGCTGATCCCGGTGAAAAACACGCGCCATGTGCGCAAGGCCGACATGATCCACAATGGCCTGACGCCGAAGATGGAGGTCGATCCGGAGAGCTACGAAGTGCGCGCCGACGGCGAACTGCTGGTGTGCGAACCGGCCAAAGTGCTGCCGATGGCGCAGCGATATTTTCTGTTTTGAATGCAATCATCATGCTGACGCTCCACACTAAAATCGACGCAGCCGAAACAGTCGATGGCGAACTCGTCCTGCCTTACGAGCTGCGGGAAAAAAGCCGGCTGCGCGCGCAGCTCGCGTCCGGCGAGGAAGCCGCAGTCTTCACCGTGCGCGGCACCGTGTTGCGCGACGGCGATCTGCTGAAAGGCGACGACGGCCGCGTGGTCAGGATCGTCGCGGCGAAGGAAGCGACTTATCGCGTCGATTGCGCGACGCCGCGCGAGCTGCTGCGCTGCGCATTCCATCTTGGCAATCGCCATACGCAGGCACAGGTTGCCGGCGAGGCCGATGCCGCCTTCCTGCGCATTCGCAAGGACACGGTGCTGAAGGATATGCTCGAAGGCCTCGGCGCGACCGTGACGGAAGAACAGGCACCGTTCGAGCCGGAATCCGGCGCCTATGGCGGCGGCCACCATCACCATGGCGACGAGCATCACCACCCGCTGGCGCCGATTCCGCTGCGGCAAAAAATTCATCGGCCTACCGACAAATCCTGAGATGCAGGCCAGCGCCCTCCTTCATCTGCTGCAACTGGCAAGCCCGTCGCTGCCGGTCGGCGCGTACAGTTATTCGCAAGGGCTGGAAGCGGCGCTGGAAAGCGGTCTCGTGGCGAATCAGGAGTCAGCCCGGCGCTGGATCGCGGACGCCCTGCAGCAGGTGGTTGCCCGCTTCGAAGCGCCGGTATTCTGGCGCCTGCTGCAGGCATTCACCGCACGCGATGCGGCTGCAGCAAGCAAATGGACCGAACGCTTCATCGCCGCGCGGGACACCGCCGAATTCCGAGCCGAAACGATACAGATGGGCTATTCGTTGAGCAAGCTCGCACTCGCTCTGGATATCGCCGATGAAGCGCTATGCAACATCCTGCAAGCGCAAACCGAAGTGCCGTTGCCCACCGCGCTCGCCTTTGCCAGCGTTGCATTGCATGTTCCGCATGACGCCGCCTTGCTCGGCATGCTGTTTTCGTGGGCCGAGAACCAGGTGCTGGTATGCGTGAAGTCGGTACCGCTTGGGCAAGTGGCCGGCCAGCGCCTGTTGCTGGCACTGCAGCCGCAAATCGAGGCAGCGGCGCAAACGGCAATGCAGCTCGCCGATGATGAACTGTGCAACTGGTCGCCCGGCCTGTCGCTGCTGTCGATGCAGCATGAAGTCCAGTACAGCCGTCTCTATCGTTCCTGAATTTTTCTGAATCATGACTATGAAAAACCCATCCAATCCACAGCACAATCCATTACGTGTCGGCATCGGCGGCCCGGTCGGGTCCGGCAAGACCGCACTCTGCGAAATGCTGTGCAAGACAATGCGCGAGCGTTACGACATGGCCGTCATCACCAATGACATCTATACCAAGGAAGACATGGAAATCCTGTTACGCGCCGACGCGCTGCCGGCGGAACGTCTGATGGGCGTGGAGACTGGCGGCTGTCCGCATACCGCGATCCGCGAGGATGCATCGATCAACCTGGAAGCGATCGCACGCATGAGCGCCGACTTTCCCGACCTCGACCTGATCCTGGTCGAATCCGGCGGCGACAATCTGGCCGCCACTTTCAGTCCCGAACTGTCGGACCTGACGATTTATGTGATCGACGTTGCCGGCGGCGAAAAGATTCCGCGCAAGGGCGGCCCGGGCATCACGCGCTCGGATCTGCTGATCATCAACAAGACCGACCTTGCGCCCTATGTCGGCGCGAATCTGGATGTGATGGCGAACGATGCGAAGAAGATGCGCGGCGAGCGGCCGTTCATCTTCACCAACCTGCGCAGTGGCGATGGGGTGGAAAAGGTAGTGGATTTCATCCGTACGCAGGGACTGCTGGATGAAGTGAAGGCACGTTAGGCAGTTGGACTATATTCCGCACGCATCTGATCAAGCGCCTTCCGCATTGTCGCAAAAGCACTCTCGACCTGCGCCGGTTCGCCCTTGACACCGAGTTCGATATGGCGGCGCGTGTTCGCGTCGCCGACGCTCGGCAGGCTGAACACTTTCACCAGCGGGAATTCCTGTTCGAGTCTTTCCATCAGCGGCGTCAGCGTCGACTCCGCGATCCCGAACACGAGCACCGCTTTTTCGAGGCGCGGCACCTGGCGGAACAGATGTGCGTAATGCGTATCGAGCACCCATTCGATCATCGGCCATGCCATCACTGGAAAGCCGGGCACGAAATAATGCGCGCCTTTGCCGTGCTCGACCACAAAACCGGGAATCTTGTTGAACGGATTCGGAATGATCGTCGACCCTTGCGGGAATTCGCCCATCTTCAGCCTATGCGCGTTGTCCGGTGCGTGGTAATCGGGTTCCTTGCCGGCTTCGCGCGCGGTGTCGGCGATACGTTCCTCTATTTTCGCTTTCGCTTCCGGATGCAGCGCCAGCGGCACACCGAGCGCGGCGGCCGCGCATTGGCGTGTATGGTCGTCGGGCGTGGCACCGATGCCGCCGCAGGAAAACACGATGTCGTCACTGGCGAATGTGCGCCGCAATACCGAGGTGATGCGCTCGCGCTCATCGCCGACATACTCGGCCCATGACAGTTGCAGGCCGCGCGCCGCGAGCAGTTCAACGACCTTGGGGAAATGTTTGTCGGTACGTTTTCCGGAAAGAATTTCGTCGCCGATGATGATGAGTCCGATGGCCATGGCAGCAATGTGATTGGCAAAACCGCATTATGCCTGAGCAACCGGAAACCATTTTTGCAGCCGCCGCAGTGGATAATTCAGCGACGATTTTCGATTGCGGATTGCGTCGGCGCCTGCGCCCGGTATTCGGCCAGCGCTTCCAGGCAATAGTGTTCGAACCACAAGCCGGTGAACACGAACACCAAGACATACAGCCAGATCGCACCGGCAGCCAGCAAGGGAAAGAAGATGACCGAGAGCGCACCGCCCAGCCACAACAGGGTCGGCGCCGCGCCCATTGCGCCGGTGATCGCGCCGATCAGCAGCAACGGCCAGCGGCGGGTGCGCATGATGTCCTTGCGCTCCTGCGCGCTCGCATGATCGGCCAGCGCGTCGTAGGCCATCACATGATAGGTGAGCCAGCCCCACAGCACAGGCTGTATCACGAAAGTCAGCGGCGGAAACAGCGACAGCGGCAACGTCGCCAGCCACGCCACCACGAATACCGCGAACGACCAGGTGGCGATCCAGAGGCTGCCGAGCAAAGTGCCGCCACGGCGCATTTCCAGCTCCGGATAGTGACGCCGGCCGACATGGCGCACGATGATCGGCATTGCGAGCGTGCCGACGAAAATCAGCGCGGTCAGGATCATTAACGGCAGCAGCACCCACATCGCGATCAGCGGCACCAGCACCGTCTTGAAGGTACCGAGGCCGACCCAACCGAGGATCTGGCCGGCACTGTGAAAGCCATCGTGGTCTGCGAACCATGCCTGCAGCCAGTCGATCATCGGCTGCAGGCCGAGCCATAACAGCACGCTCCATAACGCGACCGACAGCACGAACGGCATCACCGTCAGCATCAGCATGCGGAAATGCAGTTGCGTCAGCAGCGCGCGCGCGAACGCGATCAGTACTGGTCGCATCAGGAAGGCTTCCTGCACGCAAATTCGACCATTCGTTTCAGCCCCAGCCATTGCTGTTCCCAGAAGCCGCGTCCGTAGTTGCGGCCCTTGCCTTGCGGCGCCGGCAACTGATCGCGCACGCCGGTGACTGCGAAGGTGTTGTCGAAGCAGGCGGTGCCGAACATGATGTCCCATATCGGAAACAGCACGGCAAAATTGCGCCCGCCGAGCGAGCCGGAGCCGTGCGACTCGTGGCCGATGCCGATCGCATGATGCAGTCGGTGGTAACGCGGCGACACCATCAGACGTTCGCCAAATGCACCGAAATGGATACGCACGTTCGCATGCTGCAGGCTCTGCTGCATGCGCGACGCGACCACCAGCAGCACATACTGCGCCGGCTCCACGCCGATCACCAGCGCGATCGTTGCCATATAGATGTCGCGCAGCAGGTCATCCAGCAGATGATTGCGGTTGTCGGACCACAGGTTCATGTCGCTCTGGCTGTGATGCAGGCTATGCAGCCCCCACCACCAGCCGAACTGGTGGCTGGCACGGTGATACCAGTAGTCGAAGAAATCCAGCACCAACAGATAGACGAAGAAGCTGACCAGCGCGATATCGGTCACGCCGGGCCACAGGTTTTCGAGGTTGAAGTGATTGATGCCGATCATGCGCAGTTCGAAGCTCGCGTTGTCGTACACTGGGCCGAACACGAAGAACACCAGCACGCTGAAGGCGCCGAGACGATGGATACAGGTATAGATGAAATCGGTGCGTCGGGCTGCGGGATCGAGATCGGGCTTGACCGGGATCCAGGCTTCCAGCGGGCGCAGGATCAGGTACAGCAGTGCCAGTTCCAGCAGCCCGATCAGAAACCATTCGGTGCCGGTAAACGCTTCCTCGGCGATATCGCCGAGACCGGTGACGTACAGGAACGGCTCCAGCAGCGACTGGAACAGCCAGCCCTGCACACTGACAAACCAGTTGGTCAACATATCCATCATGATGGTTCCGAAAACCTAGCCGCGGTGTCAGTGCCGGTCACGATAGGCCGGATGTTCGCGCAGCGTCGCAAAACAGTATCCCTTTTTTTCCAGCCCGCTGATCAGCGGGTCGAGCACCGCCGGCGCCCATGGGTCCTTGCGCGACCAGATGCCGAGATGCGCGATGAAAATATCACCATCCTTCAATCCGTTTAACGCGCGCTTGAGCAGCTTGTCATTGGACCAGGACGAACTGGACAGCTCGTCGCCGGAAAAACCGGCAGGCGCCCAGCCCACGTGCGCATAGCCGCAGGCCTTGCCGGCCGCCAGCAGATTCGGCGTCACGTGGCCGCCCGGTGCGCGCCAGAGCGGGTCGAGCCTGGCGCCGGTCAGTTCGGTGAAACGCTTCGCGACCCGGTTGAGTTCATCGCAATACTGCTGCGGCGTCCATGCCAGCTTTTTGCCGGCATTCGCGCCGAACTGCGGCTTGACTTCAATGCGGCCGTTCGGCAGATCGCGCTGCACGTATACATGGTCGAAGGTATGGGTGCCGAACGCATGACCTTCAGCGACGCGCGCTTTCCAGTACGGTGCCCAGGATGGGTCGAGCGAATAGTCGCCGTTGATCGTTTTCTCGTTCGCCAGGAAAAATGTCGCCTTGATGTGATGCCTGTTCAGCGTGTCGGCGATGAATTGCGCCTGCGACTGGCTGCCGGTATCGAAGGTGAGATAAATCGTTCCCTTGCACTGAGCCCCCGTTGCGGCGGCCTGCGACAGTGCGGCCGGCGCCACGATTGCCGCGGCCAGGCAAAACCGAGCGATATGGGTAAGCTTCTTCACAGCCGCGGCGCGTGATTGCTGAAATAGACCCCATGCGGCGAGCGCCCGACCGGGATCAGCTTGATGACTTTTTTCTGCGCCACATCGATCACCGCCACCTTGCGGATCCAGCGCAAGGTGGCCCACAGGTATTTGCCGTCCGCGGTCAGCTCCATGCAATCCGGTCCGCCCGGCACATTGATGGTGCCGACGTTTTCCAGCGTCTGCTGGTCGATGATATTGATGGTGTTGGCAACGCGGTTCGAGACGAACACATGGCGCCGGTCGCCCATCGCGCGGAAGTTGTGCGCGCCTTCGCCGGTCTTGATTTTCTTGACGCTCTTTTGCTTGCGCCAGTCGATCACTTCGACATAATCGCTCCCCATGATGCCGACCAGCAGATATTTGTCGTCCGGTGTCATCGTGATGCCGGCTGGAAGTTCGCCGACCGGCATCGTCCATTTGACCGTCTGGGTCGCGAGGTCGATCGCACTAATCTGGTCACTGCGCTGCTGCGTGATGAACACCGTCTTGCTGTCGGCGCTGAACGCCATATGGCTCGGCAGCCGGGCCAGCGGCAAGCGTCTGGCGAGTTTGAAATTCTTGCCGTCGTAACTGTAGATATCGACATGGTTCATGCGCAACGCATTCGCGACAAACCACTTCTGGTCCGGCGAAAAACCGATCTGATAGGGATCGGCGATATGCGGAATGCGGCTCTGGATCTGCCCGGTGTGCGGATCGAGGAATACCAGCTCATTGCCCACCGCGCTGGCCACGATCAGCGACTTGTTATCCGGCGTCGCCATCAAGTGGTGCGGTTCCTTGCCTACCTGGATCGAGCCGAGGTTCTGGTAGGTATCCTCGTCGAGCAGGCTGATGCTGGCGTCGTTGGAGTTGAGAACCACAACGACGTTCGCATGGGCGAAGGCGGCCGCGAACAGGCAGGACAAGGCGGCGAGGAACAATCGGGAACGATGAAACATGAAACCTGCTTGAAGGAAAGGTGGCGAGGCCCCATTTTACGTCCGGGCAACCTCGATCGATGCACAAATTCCGTCTTATTCTTAATCGGACGGAAGTGAATTTTTCTTCCTGTTGTCGACCTAATACGATCGGTGCCGATAATGTTTCCGAACGGTTCCCGGTTGCAATCAGAACGGCAACGAATCATGCCGGGTCACAACACTCTTCCTTAACGGTGCCGCCCCCCTTGGCGTTGACGCTGTTGCGACCGCTCGTTGCAAACTTTTTCGCGCTCCCGGGTGCGGTCCTGTCGACGAAGGCTGTGGACTGCTACAATTTCGCCGCTTGATAACTCAACAACAAAGGAAAACCCATGTCCACCACCACCACGGCCTCCGGCCTCCAGTATGAAGATATCACCGTCGGTTCCGGCGACGAAGCCAAGGCCGGTGCACATGTCACCGTGCATTACACCGGCTGGCTGCAAAATCCGGATGGCAGCGCCGGCCGCAAGTTCGATTCGAGCAAGGACCGCAATGAGCCCTTCGATTTTCCGCTCGGCGCCGGCCATGTGATCAAGGGCTGGGACGAGGGTGTGCAAGGCATGAAAATCGGCGGTGTACGCAAGCTGATCATCCCATCGTCGCTGGGCTACGGGGCGCGTGGTGCGGGCGGCGTGATTCCACCGAATGCGACCCTGATTTTCGAAGTGGAACTTCTTGGCGTATGACAACTCTGCTGTAGCAAGCCTTTATCGATCTCGATCAGCTTGCGCCTGAAACCGGTAGTGGCAATTCCTCATTGACAACGTCTGCTCATCTTGGGCGGGCAACTGCCGGATTCAGTACCGATGCGTTCGATAAAAATAGTTCTCGGCAGTGCCTGCGTTGCAGTCTTGATATCGTGCGCAGGCTGTATGGCAGTTTCTGTGGCTTCCACCGCAGTATCCGTTGCAGGCACGGCAGTCGGCGTTGGCGTTTCCGCGGGCTCGGCTGTGGTCGGGGTCGCCGGCACTCTCGCGAAGGGCGCGGTGAATGTGGGCGGGGCCGTGATCGACAAAGCGGCGGACTGAGCATGGCCGGCTTGCTGAACGTCAGCATGCTAACGATCCATCGAATTACCTGCGCTCCAGGCCACCGCCGTCCGGCATCGATCGTCGACATTTTCTCGCCGCACCGTGCCGGGGCAGCGCGAGACGACATCGAGCAAATCCTCTAGCGCATTTCTTTTACCGCCGATTCTTCCATGTTATTTTGGGCAGCATGCCGAACGCTGCATGATGCACGCCGGTTGTCGCGCCATCACGGCAATTCATTTTCACTTACCAGGAGAAATCATGAGTCTGCAAGCCCAATTCGACCAGGCGATGGCCGATTCGAAAAATCTTCCCGAGCGTCCCGACAACATGACGCTGCTGAAAATTTACGCGCTGTTCAAGCAGGCAAGCAGCGGCGATGTCGATGGCAATCGCCCTGGACTCACCGACATGGTCGGCCGCGCGAAATACGATACGTGGGATACGCTGAAGGGCACGTCAAGGGAAGCTGCGATGCAGCAGTACATCGATCTGATCGAGGAATTGAAAGACTGATCAAGTCCGAAGCGGCGATACCGCTCAAGTCGTCGCACCGAATATTTTCGCCATCTTCGCCGCCACCTTCTGTTCGATGGTCGGTGCAAAAGCCTTGAACAGAAAGTCAAGGCTGATTTCCAGCGTTGCTTCCGTTTCGAGTAGCAGCAGTTTTCCGGACACGCCGCTGCGTTTGAAATGCAGCACGTCCCCAATCCATTCCAATGCCATTTCGTATTCGTCGGCCAGCTGGTCAGCCACTGTTTGCGCGGCAGCCCTGGCATTCTTGTGTGGAAGCTTGTGGGTCTGGGTAATGCTGATATCGGCCATCGACTTATCCCTTTCGACGCACTTCGGGATTCAGGATGTTCGGAGGCATGACGTCCGTCAATGCGGCAATCAGGTTGTCGGCCGTGCAATCGGCCATTGCCCGCCGCGTCTTCTCGGTAGCGCTGCCGATATGCGGCGTCAGCACCACATTGGATAGCGTCAGGAATGCCGGATCGAAGGCCGGTTCGTTCTCGAATACGTCGAGGCCGGCCGCCGCAATCCGCTTTTCCCGCAGCGCAGGGATCAGCGCCGCGTCATCTACGATACCGCCGCGCGCGATGTTGATAAGCGTCGCCGTCGGCTTCATCATCGCCAGTTCCGCGGCACCGATCGTGTGATGCGACTGCGGCGAGTACGGCAATGCCAGCACGATATGATCGGCGCTTCGCAGCAGCTCTTCCCTGCTCACGTACTGCGCATGGTTGGCCTGATCTTCGAGCTCGTTTGCGAGCCGCGAACGGTTGTGATAGAGCACCTGCATGCCGAAACCCATCGAACGTCGCGCGATCGCCTGCCCGATGCGGCCCATGCCGATAATGCCTAGCGTGGCGCCATGCACATCGGCACCGAGCAGCGTGTCGAAACACCATCTATCCCATTTGCCGGCGCGCAGCCATTGCTCGGCCTCGGTCACGCGCCGTGCGGTCGCCAGCAGCAATGCCCAGGCGAAGTCAGCGGTGGTTTCGTTCAGTACGTCCGGCGTATTGGTCACCATGACACCGGCGCGGGTGGCAGCATCGAGGTCGATATTGTTGTAGCCGACCGCCATATTGCAAACGGCTTTCAGCGTCGGACTGGCGGCAATGGCTGTTGCGCTCACACGTTCCGTCGGTGAGGTAAAGATGCCGTCCATGCCGCGCAGCTTTTCGATCAGCTCCTGCTCGGAAAAAATCCGGTCTTGCTGATTCGATTCGACGTCGAAGTGCGCTTCCAGACGGCTGACAACCTCCGGAAATACCGCACGTGTGATCAACACTTTTTGTCGCATGGTTGTTTATCTCATAAACCCGCGCCCGGCAGCCTGAGGCCGCCACCTGAACCGGAAACTTTCAGACCAGAAGCACCACCCATTGCCGGCGCGTCTACAGATGTCGCGGATACCGTCGAATTCGATTGTACGACCGGATTGATCGCGCCGCGCGGTTGCGATCCGGGATGCCAGTTGAGCAACAGCAGCAGGGCAAGGAAGCCGACAATATAGGCGACCACCACATGCCAGCCCTTTGACAGCCACTGAGTTACCGATTTCCCTTCGGGGTACATGTTGCACAACGCAACACCGGCCGATGATCCGAACCAGATCATCGAACCGCCAAAACCAACCGCATACGCGAGGAAGCCCCAGTCGAACCCGCCCTGCTTCAATGCCAGTGCGGTCAACGGAATATTGTCGAACACCGCCGAGACGAAGCCAAGCGACAAGGCACTGACCCACGATGCCGCGGGCAGTTTTTCGACCGGCATCATCGACGCGCACCAGACCAGCGAAAGCAGGAAGATCGAGCCGCGCAACGCACCCGGCAATTCTTCCCAATCCGGCCGGCGCAATGGCGCGGTGAGCAGAATCGCGACCCAGACCGCGAGACCGAGGAAGGGGAACACTTCAGCCCACTCGTTGAATTCCAGATTCAGCAGCACATTCGTGAATATGGCCAGCAGCAGGATGAACGCGACGATACCGACCCGGGTCCAGTCGATGCGTGTGCCTTTCGCGACATCCTTGACGATCGGCGAATAGGCCTGCTGCTGCAGCGATGCAGGCACGGCGCACACCAGCAAAGCCACGCCGGAAGCCACGTAGGCATGAATCACTTCGGATGGCGCCACGCCGGCAATCCACATCATCGTGGTCGTGGTATCGCCTACCACGCTGCCCGCGCCGCCCGCATTGGACGCGGCAATGATCCCGGCCAGATAACCGATATGAACCTTGCCGCGGAATACGGTATGCGCAACGGCACCGCCGATCATCGCCGCCGCGATATTGTCGAGAAAACTGGAGATGAAGAAGACCAGCACCAGCAGGACGAAGCCACCTTTCCAGTCGTCCGGCATGTATTTAGGCAGCATGGCCGGCACTTCGCTCTTTTCAAAGTGCTTGGCCAGAAGCGCGAAGCCGAGCAACAACGCCAGCAGATTGCCGAGCGTGATCCATTCATGCCCAAAGTGTCCGGCCAGGCCTGCAATCCCGACGCCTTCCTTGAAAGGGGAAATGAAAATCTTGTACAGGGAGATCACCACTGCGCCGGTCACTGCTGTTGCCATCGTGTTCACATGGACGAACGCGATGAAGAACAACACTGCGGCGAACAGGATGAATTCGATCGGAATGCCGACGACCGCCGGGCCGGCAAAGCCGTTTGCCGCCGGGGACGCAGCAGCAAATGCGCAGGACGGGAACGCGAGCTGGACTAGCAACAAGGCGGCAATGGCCGGCAGGCGGACAAGATGTCTCAAGACTTATCTCCCATTTTTAATTGCGGTGTAAAGAGCGGCATTTTAACGCGTCCGATTTCCAACTGGTAATCGGCAGTAATGCGTATCGGTAATCCCCCCGGAAATTAAGCGGCATTGAAAGTAGAATTTTCTCTAATCCAA